>JAPDDQ010000100.1 GCA_027587225.1 Solirubrobacter taibaiensis
GCCGCGCCCTCGTCGCCGGCCGCCGCCGCGCCTTCGTCGCGCGGCCCCGTCGCGGACGCGCAGCCCGCGCTCGACGCGTTGGCGTCCGAGTCGCTCGGCGCGCTTGCGGCCGAGCCGCCCGCCGCGACCGAGCTCCAGCTCCGCGAGGAGGCGTTCAACACGGCCTGGCGTTTTCTCTCCCGGCGCGAGCGCACCGAGGCGGAGGTGCGGGCGCGGCTCGAGCGCAACGACGTCGAGGCGCCGCTGATCGACGAGGTGCTCGACGAGCTCATGTCCGGCGGGTACGTCGACGACGCGGGCTACGCCACGCGCTTCGCCGAGGACCGGCGCAACCTGGACGGGTGGGGTGCGGATCGGATCGAGCGGCGCCTGCGTGAGCTCGGCGTCGAGCGCCATCACATCGCCGCCGCGCTCGCGGCCGGCGATCACGACGAGCTCGGCGCCGCGACCGCGCTCCTCGCGCGCCGCTATCCCGTCCCGCCTGACACCCCGAGAGACCTCGAAAAGGCGCTCGGGTTCCTCATCCGCAAGGGTTTCGATCTCGAACTCGCGCACGACGCGCTCCGCCGCCACGCGGCCGCCGCCGTCGAGCGCTGACAGGCCGAGCCTCGCCCTGCGGGCTCGTTCGGCTGGGAGTTATCGCCCAGGGGGCGAGAACGTCCCGCGCACGGCAACTGTGAGCGGTGGGTGGGCCTTGGCGGTCGCTCGTTGCGTGCGACCACCTGCGGTACTACGATCCGCCGCAGCGACAGACCGGGTCCGTGCGGACCCACCTGAAACCAGCAGCAAATAACCGAAATTCACCAGCGATTCAGCAGCTTCAGACTTGACGGCCACGAGACAACCTTCCGGGCGGCAGCGCCCACCGTGCGGGCTTGGACCCCCGGCACGGCTCCTTCGAACAACCACGCACTAAGCCGCCACTGACGCGGCGGCCGAGCGCCGCCTTTCATGCTGATCCTCGCTCCCGGGCCCCCGGGCCGACCCGATCTGCCGCCTCTTGAAATCGAAGCATCGGATCTCGCCGCGCCCTGCAGGGCGGCGTTCGGAGAGAGGACACTGGACAATGGAAATCGTGATCGCGGCAGCCGTGCTCGCGGCTGGCTTAGTGGTCGCGGCGCTGCTCCTGGTGAAACGGGCCCCCGGGCTCGTTGCCGCCGGGGGCGCCTCGCACACCGCATCCCGCCCGACGAGCGGCCCCAAGCAGGCGGTCGCCGCCCCTGAGAAGGCAGACCACGCCGCCCTGGAGCACCGGCAGGAGATCGGTCGCCTCGAGGAGCGCCTCGTCGGCCGGGAAGCGGCCCTGGACGCCCGCGCCGCCCAGCTCGAAACGCACGCGGAGACGCTCGCGCGCCGCGAGCAGGAGGCCGCCGAGGCCCACGATCGCCACGTCAAAGCGCTCGAGCGCACGTCCGGCTACTCCGCCTCCCAGGCCAAGCAGCTCCTGCTCAAGGAGCTCGAGGACCAGATCCGCCACGATTCCGCCCGCCTCGTCCGCCAGATCGAAGAGGAGACCAAGCGCGACGCCGACCGGCGCGTGCGCAACATCCTCGCCGTCGTCATGCAGCGCCTCGCCGCCGGCCACGCCGCCGAGACGACCGTCAGCGTCGTCCAGCTGCCCGCCGACGACATGAAGGGCCGCATCATCGGCCGTGAAGGCCGCAACATCCGCGCCCTCGAGCACCTCACCGGCGTCGACTTCATCATCGACGACACCCCGAACGCCGTGATCCTGTCCGGCTTCGACGGCGTCCGCCGCGAGATCGCCCGCATGACGCTCGAGAAGCTCCTGCAGGACGGCCGCATCCACCCGGCCCGGATCGAGGAGACCTACTACCAGGCCAAGTCGGAGCTCGAGTCCCACATCATCGAGTCCGGTGAGGCCGCTGCGCTCGAGTCCAACGTCCAGGGCCTGGACGCCGAGCTCATCCGCATCCTCGGCCGCCTCAAGTACCGCACGAGCTACGGCCAGAACGTGCTCGCCCACTCGGTCGAGTGCGCCCACCTCGCCGCGATGATGGCCGAGGAGCTCGGCGCGTCCCCCAAGACCGCCCGCCGAGCCGCGCTCCTGCACGACATCGGCAAGGCCGTCAGCCATGAGGTCGAGGGCCCGCACGCGCTGGTGGGCGGCGACCTCGCCCGCAGGCACGGCGAGTCCGAGGCCGTCGCGCACGCGATGGAGGCCCATCACAACGAGGTCGAGCCGCAGACCGTCGAGGCCGTGATCGTCCAGGCCGCCGACGCGCTCTCCGGCGCCCGCCCAGGCGCCCGTGGCGAATCGCTCGAGCAGTACGTCAAGCGCCTGCGCGACCTCGAGCAGATCGCCACCCGCCACGACGGCGTCGACAAGGTCTACGCCATGCAGGCCGGCCGCGAGATCCGCGTCATGGTCATCCCCGGCACGCTCGACGACGACGGCGCGGTCCTGCTGTCCCACGAGATCGCCCGCGAGATCGAGCAGGAGCTCGAGTACCCCGGCCAGATCAAGGTCACCGTCATCCGCGAGTCGCGAGCCACCGACTACGCTCGTTAGCCGATATGAAGCGCTTCCACGTGACCACCTTCGGGTGCCAGATGAACGAGCACGACTCCGAGCGGATGAAGGGCATGCTCGAGTCACTCGGGTACTCGGAGGCGGCCGCGCGCGAAGAGGCGGACCTGATCCTGTTCAACACGTGCTCGATCCGCGAGAAGGCGGACGAGCGGTTCGTGTCCCACCTGTATGAGGCGCGAGCGCTCAAGCGGCGTGATCCGGAGCGCGTGATCGGCGTCGGCGGGTGCTGGGCACAGTCCGTCAAGGACCAGGTCTTCCGCGACTACCCGTTCGTGGACGTCGCGTTCGGCCCCGGCCAGGTGCACAAGCTGGCCGAGTTCCTGACGGCTGACTCGCTGACGGCCCAGGGCTTCTTCGAGTTCGAGGGCTTCACCGGCCACCTGCCGCACAAGCGCGCGCGTGAGCTCCACGCGTGGGTGCAGATCAGCGCCGGCTGCAACATGAAGTGCTCGTACTGCATCGTGCCGTCCACGCGTGGACGCGAGGTCTCGCGGCCGTTCGAGGAGCTCGTGGACGAGGTGCGCCTGCTGGCGGCGGAAGGCGTGCGCGAGGTCACGCTGCTCGGCCAGAACGTCAACTCGTACGGGATGCGGCTGCGCCCGGAGCCGCGCAAGTTCTCCGATCTGCTGCACGCCGTGGACGCGATCGACGGGATCGAGCGCATCCGGTACACGTCGCCGCATCCTGCGCACATGACCGAGGACGTCATCCGCGCGCACGCGGAGCTCCAGTCCGTCTGCCAGCACATCCATCTGCCGCTCCAGGCGGGTTCCTCACGGGTCCTGAAGCGCATGCGCCGCACCTACGGGCGTGAGCGGTTCCTGGACCGGGTGGCGCTGATCCGCGAGCACGTGCCGGACTGCGCCCTGACGACCGACATCATCGTCGGCTTCCCGGGGGAGACCGAGGCGGACTTCCTGGAGACGCTCGAAGTCGCCGAGGAGGTCGGCTTCGACGGTGCCTTCACGTTCATCTACTCGCCCCGCCGCGACACCGAGGCGGCGGAGTTCCGCGACGAGTTCGTCCCGCACGAGGTGCAGGTCGAGCGCATGGGGCGGCTCGTCGAGGTCGTCCAGCGGCGGGCCCGCGAGCGCGCGCAGCGGTTCGTCGGGCGGACGCTGGACGTGCTGGTGGAGGGTCCCTCGCGCTACGACCCGTCCCGCCTGCGCGGGCGCACGACGCACAACAAGGTCGTCAACTTCGACGGCCTGGCCGTTCCGGGCGAGATCGTGCCGGTCGAGATCCTCTCGGCCACGTCGCAGTCGATGACCGGCACGGAGTCGCTGCTCTCCCGCGTGGCCTGATGCTGCCGTGGCCGGCGCCGCCGCTGGCCGACGACGTCGTCACGCTGCGGCCGTGGCGGGCTGAAGACCAGGGCGCCTGGCTGGCCGCCTTCGCGGACCCGACGTTCCAGCGCTTCTCCGACTGGGAGCCGGACGACCTCGCCACGCGGGAGCAGCGGCGGCTGCGGGGGGAGCAGATCCAGTTCGCGCTCGTCGACGTCGCCGACGCGGTCCTCGGCGGCGCGTCCCTGTACGGGTTCGTCGAAGGGCGGGCCGGGGTCGGCTACTGGCTCGTGCCTGGCGCGCGGGGGCGCGGCGTGGCGACACGCGCCGTGACGCTGCTCGCGCACTGGGCGTTCGATTCGCTCGGCGTGGCCCGTCTGGAGCTCACGTGCGGACCCGACAACGTCGCCTCGCAGCGGGTCGCGGAACGCTGCGGATTCACGCGCGAAGGGCTCATGCGCGCGCACCTGCCGTTCAAGGGCGGGCGCCGCGACACCGTGCTGTTCAGCCTGTTGCCGAGCGACTGAGAACGTACGTTTGTAATCCGTCCGCGCATCGTGCGAACATGTGTTCGTGCGCTGGTCATCACAAGTCATCGAGAGCGACGACGTCGGCCGCCTGCCCGGGCTGGGGGACACGGTGGTGCGCCGCTTCGACGCGCCGGAGGCGCTGGACATGCGCTTCCACGAGGTTCGCACCAAGTCGGCGCTGAACCGCGTGCCGGCCGCGTCGCACGTGCCGTTCAACTGGACGGTCAACCCCTACCGCGGCTGCTCCCACGCCTGCGTCTACTGCCTGGCGGGGGACACGCTCATCCTGCTTGCCGACGGCGGGGTCCGGCCCTTGGCCGACCTGCGCGTGGGGGACCGCATCTACGGCACCCGCAAGGGCCGGTACGTCGCCACCGAGGTGCTGGGGCACTGGCAGACGCGCAAGCCGGGCTACCGGGTCACGCTCGAGGACGGGACGAAGATCCTCGCCAGCGGCGACCACCGGTTCCTGTCGCGGCAGGGGTGGGGCTACGTCGCCTCCGAGGACGGCGTGTCCGCCGGCCGGCCGGCCGCGGAGCGCCTCGGTCGCGTCGGGCCATCACTGAGCCGCCGGCTCCTGGCCGGCGGCGGCCGCTCCGATCGTGTCGCCGCGGACCAGCCCGGCCGGCTCCTCGCGCCGGCGCCGGCTGCCGC
>JAPDDQ010000101.1 GCA_027587225.1 Solirubrobacter taibaiensis
AACGGCGGCCGTAACTATAACGGTCCTAAGGTAGCGAAATTCCTTGTCGGGTAAGTTCCGACCCGCACGAAAGGTGTAACGATTTGGGCACTGTCTCAACCAGAGACTCGGTGAAATTATAGTACCTGTGAAGATGCAGGTTACCCGCGACAGGACGGAAAGACCCCGTGGAGCTTTACTGTAGCCTGATATTGAATTTTGGTACAGTTTGTACAGGATAGGCGGGAGCCATTGAAACCGGAGCGCTAGCTTCGGTGGAGGCGCTGGTGGGATACCGCCCTGACTGTATTGAAATTCTAACCTACGGGTCTTATCGACCCGGGAGACAGTGTCAGGTGGGCAGTTTGACTGGGGCGGTCGCCTCCTAAAGTGTAACGGAGGCGCCCAAAGGTTCCCTCAGAATGGTTGGAAATCATTCGTAGAGTGCAAAGGCATAAGGGAGCTTGACTGCGAGACCTACAAGTCGAGCAGGGACGAAAGTCGGGCTTAGTGATCCGGTGGTTCCGCATGGAAGGGCCATCGCTCAACGGATAAAAGCTACCCCGGGGATAACAGGCTTATCTCCCCCAAGAGTCCACATCGACGGGGAGGTTTGGCACCTCGATGTCGGCTCATCGCATCCTGGGGCTGTAGTCGGTCCCAAGGGTTGGGCTGTTCGCCCATTAAAGCGGTACGCGAGCTGGGTTCAGAACGTCGTGAGACAGTTCGGTCCCTATCCGTCGTGGGCGTAGGAAATTTGAGAGGAGCTGTCCTTAGTACGAGAGGACCGGGATGGACGCACCGCTGGTGTACCAGTTGTTCTGCCAAGGGCATAGCTGGGTAGCTATGTGCGGAAGGGATAAGTGCTGAAAGCATCTAAGCATGAAGCCCCCCTCAAGATGAGATTTCCCATAGCGTAAGCTAGTAAGATCCCTGAAAGATGATCAGGTTGATAGGTTCGAGGTGGAAGCATGGTGACATGTGGAGCTGACGAATACTAATAGATCGAGGACTTAACCATATAATATGTAGCAAATGTTATCTAGTTTTGAAGGAATATGCCTTCATAGTTTGGTGATGATGGCAGAGAGGTCACACCCGTTCCCATACCGAACACGGAAGTTAAGCTCTCTAGCGCCGATGGTAGTTGGGACCTTGTCCCTGTGAGAGTAGGACGTTGCCAGGCAAAATGGAGGATTAGCTCAGCTGGGAGAGCACCTGCCTTACAAGCAGGGGGTCGGCGGTTCGATCCCGTCATCCTCCACCATATATGTCGGAGGGGTAGCGAAGTGGCTAAACGCGGCGGACTGTAAATCCGCTCCTTCGGGTTCGGCAGTTCGAATCTGCCCCCCTCCACCATTTACATAGGGGCATAGTTTAAAGGTAGAACTGAGGTCTCCAAAACCTCCAGTGTGGGTTCGATTCCTACTGCCCCTGCCAAATATATTTACACAACATGGCGGTTGTGGCGAAGTGGTTAACGCACCGGATTGTGGCTCCGGCATTCGTGGGTTCGATTCCCATCAGTCGCCCCATTTTTCTTAAATAAATTAATATGCGGGTGTGGCGGAATTGGCAGACGCACCAGACTTAGGATCTGGCGCCTTTGGCGTGGGGGTTCGACTCCCTTCACCCGCACTTTTAATTAAATAACTCATACATGTCTTGCGGAAGTAGTTCAGTGGTAGAATACAACCTTGCCAAGGTTGGGGTCGCGGGTTCGAATCCCGTCTTCCGCTCCAATTTTCAATATGACATGCCGGGGTGGCGGAACAGGCAGACGCACAGGACTTAAAATCCTGCGGTGGGTGACCACCGTGCGGGTTCGACCCCCGCCCTCGGCACCATATGCGCCCGTAGCTCAATTGGATAGAGCGTTTGACTACGGATCAAGAGGTTAGGGGTTCGACTCCTCTCGGGCGCGCCAATTACGGGAAGTGGCTCAGCTTGGTAGAGCACCTGGTTTGGGACCAGGGGGTCGCAGGTTCAAATCCTGTCTTCCCGATACTTGTTTGGGGCCTTAGCTCAGCTGGGAGAGCGCCTGCCTTGCACGCAGGAGGTCAGCGGTTCGATCCCGCTAGGCTCCACCAAAAAGCTATTTTAAATAGCAAATGGTATGTTCTTTGAAAACTAGATAACAGTGTAGCTCATATTTTTTAATTTTTAGTTTGGTTAAGTTAGAAAGGGCGCACGGTGGATGCCTTGACACTAGGAGTCGATGAAGGACGGGACTAACGCCGATATGCTTCGGGGAGCTGTAAGTAAGCTTTGATCCGAAGATTTCCGAATGGGGAAACCCACCATACGTAATGGTATGGTATCCTTATCTGAATACATAGGGTAAGGAAGACAGACCCAGGGAACTGAAACATCTAAGTACCTGGAGGAAGAGAAAGCAAATGCGATTTCCTGAGTAGCGGCGAGCGAAACGGAACATAGCCCAAACCAAGAGGCTTGCCTCTTGGGGTTGTAGGACATTCTATACGGAGTTACAAAGGAACGAGGTAGACGAAGCGACCTGGAAAGGTCCGTCGTAGAGGGTAACAACCCCGTAGTCGAAACTTCGTTCTCTCTTGAATGTATCCTGAGTACGGCGGAACACGTGAAATTCCGTCGGAATCTGGGAGGACCATCTCCCAAGGCTAAATACTCCCTAGTGATCGATAGTGAACCAGTACCGTGAGGGAAAGGTGAAAAGCACCCCGGAAGGGGAGTGAAAGAGATCCTGAAACCGTGTGCCTACAAATAGTCAGAGCCCGTTAACGGGTGATGGCGTGCCTTTTGTAGAATGAACCGGCGAGTTACGATCCCGTGCGAGGTTAAGCTGAAGAGGCGGAGCCGCAGCGAAAGCGAGTCTGAATAGGGCGTTTAGTACGTGGTCGTAGACCCGAAACCAGGTGATCTACCCATGTCCAGGGTGAAGTTCAGGTAACACTGAATGGAGGCCCGAACCCACGCACGTTGAAAAGTGCGGGGATGAGGTGTGGGTAGCGGAGAAATTCCAATCGAACCTGGAGATAGCTGGTTCTCCCCGAAATAGCTTTAGGGCTAGCCTTAAGTGTAAGAGTCTTGGAGGTAGAGCACTGATTGGACTAGGGGTCCTCATCGGATTACCGAATTCAGTCAAACTCCGAATGCCAATGACTTATCCTTAGGAGTCAGACTGCGAGTGATAAGATCCGTAGTCAAAAGGGAAACAGCCCAGACCGCCAGCTAAGGTCCCAAAGTGTGTATTAAGTGGAAAAGGATGTGGAGTTGCTTAGACAACTAGGATGTTGGCTTAGAAGCAGCCACCATTTAAAGAGTGCGTAATAGCTCACTAGTCGAGTGACTCTGCGCCGAAAATGTACCGGGGCTAAATACACCACCGAAGCTGCGGATTGATACCAATGGTATCAGTGGTAGGGGAGCGTTCTAAGGACAGTGAAGTCAGACCGGAAGGACTGGTGGAGTGCTTAGAAGTGAGAATGCCGGTATGAGTAGCGAAAGACGGGTGAGAATCCCGTCCACCGAATGCCTAAGGTTTCCTGAGGAAGGCTCGTCCGCTCAGGGTTAGTCAGGACCTAAGCCGAGGCCGACAGGCGTAGGCGATGGACAACAGGTTGATATTCCTGTACCACCTCTTTATCGTTTGAGCAATGGAGGGACGCAGAAGGATAGAAGAAGCGTGCGATTGGTTGTGCACGTCCAAGCAGTTAGGCTGATAAGTAGGCAAATCCGCTTATCGTGAAGGCTGAGCTGTGATGGGGAAGCTCCTTATGGAGCGAAGTCTTTGATTCCCCGCTGCCAAGAAAAGCTTCTAGCGAGATAAAAGGTGCCTGTACCGCAAACCGACACAGGTAGGCGAGGAGAGAATCCTAAGGTGTGCGAGAGAACTCTGGTTAAGGAACTCGGCAAAATGACCCCGTAACTTCGGGAGAAGGGGTGCTTTCTTAACGGAAAGCCGCAGTGAATAGGCCCAAGCGACTGTTTAGCAAAAACACAGCTCTCTGCGAAGCCGTAAGGCGAAGTATAGGGGGTGACACCTGCCCGGTGCTGGAAGGTTAAGGAGAGGGGTTAGCGTAAGCGAAGCTCTGAACTGAAGCCCCAGTAAACGGCGGCCGTAACTATAACGGTCCTAAGGTAGCGAAATTCCTTGTCGGGTAAGTTCCGACC
>JAPDDQ010000102.1 GCA_027587225.1 Solirubrobacter taibaiensis
ACCGCGACGACTCGCGGCCCGCCGCCGCGGCCGCGCCGCACCGCGACGACTCGCGACCCGCCGCCGCGCCCGCTCGTGCTTGACGCGCTCCTCGACCCGTGGCGCGAGCCGATCCTGCGCGAGGCGCTGCTCGAGGTCGCGTTCGTCGGCCTCGCCTGCGGCGCGCTCGGGGTCTGGATCGTGCTGCTCGGGCGCGCGTACAGCGCCGAGTCGCTCGCGCACGGGATGTTTCCCGGCCTCGTGATCGCTGCGCTGCTCGGTGTGCCGCTCGCGCTCGGCGGGGCGGTCGGTCTCGTGGTCGCGGCGGCGGCGATCGCCGCCGCGGCTCGCCTGCGCGCGCTGGGCGCCGACAACGCCGTGGCGGTCGTGATCACGACGTTGCTCGGGCTCGGGACGCTCTTCGCGCTCTCGGCCGACTCGCCGCCGGGTCTGCAGAACCTGCTGTTCGGCGACGTGCTGGCCACGAGCCCGGCGAGCCTCACGCTCGCGGGCGGCCTGGCGGCGTTCGCGCTGATCGGGTCCTGGCTCGCCTACCCGTACCTGCTCACGTACGGGTTCGACCCGGTCGCGGCGCGTTCGCTCGGCGTAGGCTCGCGCGGGGCGGAGGCCGCGCTCGCCGTGCTGCTCACCGCGGCCGTGCTCGTCGGTGTGCAGGCGCTCGGCAACCTGCTTGTGGTCGCGGCGCTGATCGCCCCGGCGGTGGCGGCTCGCGCGTTCACGCAGCGCGTGCCGTCGTTGATCGCCGGCGCGTGCGGGCTGGGCGTCGCGTGCGGCGTCGGCGGCCTCTACCTCTCCTACTACGCGGACGTCGCGGCCGGCGCGGCGATCGCCGGACTGCTGGTGGGGACGGCGGCTATCGCCGTGGATGGCGCGCGACGCTTCGCGCGCCATCCACTCGATCCGGTCGTAGTTGCGCGCCTTGACGAGGTCGGGGTGCGCGATGCCGGAGGTGCCGACGGCGATCACCGACGAGAGCGCGAGGAGCGGTCGCAGCGCCTCGGGGCCGATTCCGCCGCTGGGCATGAAGCGGCCCTCGGGGAACGTGGTGGCGAGCGCCTGCACGAACGCCGCGCCGCCCAGCGGCATGGTGGGGAAGATCCGGATCGTGCTCACGCCCAGCAGCGCGAGCCGCTCGACCTCACTCGGGGTGGCGGCGCCGGGGAAGATCGGGAACTCGAGCTCACGGCAGGCCCACAGGACCTCCGTGTTGGTCACCGGTGACGTGGCGAAGTGGGCACCCGCGCGGACGGCGAGCTCGACGTCCTCGACGGTGCGCACATTGCCCGCACCGACGAGCAGGTCGTCGAGCTGACGCGCGGCGCGGATGAGCGTGGCGTCCGGGTGCGCGAGCTCCATGCACGTGATGCCTCCGCGCAGCAGTGCGGCGCCGAGGTGCTCGGCGAGCGCGGGCGTGTCCGGCGCGGCGAGCGCGATGACCCGCGCGCGTTCGAGCCGTTGCGTGATGCGCACCTCGGTGATCGCCGCCATCTTCCTACGTAGTGTAGGGACGTAGCGACTATGCCTACGTAGCGTCTGAGGTGTGGCACGTGTGCGGCGTGCCGAGGCGGTGCTTCTCGTGGTAGCCCGCGTGGGCGGCGAACGGGAGGGCGAGCGCGCCGACGAGGACGAGCGCGACCATCAGTGGGGCCAGCGCGACGAGGCCAGGGTGCGCGCGGGGCGGCTTCGCCTCCGGGCCGGCTTCGAGCAGGAGCCGGGCGCGGCGAGCGACGATCCCGCCGCCGAGGCTCAGGGCGGGCGCTCGCAACGTGCCGCGGGCGGTCTTGCAGATCGCGCTCGCCAGCACGGCGGGCTCGTGGCGCTGCGAGAGCGCGTAGGAGTCGGCGTGCCGCTCGAGCGCGAACGTCAGCTCGCGGGCGGCGGCCGTGGTGCCGGGCACGAAGCGGGCGACGGCGCGGGCCAGCTCGCCGGCGACGAGCAGGTAGCGGTGGCGCAGGGCGATGTGGCCGCGCTCGTGGTCGAGCCCGGCGCGCAGCTCGGCGTCGTCGAGCGTCAGCAGCGCGCCGGCGGACACGACGATCCGCGGGCGGCGCAGCCCGGCGGCTGCCACGAGCAGAGCGCCGTCGCCCAGCACGACACTCCCGCCCGGGCCGTCGCCGACCGTGTGTTCGCGGATGAGCGTCTGGACCTGGCGGTTGGCGCGGAGCAGCGCGACCGTGCCGCGGACGAGTGACCCGGCCAGCGCGAGCGCGGGCAGCGCGAACACGGCGTCCGTGAGCGTGTGGCTGGAGAGCGCGCCCGCGCACCACGCGCCGAACGGCTCCAGCGGCCCGGTGACAGGCAGATAGACCTCGGCCGCGACCGCCGCGCCGATGGCCGCGAGCGCGCGCAGGAGCAGCGCACTGAGCCAGATCGCGGCCGCGAAGCCCGCCGGTGCGCGGTCCAGCTTGAGCGCGTGCGGCAGCGCGATCGCGCTGGCGACGAGCGCGGCGACGACGAGCGCAGCGGTCACTTGCGCTGGTCGCGCGCCTGGCGCGCGAGGTCCTCGAGCTCGGACAGCTCGTCGGGGCGCAAGCCGCCGATGATGCTGGCCAGCGCGGCTTGGCGCGCGCCGCTCGAGGCGCCGGCGAGCGTACGCCGGATGCTGCCCGAGAGGTACTCGGCCTCGGTCACCTTGGGGCGGTACACGAACCCGCGGCCTTCGCGCTCACGCTCGAGCAACCCGCGCGTCGCGAGCCGGTTGAGCACGGTCTGCACCGTGTTGTACGCGCCCTGGTAGCGCGGTGGGAGCTCCTCGCGCACCTGCTCCACGGTGCCGGAGCCGACGCGCCACAGCGCCGCCATCACCTGGCCCTGCAGTTCGCCCTGAATCGACCCGGAATCGGACACCGCGCCAGTATAAGTCCTACGGCTTGTAGACCCGGCTGAACATTCGTCCGGGTAAACTTGATCCCTACATATCGTAGGACTATGCTGGTGGCAGCCGGGCGACATGGAACCCCGCCCGGTCGACTGACCCACCTGCGGGCTGCGTCGCCCCAACCACGACGCAGCCCGCAGGCCCTCACTCGCTAGGCTCGCGATCATGGACGTTCCGGCGCCGCTCGCGCGCAGCGCCGCGCTGCTCCGCTGTCCCGTCTGCCACGGCCCCTTGCGCGTAGTCGAGCGTTCGCTGGTGTGCGAGCAACGCCACACGTACGACGTGGCCAAGCACGGACACGTCACGCTCGCCCGGGCCGCGCCGGCCGCGGGTGACGACGCGGAGATGGTCGCGGCGCGAGTCGCTGTGTTCGACGCGGGCCACTACGCCCCGTTGACGAGCGCGCTCGCGCGCGCGGCGCGCGAGATCGTCGCGAACGGCGGTGGCGACGAGCATGCGGAGCGCGTTCAGTGCGAGCACGGGATAGGTGTCCTTCTTCCAGTC
>JAPDDQ010000103.1 GCA_027587225.1 Solirubrobacter taibaiensis
GGCGGACGGCGTTGCGCGCACCCGCCGCGACGCGACGGGCACCGTTGCGGGCGCCGGCCGCGACCCGCCGGCCGCCGTTGCGGACAGCGGTCGCGCCCCGGCGCACAGCCGTGCTCGCTGCGCGACCCGTCGCGCGGGCGCCACTGCGGACAGCGCTCGCGCCACGGCGGGCCGCGGTCGCCGCGCCCCGGCCGGCAGCCGTGACGGCGCGGCCCGCGGCACTCGAGGCCACACGCGTGCCCACGCGCGTGACGGCGGCGCTCACGGCCTTGCCGCCGGCGGTGCTCATGATCTTGGAGCCGATCGCGCCCGCGACCTTGCCACCGAGCGGGCCGAAGATCGCCCCGCCGAGCGCGCCGAACGCGATCGCGGTGCCGAGGCCTTCGTTCCACTTCTTGCCCGCGGCGAGGTTGGAGACGACCTGGCCGGCGCCGGACGAGATGGCGCCGATCACGATCGCGGCGACGATGCCCGCGGCGAGGCCGCCCGTGCCGATCACCAGCGCCGTGAGCGCGACGGCGACGACGAGGCTGACCCAGAAGCCGGGGTCGCTCAGCAGCTTGGTGACGAACTCGAACGCCGCCTTGAGCGCGTTCCACGCCGCCTTCGCGGCGCTCTTGATCTTGCCCCAGAGGCCGCCGTCCTCCTTCGGCGGCTCCTTCGACGCCTCCGCGTTGACCTTGGCCTGGCCCTCAGAGACCTTGCCCTGGTTGTCGCCCGGGATCTTGCCCGTGCCGCCTTGGACCTTGGCCGCGGTCGCGTCGAGCTTGCCCTTGGACCCGCTCAGGCCCGTCGCGAACTTCGACTTGACCTTGCCGCCGGTCTGCTTGACCTTGCTGCCGAACTGGGTGACGGTCTTGTCGCCGGTCTGCGTGGCGGACGTCGCCGTGCCCTTGACCTGGGTGGAGGCCGAGCTGGCGAGGTTGGTCGCGCCGGACGAGGCGCCGCTGGCCGTCGACGCGGCGCCCGAGGAAGCCGTCTTGGCCTGGCCCGCGATGCCCTTCTTCGCCGCCTTCGCGGCGGACCCGGTGGCGTGCGTGGCCTGCTTGGCGGTCTTGCCCGCGCCGACGATGCCGCGCGAGCTGAGGCTCTTCAGGCCGCGCTTGACGTCCTGGATGGCTTCCGGCGCGTCCTCGCGCATGATCGCGGCGTGCTTGAACTGGGCCTTCAGGCGCTTGGCTTGTGATTGGAGCGCCTTGGTCGCGGCCGAGCTCTGCTGCTTGACGCCCGCCTGTGCGGCGCCGCCCGCCTTCGCCAGGCCCGCCTTCGCCTGTCCGACGGCGCCGGCGATCCCGCTCTGCGCGCCGCCCTGCTGGGCCGAGAGTGAGGTGTTCGCGCCCGACTGGACCTTCGCGATGCCCGCGCTGCCCTGCTGGACGCCCTGCTTGACCGCGCTGGAAGCGCCCTTGGCCAGGTTGCCGATCGCCGACACCGCGCCCGGGAGCGTCGACTTGATGTCGGCCGCCGCTTCCTTGCCCTTGGCCTGGAACTGCTGCGTGATCTTGGCGCCCTCGCCCTTGACCTGGCTCGTGACGGATGCGCCCTGCTCGCGGACCTTGCCCGCCGTCTCCCCCGAGACCTTGGACGCGACCTTCGCGTTGCCCTCGGCCGCGGCTTCGTTGGCGCCGCCGCCACCGCCGGACTGACCCTGGATTGAGCCGGCCGTGGAGCTGATGTTCGAGGAGACCTTGGCGCCGCTCGCGTCCGCGGCCGCCTTGCCCTGCTGACCGAACTGCGTGCCGGCCTGCGTGGCCTCGGTCGACGCCTCGGTCACCGCCGTCTTGGCCTTGCCCTTCGCGGCGCCCTGCCACGTGCTGATCTGGCCCGTGGCGGTGCCGCCGGCGGACGTGACCTTGCCGCGAGCGGCAGCCGCCGCGCCCGCGACCCTGGTGCGCGCGCTCCCGAACGCGGTCTTGAGCACGCCCTGGCTGGCCGTGCCCGCGGCGGTCACGTCGCGTTGCTGCTTGGCGACGGTCTGCGAGATGGCCTGCGTCGCCCGCGTGGCCGCGGCCTTCAGGCGCTTGCCCTCGTCGGCTGCGGCCTCCGTGATCGCGGCCGCGACGACCTTCCGGCCCTCCCGGATCGACCGGCGCCGCTCACGCTCCTCCTCGACGACCTGCTTGACCGGTTCGGGCTCCCAGCCCTTGAGCTGCAGGTCCTCGTCGTTGTCCGGGAAGCGCGCGCCGCGCGCGATCCGCTTGCCGCCGCCACCACCGCGGCCGTCCTGCGCTCCGGCCACCTCGCCCAGCAGGGCGGCGAGGCACTCGCG
>JAPDDQ010000104.1 GCA_027587225.1 Solirubrobacter taibaiensis
GCTTTCAAGTTGCTATATGATTGTTGTGGGTTTTCCCGAAGGGCGCACTTTCCCAAACTAAAGTTTGGAGTGCGTAAGGGGACACCCCTTAACCCCGAAAAAAAATTTTCAATTTTTTTTTAAAAATACTTGTCAATGGGACTTTACATCGTGGCTATTTTTCACTTTTCAGTAAAAAATATTAGTCGATCAGATGGTCGAAGTGCTGTTGCGTGTGCTGCATATAGATCAGGGGAAAAATTGAAAGATGAACGCTATGGAAAAGAGCAGGATTACACGAAGAAAACAGGCATAGAATTTAAAAATATCTATGCGCCTGAAAACACCAAAAAAGAATTATTAGATCGGGAAACGCTTTGGAATACGGTCGAAACCATTGAAACTAGAAAAAACTCTCAATTATCAAGAGAATTTGAAGTTGCATTTCCTTGTGAATTAAACCAAGAACAACGAGAGAAGATGCTCAATGAGCTATGCGGAAAAATTGTAGAACGTCATAAGGTCGTTGTTGATGCAGTCATTCATGCCCCACATACCGCAGGCGGAAGTGATGACCGCAACTATCACGCCCACATCATGCTCACTACACGCAGCATTAACCAACAAGGCGACCTTGATAAAAAAACGAGAGAATTTAACGACAACGGCAAACAAGAAGTCGAACACTGGAGACAACAGTTTGCGGAACTCTGCAATCAATTTCTTGAACAGGTTGGCAGCCATGAGCGTGTCGATCACCGCAGCTACAAAGAGCAAGGTTTAGATTTAGAAGCCACACAGCATGAGGGTTCTACAATTACCCAACTTCGCAGACAGGGCAAGGACACTGAAATCAGTTTAAGTAACGATGCGATTAAGGCTAGAAATACAGAACGCCAATTAATTAAAGGACTTGAGCAAGAAATTTTAGCCACAGAACGCCTTGTTCATGACTTGGAACAGACCAGGGAAAATTTAGACCAGGAACAACGCCAAAAAGAAAAAGACCAGGAACAACGTTCCCCTGAAGAATTAACCAAAATTGCATATAGCGTTATTTCGCAATATAACGACGCTATAGCCACAGAAGCGAAAAACATAGCGTCATCTATCCAAAAAACAGAAATCGAGCAAATAAACGCTGTTTTGGAGCAAATAGAGCTATCTAAAAGCGATATTAAACACCAAAAAGAAGAACTAGGAAAAAGACCCCTGTTTTTTGGCGGAAAATGGGATACAGCAAATGCTGAAATTCAGAAGCAGTTGAACCAGCTGGAAGAACAAGAACGAGAATTGAGGAATAACTCCCCTCGATTTGAGCCTGAACGCTATACAGATCGGGCAAAACTGACTGTAAACAAGGCTAATCCAAACCTAAAAGCTAAATATGACCGAGCAAGAAATTATCTTGAGCGAGAACAACAACGGAAGTTAGCCGAACAGGAAAAACGAAAACAAGAAGCCAAAGCCATACAAGAACAAGAAAAACAGGCATTTTTTGCACGTAAAGCCTTGCGTGAACAAGGTAAGCATGAAGAAGCCAACAAGATGCTTGAAGCCGAAAAGCGGAATAGACCACGTTCAAGATAGGTATATCTATGGTGCAAAATATATGATTTTGCACCATAGATATACCTATTCTTTTTGGTGTTTATTAAAATTATCTAAACAATACATGGTTTTACAGAGCGAGTGTCTACGAGCGAACTAGCAATATTCGACCCTCGACCCTCTGAAAAACCGCTTTTAAATGACTTGAACCCTAGAAAATCTATATTTTCATGTTGAAATCTGCACCTAGACCGAGCGAAGCGAGCATAAAGCCTTATGAGCGAAGCGAATTCATAGTTGCTTTTGCTTTTAGATTTCACAAACAGGATTAACCGAAAAATTGCCCCTCGAAGCGAGCTTGCGAGCTTCAATAAAGTACGAGCTTTAGCGAGTACATAGGGCAATTTTGACCCCTCCCCTCTTTTTTAATTTTTTTATTTTTTTTAATTTTTAGGGTGACTGAAATCCTTATATAGCAATGGTTTCAGACTTTATATAGCAACGTTTATCTTGCAATATAGCAACGTTTATCTTGCAATATAGCAACGTTTATCTTGCAATATAGCAACGTTTATCTT
>JAPDDQ010000106.1 GCA_027587225.1 Solirubrobacter taibaiensis
CCGCGCCTCGCCGCGCCACCCGCGCCTCGCCGCGCCACCCCGCGCCTCGCCGCGCCATTCCGCGCCGCACGCGCGGTCGCCGCCTCGCCGCCCCCCGCCTCGCGCCGGGTCGCGGAAGTGCGACGAACTCTTCGCCTGGCGAACCCTTCGTTACCTCTGCCGCCTGGGTGCGACGAACCTCGCTCTATGCGCGAGGTTCGTTACGGGCGAGATCCGTCCAGCGTTTGAGCGTGGCGACCGCTTCGCGGTTGCCGCGAATGACCGGCAGGTCACCCGGAACCGGCGACTCGCCCTTGAGCAACCGATCGAACGCCGCGCGCGACATCGTCACGGTGGCGTCCGCGGCCGCGCCCGCCGCGTACTCGACGACGCTCAGGCGCACGCCGTCACGCGCGGTGACGTACCAGGCGCGTGGGCCGAGTTCCCGGATCTCCTGCGCGACCGTGAACACGTGGCCCCTCGTCCACTCCGGCGAGACCGCGTACGGCAGCGCGGAGTAGACCAGCGCGGGTTCCAGCCGGGCGCCGGCTTTGACCGCTTCGGCGAGGCTGAGGGTGGACGCGGGGATCACGCCCAGCGCGGCCCGGGCGCGCCTGCGCCGACCGGTGACACGCGCGCTCGGCCTGAACCGCCCGAGACGCTTACGCTCGCCGGCGAGGAGCTGCGCAAGGACCAGCGGCTCGCCCGCGACGTGGAACGCGGCTTCCTTCCGCGGGCGGCGCTTGGTGAGCCGCTGCACCTCGGCCCCGCCGTGCCCGACCGTGACCGCGAAGGTCCCGTAGCCGCGCACCGTGAGGTCGTAGGACAGCGGTTCCTCGAGGATCGCGCCCTGAGCGGGCAGCAGGCCGGCGATGAGCGCCCCGGCCGTCACGGGTTCCTCGCGTGCGAGCGTGAGCAGTGCACGGCGCAACCCGGGGGCGGGCGCCACGATGGGCGCAAGCGCCTGCCGAGCCGCCTCCGCGGCGGCACGAGCAGCGACCGTCGCGACGATCATCGGACGGTGATCGACGACGCGCGTGTCGGGCGAGGCGAGGCCGACCGGCGCGGCATCGTCGGCCGTCGTGGGGTCTTCGGCGCGGGCGGGGAGGTCGGCAGGCGCGTCGACGTGGACCGGCGCGGCAAGAGTGGAACCGGCGGCGCCATCCGCCGGCGCGGCGAGCCCGGACGGCACAGCGGTGTCGGCGGGTCTCTCGTCCGGCAAGGCAGCTTCGTCGGACGACACGGGCTGGGTGGGCGCGGCAACCTCGGCCGCCCGAGGCTCGGGCGACGGGGGTGCGGTCGCAAACGTGCGCTGAGCGGACCTTTCCGACCTCACCCCGTCCGCGTCGTCCGCGGTCGGCGAGGGGACGGTGGCGCGGAGGGAGTTCGCCGCGGCTTCGAGGGCGGCG
Source organism: Solirubrobacter taibaiensis (assembly GCA_027587225.1). GTDB lineage: Bacteria > Actinomycetota > Thermoleophilia > Solirubrobacterales > Solirubrobacteraceae > Solirubrobacter > Solirubrobacter taibaiensis. Next base: position 1,389 of record JAPDDQ010000106.1, read on the forward strand.
ACGAGGCGATCGGCCTCCTCGGGTGAGCGGCGCGGCGCGGACGCCGTGACTTCGGTCTGTTGGGACGCGAGCTCGGTCAGGTCACCTGGCGGGACGGGCGCGCCGAGCGCGGCCTCGGCGGCGACGCGGGCGAGGCGCTCGCTCTCCAGCGCGGTGCGGAGCTGCGTGATCTCCGCGCGGGCACGGTCCAACTCGGCGCGGAGCGCGAAGAGCTGGCTCTGCGCGCCGAGCACCGACAAGTCGGCGGCGCGGGCCGCGCGTTCGGCCTGCAGGTCGGACTGAGCGCCGGAGAGGAGGGCCTTGACCGCGCTGTCGGCCACTTGCTCGGTCTCGTGGGCGTGCGAGAGCGCTTCGACGGCGCGCGACAGATCGGCCTTCAGGTCGGCGCGCGCGGCCTGGTAGCCGCCGGCCGCGAGCGCGGTGCCCGGGACCTCGGCGGGCACGGCTCCGACGCGCGCCGCGCGCGAGGCGGGGATGGCGGTCTCGACGCTGGCCTGACCAGACGCGGCAGGCGAAGGCGCGGCGGCCGACGCGGGCGCGGAGCCCAGAGAAGGCGTGGCAGTGGCCGACGCCGGCGCCGCTGGCCGTGATCTGCGTCTGGTTGAGCTGCTGCTTGGCGCGACGGAAGAAGAC
>JAPDDQ010000107.1 GCA_027587225.1 Solirubrobacter taibaiensis
AAGAACTAAACAAATGCGAATAATCAGAAAAAATCTGTCTCGCCGTATGAGATACTGTTTTCATCCTGATTGCTTTTAGATCGTTTTGACCGTAGCTCGTTTGCTTTATTCATCATCGAGCCAGCCATACGTCCACCAGTCGTAGAACCACTTAAACGACTACCAAGGTCACTTTTTAAAGCAGAACTCATATTCATGGCCATATTACCAGCCATAAAACCAGCTTTACCCATTGCACTCGATGGGCCTGTGCCAGTTGCTTGTGCCGTTTTAAGCTGTTCACTTGCCAACGCTCCAGCGCCTTTTGTAGCCATAGACGCACCAGCTGCACCAGCAGCAGCGCCAGCTGTCGCAGCAGCCACAGCACGTAGGGCAGAAGTTAAAGCAGCACCACTTCCAATAGATGAACCGTTAATCACACCTTGGAGCATATCAGGCACAATTTTGGTTAATGCCAGCAGTACCACACTACAGCCAATCATACCGACCAAACTTACATTGTCTTCAACATTAAAGCCCGTAGCCCACTCTTGGATAAAAGTAAGTCCAAGACCTGCAATCAATTGTAAGATAAATATTTTTGCACCGACTGAAACAGCATATTGAATAGTTTTCAAGGCATAGTCTTTCGTCCATTGCGAACCTGCAAACCCCATCATTAAGACACTAGCTGACACCACGATATACATTTCAACCAACGCCAAAACCAAGAACGCACAAATCAAGGCAAATGCAATCATGATAATGATTGAAGCAATCAGCATCCCCAATGAATCAATAGGCGACCAAGCACTTACCGAGTTTAAAATCTCTTGGACGATCTTCCAGCCGTTCACAAAAAAATCTGAGGGTGTAAGCAGACTGTAGCCACTGGCGGTAGATGCAGCCTGCCTGAAGCTATTTACAATCGCTTCAGCGAACGTTGCTGAGTTCATCAAAAGCCATGACATAAAGCCAGAATCAAAAAATTATTATGTGATCAGATTTCTTTTCTGCTCAAACTGCTCTTCAATTTTTGAACTCAAAAAATTGACAATAGGCTGCAAAGCATAATGCTCCTCTTGCCAATTTTGTTTGCCGATTTCCCCTCTATATTCCTGTATAAGTCGCTGCAATACGAATTTCTGCTCATCAGAAAGCTGAGACATAACCCATCGTGCAGCATTGTCTTTTGAAGCAATATCCTTCATCACTAAACTAAAATAGATCCGGCATAAAGCTAAAATCTGGTTTCTTTCATCTGCATCCTCATCCCAATGCGCTACAATTTCGGGATAAGTGTCAGACATTGCTTGCCATAGTTCTTGATCAGAAATTTCAGGTGCCCATTGGTTTAAAGCTGGCCCAAATAAAACTGTATGATGAGATCTCGCTTTTCTAAGCAATATACTAATATCTGGGTCTTTCTGTGAGCTCAATATTCCACCTTCTTTAAGCTCTTCACGCAGCCATTCACCAAATTGCATTTCATAACTTAAAGGATAAATTCCAGACTGAATCTCATCTTTTAATAAAATAGTAACTTCTAATGGCCTTTGTAATTCCCCAACAGGCTGTGAAATTTTTAGTAATTCTTGTGCAAGCTGCTCACGTAAAGCAGAAGTTAATGGTTGAGTGACCACGACCAGTACATCAAGATCACTTTCTGGCCCTAAACCACCGTCAACAGCTGAACCATAAAGATAAATTGCAAATAATGATTCCGCTAAAAGCTGCTGTAATTTTTCTTGTAGATATTCTAACTGAATTAAATCAGGCATCACTCACTCCTTTAATGGAAGATTAAATAATTCTCTATCTCGATTTTCGGTTAAGTATTTATCGAGTTGAGCCATTAACTTTTCATGAGCAACAGTGTCATTTTCGACGATTTTTAACATACAAGAGCCGATTAAAATCTTACGTCTTGTATCATTCTTTCGTTCTAACTCTTTTTGCTTAGAACGTTCACGAGCTACAGCAGCTTGTTTTTGAGCTTTTAACTGTTTTAACCGCTCTTGTT
>JAPDDQ010000108.1 GCA_027587225.1 Solirubrobacter taibaiensis
TGACTTAACGTTCTCCGTCCTCTCATCGCATTACAGAGAAGTATTGGAATATTAACCCATTCCCCATCGACTACGCCTCTCGGCCTCGCCTTAGGGGTCGACTCACCCAGCCCCGATTAACGTTGGACTGGAACCCTTGGTCTTTCAGCGAACGGGTTTTTCACCCGTTTTGTCGTTACTCACGTCAGCATTCGCACTTCTGATACCTCCAGCATACTTCTCAATACACCTTCATCGGCTTACAGAACGCTCCCCTACCACTTGACTAATGTCAAATCCGCAGCTTCGGCACATAGTTTTAGCCCCGTTACATCTTCCGCGCAGGCCGACTCGACTAGTGAGCTATTACGCTTTCTTTAAAGGGTGGCTGCTTCTAAGCCAACCTCCTAGCTGTCTATGCCTTCCCACATCGTTTCCCACTTAACTATGATTTTGGGGCCTTAGCTGGCGGTCTGGATTGTTTTCCTCTTGACTACGGACGTTAGCACCCGCAGTCTGTCTCCCGGATAGTACTCATTGGTATTCGGAGTTTGCATCGGTTTGGTAAGTCGGGATGACCCCCTAGCCGAAACAGTGCTCTACCCCCAATGGTATTCGTCCGAGGCGCTACCTAAATAGCTTTCGGGGAGAACCAGCTATCACCAGGCTTGATTAGCCTTTCACCCCTATCCACAAGTCATCCCCTGGCTTTTCAACGACAGTGGGTTCGGTCCTCCAGTTAGTGTTACCCAACCTTCAACCTGCTCATGGATAGATCGCCTGGTTTCGGGTCTATACCCAGCAACTAAACGCCCTATTAAGACTCGATTTCTCTACGGCTCCCCTATTCGGTTAACCTCGCTACTGAATATAAGTCGCTGACCCATTATACAAAAGGTACGCAGTCACCGAACAAGTCGGCTCCCACTGCTTGTATGCATGCGGTTTCAGGATCTATTTCACTCCCCTCACAGGGGTTCTTTTCGCCTTTCCCTCACGGTACTGGTTCACTATCGGTCAGTCAGGAGTATTTAGCCTTGGAGGATGGTCCCCCCATATTCAGACAAGGTTTCACGTGCCTCGCCCTACTCGTCATCATTATGTGTGCCCTTTCGTGTACGGGAATATCACCCTCTACGTTCGCACTTCCCAGAGCGTTCCACTAAAACACACATAACTTAATGGGCTGCTCCCCGTTCGCTCGCCGCTACTAAGGGAATCTCAATTGATTTCTTTTCCTAAGGGTACTGAGATGTTTCACTTCCCCTCGTTCGCTTCATAAACCTATGTATTCAGTTTATGATACCCGCCTTATAGCGGGTGGGTTCCCCCATTCAGAAATCTCCGGATCAAAGGATATTTGCCGCCTCCCCGGAGCTTTTCGCAGGCTATCACGTCTTTCATCGCCTCTGACTGCCAAGGCATCCACCACATGCACTTAATTACTTGACTATACAACCCCAAACAGTCGTTAACACATACAAGTGAGTGTTATCGTTGCAAACTTAATTGCTACTGGTTTGTTGTCTGTGAATTTAATCACCATACAGCTTCAATCTAAATTCATATACCAAAACGCTTGATTCAGTGTTTTTGCTAGTTCTCAGATTAAATATTAATTTAACAATTACTTGTTATCTTCCTATTTAATCGAGTTTGAACAATTTATTTCAGACTCAATTTTCTAATCTGTTAATGATTAACTACCACCTCGTCGGTGCGTAGTAAACTGTGATAAATCACAGAAGTTAAGAAAGTATTTGCTTACTAAGTTCTGTAATCTTTAGGTCCAAC
>JAPDDQ010000109.1 GCA_027587225.1 Solirubrobacter taibaiensis
GCAATTCGCGTGAAAAATGTTGTAGATGAAGATTTACTAGGCGGAATTAAAGTACGCATTGGAAATCGCATTTATGACGGAAGTTTACAAGGAAAATTAGCACGTATTCAGCGTGAATTAATGAAGAATAGATAGGGGTGAAGCACATGAGCATCAGAGCTGAAGAAATTAGCGCACTGATAAAGCAACAAATCGAGAACTATCAGTCTGAAATCGAAGTTAGTGATGTTGGTACAGTTATCCAAGTTGGTGACGGTATCGCGCGTGCTCATGGTCTTGATAACGTTATGGCTGGTGAACTTGTAGAGTTCTCTAACGGCGTTATGGGACTAGCACAAAACTTAGAGGAAAACAACGTAGGTATTATCATTTTAGGACCTTACACAGAAATCCGTGAAGGTGACGAAGTTCGTCGTACTGGTCGCATCATGCAAGTACCGGTAGGAAAAGAACTAATTGGTCGTGTTGTAAACCCATTAGGTCAACCAGTTGATGGTTTAGGCCCAATCAATACAACAAACACTCGTCCAATCGAAAGTCCAGCACCAGGTGTAATGGATCGTAAATCTGTTCATGAGCCACTTCAAACAGGTATTAAAGCGATCGATGCTCTTGTACCAATTGGCCGTGGTCAACGTGAGTTAATCATCGGTGACCGTCAAACTGGTAAAACAGCAGTTGCACTTGATACAATCATTAACCAAAAAGATGAAGATATGATTTGTATCTATGTAGCTATCGGACAAAAAGAATCAACTGTACGTAACGTAGTAGAAACACTACGTAAGCACGGTGCATTAGAGTACACAATCGTTGTAACTGCATCTGCTTCTCAACCAGCTCCATTATTATACCTAGCTCCTTACGCTGGTGTAACAATGGGTGAAGAGTTCATGTACAATGGTAAACACGTATTAGTAGTATATGATGACTTATCAAAACAAGCAGCGGCTTACCGTGAGCTGTCATTACTATTACGTCGTCCTCCAGGTCGTGAAGCTTATCCAGGGGATGTATTCTACTTACATTCTCGCTTATTAGAGCGTGCAGCAAAATTAAGTGATGCAAAAGGCGGCGGTTCTTTAACTGCACTACCTTTCATCGAAACACAAGCAGGGGACGTATCAGCATACATCCCAACAAACGTAATTTCTATTACGGATGGACAAATCTTCTTACAATCTGACCTATTCTTCTCTGGCGTACGTCCAGCGATCGATGCGGGTACTTCTGTATCTCGTGTAGGTGGATCTGCTCAGATTAAAGCAATGAGTAAAGTATCAGGTACACTTCGTCTTGACCTTGCATCTTACCGTGAGTTAGAAGCGTTCGCTCAGTTCGGTTCTGACCTTGATAAAGCAACTCAAGCGAAATTAAACCGTGGTGCTCGTACTGTTGAGGTATTAAAACAAGGATTACACAAACCGTTACGTGTAGAGAAACAAGTTATCATTCTTTACGCTTTAACACGTGGATTCCTAGATGATATCCCAGTAGTAGATATCACTCGTTTTGAAGAAGAATTCCATGCTTGGTTAGATTCTAATGCGACTGACTTATTAGAAGAAATCCGCACAACTAAGAAACTTGCGGATGACGACAAATTTGCAGCAGCAATCAATGGATTTAAAAAAGTATTCGTAGCTTCTGAATAATAA
>JAPDDQ010000010.1 GCA_027587225.1 Solirubrobacter taibaiensis
CTGGGCCTCCGCCTTGCCGTTCCAACCCCGGCCGCCGCCGCCCCGCCGCCTGGCGCGGCGGTCGCCGGTCCGGCTGAGGCCGACGGCGCGGCGGCGAGTGGGCCGACCGCGCCGGTGGCCGGCGAACCCGAAATGGGCGCCGAGGGTTCGGGCGCCTCGCCCGGCGTCCGGCCCGCAGCGGCGACGGCGGCTGATCCCGCGGGTGAAGTCGCCGAAGCGAAGGAGCCCGGGTCGGACGCGCCCGCGACCGAGGCGTCCGAGGCCGAGGGGGCGGCTGCCGAGACGCCCGCGGAGGCGGTCGCCGTGGAGGGCGAGCAAGCGGCAGGCGAGGCGGAAGCGGAAGGCGCAGAGGCCGAGGCGGTCGCTGAGGGTGGCGAGGCGGAGAGCGCAGAGGCCGAGGTCGAGAGCCCCGAGGGCGAAGCTGACGAGGACGGGTACAACCCGCTCCAAGAGGACCCCGACGAACTCGTCGAAGAGGACGAGTCCGCGCCCGCCGCCGCGGCAGAGGCGCCGTCAAGCACCACGAGCACCGAGGAGGCCGGGGCCGAAGCGGAGTCGGCGGCCGAGGTGGCCGCAGCGGCCGCGGCAGCCGCGGAGCGCAGGGCCGAGCGTCGACAGCTGCGGGCTGAGCGCAAGCGTCTCCGTCAGAGCCTCAAGGAAGGTCGCCGGGCGGTTGAGGCCGCGCTCACCGAGGCCACCGGCGCCGAGACCACCAAGCTCAAGGGCGCGGCGACACGCACGGCGGCCGCGATCAGCCAGCAGGTCGCCAAGCAGAGCCGCGACGTCACGGCGGCCGGCACGCAGCAGATGGGCGTGGTCAGGGGCGCGTTCCAGCGCGCGCAGGGCCAGGTCACGGCGGCGGTCAGCGGCGCCAAGGCGAAGGTCACGTCCGCGGGTTCGGCGGCCTCCTCACAGGTCACCAGCTGGCACGGCCAGGCGAAAGCCAAGACGCAGAGCGCCGCCAACGAAGGCGCGACCGAGGCGACGCAGGCGGGCCAGCAGGCCGGGCAGCAGGGCACCGCCGCGGTCAACGCGACCTCCGGCAAGGTCCAAGGCTCGATCAGCTCCACCGCGGGCGCGGTTCAGGGTCAGTCCGGCGGTGGCGGCGGCGTCAACGAGGCCGCGGCCGAAGGCAACGCGAAGGTCGCCTCCAAGGTCTCGGGCGAGACGGCGGGCAAGGTCAACGAGCAGGGCGCCCAGGTCGTCTCCGGCGTCAAGAGCCAGGGCTCGAAGATCGGCTCCACCTTCCAGGCCAAGGGCCGCGAGGCCTCCCAGGCGATCAAGCAGACCCTGCCCGGCGCGATGTCGGCGATCAACGCCGTCAAGACGTCGGCGACATCCGCGGTCAAGAAGGGCGTCAGCAGCGGCCAGTCCTCGCTCACCCAGGTTCAGGGCCAGACGACGAAGTCCCTCAGTGCCCAGCAGTCGGGCGCCACCAAGGGCATCTCGACCGCCGTCGCGTCGACCAAGGCGAGCATCGCGCAGATCGGCAAGGGCGCGTCCGCGGCCGTCAAAGCGCAGAACGGCGCCGCGACGAAGGCCCTCAAAGGCAACGCGGCGCAGGTCCGCAAGCTGGTCAAGAAGGCCTACATCTTCAAGGAGGACGCGGGCCAGATCGCGGCCGAGCTCAAGGGCGGCCTCAAGCAGGTCTCCAGCCAGGGCATCGTCGCCGCGGGCAAGACCGCCAAGGACGCGGCGGGCGCCGCGTCCGGCGCGACCAAGAGCGCGAAGTCCGGCCTCGGCTCGCAGGCCTCCTCGGCCAGCTCCTCCGCCGCCTCCACCGCGGGTGGCGCGTCGAAGTCCGCGACGGGCGTCGCCGGGAGCGTCTCCACCCAGGTCAAGAGCACGGCCACGGGCGCCGCGACGACCGGCAACCACACCGTCACCCAGTACGGCCAGAAGGTCAAGACGGGCGTCGGCAAGGTCAAGCAGAAGTTCACCTCCGGCCTGAGCACGACCAAGGGCGAGATGGACGCGCACGCGTCCAAGGTCCAGGGCGGCACGGCCAAGGTCCCCGGCGACAACTCGGGCAAGGTCTCCCAGGGCCAGGCGAAGGTCAACGCGGAGGCGACGAAGGAGCCGGAGAAGCCGAAGGGCCTGTGGGGCAAGATCGTCAGCGCCGCGAAGTGGATCGCCGAGAAGCTCAAGGCGGCGTTCGAGTTCGTGACCAAGATGCTCACGGACCCGGGCTTCTGGGTGAGTCTGATCGTCGCCGTCGCGCTCACCGCGTTCGTGATCGCGACGTTCGGTTCCGGCCTCGCCGTGCTCGTCGTGGCCGGCGCGATCATCGGCGCGGTCAGCGCCGGCGCCGGGCAGATCACGTCCAACCTGGCGGCGGGCAAGAGTTGGAACGAGGGCCTCGGCACGGCCATGCTGGTCGGCGGCGCGTTCGGCATGATCCCGGGCGTCGGCTCGGTGCTCGGCAAGGTCGGCGGGAAGGTCGCAGCCAAGGTCGCGCCGCGGATCGCCAGCTCGTTCGCCGGTCGCGCGGGCTCACGCGTCGCGCAGAGCGCATTCGGCCGCGGCGTCGCTGCCGTCGCGCAGGGCGCGAAGGGCCTCGCGAGCCGTGTCGGTGCCGCGGGCCGCCGCGCACTCGCCTCCGGGCCGGGTCGCGTGCTTTCGGCCCCGTTCCGCGCGGTCGCGAACGCCGGTACGCGCGCGGGCCAGGCGGTCCGCCGCGGCATCGACAACGTCCGGGGCCCGCGGGTTCCGGGCCGCGCGCCGACGGGCGCCGCCCCGGAACCGACCCCCGCGCCCAAGCCGGCGGCGGCGACCCCGGAACCGACCCCCGCGCCCAAGCCCGCGGCGGCCGCGCCGGAGCCCGTCCCGGCACCGAAGCCCGCTCCGAAGCCGGCGGCGCCACAGCAAGCGCCTGCACTCGCCACCGACTCGGCCGGGAACACCGTCGAGCGCGCCTCTATCGCCAACCGGATCGCTCCGCAGCGGCAGGGACGGCACGTCCAGGGCTCGCGCGAGTACGGCACCGGGCAGGGCGGTAGCTACTTCAACTCCGCTGACGACGCCCAGAAGGTCTTGGACGCCTTCCACGACGGCACGGCTGAGATCATCGAGGCCTCCACGCGCGCCGGCCACATCAAGGTCCGCGTCCCTGGCGTGACCGGAACCAACGTCAACGTGTCGGCCGGGTACCCGAACCAGCCGACGACCACCTTCCTGATCAAGGGCACTTCTAGGGTGAGTGTCGTGCCCACCGCTCCGGCACCCTAACCCGAGGAGACCTCTGTCCGATGGCGCTGCTTGACGACTCGCACAAGACACTCGAGAACGTCGTCGTGCTCCATCTCGTGCAGTCGATGCTCGGCCTCGTGGGCCCCACCCTGAACGCCGTGGCGGCCGAGGTGACCCCGGCCGGGCTCGTCGTGCACTTCGCGTTCAGCACGATCGGGGAGGCGGAGCGCGAGGACGTCGAGGACGTCATCGGCGACCTCGACGCCCTGCTCGACAACGAGACGTTGCCCGCGCGTTGGCCGATCACCTCGGAGTTGTACGTCGGCGGCGCGGACGAAGGCTGGCCCGGCATCGGCGCGCGCCGCGTCTTCGAGACCAAGCGCACCTGATTGACGATCACCGAGGCGTACGCGACGTTCCTCCGGCACCGGGACGGGCAGAGTGATCTCGTCGCCGCGCTCCAGCGCGCCGGGCACGGGCTCGAGGCCGAGCTGCTGATGGACTGGACCGGCAGCGGCGTCCGCCCGACCGAGACCTCCGACGGCCGTCGCGCGTGGGTCGGCCCGGTGCTCCCGGCGACGTCGCGGCCCGGTGACCTGTGGCTCGACGTCGTCGAGCTGATGCCGATGCTTCGCGTGCCGGACCCGCTCGGGTGGATCGCGTTGAGGCCGGTCGAGCGGTGGCAGTTCGCCGGCTTCCTGACAACGGCCAAGCTGCGCGGCGCGGGCCACAAGGTCGGCGGCATGCGCACCATGAAGGCGGAGCGGCTGACGGACGGGCCGGAGACGTCACCGGTCACTCGAGTGCTGCGCGACGAGGCGAGCCTCTACGCGCAGTGGTTCGGCAAGTTCCTGGCCGACCGGACCGACTGGCAACTCGTCGCCGAGTCCATCGATCCCGCGACGCTCTGGGGTGGCGTGCCCGCCGAGTGGGGCGGCGAGGAGTGGGAGGGCGCGTACAGCGTCACGACGCTCGAGACGCTCGCGCTCGAGGACGACCTCCCGGACGAGCTGATCTTCCGCGCGCACGAGGCGCCCGACGACGTCGGCTTCCGCACCTTCGTCCGCGACGACATCGGGCTGTTCACCGAAACCGAGCCGGCCGAGGCGATCGGTGCTCGCGTGAAGGATCAAGCCATCCGGTAATTCCGTACCGTATCTTGATACGGTATGAGCATGAGGACACGTCGAGCGGGTGGTGAGCGGCGCACGCTGGTGCTCGACCAGGTGGCCGCGGTGCTCGCCGAACGGGGCTACGCCGGCACGCGGTTCGTCGACGTGTCGGAGGTGTCGGGCGTGGCGGTCAGCACCCTTCAGGGCTACTTCGGCTCCCGCGAGGACATGCTGATCGAGGCGTTCCAGCGCGCCACCTCCGTCGCGGTGACGGCCATGGACGAGTTCGCGGCGCAGTTCGACGACCCGTGGCAGCAGCTGGTGGCGATGGTCGATCGCGGTCTGTCCACCGACATCGTCACGTGGCGGATGCTCATGGAGTTCTGGACCGCCGCCGCCCACGACAGCGAGCTGCAGGAGAGCGCCGCCGCGCTGGCGGAGCAGTACCGCGCGCCGTTCGCCGACGCCGTGCGGCGCGGCATCGAGAGCGGCGCGTTCACCCCGCGCTTCGACACGACCGCGATCGTCGAGGTCACCGTGGCGCACATCGTCGGCCTGCTCTACCCGGTCGTCCTCGGCCACCTGACGCCGCAGCCCACGGACTATCGCGACGTCGTGCTCGCCCAGCTCGCGTTCGCGCTCACTCACGAAAGGACGACATGACCCACACCATCGTCAACCCCGAGGGCCTGCACGATCCGGTCCCGTTCGGTTACAGCCACACCGCCACCATCCCGGCCGGCGCGGAGCTGGTGCTCGTCTCGGGTCAGTACGGATCAGGCACGGACGGCATGGTCGTCTCGACCGACTTCGCGGGGCAGGTGCAGCAGGCGTTCCGCAACCTGGGCGTCGCCCTCGCGGCCCACGACCTCGACCTCACCCACGTCGTCCAGCTCCGGACCTACGTCGTGAACCCGGACTTCGAGAAGCTCGGGATCATCGGCCAGGCCGTGGGGGCCGGCAGCAACGGCACCCCACCCACCCAGACCGTGATCGGCGTCGCCGCCCTGGCCATGCCGGACATCCTGTTCGAGGTCGAAGCGGTCGCCGCCCGCCCCTGACGCACCGGAAATCACGGGTTGCCCGGCCCTCCCCACGTGGATTAGGCTCGGCTGGTGGAGCGGCGCCAGGACGAGCACCACGCAGGAAATGCGGCTCCGGAGGTAGCGCCGGAGGCAGCCGGTCCGGGTGAGGTCGCCCGCGGATTCGATCCCGGCTCGATCCTCGCGATGCAGCGCTCCGCGGGGAATGCGGCGGTCAGCGGGCTCCTCCCGAACGCGGCGCAGGCGGACCACTCGCTCGCCCGGGCACTGGCGCGTACGGCGCAGGAGCGGACCGGGCGGCAGCCGCTCCCGCAACCGTCTCCGGCGCGGCTGCTGCGCTCGCGCATGCGGGCGCTGGCGCGCGTCGCGACCTCGGGCGGCGACTGGTCCACCGACCAGTACGACGCGACGAAGGACATCGACGGCAACGGCACCAAACGACCGGCCGCGGACGGGTGGCGCGGCGTGGACATCAAGCTCAAGTTCAAGCCGAACGCGACGGTCGACGCGGAGCTGATCGGGCTCACGCAGACGGCGCAGAGCTACAAAGGCGGCTCGCCCAACATCCTGCCCGCGGCCGCCTCGCGCGCGATCCCGGCGGCGGACGCCAAGCCGCTGAACACGGGCGCGGGCGAGACGGACGAGAGCGCGCACATCGACCAGTCCTCGACGAACCCGAACCCGCTCTACGCCGTCGAGAACGCGACGAGCACGAGCCTGACCGACCCGGCGAGGGCGTTCTTCGGCCAGCACGGCTGGCACTACAAGAACGCGGCCGGTCAGCAGAAGCAGGACGCCAAGCTCGACGACACGCCGCGGACGTCGCGCAGCGACAAGAACTCGCGCCAGATCTTCGAGACCACGGCGCTCGCCACCAAGGGCACCCAGGCGGGGACGTACTACGGCTCGGTGCGTTGGGGCTGGCGCACGGACGCGGCCGGCGCGTACACCAAGCTTCCGCTGGAGAAGGTCAGCGACGGCATCCCGTCCTCGACGTTCCTGAAGTCGGCGGAGATCTGGAACGCGGGCAAGGCCTCGGGCGGCGCGGCGAACGTCAAGCTGCCGGTGCCGGAGGTCAAGAAGACGAGCGGCCCGGTGTCGCTCCTGCAGGCGATCCCGCTCGCACCGCTCGCGCTCCCGGTCGGCACGCGCCTGCACGTGTTGACCACGATGGCGATGCCCGCCTTGACGGCGCAGGTTCGCGTCATCGACGGCCCGAACAACGGGGCGAGCGGCGAGATCGAATCGGCCGAGTGGGGGAACCTTGTCGGCGAACGGACTTGACGTCGCGCTGGCCGACCGGCTCTTCCTGAGCGGCGACAACCCCTCCGCGGCGGAGGAGGTGTGGCGCGCTCGCGGCGAGGAGCTGCCGGGGATCGCCGCCGACGCAGCGCGCAGCCCGCTCGAACGGCTGCTCGCCGCCGAGGTGCTGTGGCGCTGCGCGCCCGGCGTCTCACCCGGCGATTTCGGTGAGGTGTACGCGCGGGCGCTCACGATCCCCAGCGCCGACCTTCCGGCCAACCTCTGGGGCTTCCTCGACTACGACGACTACGACGGCCCACTGGGAGAGCGCCTGCTCGCGACCGGAGCGTCCGCCATCCCTGAGCTCCGGCGCCTGCTCGACGACGAGGCGCCGCTCATCTACGCCGGCAGCCGTGAAGCGATGCTCGGCAACAGCTTCCACTACCGCGTCAAGGACGCGGCGCGCTATTACCTGGCCAAGATCGACCATGCCTGAGGAGCTCGAACGCCAGGTCGAACGCGGCAGCCTGTTCACGCACACGGCGCTCACCGAGCACGCGTTGCGCGCCAACGAGAACGAGGCGATCGTCAACGGCCTGGTGGACGTGCTCGTACGTCACAACCTCGTCAACGCCGACGAGTTGCTGGAGGCCGTCGACTCAGCCCGAGCGGAGACCGCTGCCGCGGGTGAGGCCGCGTCGCTCGGCGTCGCCATCCGCGTGGACGGTGACCCCACGCCCGCCGTCGCGGTCGACTGCGCGGCGCGCATGCCCGTCTGCCAGGCCGTCTGCTGCCGGCTGCGCTTCGCGCTGACCGTCGAGGAGATCGAGACCGGTCCGCTGAAGTGGGATCTCGGCCGCCCGTATTACAACCGCCACGACGCCGACGGCTACTGCCACCGCTGCGCTCCCGGCACGCACGAGTGCACCATCTACGACGACCGTCCCACCGTCTGCCGCGACTACAGCTGCGCGAACGACCCGCGGATCTGGACGGACTTCGACGCGATGGTCCTCAACGACGAGTGGATCGCCCAGCACACCGGCCCCGACGTCCCCGGACCGATCGAGGCGTTCATGCACGCATCGCTGAGCTGACGAGCATGGCCGAATTCAAGATCGCGTTGAACATGGAGTTCTGCCGCAGCGCCGACAAGAGCTTCGAGGAGGGCGTCGAGATCGCCGCGGCGCTCGGCTACCGGCACATCGAGCCGATGGTCCACACCGGCTGGGAGCTGCTCAGCGAGGTCGGCTACTTCCACTCGTTCTCGCTCGAGGAAGACCCGCTGCTGATGCGGGAGATCTGCGAGCGCCACGGGGTGAAGGTGGCCTCGCTGTCCGCCCACAGCCCGCTGATGAAGCCCGAGGCGGCGGTGCCGCGGCTGACGCGCGCGATGATCCTCGCGAGCTTCGTCGGCACCACGATCATCAACAGCGACGAGATGCTCAAGCCCGCCTGGATCGACGACGACTTCGCGCACGAGGTCATGCGCTACACGCTCACCAAGGCGGAGCTGGTCGCGCGCCGGCACGGGATGATCGTCTGCATCGAGCCCCACGGCGTCTACACGAAGACGGCCGCCGGGCTGCGCCGCATCGTGGAGCTCGTCCCATCCCCGCACATCGGCGTCAACTGGGACACGGGGAACTCGTTCCTGGCCGGCCTCGAAGACCCTTACGAAGGCCTCGAGTCGGTCGCCGAACTCGTCCACCACGTGCACGCGAAGGACATCTCGCTCGACCGCGCCGAGCGCGACCGCGGCACGGTCACCGGCACGCCGGTCGGCTGCGCGTGCGGTGACGGCGTGGTCGACTGGGAGCGCGTGCTCCACATCCTTGCGCCGCTCGATCGCGAGCTGTTCCTCAGCGTCGAGTGCGGCACGATCGACGAGGCCGAGCGCAGCCTGTCCTTCCTGCGCGGACTGCTCTAGGGCCGTCCCCGCGGCATGAGGTTCCCGTTGCCGTCGATCCATTCCAGCTTGCCCTGGGCGGGCATCAGGCCGGGTCCGGTCGCGGGGAAACGCAGCTCGTAGAAGTTCTCGCGCACCACGGTCTCGACGGGCTGACCGACCTGAGGCCTGAAGCGCACGCGCGCGACGCCGTCCGGGACGACGCCGAAGTAGTGCGTCCCCTTCGCGCCGGCGCTGAGGCTGGAGACGCCCTTGCGGGAGACCGTGCTCACGGGGGCACAGCCGCCCCCGCCGCTGCCGAGGATGCACAGCCCCGGGCCGGGCAAAGTCCCGAGCCGCTTGACCGGCACCAGCGCGTAGCGGGCGTTCAGGGCGCGGACCCCGTCGACCTGCACGCCCTCGCCCGGCGGGCCGACGTACCGCAGCCGCGGCCCGGCGAGGCGGCGATCGCGGTCGGTCTGCGGGCGGCGCAGCACCGCCAGCACCTTGGTCGCCGTCGGTGAGACCGGCGTGCGGTCGATCGACATCGGCATGCCCTTGTCCGGCCGGCCGACCTTGGGAGTCCAGGTGCCGACCGGCGGCGGGGCCGTGGCGGTCGCCGTCGGTGTCGCGGGGCGCTCGATGTCGGGGCTCGACGTCGTCATGACCACCGCGATCGCCGCGACGGCCGGTGAGGCGACGGCCAGGAGCGAGACACGCACCGCACGGCGTCGCCGGCGCAGCCGGGCCTCGCGCAGTTGCAGGCCGTACCGGTCCAAGAAGTCAGTCATCGATGTCTCCGATCACGGCGCGGGCGTGGGCGACGGCCCGGCTGACGCGTTTGCGGGCGACGGCCTCTGAGCAGCGCAGTCGCTGGGCCATGTCGAGGTAGGACTCCTCGTCGACGGCGCGGGCGTGGAGGGCTTCGAACTCGGCGGGTGAGAGCGCGGCGCGCACGAGCTGCGCGAGGTCTGCCGCTTCGGCGATCTGCGCGATGCGCTGAAGGTCGTCGTCGTCAAGCTGGAGTGACTCGAGCCGCAGCTTGCGCCGGGCCGAGTCCTCGACCCGGCCGCGGCGGGCGCTGTCGATCAGCAGGTTGCGGGCGATCGTGAACAGCCACGCCTCAGGCGCCTGAACCGGCACCTTGCGATACCGCACGAGCGCCCGCGCGAACGTCTCCGCCATGAGGTCCGCGGCCACTTCCGACTCGCCGACACGGCGGGCGAAGAAGCCGAGCACCGGGCCCCGGAACCGCACGTAGAACTCGTCGAAGGACTCCACCTACCGAATAAGACGAACCACGGGGTCGAGTGTGACCGAGCCCGCCAATACGCTGCGAACTGGAGCGCCGCGGGAGCGATCCGAGGCAGAATGTGTGCCACAGGGACTGACCGGGAGGGCAGCGAAGTGCGCAGCAGGTGGATCAGGGCGGTGGCGATCGGGACGATGGCCGGCTTCGGGCTGGCCGGGTCCGCGTCGGCGCAGGACCGGCCGTACGTCAGCTCCGGCCCGACGACCAGCGGCAGCGCGATCGTCGGCAGCACGCTGACGTCGACCGGCGGGCAGGCCGGCGGTCCGAACGGCACCAAGGTCGGGCGCGCGTGGTTGCGCTGCGACAACGCGACCGACGAGCGCACCTGCGATCTGATCAATGGCGCCTGGGACACGAGTACGTACGCGCTCAGGAGAGACGACCTCGGCAAGTACATGCGGTCGGCGCTGTACGCGTATCGGGACCAGTACCTGCGCGATCTCGTGTGGAAGATGTCGCCGGCGACCGCAGCGGTCACCAATCCCGCCCCGCCCCCGGCGCCGACGCCCGTGCCGACGCCGGCTCCGCCGGTCGTCGAGCCGGCGGTGCCCGTCCCGCCGTTGACGACCGAACAGGCGCCCCCGCCGGCCGCGGCGGCACCGCAGACCACGGCGAAGCGCATGAGCCCGTTCCCCACGGTGCGCATCAGCGGCGTCGTGTTCGCCAACGGCGCGCAGATCTCGCGCCTGACGGTCCGCGCCCCGCGGGGCGCGAGGATCACGATCAGCTGCTTCGGCAAGGGCTGCCCGAACCGCCGCGTCAAGCGCGTGGCGAGGGGGAAGAGCATCCACGTCCCGGCCTACGAGAAGTACCTGCGCTCCGGCGTGCGGCTCGTCATCACGATCTCCCGCAAGGGCTACGTCTCGAAGGTCACGACGATCCGGATCCGCAAGAAGAAGGCGCCGTTGCGCAGTGACCTGTGCCGCGTCCCGGGGGCGACGACCACGTCGAACTGCTGATCCTCAGCCGAGCCCGACGGTGATGCTCTTGCGCTGCGTGAAGCTCTCGAGCGCGCCCTCGATCGAGTACTCGGCGCCGAGGCCGGACAGCTTCTTGCCGCCGTAGCTCATGCCGGGCAACTGGCCGCCGCTGCGGTTGACCTGCACCCAGCCGGCCTCGATCCGGTGGGCGGCGCGCAGCGCGCGGTTGATGTCGCGCGAGAACACGAACGCCGCCAGCCCGTAGTGCGTGTCGTTGGCCCAGCGGATGACCTCGTCCTCGTCCTCCCACGGCAGCGCGACGAGCACCGGCCCGAAGACCTCCTCACGGGAGACGCGCCAGGACGGGTCGACACCGCCGAGCACGGTGGGCGGGAGCTGATAGCCGGGGCGGGAGTCGTCCGGGAGCCCGCCGGTGAGCGCGACCGCGCCCTGCTCCAGCGCTTCTCGCACGTAGCCGCACACGCGCACGTCCTGCGTGCCGCTGATGAGCGAGCCGATGTCGGAGGCTTCATCCAGCGCGTCGCCCACGACCAGCTGCTCCAAGGCCGCGGACAAGCGCGCCACGAAGTCGTCATAGATCGACGCGTGCACGAACAGCCGCGAGCCGGCGGTGCACGACTGGCCCTGGCGAGCGAAGCGCATGGCCATGATGACGTGCTGGACGGTGGCGTCGTCACCGGAGTCCGGATAGACGATCGCGGGCGACTTGCCGCCCAGCTCCAGCGACACCGGCAGGATCCGCTCGGCCGCCGCGCGCATCGCGATCTTGCCGACCTCGGTGGAGCCGGTGAACGTGATCTTCGCGATCCCGGGGTGGTTGAGCAACGCCCCGCCGGTCTCCTCGCCATAGCCCGTGACCACCTGCAGCACGCCCTCGGGCAGGTGCTGCCAGCAGATCTCCGCCATCTTCAACACACCGAGCGGCGCGTCCTCGGCGGCCTTGAGCACGAGCGTGTTGCCCGTGCACAGCGCCATCGCGACCTTCAGCGCGGCCAGCATCACGGGCGCGTTCCAGGGCACGATCCCGGCCACCACGCCGAGCGGCTCGCGCACCGTGTAGCTGAGCAGGTCCTCGCCGAGCGGGAGCGTCTCGCCCTTCTGCTCGCCGGCCACGCCGCCGAAGTAGCGGAAGATGTCCGCCGCCATCGCGGCCTCGCCGCGCGCCTGCGTGCGGATCGCGTTGCCGGTCTCGCTCGCGATCAACCGGGCGAGCTCCTCACCGATCTCCGCCAGGTCGTCGCCGATCCGCGTGAGCAGGAGCCCGCGCTCGCGAGCGGGCCGCCGAGCCCACTGCGGGAACGCCGCCGCGGCCGCCCGCACGGCCCGGTCGACATCCTCGGCGCCGTGCCGCGGCACCGTCCCGATCACTTCGCGCCGCGACGGGTTCTCGACTTCGATCATGAGCGAACGGTATTCAACGCACGCGGTCGAACTCGTCGGCGACCGCGCGCATGTGGGTCTCCACCGCGGCGAGCAGCTCACGCACGCCGGGCGAGAGCCGGGCGCCGGTGCGCGTGACGATCGCGAACGTGTCGTAGAGCGCGGGCCGGAACGACGCGGTGTGGAGGCCCTCCGGGAAGTACGGCGCGTGCAGGAACGCGCTCGGCAGGTACGTGTCGCCGATCCCGTCGGCGACGAGCCGCAGCGCGATGTCCTTGAGCTCCACCTCGACCTTGGGCTCGAGCCGGAGCCCTTGCGCCTGCGCGCGCTCCGCAAGTTGGCGGCGGATCGGGTCGCTGTCGGAGGACTCGGCGTCGTAGAAGATCAGCGGCGTTGCGGCCAGGCGTTCGATCGACGCCGGCTCGCGCGTGCGCTCGGGGTCGGCGCTGACGTAGACGACCTCGTCGCGGACGATCGGCCGCACGTCGAGCTTGTCGTCGTCGATCGGCAGCACGAGCACGCCCGCCTCGAGCTCCCCGCGCCGGATCCGGTCCGCGAGCACGGACGAGTTCGAGCCGATCAGCCGTACCGACACGTTGGGGTGCCGGCGCAGGAACTCCACCACGAGCTCGTCGAAGCGCCACGCCGACGGGCCCCCGAACACCCCCAGCGCGACCGTGCCGGTGCGCAGCGCGCTGAGCTCACCCACGCTCTCGGCGGCGTCCTCGACCGCGCGCAGGCTCCGGGCAGCGTGCTCGGCGAAGGCGCGGCCGGCTTCCGTGGGCACGACCCCACGGCCGGCGCGCACGAACAGGGTCGTGGCGAGGGCCTGCTCGAGCTTGCGGATCTGCTCGGCCACCGCCGGCTGGGACACCCGCAGCGACTCGGCGGCGGCAGTGAACGAGCCGAGTTCCAGCGCGGCGCAGAAGCAGCGGATCTGCTGCAGCGACAAAAGCTCCGCCTTTGACTGCTCCAAGCAAGCAACCCTACCTTGCGGGTCCGGTAATCCGGTTCGCCCGCGTCAGGACGACTCGCAGGCGGAGCCGTCGCCGTCGCGGTCGAGACCGTGGGGGTCGTCGCCGACGACCTGGACGGGGCCGGTGTAGTCGGGGCCGTCGCCGCTGCCGCCGGCGCAGTCGTAGTCGGAGGAATCGGGCTTCAGGCAGGCGCCCGCGTAGTTCGGATCGCAGTCTCCCGCGCCCTGCTCGTCCTCTGCGGCTTTGGTCGCCTGCTCGGCGGCGAAGTCCGCGAAGTAGCTCGCGCAGCCCGGCGGCGTGCCGGCGCCGTCGCGGACCGTGCGCTTCTCCGTGCTCGAGCAAGTCCGCTGGTCACGAGCGATGCGGGCCAGACGGACGCGCTCGCGCGCGGCGGCCTCGGCCCGGGCGATCTCGGTGTTCGCGGTGCTGAGCACGGTGCGCGCGGCGGTGGTCTTGCGCAACTTCCGCGACTCGGCCGCGAAGCGCTTGGCGGTCTTGAAGCGTCCCGCGGCAAGGGCCGCGCGAGCGTCGTGGAGCAGTGCGCGGGAGCCGCGGCGCCGCATGCGCCGCGCGTCGGCGTTCAAGTCGGCAGCTGCCAGGGCGGCGGCGGCCTGGGCGTAGCGGCCGCGCTTGGCCAGCAGCTTGGCCTCCGCTCGTGCGGCGCGCGCGGGATCCGGTGTCGGCGTCGCCGAAGCCGCCTCGGACGAGGTGCCGGCCGTCGCGGCCTGGTCAGCGCTGCCGGTCGGGGTCGTCTCGCCGCACGCGGACAGCGAGAGCACGAGCGCGCCAAGGACCAGTGCCGCCAACGGACGCGCACATCGGCGTGAGGTCATCGGGCGACCATACGGCGGCAGGACGGCGCCACACCTGAACGACCGATGAGGATTCCTGGTTCGCGGTGGGTCTGACTGCTGAAGGCTCAGCTTGGGGCAACACCAAGAAACTGGCTCTACCTGCGCGCCCCGTGCTCCACGACGATCCTGTCCATGACTCGTGACGTGGTGATCGTGGGCGGCGGGATCGCGGGGCTCTCAGCGGCCTGGCGGCTGCGTCACCGTGACGTGCTGCTGCTCGAAGCCGGCGACCGCCTCGGCGGGCGCATGCGTTCAGACCCGTGCGGCGACTACTGGCTCAACTACGGCGCGCACCTGTTTCCGGCGCCGGGCACGCTCGTGGATCGCATCACGCAGGAGTGTGAGCTGGAGACGGTGCCCGTCACCGGCGGCATGATGGGGCTGGCCGTCGACGGGAAGGTCATCGAGGGCGGGCGCGTGGAGTCGTATCCGTTCCGGCTGCCGTTGTCGGTGCGCGAGCGGGTCGCGTTCGCGCGCGCCGGGCTGAAGGTGCAGCTCGGCGTTCGTCGCTATCACGCGGCGCCCAACCGCTACGACTTCGAGAACGAGCGCACGTTCGCCGACTTCCTCGGGCCGCTCCCGCCGAGGGTGCACCAGATCTTCTCGTGTGCCGCGCATCGCGCGACGGGCGAGTTGGATGAGCTCGCGGCGGGCGCCGGGATCGGGCTGTTCGCGCTGGTGTGGGCGGGCAAGGGATCGCTGATCGCGCGCAACCTGCGCGGCGGGACCGGCATGCTGCCCGCGGCGATGGGGCGCGAGCTCGGCGAGAAGGCCCGCGTGAACGCGCGGGTAGACGCCGTGCGCGAGGACGAGGACACGCTCGTGGTCACCGTCAACGGCGAGGAGATCCGCGCCCGGCACGTGATCATGGCCGCGAACGCGCCGTACGCCGCGCCGCTGGTCGGGCCGGTCGCCGGGAAGGCGGCAGACGCGCTGTCCAAGCTCACGTACGGTGCGTTCCTGAGCGTCGCCGTCGAGACGAACGAGACGACCGCGATGCCCTACGACGGCGTGTATGCCATCGCGACGCCGGGCCGCGTGTTCGACATGTTCACCAACCAGGCGCATGCCCTCCGTGTCGGGCCGCGCAAGCCCGGCGGTTCGCTGATGCTGTTCGCGGGGGCGCAGGCCGCGGCCGCGCTGATGCGCGAGAGCGACGAGGTGATCGTCGAGCGCTTCCTGGCCGACCTGCACGCGATGTACCCGCAGACGCGCGGCGCGATCGCCCGCGCGACCGTCCGGCGCTGGGAGCTGGGCAACGTCTACGCGGCCCCGGGCCGTGGCGCCCTGCAGCCCGCACTGGAAGGCGCGCTCGGCGCGCATGAGAACCTGCACCTGGCCGGTGATTACTTCGCCGAGCTGGGGACGATGGAGGCCGCCGCCCAGACCGGGCTCGCGGCCGCTGAACGAGTCGAATCCCGAATCCGAGAGGCCGTTACGCATGTCTGACTTCCACGGCGTTCTGCCCGCGCTGCTCACGCCCTTCACGGAGGACGGGAGCGCGATCGACACCGAGGCGCTCGTCGCGAACGTCGAGCGTCTGATCGAAGCCGGCGTCGGTGGACTCGTGCCCGGCGGCAGCACCGGCGAGTTCACGACGCTCACGAACGCGGAGCGCAAGCTGCTGGTCAACACGGTCGTCAACGCCGCCGCGGGGCGCGTGCCGGTCGTCGCGGGTACCGGCGCACTCAGCACGCGCGAGACCGTCGAGCTGAGCGTCCACGCCGAGCAGGCCGGCGCGGCCGCGGTGATGATCATCCCGCCCTTCTACGACGCCCCGTCCTGGCGCGAGCTGAAGGCGTTCTTCGGGGCCGTCGCGGACGCGATCTCGATCCCGATCATGTACTACAACATGCCCGGCGTCTCGGGCACGACGCTCACCGCCGAGCAGCTCGCGGAGCTCCCGGGCGTCACGTGCCTGAAGGACACGGGCGGCGACGCGACCTTCGCGCAGCAGCTGATCCACACCGACGGTCCGACGCTGCTCAACGGCTTCGACACGCACACGTTCCACGCGCTCGCCACCGGCGTCGAGGCGGTGGTGTGGGGCGCGGCCTCGGTCATCCCGGAGCAGTGCGTCGAGCTGCACCGTCTGTTGATCGACGACATCGACCTGCCCGCCGCGCGCGAGCTGTGGGCGCGCATCTGGGCCGTCTGCGACGTGCTCGAGAGCGTCGCCTACACCGCCGGTGTGAAGGCCGGCGCCCGCCTCACGGGCTTCACCACGGGGCCCGTGCGCGGCCCGCTGCTGGAGCTCGAGGAGGCCGACGAGGCACGTCTCGCTGCGGCCATCGAGCACGCGACGGCCGCGCAGGTCGTGCGATGAGCATCACCGTCGTCCGCGAGTTCCGCAACCTCGTCGGCGGCGAGCTCGTCGACGCGATCGACGGCGGGACGCGGGAGATCCTCAACCCCGCGAACGGCGAGGTCATCGGGCGCGTGCCCGAGGGAACGCAGGCCGACGTCGAGCGGGCGATCGCCGCGGCGCGCGCGGCCCGTGTGTCGTGGGGTTCGACGACGCCCGCCCAGCGGATGGACGCGCTGCTCGCGCTCGCGACCGCGGTGGAGGTGCACGCCGACGAGCTGGCCGCGCTGGAGGTGGCGAACGTCGGCAAGCCGCGCTCGCTGGCCGACGAGGAGCTGCCGATCTGCAGCGACGAGCTGCGCTTCTTCGCCGGTGCCGCGCGCACCATGCACGCACCGGCCGCGGGCGAGTACAGCCCGACGCACACGTCGTTCGTGCGCCGCGAGCCGGTCGGGATCGTCGGCCAGATCGCGCCGTGGAACTACCCGCTGATGATGGCGATCTGGAAGATCGCGCCGGCGCTCGCGACGGGCAACGTCGTGGTCTTGAAGCCGTC
This sequence comes from Solirubrobacter taibaiensis, assembly GCA_027587225.1. GTDB lineage: Bacteria > Actinomycetota > Thermoleophilia > Solirubrobacterales > Solirubrobacteraceae > Solirubrobacter > Solirubrobacter taibaiensis. Next base: position 16,800 of record JAPDDQ010000010.1, read on the forward strand.
GGAGATCACGCCGCTCAGCACGCTGCGGCTCGCCGAGCTCGCGGCGGAGATCTTCCCGCCCGGCGTGCTGAACGTGATCACGGGCGAGGGCGATCCGGTCGGTCGCGGCATCGTCACGCACCGCGACGTCGCGCTGGTCTCGCTGACCGGCAGCGTGCCCACCGGCAAGTGGATCGCGCGCGCCGCGGCGGACTCGCTCAAGCGCGTGCACCTGGAGCTCGGCGGCAAGGCGCCGGTCGTGGTGCTCGACGACGCCGATCCGGCCAAGGTCGCCGCCGGCCTGCGCGTGGCGAGCTTCTGCAACTCGGGCCAGGATTGCACGGCCGCCACGCGCGTGATCGCCACACCGGGCGTGTACGAGGCGCTGCTCGAAGAGCTCGTGCCGGCCGTCGCTTCACTGCACGTCGGCGATCCCGCCGAGGGCGCCGCGATCGAGATGGGTCCGGTCGTCTCGGCCGCTCAGCAGCAGCGCGTGCTCGGGTTCCTCGACCGCGCGGTGGACGGCGGCGCGAACCTCCTGCTCGGCGGCTCCGCCGGCCGCAGCACCGGCTACTTCGTCGAGCCGACGATCGTCACCGGCGTCGGGCAGGACGCCGAGATCGTCCAAGGCGAAGTGTTCGGACCAGTGGTGACGGTGCAGCGCGTGGCCGACGCCGACGAGGCGATCCGCTTCGCCAACGACGTGCCGTACGGGCTCGCGGCCTCGATCTGGACGCGCGACATCGGGCGGGCGATGAACGCGATCCGCACGCTGGACTTCGGCTGCGTGTGGGTCAACGACCACCTGCCGTTCCTGTCGGAGATGCCGCACGGCGGGTTCAAGGAGTCGGGCTACGGCAAGGATCTGTCCACCTATGCGCTCGAGGACTACACGCGCGTCAAGCACGCCATGATCAACTTGGACTGATGAGCGCCCTCGGCGAGCTCGAAGCCGACCATGTCGTCATGCCGGACGCGGAGGCGGTCGCCCTCGCGCGCCGGCTGTGGGGGCTGGAGGTCGACGGCGCCGAGCGGCTCGCCACCGAGCAGGACGACACGTTCCGGCTCGACGAGCAGTTCATCCTGAAGGTGTCGAACCCCGCGCAGGGCTTCGACGAGGTCGACCTCGAGTGCCGGGCGATGGTCCACGCGGGCGAGCGTGGCGTTCCGGTGCCACGCCTGCTCGGCGGGCCGGAGGCGATCCGCGACGCGGCCGGGCAGGACCGGGTGGCGCGCGTGATGGAGTTCCTGGCCGGGACGCCGCTGGACTCGACCGGGTCCACGGCCGCGGAGCGCGAGCGCGTGGGGGAGACACTCGCGGCGCTGCGGCTCGCCCTGGCGGACTTCTCCCATCCGGCGCAGGGGCGCCGGTGCGCGTGGGACCTCGCGCATCTGCCGGAACTGGCACCGCTGCTGGACGTGGTGCCGGATCGCGACGGGCTGCTGCGCGCCGGCTTCGAGCGGTACGTGCAGGAGGTCGCCCCGCACGTGCCCGGCCTCCGCCACCAGGTGCTGCACAACGACTTCAGCCGGTCGAACCTGATCGTCGATCATGAGGCCCGCGAGTTCGTGACCGGCGTGATCGACTTCGGCGACACCGTGCACACCGCGATCGCGATCGACGTGTCCACGGCGCTGCTCAACCAGCTTCCGCGCGAGCCCGTGGACGACCTGCTGGCCGACGCGCACGACGTGCTGCGCGGCTACCGGCGCGTGGCCGACCTGGACGACCTGGAGCTCGAACTGCTGCCCGGGCTCGTGATGGGCCGCGTGATCGCGCGGGCGCTGATCACGCTCCACCGCGCGGAGAAGCTGCCGCACAACCGCACGTACATCCTGCGCAACACCGAGCCGGGCTGGATGCAGCTCGAATGGTTCATGGAGAGACGATGACCCGCGCACGTGGCCGGATGAACAACGCGTTCGACCCCTCGGACACCGAGCGACTCGACCCGCAGACGCGCGAGCTCGTGCGCGAGCGTGGCGAGCGACTCGGGCCCGCCTACCGGCTCTTCTACACCGACCCGGTGCACGTCGTGCGCGGGCTCGGAACCCGGCTGTGGGACGCCGACGGGAACGAGTACCTCGACGCATACAACAACGTCGTCTCCGTCGGCCACGCACACCCGCGCGTGGTGGCCGCCGTGACCGAGCAGATGTCCACGCTGTGCACGCACACGCGCTACCTGCACGAGGACATCGTTCGGTACGCCGGTGAGCTCCTCGACTCGTTCGGCGGCGAGATCGGCGCGGGCCACGCCATGTTCACCTGCACCGGCTCCGAGGCCAACGACCTCGCGCTCCGGATTGCCAGGTACCGCACCGGCCGCGACGGCGTGATCATCACCGACGAGGCCTACCACGGCAATTCCGCGCAGACGGCGGAGATCTCCGCTTCGCTGGGCGAGCACTCGCCGCTCGGCACGTGGGTGCGCCAGGTGCGCGTGGAGCATCTCGCCGAGGACGTGCGCGCGGCGGCCGCCGACCTGCATCGTCACGGCAACGGCGTGGCGGCCTTCATCGTCGACTCGGCGTTCAGCTCGGATGGCATCTACACGCACGACGTCGGGCTCGGCGCCGCCGTCGAGGCCGTACGCGACGCGGGCGGCCTGTTCATCGCCGACGAGGTCCAGTCCGGCTTCGGCCGGCTCGGCGACGGCCTGTGGGGCTACGCGCGCCACGGCGTCGACCCCGACATCGTCACGCTGGGCAAGCCGATGGGCAACGGGTTCCCGGTCGCCGGCCTCGCCGTCCGGCGCGAGGTCGTCGCCGACTTCGGACACGACGTCCGCTACTTCAACACGTTCGGCGGGAACACCGTCGCGATCGCGGTCGCGCAGGCGGTGCTCGACGTCATCCGCGACGAGCAGTTGGTGGAGAACTCGCGCCGGGTCGGCTCCGAGCTCCGGGCCGGGCTCGTCGCGCTGCGGGAGCGCCACCCGGAACTGCTGGGCGAGATCCGCGGTAGCGGGCTGTACGTGGGCGTCGACACGCCGGACGCGGCCGCGATCGTGAACGGGTTGCGCGCGCGCCGCGTGCTCATCTCCGCCACCGGCCCCGCGGGCAACACGCTGAAGATCCGCCCGCCGCTGGTGTTCAGCGCCGACGACGTCGAGCTGATCCTCGACGCGCTCGACGCGGTGCTCGCTCAACCGAACGACTGACCCGCCGCGCGCTCGACGGCCACGCGGTAGACGATCCGCTCCTCGCCGCGCGGGTACGGGCCGCCGACGTACTTGGTCGAGATGCGGTCGACGATCGCCCACGCCTCGTCCCCCTCGACCCGCTCCGCGACGCGTCCGCGCAGGTACGCCATGTGGAACGGGTTGTCGGTGGCGGTCAGCGAGATGGCGAGCCGGCCATCGCGGTCAAGGTTGCGCGCCTTCCGCGACCCGGGGCCGGTCAGGAAGACCACGTGATCGCCGTCGGTGTCGACCCAGACGGGGACGCTGTGCGGCGCGCCGTCGGGCAGCAGCGTGGCGACGTGGGCGATGTTCTTGGCTTCCAGGAGCGTGCGGACGTCTGCGGGGATCATGGCCTTTAAGACGCCGGCGCACGCCCGGATTCATCGGTCAGCCCAACGTGAACGGGTCCCGCGTCGCGCCGGAGGTCTCGATCCAGATCGAGCGCGTCTCGGTGTACTCGCGCAGCACGTCGTACCCGTTCTCGCGGCCGATCCCGGACGCGCCGAAGCCGCCGAAGGGCACGTTGGGCCCGACGACGCGGTAGGCGTTGATCCACACCGTGCCGGCGCGCAGGCGCTGGGCGACGCGCATCGCGCGGCGGATGTCCAGTGTCCACACCGAGCCCGCGAGCCCGTACTGGGTGTCGTTGGCCAGCGCGACCGCCTCGTCCTCGTCGGTGAACGTCATGGCGGCCACGACCGGGCCGAAGATCTCCTCGCGCACGGCGGGCGAGTCGCGGTTCACGCCTGTGAGCAGTGTCGGCTGCACGAAGTAGCCGCCCAGGTCCGATGGCCCGCCGCCGCACGCGGCCGTCGCGCCCTGGTCCAGCGCCGCTTTGAGGATGCCGGTGACCTTCTCGAACTGCTGGGCGTTGGCGAGCGGACCCATCTCCGTCGCCTCCTCCAGCGGGTTGCCGAGGACGATCTCGCGCGCCCGCGCGGCGACACGTTCGACCAGCTCGTCGTGGACGTCCGCGTGCACGATCAGCCGCGAGCCCGCCATGCACGTCTGCCCCGTCGCGGCGAACACGCCCGCGATCACGCCGTTGGCCGCCGCTTCGAGGTCCGCGTCCGGGAACACGACCTGCGCGGACTTGCCGCCGAGCTCGAGCGTGACCCGGGCCAGGTGCGACGTCGCACCCTCGGCCACGTCGATGCCGGTCTTGGTCGAGCCCGTGAACGCGACCTTGTCGACGCCTGGGTGGCGCACCAACGCGCGACCGACGTCCGGGCCGTTGCCGGTGATCACGTTGAACACGCCGTCCGGGATGCCGGCCTCGGTCACGAGGCGGGCGAGCTCCAAGGCCGTCACCGGCGTGTGATCGCTCGGCTTGACCACCATCGTGCAGCCGGTCGCGAGCGCCGGGGCGAGCTTCCACGTCAGCAGCAGGAGCGGCGAGTTCCATGGCACCACGGCCGCCACGACACCCACGGGCACACGCTGCGTGAACGTCACGAAGTTCGGCTTGTCCGACGGGATCGATTCGCCCGCGAGCTTGTCCGCCCAGCCCGCGAAGTACCGGTACCAAGACGGCAGCAGCCGCATCTGCCCGCTGAACTCGCGCAGGAGCTTGCCGCTGTCGCGCGATTCAAGCTCGGCGAGCCGGTCGGCGTCGCGCTCGATCACGTCGGCGAGCTTGTGCATCAGCCGCGAGCGCTCGAACCCGGTCTTCGCGCCCCACTCACCCTCGAACGCCGCGCGGGCGGCGCGCACCGCACGGTCGACGTCGGCCGCGTCGGCGTCGGGCACCCGCGCCCAAGGCTCGCCCGTGTACGGGTCGACGGTCTCGTAGAAGGAACCGTTCGCGGGCGCGACCTCCGTCCCGCCCACGTGAAGGTCGTACTGCGCGATCGCGGCCATGCCGCGAGCATACGCCTCGACAGATGTCGTCTTGAAAGCGGTGGACTGCGTCGACACGCTGCGCGCTGTGAAAGCCCTGACCGTGATCCTGACCTCAGCGGTACTCGCCCTCGCCGGCGCTCCGGCCGCCCATTCGGCCGACCTGCAGACCTGCCGTTCTGAGTCCGCGTCGTCGGACGCGCCGGGCTACAAGCGCTTGGGGCGCCCTGTGCGCAGCGCGCTCGGCCCGGACGCCAAGGCCTATCTCGGCGCGCAGTACACCGCGACCTGGCTCCAAGCTGACGACGCGGGCTGGTACGTCGGCGTCGCGCCCGGCAAGCGGTCGCTCAAGCAGACGCGCGCATGGGTGGCGGCGTGGGTCGAGCGGCACTATCAGGGCGAGGACGCGAAGCTGATCCGCTCGCGCCTGCACGTGATCCGGCAGCCGTACGGCATGGCCGAGCTGCGAGAGGTCGGCAGCCAGATCTACGAACGGCTCGCCGAGCAGGGGCTCGGCCCGCAGGTCAACTGGGGCGGCGATGAGGCATGCACGCTCTCGGACGCCTACCGCTCCGAGATCACCCTGTATGCGGATTCCACGCGGGCCGATCTGCGCGAGATGCGGCGGGAGCTGGCCGACCTCGGTGACCGCGTGCGGGTCACGCGCGTCAACTACGAGATGGACGACTCCGTCGACTGAGCATCAGCCGCCGATGGCGGACATGCCCGCCTCGGCGAACGTCACGGCGTCGCCGAGCAGCCGCTCGATCTCGGCCTGATCGAGCGTGCCGCCCTGTTCGGCCGCGGCCGTCTCCACGACCTCCATGACCGCCATCAGCGACGCGGCCGTGAACGCCGCGGTGGCGCGGCGATCCGGCCCCAGCTCGACGACGAGCGCCTCGGCGAGGATCGCCTCCAAGTCCTGGTGGAGCGCGAGCCGGCGTGCGCCGACCGTCGGCGCGTCGCGCGCGAGCCGCACCTGCAACACGAGCTCCGGTTCGATCCAGCCCCCGAGTTCGACGAGGGCGAGCAGCCACGCGCGGAACGCGGCGGTGGTGCGCCCGCCGGGCGCCAGCGCGCCACGCAGCGCTTCGACGGCCAGGTGCGCGTCGCCGAAGACGATGTCTTCCTTCGTCGCGAAGTAGTTCAGCACCGTCGCGCGCGACACCTGCGCGGCCTCGGCGATCTGGTCGATGGTCGTCGCCGTGAACCCGCGCTCGTCGAACAGCCGCATGCCCGCGTCGCGGATCGCGAGTCGCGTCGCCTGCTTCTTGCGTTCGCGGAGTCCAGCCATGCCCAAATAATAACACTGAGACAAAAATTAGACTCAGTTGACTTTTAGCCTAAGTCTATGTACCTTCCCATCCATGACCTCCCTCCTCTCCTGGCTCGCCTCCGTGATGGGACGCCGTCCCCGGATCGCCACGTTCGCCGTGCTGTTCGCCGTGATCGCGCTGATCGGCGGCGGCATGGCCGTCGGCGGCGCCTTCAAGGACGACTTCACGGTCCCCGGCATCGAGTCCCAAGCGGCGCAGGACCTGCTCGAAAAGCGGTTCCCCCAGCAGTCCGGCACCAGCGCGGTCGTCGTGTTCAGCTCCGACGACGCCAAGCTCTCCTCCGACGCACTCGCCCCGACGCTGAAGAAGATCGAGGGCCAGCCCCACGTCACGACGGTCGATCCGCTCCGCACGTCCGAGGACGGTCGGACCGCCTTCGCCACCGTCAGCTACGACCAGGACGCGACCGATCTCGGCGCGGACGCCCGCAAGCAGCTCGAGACCGCCACGACGAAGCTCCCCGCCGGCGTGGAGGTCGCGATGTCGGGTGAGCCGATCGACGGCGCCGCCACCGGCGGGTTCCCGATCGGTGAGCTCGCCGGCCTGCTGATCGCCGTCGCGCTGCTGATCGCGGTGCTCAAGAGCGTCCGCGCCGCCCGCAACGCGCTCGGCACCGCCCTGGTTGGAGTCGCCGCCGGCTTCGGCGTGCTGATGTGGGTCGCCGCGTTCACCGACGTCCCGGGCCTGGCTCCGACGCTCGGCGGCATGCTCGGCCTCGGCGCCGGCATCGACTACGCGCTGCTGCTCACCGCTCGCCAGCAGGAGGAGCTGCGCAAGGGCCGTGACCCGCGCGACGCCGCCCGCCGCTCGAACAAGACCGCGGGCGAGTCGGCGCTGACCGCCGCGGGCATCGTGCTCGTCTCGATCTCCGGCCTGCTCGTCACCGGCATCCCGTTCGTCGGCCGCGCCGGCGTGGCCGCCGGTCTGGTCGTGCTCGTCTGCGCCGTCGTCTGCGTCACGCTCCTCCCCGCGCGTTTCGCGAAGGCCGGCGACAAGCTGCTCCCCAAGCGCGAGCGCACGGCGAGCGAAACGAAGACCTACAACGCCCCGTTTGCGACCAAGCGCCCCGTGTTCGCGCTGCTCGCCGCCGCCCTGGTGACCGGCGCGCTCGCCGCTCCCGCCGCCGGCCTGCAGCTCGGCCAGCCGGACGACCGCAACCTCGGCACCGACGCCACGCAGCGCCAGGCGTACGACCAGCTCGCCGCCGGGTTCGGCGCGGGCGTCAACGGCCCGCTCGTGCTGGCCGTCTCCAGCCCTGAGAAGGCGTCGCTCGCGAAGCTCACCGCCGGTCTCGAGGCCGACCGTGAGGTCGCTCGCGTCGAAAAGCCCGTGCTGAACGAGGCCGGCAACGCGGCCGTCATCACCGTCATCCCGAAGCACGGCCCGCAGGAGACCGCTACGCGTGACCTGGTCGACCGCATCCGCGAGTCGGTCGTGCCCGCCAGCGGCGCGCAGGCCTACGTCGGCGGCCGCACCGCTCGCTACGGCGACGAGGCAGCGAAGATCGCGTCGCGCATCCCGGTGTTCGCGGCCACCGTCGTCGGGCTCTCGTTGCTGCTCCTGCTGATCGCGTTCCGCAGTTGGCGCATCTCGGTGATGTCCGCCGTGTTCAACCTGGCCTCGATCGCGGCCGCCTACGGCGTCATCACGCTCGCGTTCCAGACTCAGACGGGCGCGTCACTGCTGGGCGTCGAGCAGCAGCCGGTGGTCCCGTACGTGCCGCTGTTCATGTTCGCGATCCTCTTCGGCCTGTCCACCGACTACAACGTCTTCCTCATCTCGCGCGTGAAGGAAGAGTGGGGTCGCCACAGCGATCATCGCGTCGCGATCGCCACGGCGTGCGGCGGCACGAAGCGCATCATCACCGCCGCCGGCGCGATCATGATCGCGGTCTTCATGGGCTTCGCCACCGATCACGACCCGGTGATCAAGATGACCGGCATCGGCCTCGCGTCCGCGGTGCTCGTCGACGTCACGCTCGTGCGCCTGTTCATGGCCCCTGCCGCCCTCACGTTGATGGGGGACAAGCTGTGGCCGGCTCGCCGGCAGCGGAGCGAGGCGGGCGCATTCGCGCGCGCACAATAAGCACCGCCGTCACCACCAACAACGCCACGAAGGCGACGCGGCTTGCCGCGTCGCCGACGCGTTCGAAGGACTCGGCTGCGACGTAGCCGATCACGACGAACGTGACGGACCAGACGAACCCGCTCGCGAGGCTGTAGGGCAGCAGCTTGCGCACCGGGACGCCCGACGCGCCCGCCACGAACGGCATCGTCGAGCGCAGCAGCCCGGTGAAGCGCCCCAGGAACAGGGCTTTGCCGCCGTGGCGCACGAAGAACGCGTCGACCGTCGCGGCGGCGCGGGGCGCCCGCCGCTCCAGGAACGAGCGGCCCAGCAGGCGCCCGGCGGTGAGGCTCGTCACGTCACCCGCCACCGCCGCCGCCCACACGAGCGCGATCATCAGCACCAGCCCGCCCACGCCGCGCTCGGCGGCGGCCAAGCCGCTGGCCATCAGCACCAGCTCGCCGTGGATCAGCCAGCCGGCGAACACGCTCGTCTCGAGGAAGATCAGCGCCGGAGCGGCCAGGAACACCCACCAGCCGATCGTGTCGACGGCGTCGGAGAGGGTCTGGGCCAGCTGCGGGTACCCCACCGCGCCGACGGCGATGGCCACGGCCAGTCCCACACTGGCGACCGCGGCGACGGCCGCGACGAGTGTTCCCGCGCGAGGCACCCTCCGTTGACGATCCCATACAGGCGCCGCCGGGTGCAACGTCGGTCACAGGACCGACTCCCGGAACGGGTCGGTGAACGCGATCGGCTCGTCCTCGAAGCGCTGTTCCAGGGCCTCCACGCCTTCGGCGACTTTGAAGTCGCGCTCGGCCTCGGTGATCGGCTGGACGGCGAGGACGCGGATATGCCCGCCGTCGAACTCACAGCGCTCGAGTGACGGACCGAAGGCGTAGGGGAGCGAGATCAGCTCGTGGGTGAGCTCCGAGCCGGGCAGCCAGGGCTCGCCGATCGGCACCGTGTGGCCCCAGTCGAGCCGCTGGGACTCCGGCCCGGCGTGGTAGTAGGCCAGCATCGCGAGCAGCTCGACGTGGCGGTCGTCGTCGGTGTCGGCGCTGAGCACGAATTCGAGGCCGTGCCCGTTGGCCTCGTGAACCGCGTCCCAGCAGCCGGTGGTCACGTACGTCCACGCTGTGATGCGCGGGCCCGGGCCGATCGCGTACACACCGAAGGACGGGACGCGGTCGAGGATCGGGCCGAGTTCCCAGCGACGCGACTCGATCCGATGGCCGGTGAAGAACGAGTGCAGATGCTCGCGGAGCGCCTTGCCCGCGGCCGATGCCCCGGGCGCGAACCCCGGGGCCCCGACGGAGCGCAGCAGCTCGCGTGCGCCCTCGTCGCCGCTGGCGGCGCTGCGCTCGGCGACGTCCCAGAACGCCGGGGTCCCGTCGCCGATGAAGAAGATCAGGTGATCGCTCGCATCGTCGTCGCCGAGCGTGATCGCGCGGAAGATCAGCCGGGCGCCCGCGTCGTCGCCGCGGTCGAGCAGTCCGTGGGCGGCGACCTGGATCGGGCCCGTGTTCTCCTCGTCGGTCATGAGCCGCACGAGCGCCTTGCGCGCGACGTCGTCGTCGTACGCGGGCAGACGCTCGGCGGCTTCACAGCGATCCTCCCACCGAGGTGAGGATGCGAGCGCGATCAGCTCCGGCGGCGTGGGGCCCACGCCGCCAGTCTCCCGATCAGCGCAGCGGGATGCGCAGGATCTCGCCGGCGCCCGCCTGGTCGCCCTTGTTGGACACGTACGCGTACTTGTCGTCCACGGCGAGGCCGGTCGGCGAGGTCAGCGTGCCGGGCGCGAGCTCGGTGCGCGCGCCGCGCTTGGGGACGCGGATCAGCTTGCCGGGCGTCGGCGGGCCGATCAGCGTCGCGCTCGTCATCTGCAGCACGTAGAGCGTGCCGTCCTTGCCGAACGCGAGGTCGTTGATGGTGGTGAAGCCCGTGGCGTACTCGGTGGGGGCCTGGCCCGGGACGATCCGCCACACGCTCGCGCCGCCCGTCGGGAACGGGAACCCGGTGAGCTGGCCGACGTAGTAGGCGCCGTCCGGGCCGCGCACGATCGAGGTCGGCACGGACTGGGTCGGGATCGGAGTGCCGGGCGGGACCGGGAAGTCGGGGATCTCCGGGGCGGGCGACATCTTGAACGGGATCACGCCGAGCGTGTCCGGGCCGCGCAGGCCGTACCGGATCAGGCTGTTGCCGCCCGCGTCGGCGACGGTCACGTGCAGGCCGCTCGCGTCGACGGAGTTCGGGTTGGAGTCGACCTCGGCGGTCGGCTGGTCGGCGTCCGGGTTGTTGGCGCCCTCGTAGGCCGCGGGGTCACCGGCGACACCGGCCACGTGACCGGTCGGCAGCAGGCGGTAGAGCTTGCCCATGCCGGCGGTCTGTGGGTGCTCGGCGCGCATGTCCGGGTGGCCGCCAAGGCCGACCGTGAAGTAGCCGAGCAGTCCGCCGAGCGTGAACGAGATGTCGGACGGGCCGGTGGCCTCGCCGCCGCTGGGCGACGCGACCGACGGCAGGTTGCCCACGACCCGCTTCTTGTGGCCGCGCTTGTCGATCTTCGTGATCGCGCCGGTCTTGCCGAAGCAAGCTTCGTTCGGCAGCGTGCAGTCGCTGCCGCCGCGACCGGACTCGGCCACGTAGAGCTCGCCGGCGAATCCGAAGTCCAGCCCGCGCGGATTGTCGAGGCCGCTCGCGATCACCTGTGGCCCGGTCGCCGCGGCCGGGGCCGCCGCGAGGGCGAAGAGACCCGCCGCGAGGGCCAGGCTTTTGCGCACATCGATGGTCATGGCGAGCGACGCTATGGGCGCGACGCCGATCGTTGATCAGGGAAATCCCTAGGCGAGGTACTGGGCCACCGGGCCGAGCGTGAGCACGCCGCTGCCGCACGCGATCTCGTCCGCGGCCGGCGTGAGGTGGGCGCGAGCGCGTGCAAGCACCGCGGGTTCGCCGACGGCCAGCGCCGCCTTCGCCGTGAGGCACCACATGGCCTCGAGCAGCAGGTCGGCGGGCGGATCGGGCAACGCACGCACCGCCGCTGCGGCCCGGCCTCGCTCGCCCCGCGCGAGCAGGACGTGGGGTCGTGCCCACGGCTCGTAGGGCCCGAAGTCTCCGGCCAGGTCCCAGCGCGCGAGCGGTAGGAGACCGCGTTGGAGACCGGGCATGCCGGACCTCGGCAACAGCGCGGCGGCCTCCCGGTAGTCGCCGTCCCGCATCGCGCGGTACAGGGTCGTGAACACGGCGACCAGCGGGCGTTCGTGGCGCGCGTCCAGGCGGTCGGCGGCCGCGGCGTGCGCGTCCGCCGCGGCGAAGTCGCCGAGCGCGCCGCGGGCCTGCATCCGGATCAGGTGGCCGAGCACCTCCACCGACGGCAGGCCGTGGCGCGCGGCGAGCGCGACCAGCTCCTCGCCGATGGCGTCGCGGCGCGGAGCGAGACCACAGCGCTCGAACGACTGCATCCACGCGCCGTTGAGCGCGAACGCGAGCAGCGCGGGGTCGTCCAGGTCGCGGGCCAGGCGTTCGGCCTCGCCCGCCTCGGCCGCGGCACTCGCGTCCCCGCGCGACTCGAGGGCGATCGTGGCCAGCAGCGGTGCCCGCGCGGCGTCGGGCAACTCGGCGGTGAGCGCCCGGCGCGCGGCGGTCACGATCGCCGCAGCCTGCTCCGGGTCGTCGGAACGCGTCCAGATCGCGGGAACGTCGTACGCGCCGATCACCCGCGCGGTGAGCAGCGGGTCGCCGAGCTCCTCCGCGGCGGCGATCGCCGCGAGCCGGTGCGTGCGCGCCTCGGTCAGCCCACCGCCGCCCGTCACAGCCAGGCCGCGCAGGAGGCCGACGGTCGATTCCAGCCGCGCCTTCGAGCGGGTCCCGACCTCGCGATCGTAGGCCGCCGCGGCCTGGGCCCACACCGCGTCCACGCCCACGGCGCCCGGCTCGGCGCCGTGCAGGAGGTCCTGCTGGAGGCGGCGCAGCGGCTCGCCCGGCTCCACGCCCAGTTGCTCGGCGAGCTGCCCATGCGCGCGCCGCAAGACGTTCAGCGCGTCGCCGCGGCGGCCGTTCGCCGCGAGGGCGAGCGCGAGCAGGCGCCAGCCCTCCTCACGCCACGGATGGGCGGCGACGTGCGCGTCGAGGTCGGCCACGGCTTCGCCGGCCCGGCCGATCCGCAGCCGCGCCTCCGCCACGGCCTCCACCGCGAAGAGGCGCAGCTCCGCCAGCCGCCGCCGCTCGAGCAGCGACCAGTCCTGGTCGTCGAGCTCCGCGAACGCCGGTCCGCGCCACCACGACAGCGCCTCGAGCAGCCGCTCCAGCCGCCGCTCGGCGGGCAGATCCTCGGCCACGGCTGCCTCGAACCGCCACGCATCCACCTCCGCCCGCACGCGCTCGCCGCCGCCCGCGTCCTCGCCGCGTCCCACCTCGTCGGGTGCCCCCACGCGCGTCGCCTCGAGGCGCAGCGCGTACCCGGCCCCCTCGGTCACCAGCAACCCGCGCGCGGGGCCCAGCGCGCGGCGCAGGTCGCTGACGAACGTGCGCACCGCGCCGACGGCGCGCGGCGGCGGCTCGGGCCACAGGTCGTCGACGAGGCGCGCCACCGACACCACCTCGCCGCGGGCGACGATCAACCGCGCGAGCACGGCGCGGTGCCGCGGACCCTTGAGCGCGATCCGCTCGCCCGCGTCCCACGCCACCACCGGTCCCAGCACTCCGAACTCCACGGGCGAGCAGTGTCGCTGATCGATTGCTGATCGCCCGCCGCGAGGCTGCGCCGCCATGAACATCGAAGGCTTTGAGTACCGCGACGTGCGCGTCGCCGACGACGTCACCCTGCACACCGCGATCGCCGGCAGCGGGCCGGCGTTCGTGCTCTTGCACGGCTTCCCGCAGACGCATCTGATGTGGCGCCACGTCGCGCCCGCACTCGCCGGCGACTACACCGTGATCTGCCCGGACCTACGCGGCTACGGCGCTTCCAGCAAGCCGATCGACGGCTACGACAAGCGCACGATGGCGCAGGACATCGTCACCCTCGCCGCCGCGCTCGGCCATGAGCGCTTCGCGCTCGCCGGCCACGATCGCGGCGCGCACGTCGCCTTCCGCGCCGGGCTCGACCACCCTGACCGCGTCACGCACCTGGCGATCCTCGACGTGTTGCCGACACCCGAGATGTGGGACGTGTTGCGTGGCGTTGACGCCGCGGTCGCGTTCCACCTGTACCTGATGGCGCAGCCGGCCGGGCTGCCGGAGCAGCTCATCGCGGGCGCGCCGGACGCGTTCTTCGGCTACTTCCTCGACGCCTGGGGCACCGCGCCGTTCGCACCCGACGTCCGCGGCGCCTACCTTGAAGCGAGCCGCAACGCCATCCCTTCCATCGTCGCCGATTACCGCGCCACGGCCACGATCGACCTCGAACACGACCGTGCCGATCGCGCCGCGGGACGCACGTTCCAGATGCCCGTGGCCGTCGTCCAGCAGGATTGGGGTTTCCCCGCCGCCGAGCTCTGGCACCCTTGGGCGCCCGACCTCACGCACCAAACAGTCACCTGCGGACACTTCATGGCGGAGGCGGCGCCGGAGCTCATCACCGAGGTTCTGCGCACACTCAGACGGAAGTAGTGGTACCTTCCGCGCGGTACTGGTCGTTTGTCCAGGTGTGGGGGAGAGAATGCACAAGGTCGTGCTCGCCGCGCTCGCGGTGATGTTGCTGTTCGCGGCGCCGGCGCGCGCCGACAACGGAGTCCGGCTGGACGACCTGCGCGTAGAGCGCAAGGCCGAACCGGTCGGCATCGACGTCGACAAGCCGCGGTTCTCGTGGGTGATCGAGTCCAGTGTCCGCGACCTCGAGCAGAAGGCCTACCGGGTGCAGCTCAAGACCGGCAACCGCTTCGTGTGGGATTCCGGCACCGTGCGCTCCTCCCAGTCGTTCGACGTCGAGTACACGGGCCCGAAGCTGGCTCCGGCGACGCACTACGACTGGTACGTCGACGTGCAGACCAAGCGCGGCTGGGCGAGCGAACGTTCCGGCTTCCGCACCGGCCTCTACAGCGACGCCGACTGGGCGGGCAGCACGTGGATCGGCAACGCGCGGCCCGGCACGCCGCCGTCGTTCGACGGCGCGTCGTGGATCTGGACGCCCGAGACGACGACGCCGAACGCACCCGCCGAGCCGCGCGCGTTCCGCAAGACGCTCACCTCGACCAAGACCGCGGTGAGCGCAGAGGTTGCCATCACCGCCGACGATCTCTACACGCTGTGGGTCAACGGCAAGCAACTGGGGGCGACGACCGGCGCCGAGAACGAGTGGCAACAGGCGCGCCGCTTCTTCACCGCCCTTGACCCGGCGCGCAACGTGATCGCGGTGCGCACGAACAACGGCCCGAACTCCCCCGCCGGACTGCTCGTCGTCGTCCGCGTCACGTACTCGGACGGCACGACCGAGACCTTCCGGTCCGACGCGTCGTGGAAAGCGGCGAAGACGTTCCCGGTGGACTTCGCGCGCCCGGACTTCGACGACAGCGCGTGGGGGAACGCCGTGGTCCAGGCGGCCTACGGGTCCGGCCCGTGGGGCCGCAACGTGCGCACCCCGCGCGATGCCACGCGCCCCGCGCCGCTGCTCAAGCGCGCGTTCGACATCACGGGCCGCGTGCGCAACGCGACGCTCTTCTACGCCGCCGGCGGCTACGCGGACTTCACGGTCAACGGCAAGCGCGCGAGTGACGACGTGCTCACGCCCGGCTTCACCGACTACGACGACACCGTCCAGTACACGACGGCGGATCTCACGGACAAGCTCAAGAGCGGAGCGAACACGCTCGGCGCCGAGCTCGGCCGCGGCTTCTACGGCATGACCGGCGGCAACGTGTGGCGCTGGGAGTCGCCGCCGTGGCACGACGAGCCGGTCGTGCGTGCGCGCCTGCGGATCGAGTACGAGGACGGCCGCGTCCAGGACGTGGTCACCGACGACGCGTGGCAGATCGCCGACGGCCCGACCGTCTTCGACGACCTCTACGCGGGTGAGACGTACGACGCGCGGTTGGTCACGCCGACCGGCTGGCAGGCCGCGAGCGAGGTCGCCGGCCCCAAGGGCGTGCTCGTCAACCAGCGCCAGCAGCCGATCCGCGTCACCGAGACGCTGCGCGCGACGGAGATCACCGAGCCGACCCCCGACGTGTACGTGGTCAAGTTCCCGCGCGTGCTCGCGGGCTGGGTCGAGTTCAACGTGACGGGGCCGGCCGGGACGACGGTCCGCGCGCAGGCCGGCGAGAAGCTGCTCGCCAACGGGCGCGTGAACTTCTCCAACAACGGCGGCTTCCAGTCCGGCTTCCAGACCGACCGCTTCATCCTCGCCGGGACGGGCGTCAACGAGCGCTGGGCGCCGCGGTTCTCCTACAAGGGCTTCCAGTACATCGAGGTCACCGGCTGGCCGGGCGACGCACCGCCGCCGCTGAGCGCGTTCGTCGCGAAGGCCGTGCACACCGACATCGAGGACAACGGCTCGTTCGAGAGCTCGTCCTCGATCATGAACCGCACGCACCGCGCCGTCGTGGACACGATGCGCAACAACCTCCACGGCATCCCGACCGACACGCCGATGTTCGAGAAGAACGGCTGGACCGGCGATGCGTCGGTCGGCGCCGAGATGTTCATGCTCAACCTCGACACGCACGAGCTGTTCGCGAAGTGGATGCGCGATCTGCACGAGACGCGTGAGGCGAACGGGCGGCCGCTGGTGATCGCGCCGAGCTCGGGGAACTGGGGCGAGTGGGGGATCGCGCCGCCGTGGCACTCGGCCTACGTGATGATCCCGCGCTGGCTGCTCCAGTACGGCGGCGACAAGCGGCCGCTGACCGAGCTCTACGACGGGATGAAGAAGTACGTCGACCTGGAGTTCGACACGAGCACGGCCGGCATCGTCAACAACGCGCGGCTCGGGGACTGGGTGTCGCCCGAGGCCTCGCCCGCCGGCGGCAACGCGCCCGAGGACCTGCGCGTGTCGGCGACCGCGTACCTGTACGCGATGCTCAAGTCGATGGAGGGCAGCGCGCGGCTGCTGAACAAGCCGGCCGACGCCACGTGGTTCGCGTCGCGCGCCGACACGGTGCGCGCCGCGTTCAACGCGCGCTTCCTGGTCAACGGCTACTACCAGGGCTCCGGCGACCGTGGCTACCGGCAGACGCACAACGTGCTCGCGGTGGCGTTCGGTCTGGTGCCGGAGGCGGCGAAGCAGGGTGTCGTGGACTCGATCGCCGCCGACGTGCGCGCGAAGGGCGACACGCTCAACACCGGCGTGCTCGGCACCAAGTACCTGCTCCCGGTGTTGACCCAGAACGGCCACGCGGACCTCGCCTACACGCTCGCGACGCAGACCAAGTACCCGAGCTGGGGCTACATGATCGAGAACGGCGCGACCTCCATGTGGGAGCACTGGGCGCTCGAGGCCCGCTCGCGCGGCCACTACTTCCTCGGCACCGTCGACGACTGGTTCTTCCATCACGTCGCGGGCATCCAGGCGTCGGAGACGACCGGGTATCGCGACCTCACGATCGCCCCCGCGGTCACCGGGTCGATGGAGTGGGCGAAGGCGACGACGCGCACGCCGTACGGGCCGGTGACGAGCGACTGGCGCAACAAGGGACGCGCGCTGGAGCTGCGTGTCGACGTGCCGGTGGGCGCGCGCGCGACGGTGCTCGTGCCGGCTCGCAACGTGTACGCGGTCACCGAGGACGGCGAGCCGGTGGACGGCGTCGACGAGGGCGACGTCGTGCGCGTGACGGTGGGCTCCGGCCACTACGAGTTCGTCTCCGACGAACGGGCCGCGCTGGTCGGCGATGTGCTGGAGCGTCTGGATGACAACCGCGTGGAGAAGGCGCTCAAGCGCGTGCGTGCGGGCGACGTGCTGGGCGCTGCTGAGGCGCTCGCCAAGGTGCTCCGCGACGGTGATGTCGGCGACGCGCGTGAAGCGCTCGGGATCGCGATCTCCGACTTCCTCGACGTGAAGGCCACCGCGACGGTCGATCCCGCCACGGTGCGGCCGGGCGACGACGCGGCGGCTGCGGTGACGGTCGCCAACGGCGCGCGGACGGAGCTCGACGACGTGCGCGCGACGCTCACCGGCCTCGACGGCTGGAACGCGCGCCCGGCGGAGGCGCGGCTCGGGTCCCTGCGCAAGCGGGCGACGGGCACGGCGCAGTTCACCGTGACGGTGCCCGCCGAGCAGGAACCCGGTGACGTCGCCGGCGGTGCGCGCGTGACATACGTGTTCGAGAAGGCGCTCGTGACCGTGGCGGCGCCCGTGACGATCAAGGTCGTCTCCGCGCTCTCGGTGGCGTCGATGACGGCCGCGCCTTCACCGGCCCGGCCCGGGCAGGACGTGACGGTCACCACGACGCTGCGCAACGTGGGCCGCGCCGCCGCGACGGGCGCGCTGACGGTCGGTGTCCCGACCGGCTGGACCGCACCGGCCGCGCAGACCGTGACGGTGCCCGCGGGCGCCGAGCTGACCGTGAGCCTGGTCGTGGCCGTGCCGCGCAACGCCGAGCAGTCGGCACGCGACGTCGTGTTGACGAGCGCCTTCCGGGGCGCGACCGGCTCCGCCACGCTCCGGGTGGAGCTCGCACCGCTGCCGGCCGCGTTCGACCGCATCGACCTCGGCAACAGCGCGTCCGAGCAGGCTCACGGCCTGACCGCCGCGCCGTCCTCGGGCACGAGCTCCGAGGCGGGGCTCACCCGCCGCTACGCCGGTCACCTCACGCCGTTCTCGTGGTTCGAGTTCGACCTGACGGTGACTCCAGGCAGCGCGTTCGTCCTGCGCGTCATCGAGACCTACGACCGCGCGCAGACCAAGCGCTACAAGATCTACGTCGACGGCCAGGAAGTGAAGCTGCGCACGTTCGCCAAGGGCGGTGGTGGCACCGAGACGTACGAGTTCGTCGTCCCGGCCGCCCTGGCCACCGACGACCGCGTCCGCGTGAAGTTCGAGAACCAGGACGACCCGGCGTTCTACGACCCGTCGATCGCGGACGTCTGGGCGTACCGCCTGGAGTAGCGTCCCGCCGCATGTCATTCGCGGAGCTGCACGACGACTTCCTGGCGATCACGGCCTCGACGGTGTTCTGCACGGCCACCACCGTCGACGGCCACGGCCGCCCGCGCAATCGCATCCTGCACCCGATCTTCATCGTCCGCGACGATGCGCCGGTCGGTTGGGCGCTGACCGGCAAGACGCCGCTGAAGACCCGCCACTTGGAGGCGAACCCGCATATGGCGTGCGCGTTCTGGACGCCCTCGCACGACACCGTCTTCATCGACGCCGTCACGACCTGGGTGACCGACGAGGACGAGTTGCGCTTCACGTGGGACCTGTTCCGCGACACGCCGCCGCCGCTCGGCTGGGGCCAGGCGGGACTGGACGGCTACGGGCCTGACGAGTGGCGCAGCGAGATCTACACACCGCTGCGCCTGGACCCGTGGCGCGTGCAGATCATGCTGGGCAAGGAATACCCGGTGGGCGACCTCACCGGTCAGGTGTGGAGGGCGTCGATCTGAGTGCGGTTGTCGGCGATCCCCGTCGGGTCGCCGAGGGCCTCGGCCAGGTCGAGTGAACGCCGGAAGTAGGCGAGCGCGCCGTCGTCGTCGTTGTGCGCGGCGGCGATGAGGCCGAGGCGGTGCAGCGATGCGGCGATCCCGGCGCGGTCGCCCAGTTCCTCGTCGATCACGAGGGCGCGACGGGCGTAGCCGAGCGCGCGTTCGAGGTCTCCGTTCGCATAGGCGACCATGCCGAGCTGGTTGAACGTCGCCGACACGCCGGCGCGGTCTCCGAGCCGTTCGTTGATCGCCAGCCCGCGCTCGTAGAAGTCGATCGCGACGTCCAGGTCGCCCTCCAGGAAGCTCAGGTTGCCGAGCTGGTGGAAGCTTCCGGCCACGCCCCGCTCGGCGCCGAGCTCCTCGTGGATCGTGAGTGAGCGCCTGTACTCGCGCCGCGCGCGCGTGAAGTCGCCACGCTCCTGGGCGAGCATGCCGAGCTGGTGGTAGCTCGAGGCCATCGCGGCACGATCGCCGAGGGCTTCCACGATGCCGAGCGCGGCCTCATAGTGCGCTTCCGCGCTCTCGAGCTTCCCGTACCGCTGCGCGAGCGTCCCGAGCTGGTGCCGCGCCACGGCGACCACGTCCTGGATGCCGCTCCCGAGCATCGCCTCGTAGTGCCGGCGGGCGACCTCGTATTCACCGCGGTTGTCGGCCACGATGCCGAGCTGTCTCTGAAACCACGCCACCAGCCGCGGCTCCGACGCCACCCAGCCGAGCGTCTCCTCGCACAGCCGTCGCTCCCAGCTCCACGCGCCGCGCGTGTCGAGCAACTCGCAGACGCGCATCGTGGCCTGCGCGGCGTCGTGGTCCTCGCCGGCGCGGTGCAGATGCTCGCGCGCTTCGAGCAGCGGATCGACCGCCTCGGCGCGGCTGAGCCAGAACTGCGCTGCGCGTGTGTGCTGCTCGGGCCCGACGCGGTCGCGCAGCGCGCCCGCCGTCCAGCGGTGCACGAGGTACTGCTCGTCATCGACCAGGGCGAGCAGACCGAGGTCGGTCAGCAGATCGATCGCGTCGTCCAGTCCGTCCGGCAAGACCTCGTCGTCGACCACCTGGAACGCCAGCCCGATCTTGTCGACGGGGACGCGGTACACGCTTGCGCCGAGGATCAGCCGGTAGGCAATGGGGTCGTCGGCGAGCCGTTCGAGCAGGCTGCCGAGCAGCACGTCGTCGACGGCGAACGTGACCGTCTCGGCCAGCGCGCGGTCCAGGTCGCCCTCGAACCCCGCGAGCCAGCGCTCCGGGCGACGGACGCCACGCTCGGCGAGCGCGTCCTCCATGCGCTCGGCGACGTCATCGAAGCGCGCCTCGCCACCGCGGAGCAGCGCGTCGAGATACTCGAGCGCCCGCGGGTGGCCGCCGACGTCCACGTACGCGCGCTCCTGCTCCTCGGAGCTCAACGCGTCGAGCGCCGGCAGGCGCCAGAACAGCTTGCGCACCTCGGCGCGGGACAACGGACCCAGCGGATGCTCGGTTAGGTGCCGGAGGCGGAACGGATGGCGGCACGTGACGAGCAGCTTCGTCCGGCCGGGCTGTGCGATCCACGCCTTCAGGAACGCTTCGAGATCGTCGAGCGCGATCTCGTCGCCGGACAGGTTGTCCTCGAAGTTGTCGAGCAGCAGGAGCATCGGCTCCTCGGCGAGCAGGTCGCCGAGAGCACCGAGCCGGGCGTCCCACGGGATCGAGGCGTCGCGCAGTCCGGTGGCGAGCTGCCGCATCGGATCGTCGGGACCAGCCCCGTCGGCGAGGCAGCGGGCGAGCAGGCGGGAGCCGAGGGTCGCGAAGATCGCGTCGACCTCGAGCCGCCCGTGCAGCGGCACCACGAGCCCAGCGTGATCAGCCAGGTGATGGATCAGCTGCGCGGCGAGCGTGCTCTTGCCGACGCCGCCGATCCCGTGGATGACAACCGCGCCGCGCGGGCCACGGAGGTCCCGCAGCAGCTCGCGCAACTCGCGGCGGCGCCCGACGAACTCGCCGACGCGCCGGGCCACGACGTGGGTGCCTAGGTCCGGCTCAATCGGCGCTTCGACGTCGTCGAGCCCGATGCGGCGATCGAACAGCGGCAGGCCCGGACCGCGCAGCAGCAGCGTCGGGGTGGCCCATTCCGCCGACGCCTCCGGCGGGCGGTCACGTTCGCTGCGCCGGCGCACGTCGGCGAGCGCGGTCAGCGGGTCAGGTGTCTCGCGCCGTGCCAGCTCGCGGTAGAAGTCCGCGCCCAGGCTGGTCGCGTAGTCGTCGGTGACGGGTGCGGTCATGGCGAGCACGGCCGGCACGCCGTGCGCCAGCAGCTCGCGGGCGAGCCCGGGCAGCGCCGCCTCACCCGTGTCGGCAACGGCCGTCGAGCAGCCCGTCAGCACGACGAGCGGCACGAGCCGGGCGCTCGGGAAGGCCTCGTCCACCAACCGCTGTGCGGTCACGCGGTCCACCTCGCCGCGGTCGTCCTCCAGCATCAGCTCACCGGGGCCCGCATGCCCGGAGATGTGCAGCACGTGGAAGCGTTCGCGCTCGAGCGCTTCGCGGATCGCGTCGACCGTCCCCCAGTTGAGCACGCGCACGTACGCGCGTTCCTCCCGCCGGGCCGCGTCCACGGCGTCGAGGATCCGGCCCAGCTCGGCCTCCATGTCGAGCAGCTCGCCGCCGCCCCGCTCAGGGCTGCCGACCACGGTGAGGATGCGCAGCGGCCCACGGATCGCGGCCACCGGCGTCGCGCCCAGCCCGGGCACCGCGCGATGCAGCGCCACGCGTGGGTGGAGCACGAGCGGCTCGGCGGCACCCGGGAGCACGAGCGTCTCCCACGGCAGGTCGACGAGCTCGGGATCGTCGAGTTCGAGCGCGAGCCGGAGAACGGAGCCCGTGCGCTCGCACCGCTGCACGGCCTCCGCGAGCGCCGCACCCACCGCGCCGGCGAGGAAGCGCTCGCCGAGCATCCGTCCCGCCGCCAGCAGCCGCGACGCCTCGACCCGGGCCACGGCGCCGTCGGCGTCGATCAGCCCGATCGCCTGCCGCTCGCGCTGCAACTCCCAGATCAACGCCCAAGCACCCTCGTCCAACCCGAGTGCGGCGTCCGCGACGCACGTCTCCGTGAGCAGCTCCGCTCCGGTCGCCGCCACGCGGAGCGTGGCCGAGCGCGCACTCTCGATGCGGTACGCGCCGTCGGACGGGACGACCAGCCCGCCTGCAGGAGCCGGCCGGCCGTCGCGAATCCCGCGCACGAGATCGGCCAAGCTCGCCTCGAAGTCCTGCGGGCGCCGGAAGTCGACCCAGTCCCGGCTCGCGAGGAACATCGGGATCTCCACGTCCTCCCGGACGACGGGGATGAGCCGTAGCTCCCCGCCGACCGCGCGGTTGAGCAGCGCGCCGTACTCCTCCTGGACCCACGGCTTCGTCACCGACACCCGGGTGAGCACGATGACGGCGGACGTCGCTTCCCGGATGCCCTGCTCGAGCTCACTCGCGAAGCGATCACCCGGCCTGAGCCGATCCTCGTCGAGGAAGGTGGTACAGCCCGCCGCCTTCAGCGCGTCCGCGAGCGTGCGGACCCAGTCGGCGTCCTCGTGCGCGTACGAGATGAAGACGTTCGGCACGGGACAACCCTGTCCGATCGCGGCGAGCGCGTCAACGATGCTCGGTGGTGTCCATATGGTCAGTAATTCGCTCTTGGATTGACCTGGGCAGAGTGGCGGGAGAGGATCGCGCGATGGGCGATCGCTTCCAGGACGTGCGGTGGATGGACGGGGTGTGGTTCGCGCTCCTCGTCGCGTTCGTCGCGGCGGCCGAGCGGCTCGACCGCGCGCGAGCCACGATCGTCAACTACGACAATGTCGATCGGCTCTGGTTCGAGTGGGGCTGGTTCGTCATCGCCGCCGCGGGGACGTTCGTCGCGGTCATGTCCGCACGCAAGCTGGTCGATCGAGCGAACGACCTCGCGGACGAGCACAACGATGCGCGTGAAGTCGCGTTGCCGTGGCTGCTCGGGCTGACGATTGCGCTGTGGTCGCTGTGGCAGATGCTGGGTGCGCTGATCGTCGCGGGCGTGTTCGAGCAACAACTCGACCTGCTGCGCACGGCGTTGCATGTCGGCGCGGTCATCGTCGGCTGCGTGGCCGTCGGCTGGGCCGGGGGCACCGTGCCCGGGAACGCGACGCGTGCATGGAAGGACGCGTCGGTCGTGCGCCTGCAACTCATCGTGCTCGCCACGTTGCTGGCGCTCGTGCTCTTCGCGCCGATCGCTGCGGACCAGAGCCTCGACGTGCTTCGCGCGTGGGGTGACGGACAGTTCACGCGGGCCGTGCTCGGCGTCGTGGGCGCGCTCCTGCTCGGCAGCATCTGCCGGGCAAGCGTGGTGCTGCTGGTGGTCCCTGAAGACGGTGTCGAGCGCCCGCCGGAGCCTGCGGGCGTCGAGCGCCCTCCTCCTTCAAGTGGTCGGCGTCCGCGCCGCAGCTTCTTCGAGACCCTGCGAGCGGCCCGCAACTGGGTGTGGGCGCTGATGAAGGCGAGTTGGCCGCGGTTGAAGGGGGCCGCGTGGTGGGCAGAGGCGCTGCTGATCCTGGCCGGCGCGCTCATCGTTTTTGGCTTGCTGCCGCTCGGCGTGGCACTCGCGTCTGTGGTCCTGCTCCTGCTCGCCACCAAGGGCACGGCTCCGTACAAGGCAGCGCACGAGGAGAGCGTGCACCGATTCGCCGGCACGCTCAGCATCGTGCCGCTCGCGATCCTGCTGGCGGGACTCGCGAGCGCGTTCATGGACACGTTGCTGCTCGTGTCCGGCCCGACGTCGACGGACGTGGCGCTGGGCCTGTGCACGCTGGCCGTGGCCGTGCTGCTCGCCGTGTGCACGGCCTTGCACGACCCGTCGACATGGAAGCGGAAGCCGAAGCCAGAGGGGAGCGAGTCGCCCAAGTACCCAGCCCGAATCCTCGCGGCCACAGGGCTGCTCGGGGCCGTCGCCGTCGGATTCCCGGATGCCCTCGCCGGAGTTCCGATGGTCGTCGGCTGCGTGCTCCTGGTCGTCGTCGTCCTTGCTCTGGCGTCAGGTTGGCCGCTTACGCCCGGTCGCCGGACGCTGTGGGTCGGCGTCGCGGTCGTGACCGGCACCGGGATCGCGCTCTACGCCGATCCAGTGTTGGCGGCGCGCACGTACGGGGCCTTCGCGCTCATCTTCATCGGCACCACCGGCATCCTGCTGATCGCCCACCTCGCCGGGGCCGTGGGCGCGCGTCGCACGTTCCGGGTGAATTGGGCCTGGCTGCCGGGGCGCGCGCCGATCGTGAGCCTCTTTGCCGTCTGGATCGTCGCCGCGTTCCTGAGCGCTGACCCGGTCACGCATCAAGCCCGGACCGACACCACCTCCGCGAAACCGCAGTCGCTGCAAGCGGCCACGACACGCTGGCTGGAGGCGCAGGCGGCCAACCCGGTCGGGCCCGCGGAAGACCGCTACGTGCCGATGCTCTTCATCGCGGCCAGCGGTGGCGGATCAAAGGCCGCGTACTGGACCGATCTGGTCGTCGATTGTCTGCTCAGCAGCGGAGCCCCGGCGAAGAACGACGAGTGCGAGAACACGCCCGGGGAGGAGCTCGAGCGCCGGTATGGACGGCTGTTCCTGACGAGCAGCGTGAGCGGCGGCTCCGTCGGCGTGCGGCATCTCGTGGTCAACGCGAACACGCTCAAGGCCGGGAAGGACTGGGTCGATCAGACGGCCGGCTGGGAGGCGCTCTCGCCCGTCGTCGGCTGGGGTCTGTTCCACGATCTCCCCGCGTTCATGCTCGGCCTGCCGCTGAACCCCGATCACTGCGACGAGCGGGAGGAGGTGTGGTGTCGCATCCACGCCGACCGCGCACTGGTGCAGGAGGCCGCGGTCGCCGGCGGTGAACGCGGAGCAATCGACGCGGCGCCGGAGGCGGGGGTGCTCGGTCAGGAGGGTCCCATCACCGTGTTCAACGCGGCGGAGAACGGCGCGGCGCGCCGTGTCCTCATCTCTCCGGTGGAGCTCGCGCCGACGCCCCGTCAACGGTCGGAGTGCATCATCAACACCGGCGAGCCGATCAACACCGCGATCGACGCGCACGACGTCCTCGCCACCGGGACCCGCAGCCGCGAGGAGATCTCGCTGGTCACGGCGGCCCTGCTCAGCGCGCGGTTCCCGCTGGTGGCGCCGCCGGCGCGACTGGGGGTCGACGAGACGAAGGCGTTCGACGACGGCGTGTGCGAGCAGCCGCCGCTGGACCCGGTGATCGTTCGCGACGGCGGCTATATGGAGAACTCCGGGGTGCTGACCATCGCCGAGCTGCTGCCGGCGGTGCAGTCCGTGATCAACGAGCGCAGCGGCGGGCCGCGGATCTGGCCGATCGTGGTCTCGATCGATGATGATCCGCCGAAGCCGAACGAGCTGCGCTTCGAGGATGCTCCCACCGGGGCTCTCGGCATCAGCAAGAAGGCCAACTCCGGCTTGCTGACGGCCGGAGCCCGAGCGACGATCCGCAACTGCGCCGTCCCGGGCGTCAACTACGTCCGCCTGAGCCCGGAGCCGCACATGGGCGCGCAGGCCGCCACCGGCTGGGAGATCTCCGAGACCACGCGAGAGGAGGACCTCGGCGAGTCGCTCCGGAGCGGGCAGGCGTCAAAGACGCTGAGAACCCTCCAGGCGATTCTTGCCGGCGAACCGACCTCGTTGATCCCGTGTCAGGTGCGTCGCCGGTGAGCGGTCAGCAGTCGCTCGAGAGCTCGCTGCAGCTCGCCTCGCCGTTGGCGGCGAGCTGAAGGAGCTCGTACAGGGTCTCCCGCTGCGACGCGTCGAGCGCGCCGAATACGTGGTCCTCGACGAAGGCCAGCGCGAACTCGGCCTTGCTGAGCAACTCGCGCCCGTCGCGGGTGAGCTCCACGAGATGGCGGCGCCGGTCCTCGGGGGATCGGCGCCGCTCGATCAGGCCGTCGGCCTCGAGCTCGTTCAGGAGCCCGACGAGGTTCGTGCGGTCGATCTGGAGCAGCGTGGAGAGGTCCGCCTGGGAACTGCCGGCGCGGTCGCGCAGCACGGTCAGCGTCAGCAGGTGCCGCGGCCGCATCCCGAGCGAATCCAGGGCGGGCATCGAATGCTGGCGCAGCTGGCGCCCGACCTGGTCGAGGAGGGCGCCGACGCGACGGGCCGGCTGGTCGATCACGGGCAGTTCGGCGATGCGGAGAAGTCTAGGCGCCCTTGGCAACGAGTCGCATGGTGTCTATGCTTTGTGTAACACAAACGATCTTCTTGAGGTCACCCATGCATCTGCTCCACATCGACGCCTCTTTCCAGGGCGAGCGCTCGGTCAGCCGCGGCCTGAGCGCCCGGGCCGCGCAGCGCTGGCGCGAGGTTCACTCCGACGGCACGGTCACCTACCGCGATCTCGCCGAGACGCCGCCGCCGCACTTGACGGGCTTCGCCGGCACCGACCTCAGCCATGAGCTGCTGGACGAGCTCAAGCAGGCGGACACGATCGTGTTCGGCCTCCCGCTCTACAACTTCGGCGCGCCGAGCTGGGTGAAGGCGTGGGTTGATCATTTGATCGTCCCGGGCGTCGCGTTCCACGCGGAGACGCGCGAGCCGTTCCTCGTCGGCAAGGACTTCGTCGTCACCGCCTCCCGCGGCGGCGGCTACGGCGCCGGGACCCCGCGCGAGGGCTGGGATCACGCCGAGGCGTGGCTCCCGCACGGCATCGGGCTCACCGGCCTGGAGCCGCGCTTCATCACCGCGGAGCTCACGCTCGCGCCGGTCACGCCCGCGATGGCGGAGCTGATCCCGCTCGCCGAGCAGAGCCTGGCGGACGCCGAGGCCCAGATCGACGCGCTCTGGACCCCGGTGCCGACGGCCGCGTGAGACAATCGGCGGGTGGGGGATCTGGCCGCCCTGGTCGCTGCGGCGCTGCGGGACCCGAGCGTCGGGCTCGCGTACCGGCCTTCCCCCGACGCGGCGTGGACGGACCCGGACGGCCGCGTCCTGACCGTCGATGAGACCGGCCCGCACGTGACGGTCGTGCAGACCTCGGAAGGGGCAGCCGCGGCGGTCATCTCGCACGTGCAGTCCGACGAGCGCGCTCGCGCCGCGCGGGTCTGGCTCGAGCACGCGCGGCTGCGCGACGAGCTGCACGTCCGCGTCGCCGAGGAGGCCGCGCTGCGGCGCGTGGCGACGCTCGTGGCGCAGCACGCCGCGCCGGAGGACGTGCTGGCGGTCGTGGCCGAAGAAGTCGCGCTGCACCTGCACGCGGACGCGGCAATGGTCACGCGCTTCACCGCGCACGGCGTCGCGACGGTGCTCGCGGACTGGGCGCGCCCGGGGCTGGCGCCGTTCCCGGTGGGCGAGGCGATCGAGCTCGGTGACGGCACGGCCCTGCACCGGGTGCAGCAGACTTCCGCTCCCGCTCGTGTCGACGCCTACGAGGGCCTGGACGGCGCCCACCCGGAGGAGATGCTCAAGCTCGGCATGCGCGCCGGGGTGGCCGCGCCGATCCTGGTCGAGGGGCGGCTGTGGGGCGCCGTCGCGGCGGGCTCGGCGCAGGCGCCGTTCGACGCGCTGTCCGAGCACCGGCTGGCGGCGTTCGCGGAGCTCGTGGCGCAGGCGATCGCCAACGTCGACGCGCGGATGCGGCTGAAGGGTTCCAGCGCGCGGGTGGTCGAGGCGGCGGACGCGGCGCGGCGCAAGCTGGAGCGCGACCTGCACGACGGAGCGCAGCAGCGGCTCGTGACGCTCGCGATCGGCCTGCGCCTGCTCGCCCGCCGCGCCGGGCCGGACGTCGCGCCGGCGGTCGAGGGGTGCATCGAGGAGCTGCTGTCCGCCCTCGAAGAGCTCCGCGACCTCGCCCGCGGCCTGCATCCCGCGGTGCTGAGCGAGCACGGCCTGCACGCCGCGCTCGAAGCGCTCGCCGGCCGCTCGCCCGTATCCACGCGGGTGAGCGTGACGCTGCCGGAGCGCCTCCCGGAGACGCACGAGATCGCGCTCTACTTCGTCGCCACCGAGGCGCTGGCCAACGTCGTCAAGTACGCGCAGGCGGAGACGGTCGAGATCACCACCGACCACGTCGGCGACCGCGTCCGGATCGCGATCCGCGACGACGGACGCGGCGGCGCCGACGAAGCGGCCGGCTCAGGCCTGCGAGGCCTGGCCGACCGCGTCGAGGCCCTCGACGGCACGCTGGCCGTCGAGAGCCCGCCGGGTCACGGCACCCGCATCACCGCGGAGCTGCCGTGGTTCCCGTTGCTCAGCTGACGTTGACGCTGAAGTTGCGCTTGGTCACCAGGCCCGTCTCGTCGGTCACGGTCAGCTCGCCGTCGTAGGCGCCGGGCGTGGAGAACGTCCGCGACGGGGTGGCGCCGTAGGACGTGGTGCCGTTGGAGAACTTCCACATGTAGGTCGCGATCTCGCAGCGCCCGGTGACGCCGGCCGAGAACTTGACCGGGACGCCTGCGCTGCCGGTGAACGTGCCCAGCGGCGCGATGGTCGGAGCGACGTTGTTGGGCAGCAGGTCGCCGAGGTCGGTCGAGTGGCCGGTGCCGGCGAGCACGAACGCCGGGGTGGTCTTGATCGCGCTCCCGAACGGGGCGTCGACGACCGCGGGCGTCTCGGTGAGGCCGAGGACCGGGTCCATGAAGCCGACTTGGATCGCGGGCTGCTGCGTCACGGCCACGGCCGGGGAGAAGCGCGGCGAGCCGATCCGGTAGCTCGCGCCGGACCCGACGGGCGCGCACGGCACCTTGAGCGTCTCGTTCTGGAAGAGCGGCGACAGCGACAGGCCGCTGGCGCTACCGGCGGACGCGCCGCCGACCGTGAACGAGCGGCTGTGGATGACGCCTTCGGGCGTGATCGCGAACTTGGCCTTCAGCACCACCTTCACGTAGGGGCTGCCGGGGAGGCCGGGCGTCTTGACCAGCGTCACTGCGGGCGACTCGGCCTCGCACGTGTACGCGCCGCCGAGCAGCTTCGGCATGCAGAACGCGTTGACGGAGAGGTTCTTGGTCGTGAACGCGCCACCAGCGAAGTCGCCGACGTCCACGCGGCCGCTGACCTTCCACGACACCTTCAGCTCGCCGGTCTGGAGCGGCGTGTTGCGGTTGACGGTCAGCGACGCGCCCTGGCGCACGTTCGCGCTGTCCCAGCCGACGACGGTCTGCAGCTCGCCGGACCAGCTCGCCTTGGCGGCCACGTCCACGTCGAACTCGGCGATCTTGAAGATGTCGTGGCCACCGATGTGGTAGCTGCCGATGTTCGCGGTCTCGGACTGCAGATCGTGGGTGTACATCTCGGCCTTGCCGGCGGCCGAGGCCATGCTGGGTACAGCGAGCGCGGCCGCCGTGGTGAGGCACAGCGCGAGGAGCGGGCGGTTCATGGGAGATCCTTTGGGCGGGGAGGAACGTTGCAAGCGGCACTGTCCCCACCGCGTGGGTGGTCGCGCATCACCCACCCCACCGATTCACCCAGGGGGATCTGCTTCTAGAGCAGCCCTTGCTCGCGCCCGCGCGCGACGGCGTCCGCCCGGCTGGAGACGCCGAGCTTGCGGAACACCGTCTTCGTGTGCGACTTGACGGTGTTGAACGAGACGAACAGCTCCGCGCCGATCTCCCGCTGCGAGAGGTCGGTGGCGAGCAGGCGCAGGATCTCGACCTCACGTTCGCTCAGGTCGCCCTCGATGCGCTCACGCGGAGGCGCGGGCACGAGCTGGAGCGTGCGCTCGAGCGCGGCGAGCCGGTCGCTGAGCGCGCCGGGGTCCGGGCAGGCGGCCAGCACGGTGCGCGCTTCGCGCAGCAGTGTCCGTGCGCCCGTGAGGTCGCGTCGGCGGCGCTTCAAGGCCGCGTGCGCCAGCAACGCGTGCGTCTGATCGAGGCCCCACGACGCACGCGCCGCGAGTTCCGCCGCCCGCGCGTACGCGGCTTCGGCCTCATCGAGCTCCCCGCGCTCCTCGTGCAGCATGCCTGCCGCCGTACGCGCGAGGGAGGCGGTCGGCGACTCTTCGAAGCCCGCCGCGTCGATCAGCTGCTCGGCCTCCGCCACGACTCGTGGGTCGAGCCGGGCCGCAGCCAGCAGGCCGAGCGTCGTGAGCCGCATCTGCGGCGCGGGGGCGCCCTGCAGCGCCACGCGCAGTGGCTCGAGCAGCGCGATCGCGCCCTCCGCGTCGCCGCCGAAGAAGCGCGCGGCGCCGAGCATCATCGTCGAGAGCGCGAACGCCGCCGGTGCCTCCTCATTCGCACCCGCGCGGGCCATCGCCTCGGTGGTCGCGACGTCGCCGCGCATGTACGCCAGCGACGCGCGGGTGAGCGCGATCTTGCCCTCGAGCGTGCCGAGCGCGTCCGGCGCGACGCCGCGCTGCGTGTGCTCCTCCGCCGTGGCCAGCAGCGGCTCGACCGCGTCGAAGCGCCCGCTCAACATGCAGGTCCACGCCCGGGCGATCGACAGCCGCGCGTCGGCCTCGATCGTGCCGGCCGGGAGCGCGTCGAGCCAGCGGTCGACGCCCTTCGGGCCGGCCTGCAGGAACGGGTGCCAGTGCACGGCGATCAAGTCGCTCGCGGCGTCGATCTCGCCCGCCGCGATGGCGTGCATGATCGCCGCGTCCACGTCCCCGTTACGCCAGCACCAGGCACTCGCGCGCGCGTGCAGGTCGGCCACGACCTCGCGCGAATGCCGCCGCGCGAGCTCGCTGCGCAGCCGGTCGCGCAGCAGGTGGTGGTAGCGGAACCAGTGGCCGCGCTCGTCGAGGGCAATCACGAACAGGTTCTGCCGGTGCGCCTGAGCGAGCAGCGCGCCCGAGGCCCCGACCGCCTCACACAGCTCCGCGCACATGCGCTCCAGCACCGACGTGCGCAGCAAGAACTCGCGCAGGTCGTCCGGCACGCTCTCGAGCACCTCGCCGAGGTAGTCGCCGAACTGGCGGTCGTCGCCCGAGAGGTCGCGGATGAACGCGGCCCGGTCGGACTTCGAGCGCAACGACAGCGCCGCGAGCTGGAGACCCGCGGGCCAACCCTCCGTGCGCTCGCGCAGCGCGGCCACGTCGTCGCCGGAGAGCCCGAGCGCGAGCGAGCCGTTGAGCAGCGTCTCGGCCTCGGCACCGTCGAACCGCAGGTCCTCGGAGCGGATCTCCACCAGGCGTCCGGCGGCGCGCAGCCGGGCGAGCGGGAGCGGCGGGTCGGTGCGCGTGGCGAGCGCGATCTGCAGCGTCGGCGGCGCGTGCTGGAGCAGGAACGCCACCGACGCGTGCACGAGCTCGTCGGTGATCACGTGGTAGTCGTCGAGCATCAGCACGACCGGCCGCTCGAGCTCCGCGAGCTCATTGATCAATCGCGGGAGCACGACGCCGATCAGCGCCGGGCCCGCGTTGGGCAGCGCCGCGAGCGTCCCGCCGCCGAAGCCGGGCACGACCGTCCGCAGCGCGCCGACCACGTAGCTCCAGAAGCGCACCGGATCATCGTCGGCGGGATCGAGCGAGACCCACGCGAACGCCCGGTGCTTGCGTTCCGCGATCCGCCACTGCGACAGCAGCGTCGTCTTCCCCCACCCGGCCGGGGCGCAGACGAGCGCGAGCCGCCCCTTCACCCCGCCCGCGAGCCGCACGACGAGCACGTCGCGCGGCACGTATCCCCGCTCGAGCTCGGGGGCGTGCAGCTTGGTGGCGACGAGGACCGGCTCCGGCAGGGCCGTGGACACGGCGTGATCCTAAACCGGATCAGTCCAAAGCTCGAACGTGGCCTGCTCCGCCGCCCGGTCGTTGATCCGCTGGAAGTTCCGGCCGCCCCGCGCGAACGTATACGTGACCGCGGCGGGCACGGCGTCCGGCGGGAACGGCCGGTCCATCCAGCGCGTCGGCCGAACGCAATTGATACCCACAGGGCTGTCGACGCGGCGCAGCGGACCGGCGATGCGGCCGAGGTGGAACCACCCATCAGCGTCGCGGGTCCACACGAACGTTCCGTCCTCCAGCGCCTCGAAGCGGTGGAGCATGCGCGCGGCTTGCGCGTCGCCGATCCCGACGAGCCCGTGGGCGAGGCCGAATGCCGCGCCGGGCTCGTCACGGTCACGTGCGCGCATCGGGGCGCGGTACACGGGGGTCGCCATCGGGCGACTCTAGGATCGAGGTGGTGGTCTCACAAGCCGACACCGATGTCTTCGAAGCCGTTCGGCCGCGGCTGTTCGGCATCGCGTACCGGATGCTCGGCACCCGCCACGAGGCGGAGGAGATCGTGCAGGAGGCGTGGCTGCGCTGGCAGGGGACGGACCGGGCCGCGGTGCGGGAGCCCGCGGCGTTCCTGGCCACGGCGACGACCCGGCTGGCGATCAACGAGGCGCAGTCCGCACGGGCGCGGCGGGAGACGTACATCGGCCCGTGGTTGCCGGAGCCGGTGGACACGGGCGCGGACCCGCTGCTCGGCGCGGTGACCGGCGAGGCGCTGGAGCTCGGCGTGCTGATGCTGCTGGAGAAGCTGACGCCGACCGAGCGGGCGACGTACGTGCTGCGCGAGGCGTTCGACTATTCGTACGGGGAGATCGCGGACGCGCTCGAGCTCAGTGAAGCCAACGCGCGGCAGCTGTCGTCACGCGCACGCAAGAAGCTCGAAGGTGGACGGCGCGCGAAGGCCGACGCCGACGCGCACCGGCGTCTGCTGGACGCGATCGTCGCCGCCGCGCAGGTGGGCGACGTGAAGGCGCTGGAGCAGATGCTGGCCGAGGACGTCGTGACGTACGCCGACGGCGGCGGCGTCGTGAACGCGGCGCGCAAGCCGATCCTCGGGCGCGAGCGCGTGGCCAAGGCGCTGGTCGGGCTCGCCGCCAAGTTCTGGCAGGGCGTCACGTTCGTCGCGCTCGACGCCAACGGGCAGCCGGCGCTGTTCGTGCACCGCGAAGGCGAGCCGGTCGTGGTCGCCTCGATCACGGCGTCCGAGGCCGGCGTGGAGCAGATCTTCTTCGTCGCGAACCCGGAGAAAATGGTTGTCACGCCCTGACGGGGTCCCCGGTCTAAGCCTCCATGAAGATCGTCATCATCGGAGGCACCGGGCAGATCGGCAGCAAGGTCGTCGAGCGCCTCACCGAGCAGGGCCATGAGGCCGTCGCCGCCTCACCGCGCACCGGCGTGAACACGCTCACGGGCGAAGGGCTGGGCGAGGCGCTCGCCGGCGCGCAGGTCGTCGTCGACGTCACGAACGCGCCGTCGTGGGAGGACCAGGCCGTGCTGGACTTCTTCTCCACCTCGACGCGCAACCAGCTCGCCGCCGAGGCCGAACAGGGCGTGCGCCATCACGTCGCGCTCTCGGTCGTCGGCTCCCAGCGCATGCCGGGCAGCGGCTACATGCGCGCGAAGGTCGCCCAGGAGGACCTGATCGCGGCGAGCGGCATCCCGTTCACGATCGTGCACGCCACGCAGTTCTTCGAGTTCGTGCCGTGGATCGCCGGCGCGTTGAAGGGCGAGGACGGCAAGGTGCGCGTGTCGCCCGCGCTGTTCCAGCCGATCGCGGCCGACGACGTCGCCGACGCGGTCGTGCGGGCGGCGCTCGATGGGCCCGCGGGCGCGATCGAGATCGCCGGGCCGGACACGCTGGGCATCGACGAGGCCGTCCGCCTGGCCGTGCCGGACGCCGACGTCGTCACCGACCCGTCGGTGGGCTACTTCGGCGCGGACGTGGACGACACCTCGCTCGTCGCCGGCGAGGGCGCGTGGCTCGGCCCGCGGCGGTTCGCCGACTTCGTCGCCGGCTGATCCAGGGCGGTAACGTCCGCGACCATGCTGAGAGCGGGTGTGGTCGCCGTCGCGTTGGTGCTGGCAATGGCCGCGCCGGCGGCCGCGCAGGACCGCTATGCGTACGCCGGTGGCTGCTACGCCGTGGGCGGGATCGCCGGCGCCGAGCAGGTGCGCATGCAGGCCACCGCGCTCGGCCGCTACCTGCTCTACCGGCCGGACGGCACGTACGCCACACCGACGGGCATCTCGGCCACGCCGGCCGACTGGGAGTTGACGCCGGAGCTGCAGGCGCGCATCACCCCGGCGACCGGCTGCGCGGAGTTCCCGGAAGCGCCGCTGAACGCCACCGGCACCCCGACCAAGGGCGCCACCGAGTTCGGCCGCGTCGGCGGCGCGATCGACGGCCACATGCACTGGATGACGTACGAGTACTTCGGCGGGCGCTTCCACTGCGGCAAGCCGTGGGACGCGTTCGGCATCACCAAGGCGCTGCCGGATTGCGCGGAGATCGAAGGCCCGGGCGGCACCGCGGCCGCGTTCCAGAACTTCCTCAACTACGGCAACCCGCTCCAGGCGCACGACACGCGCGGCTACCCGCAGCTGACGGAGACCAAGAACAACAACCTCACGCGCGAGGGCACGTACTGGCGCTGGGTCCAGCGCGCCTACCTCGGCGGGCTGCGGCTGATGGTGATGAGCATCAACGAGAACCGCGTGCTGTGCACGCTGCAGCCGGTCAAGGCCACTGACTGCGACGAGATGGCGACCGTCCGCCGCGGCCTGGACGACATCCGCCACCTGCAGGACTACGCCGACGCGCAGGCCGGCGGAGCGGGCAAGGGCTTCTTTCAGATCGTCACCGACCCGTACGCGGCGCGGCGCGTGATCAACCAGGGCCGGATGGCGGTCGTGCTGGAGATCGAGATCTCCGAGCCGTTCGGCTGCCGGGGCCTGGGCGCGGCCGCCACGTGTGACCGCGCGCGGATCGACCGCGAGCTCGACGACCTCTACAAGCGCGGCGTGCGGTCGGCGCTCCTGCTCAACAAGTACGACAACCCGCTCGCGGGCACGCGCTTCGACAGCGGCGCCCAGGGCACGCTGATCAACGTCGGCAACCTCGCCAGCGCGGGGAGCTTCTGGAGCGCGAAGACGTGCACCGAGCCGCTGCGCGACAACCCGATCGCGCTCGCCGACCCCGGCATCCTGACGGCCCTCACCGCGCTGACCGGCATCACGCTCCCGCCGCCGCCGCTGTATCCGAAGGCGCCGCACTGCAACACGCGCGGGCTGTCCGACCTCGGCGAGCACACGGTCAACGCGCTGATGGACAAGCGCATGATCGTCAACCCCGACCACATGAGCCAGAAGGCGGTCGACCAGACGCTCACGCTGCTGGAGAAGCGCGGCTACTCGGGCGTCATCTCCCCGCACGGCTGGATGGACCCGGGCAACTGGCCGCGGCTGTGGAAGCTCGGCGGGCTGGCGTTCCCCGGCCACTCGAACGCCGACCAGTACGTCAAGGAGTGGGAGCAGTACCGCCCGAAGTCCACGCCGTTCCAGTTCGGGTGGGGCTACGGCGCCGACCTCGGCGGGCTCTCCACCCAGCCCGGAGCGGGCGGGATCAGCTACCCGTTCAAGGGCCTGGACCCCGCCGTCACGTTCGACCGCCAGGTCACCGGGCAGCGCACGTTCGACTACGCGAAGGAAGGTGTCGCCACCTACGGGCAGTACGCCGACTGGCTCGCCGACCTCAAGCGCGTCGGCGGCGACAAGCTCGCCGGCGATCTGTGGGACGGCGCCGAGGCCTACCTGCAGATGTGGGAGCGCGCCGAGGGCGCCAAGACCCCCGCGTGCGCGGCCCGCAAGCAGGGCGTCACGCGCACGCTGAAGCTCGGCGCGAGTTGGACGAGCGTGCTCGCCCGCGCCGGCCAGCCGCAGCAGCGCGAGCGCGCGTGGAGCTGGTGCGTGAAGGGGTCGGGCAATCCCCGCGCGGCGGACGTCGCCGTGTTCGGGGATGACGGGCGCGTGGCGCTCGTGGGCAGCACCGCCCAGGGCCGCAGGACGTCTGGCCTCCCGCCCGTCGGCCGCAAGGTCGGCGGCAAGGCGCGGATCGTGATCAAGGGCCGCGCCGCCTACGAGGTCAAGCGCGGCCGCGTGCGCGCCGTCGGCGTGGGGGCGAAGGGCATGAGCCGCGCAGCGCTCAAGGGCGCGCTGCGCAAGGTGAGCGGAGCCCGCGCGACGCAGTCCCGGCCGGCCTTCACCGCCGGCGCCAAAGCGGCCACGGCACCGACCGGACGCACGCTCGCAGGAACCGGGAATCCGGTAGATGACGCCGCTCTGACACTGCTGTGTTCTCTCATCGGCGCGTAGCTATCCTGCCGCGCCGTGTCCCAGCCCGACGAACGCGCGTTCGAGCTCATCCGCCAGTGGGGAGATCCCGTCCTGCGTGAGCGGGCACGGCCGGTCGAGGAGTTCGACGAAGCCTTCGCGCAGCAGGTCGCCGAGCTCGTGGAGATCATGCTCGCGGCCGACGGCGCCGGGCTCGCGGCGCCGCAGGTCGGGGCGCTGCGGCGGGTGTTCGTCTACCGCATGCCCGACGACGCGGACGACGCGCCCGCGCGCGTGGTCGTGAACCCGAAGATCGTCGAGACCGGCGAGGCGCTCGAGCTCGGGATCGAGGGCTGCCTGTCGCTCGGCAAGGCCCGCGTCCACGTGGAGGTCGAGCGCCCGCGCGACATCGTGATCGAGGCCCAGGACGAGCGCGGCGAGCCGATCCGGATCGAGGCCTCCGGCATCCACGCCCGCATCCTGCAGCACGAGACCGACCATCTGGACGGCGTCTTGATGCTGGATCGCACGGTTCCCGAGCACAAGCGCGCGGCGGTCCGGGCGCTCAACGCCGGCGAGTCGTGGCGCCCGCCGCGGCCGGACCCGGAAGAAGACGAAGTCGACGCCTAAGGGCGCTTCGGCTTCGTCGCGCCGATCAGCTTCGCCTTCGCCGTGCAGCGCCGCTTGGCGGCCTTCTGCTTGCTCGTGCCGGCCTTCATCGCACCGCACTTGGCCAGCGCGCGCTCGCGCTTGGCGCACGTGGCCTTGCGCGTGCCCTTGAGCTTCCCGCACGCCTTCGCGATCCGCTGCTCGAGCGGTGAGGAGGCCGGCTTGACGGCCTTGCCGACGACGATCGTCGCCGGCGGCGGCGGCGTCACGGTGACGGGAGTGATCGTCGCGGCGGGAGGCGGGTCCTCCGTCTTGATGACGGGCGCCGGGACGACGTAGAGCTTGAACGTGAAGTCGATCACGTGCGGGCCGTCCTGGAGCCGGAGCGTCAGCTCGTCGGTGCCCTCGTAGCCCGCGTCCGCCACGTAGTTCACCCGGACGCCGAAGATGTCCGGCTGGTCGAGCGTGGCCGTGCCGTGCGCGGGCGGCGTGCGCAGCGAGTAGACGGGCACCTTGCCTTCGGGGTCGCCGCACGCCCACGTGAGCGTGACGGCCGTGCCGGCGGTGACCTCGCGGCGTCCGTCCGCGCGCGTGACGTCGAGGGCGATCGGGGGCGAGCACATCGGCGCGTCGTTCGTCGGCGCCACGACGTCGACGAGGAGGATCGTGTCGACGATGTGTGTGCCGTCGGTGACGCGCAGCGTGAACTGGTCGCGGCCGCGGTGGGCGAGTTCCGGTCGGTAGTTGAAGCTCGCGCCCGAGAAGATCAGGAGCGGCTTGAGCTCGCCCAGCACGCCGTGCTGCGGGGGTGCGACGACGATCGGCGTGAGCGTCGCACCCTCGTCGTCGCCGCACTGGATCGAGCCATAGGCAAGCTCACCGGCGTCGAGCTTGGCCGGGCCAGGGCCGAACGGCACGTTGGTCCAGTTCGTGGTGCACACCGGCGGGTCGTCCACGGCCTCCACGACGGTGAGCGCCACCACGTGGTCGACGCTCTCGCCGTTGACGGTGGCGCGCACCGTGAAGGAGTCGGCGCCGCGGTAGCCGGCGGTCGGCGTGTACTGCGGGTGCTCGGACGAGGATCCCCACGGCCACGTCCGGTCCTCGATCTCGCTGAGCGTCCCATGGGCCGGCCGCGTCAGGACCTCGAACTTCAGCGGCACGTCGAGCGGGCCGCGGCAGCCGACGCTGCCGCGCGTCGGTCGGCCGTCGTCCTCAGCCGCGGGAAACCCCGACACACATGTCGGCGGAGCCGCCTGCGCGGATGCGACCGGCAGCAGCGCGAGCAGCGCAACCAATACCCATAGAACCCTCACACGGCGCACCGTATCCCAGTGCGAGCTGGCCGATGGTCAAGTCAGATCGACCGGGCTACCGATCGGCAACCACCGGAAGCGCGCCTGCGTATCGGCCGGGGCGGCCGCGATCGCCCGCTCGACGCCGCGCTTGCCGTCCACGAAGTGCTTCCAGCCTTCGTAGTGGAGCGGGATCGCGACCCGCGGTTCGATCAGCTTTGTCAGCTCGACCGCGTCCTGGCCGGTCATCGTGTAGCGCGCCGGGCCGGTGACGGGGAACTGGACGCCGCCGACGTGCAGCACCGCGACATCCACGTCCAGCCGCTGCGCGACCTCCTTCACGCCGTCGTAGAGCACCGTGTCGCCGCTGAACCACAACACGCCCTCGCCCCAGTCGAGCGCGAAGCCGATCACGTCGCCGACGATCGGGTGGCTGAGCGGCGGGCCGTGCCGGCACGGCGTGGCCGTGACCTTGATCGTCGGCGAGCCGGGCTTGCTCAGCTCGGTCGTCTCCCAGTCGCTGAGGCCGCGCGTCTCGCCTCCGAGCCGCTTGGCGCCCGAAGCGGTCGTGACCACCGTGTCCACCTGCGGCAGGAACGCGCGGCCGGCAGCGTCGAGGTTGTCCTCGTGGTGGTCGTGGGTGAGTAGGACGGCGTCGATCGGGCCGAGGTCGGCGGGATCGATCGCGGGGCCGGTCGTCTTCGTGGAGCCGGTTCCCCAGCCGAACTTGTACTTGCCGCCGGCGGGGTCGAACGTGGGGTCGGTCAGGAGGCGCCAGCCGGCGAACTCGACCAGGGCGGTCGGGCCGCCGATGTGCGTCAGGGTGACCACACGGCGGACTCTATGGGAGCGCCGAGCCGCTCGGTATCGACCTCGAGTCCGAGCCCTGGTGTGGTGGGCGCG
Organism: Solirubrobacter taibaiensis; assembly: GCA_027587225.1. GTDB lineage: Bacteria > Actinomycetota > Thermoleophilia > Solirubrobacterales > Solirubrobacteraceae > Solirubrobacter > Solirubrobacter taibaiensis. Next base: position 55,595 of record JAPDDQ010000010.1, read on the forward strand.
GCGCCGCGGCCGCGCAGCGAACGGGGCTCGTACCCGGCGACATGGTCGAGCGTCCAGTCGTTCATGAACGACGCCATCAGCAGGTTGTCGGGCTTCGTCGAGGCCGCGAGGTGGCTGACGGCCGCGGTGGTGACGTCGCCGCCCCAGCTGTCCTCGATCGTGAAGCGCAGCCCGAGCTCGGTGCCGAGGTCGCGGATGAGCCGCGCCTTGGTGAGCCCGCCGACGCGCCCGATCTTCAGGTTGATCGCCTCCATCGCCCCGTACGCGCGGATCAGCGTCTGGACGTCGGTGATCACTTCGTCAAGGACCATTGGCAGCGTCGTGCGTTCGCGGACGACGAGGCACTCCTCCAGCGTGGGGCAGGGCTGCTCGAACAGCACGCGATCCAGGCCTTCCAGCGCGCGGGCGGCGATCACGGCGTCCTGCAGGCGCCAGCCGCCGTTGGCGTCGGCGACCACGACGTCGAGATCCTCCTCGAGCACGGCGCGTACGCGGGCGGCGTCCTCGCGGGGATCGGCGCCGAGCTTGAGCTGGAAGTGGCGCACGCCCTCCGCTCGGCGGTCGCGCACGTGCTGCACCATCGCCTCCGCCGGGCCGAGCGGGATCGCGACGTAGAGCGGGAAATCGGGCGAGCGCACGCCGCCGAGGAGCGTGCTCACGGGGACACCCGACGCCTGGCCGAGCAGGTCCCAGCAGGCGATGTCGAGCGCGGACTTGGCGTACGCGTGCCCGCGCAGCGCGCCGTCCATCGCGTCCTGAACCGCATGCAGATTGCTCGCGTCCACGCCGAGCAGCGCGGGCGCGAGCACCCGCAGCGCGGCGCGCGCGCCGTCCGCGTGCGCCTCCAGGTAGGTCGGTCCGAGCGGGCACGTCTCGCCCCAGCCCTCGAGCCCGCTGTCGGACGTGACCCGCACGAGCGTGCTCGGCAGCGAAGCGACGCTGCGCCCGCCCGACATCACGTACTCCCCATGCGCGTAGTTCAGCCCGTAGCCAAACACTTCGACGCGTGCAATCCTCACGCGCTTGACGCTACCGATGAAACCGCTTGCAGAGCGCTTAAGACAGCGCACCTAACCTCGGTTCAGATGTTCCGCGAAGGGACTACAGGACGGCATCGGCACGCCATCGGGGTCGCGCTACGCGTCCCTGGAGGCACGTATGACTCCGGGCCGCCGCAAATCGTGGTCCAGCCGGCCGCGGATGCGCGCCTCGTCGTGCGGGTGGACAACCGGTCCGCGGACGCCGAGCACCTCGAGCTGACCGTCGAGGGCATGCCCGCCGGCTGGGCTGAGGTCTTCCCCCGGACCATCCACGTCCCGGCGGGCGAGCAGCGCGAGGCCGACGTCACCGTCCACGTCCCACCCCACTCCGACCTCAAGGCCGCCGAGTGGCCGCTGCGCGTGGTCGCCTTCGCCCGCGGCCGCCGCGTCGGCTCCGCCCCGGCCCGCGTGGGCGTGGCCCCGCACGCCGTCGTCTCACTCGAGGTGCGCCCCGAGCAGCTGCGCGCCCGCCGTCGCGCCCACGCCGAGGTCCACGTCCGCAACGACGGCGATGCCGCCGCCGAAGTCGACCTGACCGCGACGATCGTGGCCGCGGCCACCGCCCGCGAGGACGTCGGCCAACTCGGCTGCTCCCTGTCACCCCCGTGCGTTCGGGTCGGACCCGGCGAGGACGTCGTCGCCCGGCTGGAGGTGCACGGCCCGCGCCGCTGGCTGCGTCGCGGCGAGCCCATGTCCGTGCGCGTCGTGGGGCAGGGCGCGACCGCCGAGGCCACGTTCCAGCAGCGCGCCGCGCTGCCGGCCTGGGCGCTCGTCGTGCCCATGGTCGTCGCCGCGTTCGCCGCGTATCTGTCCGCTCGCCCGAGCGAGGTGTCCGTTCCGCAGGTGACCGGGCTGACCGTGCCCGAAGCGCGCCTGAAGCTGCGCGAGGCCGGGCTCACGCCGCGCCAGGCGCCGCTGCCCGCCGAAACCGCGCCCGGCGCCGCGGGCGTCGTTCGCCAGGACCCGCCCGCCGGCACGGAGATCGCCGAGGGCGACGCGGTCACGATCTCGTACTACCGCGGCGAGGGCATCGGGACCGTGACGCCGAGCGTCGCCCGCTCCTCCGTGGCGCCCTCGGGCTCCAGCCAGGACCCACTCGCGTACGCCCGCGGGAACCAGGTGCTCGTGCTCTTCCCGGGCGAGGCCGAGTCGGCCGTCGGCGGAGCCATCGGCGAGCTCAGCAGCGACCCGGCGTGGGACCCGCGCACCGGCCATCTCGTCTACGTGCGCCGCGCGGCCCCCGACGCGGACGCCGAGGTCGTCGCCGTGGACCCGCACGCGCCCGGCACCCCGCAGGTGCTCACCGAGGGTGAAGGCTCGTTCGTCAGCCCGGCGTTCTCGCCCGACGGCGGCCGGTTCGCCGTCATCTCCGAAGTGGATCTGGACGCGGGGGGAGCGCTGTGCGTCGTCGTCCCGCCCGCGACCGCCCCGCGCTGCCACGCCGACGACACCTTCCGCTACTACCGCCCGGAGTGGAGCGACGACGGGCTTTACACGCTGCGCCGCAAGGCCGGGACGACGGGCCAGGACGAGCTCATCCGCGTCGGCGCCGACCTCGTCCCCACCGGGCGCCCGCTCGTCCAGGGCGACCTGCACGCGCTCGCCGTCGCCGACGACGGCCGCCTCGCGGTGATCAACGCGGGCAAGATCGAGGTGCACGCGCCCGCCGGCGAGTTGCTCGCCGCGCAGGAAGTGGCCGGCGACTACTGCGACCTCGCGTGGAGCGGGAACGAGCTGATCGTCAGCCGCGGCACGTGCGGCACCAACGAGGAGCTCCTCCTGCTGGACCCCGCGACGCTGGACGGCGACCAGACCAAGCTGCTCGACGGCGGCGAGCCGGCGGTGGCCGGGTAGCGTAGATTGCGTCGGCGATGGCCGACGCAACGTTGACGGTCTTCGCCGCCGAGCAGGTCCGAGGCGTCCTCGAGGGCGCCGCGCAGCCCGACGCCGTCGAGGCGCGCCAGATGCAGGCGCTGTCGCTCGCGGTCCACATCCCGCTCGTCTGCTTCGGGATCGCGTTCCCGGCGATGATCCTGTTCGTCGAGGGGCTGTGGCTGCGCACCGGCGACCCGGTCTACAAGGCGCTGGCGAAGCGCTGGTCGAAGGTGGCGATGATCATCTTCGCCACCGGCGTCGTGACCGGCACGATCCTGTCCTTCGAGTTCGGCCTGCTGTGGCCGGACTTCATGGCCACGTTCGGCGAGGTGTTCGGCGTCGCGTTCGGGCTCGAGGGCATCTCGTTCTTCCTCGAGGCGATCTTCATCGCCATCTACGTCTACGGCTGGGACAAGCTCCCGCGCAAGACGCACTTTCTCACCGGCATCCCGATCATCATCACGGGCGCGACGGGCAGCGCCTTCGTCATCAGCGTCAACGGCTGGATGAACGACCCGCAGGGCTTCGAGGTCGTCGACGGTCAAGTGACGGAGCCGGTCCCGTTCAGCGCGCTGCTCAACGGTCACGTCGCGCACGAGCTCGTGCACATGTACCTCGCGGGCTACCTCGTGGCGGGGTTCCTCGTCGCCGCCTACTACGCCCGCCGCTGGCTCAAGGGCACCCGCGACCACTACACCCGCACCGCGCTCGTCGTCCCGCTCGCGTTCGCGGCGCTCGCCGCGCCGATCCAGGTCGTCGTCGGCGACTGGGCGGCGCGCACGGTGACCGAGTCCCAGCCCGTCAAGCTCGCCGCCTTCGAGGGCCTCTACCGCACGGAGGAGGGCGCGGCGTTCCACCTCGGTGGTTTCTATGACACCGAGCGCAACGAGGTCCGCTACGGCATCAGGATCCCGTATCTGCTCTCGATCCTGGCCAAGCACAACCCGACGGCCGAGGTGATCGGGCTCGACAGCGTCGCGCCCGAAGACCGCCCGCCCGTGAACATCGTGCGCACGTCGTTCCAGACGATGATCGCCATCGGCACCTTCCTCGCCGCGCTCGGCTCGTTCTTCATCTTCGTCTGGCTGCGCAAACGCCGCCTCCCACAGTCTAAATGGTTCTTCCGCGCGCTGCTCGCCGCGGGGCCGCTGTCGGTCGTGGCGCTGATCGCGGGCTGGATCACCACCGAGGTCGGCCGCCAGCCGTGGATCGTCTACGAATTCATGCGCACGGAGGACGCGGTGACCTCCGCCGACAACCTGGAGCTGGCCTACGGGGCGCTGATCGCCGTCTACGTCCTGCTGTTCGGCTCGGTCATCTGGCTCCTGCGCCGCCTACAAGCGAGGGACCATGCTCCCTGAGATCTGCGCCGGCCTGGTGATCCTCGGCGTCACCGCCTACGCCGTGTTCGGCAGCGCCGACTTCGGCGCCGGCTTCTGGGACCTGACGGCCGGCGGCGCGGAGCGCGGCGGCCGGGTGCGGGGCATGATCCAGCGCTCGATGAGCCCGGTGTGGGAGGCCAACCACGTGTGGCTGATCTTCGTGCTCGTGATGGTCTGGACGGCGTTCCCGGTGGCGTTCGGCTCGCTCATGTCGACGCTCTCGATCCCGCTCTTCCTCGCCGCGCTGGGCGTGATCTTCCGTGGGATGGCGTTCGCGCTGCGCGGCCAGGCCGCCACGATCAACGAAGCGCGCGTGCTCGGCGCGGTCTTCGCCTTCAGCTCCGTGCTGATCCCGTTCTTCTTCGGCGCCGCGATCGGCGGGATCGCGTCCGGGCGCGTGCCCGTCGGCAACGCGGCGGGGGACATGATCGACTCGTGGCTGAACCCGACGTCGATCGCGATCGGGATCGTTGCCATCCTCACGGGGGCGCATCTCGCGGCCGTGTTCCTCACGGGTGACGCCAAACGCGCCGAACTGCCGGACATGATCGCGGCGTTCCGCATCCGGGCCATCGGCTCCGGGATCGTGGCGGGCGTCGTCGCGCTCGCCAGCTTGTTCGTCGTGCGCTCCGACGCGCGCGCGCTCTACGACGGGCTCACGTCCGGCGACGGGCTGCTCGCGGTGCTCGTCTCCGGCGCGGCGGGCTTCGTCACGATCTTCCTCGTCGCCACGCACCGCTTCGGCCCCGCTCGCTTCGCCGCCGCGCTGGCCGTCGCCGCGATGACGGTCGGCTGGGCGCTCGCGCAGGACCCGTACGTGCTGCCCGGCCAGCTCACGCTCGACGAAGCTGCCGCGAGCGATACGACGCTGATCGCCCTCGTCGTCAGCGTCGGGCTCGGGATGCTCGTCCTGGTCCCGTCACTGTGGTGGCTCTACCGCCTTGTCCTCAAAGGCACGCTCGACGAGGGCTACGAGCCGCTCGACCAACGGTTCCGGCCCTCATGAGACTCACGTTCGCCTGCCTCATCCTCGGACTTCCGCTGATGCTGCTGTTCGAGTACCCGCTCACGCGGATCGCCGGCGTCCTGCTCTGCCTCGGCTTCATCGTCAGTGGCGTGTTTCTCATCGCCAACCCGGACGACTTGGGTAGGGAAGAGGAGTGAGCCGCCCGAAGCCCTTCAAACGGCTGCGCGACCTGCCCGTGGTCGGGCGCGCGATGGACTGGGGCCTCGGCCCGGTCGCGGCCAGCGAGAACACGCTCAAGGCCGGCTCGCGGATCGCGGGCCTGAAGGTCACGGAGTCGATCTGCCCGTACTGCGCGGTCGGCTGCGGCCAGCTCGTCTACACGCGCGACGGCGAGCTCGTCGACATCGAGGGCAACCCGAACTCGCCGATCAGCCAGGGCACGCTGTGCCCGAAGGGCTCGGCCTCGCGGCAGCTCATCCAGCAGCCCGGGCGGCTGACGAAGGTCCGTTACCGGCGGCCCGGCTCTGCCGAGTGGGAGGACCTCGAGCTCGAGACGGCGATGGACATGATCGCCGACCGGGTGATCGCCGCGCGCGAGAACCACTGGCAGGACCACGACGAGCATGGCCGCCGCGTGGACCGCACGCTCGGCTTCGCGCACCTGGGCGGCGCGACGCTCGACAATGAGGAGAACTACCTCATCAAGAAGCTCTTCACCGCCCTCGGTGCCCTGCAGATCGAGAACCAGGCTCGCATATGACACTCCTCCTCGGTGCCCGGTCTGGGGACCTCGTTCGGCCGCGGAGCGGCGACCAACTATCAGCAGGACTTCCAGAACGCGGACTGCATCTGGATCCAGGGGTCTGGGCTCATGGAAGCCCATCCCGTCGGCTCGCGCTGGGCGATGAAAGCCCGTGAGCGCGGCGCCACCCTGATCCACGTCGACCCGCACTTCAGCCGCACGAGTGCGGCCTGCGACATGCACATCCCGATCCGGGCGGGCTCGGACATCGCGTTCCTCGGCGGCCTGATCCGCCACATCATCGAGACGAAGTCGTACTTCGAGGAGTACGTCGTCAACTACACGAACGCGCCGCACCTCGTGCGCGAGGACTTCCAGGACACCGAGGACCTCGACGGCCTGTTCTCCGGCTTCGACCCCGAGAAGGGCACCTACGACCGCACGACGTGGCTGTTCGAGGGGATGGACCCGCCGAGCAAGTCCTCGGACGCGGAGACGCAGTCCACGCAGGCCTTCACCGATCGCACGCAGGCCGGGGAGACGCTGCAGCAGGTGCCGAACGACCCGACGCTCCAGCACCCGCGCTGCGTGTTGCAGGTCCTGCGCCGCCACTACTCCCGCTACACGCCGGAGATGGTGTCGAAGATCTGCGGCATCCCGGAGGAGCAGTTCCTCGCGATGGCCGAGACGCTGATCGCCAACTCGGGCCGCGAGCGCACGACGATGCTGGCCTACGCCGTCGGCTGGACGCAGCACACCGCGGGCGTGCAGATGATCCGCGCGGGCTCGATCGTGCAGCTGCTGCTCGGCAACATCGGGCGGCCGGGCGGCGGGATCATGGCCATGCGCGGGCACGCCTCGATCCAGGGCTCCAGCGACATCCCGACCCTGTACGACCTGCTGCCCGGCTACCTGCCGATGCCGCGCGCCACGGAGAACGACCAGACGCTCGCCGACTACGTCGAGGCCGGCGGTCAGAAGAGCGGCTGGTGGTCGCACTTCGACGAATACGTCATCAGCCTGCTCAAGGCCTGGTTCGGTGAGGCGGCCACAGCGGAGAACGACTACGGGTTCGGCCACCTGCCGAAGCTCACCGGCAACCACTCGCACTTCGTGACCACGATGCGGGCGTTGGATGGTGGCCTGGACGGCATGTTCGTGATGGGCCAGAACCCGGCGGTCGGTTCCCAGCACGCCGGGCTGCAGCGGCGTGCGCTGGCGAAGATGAAGTGGCTCGTGGTCCGCGACCTGGCCGACCTCGAGACGGCGAGCTTCTGGAAGGACTCGCCGGAGATCCGGTCGGGCGAAGTCCGCACCGAGGACATCCAGACCGAGGTGTTCCTCATGCCCGCCGCGGGCCACGTGGAGAAGGAAGGCCACTTCACCAACACGCAGCGCCTGCTGCAGTGGCGCGACAAGGCGCTGGACCCGCCCGGCGACGCGCGCTCGGAGCTGGACTTCATGCGGGACCTCGGCGTGCGGATCAAGGCGCACTATGCGTCCTCCGAGCGGGCGCGGGACTGGCCGATCCGCAACCTCACGTGGGACTTCGAGGATGCCGAGGACGTGCTGCGCGAGATCAACGGCTACGACCTGACGACGGGGCGGCTCGTGAGCGGCTTCGGCGAGCTGAAGAATGACGGCACCACCTCGTGCGGGTGCTGGATCTACTCCGGCTGCTTCGCCGACAACGTCAACCAGCCGCGCCGCCGCAACCCCGGCGACCTCAGCGCACCCGGCGGCTCCGTCTCGCCCGAGTGGGGCTGGGCGTGGCCGGCGAACCGCCGCATCCTCTACAACCGGGCGTCCGCCGACCCGGCGGGCAAACCATGGTCGGAGCGCAAGAAGCTGATCTGGTGGGACGAGGAGCAGTCGGCGTGGGCCGGGTACGACGTCCCGGACTTCCCGCCCGGCAAGCGGCCCGACTACCGGCCGGAAGAAGACGCGGAGGGGATGGACGCGATCCCCGGCGACGCTCCGTTCATGATGATGCCGGACGGCCGCGGAGCGCTGTTCTCGCCCAGCGGGCCGCTGGATGCGCCGATCCCGACGCACTACGAACCGCTCGAGTCGCCGGTGCCGAACGAGCTCTATCCATCGCTGGGGGCGAACCCGCTCGGGATCACGTGGGTCCGGCCGGAGAATCCTCTGATCGAGCAGGCCGACGATCGCTATCCGCACGTGGCTTCGACGTTCCGCCTGACCGAGCACCACACGGCCGGGCCGATGAGCCGGAACCTGCCGTGGCTGGCCGAGCTGCAGCCGGAGATGTTCGCCGAGATCGACCCGGTGCTCGCGCGCGAGGCCGGGATCAAGGACGGGGAGTGGATGGTGATCGAGACGCCGCGGGCCGCGATCGAGGCGCGCGCGAAAGTGACCAACCGCATCCAGCCGCTGCGGATGGGCGAGCGCACGATCCATCAGGTGTGCCTGCCCTGGCATTGGGGGACGTTCAAGACCAACCCGCAGGGCGTGACGGGAGACACCGCCAACGACCTGATCGCGATCTCCGGTGACCCGAACGTGACCATCCACGAGTCCAAGGCGTTCCGCTGCAGCGTCCGTGCGGGCCGCCGCACGGGCGAGACGACCGAGCGGCTCGCGGGGGCCGAGACGCACGAGGACCCGAACACGCATCACGATCCGGACGTCGCCGACACGACGCCACACAGCACGCTCGGGGACGAGGATCAAACCTGATGGAAGCCGCGATCCAGCGCCCCGAGGCCCAGCGCATGGGCTTCTTCACCGACACCACGGTGTGCATCGGCTGCAAGGCGTGCGAGGTCGCGTGCAAGCAGTGGAACGACCTGCCCGCCGACGAGCACCAGCCCGCGTCCTCCTACGACAACACGCGCACGCTGTCGGCCTCGACGTGGCGGCACGTGCGGTTCGTGGAGACGCTCACGATCCCCGACGCGCCCGAGCCGACGCTGAACCTGGTCGAGGCGGCCTTGGGCGCGGAGCTGGACCGCTGGGTGTTCATGTCCGACGTCTGCAAGCACTGCACGAACGCGGGCTGCCTCGACGCGTGCCCGACGGGCGCGCTGATCCGCACCGAGTTCGACACCGTGATCGTCCAACCGGACGTCTGCAACGGCTGCGGCTACTGCATTCCGTCGTGCCCGTTCGGCGTGATCGATCGCGACCCGTTCGACGGGCGCGCCGCCAAGTGCACGCTGTGTTACGACCGGCTCGAGGACGGGCTGGAACCCGCGTGCGCGAAGGCGTGCCCGACCGACTCGATCCAGTTCGGGCCCTACGACGAGCTGGTCGAGCGGGCCAAGGGACGCGTGGCGACGCTGACCGAGCGCGGGATCGAGGGCGCGTACCTGTACGGCGCGGGCGACGGGCCGGGCGACGACCTCGCCGGCGGCCTCGGCGCGTTCTTCCTGCTCACCGAGTCGCCGGAGGTCTACGGCCTGCCCGCCCAGGCGGACTCGCCGAGCCAGCAGAACGGGCCGATCGCGAACGCGACCGGGGTCGCCGCGTCGGTCGTGGCCATCGGCGTGGCGCTGGCCTCGTTTGCCGCGGCCTACCGGAGGCGCAAGTGAGCCGCCGCAAGGGCACGCCGCCCGAGGACGTGACGCGTGGGGCGGAGGCGCGGATCACGGCCGAGGGCCGGGACGTCACGCCCGCCGTGGGCGTGCGCGGGTCCGCCGGCGTGTGGGAACGCGCGGGGGAGAAGGTCGCCCTCGCGAAGGAGAGCTGGGGCGACTCGCGCTGGTCGTACCTCTACGACAAGGACACCCAGTACGCGGGCGAGGTCGACGACGCCGCCGTGGCCGCGGCGGCACGCAAGGCGCGCGGTGGCGACGAGGTACCGGTCCCGGTCCAGGGCCCGATGATCCACGCCGCCGTCTGGACGTGGGAGGTCCCGGTCTACTTCTTCGTCGGCGGCCTGGCCGCGGGCTCTGCGCTCGTCGCCGTCGCCTGCGACTCGGTCGGTGACCACGAGGCCGCGGCGCTCGCCCGCAAGCTCGCGCTCGGCGCCGTGATCCCCGCGCCGGCGCTGCTGATCGCCGATCTCGGCCGCCCGGCGCGCTTCTTCAACATGCTGCGGATCTTCAAGCCGCGCTCGCCGATGTCGATGGGCTCGTGGTGCCTGGTCGTCTTCTCCACCACGGCCTCCGGCGCCGTTGCCGCCGACGTGCTGGGCAAGCCCCGGCTGGCCAGGGCCGCGGGTGGCGTGACCGCGTTCTTCGGCACGTACCTCGGGTCCTACACCGGCGCCTTGCTCGCCGCGACCGCGACGCCGCTGTGGGCGCGCTCGCGCGTGCTGCTCGCGCCGATCTTCGTCTGCACCGCCACCGCGTCGGGCGCGGCCGCGAACCGCCTCTTCCAGCGCCGCGGCCCCGCCCGCGAAGCGCTGGGCACGATCGAGCTCGTCGCCATGAGCTCCAAGCTCATCCTCTCCGCGCTCAACGACCGGCACATCGGCGACCTGTCCGAGCCGCTCCACGCGCACCCCATGCACAAGGTCTCCAACTGGGCCGCGCGCCTCAGCATCGCGCTCCGCCTGCTCCGCCGCGGCGGCGACCTCCCCAGCGTCCTGTGCATGGTCTCCGCGCTCACCACCCGCCTCGCATGGGTCGAGGCCGGTAAGCACTCCGCGCACGATGACGAGGCCGTCGCGCGCATGGCTAGACGCCCCTGAATCCGGCCGGTACCCTCATCGCGTTCTCATGAGCAAGGAGGCGAGTGATGGGTTGGTTCAGGCGCGAGAGCCCCGAGAAGGTGGTCGCGACGATCGTGGAGCTGGGCGCTCCCGCAGACACGGCGCAGGCCATCGTGGACGCGTTAATGGTCGCCGGGCTCACGGCGGCTGAGACGAAGATCTGGCTCTTGGATGGCGATCGCGGCTACCCGCACAACGTGCCGTGGGAGATGGGCGACCAGGTCATCATGCTCAAGTCCGGCTCGCGCTCGATGATCGAGCAGGGCAAGTCCGACGTCGTCCTTGAGGCGGCGCAGGACTTCGCGGCGGCGAGCGACGACGAGCGCACGATCGCGCGGCTGTTCTGGGGCAGCCTCGACGACGCGCGCCGGCTCACCGGCTGCTCGCCGGAGCGCACGGCCGTCATCGCCGGTATCGCGCGCACGATCCGCGAGCGCGTCGGCAGCGACGAGGACGTCTGCGCCGTCGGCCAGACCGTCCTGCCGGGCACGGAGGACCGTCGCATCGTGGACCGACTGCTCGACGGCGAGGAGCGCGCCGTCCGCGACGAGCTGGACCGCGGCGAGCTCAACCCGAAGCGGCTGCTCCGCGAGCAGCCGCTTCACTTCACGGGCTGGTGAACGCGCGCTACTCGTACAGGACGGCGGCGATCTCCGGGTCGTCGATGTTGTTCTTGTCGTAGAAGTAGAAGCCGGTGTCGATGACCTTCGGCAGCGTGTCGCCGTTGACCGCCTTCAGCGCGGCGTTGACGAGCTCCTTGCCCATGCCGACCGGGTTCTGCGTGATCGCGCCGGCCATCTCGCCGCTCTTGATCGCGTCGATCTGGGCCTTGCCGGAGTCGAAGCCGATGATCGTCAGGCCCTTCTTGCCACTCTCCTGCACGCCCTTGACGATGCCGATGGCCGAGCCCTCGTTGGCGCCGTAGAAGCCCTTCAGATCGGGGTTGGCCTGCAGGATCGACTTGGCGATGTCGGCCGACTTGGCCTGGTCGCCGCCGCCGTACTGCACCGGCAGCAGCTCGATGCCGGGGGCGTTGGCCTTCATGTAGTCGATGAAGCCGTCACGGCGCTGGATGCCGGTCTGGCTGGTCTGGTCGTGCACGACCATCGCGACCTTGCCCTTGCCGCCCAGCAGCTCGGACATGTGCTTGGCGGCCTCCGCGGCCGCGGCCACGTTGTCCGTCGCGGCGGTGGTCAGCGGCACGTCGGATTCGACACCCGAGTCGAACGCGATGACCGGGATGTTCTCCGCCTTGGCCTGATCCATGAGCGGCGCGCTCGCCTTCGAGTCCAGCGCGGCGAAGCCGATCGCGGCCGGCTTCTTCTGGATCGCGTTGGTGAGCATCGTGACCTGCTGCTCGATGTCCTGCTCGGTCGGCGGACCCTCGAACGTGATCTTCGCGCCCTTGGCCTTCGCCTCTTCCTCGGCGCCCTGCTTGACCGCCTGCCAGAACTGGTGCTGGAACCCCTTGGAGACGATCGCGATGTACGGCTGCTCCTCGCTGCCTCCACCACCGCCCGCGGCGGCGGACGTCCCGCCACCGCTCTCTTCCTCACCACACGCGGCGACGCCCAAAGCGAGCCCTGCCGCGACGACCGCGAACCACTTCTTACCGACCATGTGCTCTCTCCCCTTCTCTCCAGTTACACAGTGGTGCTGCGCTTGCGCGCCATGTCGGCGTAGACGGCGACGAGGATCACGGCCCCGAGGATCACGTTCTGCCACTCCTGCGGGATCGACATGATCTGCAGTCCGTTGTTGAGGACCGAGATGATCAGCGCGCCGATGATCGTGCCGACGATCGAGCCTTTGCCGCCGGCGAGCGACGTGCCGCCGATGACGACGGCGGCGATGGCCTGCAGCTCGTAGCCGAGGCCGGTGCCGGGCTGCGCGGACGCCAGCCGCGCCGAGATCATCACGCCCGCCAGGCCGGTGAACAGCCCCGCGAGCGTGTAGATCGCCAGCTTCCAGCGACGCACGCTGATGCCCGAGAGCGCGGTCGCCTCCTCGTTGGAGCCGATCGAGTACGTGTACCGGCCGAGGACGGTCTTGTTGAGCACCACGGCGGCGATCACCGTGGCCAAGGCGAGGACGAGCACGGCGTTCGGGAAGTCCACCCCGAACAGGTGGCCCGTCGAGATGGCGATGTAGCCGGGCTCGTCGTTGAAGTAGATGGGCGTCGAGTCAGAGATGACGAGCGCGAGCCCTTGCGCCACGAGCATCATCGCCAGCGTCGCGATGAACGGCGGGATGCCGAGGAACGACACGTTGAAGCCGTTGACGAAGCCGATGAAGCCGCCGAACGCGATCGTCCCGAGCACGCCGAGCCACACCGGCAGCCCGCTGTTGACGATCAGCACGCCGGAGATCACCGCGCACAGCGTCATGCCGGTGCCGATCGAGAGGTCGATCCCGCTCGTGATGATCACGAACGTCGTCCCGAGCGCGAGCAGGCCGATCACGACCGTCGAGAACAGGATCGACGTGACGTTGGAGTAGTTCAGGAAGCTCGAGCTCGCGACGGAGAAGAACGCGAAGATCGCGATCAGCGACCCGAACGCGAGGAACTGCTGCAGGCGATCGCGCACGGCGGTCACGCCGCGACCTCGCTCCGGCGCAACGTCGCGTAGTGCATGACCTGTTCCTGCGTCGCCTCGCCCGCGTCCAGTGTCCCCGTCACGCGGCCCTCGCTCATGACCACGATCCGATGCGACATCCGCAGGATCTCCGGCAGCTCCGACGAGATCATGATGATCGACTTGCCGCTCTCCGCCAGGTCGTTCAGGAGCCGGTAGATCTCCTCCTTGGCCCCCACGTCGATCCCCCGCGTCGGCTCGTCGAAGATCAGGATGTCGCAGTCCTTCACGAGCCACTTCGCGATCACCACCTTCTGCTGGTTGCCACCTGAGAGGTGCTTCGTGGTCTGCTTGACCGACGGCGTCTTGATGCGCAGCCGGCCGACGTAGTCGGCGGCCGTGGCACGCATCGCCGCGTCCTTGACGAAGCCCCAGGCCTGGAAACGCTCAGCCAGCGCGCTGAGCCCGATGTTGGCGCCGACCTCCTGCTCGAGCAGCAGCCCGAACCGCTTGCGGTCCTCGGACAGGTAGCCGATCCGGTGCCGCGCGGCGTCCGCCGGGTTGGTCACCTTGATCTCGCGCCCGCGCAGCTTGATCGTGCCGCCGTCGATCCGGTCCGCGCCCACGACGGCGCGCGCGACCTCGGTCCGGCCGGCGCCCATGAGCCCGGCGAAGCCGAGGATCTCGCCCTTGCGCAGGTCGAAGGAGACGTCGCGCAGCAGGTCCTTGGTGTGCAGGCCTTCGACCTCCAGCACCACCTCGCGGTCGGCGCGCACGCCGACCGGCTGCGCGTCCATGTTGAGCTCGCGCCCGACCATCATCGCGATGACCTCCGGCATGGTGGTCTCCGCGGTGTTGCGCGTGCCGACGTAGCGGCCGTCGCGGATGACCGTGATGCGATCGGCGATCCGGCGCAGCTCGTCCATGCGGTGCGAGATGTAGATCACGCCCGTGTCGGGCTGCACGAACCTCCGGATCAGCTCGTGCAGCACCTCGACCTCGGCGTCATTGAGCGCCGCGGTCGGCTCGTCCATGATCAGCAGCTTCGGCTCGTAGGAGAGCGCCTTGCCGATCTCCACCATCTGCTGCTTGGCCACGGTGAGGTCACCGGCGAGCTGCTTCGGCCGCAGCGGCAGATGCAGGCGCTCGATCAGCTCCGCCGCGCGCGCGTTCAAGGCCCGCTCGCTCGTGAAGAAGCGGCCCGGCTCGCGCCCGATGAACAGGTTCTGCGCGACCGTCAGGTCGGGCATCAGGTTGAACTCCTGATGGATGATGCTGATGCCGAGCTCCAGCGCGTGCTTGGGCGAGCTGGGCTCGTAGGGCGCGCCGTTGAAGGCGAACGTGCCGGCGTCGGCCTCGTAGATCCCCGACAGCAGCTTCATCAGCGTCGACTTGCCGGCGCCGTTCTCCCCGACCAGCCCGAGCACCTCGCCGGCCTGCAGCTCCAGGTGCATGTCCTCGAGCGCCTTCACGCCCGGGAAGGACTTGCCGACGCCGGTCACCTCGAGCAGGCTCATGCCGGCACCGGGGCGGTCTCGCGGAGCAGACCCTCGGCGACGAGCTCCTGCCACGCCTCCGCGGGCACCGGCGCATCGAACAGCGCCGCGTTGCGCTCCACCTGCAGCCCGCAGCGCGCGCCCAGGCAGACGGTGGCCACGGCCGGGTGGGCGAGCGCGAACTGCGCGGCGGCCTGCGGGAGCGTCGTGCCGTGGCGCTCGAGCACGTCGGCGATCCGATGGACCTGCGCCAACACCTCGGGCGGCGCCGGCTCGTAGTTGTACGTGACCTCTTCCCGCGGGCGCGCCCGCGCGAGCAGGCCGGAGTTGAAGACGCCGGCGGCGACCACGGACACACCGCGCCGCTCGCACTCCGGGAGCAGGTCGTCGAGCGCGCCCTGCTCGAGCAGCGTGTAGCGGCCGGCGAGCATGATCACGTCGAGGTCGGTCTCGCGGACGAAGTCGGCCAGCATCTCGGACTGGTTCATCCCGGCACCGTATGACGTGATGACGCCCTGCGACCGGAGCTCCTCCAGCGCCGGGAACGCACCCTCGAGCGCCTCGCGGTAGTACTCGTCCGGGTCGTGGACGAAGAGGATGTCCACGCGGTCGAGCCCGAGCCGCTCGAGGCTGGACTCGAGCGAGCGCAGGATGCCGTCACGGCTGTAGTCACGCACGCGCACGTGCGTGGTGGGGACGGCGTAGCCCTCGTCGTCCATGTCGTCGCCGGGGCCCGGCGCGAGCAGCCGTCCGACCTTCGTGGAGACGATGAACCCGTCGCGCTCGGCCAGGCCCGCGGCGAGCCGGCGCTCCGCGAGCCCCAGCCCGTAGTGCGGCGCGGTGTCGAAGTACCGCACCCCGGCGTCCCAGGCCGCGGACAGCGCCCCGCACCACTCGTTCTGCGTGACTTCGCGGCCGAGGTTGCCGATCGGCGCACTGCCGAAGGCGAGCGGTCCGACCGTCAGCCCGCCGCGTCCGAGCGGTCTCATCGTCTTGGCCGCAGCCCGTGCATGCCGCCGTCGACGGCCAGCACCGTGCCGGTGGTGGAGGCCGCATCGGGGCCGGCGAGGAAGCAGATGGCCGCAGCGACCTCGTCGGCGCTCACGAGCCGGCCGATCGGCTGCCGCGCTTCGAGCGCGGCGCGTTCGGCGCCTGGGTTCGGTGCGGCGTCGAGCAGCCGCTGCACCCACGGCGTGTCGGCGGTGCCGGGGTTCACGCAGTTGACGCGGATGCCGTCCTCGAGATGGTCGGCGGCCATCGCGAGCGTGAGCGCCTGCACCGCGCCCTTCGACGCGCTGTAGAGCGCGCGCTGGGGAAGGCCCGCGCTGGCGGCGATCGAGCCGGTGTTGACGATCGCGGCGCGGTCCGAGCGCTTGAGATGCGGCAGCGCGGCCCGGCTGGCGCGCACCATCCCGACGACGTTGACGTCGAGCACGCGACCCCACTCGGCATCGTCGTTGTCGGCCACCGTTCCGGCGGCACCGATACCGGCGTTGTTGACCAGCACGTCGATGCCATCGAGGCGCTCGGCGGCCTCGGCGATCGCCGCGCGTACGGAGTCGTCATCGGCGAGGTCGCAGACGATGCCGATCAACGGGGCCTCGGCCGCCGTCGGGTCGAGGTCCAGGCACGCCACCTGGGCGCCGTCGGCCGCGAGGCGCCGCGCCGTGCGCAGGCCGATGCCCGAGCCCCCACCGGTGACGACCGCACGCAGGGTCACGACTGCATCGCCGGCTCGGTCCACACGGCACCGCCCGGGAAGCGATGGGCGGTGATCGCCTCGGCGGTCATCTCGGCCGAGAAGCCGGGGGCGGTGGGCGCGCGGTAGCGCGCGTCGCGGATCACGACCGGGTCGACGAAGTGCTCGTGCAGATGGTCCACGTACTCGATCACGCGGTCCTCCAGGCTGCCGGACACGGCGACGTAGTCGAACATCGCGAGGTGCTGGACCAGCTCGCACAGGCCGACACCGCCGGCGTGCGGGCAGACCGGCAGCCCGAACTTCGCGGCGAGCAGCAGGATGGCGAGGTTCTCGTTGACGCCCGCGACCCGCGCGGCGTCGATCTGCACGACGTCCACCGCTCCGGCCTGCATCAGCTGCTTGAACACCACGCGGTTCTGCACGTGCTCGCCGGTGGCGACGCGGATGGGATGCACCGCGCGCCGGATCGCGGCGTGGCCGAGCACGTCGTCCGGGCTCGTCGGCTCCTCGATCCACCACGGCGAGTACGGCTCGAGCGCTTGGACCCAGCGGATCGCCTCGCCCACGTCCCAGCGCTGGTTGGCGTCGACGGCGATCTTGATGTCGGGGCCGCAGACGGCGCGCGCGATGCGCAGGCGCCGGACGTCGTCCTCCAGATCGGCGCCGACCTTGAGCTTGATCTGCGTGTAGCCGGCCGCGAGCGCCTCCTGGCAGAGCCGCGTGAGCTTCGCGTCGGAATAGCCGAGCCAGCCGGGCGTCGTCGTGTACGCGGGGTAGCCGTCGGCCACCAACCGCGCGGTGCGCTCCGCGCGGCCGGGCTGCGCGCGCCGCAGGATCTCGAGCGCCTCATCCCGCGTCAGCGCATCGGTCAGGTAGCGGAAGTCGACGAGCTCGACGAGCTCCTCCGGGGACATCTCGGCCAGCAGCACCCACAGCGGCTTGCCCGCGCGCTTGGCGGCGAGATCCCAGAGCGCGTTGACCACGGCCGAGATCGCCATGTGCATCACGCCCTTCTCGGGCCCGAGCCAGCGCAACTGCGAGTCGTGCACGAGCCGGCGCCACATGTCGCCGATCGTCCCGACCGGCTGCCCGATCACGAACGGCTCGAGCGCGCGGATGGCGGCGACCTGCACGTCGTTGCCGCGCCCGATCGTGAACGCGAACCCGTGGCCCTCCAGCCCGTCTCCGGCGTCGGTGCCGATCACCACGTACGCGGCGGAGTAGTCCGGGTCCGGGTTCATCGCGTCGGAGCCGTCGAGCGACAGCGACGTGGGGAAGCGGACGTCGAACGTCTCCACCGACGTGATGACGGCCGGAAACATGGGATGTTTGGTGGCCACGGACGGCAGAAAATCATCGGATGACTGCGTTGTCAAGCGAGTATGCTCGGCGGAACCTCGGATGTTTCGCGTTGACGCTCACCACCACCTGTGGGATCTGGCGGTCCGTGACCAGCCCTGGATCGACGGCGCCGCGCTGGCGCCGCTGCGCCGCTCCTTCAGGGTCGACGACCTGTACGCGGCGGCGCAAGGCATCGACGCGACCGTCGTGGTTCAGACGGTCACCGTGCCCGAGGAGACGCCCGATCTTCTCGCCCTCGCCGCTGAGCACGAACTGATCGCCGGGGTCGTGGGCTGGGTGGATCTGACGGCCCCCGACGCGGCCGACGCACTCGCCGGGCTGGAACGCGAGTGGCTCGTGGGCATCCGCCACCAAGTGCAGGGCGAGCCCGATCCGCGCTGGCTCTGCCGCGACGACGTGCGCGCCGGGCTGCGTGCGGTCGCCGACGCCGGCCTCGTCTATGACCTGCTCACGCTTCCGCCGCAGCTGCCCGCGGCGATCGAGACCGTGCGGGCGCTGGACGACCTCGTGTTCGTCGTCGACCACCTCTCCAAGCCGCCGATCGCGAGCGGGGAGCTGGAGCCGTGGGCGACGCACATGCGCAGGCTGGCGGCGCACGAGAACGTGGTCTGCAAGCTCTCGGGGATGGTCACCGAGGCGGACTGGGAGGCCTGGACCGTGGACGACCTGCGCCCATATGCGGACACCGTGCTCGAGGCCTTCGGGCCGGACCGGGTGATGTTCGGCTCCGACTGGCCCGTGTGCACGCTGGCCGCGAGCTATCAGCAGGTCGTCGCGGCCACCGAGGCATTGGTGAGCCCGGATGAACGCGAGCAGATCTTCGGCGAGACCGCACGTCGGACGTATACGCTCACCGGGAGAGCCGGATGAGCGTCACCCAGCGAGCGATCGACGAGATCAAGGCCATGATCATCCGTGGCGAGCTTGCTGCGGGCGACCGGCTGCCGAAGGAGGCCGACCTCGCCGCCCGCCTGCGCATCTCCCGCAACTCGCTGCGTGAGGCGGTGCGCGCGCTCACGCTGGCCAACATCCTCGAGGCGCGTCAAGGCGACGGCACCTATGTGACCAGCCTCGAGCCGAACATGCTGCTCGAGCCGCTGACGTTCATGGCCGATTTCCACCAGGACCGCACGCTGCTGCACGTGCTGGAGGTCCGGCGCATCCTGGAAGCGTCCGTGGCTGCGCTCGCGGCGCAGTACATCACCGACGAGGAGCTCGCCGAGCTGCGCAGCATCGTCGAGGAGATGGACGCCTGCGACACGGTCGAGGCCTTCGTCGCCAACGATCTGCGCTTCCATCGCCTGATCGGCAAGGCGTCGCGCAACCCCGTGCTCGCCTCGGTGCTCGAGAGCTTCTCCACGCCCATGAGCCGCACCCGGGTGTGGCGCGGCGTCACGCAGGTCAACGCGATCGACCAGACGAAGGCGCAGCACTCCGCGCTCTACGACGCCCTGGCGCACCACCGCCCGGACGTCGCCCGCGCGGTCGCGACCGCGCACATCGCCGGCGTCGAGGCGTGGCTCGAAGCCGCGCTCGACGCGCCGGACGCGCTCGCGGCGTAAAGAGTCCTCCGAGGATTACGCGTGCCATCGCGCGGAAGGTGAGCTCCAAAACCGCTTTCGGTGTGAAACATCGGATCAATTCCTTGACATCCGATGTTTCCGGGTGAATAGTTGCGCGGCCGGTCAAACGGTCCACACGGAGGAGAGGTCTTGATGTCGGGGAGGAGAGTCCCGCGCCGCGCTGCGGCGATGCTGGTCGCTGGTCTGGTCGGGGTGAGCATGGCGCCACCGAGCGCTTCGGCGGCCCCATCGACCGCGTGGGTGGACAACGCCTTCCGCGTCGAGACGCCGAACGTGGTCCGGCGCGCGAACATCATCCTGGGCTCGCCGCCGCTGCAGGCGACGCAGCTCATGCCGCTCGGGAACGGCGCCATGGGCGCCGCGGTCTGGAGCGCGAACGGCTTCACCGCGCAGCTCAATCGCAATGACACGTGGCCGAACCGCCGGTCGCCCGGCCAGGTCACGATCCCGGGCCTCGCCCCGCTGACCGACGCCGCGGACTACAGCGGCAGCGTCGATCTCTACGACGCGACGTTCCGCCAGTCCGGCGGCGGCATGACCGCCACCACCTACGTGCGGGCGGACAAGGACCAGCTGGTGATCGACGTCACCGGCGCGGACCCGAACAGCACGCAGACCGCACGCGTGAACCTGCAGACCGGCCGCAACCCCACCGCGGGCGCCGACGACGGCATCGCCCGGCTCGCCGAGACGTGGGTGGACACCGCGTCCTTCACCGGCGGCACCGGCAAGACGTTCGGCAGCCTCGCCGCCGTCACGGCCGGCGGGCGCGACGTGACCGCGCGCGTCGTCGACGCGCGCACGGCCGAGATCTCCTTCCGGCCGCGCGCCGACGGCACGTTCCGCGTGGTCGTCGCCGCCCCGACCTGGAACGGCGGCGACGCCCGGGCGGGCGCGTCGAACGCGATCGGCTCCGACACGAGCGGCGCGATCAACGCCGCCCACATCGCCTGGTGGCAGCAGTACTGGGCCAAGGTCAACCTCGTGCGCCTGACGTCCGCGGACGGCACGGCGGACTACATGGAGAACCTGCGCACGATCTTCCTCTACATCCAGGGCGCGGCCGAGCGCAGCACGTTCCCGTCGGGCCAGGCGGGCACGAACCCGCTGTTCAACTTCAGCCGCGACAGCCAAGGCTGGGGCGGCGGCCACTACTGGCACTGGAACATGCGCATGCACCTCGCGGCCAACCTGGGCGCGGGCAACACGGATGCCAACCTGCCGCGCTTCCGGCTCTACCGCGACAACCTCGAGAGCATCCGAGCGTGGACGACGCAGCGCATGGGCGGTCGCCCCGGCATCTGCATCCCGGAGACGATGCGCTTCGACGGCACGGGCTGGTACACGGGCACCGACGACGGCAACCCGAGCTGTTACGCGGCCGGGCCGCCGGAATGGAACCGGCGCAACCTGACCACCGGCGCGAACGTCAGCCTCGCGATGTGGCGCCACTACCTGGCCACGGACGACCGCACGTTCCTCGAGCACAACTATCCGGTGATGGCCGACGCGGCGCGCTTCCTGCTCGCCTACGCGGTCGAGGGGGCCGACGGCAAGCTGCACACGTCGCCGTCGAACGCGCACGAGACGCAGTGGGACGTCGCGGACCCGATCACCGATCGCCTCGCGATGAAGACGCTGTTCCCGATCGTCGTCGAGGCCGCCACGCTGCTCGGCCAGGACGCGCCGCTCGTCGCGCAGCTGCAGGCCGCGATCCCGAAGATCCTCGACCTGCCGACCGAGACGCGCAACGGCCAGAACGTGTTCGCCTACTCGGCGAACCCGACGGCGCAGCTGCGCAACGTCGAGAACCTCGACCTCGAGACGGTCTTCCCGTTCAACGCGGTGACCGACCAGACGCCGGCGCAGTTCGAGATGGCGAAGGCGAGCTACGCCACGCGCCGCTTCGTGAACGCCAACGACTGGAGCCTGGACGCGGTCGACGCCGCGCGCCTGCACAACGGGCCGGAAGTCGCCGCGCGCCTGCGGGCCACGACGAGCTCCTACCAGATCCTGCCCAACGGCCTCGCCAACCTGGGCTCGTCCGGCGCGACCAACGTCTACGACGAGCACGCCGGCGTCACCGCGCTGGCGATCAACGAAGCGCTCGCGACCGACTTCGACGGCCTCCTGCGCATCGCGCCCGCGATCCCGCCGGGCTGGAACGCGGAGGGCACGATCTCCCTGCAGCACCGCTCGAAGGTGCACGTGCAGGTCCAAGACGGCGTGATCACCACGGCCGCCCTCGTCAACGGCCCGACGGCCCGCGACATCCGCGTCAAGAACCCGTGGGCCGGTCAAGACGTGCAGGTCGTCAACGGCGCGAGCCCCTCGACCGTCGTCGTGGCCACTTCGAACGCCGCGATCATCACGATCCCGGCCGCGGCCAACGGCAGCTACCTGATCCAGCGTCCGACTGCGCCGACGTCCGCGCTGCCGACGGCGATCCTGTCCGGCACCGCGCCGACCGGCGCGCGCCACCTGGCGAACTCCAACGCGCGCATCGGCCTCGACGTCCCGGGCTACGAGCCGCCCGGCCCGTGCCCGACCCCGACGCAGACGCCGCTGTTCGCGTACGACCCGTCCGCGGGCGACAGCGTCCGCGACTGGTCCAGCTACGGCCGTGACGCCCTCTGGGCGGGCGGCGCCGCCACCTACCTCGCCACGGGCCCGACGGGCTCGAGCGCCAGCATCACCGGCACGCGCTACCTGCGCACGCCCAACCAGACGCTCGGCTACCTGCGCGAGGCGACCTGGGCGGCGGAGATCAAGATCAACGCCGCGAGCTCCTACCGCCGCATCTGGGACTGGAAGACGGCCAGCGGTGGCGACGGCGTCGGCTTCCTGATCGACCTCACGCCGACCAACCAGGTGCGCGTCATCACCGCCGGCTCGGGTGTGACGACGAACGCCACCGTGCCGACCGGGCGCTTCATCAACCTGGTGGTCACGATCGGCCGCGACGGCGTGATCAACGTCTACGTCGACGGCGCGCGGGTCGGCGGCGGCTCGTACTCGTCGAACTTCGCGATCGACGGTTGCGCGCCGGCGGAGATCCGGATCGGCGCCGACCAGGGCGGCGGCCAGCGCATCAGCGCCGAGCTCGACCGCACGGCGATGTTCACCAAGGCCCTGAGCGAGACCGACCGTGCGCGCTGGCAGGCGATCGCGTTCGTGGACTCGGTGAGCGTAGAGACGCCGATCGGCGGCACCGTGCCGCAGGTCCTCTCGCTCTCGTTCGCGCAGAACTCGGCCAACCTCGGCACCTTCCGGCCGGGCGTCACCGCGGACTACACGGCGACGCTGGCGGCGACGGTCACCACGAGCGCGGCCAACGCCACCCTTAGCGTCCACGACGCGAGCACGACCTCCACGGGCCGCCTGGTCCAAGGGTCGTTGGTGCTCCCGCAGGCGCTGCAAGTGCGGGCAGGGACGGGTGCGTTCGCGCCGGTGGGCGGCGCGAGCGCACCCACACCACTGCTCGCCTACCCGGGCCCGAAGAGCCTCGACCCCGTCGCGATCGAGCTCAAGCAGCCGATCGCCGCGACGGACGGGCTCCACACGGGCGCGTACGGCAAGACGCTCACGTTCACGCTCTCAACGACGACCCCGTAGGGAACAGATGATGTCTTTGAAGACGGTCGCGGGAATCGCCGCGGTCCTCGTGTGCCTGTGCTGGACGGCCCTGGCGGACGCGCAAGCGCCCGTTGCCGGGGACTTCCAGAAGGTGACGCTGGACGACAACACCTCCAACCCGATGGAGCTGGACATCGCCCCCGATGGGCGCGTGTTCTACATCGAGCGTGACGGCCGGCTGATGATCTGGAAGCCGAACACGCAGCAGACGGTCACGGCGGGCACGGTCCCCGTGACGCGGTCGCAGGAGAACGGCCTGTTGGGTCTCCAGCTCGCGCCGGACTTCGCCACCTCCAACTGGGTCTACCTCTTCTACTCGCAGCTCCCGGACAGCTCCAACACGCAGGTGGTGGCGCGCTTCAAGGTCACTGGCGACACGCTGAACCTGGCGTCCGAGCAGAAGATCCTCACGTTCACCCACCAGCGCGGGCAGTGCTGTCACTCCGGCGGTTCGATGTCCTTCGCGCCCGACGGCAGCCTCGTGATCGCGACGGGCGACAACACGAACCCGTTCGACTCGGGCGGCTACAACCCGATCGACGAGCGCGCCGGGCGCAGCGCGTGGGACGCGCAGCGCACGTCGGCCAACACGAACGACCTCAACGGCAAGATCCTGCGCATCAAGCCGGTCGAGAACCCGACCGGCACGCCCGGCCTCGGCAACACGTACACGGTCCCGCCCGGGAACCTGTTCGCGGCGGGGACCGAGAAGGCACGGCCCGAGATCTACGCGATGGGCTTCCGCAACCCGTTCCGCGTGACCGTCGACCAGGAGACCGGGTGGGTGCTCAGCGCCGACTACGGCCCTGACGCCGGCACCGCGAACGCCAACCGCGGCCCGCAGGGCTCGGTCGAGTACAACGTCGTGCCGTCCGCGGGCAACTATGGCTGGCCGTACTGCGTGCGCGACAACGTGCAGTACAACGACTACAACTTCGAGACCTCGACGTCGGGCGCCAAGTTCGACTGCGCGAATCTCAAGAACGACTCGCCCAACAACACGGGTCTCACGGACCTGCCGCCGGCGCAGCCCGCTTCGGCGTGGATGGGCTTCTCGGACACCGATCCGCGCTTCCGGCCCAACCTGGGCACCGGCGGCGCGCCGATGGGTGGCCCGCGCTACCACTTCGATCCGAACCTGGATTCCGAGCGCAAGTTCCCGGCGTTCTACGACGACAAGTGGTTCATCGCCGAGTGGAACAACGGCTGGATCAAGACCGCGAACCTCGGCCCGACGGGTGCGATGACGGCGGTCGATCCGTTCGCGCTGGGCACCGGCTACCGGCGCCCGATGGACCTCGACTTCGGTCCCGACGGTGCGCTGTACGTGATCGAGTGGGGCTCGGGCTTCGGCGGCGACAACGCCGACTCGGGCATCTACCGGGTGGACTACGTCGCCGGCAACAAGGCCCCGATCGCTGACGCCACGGCTTCGGTGACCAACGGCCTCGCGCCGCTCGCGGTGCAGTTCAACTCGACCGGTTCGAATGACCCCGACGGCGGCGCGATCACCTACGCGTGGGACTTCGACTCCGACGGCACCGTGGACTCCACGGCGCCGAACCCGTCGCACACGTACACCACCAACGGCGCCTACACCGCCAAGCTGACCGTGCGCGACGCCGGCGGCCTCAGCGGCGTGGAGAACATCCTGATCACGGTCGGCAACCGCGCGCCGACGGTGACGATCGAGACGCCGCTCAACGGCAAGCTCGCGTCCTTCACGGACAAGATCCCGTACAAGATCACGGTCACCGATCCCGAAGACGGCACGGTGCCGTGCAACGAGATCACGGCCAAGATCTCGCTCGGCCACGACGAGCACGCGCACGACCTGTCCACGTCGAACGGGTGCGAAGGCGTCCTGCAGACCGGCCTCGCGTCCGGCCACGGGCCGGAGGCGAACACGTTCACGGTCATCTCGGTCGCGTACACCGACAAGGGCGGTCCGCTGGCGCTGACCGGCCGCGCCGAGGCGATCCTGCAGCCCAAGCAGAAGCAGGCGGAGTTCTTCGCCTCCACCGGCCGCGTCCCGGACGGGACGACCGGCGGCACCGCGGGCGTGCAGACCGAGACCACCACGGACGTTGAGGGCGGTGGCTCGAACATCGGCTTCATCGAGGACGGCGACTACACGTCCTACAAGCCGTTCAACCTGACCGACATCTCCGAGGTCCGCTTCCGGGTGGCTTCCGCCGGCCCGGGCGGCACGATCGAGCTGCGCTACGACTCGCCGACCGGCCCGCTGCTGGGCAAGACGGCGATGATCACGCCCACGGGCAACTGGCAGACGTTCAAGAACGTCTCACTGCCGCTGACGGGCGTGCCGAGCGGGACGCACGAGTTGTTCGTCATCACCCGCAACCCGGGCCAGACGGCCTCGTTGCTGAACCTCAACTGGATCGACTTCATCGGCAAGGGAGCGGCGCAGACTGCCGCGCCCGATGTGACGTCGACCGCGACGCCGTTGACCGGCGCCGCGCCGCTGCCGGTGAAGTTCGAGACCACCGCGGTCGACCCGGACGGCGGGACCCTCGCCTACGCATGGGACTTCGGCGTGCCCGGCACGACGACGGACACGTCGACGCTGCCCTCGCCGACCTACACCTACGCCAATCAGGGCAACTACACGGCCACGCTGACCGTCACCGACGGCCAGGGCGGCACGACGATCAAGACGTTCGCGATCCGCGTCACCGCGCCCGCCGGCTGCGGCACGCAGTACCGCGACGACTTCGACGGCGCCGATCTGGGTGCCGGCTGGGACGTCGTGCGGCGCGATCAGGGCCTGGTCGTGAGCGGTGGCACGCTCAAGATCCCGACCGCCCAGGGCGACGTCTACGGCGGCGACAACAACGCCAAGAACATCGTGCTGCGCGCGGCGCCTTCCGGCCCGTGGACCATCACCACGAAGGTCAAGCACGCCGGCAACCGCCAGTACCACCAGGCAGGGCTGATCGTCTACGGCGACGACGACAACTACACGAAGTTCGATCGCCTGGCCGACAACACGCCGACCAACCCGGTGACCGAGCACTTCGAGTTCATCAACGAGGTCAACGGGACGCCGCGCAACCAGGCGGCGGACTCCGGGCCGCAGCTCGGCGCTTCGTACTCGGCCGACTTCTTCATGAAGATCGAGTCCGACGGCACGCAGATCCGCGGCTACCACTCGCTCAACGGCACGGATTGGACGCTCGTCGGCCAGCCGGCGAACTTGCCCACGGGCACCGTCCGCCTGGGCGTGTTCTCGCTCGGCAACGCGGCCGCGACCGCGGTCACGTCGGAGTTCGACTGGTTCACGCTGACGACGCCCGGTGGCGGCGGAGGCGGGGCCGGTGACGAGTTCGACGGCACCACGCTCGACAAGGCCCGCTGGAACGGCATCGTGCGCGAGGACACCGCGCTGTACTCCGTCGGCAGCGGCGGGCTGAACATGACGCTGGTCCAGGCCGACGTCGGCTCGACCAACAACCGCAACTACATCCTCCAGACGGCGGATCACACGTCGCCGGACTACGTGCTCGAGACCAAGCTCTCGGCATGGACGTTCCAAGGCCAGTTCCGCCAGGCGGGCATCCTGATCTACAAGGACGACCGCAACTTCATCAAGTTCAACGCGATCTCCGACAACACGCAGACCCGGATCAACCGGATGGAGATCCGCTCGCAGACCGACGGCGTGACCGCCAACGGCCCGAACCTCGACGTGCCCGCGGGCGTGACGGGGATCTGGCTGCGGCTCACGAAGTCGGGCACCAACTACCAGGCCGAGGCGTCGTTCAACGGCACCACCTGGCAGACCATCGGTACGCCGGTCACCAACGTCGCCGCCGACATGCGGTTCGGCCTGTACACGGCCGGTGTGGACGGTGCGGGCGGCACGGCGACCTTCGACTACTTCAAGGTCAACGGGTCCACGGGCTGCGGCGGCGGCACCAACACGGCGCCGGTCATCACCTCCGCGACGGGGACGCCCACGTCGGGCTTCGCTCCGCTCGCGACGTCGTTCAGCGCCGCCGCGACGGACGCCAACGGGGATGCGCTCACGTACGCGTGGGACTTCGACGGCAACGGCTCCACCGACGCCACCGGAGCGACCACGAACACCACGTTCGACACCGCCGGCAACCGCACGGTCAAGCTGACCGTGTCCGACGGCAAGGGCGGCACCGCCACCCGGGACATCCCGGTCCAGGTGCTGGCCGCCGACGACCCGGCGAAGAAGCTGCGGGCGCTCGTGTTCTCCAAGACCGCGGGCTTCCGGCATGACGCGATCCCGGCGGGCATCACCGCCATCCAGGGTCTGGGCGCGTCGAAGAACTGGCAGGTGGATGCGACCGAGGACGCCGGGTTGTTCACCGCGAACGTGCTCTCGCACTACGACGTCGTGATCTTCGTCTCGACCACCGGTGACGTCCTCAATGCCGCGCAGCAGACGGCGTTCGAGAACTACATCAAGAGCGGCAAGGGCTACGTGGGCATCCACGCGGCCTCCGACGGCGAGTACGACTGGCGCTGGTACGGCAACCTGGTGGGCGCGTACTTCCGCAACCACCCGGCGGGAGCGCCGACCGCAACCGTGGTCGTGGAGGACACGACGGACCCGTCCACGGCCGGTCTGCCGGCGCGCTGGAGCCGCGCTGACGAGTGGTACAACTACAAGGCGCCGAGCAACGCGAACGGCGACGACTACAGCGCGCGCTCGACGCCCGGCGTGCACGTCCTGCTCAAGATGGACGAGTCGACGTACGTGGAGGACGACGGGTCCGACGGCGTCGACGACGACCACCCGATCTCGTGGTGCCAGCGTTACGACGGCGGCCGCTCGTTCTACACCGGCCTCGGCCACACGCAGGCCTCCTACCAGGAGGCGGGCATCCTCTCGCACATCGGCGCGGGCATCGAGATCGCGGCCGGCGTGTTGCCGAGTGCGGCGTGCGGTGTGGCGCCGGGGGCGAACGCCGACCCGGTGATCTCCGCCGCGACGGCGACGCCCGGTTCCGGCGTGGCGCCGCTGGCGGTGGCGTTCGCGGCCACCGCGACCGACGCCGATGGTGACGCGCTCACCTACACGTGGGACCTCAACGGGGACGGCACGTTCGAGACCAACGGCCAGAACCCGTCCTTCACGTACACGACGGCGGGGGTGTTCACGCCGGTGGTGAAGGTCACGGACGCACGCGGCGCCTCGGCGACGCGCACGCTCGCCGCGATCAGCGTCTCACCGCCGCCGGGCACCGGCACCGACGTGCCGGTCCAGGTCACGGGCAGCGTGCCCGGCACGCTCTCGCTCTCGCTCGGCCCCGTGCCCTCGCTGGGTGTCTTCCAGCCGGGCGTGACGGCCGATTACACGGCCACGCTGGCCGCCACGGTGACATCCAGCGCAACCTCCTCGGCGCTCACCGTGCGCGACCCCAGCGCCACCGCCACGGGCCGTCTGGTCAACGGCTCGCTGGCGCTGGCGCAGCCTCTGCAGTTGAAGGTGGGTGACGGTGCGTTCGGTGCGTTGAACGGCACCGGGCTCGCGCTGACCGCGTTCTCCACTCCGGTGGGCGCGCGGCCGGTCGCGATCGACCTCAAGCAGTCCGTGGCGGCGACCGAGCCGCTGCTCACCGGCAGCTACGCGAAGACCCTGGTCTTCACGCTGTCGGCCACGACTCCGTAAGGAGAGTGTGGGAGGCGCCGGCTTGCACGGGCCGGCGCCTCCTCACCGCTGCGGTTTGAGGATGTCCACGCGCATCGGGATCGGGAACTCGCCCGGCTTGAAGCGCCCGGCCAGCTGGTGCTCTACGGCGGCCCAGCGATCCTCACGCGTCGGATCGGCCGCGAGGACCCGGTCGCGCAGCTCCTCGAGCCGGCGCAGCGGCACCAGGACGTCGTACTCGATCGTCTTGAGCAGCTCGAAGCCGCTCGTCTTGATCGCCTCTTGCGCCTTCGCGCGGACCTCGGTCTCGTCGTCGACCGGTCGCAGCAGCTCGAAGAACTCGCCGGCGGGCAGAGGCTCGGCGATGTAGACCAGTTCGCGCACCACGCGCGCGAGCTCCGGGAACGCGCTGCGCGGGTCCGGCACGTGATGCAGGCTGCGCATCATCGTGGCCACGTCGACCGACTGGTCTCGGAGCGGCAGCTTCTCCGCGCCGCCCTTGAGGTAGCGGCCCTCCGGATCCTTGCGGTGGGCCGGCTGGACGTCGATGTCGACGCCGATCGCGTCCGCTCCCGCTTGGCGGAGTTCACGGACGAGCGCGCCGTCCCCGCAGCCGATGTCCACCACGGTACGGCCGTCCAGATCAATGGCGTGTGCGAGCACCTCGAAGTCATTCATGAGTGCTTCCAGCGTACGATCGAGGCTGATGCCGACCTGGGACGACGTCCGCGCGATCGCCGCCCGCCTCCCGGGCTGTGAGGAATCCACCTCCTACGGCACACCCTCCCTGAAGGTCCGCAACAAGTTCATGTGCCGCCTGCGCACCGACCCGGACGCGCTCGTCGTGCGCTGCCCGGACGTCGCCGACGCGGACGCGCTCAAGCTCGGTCAGCCCGACGTGTTCTTCTCCACGCCCCACTACGACGGCTGGCCCGGCGTGCTGGTGCGGCTCGAAGCCGTCTCGTTGGACCAGCTCGGCGAGCTGATCGAGGACGCGTGGCGCATCCAGGCCGCCAAGCGCGTGATCGCGGCCTACGACAAGGGTGAGTAGCAACCGCGCGGCGGCGAGCGGCGGCGCCACGCCGGGTGCGCCCTCGCCGGCGATCGTCGCCCGCGCGCGGGCTCGCGGCCAGTGGCTGCACGCGCCCGGCGGCGGCGACGTCGTGCGCCATCTCCTCGCCGTGCAGGCCCAGGACGCGGCGAGCGTCCCGTACGCGCTGCAAGCCCGCGGCGGCGCATTCCGAGAGGGCCTCCTGATCACGTGGCTCATGCGCTCCACGCTGCACCTCGTCGACGCCGAGGACCTCGCATGGCTGCATCCGCTCTTCGCGCCCCGCATGGCCACCGCGAACGCGCGGCGGCTCGCCCAGCTCGGCGTGACCAAGGACCACACGGACGCCATCGTCGCCGCGCTCCCCGCCACCCGCGCCGAGCTCGCCGCGCGGTTCGACCTGCCCGGCCAAGCGCTCCCGCACGCACTGCACCGCGCGGCGATCGCCGGCCGCCTGGCCATGACGCCGGAGCGCCTGATCATCCCCATCGAGGTGAAGTGGCGGGCTCCCGATCTCGACGAGCTCGCGCGGCGCTACTACGCGTGCCACGCGGGCGCCGACCAGCGGGACCTCGCGTACTGGTCCGGCCTCCCGCTGCGCGACTGCCGCCCGCCGGCATCGACCGAGCTCGAGGACGGTCCCGTGCCGGACGTGCTCATCCCGCCCTTCGACGAGCTTCTGCTCGGCTGGCGGGACCGCACGCCCACGGTCCCGGCCGAGCACGCCAAGCGCGTGCATCCGGGCGGCGGCATCCTCCGAGCGGTCGCGCTCGAGGACGGGGTCGCCGTCGGCACGTGGTCGCGCGCCGGCGGCCGGATCAGCGTCGAAGGTTTTTGATCGGGTTCTTCTTCTTGCGCTTGAGCTTCTTCGGCACCGGGGGTACCGGGATGCGGCGCTTCTTCTTCTGCTGCGACTGCTGGTAGGCGACGCCGCCGCCCGCGGCGCCCAGCGCGGCGAGGATCGCGGCGATCAGGCCCGGGTTCGCGCGCAGGCGCGTGAACTCGCGCTCGACCTCGGGCCAGACCTGGTTCTCGATCAGGTCCTGCGCCGCCTCCGGGGTGGCTTCCAGCTCCGCCGGGGAGATCGCGGGGGCGAAGGAGACCTGCACCTTCATCGGCTTCGGGAACCAGCCCCAGGCGAACAGCTTGTCCGTGCCGGTGATCGCGCACGGGACGATCGGCGCGCCCGCCTCGATCGCGAGCCGGCCGACGCCGCGGCGCGGTTCCTTCAGCGTCGCGGGATCGCGATGGCGCGTCCCCTCGGGGAACATCGCCAGAACGCGCCCCTTCTCCAGGTGCAGCCGCGCGGTCTCCAGCGCGGCGGGGTCGGCCGTCCCGCGCCGGACCGGGAACGCGCCGAGCCCACTGAGCAGCCGTGCCGTCTTCTTGCCCTCGAAGAGCTCGGTCTTCGCCATGAAGTGCAGATGCCGCGTGGTGGCGAGCCCGATGAAGAACGAGTCGTAGAAGCTCTTGTGGTTGGGCGCGATGATCACCGGCCCCTCGGGCGGGACGTACTCGCGGCCGGTGACCTTGAAGCGGTACCACACGGCGGCGATCGGGGTGAGCACGAAACGCGCGGTCTCGTACACCCACGAGGTACCGCGCTTGCGGGAGAGGGCGTGCGCCTCTTCGTTCGTCAAGGCCATTTGGGCGTAGATTCTTGCTCATGGAGGCGCGCGCGTTTTATCTCGACGTCACCGAAGGGCTCACGAAGCCCGTCCGCGCGGAGGATCTGGTGTACGCGGCACCCGGTCTGCCCACCCCTGAGGAGGTCGCGGACGAGGCCGACAAGCCGCTCTCGGCCAAGGCCGGGCTGGAGATCGCGCAGGGCGCGTTCCTCGCCGACGTGCTCGCGGAGCCCGACACCGGCCGGCACCTGATCGAGACGATGCTGGCGCCGACGCCGGTCGCCATCAACCAGATCGACCGCTTCCGCGAGACGGGCGCGCTCGACCTCGGCCAGGCCCACGTGCAGCGCAGCGGCAACGTCGGCACGGTGGAGCTCCGCAACCCGCGCCACCTCAACGCCGAGGACGACACCACGCTCGGAGCGCTCGAGACCGCGATCGACCTCCTGCTGCTCGACGACCAGGTCGAGATCTGCGTGCTGCGCGGCGGCGTCGTCGAGCATCCGCGCTACGCCGGTCGCCGCGTCTTCGGTGCCGGCCTGAACCTCACGCACCTCTACCGCGGCCAGATCTCCTACCTGTTCTTCCCGATCCGCGACCTCGGCCTCGTCCACAAGGTCTTCCGCGCCGACAAGCTGTGGATCGCCGCGGCCGAGACGTTCGCCATCGGCGGCGGCTGCCAGCTGCTGCTGTGCGTCGACCACATCCTGTGCGAGCGCGGCACCCGGCTCACGCTCCCGGCGCGCAACGAGGGCATCATCCCCGGCGCCGCGAACCTGCGGCTCCCGCGCTTCGTCGGCGACCGCCGCGCACGCCAGGCGATCCTCTCCGGGTCCGAGCTGCAGCCCGAGGAGCTTGCGGACGAGATCGTCGAGTCGGGGGAGATGGACGCGGCCATCGCCACCCGCGCCGCGGCGCTCTCCAGCTCCGGAGCGGTCAGCGGCGTCGCGAACCGCAAGGCGTTCCGCGTCGGCCAGGAGCCGCTCGACACCTTCCGCGAGTACATGTCCGTGTACTGCCGCGAGCAGGCGATCTGCTACTTCAGTCCCGCTCTCATCCGCAACCTCGAGGAGAACTGGCGTGCCCACGAGAGAAGCGATTGAGCGGGTCGTCGAGCGGGTGCGCCGGACCCCGCTCGGCGCGCGCATCCCGGCCGACTGGGAGCGGCTCGAAGACCTCCCCTTCACCGCCAAGGAGGACCTGCGCGAGCACTACCCGCTCGGCCTGATCACCGTCCCGCACGACGAGCTGCGCCGCGTCCACGCGTCGTCCGGCAGCCGTGGCAAGCCGACCATCGTCGCCTACAACCAGCACGACCTCAACATGTGGTCGGAGGTCATGGCGTACTGCATGACGATGGCGGGCGTGAAGCCCGGCATGGTCGTCCACAACGCCTACGGGTACGGGCTCTTCACCGGCGGCCTCGGCTTTCATCAGGGCGCGGAGCGCATCGGCGCGCTGACGGTCCCAGCCGGCGGCGGCGTCACCGCGCGCCAGGCGCTGCTCCTGCGCGACCTCCAAGGCCAGGTGCTGTGCTCCACGCCGTCCTACGCGCTGCACATCGCGCAGAGCATCCGGGAGGCCGGTCTCGGTCCCGACGACCTGGACCTGCAGATCGGCCTGTTCGGCGCCGAGCCGTGGACCGACGCCATGCGCACCCAGCTCGAAGCCGAGCTCGGGCTCACCGCGCTCAACCTCTACGGCCTGTCCGAGATCGTCGGGCCGGGCGTCGCCGCCGAGTGCCCCGAGGCCCGCGACGGCCTGCACGTGATGGAGGACCACTTCATCGTCGAGGTCGTCGACCCCAAGACGAGCGAGCCGGTCCCCGACGGCACCGACGGCGAGCTCGTCTTCACCACGCTGACCAAGGAGGCGATGCCGCTCCTGCGCTACCGCACGGGGGACATCGCTTCGCTCAACCGCGAGCCGTGCGTCTGCGGCCGCCCGTTCGCCCGCATGAGCCCCGTCCGCGGCCGCTACGACGACATGCTGATCATCCGCGGCGTGAACCTCTACCCGTCGCAGATCGAGGAGGCGCTGTTGCACGTGAACGGCGTCTCGCCGCATTACCAGCTCGTCGTCGACCGCCCGGGTCAGCTCGACGAGCTGACCCTGCACTGCGAGGGCAAGGGCACCAATCTCGCCGCCCGCGTCAAGCACGCCATCCGCGAGCAGGTCGGCGTGACCGTCCGCGTCCAGCTGCGCCCGATGGGGGAGATCCCCCGCAGCGAGGGCAAAGCCGTGCGCGTGATCGACCGCCGTTAGAGGGGCTCCAGGTTCGGCCGTTTGGCGGTGATCCCGTCGCCGGACGAGACGCCACGGAGCCGCCGTACCACCCAGGGCGCGAGGTACTTGCCGGCCCACACCGCGTGCGACACGCGCGAGCGGGGGTCGAGCGGGTCGGCGAACGGCGTCGTCCAGCCCGCGTCGGCGCCTTCCAGCCCGAGCGCCTCGGCGGCGGCGAGCGCGATCCGCTCGTGCCCGAGCTCGTTGGCGTGCAGCCGGTCGCGATGCCAGAGCCGGCGATCGGACGAGACGGCGTGCACCTCGAGGTCGACGAGGTAGGCGCCGTGCTTGACCGCCAGGTCGCGCACGGCCAGGTTGAGGTTGCGCAGCCGCAGCGCGGCGCCCTTGGCGATCGGGTTGATCGGCACCGGGTCGGGCAGCGTGAACGCGAGCACGTCCGCGCCCGCCTCGCGCAGCGAGCCGATGATCGAGTCCAGCCGCTGGATGACGGCGAGCACGCTGCAGTCGCGCCGCAGCATGTCGTTGAGCCCGGAGAGCACGCTCGCGAGGTCGGGTTGGAGGCCGAGCGCGGGCTCCAGTTGCTCCTCCGCGACCTGCCGCGCGAGCTTCCCGCGCACGGCGAGGTTCGCGTACTGCAGGTCCGGTTCATCCTGCGCGAGCCGCGCCGCCAGCCGGTCCGCCCAGCCGCGGAACGACCCGTCGGGGTAGAGGTCCATGAGGCCCTCGGTCGTGCTGTCGCCGAGAGCCACGAAACGACGGTACGCCATGACCCAAAACATAAAGGGGCCAGGCCCCCTTAGGTTGTGGTGATGATCACTCGGCGCGACCTGATCGCTCGCGGGGCGGCGGCGATGCTGCTGCCGGCGCTCGGCGAGGCGGCGCTGCCGAAGGACCGCATCCGCGCCCTCCGCGGTGCGGTGCGCGGACGGGTGCTCACGCCCGGGGATTCCGGCTACAACGGCGCGCGCGTGGTGTTCAACACGCGCTGGGACGGCGTGAAGCCGCCGGCCGTGGTGCAGGTGCGCGACTCCGCCGACGTCCGGGCCGTGGTCCAGTGGGCCGACCGCTACGACGTGCCGCTCGTCGCCCGCTCCGGCGGCCACGGGTACAGCGGCAACAGCACCAGCGACTCGGCCGTGGTCGTGGACCTCGATCGGCTGGACGCGATCCGCTACAGCGACGGGATCGCGACGCTCGGGCCTGGCGCGCGGCTCGGCGACGTCTACTCGCGCCTCGCCGCGCGCGGCGTGACGATCCCCGCCGGGTCGTGCCCCACCGTCGCCGTCGGCGGGCTCGTGCTGGGCGGCGGGATGGGTCTGGCGGGCCGCGCGATGGGTCTCACGTGCGATCGCGTGCGCTCCTTCGACATCGTCGACGCCGAGGGGCGACGCCGCCGCGTCGACGACGGCGAGCTGTTCTGGGCGCTGCGCGGCGGCGGTGGGAGCTTCGCCATCGTCACGGCCGTGCGGTTGCGCACCCGCAGCGTGAGCACCGCCGCGTTCTTCCGCATCAGCTATTCACGCGCTGCCCGCGACGAGGCGCTGGCCCGCTGGGACGCGTTCGCTCCGAAGGCCCCTTCCGATCTCACCGCGATCCTCACGCTCACGAGCGACGGCGCGACCGCGTTCGGCCAGTACCTTGGCGGCGCGAACGCGCTGAGCAGCCTCATCCGCCCGCTCGGCGGCACCCCCACGGTCGGCAGCGCGGACTACCTCACCGTCCAGCGCCGCTGGGCCGGCGACGACAGCCCGCCTCGCTCCGCCTTCGCGGCGAGCTCGATCTACGTCACCAAGCGCCTGAGCGCGAACGGCCGCAAGGCGTTCCTGGCCGCCGCCGACACCGGCGCGACGCTGATCCTCGACGCGTACGGCGGCGCGATCAACCGCCCCGACCGCGACGACACGGCGTTCCCGCACCGGCGCGCCCGCTTCAGCGTCCAGGTGCTCTCCTACGCCGCCATTCCGACCGCCCGCCAGCGGGTCAAGAGCGCGCGCAGCCGGATCGCTCCGTACGGCGGCGGCGCGTACGCCAACTACGCCGACCCCGATCTCTCAGGCGCGACCCGCAGCTACTACGGCGCGAACCTCGAGCGGCTCCGCCGGGTCAAACGAGACGTCGACCCGGCGAACCGCTTCCGCCCCCGGCAGGGGATCAGGTGATCGTTACGGGCGTACCGACGTCCATCAGCTTCTCGAGCTTGAGGATGTCGGCGTTCTTCATGCGCACGCAGCCGTGCGAGACGCGGCCCGGGAGGAGTCCCGGCTGCGACGTGCCGTGGACGCCGACGAGTCCGCCGCCCGGCCAGTCGGTGAGCTGGTCCGACGTAGCGCTCGTGAAGTACGCGAGCGGTCCGTAGAACGAACCCGCACCGCCGTAGCCCTTGTACAGGCCGCGGATGTAGAACTGCCCCTTCGGCGTGGGCCACTGCGACTGGCCGACCCCGATCGGTGCGCTGAACACGCGCTTGCCGTCCCGGATCAGCGTGATCTTGAGCGTCTTGGTCGAGATCTTCAGCCACGTGTTGACCGGCTGCAGATCGCTCAGCGCGTCGGCCGGCACCCAGCCGGTCGTCCCGTTCGGGCGCACGGGCAGCCGCACGCGCAGCCATTCCTTGTCGTCGACCTCGGTGCGGTCGAGCACGAAGACGAGGTCATCCGTCTTCTCCGGCGTCTTCAGCGTGAGCTTCGCGACGCGCTTGGACTTGGCATCAGGCTTCGCTCGCGCGATTGCCGCCTTGTCGACGTACGCGAAGAACGACTCCTTGCCGAGCGTGCTGACGCGCTCGACCTTCGCGGCGGAGGCGACGCCCGGCCCGGCGGCGGAGACGGCAACGGCCGCGGCGAGAGCCGCGGCCGTTAGCCCAACCAACTTACGGTGCATGCGTTGAACGCTAGCCGGTCACCCGCGGCACCTGCCGCGTTTGGACCTGCCGGGGTGACTTGACGGTGAAGCGCGCCACGTCACCGCACTCCGCGATGCGGATGGTCGCGCGGCCCGACTTGGTCGGCCGCACCTTGAACGTCGCCGTACCGGCCGAGTTCACCTTCGCCTTGAGCACCTTGCCGCCCGGAAGCGTGATCCGGGCTTCCGTGCCGGCATCGACGTTGCGCACCTTCACGCGGATCGTCGTCAACTCGCGGGCCCGAACGTTCAGCCCGGTCGGTGAGGCGATGTCGCACGGCGCCTGCGTCGCGTTCGCCGGCTTCACGCCGGCCTGCGGCGCGGGCGGTGCGGCCGGGGGCGGCGGCGTGACCGTCACGGTCCACGTGTCGGGCGGCGAGCAGTAGTTCTTGACGATCCGGTCGGCGACCTCGTCCGCGCAGACCTTGACGGTGTTCGTGAACACGCCCGGGTTCGGGAAGGTCTGCCCGCACGTGTAGGTCCACGTCTCCGCGATCTGCATCTTCGCGTCACCGTTCGTGTCGCCCGAGACCAGTGTCAGCGGCGCGCACAAGTCGTCGGTGGGCACGACGTTCTGCATCTGGCTGACGTCGTCGGGCAGACCGGCCGGCAGCGTCACGTTCCGCACCGTGTACGTGTAGACCACGCTCTGCGGCGCGGGACCCCCCGTCGTCGAGCCGGTCTTGTCGATGGTCAGGCCCGGCTGGACGGTGAGCACCTGCAGGTCGCGGTCGATGTTCAGATCCGACCCGGGCGCGGGTACGTCGTGGACGACGCCCGAAGCCTTCGTCTGGCGAGCGGTGTAGCGCGCCGGCGGGGTGGCCCCGAACACGGGCGTGAAGGCGAACGGGCCGAACGTCTGCTCCCTGAACCCGGACGCGAAGTTCGCGGCGGTGAACAGGGTCGTGAACGTCGGGCTCGGCGCACCGGTCGCCGACGGCAGCTGGAACCGAAGCGTGACATTGGACGCGTCACACGCGCCGGCGGCATTGTTGGCGATCAGGATCCGGTAGTTGACCGTTTCGCCGTCGCGGATGAAGGTGCGGTCCTTGAGCAGGTCCGCCTGGAATCGGTTGCCGATGCAGCCGGCCGGGGACTGCGCCTGCGCCGGCGCCACCATCACCCAACTCGCTACCAACGCGGCACCAATAAGTACTGCTCGACGCATGAACTCCCCCCGCCATTTACACAAGACGAGTGGACGCTATACGGACGTGTAGCTACCACTTACAGCCCGTTTTCAGCTATTCGTGCACCGGTAAGTGGATTAAGGCTCTGCGACACAATGCACCGGATAACACGAGGTGGGAATTTGCAAGGAAGCTGGCACGGTCGAATGTTGTCGGTCTGACCTGGCCCAGAACGCCGGTCTCCAAGCGACGGCGGTACCGTCATTGCCATGAGCGACCCCGCAGACCGGGATTGGGGCATGCGCACCCGCGCGATCCACGCCGGCGCACGGCCTGACCCCACCACCGGGGCACGCGCCGTCCCCATCTACCAGACGACTTCATTCGTCTTCGAGGACACGGCCGATGCGGCCGATCTGTTCGCCCTGCAGAAGTACGGGAACATCTATTCGCGGCTCGGCAATCCGACGGTCGCGGCCTTCGAGGAGCGCATCGCGAGCCTCGAGGGCGGGATCGGCGCGGTGGCGACGAGCAGCGGCCAGGCGGCGGAGACGCTGCTGTTCACGCAGCTGTGCGACGCGGGCGACCACGTGGTCGCGTCCAGCGCGCTCTACGGCGGCACGTTCACGCTGCTGAACGTCACGCTGCGGCGCCTGAACATCGAGACGACGTTCGTCGCGCCCGACGATCCGGAGGCGTTCAAGGCCGCGATCATCCCCGGCCGCACGAAGCTCCTGTACACCGAGATCATCGCCAACCCGGCGGGCACGATCGCGGATCTCGAAGCGCTCGCCGACGTCGCGCACGAGGCCGGGCTCCCGCTGGTCGTGGACTCCACGCTCGCGAGCCCGTACCTGTGCCGCCCGCTCGACCACGGCGCCGACATCGTCATCCACAGCGCCACCAAGTACCTCGGCGGTCACGGCACGTCGATCGCCGGCGCGATCGTCGACTCCGGCCGGTTCCCGTGGGACAACGGCAACTTCCCGGTGATGACCGAGCCGGTCGCCACCTACGGCAACCTGCGCTTCTGGGACAACTTCGGTGAGTACGGCTTCGCCACCAAGCTGCGCGTCGAAGGCCTGCGCAACCTCGGCGGCGTGCTCTCGCCGTTCAACGCGTTCCTCATCCTGCAGGGCATGGAGACGCTGCCGCTGCGGATGGACGCGCACGTGGCCAACGCGCAGAAGGTCGCCGAGTGGCTGGACGCCGACCCGCGCGTGTCGTGGGTCCGCTACGGCGGTCTCCCGGACGACCCGAACCACGCGCTCGCGCGCAAGTACCTGCCGAAAGGTCCGGGCGCCGTGTTCTCGTTCGGCTGTGAAGGCGGGCGGGAAGCGGGCGAGGCGTTCATCGGCCGCGTCGAGCTGTGCTCGCACCTGGCCAACGTCGGCGACACGCGCACGCTCGTCATCCACCCCGGCTCCACCACGCACCGTCAGCTCTCCGAGGAGGCCCTGCAGTCCGCGGGCGTCCTACCGGAGCTCGTCCGCATCAGCGTCGGCATCGAGGACGTCGACGACATCATCTTCGACCTCGATCGGGCGCTCGGATGATCACCTCCACTGCCGGCGAACGCCTCGCCATCCTGCGCCGCGCGAAGACGATCGCCGTCGTCGGCGCGTCCGCCAACCCCGCACGCGCGAGCAACTTCGTCCTCACCTACCTGCTCTCGTCGAGCGCGAGCTACGAGGTCTGGCCGGTGACGCCCAACGAGGAGACGATCCTCGGCACCCAGTGCTATCCGTCGCTCAAGGATCTCCCGGGCGAGCCGGACATCGTCGACGTCTTCCGCCGTGCCGATCAGCTCCCGGGCGTCGCGCGCGAGGCGGTCGAGGCCGGAGCGAAGGCGTTCTGGATGCAGCTCGGGCTGCACTCGGACGAGGCGGCGCAGATCGCCGACGATGCCGGCCTGGACGTCGTCTCCAACCGCTGCGTGAAGATCGAGCACGCCCGTTTCAACGGCGGCCTGCACCTCGCCGGTTTCGACACCGGCGTCATCTCCTCGAGGCGCACCCGTGGTTGAGACGCTCACCCTGCCCGGGGGCCTGACGCTCGAGTCCGGCGCGCACCTCGCGCCGCTCGAGATCGCCTACGCCCGCTACGGCGACCCGTCGCATCCCGTCGCGTACATCTGCCACGCCCTGACCGGCGACGCGGAGGCGGCGGACTGGTGGGACACGCTGATCGGCCCGGGCAAGGTGATCGACACCGACCGCTTCCACGTCATCTGCGCCAACCTGCTCGGCGGCTGCAAGGGCACGACCGGGCCGAGCTCGATCAACCCCGCCACGGGCGAGCCGTACGGCACGGACTTCCCGCTGTTCACCATGCGCGACCTCGCCGAGGTGCACCGCACGCTGCTGCGCGAGCTCGGCATCGAGCGGATCGCGCTCGCGGTCGGCGGCTCACTCGGCGGGATGCAGATCCTGCAGTGGTCGCTCGACTTCCCGGACGAGATCGAGCGCGCCGTGCTGGTGTGCGCGTCGTCGAAGCTCACGGCTCAGAACATCGCGTTCAGCAAGGTCGCCCGCCACGCCATCCTCACCCACGACGCGATGGACATCGCGCGCATGATGGCCCACATCACCTACCTCTCCGAGGAGGGGATGGAGCGCAAGTTCCAGCGCGCCCGGCGGGTGCCGGACGCGGAGATGACCCTGCACTCGGACTTCGAGGTCGAGCACTACCTCGACCACCAGGCGAAGATCTTCCTCGCCCGCTTCGACCCCGGCACGTATCTGTACCTGTCGCGGGTGATGGACTACTACGACGCGTTCGGCGACGAGCGGCCGGGTCCGCCGTCGACGAAGTACCTGCTCGTGAGCTTCAGCTCGGACTGGCGCTTCGGCACCGAGCACTCGGTCGTCATCAACGAGCAGCTGCTCGCGCTCGGCGTGGACGTGACCCACCACGAGGTCGATTCACCGTGGGGCCATGACTCGTTCCTGATGGACGTGCCGGAGTACCACGAGCACGTTCGAGAATTCGTGTATCAGGACGTGGCCAGCACGCTCTAAGTGGGCGTGACCGAGCTCTGCGTCATCCACCCCGGCGAACTCTCTCCCCTCTCCTGGCCCCGCATCGTCCGGCATCTGCCGGAGGGCACGCGCCTGCGCGTGCTCGAGCTGGAGGCCCTCAACGGCTACTGGGAACACGACCCGGCCGCGACCGTGACCGGTCTCGCCGACCGGCTGCGCGTCACGCTGGATCCGCGCATCGACCGTCTGCTCGTGGGCTGGGGCGTCGGCGGCGTCATCGCCGAGGCGCTCGCGGCCCGCATGGCCGTCCGCCCGCGTCGCACGATCCTGCTCGACACAGTGGCGCCGTACGTGTCCCACAAGCCTTCCGACGCCGACCTGCGGCGCTCGTACGCGATGCTCGTGTGCGCCCGTCGCGGCCGCGCGCACCTCATCCCCACCGACACGCTCGAAACGATGCTCGAGCGACTGGCCGAGCTCGGGTTCGGCGCCGTCGACATCCTCCGCAAGGGCTACTTCCAGCACGCCCGCGCCCACCAGTTCAACGCACGTCTGATCGCGTCGCACCAGCCCTCGGGGGTGCCGGTGACGGTCGTCCAGCCCACCGGCAGCCTGTACGGCGACCTCGGCTGGCACTACTCGAACCCGGTCGAGGCGCTCGCGAGCGGCGGCGACCACTACACGA
This sequence comes from Solirubrobacter taibaiensis, assembly GCA_027587225.1. GTDB lineage: Bacteria > Actinomycetota > Thermoleophilia > Solirubrobacterales > Solirubrobacteraceae > Solirubrobacter > Solirubrobacter taibaiensis. The sequence continues at coordinate 96,904 of JAPDDQ010000010.1, forward strand.
TGCTCACCGCGCCCGACCACACCGTGCAGCTCGCGCTGCTGCTCTCGCGCTGGCTTACGCCGTCGCTTGTAGCCGTGTAGTGAGCGCGCGGTCAGCCTGCGCCGCGGTGTCGTAGACGCAGTCGAGCGGGGCCATCGTGCCCTTGCGGGCGGCGGCCTCGACGCGGCGCAGGCGGGAGGCGAGGCGCGCGATGCCGAAGCCCGCGGACGGTGAGCGCAGCGCGTGCGCGGCGTCCCGCAGCTCTTCCGGCGTGCTCGCGGCGGCGAGCCGCTCGAGCCGGCCCGCGAGCTCGCCGTGGTACACGGCCAGCATCTGGTCGACGAGCGCGGGCCCGCCGAGGTTGTCGGCGAGCTCGTCCAGCAGGCTGTCGTCGAGCACGGGCGTGATGCGGCGGTCGAGCTCGGCGCGCAGCGCGGGGAGTGAGATCGGCTTGCCCAGGTGGCCGTCCATGCCCGCGGCGCGGCACAGCTCGACGTCCTCGGCCGCCGTGTCGGCGGTGAGGGCGAGCATCGGCACCTCGTCGTCGAGCGCGCGGATCTTGGCCGCCGCTTCCAGCCCGCCCATGACCGGCATGCGCAGGTCGAGCAGGACGGCGTCGAAGGACGCGCGGCCGATCGCTTCCACGGCGGCCTGACCGTGCTCGACCAGCACGGTGGTCACGCCGAGGCGCTCGAGCTGCATCCCGATCAGCCGGCGCAGCGCCTCGTCGTCCTCGGCAACCAGGACCTTGCTCGCCACGAGTGCGGGGGCAGCCGCGAAGCCCATCTCGGGCGTGGCCTGGCCGGCCTCCAGCGGAAGCTCGAGGGTGAACGCCGAGCCCTCGCTGAGCGTGCTGACGACGCTGACGTCGCCGCCCATCGCCCGCGCGAGCCGGCGCGCGATGCTCAGGCCCAGCCCGGTGCCCGCCCACGCCCGCGTGTGCGTGCGCGTCCACGGCTCGAACAGCCGTGCCAGGTCTTCCTCGGCGATCCCGCGGCCCGTGTCGGAGACGGTGATCTTGAGCTTGTCGGCGTCGACGGTGGCGTCGATGCGCGCGACGCCCTCCTCGGTGTACTTGACGGCGTTGGACGCGAGGTTGAGGACGATCTGGCGCACGCGCGCGGGGTCGCCGCGGAGCGCGTCGGGCACGTGCGGGTCGACGTTGACGAGCAGCTCGAGGTTGCGGCCGCGCAGACTGGGGCGCAGCACGCCGGCGATCGACGTCAGCAGACGGCGCGGGTCGTAGTCGGACGCCTCGCCCTCCTCCCGGCCGGCTTCGGCGCGCGACACGTCGAGCACGTCGCGGAGCAGGCCGGTGAGCGACTGGGCGGCGTCGGAGATCACCTCGGCGAGCTCGTGCTCGCGCTCGGACAGCCGGGACTCGATCAGCAGCTCGGCGGCGCCCGCGATGCCCGACAGCGGCGTCTTGAGCTCGTGGCTCATCGTGGCGAGGAAGCCGCGCTGCTCCTCCTCGACGAGCTTGAAGTGGGTGGCGTCGCGGAACGTCCACAGGCGCCCGCCGTCGGGCAGTGGGACGAAGTCGAAGCCGACGCGGCGCCCGTCCTTGCACTCGAAGTGGACGAAGCGGACGGGCTCGTTCTTGGCGGCCACCTCGCGCAACTGGGCCATGGCGCGCTCCGGGTCGACGAGCAGGCGACGCATCGCGCGCGCGAGCAACGTCGGGTCCTGGCCCATCAGCTCGCCCGGGCCGACCTCGAGCTCCATCAGCGAGCAGGCCTGCTCGTTCACGAGGACGATCCGGCCCTCGGAGTCGGCCATGATGATCCCGTCGGGAGCGCTCGCCACGAGCGCTTCGAGCTGTGTGGAGAGCTGGTCGCCGCGGTCCTCGGCGGCGCGCATGCGCGTGACGTCGCGGCCGGTGATCTCGACCGCGATCGCGCGGCCGTTGAGGAAGCGCAGGGTGGCCTGGCCCTGGATCGTGCGGAAGTCGTTCTCGCGCGTGCGCAGGCGCAGCTCGAGCATCTTCGTCCGCGGTTCGTCGGGCCCGGCGTCGGCGAGCGCGGCGCGCAGGACGGGGACGTCCTCCGGGTGCGTGATCGCGCGCCACAGGCGGCCGAGGACCTCGTCCTGACGGAGCCCGAGCGCGTCGGCGACCGACGGGCTCGCGTACTCGATGATCCCGGAGGCGTCGAACATCCACACCAGGTCCGGGGACTCGTCGACGAGCGTCGTGATGCGCGCGGCGGAGCGGGCCTTGGCCTCGGCCTCGGTGATCGGCGTGAAGACGGACGCGATCAGCCCGTCCTCGGTCGGCGCGGAGCGGACCGCGACCCACAGGACGTCGTCGTCGGGCAGCGCGATGCCGTACTCCTGGTCGACGCGGCCGTTCGTGCGCTCGACCCGGCGGGCGGGGAGCTGCTCCGCCGGCATCGAGCCGCCGCCCGGCGCGCGCAGCATCGAGGGGTCCGACGGGGCGCCGATGATCAGCTCCCGCGGGAACCCGAGCATCCGCTCCATCGCCATGTTGACGTCGAGGACGCAGCCGTCCGGGTCCCAGACCATGACGCCGTCCTCGAGCGCGGACGGCAACGCGAAGGTGAGCTCCGTCACCGGCCCGCGCCCATCCGGTAGCCCACGCCGCGAACCGTGCAGACGAAGTCCGGAGAGCGGGGGTCATCGGCGAGCTTGCGGCGCAGATTGGAGACGTGGACGTCGACGAGGTGATCGTCGCCGAACCAGTTGGGGCCCCACACGCGCTCGAGCAGCTGGGCGCGGCTGAAGGCGACCCGGGGCTCGGCGGTGAAGGTGTTCAGAAGATCGAACTCGATCCGGGTGAGGTCGAGCGTGGCGCCCTCGAGCGTGACCTCGCGGGCGAGCGGGTCCAGCGTGAGCGAGCCGAACCGGCGGGCGTTGCTCGGGGCCTCGACGGGGGGCGCGGCAATCGGGGTGCGGCTCGCGCGGCGCAGCACGGCCTTCACGCGGCCGACGAGCTCGGCGACGCTGAACGGCTTGGTCACGTAGTCGTCGGCGCCGGCTTCGAAGCCGACGACCTTGTCGAGCTCGGTGTCCGACGCCGTGAGCATCAGGACGTGCGCGTCGCTGAACGAGCGCACACGGCGGCACACCTCGACGCCATCGATGTCGGGCAGGCCGATGTCGAGGACGATCAGGTCCGGGAGGGTCTGCTCCGCGGCCTGGACGGCGGCTTCCCCGTCCGCGGCCTGGTCGACGTGGAACCCCTGCTGGATCAGCAGCGCGCTGACGAGCATCCGGTTCTCGGCTGCGTCGTCGACGACAAGGGCTCGCGGTGTGGCGGTGGTGCCGGGCATGGTCTCCCCCTGTCATCGGCACGCGTGGGTCAACCTTCACCGGGTAGAACTTCGCCTGTGCTCTTGACAGGTTTGCTTCAGCCCGATGGCCGCGAGGCGGTGCGGGTGGGGGAGAACGCGCTGACGTACGAGCAGCTGGCGTCGGCGGCGGGTGCGGTGGCCGCGCGGGTTTCCGGCGCATCACGCGTGGCGGTGGTCGCGGAGACGCGGCTGGAGACGGTCGTGGCCGTGGTCGGCGCGTTGGCCGCCGGCGTGCCGATCGTGCCGATCAACCCGAAGGCGGGCGAGCGCGAGCTCGAGCACATCATGAGTGACGCCTCGCCGGAGATCGTGCTCGACGACATCGATCTGTCGGCCGCGGGCGATTGGCCGGCGGAGGAACCGGACGACGAGGCGCCGGCGATCGTCGTCTACACGTCCGGCACCACCGGGCCGCCGAAGGGCGTCGTCCTGCCGCGCCGCGCGCTGGCCTCGAACCTGGACGCGCTCTACGACGCGTGGGCGTGGACGGCCGAGGACGTGGTCGCGCACGGGCTCCCGCTGTTCCACGTGCACGGTCTGATCCTGGGGACGCTGGGTCCGCTGCGGCTCGGCGGCGGCTCGTGGCATCTCGGGAAGTTCTCCAGCGCCGCCGCCGCGGAGGCGTTGAGTGGACGCGCGACGATGCTGTTCGGCGTGCCCACCATGTACCACCGCATGGCGGCAGACCTTGAGGCAGACGCTGCGCTGGCCGCTGCGGTGGGCGGAGCGCGGCTGCTGGTGAGTGGGTCCGCGGCGTTGCCGGCGGCCGATCACGAGCGCATCCGCGCGGCGTGCGGGCTGGAACTGGTGGAGCGCTACGGGATGAGCGAGACGCTGATGAACACGGCGATCCGGGCCGACGGCGAGCGCCGGCCCGGGACCGTGGGCGTGCCGCTGGAGGGCGTGTCGGTGCGGTTGGTAGACGATGCGGGGAACGAGCTCGACGTCTCAGACGACGAGACCGTGGGCGAGATCCAGGTCCGCGGCTCCAACCTCTTCCTCGAGTACCTGAACCGGCCGGATGCGACCGCGGAGGCGTTCCGTGACGGGTGGTTCGCGACCGGCGACGTCGCCACGCGCGCCGAGGACGGCTACATCCGGATCGTCGGCCGGCGCGCCACCGACCTGATCAAGAGCGGCGGGTACAAGATCGGCGCGGGCGAGATCGAGAACGCCCTCAACGAGCATCCGGCCGTGGCCGAGTCGGCGGTCACCGGTGAGCCCGACGACGACCTCGGCGAGCGGATCGTGGCGTGGGTGGTGGTCGAAGAGGGCGCCGAGCAGCCATCCGCCCAGGAACTGGCCGACCACGTGGCGCGGTTGTTGACGCCGCACAAGCGCCCGCGGGACGTCCGCTACCTCGACGCCCTTCCGCGCAATGCCATGGGCAAAGTCACCAAGGCGACGCTGAAGTCATGAAGCGGTAAAGCCCGGGGGGTTCGCGCCGACCACCCCGGGAGTGCAAGGGAGGCGTACGTTCACGATCGCGGGTGTTGTCGCGCTCGTCGCTTTGGCGGCGAGTGTCGGGATCGCGTTCCTGCACCTGCGCTCCGACGAGCAGCGGGCGCGCTACGAGGTCTTCATCGAGCTCGAGTCCACCGCCAACCGGATCGACGCGCTCGAGTCCGAGGCCAACGCGGAGCGGCGCGTGCCGCTGCGGGTGCAGGCTGAGCTCACGGCGCTGCTCCAGAGGATGGACCGCGACCTCGGCCGGCTCGTCGCGGACCGCGCCCCGGGCGCGCTCGAGATCCAGCACCGCTTCGACGGCTACCGGCCGCTGATCGCGGAGGAGTTCGCCCTGATGCGAGCGCGCGAGTTCGAGCGCGCCAAGGAGGTCGACGATGCTGTCGACTTCGACCGCATCCCGCTCGCGTTGCACGCCGCCGCGAAGCAGAGCCACGATCTCGCCGCACGCACGGACCGGATCTCCTGGATCGGCACCATCGCCGTGTTCTTGATCGCGGTCTTCGGGCTCACCGCGCTGCTCGCGTTGCTCGACCGCGCCGGCCGCCGCCGCGTGCGCGACGACGAGTTGCAGGCGCTCGCGTTCACCGACTCCCTCACCGGGCTGCCGAACCGCGCGCTGCTCGAGCAGCGGATCGCGGAAGTGCTCGAAGCGGAAGAGACCGCCATCGTCGCGTTCCTCGACCTGGACGACTTCAAGCAGGTCAATGACTCCCTGGGCCACGCGGCGGGCGACCGTCTGCTCGAGATCTGCGGCGAGCGCCTGCGTCATGCGCTGCGCGTCTCGGACACCGTGGCCCGGCTGGGCGGCGACGAGTTCGCCGTGCTGGCGCTCGGCGCCGACGATCCCGACGCGCTCGTGGAGCGCCTGTTCGGCGTGCTCGCCGCGCCCGTGATGCTGGAAGGCAAGCGCCTGCATCTCCGCGCCTCGATCGGCATCGCCACCACGGATTCCGGCTCGGACCTGCTGCGCAACGCCGACCTCGCGATGTACGCCGCGAAGGGCAGCGGAACGAACAAGTTCGCCGTCTACACCGCCGACATGCACGTGCACGCCCTGGCGCGGCTGGACAGTCGCGAGCAGCTCGAGCGGGCGATCGAGAACGAGGAGCTGGTTCTGCACTACCAGCCGATCGTCGACCTGGACCTCGGCCGCAACGCCGGCTTCGAGGCTTTGGTGCGCTGGCAGCATCCCACGCGCGGGCTCCTCGGCCCCGGCGAGTTCATCCCGCTCGCCGAGGAGACCGGGCTGATCGTCCCGCTCGGTCGCTGGGTCCTGCGCGAGGCGTGCAAGCAGGCGACCGTCTGGGCCGGCGCGCCGTACCTGTCCGTGAATGTCGCCGGTCCCCAGCTCGAACAGGAAGGCTTCGTCGAGGAGGTCGCGAGCGCCCTGCGTGACGCCGGCCTCGTCTCCTCCCGGCTGGTCCTCGAAGTCACCGAGTCGTGTTTGGTGGGTGACGCGGAGGCCGAGCGGCTGCAGGCGCTGCGGAAGCTGGGCATCCGGCTCGCGATCGACGACTTCGGCACCGGCTATTCCTCGCTGGACTACCTGCGCCGCTTCCCGATGGACGTGTTGAAGATCGACCGCTCCTTCACCCGGCACGCGTGCGAGGACAGCGCGCTGCTGCAGGCGATCGTGGCCATGGGCGAGTCCTTGGGGCTCGTGCTGGTGCCCGAGGGCATCGAGACCGAAGAGGTCGCCGACGAGCTCCGCGCACTGGGCTGCCGGCTCGGCCAGGGCTTCCTGTTCGGCAAGCCCGTCCCGGCTTCCGAGCTCACCGGTATCGCCGTCTCCGCCTAACAGGATTGCCACAATGGGCGCGATGCGCCGTTTGCTGGTCCTGTCCGCGCTGCTCTGCGCGGCGATGTGTGTGACGCCCCTCGCCGCCCGCGCGGACGTCGTCGATGACAACCCTTCCGTGGTCGCCACCAAGGAAGGGAACTTGCACCTGTTCGTGCGCGGCAGCGACGGCGTGATCCTGTATCGGACGATGACGAACTTGGCGTGGGGCGCGTGGACCGCGGTCGCCGGGCTCGACGCCACGTCCGGTCCCTCCGCCGTCGTCGTCGGCACGACCGTCCAGCTCTACGCCCGCGGCCCCGACGGTGCCATCTGGCAGAACGCGCTGGTCGACGGGCAGTGGCGCGGCTGGGTCTCGATGACCGGCGGGTTCTTGTCCGGGCCGGCCGCCGCACAGCTCTTCAACGGGGCCGTGCAGCTCTTCGCCCGAGGGCTCGACGGTCAGCCCTACTACCGCCAGACCGGCGCTGCCACCAGCGACTGGGCGGGGCTCGGCGGCGGCGGGACCGCCGCGCTGGCCGCGTTCCCGATCTACAACTACGGCTCCACGATGGAGGTGCTCGGCCGCAGCGACTCCGGGACGCTGCGCCGGATGGTCATGAACGCCACCCCGCCCGCGTGGGAGGACCTCGGCGGCAACTTCCTCGGGGCGCCCGCCACGCTCGGCGCCAACAGCGGCACGAGCTTCCACCTCGACGTGCTGGTCCGCGCCTACGACAACACGCTCTTCCACCGCTCCGACGCGTTGGGGAACTGGAACCGCGTCGACGGCACCCAGCTCGCATCCTCGCCCACCGCCGCGGAGACGGGCACCGGCCGCGGTGTGGTCATCGCCCGCGTCGGCAGTGAGCTGTGGACGATGACCATCTCCGGCTACAACACCACCACGCCGATCTACGGCGCCTGGTCCTCCCTCGGCGTCCCGACCACCGCACCCCCACCGCCGCCCCCTCCGCCGCCGCCCGACACCGACGGCGACGGCGTCCTCGACTCGGCCGATCGCTGCACCTCGGTCGGTGGCCCCGCCATCCGCTCCGGCTGCCCGAAGGGCCTCGTCGCCGATCCCTCGATCCGCTACCGCGTCGTGCGCGGCGGCATCCGCGTCATCGCCTACTACGTCAAAGCGACCAAAGGCGCCCGCGTCACCGTGACCTGCTCCCGCGGCTGTCGGAAGAGCATCCTCCGCGGCCGCGGCTCCACCCGAGTGGTCCGCGTCAACCGCCTCAACGGCCGGCGCTTGAAGAACGGCACCAAGATCACCACCACCGTCACCCTGAACAACCGCCTCACCACGACCGTCGTCGACCGCGTGCGCCGCGCCCGCCGCGTCGAGGGCCGGCCCGTCTGCAAGCCGGTCGGCTGCTAGAAGCGCAGCCGCTTCGTCGCTCTGACCGTCCCGTGCCGGACGGTCAGAGCGACGCTGCCCTTGCGGCGCATCGTTGCGCTCAGCGCGACGCGGATGGTGAAGCGACCCCGGGCGAGCGTCGCCGTCTTGCGCGCGGTGCGCTTGCCGCGCGTCAGCGTGACCGTCACCTTCGACGTCGTCGCGTTGCTCACCGTGCCCTTGACCACCAACCGCGTGCCCTGGCGCTTCGCGCTCGCGATCTTGATCTTCGGCGCGGTCGTCGACTGCAGGATCGGCGGCTTGAGCTGAAGCGGCGTATTGCTCGACGTGCCGGCCGCCGTCGTCGGGTCGGCGTTCCCGGCCGCGTCCTCGAGATGCACGCGCTCGACGGGCGACGCCGACTCGAGTTGCTGGATGTCCGCGCCCCTCACGACCGTGCCGTCCGACAGGTGCGCCGCGGCGATCGGAGCCGCCTGCCCCTGGTCCGGGTTCGTCCAGCTGTAGGCGTACATCCCGTTGCCGGTGGCTCGCACGGTCAGCCCGATGGGCGACGCCGGCGCGGTCCGGTCCAGCATGAGCGTCCCGTACGGCGCCGTCGACGCCTGTCCGGCCGCGTCGGTCGCTGTCACCGTGAGCGGGTACGTCCCATCGGGCAGATCCGTGGTGAAGGTGGCGCTCCCGGTGCCCGGGCACGGCTGCAGGTGGCGGAAATCGCAGGTCAGCGTGGTCGTCCCGAGCGCCTTCTCGCCCGTCTTCACCGTGAGCGACGCGACACCGCTCGCGTCGGTGGCCGACACGGTCAGAGCGGGCGTGCGCTGCCAGGCCGATGCCGTCGCGGCCACGATCACCGGCGGCGCCGGATCGTCGATCGTCGCCGTGCCCGACACGATCCGGTACGACGCGCGCGGCCCCGCCTGCGACGTCGCGCAGGTGGCCGCGACGCACCGCACCTGGAACGTCAGGCCCCGTGTGCGCCGGAACGTCTGATTTGTCGCCGCGCCATCACAGTCGTTGTCGCCGAGACACGCGTCGACGATCGTCCCGTCGGCCTTGACCGCCTCGACGGCGTAGTCCGGGTCGCTGCGCATCAGCTGCCGGCGCACCACCACGGCGTCGAACGTCGTGCCGGCGGGCGCGTTGAGCGTCCAACTCGCCACCGTCCCGCGGGTCATCCCGCCATTTGCGGTATTGGTGCCCACGTAGACGCCGCTGAACGGCTCACCCGGAACGTTCGGGCACCTGGCACTCGCCAGGAAGGCCGCTGCGTTGTCGTTGCGCGCCACGAACCCGGTCGCCGCCGGGTCGGCACACAACTGCACGTCATAGGTCGCCGCCTCCGCCGTCGCCGCGACGAGCAGGGCGAGCACGAGTGCGGCGAGCACCGCGATCGTCCGGCTCACGGCCGCGACTTTAGCGGGGAGCGATCCGTGCGAGCAACCCGCGCGCGGCCTCGATCGCGAGGTCGCGGTCGTACGTCAGGCAGAAGTCGAAGCGCCGCTCCATGTCGGCGCCGTCGGTGTCTCCGAGGTCCCGGGCGACGAAGGCCGCAGCGAAGTGCGGGGCGATCACGGTCACGTTCCACTCGCCGGCCAGTGCGTCGTCGGCGTCGAGGTCGGCGCCACGGACGCCCGGAACCGGCTCGGCTGACAGGCCCACGCCCAAAGCGCCGACCAGTGCCGCCGACGCGGCCAGCTTCTCGTAGCGAGCAGCGGACCGCGGCGTGAAGTGGCGCGCGTGCTGGAACGCGGCGAAGACGACCGCCGACTCGCCCTGCGCGGCGACTTGCGCCTCCAGGTGGCGTGAGATCGCCAGGAGCAGCGCCTTCGAACCACGCCGCGGGCGCACGCGAGCAGCGACGGCGTCGTACGGCGAGATCGGGGCGGGAGGCGTCATCAGGCGCGGAGCGATCGGCGCGCCCAGGGCCACCGTGTCCAACGGCAACTCGCCCGGCCGCCCGAAGAGCCAGCCCTGGCCGAAGCGAGCGCCCAAAGCCTGCGCGACCGCCAGTTGCTCCTCGGTCTCGATGCCCTCCGCCAGCAGCACGGCGCCGGAGCGCTCGGACTGCGCGTTGACCGCGTGCACGATGGCGGCGATCGCGGGGGAGGGGTTGTCCTGCACGAGGCGCAGGTCGAGCTTGATGACCTCGGGAGCGATGAACGGCATCAGCGCCAGTGAGCGGTGGTCGGCGCCGACGTCGTCCAGCGCCATGCGCAGTCCGCGCCCCCGCATCGTCTCGACGCGCGCGAGCATCTCGGCGGGCTTGTCGGTCAACGCCCGCTCCGTGAGCTCCACGACGACGTCGAGCTCCGAAGCGGCGCGCTCGAACAGCGCGTTCAGAGAATCCGGCATGTCGACGTCGAGCAACGACGGCTCGACGTTGACGAACAGCGTCTTGCGCAGCCCGGCGTCCAGTGCGCCATGCAGGGCGGCCGCGCGGCACGCCCACTCGAGCTCGGCGAGCAGCCCACACGCGCGGGCCGCGTCGAACAACAGGTCGGGCCGCTCCAACGCAGAACCCACCGGCCCACGGGCCAGCGCCTCGTACGCGACGACCTCGCGAGTATCGAGATCGACGATCGGCTGGTACACGGAGCGGACGAGGCCAGCCTCAAGGATCTCGCGCAATTGGGCGGCGAGGGCGGCCTCTTCGAAGAGGATCGCGGTCATCAACCCGGTTCATCGGCCACAATCCGCACCGATGCGAACGACTTGGCCGAATGACGCTCTCGCAGCCATTTCGCTGACGTTCGACGTGGATGCGGAGACGGGCTGGCTCGGCGAGGACCCCGCGTACGCCCACCGGCTCTCCACGCTGAGTGAGGCGCGCTTCGGCATCACCCGTGGCCTCCCGAGAATCCTCGACCTGCTCACCAGGCACGACATCAAGGCCACGTTCTACGTCCCGGGCCACACCGCCGAGCTCCACCCCGAGGCGATCAAACGCATCGCGCACGAAGGCCACGAGATCGGCCACCACGGCCACATGCACCTGCGCTCGGACGCGATCGACGCCAACGCTCAAAAAGAAGAGATCGAGCGCGGCTTCGAAGCCCTCGCCCCCATCGCCACCCCGATCGGCTATCGCTCCCCGAGTTGGGAGCTCACGCCAGAAACGCTCGAGCTCCTCAAACAGCACGGTTTCACGTACGACAGCAGCCTGATGGGCGACGATCGCCCGTACACACTCGAGAACGGACTCCTCGAACTCCCCGTCCACTGGAGCCTCGACGACTGGCCGCACCTGCACTGGAAGCCGGGAAGAGGCGACGCGTTCACGAGTCCACAGGCCTTCCTCGACACCTGGATCAAGGAGTTCGAGTCAGCACTGCGGGACCGCCGGCACCTCACCTACACGATGCACCCCGAGGTCATCGGCCGCGGCTACCGCGTCCAACTTCTCGACGACCTGATCGCCGCGGTCAGGGAACGAGCCGACGTATGGTTCGCAACGCACGCGGATGTGGCAGCCTTCGTGACGTCATGACGTTCCCCGTCCACCGCTCGGACGAGGCCACCGCGCAAGCGCGCGGTGCGGCGTTCGGGCGAGCCATGGCGCCGCAGGTGCAGCACACGGCCGCCGTCTACCGCCGCATGTTCGCCGAACGCCACGCGAACGTCCCCCCAGAGCTCCCGCCGCACCCCGAGATCGACGCCATCGCCCAAGGCGCCGACGTTGACCCACACCTCCTGAGAGCGATCAACGCTCGCACCGAGATCCTGAACGGCGCCGACGAGTGCTCCGTCCAGGGCGCCGGCGGCCTGCTCGCCCAGAACTGGGACTGGCACCCGGACCTCAGCGCCTCAACCGTCGTCTGGATCGTCGAGCACCGCGATGGCTGGTTCGCCACCCTCACCGAGGCCGGCATCCTCGCCAAGATCGGCCTCAACCAGGCGGGCCTCGGCGTCTGCCTGAACATCCTCCGCACCACGGCGGACGGGGGAACCGACGGCACCCCGATCCACCTCCTGCTCCGCCAACTCCTCGAGCAGACGACCACCGTCGACGAGGCCATCCAGCTCCTGACCAACGCCAAGGTCACCGCGTCCTCCGCCGTGACCGTCGCCACCCCCGGTGACGTCGCGCACGTGGAGCTCAACCCAGGCGGAGCGAACGTCATCCGCGGCGCGGTCGGCGCCCACACGAACCACTTCCTCGAGCCGCCGAAGGCCGGAACAGACGTGATGGCGACGGAGTCCCCGACCACGCACCAGCGGTTGGAATCCGTCCGCCAGCAACCCTTGCTCGACGCCCTCCGGGACCACGACGGCTACCCGAAGGGCGTCTGCCGTCACGTGGACGAAGACGACCCTTGGGTCGAGCAGACCGTGACCGTCGCCTCAGTGGTGATGAACCTGGAGGCCAAACGGTTGCACGTGGCCGCAGGTCCACCCTGCAGCCACGAGCATCACGAGGTCACGCTGCCGCGGACTTCTTCCGATCGGCTCGCATCGACAGCAGCGCGGTGAGCACCAGCGTCACGACGATCACAGCCAGCGACAGCCAGATCGGCACGTGCCAGATGTCCACGAGCAGCATCTTCGCGCCGATGAACGCGAGGATGAACGCCAGACCCTGCGTCAGGTAGATGAACTTGTCCATCAGGCCGACGAGCAGGAAATACAGAGCCCGCAGGCCGATCAGCGCGAACGCGTTCGCCGCGAACACGATGAACGACTCCTGCGTGACCGCGAAGATGGCCGGGATGGAGTCGACCGCGAAGATGATGTCCGTCGTCGCGATCACCACGAAGACCGCGAGCAGCGGCGTCGCGATCCGCTTGCCGTCGACGTGCGTGAAGACCTTCTTGCCGTCGAACTCCTCGGTCATCTTCACGTGCTTGCGGATGAACTTGAGCGCCGGGTTGTGCTCGGGTTCGATTTCGGCGTCGTCGTGGCGCGCCAGCTTCCAAGCCGTGTAGAGCAGCAGCAGGCCGAAGAAGTAGAAGGTGATGTGGAACGCGTCCAGCAACGCCGCGCCGAGCAGGATGAAGATCAGGCGCAGGAAGAGCGCGAGCATGATCCCCCACGCGAGCACTCTGGCCTGCGCCTGCAATCCGGGCACGGCGAAGTAGCTCAGGATCACCGCGAAGACGAAGATGTTGTCGAGCGACAGTGAGCGCTCGAGCAGGTAACCGGCGTAGAACTGCGAGCCGGCGTCCGAGCCCTGCCAGGCCCAGAAGAACACGCCGAACAACAGCGCGATCGCGATCCAGCCGATCGACCAGATGGTGTTCTCGCGCACGCTGGGCACGTGGCCGCGTGCATAGATCACGAGGTCGAAGATCGCCATCACGGTGATGAGGACGGCGAGGCCGGCCCACGTCGCGATGTTGATGTCCAGGTTCAGTGCGTCAGCAGAGGTTGCAGCAAACAACGAAGGTCCTTCTCCGAGAAATGGTTGGGAGAAGGTTTCGTCCGCCGAGCTGGGGATCGGCCGATGGCGCCGGGCCTATTGGCCGTGCTGACGAACGCCACCCGTAGGGACTACTTCCCTTCGCCGGACACGATAGCTCATGGTGCTCTCACCGAGCATTGCTAGGGCGCCCGGATCGTGCGCCGCGGTGGCCACCGCGCGCAACCGGGAAGTCCCGTCCGGAACGGTCGGAGGCCGGATGGCCTGGACGAACACGCCTTCCTCCAGAGCGGCCTCGCACAACGCCATGGCGTCATCGGCGTCACCCACGACCAGTGGCACGATCGGCATGTCCGAGATCTCGACCCCGAGCGCCTCCCGCAGCACCCGCGCGTTCGCGTGCAGCCGGCCCACCAGCTCCGCATCCATCAGGTCGAGCGCCTTCAACGCCGCCCCGATCGAGGGCGGCGGGAGCGCGGTCGAGTAGATCAGCGTCCGCGCGCGGTTCACCAGGTAGTCCGCGATCTCGCGCGAGCAGCAGACGAACGCCCCGTAGGAACCCAATGCCTTCCCCAACGTGCCGACGGTGACGACGTGCTCCTGGAGGCCCAGTTGATGCACGAGCCCTCGGCCCTCGGGCCCGATCACGCCCGTCGCGTGCGCCTCGTCGACGATCACCCGCGCGCCCGTCTCCACCAGTGCGCGCAGATCCGCCACGTCACCGTCCATCGAGAAGACGGCGTCGGTGACGATCACATCGGCGCCCACCGGGATCTCTCCGTGCGCGTAGACCTGCGTCTGCGCCCGCGCGAGCCGGCAGCCGTCGATGATCGACGCGTGATTGAGCGCGTCCGACGCGACCACGCCGTCCGTCGCCAGCGCGGCGACCACGCCGGTGTTGGCGAGGTAACCCGACCCGAACAGCACGCACGCCTCGGTGCCCTTCAGCTCCGCCAGCCGCTCCTCGAGCTCACGGTGGATGGACATGTGGCCGGAGACCAGCTGCGAGGAACCGGCCCCGGCACCCCACCGCAAAGCCGTTTCGGCTGCGGCCTGCGCCACGCGCGGATCACCCGCCAGCCCGAGGTAGTCGTTCGAGCACAGCAGCATCACCTCGCGGCCGTCCAAAGTCACGCTCGGCCCCTGCGCGGACTCGATCTCGCGCAGGAAACGCCGCAGCGACGGCTCTACGCCGGGCAGCGGACGCATTCGGCCCTCACGCCCGTCGGGAGCACCTGCACCTTCAGCTTGCGACCGCAGCTCGTGCACCAGCGCGGCGGGTCCAGCGCGCGCACGCACGACTCATGGCCCGCCTCCTCCACCGTTCTCCCGCACCCGGGGCAGAACCCGCTCACAGCGCCTTCGAGAACTCCTTCACCGGCATGCTCAGCTCGGCGAGCAGGTCGAGGTCCTCCTGCGGGGAGCGACCCAACGTGGTCAGATAGTTGCCGACGATCACCGCGTTGATCCCGCCGACCATGCCTTGGCGCGCGCCCAGGTCGCCCAGCGTGAGCTCCCGCCCGCCCGCGAAGCGCAGGATCGTGCGTGGGAGCGCCAGCCGGAACGCCGCGATCGTCCGCAGCGCATCCATCGCCGGCACCGGCTCGAACTGCGCGAACGGCGTGCCCGGACGCGGGTCGAGGAAGTTCAGCGGCACCTCGTGGGGGTCGATCTCGGCGAACTGCGCGGCCAGCTCGGCGCGCTGCTCCAGGGACTCGCCCATGCCGATGATCCCGCCGCAGCAGACCTCCATGCCCATCTCGCGCACGAGCTGCAGCGTCTCCCGGCGCTCCTCCCACGTGTGTGTGGTGACGACGTTGCCGAAGTGCGAACGGGCCGTCTCGAGGTTGTGGTTGTAGCGGTGCACGCCGAGGTCGCGCAGCTCCTCGCCCTGCTCGCGCGTGAGGATCCCGAGCGAGCACGCGACGTTGATGTCGACGTTCTCGGTGATGGCGATCACGCCCTCGCGTACCTGCTCCATCAGCCGCTTGTCCGGGCCCCGGACCGCCGCCACGATGCAGAACTCGGTCGCGCCCGTCGCCGCCGTTTCTCGCGCTGCCTCCACCAAGGACGGGATGTCCAACCGCACCGCCCGCACGGGCGTCTCGAACCGCCCGGACTGGCTGCAGAAGTGGCAGTCCTCAGGGCAGCCGCCCGTCTTGATGGACACGATCCCCTCGATCTCCACCTCCGGCCCGCACCAGCGCATGCGGACCTCGTGGGCGAGCTCCAGCGCGTCGTCCACGCGCTCGTCCGGGAGCTGGAGCACCTCGAGCGTCTGCGCCTCGTCGAGGCCGACGCCCCGCTCCAACACTTGCTCGCGGGCGATGTCGAGAATCATTCGGGCTCCATGGTCGTGAATTCTCCCTCGCGAATCCTCCCGAGGACAGGCGCGATCTGGGTGAGGTCTTCCAGGTTGCACTGCGCGGCCAGATCGGGGTCGCGCGGCCAGGAGCCGATCATGATCCCGAGGCACGTCACGCCGCGGCGCTTGATCGCCTCGACCGTGAGCGCGGTGTGGTTGAGCGTGCCGAGACCCGCCCGGGCGACGACGATCATCGGCGCCTTCAGCAGCGCGGCGACGTCCAGGATCGTGCCGCCCTCGTCGTCGAAACGCACGAGCAGCCCGCCGGCGCCCTCGATGATCACGAGGTCGTGGTTGAGCGTGCCCACGAACTCGACGACCTGTTTCGGCGTCACGGGCGGGAGGCCGGCGCGGCGGGCGGCCGTCGCGGGGGCGAGCGGCTCGGGGTAGCGGGCGAGCGTGAACACCTCGGCGCCGGAGAGCTTCGCCACGGTCGCCGCGTCGTCGTCATCGCCCGTCTGGGTGGGCTTGACGTAGGCGGCGCCCGGCCGGGCGAGCGCGGCGGACACGATCGTCTTGCCGACGCCGGTGTCGGTTCCGGTCACGACGAGCCTCATCCGGCCGCCGCTCCCGCAATCGCCGCGGCGCAGATGCGCGCGATGTCGTCGTCGTCGGTCACGTATGGGGGCATCGTGTACACGAGGTCGCGGAACGGGCGCAGCCATACGCCGTGCTCGACCGCCGCCCGGGTGGCCGCGACCCCGTCGATCGGGTGGTCGAGCTGGATCACGCCGATCGCGCCCTTCACCCGCACATCTTTGACGCCGGGGAGCTCCCGCGCCGCCTCCAGCCCCTG
This sequence comes from Solirubrobacter taibaiensis, assembly GCA_027587225.1. Taxonomy (GTDB): domain Bacteria; phylum Actinomycetota; class Thermoleophilia; order Solirubrobacterales; family Solirubrobacteraceae; genus Solirubrobacter; species Solirubrobacter taibaiensis. The sequence goes on from JAPDDQ010000010.1 coordinate 113,318, forward strand.
CAATCCGCGTTCGATCCGAGCCACATCAGCCTCCCAGCTGCCGTCTTCGAGCAACCCGGTCGAAGCAAGCGCGGCCGACACCGCCAGCGGGTTGCCCATGAAGGTCGGGCCGTGCATCAGCGGTCCGTCGATCCGCTCCGCCAGTTCCGCTCGGCACAGCGTTGCCGCGAGCGTCATGTACCCGCCCGTGAGCGCCTTCCCGAGGCACAGCACGTCGGCCAGCTCGGCTGCCGCGAACAGCGTGCCTGTCCGCCCGAAGCCGGTCGCGATCTCGTCCAGGATGAGCGGCACGCCGTGCTCGTCGCACAGGTCGCGCAGGAGCTGCACGCACTCGCGCGGGTGAAAGCGCATCCCGCCCGCGCCCTGCACGATCGGCTCCACGATCACGCCGGCGAGCTCATGCTCCTCGAACAGCGCGCGTACGGCCGCTTCCCACTCCGGCGTCCACTCGGGGAGCGGCGCGAAGACGTGCTCGGCCAGCGATCCCTGCCACATCGAGTGCATCCCGCCGTCCGGGTCGCACACCGCCATCGCCCCGAACGTGTCGCCGTGGTAGCCGCCGCGCCACGTCAGCAGCTGCCGGCGCTCACCGTGCCAGGACTGCAGGACGAGCTTGATGGCGACTTCGACCGAGACGCTTCCGCTGTCCGCGAAGAACACGTGGTCCAGCCCGGTCCAGTCCGTCAGGCGCTCCGCGAGGCGGATCGCCGGCTCGTGCGTGAGCCCGCCGAACATCACGTGGGACATGCGGCCCAGCTGCTCGGTGATCGCGGCGTCGATGGTCGGATGGCGGTAGCCGTGGATCGCGCACCACCAGCTCGCCATGCCGTCGACCAGTTCCCGCCCGTCGGCCAGCGTCAGCCGCACGCCCTGCGCCGACACCACCGGCAGCGGGGGCGCGGCGGCGGGCATCGGCCCGTACGGGTGCCAGATCCGCGTGCGGTCCAGCTCGAGCAGCTCGGCGTTCACCAAGCCGACCCTATCGAGTCGTTTCCGGCTCCAAGATCTCGCGGCGCGCTTCGGAGTTGCCCGTGCCGGGGTCGATCGACACGAGGTCGGCCGCCAGCGGCTGGAACGCCGGCTCGGTCGTGAACACGAAGCGCGCCAGGCTGAGGGACGTGCTCTCCGCCAGGTTGCCCGTGCCCCCGGCGCCGATGCTGCCGCCGTTGAGGACGGTCACGCCCGGGTCCTTCTCCAGCCCGGTCTTGTGCGTGTGGCCCACGAAGAAGACGAGCGGGCTCTGCGGTGGGTCGTCTTCGAGTACCTGCAGGGCGGTGGTGAGCAGCCCGGGCTCGTGGACCATCACGACGTCAACCTTGCCGATCAGCGGGCGCAGCCACTGCAGGAACGTCTCCTGCATGCCCGGTTGCGGCGCGTTGTCGAAGCGATCGGCGTACGAGTCGGCGCTCTTGCGCTCGAACGGGTCGTCGTAGCCCGCCACGCGCAGGCCCGCGATCTTGTTGATCACCGGCCCGTAGGTGCCATCCGCCTTCAGCCGGCCGCGGCGGGTGAGGACGATCGCGCCCTCCTTCGCCAGCTCCCGGCTCAGGTAATCGCTGTCGTGGTTGCCGGACACGAACACGAACGGGTCGCCCATGTGCGCGACGCGCCGGACGAGGTTCGTCTCCAGCGGCGAGCCGCGGTCCGTCAGGTCGCCGACGAAGAACAGCGGCCCGTCGCCCGCGGCGCGCTCGAGCACGCCCAGCGCGACGGCGTTGTTGTGCAGGTCGGAGGCGACCGTGATCGTCGGCTGGCCGGCGAGGCTCTCCCGGCGCCCGGGCTCGATCACGAGGCGCGCGAGGCCGACGAGCTGCGCGTCGAGTTCCTGATCCAGCACACCCGGCGTGCGCTGCGCCGCCTCGACCGCTTCCAGCGCGCGCGGGATGTCCGGGCCGTGGGCGTAGTACTGCGGGTTGGAGATCTCGCCGCGGGGCGGGATGAGCAGCGCCAGCGCGACGCCGATCCCGACGGACACGATGATTGCGGTCGGCGCCGTCCAGCGCAGCCGCGGGACCCGGCTGCGGATGGCGAACGCGACCAACAGGCCGAGTGCCGCGCCGGAGAGGACCGTCAGCGCGATCAGCCGCATGAGGTAGGTGGTGAGCGCTTGTTCGGCCTCCGCGCGGACCTTGTCGATGTCGAGCGACTGGCCCTGGGCGAGCCCCGTCGCCACGCCTCTGTTGACGGTTTGCAGGTCCACGCGCACGCGGATCGGCGCGCGGATCGCCTCAAAACGCGCACCCCAGTCCACCAGCGGGACGTACACGTCGAGCGCGCCGCGATGCCCGGGGGAGACCGACATCCGGATCTCGCCCACCGAGAGCGTCGAGCTCTGGTGATACGCCGCCAGAGGCAGATACGCGCCCGCGCCCGTGGCGAGGACGACGAGGAAGATCGAAAGCGCCCGCCGGAGGTAGGTGATCAGGCGGCTTTTCAGATCTCGCCGCGCCCACATCGGCGGGGGTCCGTCGTCGTCGGGGAACTGCTCGTCTTGCCGCGGTCGGTCAAGAACACTCGCCATACCGTCCTAACTAACGTAGGACGTCAGCGCCGCCGTTCCCACAATTCCATCGGACAGAGGCGTCTTAAGCCCAGCTGTTGGTACAGACGTTCCCCTAGTTCTGTGGCCTGCAGCGTGATAGTGCCGAGGTTGTGGCGCTCGGCGTCGGCGAGGGCGCTGCGCATGACCTGGGTCGCGAGACCTTGTCGTCTCGCTTTCGGCACGGTCGCCACGAAGGAGACGCCGCAGTCCTCGCCGTGGTGCAACGCCAGCGCGACGGCGGCGGGCGCGCCGTTCAGCTCGGCCCGGTACCCGCGCAGCGTGCCCTCCTCGAGCGTGGAGAGCGTGCGCTCCAGGCGGCTGTCGACGTTCCCATAGGCCAGGTCGTTGACGTGGCCGACGACGCGCAGGTCAGCGTTTGGACTCGGGTTCGCGGTGGTCAGGTCGATCTTGAGGTCTTGGAGCGCTGCACCCATGCCGGGGGAGGCGGACGCGATCGCCATCCCCGCGTTCCTGAGCTCGGACGTGACCCCGCGTGCGCTGCCGTCGACCCAGATCGCCCAGCGCCGAACCCCCGCATCGCCGTACCGGACTTCCAGCTCGTCGAGGAAGTGCAGTGCGGAGTCGGGTTTGAGCGCTACGGCGGCGTTCAAGGCCGGCGAATCGGGGGCGCTCGGAACCACCGACGCCATCAGTCCGTCGCGATGGAGCACGAAGCCGTTCTTGGCCGATCCACCCAGGAGCGTCTGCAGGCCGGCGAAGCCTTCCCACAGGCGGCGTTTGAGCTCCGCGTCGTCCATTAGTCGCGGACCCTAGCGGCGGAGCCGAGTCCGGGGGAGTGGACTCGGCTCGCGCTGCAGGGAGGATCTAGAAGATGAGTGCGCTCAGCTGGTCAGGCTGATGCGCCCGCGTCGACCGCCGGAAGGGGAGCATTGGCGGCCGCGGCGTGGCTGGAGAGCGGGGAGGAGGTTCGCTTCAGCACGAGACGTAGCTTGGCTTCTGGGGACTCGTCTCACGGTCGTGTCCGCCTGTCTCTTCCGGTGCGGCTAGCTCGACATGCGGTGCTGGTGGTACCGCTCGCGTGTGCCCGTGACACGATGTTGCCGATGCGCAGCCACCGGTGGTTCGGCGTCAACGACCTGCGTTCCTTCGGGCATCGCTCCCGGACCCTGCAGATGGGCTACGACCGCGAGGACTTCGCCGGCAAGCCGGTGATCGCGGTGGTCAACACGTGGAGCGAGATCAACCCGTGCCACACCCACCTGAGAGATCGAGCGGAGAGCGTCAAGCGCGGGGTCTGGCAGGCGGGAGGGTTCCCGTTGGAGGTCCCGGCGATCTCTTTGAGCGAGCCGTTCCAGAAGCCGAGCACGATGCTCTATCGGAATTTGCTGGCGATGGAGACCGAAGAGCTGCTGCGGTCTTATCCGTTTGACGGAGCCGTGTTGCTGGGCGGCTGCGACAAGACGACACCCGCGTTGGTCATGGGCGCGATCTCGGCAGGGTTGCCGTTCATCTTCGTCCCGGCCGGGCCGATGTTGCGGGCCTCCTGGCGCGGCCAGACCCTCGGCTCGGGTTCGGATGTCTGGAAGTACTGGGACGAGCTCCGAGCCGGAGAAATCAGTCAGGAGGACTGGTCCTCCGCCGAGGAACGCATTGCGAGCTCACCGGGCCACTGCATGACGATGGGCACGGCCTCGACGATGACCTCCGCGGTCGAGGCGTTGGGCTTGTCCCTGCCGGGCGCGGCGTCCATCCCGGCGGCGGACAGCGATCACCCGCGGATGGCGGTCGCGTCGGGCCGCCGAATCGTCTCGCTGCCGCCACCACCCCTCTCGCTGGAGTCCTTTGAGAACGCCATCAAGGTCGTCCTGGCCCTAGGCGGCTCCACCAACGCGGTGATCCACCTCATCGCCATGGCAGGCCGAGCGGGCATCGACATCTCTCTACGGCATTTCGACGAGCTCTCCCGCGAAGTCCCGGTCCTCGCCAACCTGCGGCCGAGCGGCAAATACCTGATGCAGGACTTCTTCGAAGCCGGCGGCCTCCGCGCCCTCATGTCCCAGCTGGACCTGCACGACGTCCCGACCGTCTCTGGCTACTCGCTCCACGAGACCCTCGAAGACGCCACGGTCTACGACGACGACGTCATCCGCCCCCTCTCGAACCCCGTGAATGATCAAGGCGGCCTGGCAATCCTCCACGGCACCCTCGCACCAGATGGAGCCGTCATCAAGCACTCGGCCGCTTCCCCGCACCTCCTCACCCACACGGGTCCGGCAGTGGTCTTCGAGGACTACGACGAGATGAACGCCCGCATCGACGACCCAGACCTCGACGTCACCCCCGACTCAGTACTCGTCCTCCGCAACTCGGGTCCGTTGGGTGGCCCGGGCATGCCCGAGTGGGGCATGCTCCCGATCCCCAAGAAGCTGCTCGAGCAGGGCGTCCGCGACATGGTCCGGATCAGCGACGCCCGCATGTCCGGCACCGCCTACGGCACCTGCGTCCTCCACGTCGCCCCCGAGTCCTTCGTCGGCGGCCCTCTCGCATTGGTGCGTACGGGCGATCTCATCTCCCTGGACGTTCCGAACCGCCGTCTCGACCTCCAGGTCTCGCCCGACGTCCTGTCTTCCCGCCGCGACTCCTGGACTCCTCGCGAGTTCCCGGCCACCCGCGGCTACGCGAAGCTGTTCGCCGAGCACGTCACCCAGGCCCCCCAGGGCTGCGACTTCGACTTCCTCCACGGCGCCGGCGGCGTCCCCGAGCCCGCGATCCATTGAAGCCCTGGGATGTAGTAGCCGTCGGCGGGGGAATCCTCGGCCTGGCGACCGCCCGCGAACTGCTCCTCCGCTCCCCCGACGCGCGAGTCCTCGTCCTCGAACGCGAACCGGAGATCGCCGCCCACCAGACGGGCCACAACTCCGGCGTGATCCACGCCGGCATCTACTACAAGCCGGGCTCCCTCAAGGCCAAGCTCTGCACAGAGGGCCGCGAAGCCCTCTACGCCTACTGCGACGCCCACGGAGTCCCTTACGAGCGCTGCGGCAAGCTCATCATCGCCCTCAACCAGGCCGAACTGCCTGCCCTCAATGAGCTCGAACACCGGGGGCGCGAGAACGGAGTCCCCGGCCTGCGCCGCCTCTCCGCTGCCGAAATCCCCGAGATCGAACCCCACGCGACGGGCGTGGCGGCTCTCCACTCTCCATCGACGGGCATCGTCGACTTCGCCGCCGTCGCCCGCGCCATGGCTGCCGAGATCCAGTCGCTGGGCGTAACGATCCAAACCGGCGTCGCCGTCCGCTCCATCACCTGCCACGGAGCGACCACGATCGTCTCCACGAGCGAGGGCGACATCCCCACGTCGCGCGCAGTCGCGTGCGCGGGCCTCTGGTCCGACCGCTTGGCCCAAGCCTCCGGCGACGACGAGAACCCGAGGATCATCCCCTTCCGAGGCGGCTACGCGAAGCTCAAGCCCGAGGCACGCCACCTCGTGAAGTCGTTGATCTACCCGGTCCCGGACCCGTCCCTCCCGTTCCTCGGCGTCCACCTGACCAAAACGATCTCCGGCGACGTCTGGCTCGGCCCCACCGCCCTCCTGGCCCCCTCCCGGTCCGCCTACTCCCTGAAGGAGTTCAACCGCTTCGACATCGGCGAGACCCTCCGCTGGCCCGGCACCTGGAAGATGGCCCGCCGCTTCTGGCGCACCGGCCTGACAGAGATGCACTTTGCCGCCCGCCGCTCCGCCTTCGTCGAAGCCTGCGCCGCCTACGTCCCGTCCCTCAAGCCCTCCGACGTCGAACCGGGCCCCGCCGGCATCCGAGCCCAAGCCGTCGACCGCTCCGGAGCCCTCCTCGACGACTTCGCCTTCGGCACAGCCCCCGGCGTCGTCCACGTCCGCAACGCCCCATCCCCGGCCGCAACCTCATCCCTGGCCATCGCCAAACTCATCGCGGATCGCCTCGCGGCCTCGTAGGCGCTACCCTAGGCGCCGCACGCCCTCTTAGCTCAGTTGGTAGAGCACTTCCATGGTAAGGAAGGGGTCGCCGGTTCGAGTCCGGCAGAGGGCTCTGCCCCGAGATCGTGCATGCGAGACCTTTCCTGTTTCATGGGAAGACGTGCTGGTCGCGGATGCTCGATGTCCGCGGACCAGACGCAACCTGTCCACGGCTTCTGCGCAATTACATGCAGACCCGCGTGGGGCATGTGCGCCCCCTCGGACTCATGCGACCAGATCCACCGGACGTCACGGTTGGTCACGCTGCACTGCTCAATGAGCGACAATGCCTCCGTCTTGGAGCGCCTCCATTGAGGCGCATCGCCGGGTTGAGGGGGAGATCGGTATGGATGCTGGAGTTCACACGATTACGGAGCTGCTGAGCGCGCCTGGGCGGTTGCTTGTCCCGGTGTATCAGCGCCCGTACGTGTGGACGCGTGACGCCCAGTGGGAGCCGCTGTGGAACGACATTCTCTGGCTCCTCGACGGTTTCCTTGAGGGCAAAGCCCGTCGCCACTTCCTGGGCGCCATCGTGCTGCAACAGCTTCCAAATCTTCCCGGCGAACTTCCTCGCCGCGAGATCATTGATGGCCAGCAGCGCCTTACGACGTTGCAGATCTTGCTGGCGGCTTGCGCGGCGAGCGCCGGCGAGATGGGAGCCGCCGGCGTGCAGGAGGTTCTTGGTGGATTTGTGCGCAACAGCGAATACCTCGCTAAGGGCGACGACATCTACAAGCTTTGGCCGACCGAGAACGACCGGTATGCCTATCGCCTCGTCATGACGAGTGGCGGCCCGCCCGCTGACGCCCCGGACGATCCGTCCAACAGCATCCAGGAGGCGTTCGACTTCTTCGCCGATTCCGCGAAGGAGTTTGCGATTTCCGGCGGCGTCGATAGCGCGGCGATCACCTCGCGCTTCGAGGCGCTGCTGAGCGTGCTTATGCAGCAGCTTCACGTCGTGTCGATCAACCTTCAGCAGGGCGACGACGCGCAGGTCATCTTCGAGACGTTGAACGCTCGTGGCACCCCGCTCCTCGAGATGGACAACGTCAAGAACGCGCTCTTTCATCGCGCGAGCCAGCAAGGCCACGACGTTCAGGCACTCAACGATGATGTTTGGCAGCCAGAGCTCGGCGACGTGTATTGGCGCGACGAGGTGCGCCAGGGACGGCTGGTCAGGCCGCGCGCCGAGCTCTTCCTAAATCACTGGCTGACGATGGTTTCCCGCGACACGGTAATGGCGACCAAGCTGTTCCAAGCATTCCGCGGCAGAGTCCTCGACGAGTCGCCTGCGACGGACGCTGCGGTGCTCACGCGAGAGCTGTGTAGAGACGCCGCCATCATGCGCGGGTTCGACCACTTTGAGCCGACCTCGGCGAACGGCCGCTTCTTCCGCGCCTTGGAAGGCGTCGACACGACGACCGTCCTGCCCCTTACGTTGCTTCTGTTCCGGAACGAGGAACTTGATCACGCTCGGCGCGAGCGCGCCCTGGTGGCGTTGGAGAGCTACCTCGTGCGGCGCATGCTTCTCGCGTCCACGACCAAGGCTTACAACCGGTTGTTTGTGGACGTGCTCGGGCCGGTCGCTGCCCAGCCTGACGTAGCGGACGACATCGTGCTTGGAGCACTCGCATCGTCCTCGGCGGCGAGCGCGCTGTGGCCTAGTGACGATCAGCTTCGAAAGCACCTTCTCAGGCACCCGCTTTACGGCTACATCGCCCGGTCGCGCGTCGAGTACCTGCTTTGGGAAATCGAGCTGGTGTTGCGCGACTCCAGCAAGACCGAACCGATCGTCGCTAAGCCGAAGAAGCTCTCGATCGAGCACGTTCTACCGCAGACCTGGGAAGAGACCTGGCCGCTCAACGAGCCCACAGAGGAAGGACTGGAGACGCGTTCCTCGGTGATCAACGTGCTTGGCAACCTTACGCTTGTCACTGGTGAGCTGAACTCCGCGATGTCGAACGCGCCATGGGTTATCAAGCGACAGCGCTTGGAAAAGTCGATTCTGCTCTTGAACTCTCAGATCAAGCCAATCGCCGAGTGGGGCGAGCAGGCAATCCTTGACCGCGGCGACGGTCTGATAGATCTGATTCTCAAGCGCTGGCCGGGCCCGTCCACGATGATTCCGGGATTCGATCCGCTGGCTGTAAAGCCGGTGGTCGCGGAAGTCAATGCCGAACTGGCCGAGTTGACCGCGGAACAGCTCATTGCAGTCCTTGACCATACTTTTGAGCTAATGCGCACGTTGCTCGTCGACCTTGCGGCCAACCCTGGTCGGCGCCGCCGCTTCATCGAAATCGAGGATGCGCTGGGATGGTCGCGGGGCCGCCTGGCGAGCGTACTCGGTGGTTTCGCTGTCTTCTCAAAGGCCAAGATCGAGGGCAAGCGCCCTTACCGGATCGGCAAGGACGAAGACGGCAGCTGGTGGATGTGGATGGACGATGCTCGCGCCGAGACAACCAGTGCACACCTCGTGCTGAGCGCGTGAGCCGCAGGTGGCAGGCGTGAGTAGTTGGTGTGGTCTCGTTGCCCCCGCCGGCGCCAACTTGCAGTTGAGCGAGTCCGCGCATACGCGCACGGCGGTCACTTTGGCCTACGGCTCGGCCGCTTCAATGTGTTGCGTGAAGGATCCCGAGACCGCGGACGTCGCTACGCGCTCGCGCTACCACGATGAGGGCGCTGTCTCCTACGACTGTGGGGCCCTGTGCGGTCGACTCCTCACGCGCCACGAGCTCCATCGGAGCGAGGGCGCATGAAGGACCGCTGGATCCAGGTAACGCAGTCGGAGTTCCCGTGGGAACAAGAGGCGCTCACGTTTGTCAAGGAGCGTCTGCCCGACCATGAGCCCTACCGCGCTTGGGCGAACTTCGAGTTTATCCAGGACGGCAATATCGGCGAGGTCGATCTCTTCGTCATCAGCCCGAAGGGTCTGTTTCTGGTCGAGATCAAGAGCTGGCCCGGCGTCGTCCGCGGCGACGCGGGGACCTGGCGGCGCACGCTGCCCGGCCGGACGCGCGAGGTCAGCCTGGACAACCCCGTCGTCCTCGCCAACCGCAAAGCGAAGCGACTCAAGTCGCTACTAGCACGCCAGCCGGCGCTGCGCAGCGAGACCGTTCCGTTCATCGCGCCGCTGGTCTTCCTCTCTCACATCGACCTCGACTGCCGGCTCGACGCGAGCGCCCGCGATCACGTCGCTGGCCTCGGGAGGGACGGCGACGACCGCCCGATCCAAGCGGGCGGGTTGCCAGGAGTCATCGACGCCCTCGCGAAGTTCACGCCCGAGGAACACGACGCGCTGCGCCGCCGTCGAATCGACCGGCCGATGGCGAAGCGGATCACCGAGGCCTTCGAACAGGCCGGCATCCGCCCGTCACAGCGCTCGCGCAAGGTCGCCGACCTTGACCTCGGCGACCTCCTCGACGAGGGTGCCGGATATCAGGACTTCGCCGCGGTTCATCCGCGCGCCGCGCACGCATATCGCCGGGTGCGAATCTACGGCACGCCAGATCAGGATCCCGCACAGCGTCAAGTCATCGTCCGCGCCGCGCAACGCGAATTCGAGCTGCTGTCGGCCGTCGACCATCCCGGAATCCTCAAAGCGCTGGACATGCACGAGCATGAACTCGGCCCGGCGTTGGTCTACGCGCGCGATCCGTCCGAAATTCGTCTCGACCATTTCCTCGAGGACCGCGGTGGCGGGCTCGGCCTCTATGACCGCCTCCGCCTGCTCCGCGACATCGCCGAGACGGTCGCGTACGCCCACGGCCGACACTTCGCGCATCGCGCGCTCTCGCCGCGCAGCATCCTCGTGACCCGGCCAGGCGACAAGGAGCAAGGGTTCAAGATCTTCAACTGGCAGACGGGCTCGCGCGACTCCGCCACCGGGACGTCCGCAGGGACCATCCGCGGGACTTCGCACGTCGGGGACCTCGTCGACACTGAGACCGCTCCCTATCTCGCTCCCGAATCGGTGACGATCGCCGACCCCGACCCGCAACTCCTCGACGTCTTCTCACTCGGCGCGATCGCCTATCACGTCCTCACCGGCCAGCCGCCCGCAGCCTCGCTGGCGGCGCTCGTCGAGCGTCTAGAGCGCGACGGGGCGCTCGAGGTCGCAGCGGTGCTCGATGGTGCGGGTGAGGCGCTGAGCGACCTCGTTCGCGGGGCGACGTTCGCCAACGCGACCGAGCGTTTCGCGTCGATGAGTGAATTTCTCGAGTACCTGACGCTCGTCGAGGAGGAGCTCACGGCGCCGGAGGAGCCGGAGGACGAAGCAGAGACCGACCCAGTCACTGCCCGGCCCGGTGACCTCGTCGGCGGCTACCTGGTCGTTAAGCGGCTGGGCCGCGGGTCGACCGCCGTTGCGCTGCTCGTCGAGGATGAAGCCGGGCAGCAGCGTGTGCTGAAGATCGCCGCCGATCCGGAGCGCAACCCGCGCATCCGCGACGAGGCTGCCGTCCTCGCACGCCTACGAGACCGCACGATCATTGCCAGTCATGGCGAGGCGATCTCGGCCGCTGGCCATGATGGGATCGTCCTCTCATATGCCGACAAGGGCACTCTTGCACAGCAACTGCACCGCGACGGGCGTCTCAGCCTCGGCACCCTGGAGCGCTTCGGCGGCGACCTCCTTTCCGCGTTGAGCTACCTCGAGCAGGTCGGCATCACTCACCGGGACATCAAGCCCGAGAACCTCGGCGTCACCGAAGTTGGCCCGCGCAAAGAGCCGCACCTGGTGCTGATGGACTTCTCGCTGTCGAGTGCCTCACCCGATCAGCTCACGGTTGGCACCCGCCCGTACCTCGACCCGTTCCTGGGACGCAAACACGGGCGCCCCCGCTGGGACCTCGCCGGTGACCGCTTCGCGGCGGCGATCGTGCTGCACGAGATGGCGGCCGGCACGCTTCCCTTCTGGGAGTCGCGTAACACCGATCCGCGCTTTACCGAAGCCGAAGCAACGGTCGACCGCGATGCCTTCCCGCGGGAGATCGCCGAACCGCTGGCCGAACTGTTGGAGCGGGCGCTCGCGCGTGACGCAAAGGAGCGCTTCGACACCGCCGACGACCTCGCGCGCGAGTTCAGTCGGATCTTCGCAGGCGTCAGTCAGTCGGCCGACGGCGCCGGAGCCTCCGAGCGCGCGGCCGAGCTTCGCGCCGCCGCGACGCACGACACGCCTGTCACGGCGATCGGGCTCAGTGCTCGTGCGACAGACTTCCTCGAGCGCAGCAACGTGCAGACGGTCGCGGACCTCATCGGGCTCCCGCCGCTGGCAATCAACTCCGGCCGCGGTATCGGCCTGGGCACGCGGCGGGAACTGACCACCGCGCTCCAGGACCTGCGGGACCGGCTGCGCGAGTCCCACCGTCAGACGGTCGCGGTCACCAAGGCGGAGGAATCCGTCGACGAGGAAGGCCGACTCATCACGCTCGCCGGGCAGCTGCTTCCGAGCGAGACTCCGCGCAACCGAGCGACCGTCGCGGCGCTGCGCCTGCTGCTGGGCCTCGAGCCGCTCGCCGACTCCGCGGTTTGGCCGAGCCAGACGGAGGTCGGCAGCCAACTCGACGTCACACGCGCGCGTGTCGGCCAGATTCTGGCCAAAGCGCGTGATGGCTGGGCGAAGCTCAAAGGGTTCAGCGACATTCGGGACGAGCTCGTCGAGCAGATCGACGCGCTCGGAACGGTCGCCACTGCCGAGGACGTCGAGCGTGCGCTAGCGGCGGATCGTGGAAGCGGCGATCCGGACGGCGATCAGTCTCTTGCCCGAGCGGTGGCCCGCGCGGCCGTCGAGGTCGAGCTGGCGTCCGACCAGCCGCGGGTCGCGCAGCGGCGCACGCACGACGGGCGTGTCCTGCTCGCGACCACCGGAGCCGACGATGAACGCCAGCGAGCGTTGGACTACGCCCTCCGCCTGGGAGCGGTCGCCGACGAGATCGCAAGCACTGAGACACTCGTCGCCCCGGCTGAGGTCACGGCACGCCTCCAGCGTCTCACCCCGCCCGCCGGGATGCCGGCATTGGCGGCCGAGCGCCTCGTCGCGCTGGCGGCAGCCGTGTCGACGAGCGCCGCAGTCTCGGCCCGCCTGGAACTGCATCCTCGTCAGATGCCCGCTGCACGGGCGCTCACCCTCGGCCGCGCAGCGCTTCTGGGCAGCGACGAGATCCGCCCCGAAGAGATCATCCGCCGGATCGCCGCCCGCTTTCCTCACGCCGAGCCGCTCCCGAGCCGCCCGCAACTCGATGGCCTGCTCCGCGAGGCCGGTCTGGACCTCGTCTGGTCCCAAGACGCCGGGGCCTACGCTGCCAAGCAGCGGCTTGCCGTAACTGGGCTGACGAGTCTCGGGTCGTCGATCGGGCGACTGGCCACCGCGACGGGCGGCGGCGTACCGCGACAGGCGACCGACCCAGACGTCGTCACCGCCCGCGACTTCGAACGACGCCTGGCCGACGCCCAGCGAAACGGCGGGATGCTGAGCCTCATGGCCTACCCGCAGGAGCTGCCCGATGCTGCTGGCGAGCTCCGCCGTCTGGGACTCACCGTGATCGACGTGGACGCCCTGTTGATCGGGCAGATGCATGCCACGGCCGAAGAACTCGGTGCGGACTGGAGTGTCGTCGTCGCCGCAGACGCCAGCGATCGCGCCAGTGAGAACTGGACGAACCTCACGCGGCTGGTCCAGCGAGCGATGTCTGCCGTCCAAGCCAGCATCGTCGACACCGAGGGCACTGTCCTGCTAGAGAACGTCGGCCTGCTCGGCCGCTACGCGCAGCTCAGCCTTTTCGACCGGCTTCGCGAGCAGATCATGGCCGGTGCACCGCTGCGGGCCTGCTGGACTCTGATCCCCACCGATGACCAAGCCGACCGACCTGCCGTCGACGGACATGCCATCCCCGTCCTGACAACGAACGAGTACGCGCGCATCCCGAAGCCATGGCTGCGTAACCTCCATCGCGCCGCATGATTAATCGAACCGCACTGCTCAGCGCGCTCAAACCAGCCGTAACGGCCCTCGAGACCTCGATTGCACAGCGCGTAGACGAGGTCCCCGACGTCGCCGAGCACCTCGCCGTCGAGCACGAGAAGGCCGTCGCCGCCGAGCGCACCGCCACGTCCTTGGAGGAGTGGCGCAGCGGCGAGATCACCCAGGCCGCCGTCGCGTGGGTCCTCGGCTGCGTCTTCGTGCGCTTCCTTGAAGACAACCGACTGATCGACCAGCCCCTGATCGCCGGCGCCGGCGCGCGCGGCGCCGCCGCCCTCGGACACAGATCCGAGTACTTCCAGCGCGAACCCGGCCACAGCGACCGCGAGTACCTCGAAGCGTGCTTTCGCGAGGTTGCCGCGTTTCCCGCCGTCGCCGCGCTCTACGACGAGCGCCACAACCCGCTCTGGCGACTCGGACCGACCGCCGACGGCGCGAGCGCGCTCCGCGAGACGTTCACTTCGATCGACCCAGACACCGGCGAGCTAAGCCACGACTTCACCGACCCCGACCTCGACACTCGCTTCCTCGGTGACCTCTACCAAGACCTCTCTGAAGCGGCGAAGAAACGTTACGCGCTGCTGCAGACCCCGGATTTCGTCGAGGCGTTCATCCTCGACCGGACTTTGACCCCCGCGCTCGCCGAGTTCGGCCTCGAGGAAGTCAGGCTGATTGACCCGACGTGCGGATCAGGCCACTTCCTGATCGGCGCCTTCGAACGCCTCTTCGCGCTCTGGCAAGAACGCGACCCAGGAACAGCAACGACCGTGCTCGCTCAGCGGTGTCTCGATCAGGTCGCGGGTGTCGACTTGAACCCCTACGCCACCGCGATCGCCCGCTTCCGGCTGACCATCCTCGCGCTGCACGCGTGCGGGATCAGCCGGCTCGCCGAGGCACCGGCGTTCACGCTGCACCTCGCAACTGGGGACAGTCTTCTGCACGGACCGCTGCCCGGCGAAGGCGCGACGATGCTCTTCGACGCTAGCCGCCTCGACAAGAACGTCGCCCATTTCTACGAAAGCGAAGACGCCGGCCAGCTGAAAGAGATCCTTGGACGCGGTTACCACGCCGTCGTCGGCAATCCGCCCTACATCGCCGTCCAGGACGGCGCATTGCGGGACGCGTACCGTAAACGCTACGACAGCTGTCACGGTAGATACGTGCTGACCGTACCATTCATGGAGCGTTTTTTTGAGCTGGCCAGGGTGAACGATCGGGATGATCGCCGACGCGCGGGCTTTGTTGGCAAGATCACCGGCAACAGCTTCATGAAGCGCGAATTTGGAGCGCCACTTGTCGAGAGGTTCCTGCGGTCAGTTGACCTGAACACCGTGGTTGATGCGAGCGGCGCGTACATCCCGGGACACGGGACCCCGACCATTCTTCTATTCGGCCGGAGTCGTCCACCCGTCGCACAGACGATGCGCGTTGTGGACGGCATTCGAGGCGAGCCAGACCAGCCTGCCGACCCGGCGCGTGGGTTAGTGTGGACTTCGATTCGGTCGCTCGTCGATCGGCCCGGTGAGCACGATTTGTTTACGCGCTCGACGGACGTCGAAAGACGTGAACTGCTCGTGCACCCGATGACGCTCGGGGTAGGCCGGGAATTGGGCAAGCGGATTGTGGATGGCCGAGGCAGCGTGCTGGCTGACGCCGCGGGAGACATAGGTGTTTTCGGAATGTCGAATGCCGACGACGTCTTTTATCTCGATGCTGGGACGTTTCGGCGCAAGTCTGCGTCGGAGTCCGCCGTCCCGTTGGTAGTGGGAGATAGTGTCAGGGACTGGGTGACCTCGGGTCTTGACGTGTCGTACTTCCCATACACAGATCGCCTCAACGCGGAGCCCGGGGACGCCCTGCATCTCCTTTGGCCCTTTCGTGAACTTCTCTGGGCTCGGCAGACCTTCGCACGTGAGTCTTACAAGCGCGAGGGGAGACCGTGGTGGGCCTGGCACCAGGTGTCACTATCCAGACGCCACCCACCTCTTACTATCACCTGGGCATTTGTCGCCACCCATAATCATTTCGCCTTGGACCGAGTTGGAAATGTGTTTGGTCGTACGGCGCCCGTGATCAAGTTGCACGACGGATCGAGCGAGGAGCAGCATCTTGCGCTCATGGGCGTGCTCAACAGCTCGATTGCCTGCTTCTGGATAAAGCAAGTCGCACAGAATCGTGGTAGTACTGTCGACGCAGTCGGCGCGCGCCAACGAACCGTGCCGTGGGAGGACTTTTACGAGCTTAGTGCTAAGCGCGTACAGGAATTCCCACTTCCACGGCACTTCTCTCCGAACCTGCCGACGCTAATCGACGGAGTTGCATCACAACGCACCATACTGTTAGACGATCTGTCAACGACATCCGGTAAATCTGTCGCAGCAGTTTTGGAAGCTCGACAGGCTCGCGATGTTGCCCTGACGGATCGACTTGTTTCGCTTCAGGAGGAACTGGACTGGCAGGTACTTGCCGCTTATGGACTCGTGCCCGATGACCTTCCCGTGTTCGGTGAGGACGCACCGCCGATCAAGCTTGGCCAGCGTGCGTTTGAGGTCGTGCTCGCGCGCCAAGTTGCGCGCGGCGAGACTGAAACGACGTGGTTCGAACGACACGGATCAACCCCGATCACCAACGTCCCGAGCCATTGGCCACACGAGTACCGGGCGCTCGTCGAGCAGCGGATAGCGCTGATCGAGTCCGATCCGGACGTCGGCATGATCGAGCGGCCCGAGCATAAGCGGCGTTGGAGTCGCGCGTCGTGGGAGGGCCGCGTGCGGGATGCATTGACGATGCTCGTCCTCGATGCTTTGGAGTCGCCGAAGATCTGGGAGGACCTACAACCACGCTCGACCGCCGAGCTCACCGACCACCTGCGCCGCACGCCGCTGCTCGTCGAAGCGCTCGAGACGATCGCTGGCGACCGCGATGCCGACCTCGGCGCAACCCTCCGCAGACTCGTGCTCGATGCCGCCGTCCCACATCCCGCGGCGCAACGCCACACGGACGCCGGCCTGAAGAAGCGCGCCGTGTGGGAATCCGTCTGGGACCTGCAACGCGCAGAAGACCGCGGCGAGATCGTCGAGCGGATTCCCATGCCGCCTAAGTACGCCAAGCCGGACTTTCGCTCCGACGCCGCCTGGAGGCATCGTGGCAAGCTCGACGTGCCCAAGGAACGCTTCGTTCTGCTTCCCAGCGCCGAGCGCGGTGCTGACACCTCGCCCGTTGTCGGCTGGGCCGGCTGGGACGAACTGCAACTCGCCCGTGCTCTGGCCGGACGAATCACCGAACTACGGGACGAAGACGCTGCCGACGCCAAACGCGTCACCCCACTACTCACTGGCGTACTCGAACTGCTGCCCTGGATTCACCAATGGCACCCTGACGCCGACCCAGACTTCGCCGGCCCACCCGGTGAGTTCTTCGAAAGCTGGCTCGACGGCCAACTCGCCGAACTCGCTGTCACACGCGACACCCTGCGAGCATGGCGCCCATCCGCTCCGGTCCGGGGACGACGTAACGTCAGGCGCGCCGCATGATTAATCGAACCGCACTGCTCAGCGCGCTCAAACCAGCCGTAACGGCCCTCGAGACCTCGATTGCACAGCGCGTAGACGAGGTCCCCGACGTCGCCGAGCACCTCGCCGTCGAGCACGAGAAGGCCGTCGCCGCCGAGCGCACCGCCACGTCCTTGGAGGAGTGGCGCAGCGGCGAGATCACCCAGGCCGCCGTCGCGTGGGTCCTCGGCTGCGTCTTCGTGCGCTTCCTTGAAGACAACCGACTGATCGACCAGCCCCTGATCGCCGGCGCCGGCGCGCGCGGCGCCGCCGCCCTCGGACACAGATCCGAGTACTTCCAGCGCGAACCCGGCCACAGCGACCGCGAGTACCTCGAAGCGTGCTTTCGCGAGGTTGCCGCGTTTCCCGCCGTCGCCGCGCTCTACGACGAGCGCCACAACCCGCTCTGGCGACTCGGACCGACCGCCGACGGCGCGAGCGCGCTCCGCGAGACGTTCACTTCGATCGACCCAGACACCGGCGAGCTAAGCCACGACTTCACCGACCCCGACCTCGACACTCGCTTCCTCGGTGACCTCTACCAAGACCTCTCTGAAGCGGCGAAGAAACGTTACGCGCTGCTGCAGACCCCGGATTTCGTCGAGGCGTTCATCCTCGACCGGACTTTGACCCCCGCGCTCGCCGAGTTCGGCCTCGAGGAAGTCAGGCTGATTGACCCGACGTGCGGATCAGGCCACTTCCTGATCGGCGCCTTCGAACGCCTCTTCGCGCTCTGGCAAGAACGCGACCCAGGAACAGCAACGACCGTGCTCGCTCAGCGGTGTCTCGATCAGGTCGCGGGTGTCGACTTGAACCCCTACGCCACCGCGATCGCCCGCTTCCGGCTGACCATCCTCGCGCTGCACGCGTGCGGGATCAGCCGGCTCGCCGAGGCACCGGCGTTCACGCTGCACCTCGCAACTGGGGACAGTCTTCTGCACGGACCGCTGCCCGGCGAAGGCGCGACGATGCTCTTCGACGCTAGCCGCCTCGACAAGAACGTCGCCCATTTCTACGAAAGCGAAGACGCCGGCCAGCTGAAAGAGATCCTTGGACGCGGTTACCACGCCGTCGTCGGCAACCCGCCCTACATTGTAGGTGACGATGAGGGCGCCCGTAGCGCCTACCGTGCGCGCTACGCAAGTTGTCATCGCGAGTTCGCTCTCTCGGTGCCCTTTATGGAGCGGTTCTTTGAGCTCGGGATTATCCGACTTACAGACGGTCACGCTCAGTCAGGGTTCGTAGGTCAGATCACCGCAAACAGCTTCATGCGGCGGGAGTTCGGTCTTCATCTCGTGCAGCGATTCCTGCCGTCGGTCGACGTAACCCATCTAGTCGACACCAGTCGAGCGCACATTCCAGGACATGCAACGCCAACAATCATTGTCTTTGGTCGGGCACGGCGCCCACAGGCGGAGACGCTTCGACTCGTCGAGGGATTGCGCGGCGAAGCCACACGTCCCAAGGACCCTGCGACCAGCGTCGCGTGGCTCGATCTTATTCGAGGCTGCGATGTAAGGGAACTCGCGACCACGTTCGTCCGTTCATCGGATATCGCGCGTTCCGCCATAGCGGAGCATCCACTTGCCATCGGCCCGGGTCGACTGCTGCGGCAACGGCTCATCGATTCGTGCACCGCAACCGTAAGTCAGCTTGCTTCCGACATCGGGTATTCCGGACAGACTAATATCGACGACGTGTTCCTGCGGCCGAGTCGCGCTTGGATCCCTACGCCGGTACAGCGCCATTACCGGGCGGAGTTTGTGACAGGAGTAAATGTGCGTGACTGGAACATCACCACTGACGTTGAAGCCTGGTTTCCGTATGAATCTGGGAGACTCGCTGACGCAGACGCAGTGAGAGATTCGCTTCCCGCATTGTGGGCTTGGCGTGGTCCGGCTTGGGAGCGGCGAACTTTTGAGAAAACCTCCTATAAAGAGGCCAATAAGGCCTACTTCGAGTGGCATCAAATCGCGTTGGCACGTCATCGAACGCAGCTCGCGCTAACCTGGGCTTACAAGCACACCGGAGTTAACTTTGCAGTCAGCAACGCGGCTCGCCGAGTCTTCAACAAGCATGCGCCGTTCATTAAGCTTCGCCGCGATGATCTCGACGAGGCCCTCAGGCTCGCGGGAGTCCTGAACAGCAGCAGCGCGTGCTTTCTCCTGAAGCAGGTTTGCCAAGACACAGGTGTCGGCGGTATCGGTGGCGGCATCGGAGACGAGGCCTGGGAGCCCCGCTACGAATACGGCAGTGGCAAAGTTGGACGACTCCCCATTCCGGCGCGACGTTCGATTGATCTGCCCCAGACCCTAGACCGCATCGCCTCTGACCGAGCGTCATTGCTCGACGGACTTGCCGACGCGACCGACACACCACTCGCGGCCATTCTCGGCGCGCGCGCCGAACACGACACAGCTCTGACAATGAGGCTCGTTTCCCTGCAGGAGGAACTGGATTGGCAGGTACTGGCTGACTACGGTCTGGTGTCCGACGACCTTCCCGTTCTCGGTGAACAGGCGCCCCCGATCGAACTCGGCCAGCGCGCTTTCGAGATCCTGCTCGCTCGCGGCGAAACAAAGACGACCTGGTTTGAGCGTCACGAGTCGACGCCGATCACCGAGGTCCCGAGTTATTGGCCCCACGAGTACCGGGCGCTCGTGGAGCAGCGGATCGCGCTGATCGAGTCTAACCCGGATGTAGGGCTGATCGAGCGTCCTGAGCACAAGCGCCGCTGGAACCGCGCGCCGTGGAAGGAGCGTGTGCGCGATGCGTTGACGGCACTCATCCTCGATGCACTGGAAGCACGTGAACTCTGGGACGACCTGCAGCCGCGCTCGACCGCCGAGCTCGCTGATTACGCGCGACGGACGCCGCAGCTCGTCGAGGCGCTCGAGTTGCTCGCCGTGGATCGCGACGCCGACCTTGGCGCCACGCTCCGGCGCCTCGTGCTCGACGCTGCCGTCTCGCACCCGGCCGCGCAGCGGCACACCGAAGCGGGGCTCAAGAAGCGCGCCGTGTGGGAAACGGTGTGGGACCTTCAACGCGCGGAGGACCGCGGCGAGATCGTTGACCGCATCCCTATTCCGCCGAAGTACGCCAAGACCGACTTCCGCTCCGACGCCTCCTGGAAGCACCGAGGCAAGCTCGACGTCCCCAAGGAACGCTTCGTCCTACTCCCCAAGGCGGAGCGCGGCGCCGACACCTCACCCGTCGTCGGCTGGGCTGGATGGGACGAGCTGCAACTTGCCCGCGCCCTCGCCGGCCGCATCACTGAACTGCGCGACGAAGACGCCGCCGGCGCCGAGCGCGTTACCCCACTGCTCACCGGCGTGCTCGAACTACTGCCGTGGATCCACCAATGGCACCCCGACACCGACCCAGACTTCGCCGGCCCACCGGGTGATTTCTTCGAGAGTTGGCTCGATGGCCAACTCGCCGAGCTCGCGATCACCCGCGACACCCTGCGAGCATGGCGCCCGGTCGCGCCGGTGCGTGGACGAAAGCGCGCTTCCGCATGACTCTGCTTAAAGAACTCATCGTCATCCCCGAGGCCGTCCAGACCGGCGACTTCGTGATGAGCCTCGCGGCCGGTGTGGCCCAGGGCGCGTCGACGCTCGACCAGTACGTCGTCACACCCCAGTTGGCCGAAGCCTACGATGACGCGCTGCGGTTCATCGCCTCCGCGATCACGGAGCGCCGGAGCAAGGCCGCGTATCTCGACGGCAGCTTTGGTTCGGGCAAATCGCACTTCATGGCGGTGCTGCACCTGATCCTCCAGCACAATCCGCAGGCACTGGCGATCCACGAGCTGTCGGAACCGATCGCCGCCACCGACGCGGTGCTGGGCAGCAAGTCGTTCGAGTTGGTCCCGTTTCACATGATCGGCGCGGAGTCGATGGAGCAGGCGATCTTTGGCGGTTACGTCAAGCACGTGTCGGAGACCAACCCCGGAGGCGTGCTCCCGGGTGTCTACACCGACGGTCCGCTGTTCAAACAGGCCGAGACGAGCCGCGCCCAGTTCGCCGACGATGAACGGTTCTTCGCCGTGCTGAACGACGGCGCAAAGCCTGGCGGTGGCGGCTGGGGTGCCCTTGAGGCGGCGTGGGATCCCGACTCCTTCACGCGTGCACGCAATGCCCCGGTCGGAGACCCCGAGCGTGGCCGGTTGGGCGCGGCCATCGTCAAGACGCTGCTCCCGGGCTACGCCCAGGCGATGAGCGGTAACGCCACCGGTTATGTCGATTTCGACACCGGGCTGGCCGAACTGGCCCGCCACGCACACGGTCGCGGCAAGCACGGTCTCGTTCTTTTCCTCGACGAGCTGATCCTCTGGCTCGGGAGCCGGATTCGCGACACGGCGTTCGTCGAGCGCGAGGGTCAGAAGCTCATCAAGCTGATCGAATACACGCACGAGCGACCGATCCCGATCATCTCGTTCGTTGCCCGCCAGCGTGACCTGCGCGACTTCGTGGGAGACCTCCCGGGTGCCGACCAGCTCTCGTTCGCCGATGCGCTCAAGCACTGGAACGACCGCTTCCATCGCATCTCCCTGGCCGACCGCAACCTGTCGAAGATCGCCGAGCGGCGGTTGCTGCAACCCAAGGGCGAAGCTGAGCGGCTGACAATCGACGAGGCGTTCGCGAAGACCGAGCGGACAAGCCCGCAGACGCTTGACGTCCTGATGACGGCCGACGGAACCCGCGAGCAGTTCCGCGAGACCTATCCGTTCAGCCCGGCGTTCATGGACACGCTCGTCGCCGCCTCTTCGGTGCTCCAGCGCGAGCGAACCGCGCTGCGGGTGATGCTCCAATTGCTCGTCGCGCGGCGCAACGACCTGGCCGTCGGCGACCTCGTCAGTGTCGGCGACCTGTTCGACATCCTTGCCTCGGGCGACGAGCCCTTCAGCGACGACCTCAAGCGCCACTTCGCCCATGCGCGCGACCTCTACCGCGATCAGTTCCGGCCGATCCTGCTCGAACGTAACGGCGTCAGCGAAGCGGACGCGACGTCCTCGCCGGGGTTCCGCACCGATGACCGGCTCGTCAAGACACTGCTGCTGGCCGCGCTTGTGCCCGGCGCCGCCCCCCTGCGCAACCTCGACGTCGCCCGTCTCACAGCGCTCAACCACGGATCGATCAGCTCGCCGATCAAGGGCGGAGAGCGAAGCCTGGTCCTCGGGAAGTTGCGGGCCTGGAACGCTGACGTCGGCGCGTTGAAGGTCGGCGACGACCCGTCGAACCCGAGCGTCGTGCTGCGTCTTACCGGCGTCGACATCGATTCGATCATCGAACGCGCGGCGCACGTCGATAACGACGGCGAACGACGGCGGACGATCCGTGACCTCGTGCTCGGGGAGCTCGGCGTCAGCACCGAGCAGCGGCTCTTCAGCGTGGAACACCCGCTGGTGTGGCGAGGCACCCGCCGCCAGGTCGACGTTGTGTTCGGCAACGTCCGAGACACAGTCGCGTTGCCTGACGACGCCTTGTTGTCGTCCGGCGGGCGCTGGAAGGTGGTCGTCGACTATCCATTCGACGCCGGCCATTCGCCGTTGGAGGATCTCGACCGCCTTGAGCGCTGGCGCGAGCAGCACGGCCCGAGCGACACAGTCTGCTGGGTTCCAGCGTTCTTCTCGGCGTCGCTTCAGCGCGATCTCGGCAAGCTCGTGGTCATTGAGCACCTGCTCGCAGGCGATCGGCTCGACCAGTTCGCCGACCACCTCAGCGCCGCCGACCGTGTCCAGGCGAGGGGGCTCCTAGCCGACCAGCGCTCTGCCCTGCAGCAGCGCGTCAAGACCGCGATCCGCCAGGCCTATGGGGTCGAGCGTGCTGCCCCAGAGACGATCGACGTCTCGCACGGCATTGAGGACCGGATCCAGTCACTGCGCAGCGGGCTCACCGTACAAGTGCCGATCGGCGCCACGCTCGCCGACGCCTTCGGCGGCCTGCTCAGGCAACTCCTCGACCATCAGTTCCCGCAGCACCCACGGATCGAGGTCGAGTACCGCGCCGGCGATTTGCGCAAGGTCCTCGAAGTCGTCGAAGCGGCAGCTCAGACGGAGGACGGGCGCATCCCGGTTCCGACCGACAAGCGCAAGGTTATGAGAGCGATCGCCACGCCGCTCCAGCTCGGGCAGCAGTATGAAGAGCCCTTCGTACTTGGGACAACTTGGCGCGACACGTTCGAGCGCCGGATCGCCCAGGCGGCCCAGGCCGGATCTTCGACCACGACGGTCGGCGATCTCCGCCGTTGGATCGACGAGCCTGAGGCACGCGGCTTGCCCCGTGATCTGCAGAACCTCGTGATCCTTACGTACGCCGCGCACAGCTCTCGCGTGTTCCGCCACCATGGCGGACCGGTCACGCCGACGCTCGAGCGGTTGGACGATGACGACGAGCTCGTCAGCCCACAGCTACCGGACCGCGGTGTCTGGGACGCGGCCCGTGCCCGTGCCGCCGCCGTATTTGGGATGGCCGACGTCAACCCGGCACGGTCGAGCTTCGAGACGCTCGCGGTCCGTCTGAAGGACGAAGCCCGTTCAGCCGAGGCGGCGACCGAATCGTTGGTGGCCGCGCTCGAGGCGCGTTGCGCGCGATTCTCCGTCGCGCCCGAGACCAGCGCGCGATTGCGGTCGGCACGGGCCGCGCGCGGCCTCACGCGCGCACTCAACACGACCGACGACGCCCTCGACGTCGTTCGCGCGTTCGCAGACTTCCCGATCGATAACGCGCAGCACCTGAGCAAGGCGCTGAAATCGGCCGCGAGCGTCACGACGACGTTGCGCAGCGAGAGCTGGTCGCTGCTTGAGGTCGCTGCCGATCGCGGGCAGGAACCGGGTTTCACCCAGGTGGTAACGCGCGTGCGCGGGGTCCTGACGGATGACGAGTTCGCCGCGCAGTTGGCACCGGTGATCCAGGCCGCATACGAAGACACGGTTCGGCTCGTCCAGCCGAACCCGAAACCGAAGCCAAAGCCCGAACCGAAGCCGGGCGTCCGCGTCTCGAGCGACCACCGTGAGTCGCTGAGCGTCAGCGCGGCGCGCCAGGAGCTCGAGCGGCTCGCGCAGCTTGACGGCGAGATCGAGATCGCGTTGAGCTGGACCATCACCACCCGGGACGGTTGACCGACGCGATGACACCGGAGCGGCTGCGGCCGCACCTCGACGGTTGGCTGTCCGTCGCCCGTCGTGGGACCAGCTTCCTCGTGCATCTCGACGGTGAATGGACCGGCGGGACCCAGATCCTGGTTGGCGCCGAGTACGTCGACGTGCGCGTCTGCCCGTCGGAGTTGGCGATCCGTGAGGAGCTCACACGCGATCGACCGGACGGCCGTGCAATGGTCGTGCTGACGCCGGTGGACGTCCAGTCGCAGGATCTGCTCGCTCGGGTCTTTAAGCGGGGCGTGCGCCGGCTTGATGCATGGGAAGCAGTCCAACGGCTCTTCGGTGTGCGCCAGATCGACCCGCTGATCGCCGGCGAGAAGTGGATGGCCGAGGCGCTAATCGAAGCGGCTCCACTCAGCGGCTACGAGCGAACGGCATCACTCGCGCTTGATAGCGATCGCGCGTGGGAATCGCTGCTTCGGCATCGCTACGGCATCGAGACTAAAGACGGCTTGGACGGGCTGCTTCACTGGGCGGCGAGCACCGACGTCGCACGGCTCCAAGACCGACCCGAAGCCGAGTATCGCGCAGTGCGGCGGCGGCTTGCCACCCGCATGGTGGGTGCCGAACCGGTGCTCGCTGCGGTCGCGGTCGGCCGCGGGGCGCAGGTGGTCGCTATCGGGCTGGTGACCCGGCTCCTGCTCGATGGGCCAGCGGGTGAGACGCGGGCCGCCTCTCGGGCGCTCGCGGGAGGTGTGGTGCTGAGCGGGTGGAAGTTCGACGAACGGGCCGCACGCGCCTTCGCAGACGCGGCCGAGTCCGTCGTGAACGCGCTGTTGGCCAGCGATCGACCGGTTGCGCACGCGGTGCTGCGTGACGCGGAGTCCGTGGCCGGACTGCTGGGCGCCGAGCCGCTCGCGGCCGCCAGCACCGTACTGCAGTCGGGACTCAGGGCGCGACTGCGGGAGTTCGGCCAAGCGCTCGCGGGCCGCGACAGCGCCGGCGGTATCGAGCGCATCGAGGCCGCTCTCGCGTGTGTGCGGGCTCACCGCGTCAACGACCATGACGGGACCGCAGAGATGGCGCTGCGCGTCGTCCGTTGGATGCAGCAGGACTTGCCTGCCGCACCGGACTTCCGGGCGGCCGCGGTTGACCACGTGCGCGACAGCGCCTACGCGGACTGGGGGCGAACGGCGCTGCGAGTCGTCACCGGTGATGACGGCCTCGACGAGCAACTGCGACTGTTGATCGCCGCCGCGGACGCGCGCCGACGCGCGCAGGAAACGCACTTCGCCGACTTGCTCGCCGGATACACCGCTCACGCTGCGGCCGGCGCGGAAATTCTCGGGGTCGAGGAAGTCCTCGAGCGTGTCGTCGCGCCGCTCGCCGGATCGTCCCCGTTGCTCCTGATCGTCCTCGACGGGATGAGCCATCGGGTCGCCTGCGAGCTGCTGGAAGACGTGATCGCCCGTGGCTGGACCGAACTACGCCCCGCCGGGCACACTGGCCGGACGCTCGTCTTGTCGGTGCTCCCGAGCGTGACCACGTTCTCGCGGACCAGTCTCTTGACGGGTCGCCTGAGCAAGGGCGTCGCGGGTGACGAGGCGAAGGCGTTCGCCACGCATTCGGCGCTGGCCGGTGCGAAGCCGCTGCTCTTCCACAAGAGTGCCTTGCGCGATCCACACGGAGGTCTCTCGGAGGCACTGCGTTCCGAGATCGCCGGCGAGCGGCGTGTGATCGGCGCGGTCGTCAACGCGATCGACGACCACTTGGCCCGCAGCGATCAGCTGGCGACGCCCTGGGACACGTCGTACGTCCCCGTGCTCCGGCAGTTGCTCGACGAGGCGCGCGACGCGTCACGGCTGGTCGTCCTCGCGAGTGATCACGGGCATGTCCTCGACCGCGGCACCAAGCAGCGTCCGACCACTGCTGACGGTGGCGAGCGGTGGCGGCCCGTGGCGAAGGAAGCAGGGGATGGTGAGCAGCGCATCTCCGGCGTTCGCGTCCTCGCGCCGGGGGGCGCATGCGTGCTCGCCGTCGACGAGACGATCCGCTACGGCCCGCCCAAGCACGGCTACCACGGCGGTGCGACTGCGCAGGAAGTCCTCGCTCCCCTGCTGGTCCTTACTGCCTCGGCGGGTGACGAGGTGAGCGGATGGGTCGAGGCGCCCTACGACCTGCCGACCTGGTGGGCCCGCGCCGAGGTACCCACCGTCGAAGAGTCACCGTCGCCCCAGGTGCCGGTGTTCAAGCCCCGGGTCGAGGAGTCAAGTGGCCAGTTGACACTTGGTGCGTCCGAACCGGCCGTGGTGGATTCGCTCGTCGCCCGGCTGGAAGCGTCCCAGTCATTCACGGCCGCTCGTGCCGCCGCTGCAAAGGATCGGGTCCCGCCCGAGCGATTTACCGCGATCCTAGCCGCGCTCGACGGCGCCGGCGGCAAGCTGCTGCTCGATGCGCTCGCGCGTCAGACCGGGATCAGCCCGATGCGGCTGCGCGGAACGCTGGCCACGATGCGGTTGCACCTGAACGTCGAGGGCTACGACGTCCTCGCGCTCAACGACGACACCGGTGATGTGGTGCTCGACGTCACGCTGCTGCGCCGCCAGTTCGAGGCCGGATGACCGCGCCGATGCCGAGCGCGCGAAGGCGCGAGGAGATCGTTGCCGCGCTGCTCCGCGGTAGCGTCCCGGAACGCGGGCTGGAGACGTTCGCCGTCGGGCTCGAACGCCTCGCCCCCGCTGTCGAGAAGGAGCTGCACGACGTCGCGGCCGGCGGCGCGCACTTCAAGGCGATCCGCGGTGACTACGGAACTGGCAAGACGTTCTTCGCGCGCTGGCTCACTGAGCGAGCGAAGGCCGAAGGCTTCGCGACATCCGAGGTCCAGATTTCCGAGACCGAAACGCCGCTGCATCGGCTGGAGACGGTGTATCGCCGCTTGGTCGAGCGGCTCTCGACGGCTGATGTCTCTCAGGGTGCCCTACGCACGGTGCTCGAACGCTGGGGCTTCGCCCTCGAAGAGGATGTCCTCGCCACTGGTGAGGTCAGCGAGCACGACGAGGCCGCGCTCGCCGTGCGGGTCGATCGACTCATGGAAGGAAGGCTCGCCGAGGTCAGCCGCAGCGCACCACTGTTCGCCACGGCGCTGCGAGCACACCGGGCGGCACTCGCCGCGGGCGACAAGGCCCAGGCGGACGGGGTCCTCGCCTGGATCGGCGCGCAACCGAACGTTCCCGCCGCGGTCAAGCGCAAAGCCGGATTCAAGGGTGAGATCGACCACTTCGGCGCATTGAGCTTCCTTCAGGGGTTGCTCGTTGTGCTTCGCGACGCCGGGCATTCAGGGCTGGTCCTCGTTCTCGATGAGATCGAGACGCTCCAGCGAGTACGCAGCGACGTGCGCGAGAAGTCGCTCAACGCGTTGCGGCAGTTGATCGACGAGGTCTACGGCGGACGCTTTCCGGGGCTATATCTCGTGATCACCGGCACACCGGCGTTCTTCGACGGGCCGCAAGGCGCGCAGCGTCTCGCACCGCTCGCCCAGCGGCTCGCGACCGACTTCGCAGGTGACCCGCGGTTCGACAACCCGCGCGCGGTGCAGCTGCGGCTGCCAGCATTCGACTTTGACCGGCTTGTCTCAGTCGGTATGCGCGTCCGTGACATTTACGTCGAGGGTCGGCCGGCGGAGGAGCGGCTGCGCTCACTGGTGGACGACGCGTACGTCCGCGGCCTGGCCGACGCGGTGGCAGGCGTGCTCGGCGGGCGTGTCGGTATTGCACCCCGCATCTACCTCAAGAAGCTCGTCGATGTGCTCGACCGCGTCGACCAGTTCCCTGACTTCGACCCTCGTCGCGACTACGCGCTCGCCGTCGGCGACGGCGAACTGACCTTGGAGGAGCGCGAGTCGCGGACGCCGCCAACGGCTGACGACATCGAGCTAGATGTCTGACCCGTTCGACCGGCTGCACCCGGCCGTCCAGCATCACATCGTCAACTCGCTGGGGTGGCGGACACTGCGTCCGCTGCAACTCCAGGCCATCGATCCCGTGCTGGACGGACGTCACGCACTCCTCGGCGCGCCCACCGCCGGCGGCAAGACGGAGGCTGCCCTGCTGCCGCTGCTTTCAAGAATGGTGGCCGCACGGTGGTCCGGGCTATCCGTGCTCTACGTCTGCCCGCTGCGAGCGCTGCTGAACAACCTCTACCCGCGCGTGCAGGGCTACTGCGAGCTGCTTGGCCATCGTGCCGGGATCTGGCACGGCGACGTCGGCGACGCGGAACGACGGCGGCTCCTCGCCGATCCTCCAGACGTGTTGCTGACGACACCGGAGTCGATTGAGGCGATGCTGATGTCGCGTCGCGTCGAGTCCGGTCGCCTGTTCGGCGGAGTCCAGGCTGTCGTCGTGGATGAGATCCATGCCTTCGCTGGTGATGACCGTGGATGGCACCTGCTTGCAGTGCTGGCGCGGCTCGACGCGCTTTCCGGCCGAGAGATCCAGCGGGTCGGCCTGACTGCGACCGTTGGCAACCCGGACTGGCTGCTCAACTGGCTCGTCTCCGGCGGCTCGGGCGAACGGGAAGTTGTTCTCGTGTCGGGCGAAGGCGGCGATCTTGAGTTGACCGTCGACTGGGTCGCAACCGAAGCCAACGCTGCACGCATCATCGGAGGGTTACACCAAGGCGAGAAGCGACTCGTGTTCGCCGATAGCCGCGCACGCGTCGAGTCGCTGGCCTCCGCATTGCGGTCTGAAGGGACGACGGTGTTCGTGTCCCACTCGTCGCTCAGCGCGGATGACCGCCGGCAGGCCGAGCGGGCCTTCGCCGAGACGCGCGACTGCGTCATCGTCTCGACTTCCACGCTCGAGCTTGGTATCGACGTAGGCGATTTGGATCGTGTGATTCAAGTCGGCGCCCCGGCCACAGTGGCGTCCGTGCTGCAGCGGCTCGGTCGAACCGGGCGCCGCGCGGGGACGGCTCGCAATTGCCTCTTCCTTGCCACGTCCGACATGGAGCTGCTTCAGGGGTTGGCGTTGATTCGCCTGATCCTTGATGGTTGGGTCGAGCCGCTCGCCGCTCCGGCGTGGCCCGTGAACCTCGTCGCGCAGCAACTGCTCGCACGAGTCTTGGCGGAGGGTCGCGTCGGGAGAAGCGCGTGGCCAGGATCACTCGAACGGGTTAGAACCCTTGCCGGACTTCCGGTCGACTTACCTGTGGCCGTGTTGGAGCACATGCTCGCTCGCGAAATCGTCGTGGAGGACGGTGGGATCGTGGCGATCGGCCGGATCGGCGAGCAGGAATACGGGCGCCGGAACTTCATGGACGTAACCTCGCTGTTTCTCACCGAGCCGTTGCTCGCCGTTCACTGGGGACAACGCGCCCTCGGGTCCGTCGATCCTTCGTCGCTTACGACGCGTGATAGCGGCCGTGCGACGATTCTGCTCGGCGGTCGCGCTTGGGGCGTACGAGACGTTGACTGGTCGCGCCGGATCGTCTGGGTCGAGCCGGTCGACGAACCTGGCCGTTCACGGTGGGCAGGCTCGGGAGCCGCCCTCTCCATCGAGGTCTGTCACGCGATCCGCTCAGTGCTCTGGGGCGACGAGCGACTTGCTGCGCACCTGACGCGCCGGGCCGCAACCCGGATCGACGAGATTCGAGGTGAGTACGAATGGGTGCAGGAGGGCCGCACAACGCTGGTTCGTGATCATGTGCGCGACCGGTCGCGCTGGTGGACCTTCGCGGGTGGCCGAGCCAACCGCGCCGTCGCTGCCCAGCTCGACGCCGCGGGCATGGCAACGACATCCGTCGATGACCTCGGAATCGGTCTCCGCTCACGCGGTTCGTACGACTCGCTCAAGCGGGTTGTCGGTGGGATCGACGCGCCAAACGCCACTGCCCCGGTCGACACACGACGCATCGACACCACGAAATTCGGGTCGTGTGTACCTGATCAGTTGTTGGAGCAAATGCTCGAACAGCGAGAGACAGACAGCGACGGCGTTGCGAGGTTGATCGGGGAACCACTGCTGACGGCACATACCGGTTGATCTAAGCGTCTCGGCTGCCCGTCCTTCCTTGCATCCCGCGCTCAACAACGACTGGTGTTGAGACGCTCGACGAACGACTAGCGCAGCTCGTGCTTCGCCGCGATACAAAGTTCCTTCTAGTTTGAGGCCTGCTCATCGTCGAGCGGGCCAAGAGCGCATCGCTTGTTCGGGGATGGTTCCACGCGACGTGTCAGAAACGGAGCTTGTCAGCGACTTCCCGGGTGTGGGCAATGACAACGCGGCGTGGAACCGTGCTTTGGTCGACCGGCTATTCCCCGTCGACGAGAAGCCGGAGAGTGCCCGGCTGCTTGCCATCGACGAGGACGTGATCGTCGCCGTCGGAGCGACGCTCGGGTTCTCGGCGGACGCGGCCCTTCCCGCGTTCGTCAAGACCATCAACGATCGCTGGTCGATCGCTCGTACCGGCTCGTTCGCAATCCTTGCCGCGGCGGCGAACGGATTCGCGCGACTCCCGCGCCCGCGCCAGGCGCCGCCATTCGTCTCCGGGCTCTCGCTACTGGTTCTTGCGGCGTCGGGGATGCGCCACGACGAGGCCGCCCCGGCCAACGCGTACTACGCGCGGCTCGCTGGGATCGTCGGCGTCGGCCGCACGGAGTTCCTGGCCGCGAGCGAGATCCCGGGGATGTTCGAACGGCTGGCCGAATGGCTGCGCGCGGACGTCGGTGGTCGGCGTGGCAGATTGCTGCTTCCAGGGGGCGGTTACAAGTACGTCGGCGTCCCGATCAACCAGTGCGTGTTCCGAGCGTTCGATCGCGCGGCGCTAGCGGACTTCTTCACGGATCGTCTTCCCGCGGTTCGTCCGGAGCTAGACGTACTGGCGATGCTACGCGCCTGGCCAGGCCGCCACCGACTCAGCGCTCCGGCCACGCGATTGCTTCACGACCCTGCTGCGGAGGATCAGGTACGGGCCGCGCTGTCGGTCGTCCGCGACGCGTGGAACCCGCAGGTGGACTGGACGCAGATGCGGGCCTCGGTTGCCGGCGGCCGACGATTTCCGGGTCGACTGCGCATGCGCGTCACGCCGGAAGTCGAATTGTTCGTGTCGTCTGAGGCCGACATTTCGGTTTCGCTTGCGGACGGACGCTGGCTGAGCCCGGGCCGCGAGGCAGCGGTGGCCACGTCTCTCCTTGATCAGCTCGCCAAGGCCTCCGTGCGGTTCTCCACCGGCGGCACAGCGGTCGTCTTACCGTTCGGCGGAGACACGTTGTACTTCGAGCACCAGGAGGAGTACGGCATCGTCCGCGTGCTCAGTGTGCAGCGCGACCGAGCATACGTTCTCTCGCGCGATCCCGCGGTGCACGAGAGTCTGGCGGAGTACGAAGACGAAAACGCTGAATTGCCGACAGGATGGCGGCTGTTTCTGCGCGTGGCGGCCGAGGACTTGCCCAGTGAACGCAAGGCGCCTGAGCTAAAGCCGCTGATCGCTCCGAAACTGGATGGTGGACTACGAGTTGACCGGATGGCGTGGCTCACGGGTGCGGGCCCGATGGTGCGCGCGGGTCACCTCGCCAGTCCAATCGAGGTGAAGCTCGACGGTGAATCGCTCGGCGAACTTGAGGCTGGCGGATGTGTGTTCCTGCCTTGCGCGGATACGCTGAAGTGTCACGAAGTTGAGGTAGGGGAAACTCGTTGGACGGTGCGGATAGTAGAACAAGGACCGAGGGCGGGAATCGGAACACTTGGCTGGCGACCCGAGTCACTTGACACAAATCGTCACGGGGCAGCCGCGCTCGATGAGGTGAAGGTGACCGGGGCGGTTGTTGAGTCCTGGGACTTGAGCGAGACACTGCTGTGCCCACCCGGTACCAAGGTCACTAGCATCGACCATTGGGGGACGGGAAAGCGCATTTCTCCCGAGCTCCGCCCGCGCTGGCTGACGGAGATTGGCTTTGAGCCCGAACGCGCACGGTGGGAGTTGTTCCCGACTGAGGACGACGTGTGGATCGTGAGCGAACGCATGGTGGTGTGTCTCGACCCTTCGCTCCCACCACTGCTCGACGACGTCGCAAGGAAGGCTTTGCTGGCGGTGCACCAGCCTCGCGTTCTCGGTGTCGATGGTCCCGATGCCCGCGTGACGGAGTTGTTCGCTGCACTGCGCCAGCTTGCTGAGGCGCACACATGACGGCGCTCGACGAGACAACGCGGCGCTGGGATCGATTGCTGGAGTGGGCCTCGGAGGTTGGGTCAGGGTCCTGGGCGCGGTGGCGAGAAGGCTGCGCCGGCGCAGGTCGAGGGGCAGTCGACGCGGCACACGTGCTGTCGTCGCTGGGTCACGTCGAGTTCGACTGGCTCGCGGATCGGTTCGCCATGGCACCTACCGCCGCGGTCTGGTTGGCGAGATCTGGCGGCCTTGTCTTCGTCACCGGATGGCGGCCGCGCGGACTCTACGAGAGCATCTCCGCGGCCCTGAACGAGGGCGACTACGACGTGTTTCTCCATGACCCTGTAGGCGGGCAGTCGGGTCCGAGCACGTGGTACTTACAGGGGCAACCGCGCGACATCGTTCGGCTGTGCGAGGACCTGGAGATTCCCCTGACAGTTGACGGCTCGGCTGCAATTGCTGACAAGCTGGTCCCGCTCACACTCGAGGCGGTCGCGGTTCGCGACGAGCCCAGCGATCGGCACCCTAGACGCTACTTTCATCCGGTACACGGGCCTCGACCAGACCCACGCGATGGCAGAGAGAAGCGCTTGTGGTGGTACGACGAGACGCGGCGGAGCACGGCATGGCTGCGCAATGAGGAAGGGTGGTGGCGCATCCCGACGCGGGAGTACGGGCCCTACCTTGCCCATTCCAAGGATTGGTTGGCATGGGCGGGGTTCACGATGCGGCTGATCGTGCCATGGCACGCCCCACTCCCTCCATTGCATGCGCGTGCCGCTGCACTCGCGTCCGGCCGTGCCCCGATCGCGGCGAATGACGGACCGTGGGGTCCTTCGACCGCCTACCTCAATGTCGATAACGAGACCGCTCGGACGATCGCTGAGTCGTTGAGAGGAAGTCTGCGTACGCTTCCAGGCCGATGAACCCGCTCGCGCTGCACCGTCGACTGCACGAGACGTACGCGCGGTTCTACGACTCGGCCTATCCCTTGGCGCATCCACTGCTCGCCCACGAGCGGCGTGCCCGCTTAAGCGGAGGCGGTCTGACGACCGATGTCCTGTTGGAGCCGCTCCCCGGATACCCGTCGAGCGGCCACGACGTCACGGCCGCCGCGCAGGCCCTCGAGCTTGGGGACGACGTGGCTGCGTTCGTGGCACCCCTCATCGGGAGACATCAGCTTTTCCGGCACCAATTCCGTTCGTGGGAGGCATACGAAGCCGGGCAGCATCCAGTCGTCACGGCTGGCACCGGCTCGGGCAAGACCGAGTCCTTCCTGCTGCCGGTGCTCGGAGCGCTGGTACGCGAGTCCCGCGGTTGGTCAGGCGAGGGGCGTCAACAGCCGCGATGGTGGGACCGCACGGTTCACCAACCTCAGCGAAGCAACGAGCGCGGGCGTGCCGCGGCCGTACGGGCGCTCGTCCTGTACCCGATGAATGCGCTCGTTGAGGACCAACTCGTCCGTCTACGTCGCATTCTCGACGCCCCGGAACAGCACGCCTGGCTTGATGCCCACCGTCGAGGGCATCGCTTGCATTTCGGCCGCTACACCGGGCAGACGCCCTTCAGAGCGAGCGAGCTCCAGGCGTTCATGACACGTCTCGAGCGTCGCGCGAATGCCGCACGCCAACGAGAAACTGAAGAAGCGGGGCTTCATGCCAGCGGCGAAGGGCCGCCGCCTCGCGAGTACTTGCCCTACGTCGGGACGCCGTTCGGCGCCGAAATGCACACCCGGCCTGACATGCTGGCGCACCCTCCGGATCTGCTGATTACCAACTTCTCGATGTTGTCGATCATGCTGACGCGGCCGAAAGAGGCAGCGATCTTCGAACGCACCGCGGAGTGGTTGCGGTCAGACCCGACGCACCGGTTCCATCTCGTCGTCGACGAGTTGCACAGCTACAAAGGCACTCAAGGCACGGAAGTCGCGCTTCTGATCCGTCGGCTTTTGCACCGCATCGGACTGGCCCCCGACTCACCTCAACTCCGCGTGCTGGGGGCTTCGGCCTCGCTTGGCGACGACGAGGACGCGGCTCGTTCCTACCTCGAACAGTTCTTCGGAATCCCGGCCGGCAGGTTCGAGCTGATCGGCGGCGGTCGGCCCGCGTCCTCGCGTCATCTCGATGCAGCGACGCTGGGCCAACTCGAGTCGATTGGGCGAAGAGCGCTGAACACTGATGAGCGAGATACTGGTGCTCTCGCGGATCTGGCCGATCGTATCCCGATTAGGGACGCCGTACTCACGGCGACAAACGCTCGAGCACTGCCGGCAAACGCGTTGGGCCAAGCACTTGGTGGCGATGAGCGGTCGGCGTCCGCTGTGGCGGCGGGCGTCGCCGAAGTGCTCGCGGTTGCGACCGACCATGGGCACCCGACCGAGTCGCTGCCCCTCCGCGCCCACCTGTTCTTTCGAACGGTCCCGGGATGGTGGGCGTGCTCTGATCCGAACTGCGCGGCGCTCGAGCCCGAGCACGTGGGTTCGCGTCCAGTTGGCCGGCTCTACGCCGAACCTCGTATTCGCTGTCTGTGCGGATCGCGATGCCTCGACCTGCTCGTGTGCGCGACGTGCGGCGAAACCACGCTCGGTGGGTATGCGTCCGAAGACGACGGAGCCTGGTACCTGCTGCCGGAGCTCCCGGACCTCGAGAACGTTCCGGACCGATCGTGGCGTGATCGCGTCTACGGCCGGTACCGCGTCTTCTGGCCGTCAGATCGCCGCCCGCTGAGGGAAAAGTGGACGGCCAGCGGTCTCAACTTGGGATTTCGGCGAGCTCGGCTTGCTCCGCAGTCCGGACGAGTCGAGATCGACGGAACTGAGAAGTCCAACGGATGGCTCTACACGATCTCCTCGCCGCCGAGCGCGACGATCGACGCCAGCCGGGTGCCGGCCGTTCCGACGCGGTGTCCGAATTGCAATGACAATCGCGAGACACCCGCACGGCGTGTCGCCGGGGAGATCAAGCACTACGACGTGACGGACCCCCAGCGCATGCGCTCCCCGCTCGGCGGTCTTCGCACTGGGGCTCCGCGGATCATTCAAGTCCTGGGCGAGCACCTGCTCCGGGAGTTCCGTGGGTCGACCGATCGCCAGCGCCTCGTGGTCTTCTCCGACTCTCGTCAGGACGCAGCGCGCGTTTCCGCTGAGCTTGATCAGGAGCACTTTCGCGACACGCTCCGGCAGCTTGTGGTCGCCGCCTTGGCGGACGAGCGCGGTGCCAGTGAGCGCCTGCGGGCGTTCATGACGTTCATCGATGACCCGACAGCGCATCCCGAGCTGGCCGCGACCGCACGGACAGTACTCGCCGAGTCCGAGGCGGCGCGCGCCGTGCGCGACGCGCGCGATCCGCTGTTCGCGACCCCGGAAGCGGCCGCTCGCGCTGACCGGCTGCTCGAATCCGAGCTGCGCGGCGTAGTGTCGATCGCTCGGATTCGGGCGAGCATTGAGCCGCAGCTACTGATGGTCGGGCGCAACCCCGCCGGCCCGTCCGCACGACCAGGCGACGAGTGGATCGCAGCGTACGACTGGGCGCTCGAGCCTCCGGAGCCACGCGATGCCGCCGACCAGCGCATCATCGACGCGCGGGACTCGCTGCGAGCGGAGGTCACGCGCATTCTTTTCGCAGGTGGTGGGCGCGACGTCGAGTCGCTGGGCCTTGCGATCGTGCATCCGAGCGCGAACGGTGTGACGCCTCCTCCAGGCGCAGTCGCGGATCGGCAGGTGGAGTTTCTCGCTGCGATCACTCGTTTGCTCGGCATCAACCGCCTGACTCCGGGACAGCGCGACTCGCGGGATCCCGAAAAACGGCCGCCGCAGGTCCTTCAGCGGTGGTTAGAGGCGGTCGCGCGACACGTCGGCGAGCCCGAGGACGCGCTGATCACATGGGTGACGTCCCAACTGCCACACCACAACCGACCCGCGTTTCGCTGGCTCGTGAACCCCGAGCTCTTGCGAGTCGGCGATGCCGGGGTGGAAGTCTGGGAGTGCCCGCGTTGTCGTTGGGAGCACCGTCACCGAACGATGAACACCTGTCTGCACTGCTTCGAGCGACTGCCCGAGGCGCCGGTGACGCGCGGCCCCCGCACCGATGACTACTACGCGACGCTGGCGCTGAGCGGTGCTCCAGTGACGCGTCTGCGGTCAGAGGAGTTGACCGGGCAGACCGAGCGCGTGCTCAGGTCGATCCGCCAGGCGCAGTTTCAGGACGTATTCCTCGACAACGAGCCTGAGCGTCCGTCAGGCATTGACGTCCTTTCAGTCACGACGACGATGGAGGCCGGCGTCGACATCGGGGCCCTCCGCGCTGTCCTGATGGCGAACGTGCCGCCTCAACGGTTCAACTACCAGCAACGTGTGGGACGAGCGGGTCGGCGCGGAGAGTCACTGGCGGTTGCCCTCACAGTGGCCCGCGATCGGTCGCATGACCAACATTTCTTCCGTCATACGGAGCGCATCACCGGCGATCCGCCGCCGTCGCCTTACCTCACGACTGATCGTGTTGAGATCCTCGCTCGGGTTGTGAGGGCTGAAGCGCTTCGGCTTGGCTTTCTTGAGGTCGCGGCACGCCTCGGGGATGCGTTTCACTCTGGCGTCTCCGTGCATGGACATTTCGGGTCGGCGGAGGCGTGGCCAGATCATGCCGCGATCGCGATGGACGAGATCGCAGCGCGCAGTCGAGACTTGTTGCTGTTTGCGAGTCGGATGCTCGTCTGTACACGAGCTTCGATAGACGCGGAAGCGCTGCTGCGCCGGGCGGTTGACGATCTGCGATCGCAGATCGACGGCATCGTGGTTCGCGCCGGCGAGCACCCAGATCTCTCTCAACGACTCGCGGAGTTCGGGCTGCTTCCGATGTTTGGGTTCCCAACGCAAGTCCGGTATCTGTTTACGCGCCGACCGTCCTCGAGCGCGCCGTGGCCACCGGAGGGTGCCATTGATCGGGACCTTCGAACTGCTGTGTCCGAGTTCGCGCCCGGGAACGAGCTTGTACTCGACAAACACGTCTACAAGTCGATTGGAGCCGTCGAGCTGATCCCACGGGGAACCCGGCAGCCGGCCGCCGGTGATCACCCCCTCGGACCCGTGCAGTTCATCGGGCTTTGCGACGTCTGCAAGAGCCTCGACGAAGGTACCCGCGCGAGCTGCTCAAATTGTGGCGCCGTCGAGCCCGAGTACCGGCCCGTCAAGCTCGCGAAGCCGGCTGGCTTCCGCGCCGAGTGGCGAGAGCCAGAACCCTACGACGGCTCGGTGACGCGGGACTCTCGGGCATCCACGCCGCGCATCGCGATCGATCCGTCCCAGATGGTCGAGCATCGGATCGGGGGATTCGTGCTTCGAGGTGGCAGTACCCGCCTCTACACCGTCAACGACAACCATGGCGCGGGGTTCGTGTACGCGCCGGCCGACCGCTACGGCGGCGGCGTGCTGGCGGTTGGTGTGGCTGAACCATCCTGGCTCGCAAAAGGCGCAGCCACGGAGCGCGTCGCGCTTGGGGCGGTCGTTGCAACCGATGTACTGATCGCTCACCCCGAACGTCCCGAGCGCGAGGGTTGGTCGCACATCATGGCTCGTGAGGGCCGCGGACCTGGACGGCTCATTCCGATCGCACGTCGCGCAGCTTGGACCAGTTTCGCGTTCGCGCTGCGCTTCGCCGCTGCCGATCTCCTCAGCGTCGAACTGAACGAATTGGACGCCGGAGTCCGGCTCATCGCCGCGGAAGACCGTCGGCTCTATCCCCAGATCTTTCTAGCGGATACCGTCGAGAACGGTGCTGGATACGTGTCCCATGTGTCGCGACCGCGCGAATTCGAGGCGCTGCTCGACGCAACAGCTCGGCTGATCACTGATTGGGAGGATGTATCCCAGCACGGCTGCGACACCGCGTGCTACCGCTGCCTGAAGGACTACTCGAACAACGCGTATCACCCGGTTCTTGACTGGCGTCTCGCAGGCGACTGTCTGGAAATCGTGCGCAACGGAACACCACAACGCGATCGCTGGAAGGACACGCGTACACGAGCCATTCGCGCTGCTTGCGAGACGTTTCCTCGATGGGAATGCGCAGATCCAGATAGTCCTGAGCCCGTGATCAACGTGACTAAGCGAGGGAGAGAAATGCGAGTCCTTCATCCACTCAAGGACGGCGCGCCCGAGACGGGCGAGAACGGCAAGCCTGTCGACAACTGCGACGTCTTCAACTTAGACCGACGTCCAGGGGCGGTCTACCTCGCGCTCTGACGCTCGCGCTGAGTAGTGTCACTACTTTGGTGACTAGCCCAATCAGCGCAACGTCGTCGGGCTGCATTCACGCCCAACTACGCAACGGACAGCTGCATTCGATCGGCGTCGTGTATCGGCCGGTCGGCATCGCGGGGGCTCAGCTCCGCGCGTGATCGCGTCAGGCAGCGGCGAGCTCGAAGCGATCAAAACGTACCTGGAGCCGTGCCGGATCTGGGCGATCTTCCGGCTGTCGCGGCAGCGCAATCGCCTCGCCGTGGAAGCCCTGTAAGCCAGTCCGCAGCATCGGGCCGTCGGTCTCCTTGAGGAGCCGTCGCGCGATGTGAACGACGCCGTCGGGATCGATGCCGAGGACACTACGGTCGAAGGCGAGGTGATGGATCGCGCACAGCGCCAAGCCGTTGACGACCGAGGCGATGCCGTGCGGATCAGCGTCAGGCACGATGTGCGCCGCCTGGACTAGCGAACGTTCGCGTAGCGCACATATCGCGCAGCGATGGCGGTACGCGCGCATTACGTCGAGCTTGAAGCGCTGCTGATGGAGCCGAATCCGCGCTTCGCGAGTGGCGTAGGCGCGCATGTCTGGGCCAGAGACCAGGCCGCCCGGTTGCATGTCCTGCACGGGGAGTCCCGGTTCAAGTACGACGCTCCGGGCCACAGGATCGTCGGCTGTGACGAACATCGGAGCAACGACGAGGTACTGGCCGGGGGCGAGCGCCCGGAAATAGACCAGCGGAGTCTGGAGCTCGTAGGCGGCCCGTAGCGCGCGGTTATCGGGCTGGTCGATCGGGCCTGCGCGGTAGGCGTAGGTGAACAGCGCGCCGGCTGCGTCGAACGTGTCCGCGTACGGGTCCTTGAAAGACGTCGTGACCGTGAGCGCGGCCGGCCCACGTTGGATTCGCGCACGATGGATTCCGCGCTGAAACGAGCCGAAGCTCACGCGCGCGCCGTCGAACGTGAAGCCGTCGCTCAAGCGGGTGCGTGGCACTAGGTCGTCGTAGTCCTGCCCGAGCTTACGTGCAGCGGCGACCGCCGCTTGGCGGAGCGGTAGATCTGGATCGACGGCGGCCACCGCGCCACTGTGCCTGACGACGTGAGCGTCCGCAACTGCGTCACGTGACGATCACTCGAGAACCTCCCGCCGGGAGGCTTCGACAGGCATAGGTTGGAGGCAGATCCACGGGCGGCTACGCGCCACGCGGCACCGTTGCGTCGCGCTGGCCGGCGGGTGGGGGCGCATCCTGCTCCTCGACGGCGAGGAGCAGGATCGTGCCGGACCGCTCGCTCGTCGATCAGCGGTACGCGACCTCGCGCTCGGGCTCGTCGGCAGCCACATGCTCCTCGGGCGGCTCGATGTTCAGGTGCGGCAAGCGCTTGTCCAGCCACGCCGGCATCCACCACATCGCCGGTCCGGCGAGGTGCATCACGGCCGGAAGCAACAACAGGCGGATGATGAACGCGTCGATGAAGATCGCCGCGGCGAAGCCGACACCCATCATCGCCAGCGCCCGCTCGTTGCCGATCGCGAAGGCGCCGAAGACCGCGATCATGATGATCGCCGCCGCCGTGACGACGCGGCCGGTCATCGCCAGGCCGTGCTGGACGGCGTACTTGGCGTCCTTGGTGTGCGTCCACTCCTCGTGCATGCGGGAGACGAGGAAGACCTCGTAGTCCATGGACAGGCCGAAGACGACCGCGAAGACCATGATCGGGAGGAAGGACTCGATCGGGCCGGTGGCGTCGCCGAACAGGCTCGCGAAGTTGCCGTCCTGGAAGATCAGGGTCACGACGCCGAAGGCGCCGGCGATCGAGAGCAGGTTGAAGATGCCGGCCTTGACCGGGATCAGCAGTGAGCGGAAGACGATCGCCAGCAGGAGCAGGGAGAGGCCGACGACGACGCCGATGAACAGCGGGAGCTTGTCCCGGATGGTCTGGGAGAAGTCGAGGTTGCTCGCGGTGGTGCCGCCGATCGAGATGCGGGCGCCGGTCGCGTCCGCGACGGGCGGGAGCGTGACACTCCGCGCATCCCGCACGGTCTGGTCGGTGCGCTCGTCCTGCGGAGTTGTGGTGGGGTAGGCGATCATCGTCGCCGTGTCGCCGGCTTCATTCAATTGAGGCGGCAGGACCGCGGCGATGCCGTCCTGCGCGCTGAGCGCCTCACTGATCTTCGTCAGCGCAGCTGTGTCGCCGGCCGAAGGCAGCTCGACCGCCAACAGGAGCGGCCCGTTGAACCCGGCGCCGAAGCCCTCCTTCAGGAGGTCGTAGGCGATCCGCGCGGTGTCGTCCTTCTTGTAGGTGCTGGCGTCGCTGGTGGCCAGGCGCATGTGCAGCGCCGGGGCGGCCAGGGCCAGGAGCACGGCGAGGGCGACGATCGCGACGGGGAGCGGACGACGGGCCACGAAGCTGCTCCAGCGGGCGGCGAAGCCGCTCTCGGTGTCGGCGCCCTGGGACGCGGGCTTGATGCGGCCGCCGACCTTGCTCAGCAGGGCGGGAATCAGGGTCAGCGCGGCGGCCATGGTGGCGAGCACCGACCCCGCGGCGGCAATCGCCGGGCCGTAGAGGAACGAGATCCCCAAAAGCATCATGCCGAGCATCGCGATGACGACGACGATGCCCGCGAACAGCACGGCGCGGCCGGACGTGTCCAAAGCGACCAGCGTCGCTTCCCGCACGTCCCGTCCGCCGCCGCGCTCCAGTCGGAAGCGATTCAAAATCAAAAGCGCGTAGTCGATGCCGACGCCGATGCCGATCATCGCCGCGAGCTGCGGCGCCCAGTCGACGACGTCGATCACGCGGGTGGCGACGACGGCCGTCAACGAGAGGCTCACGATCATCGCGAAGAGCGCGTTCAGGAGCGGGAGACCCATCGCGACGATGCCGAGCGTGAGGAAGAGGACGATCGCCGCGACGGCGATGCCGATGAGCTCGCCGGCGCCGCCGGTCTCGGCCGTCGACCAGTGGATGATGTCGCCGCCGAGCGCGACCTGGACGCCGTCTTGGCCGTCGAGCTTGAGCACGTTCTCGGCCATGGTCTTGACCGGGGCGGGATCGACGTCGCCGGGCGCGGCGCGGAACTGGATCTGCGCGAAGGTGATCTTGCCGTCCTTGGAGACCGGCGCGCCCTCGGCGAACGGGTCGGCGACGGCGAGGACCTCGGGTGACTTCTTGATCTCGGCGACGGCGCGCTCGATCGTCGGGCGGTTGGCTGCATCGAGCACGCCGCCGTCCTTGACGGCGAAGATGACGTTCGCGGTGTCACCGGACTGCTGCGGGAACCGCTCCTGGAGCAGGTCGTACGTGCGCTGCGACTCCGTGCCCGGCAGGTTGAAGTTGTTGACGAACTCGCCTGGAGCGGCGGCCCACACCCCGATGCAGACGACGAAGGCGGCGACCCAAAGGCTGAGGACGGTGCGGCGTCGGTCGTGGCACCAGGCTGCAAGCTTGCGCATCAACGCAACCTAAAGCGGATTCACGCACCTCTCGGCGGGGGTGACCGGTGTTTGGGGGTGGGGCTGGCCCCCTGTCCGGAGGGAGGATTGTCAATTATCGACTGGTATAACCTGTCTCGATGACTGGTCCAACCAGTACGGTTTCAAGCCAGATCCACGCGCGGTTGCGCGCGGACATCCTCGGTGGGCGGTACTCGGTTGGTGATGCGCTGCCGTCTGAGCGGCGGTTGAGCGAGGAGCTGGAGACGAGCCGGCACGGTGTCCGCGAGGCGCTGAAGCGGCTCCAGCAGGCCGGACTGGTCTCGATCTCTCAGGGCGGAGCGACTCGCGTGCGCGATTGGCGGCGTCACGGCGGACTCGAGCTCTTGCTCGACCTCGCGGCCGACGGCGACGCGCCCGAGGCACTGCACGCTCCGCGGGCGACGATGGAGATGCGCGCGTGTATCGGCGCCGACGCGGCGCGCCGTTGTGCCGAACGGGCGGATGCGGCGCTGAAGGCGCAGATCGTGGCGAGGGCGGAGCAGCTCGCTGCAGTCGAGGACCTCGCGGCGCGCAACGCGCACTACGAGGTGCTGTGGGATCTGATCGTCGAGGGAGCCGACAACATCGCGTACCGGCTCGCGCTGACGTCGCTCATCGCCCCGCAGCAGCGGCTTGCCTCGCTCGACTCGCACGCCGTCGCCGCAGAGCTCGAGGACGTCGAGACGATTCGCGCGCTCGCCCACACGATTTCGCGTGGTGAGAACGCACACGCGCAGGCGGCCCAACTCCTGGAACGGTCGGTCCCCAGTGGCTGAGGTCCTCTATTACGCGATCCCGTTCTTCGTGCTCCTGCTGATCGCGGAGTACGCGTCGTTCCGGCACCTCGACCATGACGACGATCACGGCCTGGTCGGCTACGACCTCAAGGACACCGGCACGTCCCTCTCCATGGGGATCGGGAACGTCGTGATCAACGTCGGCTGGAAGCTCGTCGTCGTCGCGGTCTACGCCGCGTTGTACGAGCTCACGCCGCTCCGGCTGGACCCGCACAACCCGCTCACGTGGGTCGCGCTGTTCTTCGCCGACGACCTCGCGTACTACTGGTTCCATCGCGTGTCGCACGAGAGCCGCGTGTTCTGGGCGAGCCACGTCGTGCACCACTCGTCGCAGCACTTCAACCTGAGCACCGCGCTGCGGCAGACGTGGGTGCCGATGACGTACTTCCCGTTCTGGCTGCCGCTGCCCCTGCTGGGCTTCCCGGTGTGGATGGTGCTGCTCGCGCAGGCGTGGTCGCTCATCTACCAGTTCTGGATTCACACGGAGCGGATCAAGCGGCTCCCGAAGTGGGTCGAGGGGTTCTTCAACACGCCGTCCCATCACCGCGTCCACCACGGGATGAACCACCAGTACCTGGACAAGAACTACGCCGGCATCCTGATCATCTGGGACCGCATGTTCGGGACGTGGGAGCCTGAGGGCGAGCGGGTCAAGTACGGGCTCACGACACAGCTCGAAACCCATCACCCTGTGCGCGTCGCGTTCCACGAGTACATCGCACTCGCGCATGACGTGCGCGCCGCGCGTGGCCTTCGTACCAAGGCGCAAGTCCTGCTCCGCGGGCCTGGCTGGAGGCCGGAGACGTAACGCGTCTGTCGCGCCGTGTCGCAACTCTGCGACAAAGGTGTGCCGATTCACGCGGTACAGCACGAAACGGCGCCGTGGGGTGCCAGCGTGCAGGAATGAAGATCAGCACCGAGGATCGCAGCGCCTTCCTACGAGAACGCGTCGTCATC
Organism: Solirubrobacter taibaiensis; assembly: GCA_027587225.1. Classification (GTDB taxonomy): domain Bacteria; phylum Actinomycetota; class Thermoleophilia; order Solirubrobacterales; family Solirubrobacteraceae; genus Solirubrobacter; species Solirubrobacter taibaiensis. Next base: position 157,060 of record JAPDDQ010000010.1, read on the forward strand.
CACGCGATCCACAACGACGAGTTCGGCGTCCGCATGTACGCCACTGGTCCAGGCGAGCAGCGCACCAAACAGGTGATCGCCGATCGACTCGGCGCCGAGATCGAAGTCACGGTGTGCGGCCACGTGCCTCGGGAGGTGCGCCCTCGGAGCTGTAGCTACGCGCGGGAGCGCGACCCTCGCCGCCTCTTGCTGCTGTATGACACCCAGGGCGATGAGCACGTCAACGACGTCATCGTGGCGGAAGACGACGCGCAGGTCGTCATCTACGGCACGTTGTGCGCGCCGATCGAGTTGGCGCCTGGGGACGAAAGCGATTCGCGGTACCACGCTTATCTGGACAAGCCGCTCGGCGGGCGCATGGTGATCGATGCCGTGTCAGGCCGGCCGGTGTCGTAGTCCTCGGTACCCTCGGCGTGATGGCTCAGACGCCCAAACGCCGACTCCCGCAGGTCCGCGACGTGCCGTGGGGGGAGTTCCGCCGCCGCGCGTCGACGGTCTTCCTGATGCTGCAGGCCGGCTGGGAGGCGCTCTCGGCGCAGGAACGTGAAGAGGCGCGACGCCTGATCACGAAGTCGAAGGGCCGTCCGCGCAACCTGTCGAGCCAGGAGGCTCGGCGGCTCGGGTTGATCGCCGCGAAGGCGGCGCGGGCTGGCACTGGCGCGCGTTCTCGACGATCGCGTCGATAGTCGCGCCAAGCACCCCGTCCTTTCAGCGGCGCATCCACGCGTCAACTCGCCGCTACCCGAACGCTGACACGGCGGTTTGTCGGCATTAACAATTGGGCGTAAGGTCCGCCGCGTCCTGCAAGCGGGAGAGGGAGAGGCATGCAGACAGGGCTTGATCGGCGGACGTTCCTTGCGCGAGCGGCGGTGGCGAGCGGCGGCCTGATGAGCATGGGGGCGCTCGAGCGCCTCCTTACGCGCGACGCGTTCGCGCACGGCAACCGCGCCCAGCCGTACGGGCCGCTGCGCCGGACGAAGGACCAGCGAGGCGTCGAGGTGCTCGCGCTTCCCGCCGGCTTCAGCTACGTCACGTTCAGCCACACGGGCAGCACGATGTCGGACGGCAACCCGACGCCGCTTGCACTCGACGGGATGGGCGCGTTTGCGAACCCGAAGCGCCGCGGGCACGGCCACGGTCACGGGCACGACGACCACCTCGTCCGCCTCGTCCGCAACAGCGAGGACCGCAACCCGGCCGGAACGCCCGGCGGCCTGCTCGGCGATCGCAGCAAGGCGTACGACCCGACCGGCTACGGCGGCACCTCCACCCTCGTCTTCGACGAACGGCGGCAGCGACTCGTCGAGGACTTCGTGAGCCTCAACGGCACCGTCGTCAACTGCGCGGGCGGGATCGCGTACCGCCACCGCTACTGGCTCACCGGCGAGGAGACCGTCGGCGGCCCGGAGGCCACCGATCCCAACGCGCGGTTCGCCAAGCGACATGGCTACCTGTTCCAGACGCCGGTCGACCGCGACGCGAACGAGCTCCGACCCGGCACACCGCTCACGGCGGCCGGGCGCTTTTCCCACGAGGCGGCGGCCGTGGACCAGAGAACGGGCATCGTCTACGAGACCGAGGACCCGGGCTCGGGTGTCGGCGCGGGCTTCTACCGGTACACGCCGAACAACCCGGACGACCTCACCCGCGGCGGCAAGCTCGAGATGCTCGCTGTCACGGGCCGGCCGAACGTGGACCTCCGGCAGGGCCAGACCCGCGGCGCACGCCTGCCCGTGAGCTGGGTGAGGATCGACAACCCCGACCCTCCGCTCACGAGCATCGCCGATCCCAAGAGCACGTTCAATCAGGGCTGGGCGAAGGGCGCCGCGAAGTTCAATCGCCTCGAAGGGTGCTGGGAGGACGACAGCACGATCTTCTTCGTCTCTACGAGCGGCGGCAACGCGAAGAACGGCGACGTCAACTCCGACGGCTACCAGGAGGGCTTCGGCCAGGTCTGGGCGTACCGGCCCGAGCGGCACGGAGGCGGGACGCTCATGCTCGTGTACGAGTCGAGTTCGGCGACCGAGCTGGACTCGCCCGACAACCTCACGGTCACGCCGCGCGGCGGGCTGATCGCGTGTGAGGACGATGCCTCCTCGGCGATCGTCGACACGCACCCGCTCGCGCCCGGGATCGAGAACGTCAACCGCCTGATCGGGATCACGCAGCGCGGCCAGGCGTTCGAGCTCGCAGTCAACGTCCTCAATTCCTCCGAGCTGGCGGGCGTGTGCTTCAGCCCGAGCGGCCGGACGCTGTTCTTCAACCTGTTCGGCCGCGCGACGTTCGCGGAGGGCCCGGTTGAGGGCATGACGTGCGCCGTCACCGGCCCGTGGCATCGCGGACCGCTCTAGGGCGATCGAACGCGGCGCGGATCTCTAGTACGCCACCCGCGTCGCGTCACACAGGAACCGCATGAAGTCATCGGCCGCCTCACAGCGGCCGATGAACTCGTCAAGGAACCCGCTCGCCAGGGCGTCCTTCTCGCCCATGTCCGCGATCGCCATGAAGTCCTTGCGCTTGAGCTCCTCGATCAGCGGGTGATCGCGGTCGAAACCCGCCGGCGGGCGCTTCAAGGACTCGCCGCCGAGACGGAACCCGTCCAGCCCGTCGGTGATCTCCGTCCAGCGCTTCGGCTTCGCCGCGATCGCCGTACGGATCGCGTGGAGCGTGTCCCGCTCCGGATGCCAGACGCCGCAGGCCATGAACACGCTGCCGGGCTCCAGGTGCAGGTAGAAGCCGGGCGCGTGGACATCCCGCGTGCGCGCATGCCGGAACTGGATGCCGCAGTGGGTCTTGTACGGCGTCTTGTCCTTGGCGAATCGCGTGTCGCGATAGATGCGGAACAGGGACCCGCCGGTCGTGCGCGGGTCGGCGACGATGTGGCGGCTGATGTCCGGCATGCGCATCCCGACGTCCTCGATGAACGCGAGCGCGGGTTCCTGGACCTGGGCGACGTACCGGTCCTTGTTGGCCGCGAACCACTCGCGGTCGTTGTTCTTGGCCAGCTCGCGCAGGAAGGCGAACAGCTCGGGCGTGAAGGAAGGCGCTTCGGCAGTCACGCCCACATGATTACTTGATCGTCCGATCGTCCAGGAGCGTCACCTGCATTACAAAAGAATCCTGTACTAAGAGGTTTAGCGATCTACCTTCCGGTCCAACGGATGGCCAGCCGGAGGGCACGGCCAAGACAGGGGGAGGGACGATGCGCAAGCATCTCACGCCCGGGACGGTTCTTGGAACCGTCGCGGTGGTTTTCGCATGCACGGGGAGCGCCACGGCCGGCGTTCTGATCACGTCCAACAGCATCAAGGACGGGACGATCCAGGCCCGTGACATCAAGAAGGGGACGATCTCGTCGGATCGGCTCGCGTCGAACGTTCGCACGCAGCTCGCGAAGGCCGGCACGCCGGGTCCCGCGGGTCCGGCCGGTCCTGCCGGCCCGGCTGGCGCGACGTCCACGGTGCTCGGCTCGGCCCCGACGGCCGGGGCCGCGGGCAAGGACGGCGTCGACGGCAAGGACGGAGCCGTCGGCCCGGCGGGCAAGGACGGCGTCAACGGCGCGATCGGTGCCGCCGGCAAGGATGGCGTCGACGGCAAGGACGGCGCGGTCGGTCCGGCCGGCAAGGACGGCGTCGACGGCAAGGACGGCGCGACCGGCCCGGCCGGCAAGGATGGCGTCGACGGCGCTCCGGGCAAGGACGGCGCCGACGGCGCGACCGGCCCCGCGGGCAAGGACGGCGTCAACGGCAAGGACGGCGCCAATCCGGCCACGCTCGTCGCGTCGAGCGGTGCGTCGGGCTGGGGCTTCATGGGCGGCGGCACGACGTACCCGTCCGCGTACTTCACGGCGGGCGAGCTGCGCCTCCAGGGCGGCTTCGACGGGTCCACGCCGGCCGGCGCGATCGGCATCGGGAAGGTGTACGACAACGTTCCGCTGAGCTCGCTCAAGACGCTGAGCTACGACTTCCGCATCCTCAAGCGCCCGGCGGGCAACACCGTGAGCGCGCCGACGATCCACGTCAGCGTGCTCAAGGCCAACACGGGCACGGCGAGCGGCTTCACGAACTTCGTGTTCGAGCCTTACTACCAGGCTGACCTCGGGCTCAACCAGCGCTACAGCCTCGACGCGATGGTCGGCAAGTGGTGGGCGACGCGCGCCGCGGGTGGCATCGACCAGTCCCACACCGCGACGTGGGCCGAGGTCATCAACAAGAATCCGGACGCCACGATCTCCGCGATCTCGATCGACAACGGCGGCTCCTCGAGCAACACGATCCCGGCCGATCAGTTCGCGGCCGGCGTCGACAACGTGATCGTCGGCTTCGGCAGCGACTTCACCCGCTACGACTTCGGCGGCTAGCTCGACCCCGCTTCGGGCGGGTGCCTCGGCACCCGCCCGGGGTCAGAGTTCGATCTCGACCGGCAATTTCACCGGCCGATAGCGATGGTCGACGAGGGAGGCGTTGATGACTTCGGTCTCGCCCAGCCGGTACCGGCCGTCGGCTTCGTGAATGTGCCCGCACACCATCAGGCGCGGCTGCACCCGCTCGAGCGTGGCGGTCATCGCCGTGGAGCCGACGTGCGTGGATCCGGTCCAATCGCCGTAGCCGTACGGCGGCCCGTCGGCGACGATGACGTCGGTGGCGTCAGGAATGGCGTCGAACTTCGACGCGAGGAACGTCTCTCCGTCGTGGCGTGGCGCGTTGAAGGCCCAATCGTGAAACCACGGTTGCCACGGGGTGCCCCAGATTCGCAGCCCGAACAGTTCCAGTTCGGCGTCCTGGAGGTAGTGGCAGCGCAGGCCGTCTGGGACGCCCCACGTTTCGATCGACTGATCGTGGTTTCCTGCGACCAGCACGATCTCGCGGGCCGGCACCCGATCGAGCCACTGCTTGAACGCTCCGGCCAGAAACGCATGCTTGGCTGTGCGGTCGCCCTTGAAGGCGAATGACACGTCGCCGGCGATCAACAGCAGATCACACGCGGGAACCTCGACGAGATGCTCGTGCAGGTCGGAGATGCAGACGATCTTGGTCACGGTGGACAGAGGATCGCGTCCGTCTGAGCTATTTGAGCGGGTCGTGCCCCCAGTTCATGAGTGAATAGCGCCACTTGGAGTGCTCCGTGTCTTCCGCGGGGCCTCCCTGAGCCAGGTGGCGATGGACGTACCCGACGACCTTGCGCATGTGCGCGAGGTCGTCGTCGGTCAAGTCGTCCTTGTTCTTGCGCTTGATCTCCACGATCCGGCGACCCGAGTGATGCCCGACGGACTCGCCCTCGCCCCAGCCGACGTCCTTGGACTCGTCGGTTTCGAGCCAGTCCTCGAGCTCCTGCGGCGCCAGGTTGACGGCGTCGTCGAACTCCTTGCGGGTGTCGTCGTCGCTCATCGCCGCTTGAGCGCGTCCGGCTTGTGCACCGCCTCGCCGCCGCCCTTCTCGCTGCGCACGAGGTACTGCGGCTCGTCTTCGGAGGCCTTGACCTTACGGCCGCCGGCTTCGGTGTCGGACGTGATCTTGCGCTCGACGACGCCCGGAGTGTCGTCTTGGCCGTGTGAGCTCCACACGACCTTGTCGCCCTTCTTGAACTCCTGTGTCATACGCGGGAGCTACCCAGCGCGTGAGCGGCGGCGCGCCCAAGCGGTCGCGGCCATGCCCGTGAAGCCGACGCTCGTCGCAAGGAACGACGCTGCGGCGGCGCTCTGGAACGCGCGCGCCTGGTCGATGTCCGGCTTGAACGCGAGCGGGAGGAACAACATCGCGTTGGTCCACGCGCCAACCCCGAGAGCGGCCGTCACCGGTCGCGGAGCGTCGGGCACGGCGGTCGCGCAGGCGACGGTCGCGGTGCCGAGCATCGCGAGATCGAGATGCCACTGGCGAATGCGCGCGGTGCTCTCGATCCCGACGGCCTTCGCCCGCTCGGGCTGCGTGCGGGCGAACGTGTAGACCCAGCCGGTGAGCGCGCCGGCGGCGAGCTCGGTCAGGCCGGACGCGAGGAGCAGTGAAGGGCGCATCGGTGGCATTCTGGTCGTGGTGAAGGACGACCGCATCCAGCTGCTGCTCGTGCGGGTGACGCTTCCGGTGACGGTGTTCGTCGTCGGCTTGATCCTGGTGATCCTCGGCGGGGAGGTCGTCCAAGGCGCAGGGATCTTCCTGATCGGCTCGGCCGTGCTCGGCGCGCTGGCGAACGCGTACATGCGGCTCGGGCTCCAGAGCAACGCGGACCGGGAGCGTGAGGAGGCGCGCCGGCAGTTCCTCGAAGAGCACGGGCGCTGGCCACGGCGCGACGAGATCTAGAAGCCCAGCTGGCTCGCCTCGCGGCTGAGACGTTCATCGAGGGTGAGGACCGCATGCGCTCCACTGTCTTGGGCGGCCAAGAGCACGCAGCAGTCGGGCAGCTTGAGACCCGTCTGCGCTCGGAGCTCGGCGAGACGCGGAGCCGTGCCCTCACCCAGCCTGATCTCGGTGACGCCCAGTTCACGCACCACCCGCTCGGCATCCGCGAGCCGCCCGGCTCGTGCGGGGCCGACGAACACCTCCGCGAGCGTGATCGAACTGCACCCGAGCGGATGCTCGGCCAGTTCGATCATCCGCTCGACGGCGCGGTCGTGCTGCGCGTCGTCGGCGTTGAGATGCGCGATCAGCGCGCTTGCATCGAGGACGATCACGCCGGCCATTCGTCGCGTAGGCGGTCGAGGTACCCCGGCTCGTAGGTTCCGGTCAGCGCGCCGCTCGTCTCGCGGATCGCGATGCGGCGTAGGGCGATCTCCTCGTCCTGTTGACGCTCGACTGCGATGCGGCCTTCCATCGCGAGTCGGAGTAGGAGCTCACGCCGGGACTTCGTCTCCGGCCATCGCGTCGCCGCGACGTCGAGCGCTTCTGCGACCTCGTCGGTCTCCGTGATCATCAGCCGTGGTCGCGTCGTCGGCACGCCGTCAGTGTAACACTGATCCTTACGGTGCAACACCGTCAGACTGGACGGCCGTGAAGCGACGGGATGTGGTGGCCGAAGTGTTGCCGCCGGGCCAACTCGGCCGCCTGCTCGACGTCGGCGAGGAGCACCATGAACGCTCGTCGGATGAGCTTCGTCGCGCGCTCGAAGTCTTCGTCCGGGACGGAGGCCATGCGCGTGCTCGTGGTGCCGAAGATCATCGCGAGGATCTCGGCGGTCGCCTCGTCCTCGCTGCAGCCGGCGGACTCGACGTAGCCCGCGACCAGGTTGTCGACGAGCCGGGTCAGGCGGTCGCCGACGTCGAGCAGCGCGAGCATGAAGGTCTGAACGGATTCCATGCTCTGTGTAGGGCGTGCGAATGAGACTTCGCCCCCTCGCTCTGTCACGGAACTGTGCCGTCTCTGTGAAATCTCACGCGCTCGGAGCCGGATCGGGCCGATCCCGTGGGAGCTTGACGGCATGAACGAAGTCAGCCCTCAGGATCACGTCGCGCTGCTCAAGGAGGGCATCGCGGTTCTCTCGGTGGAGATCGACCGGCGCGGGACGCACGTGTGCGTATCCGGTCGCGATGAGGTGCACGTGCGCAAGCGCGTCGCCGAGGTGCTGGGCGAGGAAGTGGACGTGTGGGTGGTGGGCGATGTGCCGCGCCAGCTCCGGCCCCGCGCGTGCTCGGGCTACATGGAACGCGACCCTTGCGTGCTGCAGCTGCGGTACGTCGTCCAGGGCGCGCAGCACGTGGACGACATCGTCATCGCCGAGGACGACGAGACCGTGGTCGTGTTCGGGACGGTCTGCATGTCGGTGGTCGGCGAGGACGGGGAGCCGATCGACGCGCCGGCTTACGTGCTGCTCGACCGGCCGCTCGACGACCGCACGGTGATCGACGGCGTGAGCGGGGAGGTGGTGCCGTACCGGAACATCTACGAGGGCATCGAGGAGGCCGCCTAGAGATCCGCGACGCGATCTCTTCCCGATCGCGCATGGCGCCGGCGAAGCCGGCTGCCGCGTTCGATCGGCCTAAAGGGGGAGCGGCCCGGCGGACTTCACGGTGCGCAGCGCGAAGTCCGAGCGGACGTCGGTCACGTGCGGGAGCTTGAGCAGGAGGTCGAAGAGCAGCCGTTCGTAGCTGGCGAGGTCCGAGACGACGACCTCGAGCCGGAAGTCGGCCACGCCGGACACGATGTGGGCGGAGATCACCTCGGGCGCCTCCGACAGCGCTCGTGAGATCTCGGCCGCCGACTGCTCGGAGTGCCGCTCGACCTTGAGGTCGACGAATACGGTCAGGCCGAGGCCGAGGCGGGGACGGTCGAGGATCGCCGCGTAGCCGCTGATCACACCCTCCTGCTCGAGCGCGCGCAGCCGGCGCAAGCACGGCGAGGGTGAGAGGTGGAGTCGCTCGGCCAGGGCGGCGTTGGAGATCCGTCCGTCGCTCTGCAGGATGGTCAGCATCTCGCGGTCGACACGGTCTAGGGGCATGATCGTCCTCTCGTTGCGTTCACTGAGGCAGATCATTGCCGAATGGTGTGGCTAGCACCGCACAAGTGAGCACCAAATGCCCCGCGATCGGCGGGAAACTGTCCGCATGCTCACCACGCGCACCGCCATCGCTCTCTACGTCGGTGCCGTGCTGGGCCCGGGCGTGCTGTTCATCCCGGCGGTCGCCGCGCGTGAGGCGGGCCCGGCATCGATCATCGCCTGGGCTGCACTGCTGGCGCTGTCGATCCCGCTCGCGGCCACCTTTGCCGCGCTTGGTACGCGGCAGCCCGAGGCGGGCGGGACGGCGGCCTACGTGCGCAAGGCGTTCGGCCGTCGCGCCGGCGCGGCAACGGGCTGGTGGTTCCTCGGCGGCGTTGTGATCGGTGCGCCGGCGGTGGCCCTGGTGGGTGGCTTCTACGTCGCCGAGTTGCTCGGGGCGGGACGCGGCCCGGCCGTCGCGGCGGCCGCGGCGATGATCGCGATCGTGCTGGCGACGAACGCCGCGAGCCTGCATACGACGGCGCGTCTGCAGCTCGGGCTCGCGGCCCTGCTGGGCGCACTGCTGCTCGTCGCGGTCGTCACCGCGCTCCCGCATAGCGAGGCCGAGAACTGGACGCCGTTCGCGCCGAACGGCTGGCTGGCGATCGGCGGCGCGGCGAGCGTGCTCATGTTCTCGTTCGTCGGCTGGGAGGCGGGATCGCACCTCGCCGGCGAGCTCAAGGACCCCGCGAAGCAACTCCCGCGCGCGATCGGTGCCGCGGTGGCGATCGTGATCGTGCTCTACCTCGGCCTCGCGGCGGCGACGATCGGCGTCGGTGCCCAGTCCGACGTCCCGCTCGCGGACCTGATGGCCGCGGGCCTCGGCGAGCCCGGCCGCCGGATCACGGCACTGCTCGCCGTCCTGCTCACGATGGGCACGATGAACACCTACGTGGCCGCGGCGACGCGCCTCGCCGGCGCGCTCGCACACGAAGGCAACGCACCGAAGCCGCTCACCGTCCCGAAGCACGCCCTCGCCGCGATGGCCACGATCTCCGGCACGCTGCTGCTGCTCCTCGCGATCGAGCTGATCGACGTCGACATGCTGATGCGCGCCACCAGCGCGCTCTTCGTCGCCGTGTACGTCACTGCGACGGCGGCCGGCAACCGGCTCCTCACGGGTGCGGCCCGCCTCGCCGCGCGGATCGCGTTCGTCGCCGTCCTGATCGTGTTCGCGTTCTCGGGCGCGTACATCCTCGTCCCGCTCGCGATCCTCGCGCTGACCGGTTACTTCGCCAGGCGGTCGATCTCGTCGACGGTGCGGCCGAGCTCCTCCAGCGCAGGCGCAGCGAGCGGGCCGAGCGCGTCGCGGCGCGCGTCGAAGGCGTCGTAGAGCCCGCGGTAGTACATGCGGATCGGGACGCCGTCACGCGAGCTGAAGCGCATCCAGATCGCGTCGCCGTGGGTGCGGTAGTCGAGCAGGATCGCGCGGGCGTTGTGCAGCTTGTCGGCCAGCGAGACGCGCAGCTCGTCGGGTTGCTTGTGGGCAATTGAGTCGATGTACGCGCGCTTGCGCTCGCTCCACGGCGGCTTGGGCTCGCTGTCGCTGTCGGAGTTGGCGAGCACGATCCGCGCCGCGTCGGCGCCGAACTCTTCGTCGATCCGGGCGAGCATCGGCGGGCCGCCGCCGTCCTCGACGGCATCGTGCAGGAGCGCGGCGATCGCCTCGGTCTCCGTCCCGCCCATCTCGAGGGTGAGCGCGGCGACGCTCATGAGGTGGCTCACGTACGGGACCGTCGTGCCCTTGCGGAGGTGCCGGCGGTGGTGGTCGGTGGCGAGTAGCAGCGCTCGATCGAAGGCGTCGCTCAGGAGCGGGGCGTCCGTGTAGGTCTCCGGCACGCGTCTCAGTATCGCGTGCTGCGCTTGCGCGGGATCGCGGGGCGCTTGAGGCGACGGTGCGCGGTGCGCGGGTCGCGCCGGGGGACCTCGGCCTCGACGTCGCACGCGGCGAAGTCGAAGCGCGTGGCCGTGATGTTCACGGCGGCCTCGATCGCGGCGGTCGCGGCACGCAGGTCACGCGGGCCGAGCAGCAGCGAGAGCGGCGCGAGCAACTCGAGAAACGCCTCGCGCAGGAAGTCGACGGCGGCGGACCGATCGGCGACGTCGTGCGCGCGCGTGAGATCGTCGAGGATGCCGCTGGTGGAGGTGGCGAGCTCGAGCAGCGCGTCGACGAGATCGGTGTGCGCTTGGGGTGTGGTGAGGTCTTCCATGTCTCTCTTAGGGCGGGACGCAGATTCTTCGCCCCCCTGAATTGGCACACTTTTGTGGCAATTACGTCTTGTTTCGTTGCAGCGGCTTCCCGCATGCTGCGGGACATGGAATACGAACACACGTTCGCCGGTGAGCTCGCCCAGTTCGAGAAGCCGAACTGGGACCCGCTGATCGATCTCGTCGGGCCTCATCTCGTCCGCTGGTTCATGTGGATGAGCGAGTTCGAGGTGGATGGCGTGCGCGCACACGCGTACAAGCACTGCGCCACCCGGCGCTACCTGCACATCGGCGAGGACGGCCGGCTGTTCGGGTACGTCCCGCGGTATCGCTATCGCGAGATCGACCGTGTGGAGGCGCTCGACGAGGTCTTCGGGGAGTGGGAGCGCACGATCCCGGAGCCGGACGAGGCCGCGCTCGCGGCGATCGAGCGGCTGCTGCGCGGCGCGACGCCATGAAAGGGTTCCGGGATGCAATTCATGGTCATCGAACGCTTCCGGGCCGGCGCCCGTCCGATCTACAAGCGCTTTGGGGAGCAAGGCCGCTTGATGCCGGACGGGCTCGAATTCGTCGCCAGCTGGGTGGCGGCGGACCTAGGACGCGTGTTCCAGGTGATGGAGTGCGACGACATCACGCTGTTGCAGGCGTGGGTCGCCAACTGGGAGGACATCGTGGAGTTCGAGATCGTGCCCGTCTCCAGCGGGCCCTCGGTCATCGAGGCGGTCCTGGGGAGCTGACTCGCCGAGCACGGGGCGTTCACTCCACGTGCCCGGCTGGCCGTAGACGCACATGGCTAGGCCGGGGTGGCGACGTTGGTCAACTGCGAGAGCCGGTAGTGGTTGCCCGACGGGTCACGGAAGCCGCAATCGATGCCGTACGGGCGCTCCTCGGGCGGCTCGGTGAACTCGACGCCGCGCGCCTTGAGCGTCTCGTAATCGGCGCGGACGTCGTCCGTGGTGAAGAAGAGGGCGGTGGCGACGCCGCGGGAGTAGGCCTTGCGGATGAGCTCCACCGTCTCCTCTTCGAAGACGGGCGCGCCGGGCACGGCCATCAGCACGATGGCCGTCTCGCCGCCGCCGGGAGGGGCGACGGTCAGCCAGCGGAAGTTGCCCATCTCGGGCATGGTGACGTCCTCACGGACCTCGAAGCCGAGCTTCTCGGTGTAGAAGGCGAGGGCCTCGTCCTGGTCGTGAACCCAGATCTGTGTGGTGGCGAGCTTCATGGACAGCAAGCTATTCAGCCGCTGTCCCCTTGTCTTCTCGAAACGTGCGGTGTTGCGGCCGGGCGTACGCACGGACGACGCAGCTGGGCACGACGGCTCGCGCGGCGGCGGGCGGGAACTGCGCCCGGTACTCCTTCGGGGTGGCGTCGAACATGCGCTTGAAGCTCGTGGTGAAGGAGCCGACGCTCGTGAGGCCCACGTCGAAGCAGATCTCGGCGACGGAGCGGTCGGTGTTGCGCAGCAGCGCGGCGGCGCGCTCGAGCCGGCGGGTGAGCAGGTACACGTGGGGTGACTCGCCGAACTCGCGCCGGAACTCGCGGGAGAAGTGCGCGCGGGAGAGGCCGGCGGCCGCGGCCATGTCGTCGACCCCGAGCGGCTCGCTGAATCGCAGGTCTGCGAGGTCCTTGGCCTTCAGCAGATGCCGAGTGGGTGAGACGTGCGCCATCGCCTCCGAGTATCGCCGATGGGTACCCTCGTCGCCCGAGGGGCCCGTTGAAGAATCCCGAACGCGAAGAGCAGGCGATGAAGCTCATCTACACGTACACGGACGAGGCGCCGGCGCTGGCGACGCACTCGTTGCTGCCGATCGTCGAGGCCTATGCCGCCCAGGCGGGCGTCGACATCGAGCTGCGCGACATCTCGCTGGCGGGCCGCATCCTCGCGCAGTTCCCGGATCGGCTGACGGAAGCGCAGCGGGTGCCGGACGCGCTGAGCGAGCTCGGCGAGCTGGCCAAGACGCCGGACGCGAACATCATCAAGCTGCCGAATATCAGCGCCTCGCTTCCGCAGCTGAAGGCGGCGATCAAGGAGCTGCAGGACGCGGGCTACGACATCCCGGACTACCCGGAGGACCCGCGCGACGAGGACGCGAAGGCGGCGCGCGAGGCGTACGACCGCGTGAAGGGTTCGGCGGTCAACCCGGTGCTGCGCGAGGGCAACTCCGACCGGCGTGCACCCGCCTCGGTCAAGTCGTACGCGCAGGCGCATCCGCACTCGATGGGGGCGTGGTCGAAGGACAGTCGCTCGCACGTGGCGACGATGACGGACGGCGACTTCCGCTCGACGGAGCTCTCGACGACGCTGCCGGCCGAGGACGAGCTGCGGATCGAGTTCGTCGGGGCCGATGGAGCGGCGACGGTGCTCAAGAGCGGCATCAAGGTGCAGGCGGGCGAGGTCGTGGACGGCGCGGTGATGCGCGCGCGGGCGCTGGACGCGTTCCTGGCCGAGCAGATCGCCGACACCAAGGAGCAGGGCCTGCTGTTCTCCCTGCACCTGAAGGCCACGATGATGAAGGTCTCGGACCCGATCATCTTCGGCCATGCCGTGCGCGCGTTCTTCGCGGGTGTGTTCACCGAGCACCACGATGCGCTGGAGAAGCTCGGCGCGAGCCCGAACAACGGTCTCGGCGCGATCCTGTCGGCGCTCGAGAACCTCCCGGACGGCGAGGGCGACGCCATCCGCGCCGCGATCGACAAGACGTACGAGACGGCGCCCGCCCTGTCGATGGTGGATTCCGACCGCGGGATCACGAACCTGCACGTGCCGAGCGACGTGATCATCGACGCGTCGATGCCGGCGATGATCCGCTCGTCGGGCCAGCTGTGGGACGCCAACGGCGACACGCAGGACACCAAGGCGGTCATCCCGGACCACTCGTACGCGGCGCTGTACGCGGAGACGCTGGACTTCTGCCGCGAGCACGGGGCGTTCGACCCGACGACGATGGGCACCACGCCGAACGTCGGCCTCATGGCGCAGAAGGCCGAGGAGTACGGCAGCCACGACAAGACGTTCGAGATCGCGGCCAACGGTCGCGTGCGTGTGGTGAACAGCGCGGGCGACACGCTGATCGAGCACGAGGTCGAGGCGGGCGACATCTGGCGCGCGTGCCAGACCAAGGACGCGCCGGTCCGCGATTGGGTACGGCTCGCGGTCGAGCGCGCGCGGGCGACCGGTGCGCCGGCCGTGTTCTGGCTGGACCGCACGCGGGCGCACGACGCCGAGCTGCTCAAGAAGGTCGAGGCCTACCTCGCCGAGGAGGGCACGGACGGGCTGCAGATCGAGATCCTGCCGGTCGCGGAGGCGACGCGGTTCACGCTCGAGCGCGCCAAGCGCGGCGAGGACACGATCTCGGTCACGGGCAACGTGCTGCGCGACTACCTGACCGACCTGTTTCCGATCCTCGAGCTCGGCACGAGCGCGAAGATGCTCTCGATCGTGCCGCTGATGCAGGGCGGCGGGCTGTTCGAGACGGGCGCGGGCGGCTCGGCGCCCAAGCACGTGCAGCAGCTGGTCAAGGAGAACCACCTGCGCTGGGACTCGCTCGGCGAGTTCCTGGCGCTGGCGGTGTCGCTCGAGTTCCTGGCCGACAAGACCGACAACCCGCGCGCCAAGATCCTGGCGACGACGTTGGACGAGGCGACGGGCGCGCTGCTGGAGAACGGCAAGTCGCCGCAGCGCAAGGTCCATCAGCTCGACAACCGCGGCAGTCACTTCTACCTCGCGCTGTACTGGGCGCAGGCGCTGGCGAACCAGTCCGACGACGCGGAGCTCGCGGACGCGTTCAAGCCGCTCGCCGAGCGCCTGGCCGGCGACGAGGAGAAGATCGTCGGCGAGCTGGACGCGGCGCAGGGCGAGGGCGTGGACCTCGGCGGCTACTACTTCGTCGATCGCGAGAAGGCGACCGCGGTGATGCGCCCGAGCGAGACGCTCAACGCGGCGTTGGAGACGCTCACCGCCAAGGCGTAGCCGTGGGCATGGCTCGCGGGCCAAGGCCGGCGAGCCGTTGACGCCGACGGGTTGGGGCGTGAGCGCGCGGTCGCGCGGGCATACGATCCGGCCATGGGCGAACGAACGAGCTACGCGCCGGGCACGCTGTCCTGGACCGAGTTGGCCACGAGCGACGCCGACGCGGCAAAGGCGTTCTACACGGAGCTGTTCGGGTGGTCGTACGACGACCGCCCGGTCGGCCCCGACATGGTGTATTCGATGGCGCAGGTCGACGACAAGAGCGTCGCGGCGCTGTACCAGAGTGAGGACCCGCCGCACTGGAACTGCTACGTGACGGTGGCGTCGGTCGACGAGACGGTCGAGGCGGCGCGCGGGCTGGGCGCGCAGGTGCTCGCGGAGCCGTTCGACGTGATGACGGCGGGTCGGTCGGCAGCGCTCGCCGATCCGACCGGCGGGATCATCTACCTCTGGGAGCCGGGCGACAACATCGGCGCGTACCTCGTCAACCAGCCGGGCGCGATGGCGTGGAACGACCTCGTGACCGCCAAGCCCGACGCGGCGGCCGACTTCTACGGCGCGCTGTTCGGGTGGACCTTCGAGGAGATCCCGAACGCCGGGGGCTACACCTCGATCAAGAACGGTGACCGGACAAACGGCGGCGTGATGCCGCTCGACGGGCCCTCGGCTTGGATGCCGTACTTCGGGCACGCGAGCGTCGACGCGGTCATCGAGCGCGCCGAGGGCCTCGGCGCGAAGCTGATGAACGGGCCGATCCCGGTGCCGTCGGGGCAGTTCGCCGTCTTCCTCGATCCGCAGGGCGCGGTCTTCGGCGTGCTCGAGTCCAGCGCCTACGACGACTGATGCGGCTCGAGACCTGGGCGGCTCCGCCCGGCGACGTCATCCCCGAACCACCCGCGGTTCGAGGTGCTGATCTACCGTGGCGTGAATGTGAGCGACGTGCAGGGGCTGTTCGCTTCGCACGGATGGGGCGGGTCCTGGGTCAACGGTGTGTTCGACTTCCACCATTTCCACTCCACCTCGCACGAGGTCCTTGCGGTCATCTCGGGCAGCGCGGTGCTCGAGCTCGGCGGGCCGCAGGGAGAGTCGTTCGAGGTGTCGGCGGGTGACGTCGTCGTGCTCCCGGCGGGGACGGGGCATCGGCGCGCGTCGGCGTCGGGTGACTTCCGGGTGGTGGGCGCGTACCCGGCGGGACAGGAGGACTACGACCTGCTGCGCGAGGCGGACGACGCGGCGCGGGCGCGGATCGAGGCGCTCGACGCGCCGCCGGACGATCCGGTCGGGGGCGAGGGCGTCGCGCGCTGGCGACGTGGGTAGATCTGCCGCATGGCGACCAAGGACCACGGGCCGTCCGTGAAGGACGACAAGCAGTACGAAGCACTGCGCGAGCAGGGGGAGAGCAAGGAGAAGGCGGCGCGGATCGCCAACTCCAGCACCCACTCGACGGCGAAGAAGGGCGGCAAAGCGCCGGCCTACGAGGACTGGACCAAGGACGATCTCGAGGAGCGCGCGAAGGAGATCGGCATCGAGGGCCGCTCGGACATGAACAAGGACGAGTTGATCAAGGCGCTGCGGAACCACTAGGGTTCCGCGTTCTGAGCCATGACGCACCGAAATGGTGGGCAGTGCGGCCGGCGGCCAATTTGAAGCCGGTCACCTACCGCTGCCCGTTCTGCGAAGAGCACCTTCCCGCACTGATGGAGCACGTCCTGGTGCTTCCGGAAGGCGACACGCGGCGCCGCCGGCACGCCCACACCGAGTGCGCGCTGGCCGAGAAGCGGGCCGGGCGGATGCCGTCGTATGACCAGTGGCTCGCGGCGCAGCCGCAGCGCACTGGCCGGTTCTCGCGGCTGTTCGCGAAGAGCCGCGCGCGCTGACCACGCCGGACGCGCGGTTGGGCGAGTCGCGCGGCGGGCGGGGCGAGTCGCGCGGCGGGGCGGGCGAGGCGCACGGGGCGAGTCGCGAGACGGGGCGGCGCGGGGCAAGTCG
>JAPDDQ010000110.1 GCA_027587225.1 Solirubrobacter taibaiensis
GATCTAAATATTATTGATGCAATGTTACAGCGTATGTTCGGAACTGCTGGTGATGGCATTCATGATCGCCTATTACATTTCACTACAGCAGTTGATGGTGCCTATTACTTTGCGCCTAGTGATGAACTTCTAGAGGAAATATTGGCAGCATAAAAAAAGGAAGCCTTAGCTCACTACTGTCCCATAGTTTGCTCTAAATAAAAAAACCTGAGTCTAAATAGTTAAAATATGAGTGCAAACAAACACTTTAACTATAAAGGACTCAGGTTTTGTCACATCAGAATACCGTATTTCATCAATTACTCAAACCCATTCTAAGACAAGATTTTGAACGTCTGGCTAAACTGCACCACTCTGGGCAAAAATTAAGATCAGCCACCCGCTGGGATCAGTTTGTTGCCATATTGATGTCCCAACTTTCTTGTCGGCAAAGCTTAAGAGACATTCAATCCAATCTCGAATCCCAGCAGGAAAAGCTCTATCATCTTGGCGCGAAGAGAATTGCGCGAAGCACCTTAGCAAGACTCAACGAAGAACAGCCCGCCAGCCTGTATCAGCAATTGTTCACACAGCTGCTTCAGCGCTGTGAAAACTCTAAAACTGCACATAAATTTAGATTCAAAAATCCGCTGTATTCACTAGATGCCAGTCATATTGATCTTTCACTGTCATTGTGCGCATGGGCAAAAGTGCATGAATCCAAAGCCAGTATTAAACTCAGTGTTGGCTTAAATCACAGCAATACCATTCCTGAATTTGTAGCGCTTGGGGATGGTATTGAAAATGATATGGTGCAAGGCAGAGCATTTAAATTTCCTGCTGGCAGCATTATCGTCTTTGATAAAGGATATGTTGATTATCAATGGTTTGCTCAGTTGACACTTCAGAACGTCAGCTTTGTAACCCGGCTACGCCCAAAGACAGTTTATCAAGTTAAATCAAGCCGCAGCGTATTAGCGACTAAAGGGATTATTGCGGATGAATGTATTGAATTGAGCAGTGCGCATGCCAAGAAAAGAGGTGCACCTAAATTATTAAGACGTATAGAGTTTTATGATACAGATAAGAAAAGAACATTCGAATTTCTGAGCAACAACTTTCATCTGGCAGCATCCACCATTGCTGCAATTTATAAAGACCGCTGGAAGATTGAGTTATTCTTTAAAGCCATCAAGCAGAATTTAAAACTGAAGTCATTTCTAGGTCGAAGCCGCAATGCGATACAAACGCAAATATGGATTGCATTAATTGCCTATTTGCTGGTGAACTTCGCTAAACACATGGCACAAGAAGGATGGAGTGTTCAGCGTTTACTGAGAATTATTCAGGTCAATTTATTTGAAAGGAAACTTTTAAGGTCACTCTTTGTGCCTGATAAAAAATGGCGAAAACAAGAAGAACCTCAATTGAGGTTCTTCTTGTGATATTTGTGGGACAGCAGTGGACTGAACTGTCCTCTTTTTTCGTCTTGAATAAACTAAACTTAGTTTTGGTCAATATTGGCTTCTAAGAACCATAAATACTCATCTAAGTCTTCTAAAGCT
>JAPDDQ010000111.1 GCA_027587225.1 Solirubrobacter taibaiensis
TGGGGTTATCCTCTTTTCATCGGCTAAAGGATTTCCATTGTGATCAAAAGCATCTTTCATTGAACGAAATTTTATCATTTTGAAAAGCTTCCCATTTCGTCCAGGGCGCTCCTGATAGAAGAAAATTGGAGAACCTAGATTTTCACGGACTTTAATCGCTACGATAATGAATAAAGGTGCAAGCAACACTAATGCTAAACTTGCTATTAATATATCTATTATTCGTTTAAACATAATAACTTACGGCGAATTCAAACATGAGGTGCGACAGTTTGAAAAGTCTTATGATAATCAACAAGCTGAGCAAATTTCTCTAATGGTGTAAGCCAATCTAACGCTTTTCTAGGACGAGTATTCAGTGACATGGCAACTTGATTTAAATAATGCTGATCTGCCTGATTTAAATCAATCCCTTTAGGTAAATATTGCCTAATTAAACCATTCATATTTTCGCATGTGCCTTTTTGCCAGGGTGAATGTGGGTCACAGAAATATACATCTATGCCTAAATCTTCTTCAAGTATTTTATGTTCTGCCATCTCGCGTCCACGGTCATAGGTCAACGTTTTACGCAGTTCTGCAGGTAAATATTTCAGAGCTTCAGTTAAAGCCTTGCGCACTGATTCTGCCTTTGCATCAGGTAATGTTGCCAAGATACAGAGCCGTGTATTTCGTTCAATAAGTGTTGCTATCGAACTTTTATTGTCTTTACCTTTAATTAAATCAGCTTCCCAATGACCCGGTATTTTTCTTTCTTGAACTTCGGCTGGGCGCTCATGAATAGTTTTAATATCCTGTAATATAGAATCTTTTTTAGGTTCACCGTTAGCTTTTCGCTTTTTATTTTCATGACGCAGACAGGATAATAAGTCTTTTTTCAACTCACCCTTTGGTAATGCTCGTATCGTTGAATAAATCGTTGTATGGCTTACATTCATTGTTTGATCCAAATCAGGAAATGTCTTTAAACGCTTTGCTATTTGCTGAGGAGACCATAAACAACGGATCGCTTCAACAATAAATTTCCAGAGGATTGAATCGATTTTGAGTTTTCTGTGACCACGTCTACGTCTAGCGAAGGTGTTATCAGAAGCATATCGAGCTTGATAAACGTCATTGATGCTATTTCTTTTAAGCTCACGATAGATCGTACTAGGATGTCTTTTAATGAGTTCAGCAAATTTTCTGGCTGAAAAGCCTTCTTTTCTTGACTCAAGCATTAATGCAGTACGATCTTCAAAGTTAAGATGATGGTATGACAATTTTATATACTCCATAAACCCTTTAAATTAATTAGGTGGTTTATGTCGCACTTCAAGTTTTACTCTGCCAAGGAAACGTTCCGTAAAGATTTACAAAATCTTGATAAAACTGTAGATAGCATCGTCTTATCAGCATAATGATGAGCACGTTTCAGTGAGTAATCTAGAGAGAAGATCGTTGCACTGTATTTACAAGTATAATTAAGCATAGAATAACCCTTTGAAATAAATATATTTC
>JAPDDQ010000112.1 GCA_027587225.1 Solirubrobacter taibaiensis
ATTTTTATCTTACAGTATAATATAAATCATTATTATACGCCTATTTTCAAATAAAAAAAGCAACTTCTCAGTTGCTTTTCTTACATTTATTTTAGTTTTTCACCGAATAAAGAACCCATTAAAGCAACTGCTGTTGTTGCCGTTCTATTTCTCTCATCTAAAATCGTATTTACCTCAACAAATTCAGCAGATGTGATAATATCCGCTTCTGCTAACATTTCCATCGCCAAGTGACTTTCACGATAAGATAGACCACCAATTACAGGCGTCCCAACACCTGGTGCATCATGAGGATCAAGACCATCTAAATCTAATGATAAGTGTACACCATCAGTATGAGATAAATATGCGATTGTTTCTTCCATAACAGCCGTCATCCCCATACGATCAATTTCATGCATTGAGAACACTTTAATACCTTCATTGCGAATGAAATCTTTTTCTCCTTCATCTAATGCACGCGCACCGATAATTACGACATTCTCTTTTATCACCTTTGGATATGCTCCGTATAAATCTACAAGTGAAGAATGTCCATAACCTAAACTTGCTGCAAGTGACATACCATGAATATTTCCAGATGGTGAAGTTTCCTCTGTATTTAAATCACCGTGTGCATCATACCAAATAACGCCTAAGTTTTTATAATGTTTTGCTACACCAGCTAATGTACCGATAGCAATACTATGGTCACCACCTAATACAAGTGGAAAACGACCTTCTTCTATAATATGATCCACCTTACTTGCTAATTCATTACATACAGTTGCAACTTGTGTAAGGTTTCTTAATTTTGTATTTTCATCTATCTCTTTTTCTCTCTCTATACATATATCTCCCATATCTTTAACGTCATATCCAATTTCTTCAATTCTTTCAATTACCCCTGCATAACGGATCGCGCTCGGTCCCATATCAACTCCACGACGCATCTGTCCTAAATCCATTGGAACTCCAATAACTGAGATTTCTTTTTTCATAGATAGTATCCCCCTTTTATGCCTTCACTAAATATTTTAAATCTTTTATATAGTCTGACTCAACTCGACATTTTTCTGTATGGATATACAATTTATTCACTTATATTCACGTTGAAAACCAAATTTTAAGACTATTCTATGTATAAAGTTAACTTAATGAAACAATCGCAATCACTATTATTAAATAATAATAATAAAACACTCCTATATTTAGAAGTGTTTTTCTGATGCTATTTTCCACACTGTTGCAATATTCTTCGTTGTCATTTCAATATTTTCTTCTGCTACTTTATATGCTTCTTCTAGTGTCATCGGTCTCGTTGTAATACTAAATACCGCATCTATTCCTTTCTCGTACACAGCTGAATAATCAGATGATACAGACCCTCCAATAGCAATTACAGGCACAGAAAAACGTTTTGCACGCCCCGCAACACCCACAGGAGCCTTTCCATATGCAGTTTGTTTATCTATTCTAC
>JAPDDQ010000113.1 GCA_027587225.1 Solirubrobacter taibaiensis
TATCTTATTTCAGCTAAAAGTTCCTATCTATACAACGGATGCTAGCCGACAAAAACCAATTCTTTACGCCAATGCTATTCAGCAAAAACTACTGGAGTTATTCAAAGCAGACCCAGCGTATGTAGGCTTGGTGGCAAAGAATCCTTTTTCTGATTCATGGAAAACTTATTGTCTGCGTGATAAACCGTATTCGCTGAATGAATTAGCCAAAAATTTAGAGCTAAGCTGGAAAGATGCGAATAAAGAAATCAAACAGGATGATGCTATTGGCTTAGGGCGCAACTGTTTTGTGTTTCATACAGCTAGGCACTGGGCGTATAAGGAAGTTAGGCAATACAGAGGCAGCACCTATACAGCGTGGCTAGATTGCGTTGTTAAGCATTGTTCAGGCTTAAACCAAGGGCTTAATCAACCTATGACGCATGGCGAAGTGAAAGGCATTGCTAAGTCGATTGCTCGTTATTGTTGGAAGAAAGATGCTTATTGCTATCAGGAATTCATTGATCGGCAGAGCCGTAAGGGCACTGTTGGTGGTAAGAAGTCTAAACGTGGCTGTAAGGACGATTCAGAGCGTTCTATGAAGCCTTCGGAAGAATTAGGAATAGGGCAAGCAACATACTACAGAAGAAAGAAAAAAGGATTGTTAAGTGATAGCATTTAAGCCTAAATCAGATATTAGCTTTTTTTGCCTCTTTCGTTGGTCGTTTTGGTCGTGGGCTTAGAGCGGTTTTGAAGTAATTAAGGGCGACTAATTGTGTGCTTATGCCAATCATTAGATTAACCCTCACTCTAATCTGAGGGCTTTATTGAATGTTTAACTTACAATCTGATCACGTCTATCAATAATTAAACAAGTCTTGTTGTGTCTACGAATAGAACGCTTAGATTTTTCTATGTCGTGAGCGTCCCATGTTAAGTCGCCAGCCATTGCACGAATCGGCTAAGCATCATGTGCAATGTAGATCTGTGCAATAACTTTCTGAGAGCCGCTCTCATGTTGTAGTCTAACGAACTCAACACGGTGTGCAATTTTAATCAATTGCACAGAATCTTTATTTAAGCGTTTTTGAATAGTCATGATTAGCCCCCGATTAACACGCTGGGCTATGTTTCTTCATTGCTCTTTGAACTGTGGACAATGACACACTCAGCTCTTTAGCAACTTTTCTAAATGACGCGCCGTCTTTGCTCATTGCTTCAATGATTGCAGAATCATCAATTGTCTTTTTGCGTCCCATGTATTCACCTCTTTCTTTAGCCTTAGCAATGCCCTCAGCTTGTCTTTGCTTAATGATCTGGCGTTCAAACTGTGCAAATGATGCAAGCATGTTAAACATGAGCTGTTGCAACGGTTCTTGTTCACGGTCTGGGCTAAACGTCATGCGTTCTTGATGAAAAACAACCGTAACGCCTTTTTTGTTTAGATCGCTGATCAATGTATTTAGATCAATCAGGC
>JAPDDQ010000114.1 GCA_027587225.1 Solirubrobacter taibaiensis
CAGCTTTACTAAGTTTAATCTCAATAAGTCAAAAATATGGTGTTACTTTTAATTATCCAGCATTAAAAAATAAGTTGAATTTAGAGTATTTAGCAAGTGCAAAATCTGAATACATAATTTAGAAGCCTCTAAATATACTTATAAAATAGGACTTACGCATTGACGGATTCAAAAAAGTACTAAAATACTTTATAAAGTATCTGTGATCAGACGAATTAAACATGCTTCTACAGCAACTTGTACTCTACCCATTTATATGGGCTTTCTCATGACAGAACCGAACTCTATTAGCTGCACACAACTTGCCGAGACTTATAATATCTCGCATGATAGTGTAAATCGCTTTCTAGAGCGTGAAGATTACACACCTCACGACCTATATCAAGAATCAATTCAACATATTGATAATAACAAACTTATAGTCAGTATTGATGATACTGTTTTAGATAAACCATATAGTCAACATATGGACTTAGTTAGCTATTTTTGGTCAGGCAAACACCACCGATCCGTCAAGGGTATTAATCTCATTACCTTGTATGCGACAGATCAAAATGGTCAAAATATTCCAATTAATTTCCGAATTTATGACAAATCTGAAAGTAAAACCAAGAATGATTACTTTATGGATATGTTAAGTGAAGTACTCAGTTGGGGTGCAAAGATTCAATTTATTACAGGTGATAGTTGGTATTCATCGACTGGAAATTTAAAAACCATAAGAAAATATGGTATTCGATTTATGTTTGGTATCGACTGTAACCGTAAGGTTTCCCCAGAAAAAGGACAATGGTTTCAACTGCGTTTATTGCCAGATTTCCATCAGGGTCAAGTAGTCTGGCTCAAAGATTTTGGCTTTGTACAATTATTTAAGACTCAGTTAAAAGAACAGCAGAGGTTTTATATTGTGCATCAAGATGAAGATGATTTATTGTCCTTTGAGGGTTTTCATGAATTACATTCAAGTCATTGGAAAATAGAGCAATATCACCGGGTGATTAAACAGGTTTGTCATATTGAAAAGTTTCAAGTAAGACGATCTAAACTGATTTTGAATCATATTTTTTCAGCCTTGATGGCCTACGTTGAGATACAAAAGAACCAGTTTGAGCGGATCTTTGAAAATATATATCGTTGGCAGAAGAAATTATTTAGACCAATGATCAAAAACTTCATTGATGACTTTATTCTCGATAAAAATCATCTGCTACCACAGAGAATCTATAAATAATAGTGCGTAAGTCCTAGGTCAGTAAACTCATATACAAAATCAAAACAATTGTTCAAATTTACACTTACTATAACAGCCAATTAAGTCAGTTTATTTCAAACAATAAAACTTTTTATTCTGGTAGCTTTTCGCCGCAATAAGGACAATAGTGTTTCTTTGAGTTTTGTTGCTCTTGTGCTTCTAAAACATGCACTCGCAAAAGTTG
>JAPDDQ010000115.1 GCA_027587225.1 Solirubrobacter taibaiensis
ACCTTGGACAAAATGCTTACGTTCCTGATCTAAAATATCACGATTCTTTTTACTCACTGCACGGCGCAGTAAATCTGCTTCACCAAGCGAAAACCCTGCTAACTTCGATGCAATTTGCATAATTTGTTCTTGGTATACAATGACGCCGTATGTTCTTTCTAAAATTGGCTTTAAATCCGGATGTAAATATTCAATTTTTCTTTTTCCATGTTTCGATTCAATAAAAGTCGGTATCTGTTCCATCGGTCCTGGTCTGTATAACGAGTTAACAGCTACGATATCTTCAAACTCATTCGGTTTTAACCCGCGAAGTACATTTCGCATACCACCCGACTCAAGCTGGAATACACCTGTTGTATCCCCTCTCCCTAATAATTGGAACGTCTTTTCATCTTGAAGAGGTAAGTTTCTTATATCGATTTCTTTCCCTGTTTTGTTCGCGATAAATTTTATAATATTTTCAAGTAACGTTAAATTACGTAATCCTAAAAAGTCCATCTTAAGCAACCCAAGTTCTTCTAGCGCATCGGCTGGATATTGCGTAACATAAACATCGTTATGTCCTTCTTGAATTGCTACACTGCCTGTTAGCGGTTCTTGACTCATAATAACACCAGCCGCATGAATAGACGTATGACGTGGTAAACCTTCTACACGTTTTGCGATTTCAAACACACGCTCATGCAGAAGATTCCCTTGTATAAACTCACGAAGTGATTGTGATTCTTCATATGCATCTTTTAACGTTATACCAAGCTTTGATGGAATAAGTTTTGAAAATATATCAATATCTCGCGGCGGAAGCCCCATTACGCGGGCAATGTCTCTAATTGCCGCTTTTGCTGCAAGCGTACCAAACGTTACAATTTGCGCAACACGGAGCTGACCGTATTTATCTTTCACATAGCGAATCATCTCATCACGTCTTACGTCTGGAAAATCAATATCAATATCGGGAAGCGTCACACGTTCAGGATTTAAAAACCTTTCAAATAATAGATCGTATTCAATTGGATCAATATCTGTAATTTCTAATACGTATGAAACGAGTGAACCAGCTGCCGATCCACGACCTGGTCCTGTTAGAATATGATTTTCATGTGCATACTTCATAAAATCCCATACGATGAGGAAATAATCACTAAATCCCATACGAGAAATAACATTTAATTCATGATCCAAACGCTTTATATGCACTTCTTTCGGTTCACCATATCGTTTCCGCAAACCTTCTTCACAAACACGACGCAAGTATATATCACTCGTTTCATTAGACGGAACAGGAAACTTCGGAAGTTGATTTACATGGAACGGTATTTCTACTTGGCAACGCTCTGCA
The DNA here is from genome assembly GCA_027587225.1 of Solirubrobacter taibaiensis. Taxonomy (GTDB): domain Bacteria; phylum Actinomycetota; class Thermoleophilia; order Solirubrobacterales; family Solirubrobacteraceae; genus Solirubrobacter; species Solirubrobacter taibaiensis. Next base: position 1,340 of record JAPDDQ010000115.1, read on the forward strand.
ATTTTTATTGTATTTTGGATTGCTTCCGGCGCATGGGAAAATAGTGCTTCCATTTCATCCGATGACTTTAAATAATACTGATCTGTTTTCAG
>JAPDDQ010000116.1 GCA_027587225.1 Solirubrobacter taibaiensis
TGTAAATCCGCTCCTTCGGGTTCGGCAGTTCGAATCTGCCCCCCTCCACCATTTTCTTTAAAATAACCTGAGAGGGTTTATTTTTTTGAAAAGATAACCATACTAGTAAATATTAATGGGCTATAGCCAAGCGGTAAGGCAACGGACTTTGACTCCGTCATGCGCTGGTTCGAATCCAGCTAGCCCAGCCATTAAGAGCCATTAGCTCAGTTGGTAGAGCATCTGACTTTTAATCAGAGGGTCGAAGGTTCGAGTCCTTCATGGCTCACCATTTACAATTTAATGCGGGTGTAGTTTAGTGGTAAAACAAGAGCCTTCCAAGCTCTGGTCGAGAGTTCGATTCTCTTCACCCGCTCCAAATTTTATTAAATGTTTTTCTATAAATTGTGATCAACGCAGTGTTTCGTTTCCGAGATAAACGAGGCATTGCGTTTTTTAATGTTTGAAAAATATAATTACATGCGAAAATAGAAGTAAATAATAGTATTCCAAACGTGAATTACTAACCAATAGAGTGGTTACATAAGGGGTGGATTCATCTGAGGAGGCGATTAAGAGTGGATTTTGAACAATTAAAGCAAGATGTAATTGCGTATAGTAAAACAATTGGCATAGATAAAATAGGCTTTGCGAGCGCTTCTCCTTTTGAGGAATTAAAGCAGCGCTTAATCCAGCAACAACAATTAAATTATCAATCTGGATTTGAAGAGCCTGATATAGAGAAGAGAACGAATCCGCAACTTTTATTACCGGGTGCTAAATCAATTATTGCGATTGCTTTAGCATATCCTTCAAAATTAAAAAATGCACCATTAAGTAAGCGTGGAGAACGCCGTGGGATTTTTTGTCGTGCTTCTTGGGGACAAGATTATCATCTTGTTTTACGAGATCGTTTGCAAAAATTAGAGGCATATTTAATTGAAAAACTTCCCGATATAGAAGTGAAGTCCATGGTTGATACAGGTGAATTAAGTGATCGAGCTGTATCAGAGCGTGCTGGTATTGGATGGAGCGGTAAAAACTGCTCTATTATTACACCTGAATTTGGTTCGTACGTATACTTAGGGGAAATGATTACAAATGTTCCATTCCCGCCAGATAAGCCGATAGAAGATCAATGCGGAGGCTGTACGAAATGTATCGATATTTGCCCTACCGGTGCTTTAATACAGGGGGGACAGTTAGATTCGAAGAAGTGCATTGCGTTTTTAACACAGACGAAAGGATTCCTACCTGAAGAATATCGCGATAAAATAGGAAATCGTATATATGGATGTGATACGTGTCAGACTGTTTGCCCGAAAAACAAAGGAATGGATTTTCATAATCATCCTGAGATGGAGCCGGATCCTGAGCTAGTTAAACCATTATTAACGCCACTTTTAACAATTAGTAATCGTGATTTTAAAGAGAAATATGGGATTATG
>JAPDDQ010000117.1 GCA_027587225.1 Solirubrobacter taibaiensis
AAATAACTCGACACTATCTTCAGCTTGTTGATTTTCTAATGCTGTTCGCATCGCTGCACGAGCTATTTGCTCTCGGTTAAGTCCAAAATGATTAGCCATTATTGATTCCCTATCATCTTATGAGTTGAATTTTTATTTTTAATTGGACTGCTCCCAGTATCCTAGACATGAGACCGCCTCATTTTGAAGCTGTCTCAAATGCTTCTGGGCTCATCCCATCGAGATGCGAATGACGCCTGATTCGATTGTAAAACATCTCGATATAATCAAACACATCCGCACGGGCCATTTCTCGTGTTTTATAGATGCTCTTTTTAATTCTTTCCTTCTTTAAACTACTAAAAAAGGATTCAGCAACAGCATTGTCCCAACAGTTTCCACGACGACTCATACTCGGAACTAAATTATGCTTTTGACAGAATTTCTGCCAGTCTCCGCTACTGTATTGTGAGCCTTGGTCTGAGTGTATGATCACAGGTTCATTGGGTCTGCGTCGCCATACCGCCATTAAAAGTGCATCCAAAACGATATCCTTGGCAAGCGTAGGTTTCATTGACCAACCGATGACTTTCCTTGAATATAAATCGAGAACCACAGCCAGATATAACCAGCCTTGCCAAGTACGGATGTAGGTAATATCAGTCACCCAGGAAGTATCAGGGGTGCTCACAGCGAACTCTCGATTTAAGTGATTTGGTGGCACAATCGGAGGACGGCCACAACCATAACTTTTATGCTTTTTATATCCTCGAACAGCGGCAATGCCATTGTTCTTCATGATCTTCAGCACACGATTGGGGCCACAGCTTTCACCTAGCTCTTTAAGATCCAGCGTGATGCGACGATAACCATAGATGCCATAACTGGCATCATAAGAAGAGCGGATCAGTTGTAATAACCGTTTGTCTTCAATTGTTCTGCCTGATTCGGGTTCATGTAGCCAGGCGTAATAGCCAGCACGAGCAATCTTAAGAACCCGACACATCGTTTTAATCTTAAATTGATGGCTGTACTCAAGGATAAACTGATACTTTACTCGGGCAGGCTTGCAAAGTACCTTGCGGCCTTTTTTAAGATATCTCGCTCTTCTTCAGTTTGCTTAAGCTGACTTTTAAGACGAAGGATCTCTTTCTTTGCTTCGAGTAGTTCATGTTCATCAGGGTTGTTGCGTAAAGGCTGTACGGCCTTTAGCCATTTATAAATGCTGTGCTGTGATACACCTAAACGTTCAGCCACATCAGTGACAGAATATCCACGTTCGGTAATCAATTTAACAGCTTCATCTTTAAATTCTGGGGTGTATCGTTGTCCACTCATAATGTTCTCTCCTATGCAAAAAGAATAGACGAAATTTGTCTAGGAGAGTGGTGGCAGTCCAAAAGATGGTTATGTGTGTCTAGAATTTTGGTG
>JAPDDQ010000118.1 GCA_027587225.1 Solirubrobacter taibaiensis
GCGGATCGTGGAATTAGAGAAAGAAGTCAAACAGCTCAAGGAAGCCAATGACATCTTAAAAAAAGCGCATGTGTACTTTCTAACAGATCATGCCAAGAAAAGTACACGGTAATTCAAGATCTAGATATGAATGAAGTCACCGTATCTTCTGCCTGTAAATACCTAGGTGTCAGCACTTCAGGCTATTATGCCTGGCGAAAACGTCAAGCCAATACGGCACAGAAATATAATGACTTAAAAGCCGTATATTGGCAGCATCATGCACGATTGGGTGCACCTTCATTAGTACATGACATGCATGATTTAGGTTACAACATGAGCGAACGTACTATTGGAAGGATGCTAAAAAAGCTTGGTTTACGTAGCAGGATTGCGCGTAAATACAAGCATACGACTGATTCAACCCATCGTTTGCCTACAGCACCCAACTTGTTGGGTCGCCAATTTACAGTTACTCAGCCTAATAAAGTCTGGACAACAGACATTACCTATATCCGCACTAAAGAAGGTTGGTTGTATTTATGTGTGATGCTAGATTTATTTAGCCGTCGTATCGTGGGGTGGCAAACCAGCCATCGAATAGACCGCCAGTTGGTGTGTGATACGTTTAACTATGCAATGGCTCGTCAGGGTTATCCAACTGGTGTTATGGTTCATTCGGACCAAGGCTCACAGTACTGTAGTCGTGATTTTAGAGCGCTGTTACTGAAAAATGATTGTACTCAGAGTATGTCTAGACGTGGAAACTGTTGGGATAATGCAGTGACTGAAAGCTTCTTTCATACATTAAAAGGTCATGTGGTACATGGCAGTGTATTTTCGACTCGAAAAGAAGCGAATGCTGTCTTGTTTGACTATATTGAAATTTATTACAATCGGATCAGAAGACATTCTGCAAACGGCTGGTTAAGTCCAGAAGCCTTTGAACAGAAATATATTAAAAGTTTAGAGGGGCTGGTTGTCCACGATACTGTCTAGGATCAGTAAATATTTAAATTATTTAAAATTAACATAATACACCTTATGCGAAATTCAATATTTTATCTTATAAAAATCATTGCTTTATCTGATATTGAAAAGCCCAATCGGTAAGGGTTGGGCTTTTTTATTGATTTTTCACGTTCCACGCTTAATATTTGATCGTTGTTTCACGGTTTTGATTAGTTTGACTACATAATCCTAGCGTTTAAGGTCTGACAATTGCTGCTGAATTTCTTCAAAATGTGATTTTAAGCCGTCATGCAGCCAATGATCAGGCTTCTGAGCTGCTTCATCTTGCAGGCGGATCACTTCGGCATTGACTGCTGAAATGTCGCTGTTTGGAGTGCCTAGCACTCCTATTTCCTGTGCCATATCATCTAGCATTTTGGAAAACTCCTCCTTTTGAGTGGATTCACCACGGATAAT
>JAPDDQ010000119.1 GCA_027587225.1 Solirubrobacter taibaiensis
TCGCTCATAACGAACCTCTAATCTAAAGGGTTGAAATCATTCCTCCTCGCTTGAGCTAGGCTCTCTGCTTCCGCCCTGATTTTGGCCTGACGTTCCGCTTCAAGTTTTGTCTTGGCCTCAGCCTGGGCTTTCAAACGCTGCTCTTCTTTTGCGATATGCTCAGCTTCAAGCTTAGCTCTTGATTCGGCCTGGAGCCTGGCCTGACTTTCTGCTTCTGCTTGATTATTAATGCTTGCATCAAGTTGTGAAAACAGTCCTGCTTTTCTCAAACGGGAGATACTTGAGTTGAGCGTATCAAAAATATTTTTTTCGCTTCTCGTTTCATGTGATTTTTGAAGAATTTGATCAAAATTTTCGAAATTAGTCGTTTTTTCTTCGCTTAAAATGCTCTCGAATGTTTTTTTTGCTTCGTGCTGCATTGTTTTGATGAGTTTTTCAGTCGCAGTAATCTCAAGCTCAAGATTAAACAGTTTGATAGCGTCATTCTGTTTTGCCAATGCTGGAAGCACGATTTCATGATTTCTTTCATTAAATGGCTTTTGCTGTTCTCTCTCGTATTGTCTACGCAAAGCGGTAACAGATGGGCCTTCATGTGACGTTGCTTGTAATCCGTGGTTTTGATCAGCATAGCTGCGATGATCAATACGTACATCAACGCCAGCTTGCTCTAAATGTCTGTTTGCAAGATCTGCAAAGTCTTTTCGCCACCGGCTGACTGTTTCTGTGCCATGGTCACGACTGAAATCCCGATATTTTTTTGCTGAAAATTCACCGTTTTCGGGGTCAATCGCTCTAGTCGTAAACATGATGTGTGCGTGATAGTTGCGTTCATCAGATCCACCATCAATGTGTGGTGCATGAATCGCTGCATCAACAATCACGCCATGTTTTTTTACTAAATCGTGACATAGCTCATCGAGCATGGCCTGCCGTTGTTGAGCATTGAGTTCTGAAGGAAAGGCTATTTCAAATTCACGTCCTAGCAGAGCATCTTTTCTGCGCTCTGATTTTTCTACTGTATTCCAAAGCGTTTGACGATCTAATAACTCTTCTTGGGTATTTTCGGGTGCATATATTTGAGTATGTTCTACACCTGATTTTTTTGTGTAGTCTTGCTCTTTGCCGTAATAGTCGCATGTCAATTTTTCAGCAGCACGATAAGCAGCAGCAGCAACGGCACTACGACCATCGCTCCTACTAATCGTTTTCACTGAAAAATGATAGATTGCCATACTGCTTTTCCCTTGCTTGTTCTTTTAATTTCGCTTTAGCGAAATTACCAACCTGAATAGGTTGGTCAGGGGATTACAAAGGGGATTTCCCCATTGTCGCACCATTGAACTTTGTTCAATGGCTAAGTGCGCCCTTACGGGATTCTTTGAGTATCATATAGCGTCTTGAACTTC
>JAPDDQ010000011.1 GCA_027587225.1 Solirubrobacter taibaiensis
ACGATCCGACTTGCGCCCACCGCCGCGCCCCAGGCCACCGCCGCCCCGGCCGCGCCCGCGCCCACGGCCGCCGCGCCCGCACCCACGGCCACGCCTGACCCGGCCGACGGCCTACTCGACTTCCTGTTCGGAAAGGACGGCGGATGAGAGGCCGGGGCGGCGGCATCGCCGGAAACCCGGTCCTGATCGGCGCCGCGACGGTGCTCGTGATCCTCGTCGCCGTCTTCCTGTCCTACAACGCCAACAAGGGCCTGCCGTTCGTCCCGACCTATCAGGTCAAGGCCGAGCTCCCGAGCGCCGCCCAGCTCACGGTCGGCAACGACGTCAAGGTCGGCGGGACGCGCATCGGCGCCGTCACCGCGCTCAAGCCGCGCCAGCTGGAGAACGGCCGCGTGATCGCCGTCGTGGACCTCACGCTCGACAAGGACGCCGGCCCGCTGCCGAAGGACTCGACGCTGATCGTCCGGCCGCGGTCCGCGCTCGGCCTCAAGTACGTGGAGATCACCCGCGGGAAGTCGCAGGCGAGCTTCCAGGACGGCGACACGATCCCGATCGCGCGCGCCGAGACGCCGGTGGAGCTCGACGAGTTCCTGAACATGTTCGACGAGGACACGCGCTCGGCCTCGCAGGTGAACCTCGAAGGGTTCGGCACCGCGTTCGCCGGCCGCGGCGAGTCGATCAACACCGCGATCGGCGCCTTCCGCCCGCTGCTGCGCGACGTCATCCCGGTGATGCAGAACCTCTCGGACCCGCGCACCAACCTCGAGCGGTTCGTGGTGGAGACCGGGGACACGGCGGCGATCGTGGCGCCCGCCGCGGAAGCGCAGGCGTCGCTGTTCCGCAACCTGGACACGACGATGCGCGCGCTCAACGCCGTCGCGCGGCCGTACATCCAGGACTCGATCACCGGCGGCAAGCCGGCGCTGGACGCCGGCATCGAGTCGCTGCCCAACCAGCGTCCCTTCCTGGCCAACACCGAAGGCCTGCTGCGCGAGCTGCGGCCCGGCGCGCGCTCGCTGCGCACGGCCGCCCCGGCCCTCTCGGACGCGCTCGGCGCCGGCATCGAGGTGCTCCCGAAGACGCCCGCGCTCAACCGCCGGCTCGAATCGCTGCTCGCCGAGGTGCAGACGTTCTCCAACGACCCGCTCGTGCCCCGCGGTCTGCAGGCCACGAACGCGCTCGTGCGGTCCGCGGCCCCGACGCTCGACTACCTCGCGCCCGCCCAGACGGTCTGCAACTACATCACGCTCTTCTTCCGCAACATCTCCTCGCTGCTGAGCGAGGGCGACAAGAACGGCACCTGGCAGCGGTTCATCATCGTCGCCGCGCCGGTGGGCCCGAACAGCGAGTCCGGCCCGTCGTCCGGCCCGGCCAACGGCCCGACGATCGACAACCACCTGCACACGAACCCGTATCCGAACACCGCCTCGCCGGGGCAGCCGCGTGAGTGCGAGTCCGGCAACGAGCCGTACCTCGCCGGACGCACCGTGATCGGCAACGTCCCCGGCACGCAGCAGGGGCGCACCGAGGGCTACGCGGCGCAGGGAGACGCGCGCTGATGGCCCGCGCCCGCCGCCGCGGCCCGCGCCGCTCGGACGCCTTCATCGGCCTGCTGGGCACGCTCCTGGTCGTCGTGATCATGTACTTCGGCTTCACGAAGGACATCCCGTTCACGTCCGGGTTCCGGCTCAACGCGCAGTTCCAGTCGGCGAACTCGATCCGGCCCAACTCGCCCGTGCGGATCGCCGGCGTGGAGGTCGGCAAGGTCAAGGCGGTCGAGCCGGTCGAGGGCTCCGACGACGCGCTGCTGGTGATGGAGCTCAAGGACTCCGCGCTTCCGCTGCACAAGAACGCGACGGCCAAGATCCGCCCGCGCATCTTCCTCGAGGGCAACTTCTTCGTGGACCTCAAGCCGGGGACGCCGGGCTCGCCGCAGCTGGAGTCCGGGGACACGATCGCGGTCACGCAGACCGCCTCGCCCGTCCAGCTCGACGAGGTGCTGACGTCGCTGCAGAGCGACTCGCGCGAGGACCTGCAGCAGCTGCTGACCGGCCTCAACACGGCGCTCACCTCCAAGCCGACGGCCGCGGAGAACGAGGACGCCGACCCCCTCGCCCAGGACCAGACGGCGGCGGAGTCCTTCAACGACGCGCTCGACGACATCCCGGTCGCGGAGCGCTCGTCCGCGCAGGTGTTCGAGGCGCTGCTGGGTACCGAGCCGACACGCGACCTCACCCGGCTCATCCGCGGCACCGCCCGCACGGCCGAGCAGCTCAGCCGCTACGAGCAGTCGCTACAGGACCTGATCACCAACCTCAACGTGACCACGGGCGCGCTCTCGAACGAGTCAACCAATTTGCGCCTCTCCATCCGCGAGCTGCCGCCGACGCTCGCCGCGGCCAACAGCGCGTTCAACTCCCTCAACGCGGCGTTCCCGCCGACGCGCGCGTTCGCGAACGAGATCCGCCCGGGCGTGCGTGAGACGCCCGCCACGATCGAGGCCGCGTTCCCGTGGATCGAGCAGACGCGCGCGCTCGTGCAGCCGGAGGAGCTCGGCGGGCTGGCCGAGGAGCTCTCGCCCGCCACCGTCGACCTCGCCCGCCTGATCGACCGCGCGACCGAGCTGCTGCCCGAGGTCAACCTGCTCGCCAAGTGCGCGCGCGACGTCGTGCTGCCCGCCGGTGACCTGGTCGTCCAGGACGAGTTCAACAACGGCGAGGAGAACTACAAGGAGTTCTTCTACGCGCTGGTCGGCATCGCCGGCGAGGGCCAGAACTTCGACGGCAACGGCACGTACGTGCGCTTCCAGACCGGCGGCGGCTCGCAGACGCTCTCGCTCGGCCCGAACTCGACGAGCCTCGGCGAGCTGTTCGGCAACTTCATCGAGGCGCCGCTCGGCAACCGCCCGGCGATGCCGACCAAGAAGCCGGTCTACAAGGACGACGTGCCGTGCCACACGCAGACGCTGCCGAACATCAACGGGCCGGCGGCGAACAAGACCGCGCCGGGCGGCGGCCCCGCGGCCACGGCGGCGACCGCCAAGACCAAGCAGGACAAGCTCCGCAAGCAGGCTGAGTTGCAGGTCGTCCGCAAGAAGCTGAACCCGTTCGGGGCGTCGAAGTGAAGACGGCGATCCGCAAGCACCTCCCGGACTTCCTGGCCATCCTCGGCCTGGTCGCCGTCTCGCTCGTGGTGTCGGTCTACATCCTCGACAAGCAGCGGCTCGCGCTGCCCGCGGGCGTGCCGATCCTCGGCCGCGACTACTTCGACCTCGAGGCCGAGCTGACGACCGCGCAGGCCGTCACGCCGGGCCAGGGCCAGACGGTCAACGTCGCGGGCGTCGAGGTGGGCGAGATCGCGTCGGTCAAGCTGCGCGACGGCAAGGCCATCATCGGCATGAAGATCCAGCGCAAGCACTCGCGGATCTACAAGGACGCGTCGATCCTGCTGCGCCCGAAGACGGGCCTGAAGGACATGGTCGCCGAGCTCACGCCGGGCACGCCGTCGGCGGGCCGGATCGAAGAGGGCGGCGTGATCCCGGTCTCGCAGACGCTGCCGGACGTCAACCTCGACGAGATCCTGGCCACGCTGGACGCGGACACGCGCGACTACCTGCTGCTGCTCCTGAACGACGGCGCCGAAGGCCTCGGCTCCGAGCGCAAGGGGCGCGAGCTCGCACAGGCCATCCGTCGCCTGGAGCCGACCGCCAAGTACGCGCGCGAGATCAACGAGGGCCTGGCCGACCGGCGCGAGAACCTGCGGCGCGTCGTGCACAACTTCTCGTTGCTGACCAACGAGCTCGGCAAGCGCGACACCCAGCTCGCGAACTTCGTGCAGAACTCGAACGCGGTGTTCGGGACGCTGGCGGAGCAGGACGCGTCGCTGCAGGCCATCCTCCAGAAGCTGCCCGGGACGCTGCAGACGACGCAGACGACGCTCGGCAAGGTCGAGACGCTGGCCGACGTGATGGGGCCGACGCTCGAGTCGCTGCGGCCCGCGGCGCGGGCACTCGGTCCGTCGCTCCAGCAGACGCGCCCGTTCCTGCGCCAGTCCACGCCGATCATCCGCGACGAGATCCGGCCGTTCACGCGCGCCGCGCTGCCGACGGTCAAGGAGCTGCGCCCGGCGATGCGCGACCTCGCGGCGGCGACGCCCGACCTCACGCGCTCGGTCAAGGTCATCAACCAGCTGCTGAACGCGGCGGCGTACAACCCGCCCGGCTCGACCGAGGAAGGCATGCTGTTCTGGCAGGCCTGGGTCAACCACGCCGGCAACTCACTCTTCTCCACCGCGGACGCGCACGGTCCGATCCGTCGCGGCCTGTTCCTGCTCTCGTGCAACTCCGTCCAGCTGCTGGACGCGGTCGCGCAGGCCAACCCGCAGCTCGGCACGCTCGTCCAGCTGCTCAACGCGCCCGCGCAGGAGGACGTCTGCCCGGCTTCGCAGCAGGGTCCGGCGGCCGGCGGCGGCACGGCACCGGCGGGAGGCTGAGCCATGGTCAAGGACGCTCCCGGACTCGGCAAGATCGCGGCGATGGTGCTGTTCGCGCTGACGTGCTTCGGCCTGCTGCTGTTCCTGTGGCTCGCGTTCGGCGGCCCGGTGCCGCTGAAGCCGAAGGGCTACCGCTTCCACACGTCGTTCGCCGAGTCCGGCCAGCTCGCGCTGGAAGCCGACGTGCGCATCAGCGGCGTGCCGGTGGGCAAGGTCAAGAAGATCGAGCCGAACAAGCAGACGGGCCGCGCGGACGTGGAGATCCAGCTCCAGTCGCGCTACGCGCCGTTGCCGCGGGACGCACGCGCGATCCTGCGCCAGAAGACGCTGCTGGGCGAGACCTACGTGGAGCTCACGCCGGGGACGAACGACGCGGCCGCGATCCCCGAGGGCGGCGAGCTCGCCTCCACGCAGGTGTCCGACACGGTGGAGCTGGACGAGATCCTGCGCTCGTTCGATCCCGAGACGCGCGCGAACTTCCAGGAGTGGATGCAGACGCAGGCGCAGGCCATCGGTGACGGCCGCGGGCAGGATCTCAACGACGCGCTCGGCAACCTCGCGCCGTTCGCGGAGGACACCGCGACGATCGTGGACGTGCTCAACCGCCAGGAGGAGGCGCTCTCCCAGCTCGTGGCCAACACGGGCATCGTTTTCGGCGCGCTCAGCGAGCGTGACGACCAGCTGCGCTCGCTGATCGAGAACACCGACACCGTGTTCGCGACCACCGCCGCACGGGACAGTGAGCTGCAGGCGTCGTTCCGCGCGCTGCCGACGTTCGAGGATGAATCCCGCAAGACGTTCGAGCGCCTGGACGAGTTCCAGCGCGAGACCGACCCGCTCATCACGCAGCTGCGCCCGGCCGCGCGGGAGCTGTCGCCGACGCTCGAGGACCTCGCGGACATCGCGCCGGACCTGAAGAACCTGCTCGAGGAGCTGGACCCGCTGATCAAGGCGTCCAAGGAGGGCTTCCCGGCCGCCGAGCAGGTGCTCGTGGACACGCGTCCGACGCTCGGCCAGCTCGTCCCGGCGACCGCCCAGCTCACGCCCGCCGTCGACTTCATCGGGCTCTACAAGCGTGAGCTGACGTCGTTCTTCGCGAACGCCGGCTCGGCGACGCAGGCGCGCGACGCGCGCTCGGGCCTGCACTACCTGCGCACGAGCAACCCGCTGAACCCGGAGAACCTGGCGGTGTATCCGAACCGCCTGCCGACCAACCGGCCGAACCCGTACACGCTGCCGAACCACTTCGATCAGATCGCCACCGGGCTTCCGGTCTACGAGGACCGCCAGTGCAACGCGGGGAACCTGCTGCCGTCGATCACGAACACGCCGATCGACCTGGTCAACAACGTCGTCGACGCGGTGCCCACGGTGATCCCGCCGCTGGTCCCGGGCCTGCCGGCGGTGACGCTGCCGCCGATCCCACAGATCCCGCTCACACCTGAGCAGGCCGCGGCCCTCATTCCGACGGAGCTGCTCAACCAGATCCAGCAGTACGCGTTCGGGGTCGGTGGCGCGGGTGTCGCGGCGCCGCCGTGCCGCAAGCAGGGGCCGTTCGAGTTCGGGGGCGAGCGCACGCAGTACCCGCACGTGAACGCCCGCAACGACGGGTAGCGCTGTGCGGGTCATCGTCGTCGCGGTACTGCTCGTCCTCGCCGGAGCGGGGCTGGCCACGCAGTTGTCGGTCAGCGCCTCGACGGGGTCGCTGGTCGGGGGCGGGAATGACTCTGGTCGAGCGACGGAGGTCGCGCGCGAGCGCTTCGGCGACGACGCGGTCTACGTGCTCGTGCGCGGCGACCTGCCGCAGATGGTGCTCACGTCGGACCTGAACCGGCTGCTCGGGCTCGAGGGCTGCCTGTCGGGGAACGTGCCGGACGGGGTGGAGCCGCCGGGCGGTGCGGGCTCACCGTGCGACCGGATCGCGGACGCCGATCGCGTGCACGTGGTCTACGGACCGGGGACGTTCATCAACTCTTCCGTCAACGAGCTCACCGCGCAGCTGCAGGGCCGCACGCGCGAGCGGGCGGCGCAGGCCGAGCAGGTGCGCGCGGCCGCCGAGCAGCAGGCGCGGGCCGCCGGGCAGTCCAAGGCCAAGGCCAAGGCGTACGGCAAGGAGGCGGAGAAGGCCGTCTACCAGCAGTTCGCGTCCGAGCTGCTCGCGATGAACGCCAAGTACGGGCTGAACCTGACGGGCGCGCCGAAGCTCAACGACCCGGACTTCGTCTACCAGCTCGTGTTCGACGCGGCCCGTGGCGAGCGGACGCCGAAGGCGCGGTTCGCCTACCTGTTCCCGTCGGCCGACAGCGCGTTGATCTCCGTGCGGCTCAAACACGGGTTGAGTGACGAGCAGCGCGCGGACGCGGTGGCTCAGGTGCGCGCGGCGGTGACGATGCCGCAGTGGCAGCTCGAGAGCGGCGGGCAGTACGTCGTCACGGGCGTGCCGGTGCTCGCGGATGAGCTCACCGAGGTGCTCGCGGCGTCGACGTTGCGGCTGCTGCTCGTGGGCGTGGCCGTGATGGCACTGGTGCTCGCGTTGCTGTTCCGCGCGCGGTTGCGGCTGCTGCCGTTGGCGATTGCTTTGGGCACCGTGTCGATCGTGTTCGGCGGGCTGTCGCTGTTGGGGCTGCCGCTGACGATGGCGTCGATCGCGGTTCTGCCCGTCTTGTTGGGGTTGGCCGTGGACTACGCGATCCAGTTCCAGGCCGGCAACTCGCGGCGCGTGATCGCGACGGCGGCACTGGCCACGGCCGTCGGGTTCCTGATCCTGTTGTTCTCTCCCGTCCCGATGGTGCGCGGGTTCGGGGCGCTGCTGGTCGTGGGCGTCGGAGTGGCGCTGGCGTTGACCTTCACGGCCGGCGCGGCCGTGCTGGAGCTCGGCGACGGTGGCTCCCGGTCGGGGGTGCTCGCGCGGTCGTTGCGGGGCGCCGGTGATCTCGTGAACGCCGTGCGGGTGCCGCGGCTGCGGGTCGAACGGCCGCTGCGGTGGGTGGTGGCCAACGCCCGCGCCGTGCTGATCGCCGCCGCGCTGTTGGCGGTGTGCGGGTGGGCGCTGGACAGCCGGATCGCGATCGAGTCCGAGCTCCAGAAGCTCGTCCCGCAGTCCCTCCCCGCGGTCCGTGATCTAAGCGCTCTCCAGAAGGAGACGGGGACGGCGGGGGAGATCGACGTCGTCGTCGAAGGTGAGGACCTCACCGATCCCGCGGTGGTGCGCTGGATGCGCGACTACCAGAGCGCGGTCCTGCTGCGCAACGGCTACAACGCCGAGGAGGGCTGCGCCGGCGCCGCGCTGTGCCCGGCCCTGTCGCTGCCCGATCTGTTCCGCACGCCCGAGCTGTCGGCGACGAAGGAGCAGGTGCGCGCGCTGCTGGACGCGGTGCCGCCGTACCTGTCGCAGGCGGCGATCTCACCCGATCGCAAGACGGCGGTGCTGGCGTTCGGTGTGCGCCTGCAGTCGCTGGAGGCGCAGCGCGAGGTGATCGAGGGGATGCGGTCTCGGTTGAACCCGCCCGAGGGTGTGCGCGCGACGCTGGCCGGTTTGCCCGTGCTGGCCGCGGACGCCAACCACGCGATGAGCGATCCGCTGCGGCGGTTGCTGGTCGTCGTGATCGGGTTGGCGGCGGTCGCCTTGGCCCTGTTCGCCGTGTACCGGTCGTGGGAGCGAGCCTGGGTGCCGCTCGTGCCGATCGCGTTGGCGACGGGGTGGAGCGCGCTCGTGCTGTTCGTGGTCGGTGTACCGCTGAACCCGATGTCCGCGGCGCTGAGCGCGTTGGTGATCGCCATCTCGACGGAGTTCTCGGTGCTGCTGTCGGCTCGGTATCGCGAGGAGCGCGAGGCGGGGTCGGAGCCGGTCGAGGCGTTGCTGCGGACGTACCGCGTGACGGGCGCGGCGGTGCTCGCCTCGGGCGTGACGGCGATCGCCGGCTTCGCTGTGCTGATCGCGTCCGACGTGGCGATGCTGCGCGACTTCGGCCTCGTCACGGTCCTGAACCTCGCTGTGTCTCTGGTGGGCGTACTGGCGGTGTTGCCGGCGGTGCTCGTCCTGGCCGAGCGCGGTGAGCTCGTGCCGCGGCTCGGGCGCTGGGGTCGCCGCCGCCGGGCCGTCGCGGCGTGAAACGTCCGGGCCTGCTGGTCGTGGTGTTCGTGGGCGCGCTGCTCACGTTCATCACCTTCAACACGGTCATCACCGACTCCGAGGGCTCGAAGGGGCTGGAGGCGGGCGACAAGCTCCCGCCCTTCGCCATGCCCTTGTCGACCTCGCCGTGCGAGGGCCGCTGCGACGCCAACGTGGCCACCGCCGCCGGCCAGGGTGCGGCCGGCGCGCGGCCCGCGTGCGAGGTGCGCGGGCCCGAGGTACTGAACGTGTGCGAGCTGCGCGAGCAGGGCCCGTTCGTGCTGGCGTTCGTGTTCCACCCGGTGGAGCGCTGCCGCGACCAGCTCCCGGTTTTGGAGCGCGTCGCCGCGAAGCACCGGGACGTGCAATTCCGGGTGGTGGCGGTGCGCGCGAACGCGTCCGATGCGCGTGGGCTCCGGTCTGGATTGCCCGTCGGCTACGACAACGACGGCGCCGTCGCCAACGAGTACGCCGTCGTCGTCTGCCCGACGATCACGTACGTCAAGCGCGGCGGCGAGATCGCCGGATCCACGGTCGGCGTGCAGAGCGAAGCGCAACTCGAGGAATGGGTGCGGAAGCTTGAGTGAGCTCGCGCTCGTGTACGAGACGGTCGAGGTGAGCGCGCGCCGCTCGCCCCCCGATGTCCGTGCGCGGTTGCAAGCCTTGGCCGATCGCGTCCCGCGCGTCCCGCACAACATGGACCCCTACGCGATCGCGATGACGCGGCTGGGGGTCGAGGGGCCGGCGCCGGCCGAGGCCGCGCTACGCGTGCGGTTGATCCGGGGCGGCTACCGCTCGCGGGGGTTGCTCGCCGACGCGCTGTTGATCGCCGTGGTGGAGACGGGCGTGGGGGTGTGGGCCGTGGACGCCGTGGAGGAACTGCGCATCGAGGAAGGGTGCGTCGTCGGCGCTGAGCTCCGCGTGCCGCTCTTTGTCGCGCCGCCGAAGGTGTCGTCGCCGCGCGTGACCTTGTTCGGCGTCGTCGTGCCGGGCGTGGCGACGGGCGTGGTCGCGGAGGCAGTGCAGATCGCCGCGGAGATCGCGGGCTCGGGCTCGATGCCTGGGGGGTGCGACAAATAGGCGTCGGGGGGTGACGCCAGCTTGCGGCACCCCCCGGTGCGCGAGCGGCAACGCGCCACCCGCCACGCGAGGTACGACTTTGTCAGCCTGAGCCGGACAAACTCGCACCTCGCGTGGCGTGGGCCGTCCCTCGGCGTGAAAAGACGTGAACGTCAAGGCGTTCACGCAGTGCGGGGCACCCGCCTCACCCGCACAAAGCACGCCCGCCCCGACGGGTCAAGAAACTCGTATGCGAAGCACGAGTTGCTTGACGCGGCGGCCGCGGGTGTGCTCGCCGTTCAACCCCGCAGCGCGTCGAGCAGCCGGTCCGTGCTGGTCGCATCGCGCAACGTCACCCGCACGTGATCCGAAGACCCCCACGCGGTCCCCGGCGCCACGTACACCCGCGCGGCGGCGAGCTCCTCGGCCGAGGCTTCAATCCACACGTACGGCCCGACCCCGTCCGCCACGCGGTCGCCGAGTTCCGAGACCAACCGCGCCCGCTCCCGCGCCACCTGCTCGCGCCGCCGCGCCACCACCGGCGCCCCGTTCTGAACCGCCCACAACGCCCCGGCCACCGCCGCGGCACCAACACCGCCCACGGGCGCCAGATCCAACGACACCCCCGTCCCGAGCACCGCGTATCCCACTCGGAACCCAGCCATGGCGTGCCCCTTGGAGAACGAGCGCACCTGGATCACCTTCGGGTGGTCGACGATCGGCGCGTCGTCGGCGAAGTCCGCGAGCGCCTCGTCGACGATCAGCCAGTCGTCACCGCCCGCGAACTCCGCTACCGCCCCGGAGGGATCGGCCGGCCGCGTCAACACCGTCGTGCGACCGGGCGCGACGCGTTCGACCGGCACCGCCTGCGCCCCCGCTTGCTCGATCAGCGAGGGCAACAGCTGCCAACCGGGCCAGACGACCGCCACCTCCTCGGTGGCCGTTCTCTGAAGTGCCGCGCGGATCAATTCCCCAGCGCCGTGCCCGACCACCACGCGCGCCTGATCGACATCGTGCGAAGCGGCGATCGCGTCGCGAAGAACACCGACGTCCGCGTAGTCGTTCACCGCCCGCCGGAGCGCGAACGTCGCCGCGTTGACGATCTCCGGGTGCGGGGGCCCGTGCCACGCGGCGCCCGAGAGGTCCAGGGCGGGCGTGCGCACGACATCGCGCGCCCGCTCCGCGTCGCGGCGAGCGCGCAACTCGGCCGAGACCTCGTCCGGCGAGAGCTCGTCGAACTGGCGGTAGTAGCCGAACAGGCGCCGCATCAGCGCGGCGCGAGCGAGGGCGCGGGGCCTTCGAGCACGAGGAACCAGAAGCCGAATGCGACGAGCGCGATCACGGCCGTGGCGCCGAAGATGCGCGGCAGCACGCCCTCACGCTGGTCGTGGCCTGCGGCGCGGCGCAACAACCGCCACAGCCGGTCCAGGCGGTTCGCCAGCGCCAGCGTGATCATCAGCGAGGCGAGGATGCCGAAGAACGCGACGATGATGCCGAGGAAGTTCGAGTCCGCCAGGTAGTCGATCTGGGAGCCGATCCACAGCCAGGCCAGCGGCTGCGGCCCCCACACCGACAGGCACAGCAGCGTCTCCACCGCCAGCACGAGCAGCGCGAGCACCCCGTCGACGCGCTGGCGCCCGCCCGAACCGCGCTCCGGCGTGCCGCGGTAGTGCACCGGCCCGGTGCCTGGGCGGCGCCCGATGAAGAGCCCGCCCGTGTCCGTCGGATCGTTGCGGGCCACACGGCTGAGGATACGATCAATACCCGCGTGAGCCGCCACAACAAGAGCAAGCGCCGGCGCCGCGCGAGGTCCACCGCTCCCCAGGTCCCGCCGCGGCCGCCGCGGCGGATCGACGAGCGGCCGGAGAAGCTCAACGCCCCCTGGCACCCGTTCCCGCTCGTGGAGCTGTGCGTGCTGATCGGGATCGTGCTGATCGTGCTGGGCCTGTTCCGCAACGACCAGACGCAGGGCCGGGTGTTGCTCGCGCTGGGCCTCTCCCTCGGCGCGCTCGGGGGCCTCGACACGTCGTTCAGGGAGCACTTCGCGGGCTTCCGCTCGCACACGCTCGTGCTGTCGGCGTTCCCCGCCGTGGCCACAGCGGTCGTGATCGGATTCGCGCGCGTTCCGCTCGTCCTGGTGGTGCCGATCATGCTCGGCGTGTTCCTGCTCGCGTTCGTCGCGCTGCGGCGGATCTGGGAGCGCAAACGGGTTCCGGCCTAGCGAGCACCTATCCTTCCGCCGCGTGTCAGACGACAAGCGTATGCGGCTGCGTGGGCTGCACCATGTCACCGCGATCAGCAGCGACCTCGAGCGCACCATCGCGTTCTACCGCGACACGCTCGGCCTGCCGATCGTGCACGACGCTCCCTCGGATGACGACGCCGAAGCCCGTCACGTGTGGTTCGACGGCGGCGACGGCGACAGCTACCTGAGCTTCATGGAGTACGCGCAACTGCCGGCGGGTGTGGTCGGCGTCGGCTCGACGCACCACTTCGCGCTCCGCGTGGAGAGCCCGGAAGAGCAGGAGGCGTGGCGCGACTATCTGCGCGAGCGGGGGGTCGAGTGCACCGACGTGCTCGACCGCGGCTCGTTCCGCTCGATCTACGTTCGCGATCCCGACGGCCACGTCATCGAGATCGCCACGCGCGGGCCCGGCTTCGGCGCCGGCGAGCCGTCCGCGTAACGGACGGGCTCGCCGACGCCGCAACGTCCCGGCGTTACGCGGCTACCGCGCTGCTGTACCCCTCTTCGAGGCGACCGGCCAGCTCCTTGCGCTGGCGCTCGGTCATCGAGCCGACCGTCTTCGTCTCCAGCATCGAAATCGACGTGAGGAACCGGCGGCAACGCGACCGGCCCCAGCGATGCTGGCTCATCAAAAGGTCCGCGATGGTCATGCTCTCCGCCTCCCAAGGACAGTCGAGCACGATCCCGGCCACCGTCGCTTCGCCCTCCGCCACCTGGCGTTTGAGCTCAGCGCGCGCCAGTCTCACGCGATTGGCCTGTTCAAGCGCCCGCATGTGCTGTGGCGGCGCAGGGGCTATCGCAGATGTTCCCATCGAACCTCCCCGCTTCCTTCAGAAAATTGATTTACGTACCGTCGGTAGATCGCGCGCGCAGACCAGTCTGACAACGCCCGACAGCGTCGTCCGACCTATACGGCCCTAGGAGTGTCCCGATCCCGGGGCCCTGCGCTGTCGCGCTCAACCGAGTCAGGAGGCTAGCCGCGGACCGGGCGATCCGGCAACGCTCAACCACCCTCGGGACCCGCAAAGAGCATGGTTTTTATAAGCGATGTAACCGTCCGGTGAATCTGCTATGCGGCTGGGCCGGGGAGTGTGCCGTGCTCGGATTCGAATTTCTGCTTGACATTTTCGAAGGCGTTGAGCGCCCGGTCGAGGACGTCGCGGTCGTGGGTGGCCATGACGCTCGTCCGCAGCAGCGCACCGCCCGGTTGGACGGCCGGATGGATGGCGACGTTGACGTACACGCCGGCGTCGTACAACGCCCGCCACAGCAGCACGGCCTTCCAGTCGTCCTCGACCAGGACGGGCACGATCGGGGTGACCGCCGGCTCCCCACGCACGACGCGGAAACCGAGCGCGTCAAGACCGTTTGACAGGTACTCGCCGTTGTCCAGGACGCGCTGCAGCAACGCCGGGCCCTCATCGGAGCGGATGATCCGCAGCGCGGCCAGCGCGGCCCCCACGGCGGCCGGAACGCCGCTCGCCGTGAACAGGAACGCGCGGCTCGAGACGCGCAGGAAGTCGATCACCTCGTGCGAGCCGGCGATGAAGCCGCCGCAGGACGCCAGCGACTTGCTGAACGTGCCCATGCGCAGGTCCACGTCGGCCTCCACGCCGAGCAGCTCCGACGCGCCAGCTCCGCGCGCACCGAGCACGCCGGCGCCGTGCGCCTCGTCGACCATCAGCCGCGCGCCGTACGCCTTGCACAACTCGACGATCTGCGGGAGCGGCGCGATGTCGCCCTCCATCGAGAACACGCCGTCCACGACGACGAGGATGCCGCCACCGTCGTCCACGGCCCGCGAGAGCATCTTCTCCAGCCGATCCAGCCGGTTGTGCTTGAACGGGCGCAGCTTGGCCTTCGAGATCAGGCAGCCGTCGAGGATCGAGGCGTGGTCGGCGGAGTCGACGATGACCGTGTCGCCGACGCCGAGGATCGTGCCCAGCGTGCCGACGTTGGCCTGGTGGCCGGTGGAGAAGACGATCGCCTCCTCGGTGCCCATCCACTCCGCGAGCTCGGCCTCGAGCTCCAGGTGCAGGTCGAGCGTCCCGTTGAGCAGGCGGCTGCCCGTCAACCCCGTGCCGTACTTGTCGAGCGCGGCACGCGCGGCGTCCTGCACGCGCGGGTCGGCCGTGAGCCCGAGGTAGTTGTTGGAGCCGAGCATGATGCGCTCCGCGCCCTCCATCTCCACGATCGGCCCGGCGGGGCCTTCGAGGCGGCGGAAGTAGGGCAGCAGGTCGGCCTCGCGGGCCGCGCGCAGCTGCTCCGCCCGTTCGTGTCCTCGGACCTTCGCGAAGACATCGATGGCTGTCGGCATTGCTAGGGTCCGCCTCCGTGAGCGTGGTCGTCCGTCCGGTCTCGTCCTGGCGAGACCGCCGAGAGTTCGTCGAGCTCCCGTACCGGCTGCACTCTACCTCCGCCGTATGGGTGCCTCCGCTGCGTCTGGAGCGGCACTTCTTCCTGATGCGCTCGCAGAACCCGCTGTTCAAGCACGGCGACGCGCAGCTCTTCCTGGCCTGGCGCGACGGGCGCGTCGTGGGCCGGCTCAGCGCCCAGTACGACGATCACTTCGAGGATCGCGCCACGGGCATGTTCGGCTTCCTGGAGCTGGAGGACGCGCCGGACATCCTGTCGCCGCTGCTGGAGGCCGCGGCTTCCTGGCTGCGGGCTCAGGGCCGCGGGCGCATGATCGGCCCGATGGACTTCACGATGAACGACGAGTGCGGCGTCCAGATCGACGGCTTCGAGCGGATGCCGTTCATCAAGCAGCCGTGGCACCCGCCCTACTACGCGCAGCGCTGTGAGGAGGCCGGGCTCGCCAAGGCCGAGGACCTGCTCATGTACGAGCTCGTCATCTCGGATCGCTCACGGATCCTGCCGATCGTCTTGAAGCTCGCCGAGCGCGTGGAGCCGAAGCACGGCATCACGATCCGGCGCTCGTCACGGCGCGCGCTGCGGGGCGACCTGGACCGCTTCGCCGAGGTCTACAACGAGGCCTGGAGCGAGAACTGGGGCTTCGTGCCGTACACGAAGCCCGACCTCGACGCGTACGTCCAGGAGATGCAGCTCGTCTTCGATCGCAACTGGGTCATGGTGGCCGAGACGGCCGAGGGGGAGACGGCGGCGATCGCGCTCACGTTCCCCGACATCAACCAGGTGCTGGTGAAGATGAAGGGGCGCCTGCTGCCGTTCGGCTGGCTGCACTTCCTGCGCAAGAAGTGGATCATCGACCGGGTTCGAGTCGGGTTCCTGGGCGTCAAGCACGCCTACCAGCACACGGGGGTGGCGGCGGCGCTGTACGTCGAGCACTTCGACACCGCCTCGCGCACGCCGCAGACGTGGGGCGAGATGGGCTGGATCCTCGAGTCCAACAAGAACATGAACCGCGCCATGGAGGCGATGGGCGGCCGCGTGGTGCGGCGCTTCCGGGTCTACGAACGGGTTTTGTAAGGTTCCGTTGATGGATCGCAGCGAGTTCCTGAAGGCTTCCCCCCCGATGTTCAAGTCGGGCCTCCTGGACAAGTTCACCCGCGTTCATCACCTCGTGCCGGTCGTCATCTTCGCGCCCACGATCGCGGTGTTGTTCGCGTTCGGCGTGGACCGCGTTGGGCTGTGGCAGGCATTCGCGTACGCGATCGGTGGCTACTTCTTCTGGACGCTCGCCGAGTACTGGATCCACCGCGTGATCTTCCACTTCGAGCCCGACCACGGGATCGGCGCGCGGCTGCACTGGATGATCCACGGCGTCCACCACGACCATCCGAACGACCCGCTGCGGCTCGTCATGCCGCCCGGCGCCTCGGTGCCGCTGGCGCTGATCTTCTACGGGCTCTTCTGGCTCGTGCTCGGCCCCGAGCGGGCGTTCGCGTTCGGCGCCGGCTTCCTTGGCGGTTACCTCGCTTACGACATGATCCACTTCGCCCTGCACCACCACACCCCGAAGACCCGCTTCGGAAAGTGGCTGCGGGAGCTGCATATGCGGCACCACTTCCAGGACGACGAGCGCGGCTTCGGCATCAGCGCCCCGTACTGGGATCGCGTGTTCGGCACCATGCACGTCCGCCGCGGGCGGTAGTGTCTCTCTTTCGTGGTCGACGAGGACGGAGAAGTCACGGAGGGCGAGGTCGTCGACGGCCTGCCCGTCGTCACTGAAGCTGGAGTGATCGAGGAACCGCCGAGCGTCGGCGCGCTCTCGGTCCCCACGGTGCAAGCCGCGGCGCTCGCCGCCACCGGCTTCGTCGCCGGCGCCTGCACTGTCGCGGTGGTCAAGCGCCACCGCACCAAGAAGGCCGCCAAGAAGCGCAAGAAGTCGGGCCCGCTCGGTGAGATCGTCGGCTCGAACTCGTTCTTGATCGACGTCCACCTGCTCAAGCGCAGCTAGCGGTGTACGCGCCCGCGGGCGTTCACCACGGCCGCCAGGCCCGCCGGGCTGGGTTTTCCACCCCCCACGGTGGAAAAGTCAGCGCTCGATGTGCTCGTACGCGAGGTCGTGGAGCCGCGCTGGCCCGCGTTCCGGCTCGGCCCGCCGACGATGGACGGTCTCACCCGCCGGCGCGGGAACGGGCTCGTCCGGCTCCTGCACTCCGGCGGGGCGCCCGTGGTCGTCGCCGTCTCCGGCACGGTCTTCGCTGCCCGCGCCGCCACGGAGGTCGCTGCCCGCGAGGGCATCGCCCGGATGCGCTTCGCCACGGGGATCGACGACGATCTCGAGGACTTCCACGCCCGCTTCCGTGACGACCCGCTGCTCGGCCGAGCCATCCGCTCCCGCCCGTGGCTGCGCGTGCGCCGCAACCCGGCCCCGTTCGAGGCCCTCACCTGGGCGATCACCGAGCAGCTGATCGAGCTCGTCCGCGCCAAAGAGATCCAGCGCCGCCTGATCGCCGCCCACGGCCCGCGCTACGGCTCGCTGAGGGACGCCCCCGACGCCGCGACGGTCGCGGGCCTCGCGCCGGCGGAGATCGACGCCTGCGGCCTGGCCCCGAAGCGCACCCGCGCGCTCCGCTGGGCGGCACGCGAAGTGGCGGCGGGGCGAATCGAGTGGGGCGACGACCGGCGGCTGCTGGCCATCCCCGAGATCGGGACGTGGACGGTCGAGTGCCTCGCCCTGTACGGGCTCGGGCGGCTCGACGTCGTGCCCGCGGGCGACCTGGGCTATCTCAAGCTCGTCGGGCGGCTCTCCACGGGCAACCCGCGCGCCATCGCCGACGAGGACGAGGTGCGCGGGTTCTTCTCCGCCTACGCTCCGTACGCGGGCATGGCGGCGCTGTACCTCACCGGTCTCGCGAAGACTCTCCCAGCCCCTCGCCCGGCAGGAACTCGTTGGTCAGCGGGCTCGCCTCGGACGGCGGCCGCGTGAGCAGGTTCTCCGCGCGCATCCAGCGCTCGTAGCCGGCCCAGTCGATCGGCTCCTGCCAGCCCCACGGCAGGTCCGCGTTGGACGGTGGAGCCGTCGTGCTGGGCGCCGCACGGTCCTGCCCGGTCTTGGGCTGGGGGAAGAAGACCGGCAGCGTCGCCTTGATCGCCGCCTCCTGCAGCTCCGCGTCCAGGCCCTTGTCGGCCTTCAGCAGCGCGTCCACGCCCGCCTGCGGGTTCTCCCGCAGCAGGCGGTGCCCGGCGGCCGTCGCGGACAAGAAGCGCCGCAGCCGCGAGGCGCCGGCGGCGTCGAGGTCCTGGCGGCGCGAGACGAAGATCAGCTCGTTGTAGGTCGGCACGCCGATCTGCTCCATGCGCAGGATCACCGGGTCCAGGTCACGCCGCTGCAGGTCCACGCCCTCGTAGTTCCAGAACGAGCCGAGTGAAGCGTCGGCCCGCTTGGAGATCATCGCCTGCGTCAGGTTGAAGCCGACGTTGATCTCCTGCACGGAGCTCGCGTCCACGCCGGCCTGCTCCAGGATCGTCTTCAGATACGCGCTCTGGTACGGGATGCCGCTCGTCGCCACGCGCTTGCCCGCCAGGTCCTTCGGCGTCTTCACGCCCCCGCTCGGCAGCGCGATCAGCGACGTCAGCGGCTTCTGCACCAGCGCTCCGACCGAGACGATGCCGTCCTCGCCTGCATCACGCGCGAGCAGCAACTCGGGCTGGTAGGAGATGGCGACGTCGGCGCGCCCGGCCACGAGCAGCCGCAGCGGCGCGGCGGGATCCGGCGGCGGCTGTAGCTTCACGTCGAGCCCGGCCTGCTTGTACAGGCCCGCATCCAACGCCGCGTAGAGCCCGGCATGGTCCGCGTTCGGGACGTAGTCGAGCATCACCGTGAACGGCTCGAGCCGCGTGCTCTCGGTGCCGGTCGGCTCGGATTTCTCGCCGCAGCCGGCGACCAGCGCCGCGAGCGCGGCGAGCAACAACAAACGTTTCATGAGACCGTCCTTGGCGACCAGGAGACGACCCGCCGCTCGAGCGCGCTGAACAGCGCGTACAGAGCGACGGCTTCGATGACGAGCAACACAGTGGCGGCGAACGCCCGTGCGCTTTCAAGTTGTGCGTTCGCGGTCAGCACGAGATGGCCGAGCCCGGAAGTCGAGCCCGCCCATTCCGCCAGCACCGCACCGATCACCGCGACCGCGGCAGCGATCCTCAGACCGGTGAACCCGGACGGCAGCGCGGACGTCGCCTCCAGGAAGCGCAGCCGCTGCCAGCGCGACGCGTTCAACGCCCGCAGCACGCGGCGCGCGTCCGGGTCGACGTCGCGCAGGCCGTCGGCCACGTTGACCACGATCGGGAAGAAGCAGATCAGCGCCACGATCAGGATCTTCGGCGCGAGGCCGAACCCGAGCACGAAGACGATCAGCGGCGCGAGCACCGGGATCGGCACGGCCTGCGAGCCGACGACGAGCGGCCGCAGCGCTTGATCGATCCACGGGACGAGGTGCATCGCGACCGCGAGCGCGACGCCCAGTACCAACGCGGCCCCAAGGCCGAGCATGACCTCGCCCGTGGTCACGGCGAGGTCCGGCCCGAGAATCGCCCGGTCCTCCCACAGCGACGTGGCGACGGCGCTCGGCGCCGGCAGCAGCAGGGAGTTGACCATGTCCGCGCGGACGATCAGCTCCCAGCCGCCGATCAGCACCACGAGGACCAGCAGCGGCGCGATCACGGCGCCACCCCGAGCGCCGCGAGCGCTCGTTCCCGCAACTCGACCACCGCACGGTCCGTGCGCGAGCGGGGGCGCGCGAGCGGGACGTCGAGCACTGACATCACCCGGCCGGGCCGGGGGGAGAGGAGCACGACGCGGTCGGCGAGCAGCACCGCCTCCTCCACGTCATGCGTCACCAGCAGCACGGTGCGCGGGTCCTTCGCGAGCGCTTCGGCCAGCCACGCCTGGGCCTGCGTGCGCGTCAACGCGTCCAAGGCGCCGAACGGCTCGTCCAGGCACAGCAGCGGCCGCCCGGCGAGCAGGGTGCGCAGGAACGCGACGCGCTGGCGCATCCCGCCGCTCAACGCGGCCGGGCGCGTCTTCTCGAAGCCCTCCAGCCCGAAGCGCACGAAGTGCGAATGCGCGGCGGCGCGCGCCTCCTTCTTCGAAGCGCCCCCGACCCGCAGCGCCAACGCCGCGTTGTCCAGCGCGCTCAGCCACGGCAGCAGCCCGTCGCGCTGCGGCATCAAGGCGGCTTCTGGCGCGTCCACGGTGCCGGCGTCCGGCGTGTCGAGCCCGCACACCAGCGACAGCAGCGTGGACTTCCCGCACCCGCTCGGACCGACGACCGCGACCACTTCGCCCGCCGTGACCCGCAGGTCCACGCCGTCGAGCGCCACGACGTCGCCGTACGCCTTGCGCACGCCGGACACCGCCACACCGTTCCCTACGCGAAGAGGCTCCGCCATCGGAGCCTCGACCTCAGTCTGCATCCGCTCCCTCCGCGGGCATTACCCCGACCAGGTTCTAAGGGTCAGCGCCGGAACGGGGCGCTATCTCAGCCGGGCGAACCTCCCAGCCCCCCTGATTTCGTTCCTTCCCCACAGCGTACCGCTCGCATAGGATCCCCCGCGATGTTCGAGCTGATGATCTCGCTCGGCGCCGTCGTCGCGCTCGTCGGCGCGTGGGGGCTGTACCAGACCCATCGCGGACGCGGTGGGCTGCGCGAGCTCATGGACCGGGCCTCCGACCCGGCCGCGGTCCCGCCCGAGACGGCGGTCCCGGTGGACAGCGACCTGGTGCGGCGGCTCTACGCGACCCGCGAGTGGCGCGAGACCGAGCAACTGCTCAGCCCCGACTTCGTCCTGGTCCTCCCGGACGGGCGCCGCGCCGGCGCGCAGGCGCTCGAGGAATCGACCGCGATCATGGAGACCTACTACGTGAACCCGCACGCGACGGTCGAGGCGATCTACGCCGACTTCGAGCTGCCTTCGGTGCTTTACGTCCGCGACGTGGCGCGCATGCAACCGCTGCGCGGAAAGCCGTTCGACGCCCGGGCGTGGACGCGGTTGGTCGTCGCGCCGTGCGGGACCCGCATCCGCGAGCTCGGCCCCACGAACATCACGACCGAGGCGGCGAGTTGATGGATCCGCGCCGTGTCCTCGAATCCTTCGCCTGGATGGAGACGGTGGTGGCGATCCCGCCGTCCAGCGCCGTGCCCGTCGAATGCGAGCTCATCCATCGCCTGTATTCCACGCACGAGTGGGAAGCGACGCGCGCGATGCTCACCGACGACTTCGTGCTCGTCGGCCCGAACGGCGTCCGCGCCGGGCTGGACGAGCTGCGGCGCACGAACGAGCTGATGGCCGGCACCTACGAGGACCTGCAGGCCGAGATCGAGACGATCGTCGCCGACCCCGATCACCCTTGGGTGCTGTTCGTCCGCGACCACTCGCGCGGGCGGGCGAAGGACGGCTCCGGGAACCTCGACGTGCGAGCGTGGTCGCGCGTCGTGCTCGCGCCCGGTGGCGAGCAGGTGCGCGAGATCGGACCCACCAGCGTCATTGGAGGCGCGTGAGAGGTACCGTCCCCGGTCAGTGGACTGGGACGCCGAAGGACTCTGCGACGGGCTCGAGGACGACCGCGCGCGCGAGGCGCGACGGCGCCTGCTGGACGAGCTCCACGCGCAGGGGATGGACGTGGAGGAGCTGCGGCGCGTCGTCGCCGAGGACAAGCTCGTGCTCGCGCCGGTCGCGCGGGCGCTGAGCTCCGAGGCCCGCTACACGGCGCGGGAGATCGCCGAAGGCGCTTCGATCGAGCTGGACATGTTCACCGCCAGCCGGCGCGCGCTCGGCCTGCCGACGCCCAACGACGACGAGCGCTTGTACGGCGAGAAGGACCTCGAGGCGGCGCGGCTCGGCACCGCGCACCGGCAGGCCGGCTTCGCCGACGAGGACGCGCTCGAAGTGGCGCGCGTGCTCGGGCAGGGGATGGCGCGCTACGCCGAATCCACCCGGGCCTTGGTCGCGCGCACCTTCTTGGAGCCCGGCCTGGACGAGTACGAGCTCGCCCACCGCTACCGCGTGGTGGCCGAGCAGCTGATGCCGCTGGCCGGACCGTGGCTCGAGCACGTCTTCGCCCTGCACCTCCAGCAGGTCCTGCGCAGCGATGCGATCACGCAGGAGCAGCGGCGGAGCGGGCGCCTGGACGACACCCAGCAGGCCGTCGTCGCCTTCGCCGATCTGGTCGGCTTCACCGAGCTCGGCGAGCAGCTCCCGGTCGAGGAGCTCGGCAGCGTCGCGGGCCGGCTCTCGCATCTGGCCGGCGAGGCGCTCGAGCCGTCCGTGAAGCTCGTGAAGCTGATCGGCGACGCGGTCATGCTCGTCTCGCCCGAGCCGGAGCCGATGCTCGAGAGCACGCTGCGGCTGGTCGAGATCGCCGAACGCGACGCCGACTACCCGCCGCTGCGCGCCGGGATCGCGTGCGGACAGGCCGTGCATCGCTGGGGTGACTGGTTCGGCACGCCCGTGAACCTGGCGAGCCGCCTCACCACCCGGGCCCGGCCCTCGACCGTGCTCGTGTCGGCGGAGGTCCGCGACGGCGTCGACGGCGCCTACGAGTTCTCCGACGCCGGGAAGAAGAAGCTCAAGGGCTTCTCGGCTCCGGTCCACGCGTTCCGGGCTCGCCGCGCCTGAGTGGTCGCCGCCCGCTCGCGAGCGTGTGAGCCTCACGCGGCGGGGTACCTCGACGGGCATGATCCGACGCCTCTTGGTGGCAATGCTCCTCGCGCCGGCTCTCGGCGGCTGTGCCTCCGAGGAGGCCAAGACCGTGAAGGAGGCGTTCGAACAGCCGGTCGCTTCCGCGCAGGTGACGATCGCGCTGACCTCGACCAGCGCGAAGGGCGTGGCCACGCGGATCACGCTCGCCGGTCCGTACAAGGCCAACGGCGAAGGGAAGCTTCCCACGTTCGACCTCCAGCTCGACGTCACCGGGTTCGCGCGACCGTGGAAGGCGCGGCTGATCAGTGGGCCGGACGGGGTCTTCGTCGAGTACAACGGCGAGATCTACGCGGTGCCGCCGGAGGAGGTCGCCCGGCTGCGTGAGGGTCGGCGGACCGAGCTCGGGGGCCTGTTGGCGCGAGTGGAGGGCTGGGTGGACGAAGCCGAGTCGCAGGCGGATGCGGAGTTCGCGGGCGAGCCCGTCACGCGCGTGAACGGCACGCTGGACGCCGCGGCTGCCGTCAAGGATCTGCAGGCGCTGGCCAAGCAACCGGGCCTGTCGATCGTCGCGGACCTCACGCGCGAGCGGATGCCCGACTTCTCGCGACCGAGCGGCAACCCGCGCTTCACGGTCGACGTCGGGCGCGCCGACGGCAAGCTCCGCCGGGTCGAGGCGCGCGTGGACGGCAAGGACGGGACGGCCGTCTTCTCCGTGCGGCTCGCGAAGGTCGATGAGGCGGTCAAGGTCGACGTCCCGGCCGACGGCGTCCCGGTGGCGGAGCTCGAGCCGCAGCTCCTGTACGACCTCGACCTCGGCGCTGGCTTCCCACTCGCCGAGCCGACCGCCGAGGCGGACGTGGCGCTGCGCGAGCTCGTCTACGCCGAGCAGCTCGAGCTGACCCGGGCGGTGAAGCGCTTCGGGCGAAGGCTCGACGCCGTCGAGGCCGGCAAGGGCCCGGGAGTCGTGGTGCCACCCACACTCCGGCTCGCCGATGCCGTTCGCGCCCATGCCGACGCGATCCGCACCGTGCAAGCCGGGACGCCGGAGTACAGCCGCGCGCGGGACCTGCTGATCTACGCGCTGGAGGCCTACGAGAGCACCTTGCGCAGCCTCGCTGCCACGGCCGAGACCGCGATCGATCCCGAGGAGATCGAGGGCGCCGCGGACGCCGCGGCCAGGAACAGCAAGCGGCTCGCCGCGGTGCGCGACGTGTTCTACCCCGGCGACCCCGGGCCCGTGATCGAGGCGTAGGCGGCTCGGCTACGCGTGCATCGGGCGCGTGAGCGCCTTGACGAAGTCCTCGAGCTGCTTGGTGGTCCAGCACTCGTAGGCCTCGCAGTAGGGCTCGTAGGCGCTGATCACGGAGTCGCCGTAGTTCCAGTACAGGCGGGGCTCGGGGTTGAGCCAGAAGGTGCGGCCGGCGCGGTCGGCGACGCGGGAGAAGATGTCGGCGCGCGGGTCGCGCCCGTTCGTGCGGGCGTCGCCGAGCACGATCACGGTGGCGCGGGGGTGCAGGTCGTCCTCGACCTGCTCGAGGAACTCGCGCCAGACGCGGCCGTAGTCGGTGTAGCCCGAGACGTCCGCGACGCCCGCGTCCTTGGAGATCGCGTCGTTGACGGCCTTGAAGTCGCGCTCGGTGGCGAAGACGTCGGTGACCTCGGAGATGCGCTCGACGAAGACGAACGAGCGCATGCGGCGGAACGAGTCGTGCAGGGCATGGAGCACGCTCAAGAAGAACACCGAGGCCGAGGTGACCGACGTGGAGACGTCGCAGAGCACGTAGAGCTCGGGCCGGCGCGGACGCTTGGGCTTGTACTTCAAGACCACCGGGACGCCGCCGGTCTCCAGCGAAGCGCGCATCGTGCGCCGCACGTCGACCTGGGCGTGGTGCTTGTGGCCGCGCGCGTTGTGGCCCTGGGTGGCGAGCCGGCGCTTGAGCTGCATGACGACGCGGTGCACCGCGGCAAGGTCCTGCGCGGGACCTGACGGCAGCGCACGGTCGAGCTCGTTCAGCGGCCGGGCGGCCGGCAGGGTCTGCGTGCGCTCGATCTGCGCGCGTTCGAGCTCGCGCCGCAGGATCGTCTCGAAGCGGCGGATCTGCTCGCGCGTGAGCGGGAACTCCGTCCCGCCCCCTTCACCCTTCGCGAGCTGGTTGGTCTCGGACTTCAGCCCCAGCGCACGGCGGATGCGCTGGACGTCGACGCCGAGCACGCCGGAGCCCTGCCCTTGGCGCCCGAAGGCCGCGATCGCCAGCCGGGCCAGGTCGCGCAGCGCCGCCTCGTCGCCGGCCCGGATCGCCTCCATGATCTGCTCGCGCAGCGCTTCGTAGTCGATTCGCGCCGCACCGTCCTCGGACAGCCCACCACCGGGCGCGTCGGCCTCACGCACGCCCGCTTCCAAAGCGGCGCCCTCGGCGGCGCGGAAGAAGTAGCGCTCGAACACGAGATCGAAGACGCGCCGGTCGTCGGGCGACTTCGCCAGCGTCGCGGCGAGCGCTTCGCGGAACGGCCCTTGCCGCGTCCAGTCGACCTCGCCCAACGCCGCGAACGCGTCATTGAGTTCGGACGTGCCGATGGCCACGCCCTCGCGGCGCAGCTCGTCGCCGAAGCCGACGAGGTGCCGCGGGAGACTCACTCAGGCCGCCAGCTTCACGCCGACCCGCTCCGCGACCGTGTCCAGGTCCGTGCGGTGCTTGACGATGATCGACATCGTGTCGCGGAAGGTCTTCTGGTCGATGTCGTCGGCACCGAGCAGGAGCAGCGCGCGCGCCCAGTCGATCGACTCAGCGATCGAGGGCGGCTTCTTCAAATCGAGCTCACGCACCATCGTGATCACCTCGATGAGGCGCCGCGCCACGGTCTCGGGCAGCTCGGGCGCGTGCAGCCGGACGATCTCCAGCTCGCGCTCGGCCTCCGGGTAGTCCAGCCACAGGTACAGGCAGCGCCGCTTCAGGGCCTCGGTGAGCTCACGCGAGTTGTTCGACGTCAACAGCACGACCGGCATCGTGCGCGCCTCGATCCGCCCCAGCTCGGGGATCGTGATCTGGAAGTCGCTCAGCAGCTCGAGCAGCATCGCCTCGAACTCCTGGTCGGTCTTGTCGATCTCGTCGATCAGCAACACCACCGGCTTCTCTGAGGAGATGGCCTGCAGGAGCGGGCGCGAGAGCAGGAACTCCTCGCCGAAGATGTCGTCCTGCACGGCCTGCCAGCCGGTGCCCTCCGCCTCGGCCTGGATCCGCAGCAGCTGCTTGCGGTAGTTCCACTCGTACAGCGCCTTGGCCTCGTCGAGGCCCTCGTAGCACTGCAGGCGGACCAGGTCGCGCCCGAGGTACTCCGCGAGCTTCTTGGCGAGTTCGGTCTTGCCGACGCCCGCCGGGCCTTCCACGAGCACGGGCTTGCCGAGTCGCGCGGCGAGGTACGACACCAGCGCCGTGGACTCACCCGGGAGATAGCCGACGGCTTGCAGGCCGCCCGCGACCTCTTCGACGGAGCCAGGAACGATCACGCAGCTCAGTCTATGAGGCGGGCCACGAGGTCCTCATACGCCGTCGTCAGCTCCGCCACCGACATCTGCCGGACCCGGCGCTGGTAGAGGAACGCGGGCGCGGCGAGCGGGGCCATCAGCACGTCGGCGAGGTACGGCGCGGACGCACCGCAGGACTCCTCGAGCAGCAGCACGAGGTGCGTGCGGTAGAGCGCATAGACGTCGCTCAGCAGCCAGGACGGTCCTTCCGCCGAGGCCATCAGCCGCGCGTGGCGCTCGAGGAACTGCAGGTACGCGGCGCCGAACGCGATCAACCGCTCGCGCGCGGGAGCGCCGGGGCCGAGCGGGGGAGCGCCGCGGATCATCCGCTCCTGCAACTCGATCTCGCTGTCGGAGATCAGCGCGCGCACGAGGCCGGTGCGATCCCCGAAGCGGCGGAACACCGTGCCCTTGCCCACGCCCGCCGCCGCGGCGACGGCCTCCATCGTCACGCACTCCGGGTCGCGCTCGAACAGCTCCGCCGCCGCTTCGAGCACGCGCCGGCGGTTGCGCGCGGCGTCCGCGCGCTCGGTCGGTGCGCTGTTGATGACGGGGAGTTCGGCCACGCTCAGGAGTATAACTGGACTACGGTCCGTTTCGTGTGCTATCTTCCTCTCAACGCAAACGGACCACGGTCCACTTCGAGAGAGAAGCCGCATGACCGCCATCGCCTCCACCCCCATCCCCGCCGGCTCCACCTGGGCCGTCGACGCCGTCCACTCGACCGTCGGCTTCGCCGTCAAGCACATGGTCGTCGCGACCTTCCGCGGCCAGTTCGACCGCTATGACGCGACGCTCACCGCCGCTGAAGACGGCACGCTGCGCCTGACGGGCTCCGTTGACGCCGGCTCGATCGCCGTCAAGGACGAGAACCTGGCCGCGCACCTCTCGGCGCCCGACTTCTTCGACACCGAGCGCTTCCCGGCCATCACCTTCAACTCCACGCTGGTTCGCACCGAATCGGGCGAGCTGATCGTCGACGGCGAGCTGACGATCAAGGGCATCACCCGCCCGATCGAGGCCCGCGGCACGATCACCGAGCCCGCCGTCACCTTCGGCGACGTCGAGAAGATCGGCATCGAGCTCGAGGCGATCGTCGACCGCACCGAGTACGGCCTGAGCTGGAACGCGCCGCTGCCCAAGGGTGGCTTCGCCCTCGCCAACGACGTCAAGCTCATCGTCAACCTCGAACTGGCGCGCGCGTAAGCCCGATGAACGTCATCGGTCTCTCCGGCAGCCTCCGCGCCGGCTCACACAACGCCAAGCTCCTCCGCGCCGCGGGCGACCTGTTGCCGCCTGAGGCCGACCTGACCCTCTACGAGGGCCTGAAGTCCATCCCGCCGTTCGACGAGGATGACGAGCACACCCGCCCCGAGTCGGTGCAGGCGCTGTTCGACGCGATCGCGCAGGCGGACGCGGTGCTCCTCGCCACGCCGGAGTACAACCACTCGATCCCGGGCCAGCTCAAGAACGCGCTGGACTGGCTCTCCCGGCCGCTGGCCGAGTCGCCGCTGCGCAACAAGCCGGCCGCGGTCGTCGGGACCTCCACCGGCCTGTTCGGCGCCGTCTGGGCGCAGGCCGAGGCCCGCAAGGTGCTGAGCGCCATCGGCGCCCGCGTGATCGACCGCGAGCTGCCGATCGGCCTCGCGGACGATGCCTTCCACGAGCACGGCGGCCTGGCCGACGAGGACCAGGCGCTCGCGCTCGCGGGAATCCTCGCCGAACTGGCCGGCGACGTGGCCAGCCGCGACGTCAGGCCAGTTCGAGCTGCTGCGTGAGCAGCGACAGCGCCTCGGACTGCGAGGACAGCTGATCGACGGAGGAGACGATCTCCTGCGTGGCCGCGTTGGTCTGCTGCGTCGTCGCCGACATCTGCTCGGCCGACGCAGCGGTCTCCTCGGCGTAAGCGGCGATGTCGGTGGTGAACTGGCTCATGCCGCCCAGGCCAAGGGTGATCCGGCCGACCGCGCCGTCGATCTCCTCGAGCGCCGTGCGGGCCCGGTCCGAAGCCTCGGTACCGGCGTGCGTGCGGTTCGCGGCGTCGCGGACGAGCTCGACCGCGTCGTTGGTCTCAGCCTGGATGCCGGCGATGATCCCGCCGGCGTCGGCGGCCGACTGGGCCGCGCGCTCGGCGAGCCGGCGGACCTCTTCCGCGACGACGGCGAAGCCCTTGCCGGTCTCGCCGGCCCGAGCGGCCTCGATCGCGGCGTTGAGCGCAAGCAGGTTCGTCTGGCTGGAGATCTCCTGGATCGCCTCGACGATGCCGCCGACCTGCTCCGAGCGGGCGGCGAGCGCGGTGATCGCGGTCGCGGCGTCCTCGATGCGGGTGCGGGCGTCGTTGAGGGAAGCGGTGGCCTCCATCGCGGCGTCGATGCCGTTGCGCGAGAGCTCGGTGGCGCCGGTGGCGGCCGCGGAAGCCTGGTCGACGGCCTCGCGGCCGTGGGAGGCGACGTCGGCCTGGCGGGCGGCGCCTTCGGCCACGCGCTGGGCGCTGAGCGCCAGCTCGTTGACGGCCTGGCCCGTCTCGCTGAGCGAGCGGTTCATGCCCGAGCACATCTCCTGCACGACGAACGTGGAGTCGTTGAAGCTCTTGAGCGTCTCGTGCATCGTGTTGCGCACGGCGGCGAACAGGTCGGAGATGTCGCGGCCCGGGCCGGCCTCGCCCATGGTCTTGAGGTTCACGCCCATCGACGTGAACGTGTCGTAGTAGAACGCCTCGACGATCGCCTGCGAGTCGTAGTTGAAGACGCGGCTGACGGCACGCTCGATGTCGGCGATGACGCGGAAGTCGACGCTCTCCGAGCTGCGGCCGAAGCTCTTCTTGACGACGCGCGCGGGCTCCGGCGTGTCGGCGAGCATGGCCTCGTGGACGAGGTCGATGAAGACGGGGTAGGTGCCGAGGAACCACTTCAGCGGCAGGTTGATGCGGCTGTGCAGCGCGCCGACGCCGAGGAGGCCTTCGAAGTAGGAGATCCCGAACCCGCCGGGCTTGCCGGCCTCGCCGAAGATCGCCTTGAAGTGGCCGGCCTGGGCGCCGCCCCAGCCACGCTGGAGGTCGGCGACGCGCATGCCCTTGCCGATGGCGTAGTCCTTGAGGAACTGGCCGGCGGAGCCGTGCCCGAACGTGTGCTCGGCGAGCTTGGCGCCGATGGCGTCGGCGTTGCGCTCGGCCCACTCCTGCATCGAGGAGAGGAGGTCGAGCTCGGCGGCGGTCATGCCCATGTATGAGCGGCGCAACTCGAGCCCGCGCTCATCGATCTGATACAGGGAGGCGGAAAGGTTCATGTCGTCACCGATCATCGGCCGATCGGTGGAACCCTTGAGAGCCTTATCGGCTGGGTGGTTCGTCTTCCCACAACCGCTCGGCGGCGTCCGGGCGGCGTTCGCGGCGGGTCGGCGCCTCCGACGGGTCTTCGGGAAGGCGCGTCGTCGGCGCGTCGTCGAGGCGGGTGGTTGGCGCGTCGCCGATATCGCCCTCCCACGACGGCCGGTCGCGCAGGAACTCGGTGACGGCGGTCGCGTCGCGCGGGCGGCGGTCCGGCGCGCGTTCGCGCTCGCGTCGCGGGGGAGCGACCCAGCCGGTGTCGTCAGCGGCGGGATTCGGCGGCTCGGGCGCGTCGATCTGCTTCACGCGCAGGCCCGCGGCGATCAGCGCGCCCGCGGCCAGCATCGCGCCGAAGATCCCCCACTGGACGCCCATCGTCGCCCCGGCGCCCTGGATGTCGGGCTTGTCGAACAGGCGGTAGATGAGCAGCAGCATCGCCCAGCCGCCGGCCAGGATGATCGCGACGCCGTCGCCGCCCGGCAGGTGGAAGCCCTTCTTCTGCGAGCGCGCCCAGACGAGGAAGATGATGGCGACGGCGACGAGCAGGATCGCGGCCTCGACGAACGAGAACGCGCCGAGCGCGGAGACGTTGCTCTGGACGACATCGCCTTGGACGAACAGCGACTTCTGATACCAGGGCAGCACGAACGAGAGCACCAGCGCGACCGCGGCGGCGGCGGCGAGCTGCAGCTCCTTCGGCAGGCGGAACCGTTCCGTGCGCGAGCTCATGAGATCGGGATGTCCTCCACGTCGCGCGCCTCGGGCGGCGGCCGGTCAAGCTTGTCGATCGAGTAGTCGAGCACGGCGCGCAGGGCGATCAGCAGCTCGCGCAGCGCGTCCGCGACCTGACGCAGCAGCTCGGGCGGGAGCGTGCCCTTGGCCGCGTCGAGCAGCGCGAAGAGCGCCGCGAAGTCCGGGGCGGCGGGGGCACCGCTGCCAGGACTGGCCCAGCCGTTCGGCGGGGTGCTCGCCTCCGCCGCGCGCGCGGCCTCCTCGGCCTTGGCGTGGGCCTCACGCACGAGCCGTTCGGCGGCCTCGTAGGCTTCGCGGTCGGGCTCAGCCATGCTCGAACCCCACGGTCAGCGAGCCTTCCTCGAGCGTGGCACTGGTCGGCTTGTACCCGGCGAGCGCGCCGGGCAGCACGATCGTGCGCTTGTGCGTGTCCACGCGCACGATCAGCTCCAGCCCGATCTTCTTGAGCTTCACGTCGCCCTTGGCGGCGAACGGCAGGTCCAGCCGGAGCTCGGCGTGGCCGTTGTTCATCGACAGCTCCTGCGCGAGCCGGTCGTGCAGGACCGCGGCGGGGTCGTGCTGCGCGAACAGGGCGCCGGCCAGCTCGTCCAGGCGCTCGCCGCCGATGACCTCCTGCGCGTAGTACGGCGCGTGCAGGATCGGGACGGGGGAGAACCCGGAGCCGACGAGGTCCAGCTGCTCGCGCTGGACGGCGTGCCAGGCGCCGAAGTAGCCCTCGGCCAGCTCGTCGGGGAAGACGCGGTTGACGATCACGGCGTCCGTCAGGTAGCCGTACAGGTTCAGGTAGGTGAACGTCCGCATGGCCTCGGCGACGACCATCCGGTCCGGCGTCATCACCAGCCGCATCGACACGCGCGCCGCGTCGCGCAGCAGCTCGTGCATCGCCACGAGGTTGCCGACGAGCTTCTGCACCTCGGCGATGACCTTCTCGTCGGGGAGTTGCACGTCCAGGAACATGCGCGCGAGCGGGCGCGCGGCGTTGAGCATCGACTGCTCCTTGCCGAGCACCTTGTCCAGCCACCAGCGGGCGGCGTCCGGGAAGCTCAGCAGCCGCAGCGTCTCGCCGGTGGGCGCGCAGTCGACGATGATCACGTCCCACTCGCCCGACTCGACGTGGGCCTTGAGCACCAGCAGGCTGAAGAGCTCGTCCCCGCCGGGCGGGACGGTCAGCTCCTCGGCGGCGATCCGATCGGTGCCGCGCTCCATCAGCAGCCCGCCCATCCAGTCGCTGACCGCGCCCCAGTGCAGCTCCATCTCGTCCTGCGCCTGCACCTGCTGGGCGTGCAGGCGCGGGCCGACCTCGGTCGGGCGGCCCGTGACCGGCGCGTCCAGGACGTCCGCGATCGAGTGGGCCGGGTCGGTGGAGATGACGAGCGTCCGCGCCCCGGCGGCCGCGCAACGGCGAGCGGTGGCGGCGGCGACCGAGGTCTTGCCGACCCCGCCCTTGCCTGTGTAGAGAATTGTCCGCGGCCGCATCCGGACAGACGACTCTACCCGCGCTTCTTGACGGTGATCACTCCAGTCGTGGTGGCGGCGTTGTTGTTGAGGTCCGTGGCCGAGATGGTCACGTCGTAATCGCCGGACTTCTTGGGCGCGGTCCAGGCGACGGACTTGGTCCCGCGGCTGAGGACGCCGGGCGCCAGCGTGGCCACGGGCTTGCCGGCGCGCGTGATCGTGAGCGTCACGCGCGAGATCTTGGAGAGCTTGAAGCGGATGTTCCCGCTCTTGCGCGCGGTGAGCCTGCTCGTGAGCGACTGCAGGACCGGCGCCGTGACCAGGTACTCGTTGAAGTGCTGCTCGGCGGCGCAGTACTCGACCGCAGTCGTACGGCCGCACAGCGCCTTGAGGAAGTCGATCAGGAGCTTGTGGTAGCCGAGGTCGGACTCGCGCGTGATCGGCGCGCCGCGGCTGTAGAGGCTCCAGGCGCCGGTGTCGAACGTGCCGATCTCGGCGCGGCCGGCGCGGTCGCCGTCCTCGAACAGGGACTGCGCGGTGGGATCGCCGGTGAGGGTCGCGAAGTCGTAGAGCCCGTTGAGCGACTGGATGAAGCCGTTGGCCACCTTAAAGTTCGGCAGGCCGGAGTACTGCAGGTAGTGGGCGCCGGTGCCCGACGGGATGCGGACGCCGTTCGGGGGCGCCGTCTTGAAGATGCCGAGGCCGGCGAGCGCGACAGGGAACACGTCTTCCTGGCGGTTCAGGCGCGTGGCGCTGCGGGCCATCGACTGCAGGCCGGTGCCCTGGGCGAGCGAGGAGACCCACGGCGGCTGCTGGCCGTCGAACGGGAACAGGTACTCCCACGCGAGCCCGCCCGCGCGCTGGGCGGACAGGGTCTTGATCTCGTCCAGCAGGGCTCCGGCGCGGACGTCATAGCGCTTGCCACCGCTCCAGTAGCCGTTGAGCTTGCCGAACGTGCCGAGCCACTGGATCTGGATCCCGTGGCCGGGATAGAACTGGTACACGAGCTCGGAGCCGGTGAACCCGACGCGCTCGCCGCTGTTGAGCAGCCGCTGCGTCGTCCACCACTCGATGTTGCGCTGGAGCGTGAGGAACAGGCTCGGAAGGCGGCTGAGCGTGAACTGCTTGCGCGCCGCCATGCCCTCCAGGTCGGTGACCACGCCGCCGAGCTGGACCTTGCGCGCGCCGGTCAGCCGCTTCACGCGCGCGCGAGCGTCGTCGTAGGTGGCGCGGTAGCCGGTGATGGCCGCGGGGTCGGCGCCTTCGGCTTGCAGCCGCTTGAGCTCTCCGGCCACGGTGACCTTCTTCTGGGCGTGCGCCGACGGCGCGGCCACTAAGAGAAGGCTGCACAAAACCAGCACAAAACCTGAACAGAACGTGCGTGTCACTCGGAATCTCCGATGGTAAGTTCGACTCATGCGTTTCCTCGGTGTTCTGCTTGCAACCGCTCTACTGGCCGCAGGTTGCGGTTCCGACGAAATGGAGCGCGCGAGTGCAACGTCTGATGCGCCCCAGTTGCTGAGCGCGACGGTCGACAACCTCGCAGATCTGCGCTCGGCGACGCTGGACGCCAAGGTCGACGCCGCCAACGGCTCCGAGCAGGGCTCCGTCAAGCTGCACGGGCCGTTCGAAGTCGGCGAGAAGGGCGATACGCCGCGCTTCGCCCTTTCGGCCGAGCTGACCGCCGACGGCCGCACCGAGTCCGCCGGCGTCACCTCCACCGGGGACGAGGCCTTCGCGACGCTGAAGGGCACCACTTACGAAGTCCCGTCGCTGATCGCCGGGCAGCTCACCGCCGGCGTCG
Source organism: Solirubrobacter taibaiensis (assembly GCA_027587225.1). Lineage (GTDB taxonomy): Bacteria > Actinomycetota > Thermoleophilia > Solirubrobacterales > Solirubrobacteraceae > Solirubrobacter > Solirubrobacter taibaiensis. The sequence goes on from JAPDDQ010000011.1 coordinate 32,835, forward strand.
AGCAGGCCCTCGCCCAGGGCGGCCCGCTGATCGGCATCGACCTCAAGCGCTGGGTCCCGAACCCGACCAACGCCGGCACGGCTGACGTCGGCGGCGTGGAGACGGTCAAGCTCACCGGTGACGCCGATGTCGCCCGCGTGATCGCGGACATCAATCTGCTGTCCGGCCAGCTCCAGACCCTGCAGGTCCCGGGCATGAGCGGCAAGGTGCCGAGCAAGATCCCCGCCGACGCGGCCGACCAGGTCAAGGACCTCAAGGTCACCGTCTTCACCGGCGCTGAAGACCAGGTGCTCCGGCGGCTGGTCGTCGAGGGCTCTGCCGTGACCGGCGGCGCCACCGCCCTGCTGGACCTCACGCTCACCAAGGTGGGCGAGGAGCAGCAGATCGAAGCTCCCAAGGACGCGAAGCCCTTCGCCGAGTTGCTGGGCCAGTTCCAGACGCGCTGACACTCATAAATATCTCATCGAACAGGGAGCCCTAAGCTGGGCGGCGGATGAGCGCGACGGCGGAGCCCTTCAACCTGCGGAAATTCTTGTTCAGCGGGTCGGGATGGCCGTATCTGCTGATCCCGTTCATCGTGATCGCGGTCGTGCTGGACGTGATCGGGGCGGACCCGATCATCGTGTTCTTCGCGTCCGCGCTCGGCGTCGTGCCGACCGCGGCGCTGATGGGCCGGGCGACCGAGGAGCTGGCGCACCGGGCCGGACCCGGCATCGGCGGGCTGCTGAACGTCACGTTCGGCAACGCGCCCGAGCTGATCATCGCCCTGTTCGCACTCAACAAGGGGTTGCACGAGGTCGTGAAGGCCTCGATCGTCGGTTCCATCCTCGGCAACCTGCTGCTGGTGATGGGCGCGGCGTTCCTGATCGGCGGGTGGGGGCGCGAACGGAACAAGTTCGTGGCCGAGGCGGCGAGCGCGCAGGCCACGATGCTGCTGCTCGCGGTGGTCGCGCTCGTGCTGCCGGCGATGTTCCTGCTGGCGCGGGGCGACGAGCTGCCGGCGCTCGGCGAGGAGGCGACGCGGTACCCGTCCGACATCACGCAGATGTCGGCCGCGGTCGCGGTCGCGCTGCTGCTCTCGTACTTCGCCGGGCTGTGGTTCTCGCTCAAGACGCACCAGGACGTGTTCAACCCGGACAGCGAGGACGAGACGCCCGAGGACGCGTGGAGCGTCAAGCGCAGCGTGGGCATGCTGGCGGGCGCGGGCGTCGCGGTCGGCGTGATGTCGGAGATCCTCGTCGGCTCGATCGAGGCGGCCTCGGAGGGGATCGGCCTGTCGCCGTTCTTCGTCTCGCTGATCATCGTCGCGATCGTCGGCAACGCGGCCGAGCACTGGGTGGCGGTCTACTTCGCGGCCCGGGACAAGATGGACATCGCGATCTCGATCGCGGTCGGCTCGAGCGCGCAGATCGCGCTGTTCGTGATGCCCGTGCTAGTGCTGACGAGCTTCGTGCTCGGCCCGTTCCCGCTCGCGATGGAGTTCAGCTCGATCGAGATCGGCGCGGTGCTGCTCGCGGTGCTGATCGCCGCGCACGTGTCGCAGGACGGCGAATCGACCTGGTTCGAGGGCGTGCAGCTCCTCGCGGTCTACGTCGTCCTCGGCATCGTCTTCTTCTTCGCCTAGGCCGGGCAGGGGTTGACGCGCCTTCGCTCGCCCTGTTCAATTGTCGACAATGGAACAAAGGTGGATCACCTTCGACTGCTACGGGACGCTGCTGGACTGGCGGTCCGCGTACCGGCGCATCCTCGAGCCCGTGGCTGACGGGCGCGTCGAAGACCTGATGCACGCGATCAACGCCGCGGAGCCGGAGGTCCAGCGCGACCTGCCGACCGCGTCGTACAAGGACATCCTGCGGGAATGCCTCGCCCGGGCCGCGCCCGATGTCGACCGGGACCGGTTGGCCGACGGCTGGCACGCGATGGAGGCGTTCTCGGATACGCCTGCGGCGCTCGCGGCGTTGCACCAGGCCGGCTGGAAGCTCGGCATCCTCACCAACTGCGACAACGACCTGTTCGAGGCCACCCGCGCCGCGCTCGGCGAGCCGATCGATCTCGTCGTGACCGCCGAGGAGACCCGCAGCTACAAGCCGGCGCTGGGTCACTTCGAGGCCTTTGAGGCGCGCACCGGTGTGGCGCGAGCGAACTGGGTCCACGCCGCCGTGAGCTGGTACCACGACATGGTCCCGGCCCGAGACCTGGGGCTGCGCCGCGTGTGGGTGGACCGCGAGCACTCCGGCCACGACGCGTCGATCGTCACGGCCCACATCCACGACATGGCGAGCCTTCCTCCTGCGGTGGCCAGGCTGTGAGCGACGCCATCGCGCGCTACATCGCGGCCAACCCCGCCAGCGCAGCCCGGACCAAGCGCGCGGCCGCCTCCCTGCCCGGCGCGAACACCCGCAGCGTCCTGCACTTCGACCCGTTCCCGCTCGCGTTCGAGCGCGCGGAGGGCGCGTACCTGTACTCGCTGGACGGCGCGCGCTACACGGACTTCCTGGGTGAGTTCACGGCCGGCCTCTACGGGCACTCGCACCCGGTCATCCTCGACGCGATCCGCACGGCGCTCGACCGCGGCCTCAACTACGGCGGTCACTCGGAGCTCGAGGGGCAGCTCGCGGAGCTGCTGATCGCGCGCTTCACCGCGATGGAGCTCGTGCGCTTCACGAACTCGGGCACCGAGGCGAACCTGATGGCGTTGGCCCTTGCGCTGCACCACACGGGCCGCACCAAGATCCTCGCCTTTCGGGGCGGCTACCACGGCGGCGTGCTCGCGTTCGGTTCCGGCGAGCCCAGCCCCGTCACGGTCCCGCACGCGTGGGTGATGGGCGACTTCGACGCGGTCGAGGCCACCCGCGCGCTGATCCGCGAGCACGAGCTGGCCGCGATCCTCGTCGAGCCGATGCAGGGCTCCGGCGGGTGCCTCCCGGCCTCGCGCGCGTTTCTGGCCATGCTGCGCGAGGAGGCGACGCGCACCGGCGCGTTGCTGATCTTCGACGAGGTGATGACCTCGCGCCTGTTCCCGCGCGCGGAGCCCGGCTTCGAGGGCGTCGTCCCGGATCTGATGACCGTCGGCAAGTACCTCGCGGGCGGCATGTCGTTCGGCGCGTTCGGCGGCCGGCGCGACCTGATGGCGGCCTACGACCCGACGCGGCCCGGCGCGCTGTTCCACGCCGGCACGTTCAACAACAACGTGCTCTCGATGAGCGCCGGCATCGCGGGCCTCACCCACGTGCTCACCGACGCGGCGCTGACCGACCTCAACGCCCGCGGCGACCGCCTGCGCACGCGCCTGAACGAGGTCGTGCCCACCACGGGCCTCGGCTCGCTCATGACGATGCACACGGACAGCCAGGACCTGTTCTTCGAGCTGATCGACGCGGGCTACTGGATCGCGTCCCGCGGGATGATCGCGCTCAGCCTGGCGATCACGGACGAGCAGTGCGACGCGTTCGCCGACACGGTCGCCGAGATCCTGTGCTGAGCCGCACGCTGCCCACCCAGGTCGCGCACCACATCCGCGAGCGCATCCTCAGCGGCGAGCTCGCGCCCGGCGACCGGGTCATCGAGACCGAGCTGGCCGACGAGTTCGAGGTCAGCCGCCACACGCTGCGCAGCGCGCTCCAGACCCTCACCCACGAGGGGTTGCTGGAGCAGAGCCAGTTCAAGAGCACGCATGTCGCGCGGCCGACGGCGCGCGACGTGTTCGAGACGTACACGCTGCGCAACACGCTGGAGGCGATGGCCTGCCGGCTCGCCGCGGAGCGGGTCGCCGCCGGCGCGGGGACGGCCACGGTCGACGCGGCCGTGGCGCGCATGCAGGCCGCGGGCGACACGACGACGATGAAGGCCGCGGACTTCGACTTCCACACGGCGGTCGTCGAGTTGGCCGGCCACGCCCGCCTCAGCGAGCACTACCGGATGCTCCACGGCCGCACGCGGCTCTACCTCAATCTCACGGCGACCGTCGGGTACGAGCACGACGAGATCGCGGCCAAGCACGCGGAGCTCGCGGACGCGATCCGCGCCGGCGACGCGGCACTCGCTGAGCGCCTCGGCGGCGCGCACAACACGGCCGACGGCGAGCGCCTGGTGGCGCTGCTCGGCGAGGCCTAGTACTCGTCGGGGTCGGGCTCCAGCTCTTCCTCGTCGTCCTCGTCCTCGGCGTCCGGGTCGTCGGGCGTGGAGGAGCGGGCACGGCGGGTCTCGAACGTCTCGACGAGCTCGTCGCGCTTGTGCTCGTCGATTGCCGGGTCGTCGCCCAGCAGGATCCACTCGGCGGCGTCGTCCTCTTCGTCCCCGAGCAACTCGAGGTCGACATGAGCCGAGTCGTCCACGATGAGCACGATCTCGGTCTCCGGATTGAAGTAGGTTCCAGGACGGGTCAGGAGTTCATCCACGTCGAAGCGGCGCAGGGCTGGCATGAGCGGGAGGCTACCCGTCTCGGCCCGAAAGACGCTGCTCGACCTCAGCTTCCACGTCCAGCGGCTCGCGCCCGCGCGCGATGCGGCGCGCGTTGCGAGCCTCTACGAACGCCCGGACCTCGGCCCGGAGCGCCTCATCCGGCCCGCCGCCGACGTCCTCCAGCGTGAGCGGCGGGCGCCCGTGCGCGGCGCGCCGGGCGTTGGTCGCGGCCAGCAGCGCGGCGACCTCGTCTGGATCGTTCGTCGACTGGACTGCTTCCCGGTCGAATGAGATGTCCGAGCGGCCGATCTGGTCATAGGTCCCGCGCGCGCCGAACGCCAGCGCCACGGCGACCACCCCCGCGAGGACCACGACGGTGACGATCACGATCGGGAGCAGATCCTGCACGAAGGTCGATTGTGCCAATCGTGGCCAGAGTGGGTACTCTTAACCCGTGTTGACTGACCAGTCAATCTGGAAGCTTGGCAAGGAGTTCCGATGGTCGATTTCACGCTGACCGACGAGCAGATCGCACTGCGCGAGATGGCCCACGACTTCGCGGAGAAGGAAATCCGCCCTGTCGCTTGGGAGTTCGACAAAGAGGGCACGTGGCCCCAGGAGATTCTCGAGAAGGCTTGGGAACTCGGGCTGATGAACGCCCACGTAGAGGAGCGCTACGGCGGTCCCGGCGTCAACTACCTCGAGGGTTGTCTCATCGAGGAGGAGCTGTGCTGGGGGTGCTCGGGCATCGGCACGTCGATCGGCGCCAACGGCCTCGCGACCGCGCCGCTGGCGCTCGGCGGCTCTGAGTCGCTGAAGGAGAAGTACTTCGGCTGGCTCACCGAGGAGCCGGTCTTCGCCTCCTTCTGCCTGACCGAGCCGGACGCCGGCTCCGACGTGTCGGGCATGCGCACCACCGCCACGCGCAAGGGCGACAAGTGGGTCATCAACGGCTCCAAGTGCTTCATCACCAACGGCAGCCACGCCTCGTTCTTCACCGTCTACGCCAAGACGGACAAGGACAAGGGCCATCGCGGCATCTCGTGCTTCATCGTCCCCAAGGACGACACGGTCACGGTGGACAAGAAGGAAGACAAGATGGGCCAGCGGGCCTCCAACACCGCGACCATCACCTTCAACGACACCGAGATCCCGCTCGATCACCTCGTCGGTGAAGAGAACAAGGGCTTCAAGCTGGCGATGATGACCCTGGACCGCACGCGCCCCGGCGTGGCGGCCATGGCCACCGGGATCTCGCGCGCGGCCTTCGAGTTCGCGACGAACTACTCCAAGGAGCGGGTGCAGTTCGGCGTGCCGATCGCCATGCACCAGGGCATCCAGTTCATGATCGCCGACATGGCGACCAAGGTGCACCTGTCCCGTCTGGCCGCCTGGCACTCCGCCGTGCTGCTCGACCAGGGCAAGCGCAACACGCTCGAGTCCTCGCACGCCAAGCGCTACGCGGCCGACTCCGCGATGGAGGTCACCACCGACGCCGTCCAGGTGTACGGCGGCTACGGCTTCATCAAGGACTACCCCGTCGAGAAGCTCATGCGCGACGCGAAGATCATGCAGCTGTACGAAGGCACGTCGCAGATCCAGCGCCTCGTCATCGCGCGCGAGACGCTGCTCCCGCGCCGCATCGAAGAGCCCGTCAACGCCTAGCTTTCGAGCTCCGTGATGAATCCCAGGATGCGTTCCCACGCGTCCTGGGACTCGTCGGCGTACTGCTCGGCGCGCCGGTCGAAGAAGGAGTGCGGCGCGCCCTCGTAGACCTTGATCTCGTGCTCGACCGGCAGCGCCGCGTCGAACGCCTGGATCTGATCGGCCGGGATCGACTCGTCGTCGCCGCCGAACAGGCCGAGCACCGGGACCTTGGTGTCCGGCGCGCGCTCGATCACGCCGCGCTTCGCCAGGCCGCCGTAGAAGCCGACCGCGCCGGCCAGGTGGGTATGGCCCTCGGTGGCCTGCAGGAACGACATCGACCCGCCGAAGCAGAACCCGACGGTAACCACGCGCTCGGTCCCGAGCGCCTCGATCGCGGCCGCGACGTCGAGCGCGACGTGCTCGGGCGTGGACTGCTCGACGTGTGGCCGGAACTCGAAATCCTCGTCGCGCGGGCCCAGGCCGGCCGTGCGGCCGAAGTAGTCGATCGCGATCGCCGGGTGGCCGGCCGAGGCGAAGCGCTCCGCGAGTTCCTCGTAGAAGCGGAACAGCCCGCGGACGTCGGGCAGGACGACGACGCCGGTCGGACCCTCGGCACGGGCCAGGTACGCGGAGAACTCGGTGCCGTCGGCGGACGTGAGCGTGTGGCGCTCACCCGCGGCGCCGCCGGCGATCACCTGGAAGCCCGGCGGGAGGTCGGGGACGATCGCGTCGAACGGAAAGCACATGGCGTAGACCCTTATGGACGTGGCGGAAAGGCGCTTCGAGTATCTCGCCTCAGGTGTCGAGCCGGGACAGCGCCTGCTGCAGGAGCTGCTCGGCCTTCTCGCCGGAGTTCGCGCGCTCGCCCGGTTTCTTGATCTGGGCGAACCCCGCGTAGATGATCGCGTTGCCCTTGTGCAGGACGACGGTCACCAGGTCGTCGAAGGTGTCGGGGTTGAGGTCGGGCGGTGCGGTGTGAGCGAGTTGCTGGGAGTACCCCGTCCAGCCGTCGAACTCCAGAGGGCGGCTATTGACGGTGTATGAGCCGACGATCTGGGGTGGCCCGCCGAGGATCGTGAAGGTGCCCGGGCACTTGGCCGCCGCGGCTTTGACCTGCTGCATGCCGGCGCCGGCGAGCTGGGCGCTTTCGAAGACGACTGCGCCCTGGGTGACGACAGGCGGAGCTTTCGGGCCGGGATTGACGGGTCCGACGATGAAGCGGCCCGTCGCGTTGCCGCCCTGCAGCTGAACGGCGGCGGTCGTTCCGGCGGGCGCGTCGTCGGCGCGCTGGGCGTAGGGACACGTCGGCACGCTGTCCTCGGGCGTGTACACGATGTGACCGGCGCTGCCGTCGTCCTCGAACGCGATCACGTCTTTGCCACCGAGTTCGGCGGGCTCGACGAAGCCGGCCTTGATCGACTCCTCCGTGAAGCTCCCGGTACCGCCACCGCAACCCGCGAGGACGCTCGCCGCGGCCGCGAAGACCGCGATCAGGCTTCTCATTGCCGATGTGCTCATGAATCTTCTCCCGACTCGCATCGCGGGGCGGCGCGCAACGGCGCCGCCCCGCGATCCGTTCACGGCGTCGTCGTCGACAGCGTGAACGTCAGCGTCTTGCTGTAGGTGCCTGTCCGGAGCGCGTCGTTGGCGCCGATGTGCTGACGGAAGTCGAGCGACACCGCGTCATTGGAGACCGGCGCCGACCAGGTCAGCAGGTTCAGCGGGCTGGCCGAGGAGCCGACGTTGTTGAACGCCGTGCCGGTGTTGGCCGCGTTGCGAGCCCGCACCGTCAGCGGCTCGGGCAGGCTGAACGCCCCGTTGACCAGGCGCCCCGTCGCCGTGCTCGACGGGTCGGCGACGCTCAACAGCGCGTCCCCCGCCGTCGAGATCACGTTGGCGGTGGCCGACGCGTTGTAGGTCGCGTCCACGCCCGGCGTGAACGGCGGGAAGCTCGCGGCCGGGCCGAGCGTCAGGTTGAGCGTCGCCGGCACGGTGCCCCCGGCGGTCCCGTCGGCCGTCCCCGAGTAGGTGACCTTCGCGCCGTCGCAGCCGCCCCAGCACTCGCCCTGCTCGGGCGTGCCGGTAATCGTGCCGTTGAACTTGAGCACGTCGATGCCGCGGTTGTAGTCGGCCACGTAGACGTAGCCCTTGTGCCAGTACGTCGCCGAGGCGGAGCCGGCGGTGACGCCGGTCGTGCCCGACGGGACGCGGAAGTAGCCGACCTGGGTCGGGTTCGCCGGGTCCGAGACGTCGATGAAGCGCGTGCCCTGGCCGTACCAGGCCTGGACGACGACGTTGCCGTTGACGGTGAACCAGTGCGCGGAGCAGCTGCCGGTCGTCGCCGAGCCCTCCTTGCCCCACGGCGTCCAGTGGCCGACGAGCTTCAGGCGGAACGGGTTGGTCGGCGTCGACGTCCAGCCCTGGCCGTCGTAGCTGCCCGCCAGCGAGACGATCTTCAGCTCACCCGCCTGCGAGCAGGTGACGATGTTCTCGTTGGTCACGTAGACCAGGTCGCCGGCGGGGTAGTCGCCGACCTTCTGGGTGATGTGGATCGCGTTGTGGTCGAAGTACCCGAAGAACGAGTCCTGCTCGGGCTTGACCAGCGGCGTCGTACCGCCCGCGTACGGGATCGGGTCGAACGCGGTCGCGAGGCGGGTCTTCTTCTGGACCGGGTCGTAGTGCGTGCCGATGGTGTGGTAGCCGCGCACGCCGCCCGCGCCGGAGGTCCACGCGACGCCGTTGCGATCGACGTCGACGCTGTGGACGTAGCCGGTCTGGCCGTCGAAGCGCTTGGTGTCCACCGGCTTCGGATACGTGTACGGGTTCTTCGGGTCGGAGATGTCGGTCACCCAGACCGGCACGCCGCCGTACTTGGCCGAGTACGCCGGGAGCGGCGAGTCGGCGGGGTCGTTGCCCGGCGTGCCGGTGGCGTACGGGCCAACGGACCACAGGGACTGGCAGTCGTTGATGCACGTCGCCGTGTGCCCGGCCGGGACCTCCTTGAAGGTCACGATCTTCGGGTCGTACGGGTTCTTGACGTCGATGATGTAGAAGCCCGAGCGGCCGGTCGTGAGCGCGCCGCCGAACCCGCGCGGGTCGCGCGCCAGGATCACGAGCTTGCGCTTCGCGTCGACCGTCATGTTCTCGCCCTCGTAGAAGCGATCCTGCGTGTCGCCGGGCTGGCGCAGCTGCGCCGCGGTCACGCGGGCGACGTACGACGGGTGCCCCGGGTCCTTCAGCGACCAGATCGCCAGACCGCCGGTGCCGTTGGCGAACATGAAGTCGCCCAGCTCACCGCCGTAGTCGATGAAGTTCGCCGCCGAGTACCCGCTCACGCCTCGGACGTTGTCCAGGAACGTGACGTTGCCCGTGACGGCGTTGGTCGGGATGTTGTGCGTGTCGGGCAGTGGTGTCTGCGCCTGCGCCGTGCTGACGCTGGTGAGCGCGAACGCCCCAGCGGCCAGGCAGGCGCCGGTGAGTGCCTTTGCCCGTCGCGTCGTGCGGATCCTTCCGTACAACCGAACCCCCTCTCATGCACCCTCGGTCATCCCTGGGTGCGACCAGACCCTCTTCTGGCGCGATCCTACAGCCGTCGGTGGACCCAAACGGCCAAACCTGTGTAGGAAGCTCACGCGACATTTAGAGTGAGTTCCGATGCTCAAGTCCGTCGCGCGGCTGGCGCTGCTGTTCGTGCTGGCCAGTGCGCTGATCCCGTCGGCGGCGGCCGCGCACGCGGCGATCGTCGCAACGAGCCCGACGGACAAGCAGGTACTCGAGACCCAGCCACGCGAGCTGACGCTGACGTGGAGCGAGGCGGTCGACCTCACCGAGCGTTCCATCCGCCTGCTCGACAGCACGGGTCAGGTGATCGAGACCTCCGGCGCCCGGCGCGGGCCCGACGGCCCGTCGACGGCCGTGCTCGAGCTGCCGCCCGGACTCCCCGACGGCACCTACGTGGTGGCCTGGCGGGTTGTCTCGACGGACTCGCATCCCGTGTCGGGCGCGTTCACCTTCAGCATCGGCGCGCCCAGCCAGGTCCTGTTCAACGCCGACGGCTCGTCGGACGCGACCGTCCGCACGATCGACACCTTCGCCCGCGGAATCGCGTTCTTCGGGCTGGCGCTGGCGCTCGGTGGCGCCGTCGTGGTCTTCGCCCTATGGCCCCCCGACACCGCACCTGGCCCCGCGCGCCGGTTGGTGTGGGGTGGCGTGGGCCTGCTGCTCGCCGGCACCGTCGGGGTCCTGCTCATGCAGGGTCCATACGCCTCCGGCGGGTCGATCACCCAGGCCTTCACCACCCTGGCATCCACGCTCGATACGCGGTTCGGCCACGCCCTTGTCGCGCGGATCGTGCTCGCGGTCGCGTTCGCGGGGCTGCTGGTGCGCGGGTGGCGCATCCCCGCCGCGCTGTGCGGCGTCGCGCTGGTCTTCACCTGGACGCTCGTCGACCACTCGCGCACCGGGGTGCAGATCTGGCTCGGCATCCCCGCCGCCAGCGCACACCTGCTGGCGATGGCGATCTGGTTCGGCGGGCTGCTGGTCGTGCTCGTCTACGCCCGCGACGCGCCGGTGGCGCGTTTCTCCCGGCTCGCCGTCGTGTGCTGGGCCGTGCTCGCGCTCAGCGGCGTGTACCTCTCGTATCGCCAGTCAGGTGAGCTCGGCGCCCTCGCGGACACGCTCTTCGGCCGGCTGCTCCTGGTCAAGACCGCCGTGGCGATCGGCATCCTGGCGCTCGCCTACTACTCCCGACGGGCCGTCCTGCGCGGCACCGGCCCACGCGGAACCGTGGCCGCCGAGACGATCCTGGGCGTGGCGACGCTCGCCGTCACCGCGGTGCTCGTCAACGCCGAACCGGCCCGCGTCGCCTATGTGGATCCGATCGACACGACGCTCAACGCCTCCGGAGGGATGGCGGTCGAGCTCACGGTCAATCCCGCCAAGCAGGGCGAGAACGTCACGGACGTCTACCTCATGCAGCGCAACGGAGCCCTGCAGCAGGTGCCTGAGCTGACCGGGCGCCTGCTGCCTGAGGACGGCGGCTCCGGGGCGCTCGACGTCGCGTTCCGAATGGCCGAGCCGGGGCACTTCGTGGCGAGCCCGATGACGGTCCCCTACCCGGGTGACTGGACACTCCGGCTGCAGATCCGCACGACGGAGTTCGACCAGACCGAGCTCGAGGTGCCGGTCAAGATCCGCTGACGCTCGCGACCGCCGTACAGTCAGTCGTTCGTGAAGGCGGTTCGAGCGGTCATCGTCGTCGAGTCGCCCGGCATCGAGGTCGAGCAGCTCTGGCACGACCGCGCGCGCTGGGCGTCCTGGATCGACGGGTTCACGCACCTGGAGAAGCTCGAGGGCGAGTGGCCGCTGGAAGGCTCCCGGCGCGTGTATTCCTCGCCCGGTCGCTCGCTGGTCTCCGAACGCGTCATCAAGTACGAGGCCGGCTCCGGGCTGACGCTGATGGTCGAGGACGCGCGGACCACGGCCGTGCAACGCGTGCGCTTCGAGAGCGACAACGTCCGCACGCGGATCACCGTCGAGGTCGAGGCGGAGCCGAAGGAGAAGATGGCTCCCGGCCCGCGCTGGTGGTGGCGGCGCAAGCATGGGGAATCGCTCCAGCGCACGCTTCAGCGCTTCTCCTACGAGCTGGCCGCCGATCGCTAGCGTCTGGGCCATGTTCGTCTTCAAAGCGGCGGTGGTGGGGACCGGCGAGCTCGGCGAGGAGATCGCGGGCGCGATCCGCGCAGCGGGTGTTGAAGTGGGGCCGGTGGGCGAAACCGACTTCGTGATCGTCGCGGAAGATGCGACGACCCTGGAGGAGGCGCACGAGATCTTTGCGGAGCTCGACGCCACGACGCCTCCCGCCGCGGTGCTGGCGTGGGCCGGGGCGGATCTCTCGATCACCGAGATCGGCGAGATCACGCTGCGGCCGGACAAGGTCGTCGGCTTCCGGTGGTTCGCGGGCAAGCGGTTGGTGGAGGTCGTCGAGGGCGACGACACGGCCGCGGAGACCGTGCAGTGCGCGCTGACGTTCGCGCAGGCCATCCGCAAGAGCGCCGTGCACTGCGCCGATGCGCCGGGAGGCATCGTCGAGCGGGTCGCGGCCGCGGAGGACGCGCTGGTGGAGGCGTGCCTGGTCCTGGAAGAAGGCGTCGCCGGGCTGCGCGAGATCGACCTGGCGCTGGTGCTGGGCGCGGGCATGAAGCCGGGCCCGTTCGCGGCCGCCGATCGCGAGGGCCTGGACGCGGTCTTGGCGCGGGTGCCCGACCCGCCGGTCACGCTGCGACGGCTGGTCGCTTCGGGGCGTACGGGCGTCGCCGCCGGGCAGGGCTTCTACCCGTACCCGCTGCCCGAGCCGGGCTACGAGGACGCGATCGTCAAGCTCGACCTGCGCGGGCGCGTGGCGGTCGTGTGGCTGCAGAACCCGCCCGCGAACTCGCTCGCCCCGGCGACGATCACCGCGCTGCGCACGGCCTGGGACGAGCTGCAGGGCCGCGCGCGGGCCATGGTGCTCGCGTCGGCGAACCCGGCGCTGTTCTGCGCGGGTGCGGACATCAAGGCCTTCACCGAGTGGGACGCCGAGTCCGGCCGCGCGCACCTGGAGGAGATCCACGCGCTCGCCCGCGAGTGGGAGAACTCACCGATCGTCACCATCGCCGCCGTCAACGGGCTCGCGTTCGGCGGCGGCTGCGAGATCGCCATGGCCTGCGACGTGCGCGTGGCGGCGTCCTCCGCGCTCTTCGGTCAGCCGGAGATCAACCTCGGCATCATCCCCGGCTTCGGCGGCACCCAGCGGCTGCCGCGGCTCGTCGGCGCGGCCAAGGCGCTGGAGATGAACCTGCTCGGCGAGCCGATCTCGGCCACCGAGGCGTTCGAGGTCGGCCTCGTGAACCGGGTCGTCGAGGACCACGAGCTGTTCGACGTGGCCTTGGCGTACGGCCGCAAGGCTGCTGGCCAGGCCCCGATCGCGCTGGAGCAGATCAAGCGCGTGTCAGGCCACGGCGACTTGGACACGGGCCTGTCGATCGAGGTCGACGGCTTCCTCAACGCGTTCACGTCCGAGGACGGCGAAGAGGGCATCAAGGCCTTCATCGAGAAGCGCGCGCCGGAGTTCAAGGGCCGTTGACCGGGCCGGAGCGCGTCGCCGAGCTGATCCGGTCGAGTGGGCCGGTGGTGGTGCTCACCGGCGCCGGCATCTCCGTCCCGTCCGGCATCCCGGACTTCCGCACCCCGCAGACGGGCATCTGGGCGAACGTCGACCCGATGGAGGTCGCGCACATCGACGTGTGGCGCCGCGACCCGGCGCGCTTCTGGTCCTTCTACGGCCAGCGCTTCGCGATCCTCGACGGCAAGGAGCCCAACGGCGCCCACCGCGCGATCGTCGAGCTCGAGCGGCGCGGGCTGGTCACGGGCGTGGTCACGCAGAACATCGACGGGCTGCACGCCCGCGCGGGGTCCGATCCGATCGAGGTGCACGGCTCCATCCGCACCGCCTCGTGCCTGAAGTGCGGGCGGTCCTACTCGCTGGAGGAGACGCGCCGCCGGCTCGGCGAGGAGGCCGACGGCGTCCCGCTGTGCGACTGCGGCGCGCCGCTGAAGCCCGACGTCGTCCTGTTCGGCGAGTACCTCCCAGAAGACGCCATCAACCGCGCGACGGCGCTGGCCGCCAACGCGGGCCTGATGCTCGCGATCGGCTCGTCGTTGGAGGTCCATCCGGTGGCTGCGCTGCCGCGCGACACGCTGATCAACGGCGGCAAGCTCGCGCTCGTGACGATGGGGCCGACGCCGTACGACGAGCTCGCGGCGGTGAAGCTCTCCGGCGACGTCGTCGAAGAGCTCGAAGCGGTGCTAGTCGCCCTGGGCTGAGTAGATCGCACGGGCGCGGAGGGCCGCTTCGAGCGTCTCCAGTGCGGTTTGGACGGCGCTGAGGGCGGGCGGATCGAGCGTGCCTTCGCGGGCCGCGGCGGCCGCCCGGGCGACCGGATCGGCGTGAGACTCAAGCTCGACTAGACGCTTAGACAGGTCTCCGAGCGTGCTCCAGCCGGTCAGTTCGGCGCGGGCCGCGGTGAGCGCCGCCTCGAGCTGCAGCGCCGCTTCGCGGCCGCGGGACCGGTCCAGATCCAGGCGCGCCCGCAGGGTCAACTCCTCGCTCGCGAGGATGGCGTCGCGGCCCGAGAGCAGCTTCGCCAGCCGGTCCGTCGGACGGTGCTGCGCGCGCTTGGCGGAACGCGAGAGGCGGGGTTTGGGGGGCTCGAGCTCGTGCGCCTCGGTCCACTGGCCCTCGGCGACCTGCTCGCCGCTCCCATAGCCCACGCGGGTGCGCCAGACGCGCTCCAGGTCGACGTCCGCGAGCAGCGGATCGCTCGACGCCACGCGGAACGACGTGACGAGACGCTCGAGGATCGGCGGGCCGAAATCCGGCATCGCGATCTGCTCGCGCATCCATTCCGCCGCGGTGGCGTCGTCGAACAGCGGATCGGTGTCGATGACGGTGATGCGGGTGACCGGGACGGTGTCGCGCGGCTCGCGGCGACCCGTGCGACGGGGCGCGGTGCCATCGCCGACCACCACGACGGCGTGTGCTGCGTCGCCCGCGTAATGGCGGACGACGTACCGGCCGGGCGGCGGGCCGAGACGGCCCGGGAACTCCCACTGGACGAAGCGGAAGCGGCGCTCTTCGGGCGTCGTCAGTCGGTGCCGGTCGGGTCGTCGACCTTGAGGGCGGCCTCCGACGGGTTGAGCGGGACGACCGGGTTCTCGATCTCGCCCAGACGCTCGATCAGGCGGTCCCACTGCGACGGGTTGAGAATCGCCGACAGCTCCTGCGAAGCCTCGGAGTTCGCGCCGTACTGCGGCTCGAAGCCGACGTGGATGTGGTCGTCGTGGTCGCCCATCGCGAGCGTGTTGTCCGCGCCCTCGAACTTCATCAGCGAGATGATCTGGTGCGGCTTCATGTTGCCCTGCAGGGTGAGCAGGCTCTGGATCACGCGCTCGGTGACCGAACCCTTGCCCTGCGTGGACGGCGTGATGACCTCGCCGTTGATCGCGGCGATGTCCACGGCGCTGCCCACCGAGTGCTCGGACACGTTGCCCGAGGCGGTCAGGTACGAGTGGCCGCACTGCAGGGAGGAGATCGTCGGGTTGAAGCCGTTGGCGACGAGGAACTCGAGCGTCGCGAGCACGCGGCGGTCGATCGTGCCCGCCTGGATGTCCTGGCGCCCGCAGCCGTAGATCGTGATCTTCGGGTTGTTGAGCACGCGCTGGATCAGCTCGTCCTTGCCCATCAGCAGGATCTGGCCGACGGACGCGGCGGAGTCGGCGGCGACGAGCGGGTTCTCGCCCTGCGCGCGGTAGATCGCCGTGGACTCCAGCAGCTTCCAGCCGTCGAGGATCGGCTTCGGGTCGATCCGCGGAGCGCCGCGACCGGCCGGGCGGATCTCGAACCGCACGTGCGGGTGCGTCTTGGAGGAGGCGGTGCCGATGCGCCCGAGCACGGTGCCGGCGGGCACCTGCGCGCCCTGCTTGAGCTTCTTGATGACGATCTGGTCGCGCCCGAGGCCGAGTGCGCGGGCCGGGGTGAGCGCGCCGTCGATGCGGCCCGTGCGCAGGAACTCCTGCTGGGCGCCGCCGGCGACCGCGGCGTTCGCGCGCGTCGGGTTGGCGAACAGGCGCTGCTTGACCGCGGCCTGGACGACCGGCGCGGCGGCGTTCTCCTCGGTGGCGACGGCGGCGTTGGCGTCCGCCTTGACCGTGGTCGACTTCGGCGCGGGCCGGTCAGTGCTCGAAGCGGCGCGCGTGGGCTTCTTGTCCTTGGGCGCTTCCGCCAGCAGGCGCTTGACCTCGGCCGGGTCCACCTTCTGCGGCTTGGGGGCGGCGTAGAGCTGGGAGATCTTGGCCAGACGCCCGTACGTGTACGTGTTGCCGTACGCGTCCTGGACCTGGACGAAGCGGCCGAGGCGCTCGTTGACGCCGATCTTGGTCACCTGGACGTCGCTCACCGCGACCACCGGGGAACCGGCATCGGCGTAGATCGAGACGCCGTTGCGGTTCGCGTCGCCGACGACCGTCTTGGCCTTCTTCTTCGAGGAGGCCTTGACGTCGACCTCGTCCGCGTAGGTGGCCTTGGCGGCGACCGGGAAGCGACCCTCGGTGAGGCCCGTGAGCGAGGACACGAGGCTCGTCGGCATGCCGCCGATGACCTGGGCGCGCAGGAGCACGGAGTCCACGTACCAGTCCGCGTGGTTGTACGCCCAGACCGCGGCGCGCAGGTCCTTGTCGGCGCCCGCCGCCTTCAGGTACCGCGCGGCGGCGAAGATCGCGTCGACCGGGTTGTACGGATCGGCGAGGCCGTCCTTGTTGCCGTCCACGCCGTAGGCCTTCCAGGTGGCGGGCATGAACTGCATCCAGCCCTGGGCGCCGGCGCTCGAGGTGACGTCGTTCAGGCGGCCGTAGTTCGTCTCGATCTCGTTGATCGCGGCGAGGACCTCCCAGCGGATCCCGTACTCGGTGCCGGCCGCCTGGTAGATCGGCAGCAGGAACGGCGGGATCTTGAACCGGTCGATGAAGAAGTTCGGCACGCCCGCCTTCGCGGCGCCGGGCTCGGCGAGCGAGAACGACGGGTCGTCCTGCGAGGGCGGGTCGACCTGGGAGTCCGGGACCGGGGTGGAGGTCGGCGTCGGCGTGGGCGTCGCGACCTTGCCCGTCAGCGACTGGGTGTTCGCATCACCCTTCGCCTTGTTGGGATCCGCCTCTTCCTGCTTGTCCTCGGTGACCGGGTCCCCGGCGGGCTTGTCGGCCTTCGGCTTGTCGGTCTTGCCGTTCTTGGAGCCCGGCGTGGAGGTGGCGCTCGGGGCGGGCGTGGGCGTCGCGGTCGCCGTCGGCTGGACGGTGGGCGAGGCGGTGGCCGTCGGCGTCGGCGTGCTGTCCGTGGATCCGAGGTCCACGACCGACGCGATCGCCGCGGGCAGGCCCGGGATCTGCAGTTGATCGACCGGGGTGCCCGGCGGGATGTCGACGGTGATCGTGAGTTGCTGGCCGGTCACCAGGGTCACGCGCACGTAATGCATCTCGGCGTGCGCGGTCGTCACGAAGATGCCCGCGTAGAAGGCGGACGCGGCAAGCGCGATGGTGACTGGACGGCGTGATTTCATGACAAGTGGCAACGCTTGACGCGGAATCCTGACGATTCTCGCGGATCCGCGCTGCAGTTGTTTTCAGTCTTTCGTACAGCTCGACCTGCAGTCGAGGTCGAGTGACCTCGCTCCTCGGCGCCTAAGGTACCGTCCGCTTCATACACGTTCGATAAGGAGTTGTGTACGCGATGGCTGATGATGGCTTCCGCGACCGGATGTCCAAGCAGGGTGAGGAAGCGCTCGGGAAGCTCGCGTCGGACCTGCTCGAGAATCCGCTGATCAACTCCGCCATCACCCGTGCGTTCTCCGCGCGCGAGAAGGCCGTGCAGGCGCAGGAGGCGGCCATGGGCGCGCTCAACCTGCCGTCGGCGGCGGACATCGACCGGCTCACGCGCCGGCTGCGCACCGTCAGCACCCGGCTCGAAGGGATCGAGGAGTCGCTCGATCGCCTGCAGGACGGGGTGGACGAGTTGAGCGCCAAGCTCGGCTCCGACGCGGCGCTGGTGGAGCGGCTGAGCGCGCTCGAGCGCCAGCTGTCCAAGCTCACGCACGACGTCTCGCACGTGTCAGACGCGATTGACGCGGTACCCCCGCCTGTCCCGCGCGAACAGGAGCGGCTCGCGGTCGACGAGGCACCCGCACCGAAACCGGCCCGTAAGCGGGCGGCAGCAGACAAGAAGTCCTAATAAGGTTCGAGGGATCATGGCCAAGAAGGACAAGGACAAGAAGAAGCAGTCCAAGAAGGGCAGCGACGATCCCGTCGCCGCCCTGCGTGCCGCCGTAGAGGGCACCCTGAAGGCGTCGGCCGAGGGCGCATCCGCGACCCGCGACCGCACGCGCGAGATCGTCGACGAGATCGCCGCGGCCGCAGGCCGGGTCCGGCACACGCTCGAGGACATGCGTGTCCTCGACGAGGTCAAGCGGCTCCGCAGCGAGGTCGAGTCGCTCGCTTCGCGCGTGGCTTCGCTGGAGATCAAGCCCGGTGGTGGCGCCAAGAAGCCGGCGGCCGTTACACCGGTGGTGAAGAAGCCGGCGGCGGCGCGCAAGCGCTCGGCGGCGAAGAAGAAGCCCGCGGCGGCTGCTCCGGCGGCGACGCCGGCGGCCAAGAAGCCCGCGGCGGCGCGCAAGCGCTCGGCGGCGAAGAAGCCGGCCGCGGCGGCGAAGAAGCCCGCGGCGGCGGCCAAGAAGCCGTCAGCGGCGGCCAAGAAGCCGGCGGCGGCGAAGAAGCCCGCTTCGCGCGTGGTCAAGAAGCCGGCGGCGGCGAAGCCGGCGTCCCGCGTGGTGAACAAGCCGGTCCCGGCGAAGGCGCCGGCGCCCGCTCCGGCCAAGCCCGCCGCGACCACGGCTCCGGTCGCCAAGCCCGATCCCGCGGCTCCGAAGCCGACGCCGTAGCCCATGAGTGCCTCGTTCGAGTCCGCGAAGGAACTGCGCGAAGTCATCGACGCGGTCTTCACGATGATGGACGCGGACTCGGAGATGGGGCCCAAGCTCCGTGACGCCGACACGCCCCAGCAGTTCGAGTTCAGCGACTTCGACGTGGTCGTCAACATTCGCGCGGCGACCGGCGACGAAGAGGGCAACCTGTACTGGGAGTGGTCCGAGGACGTCAACTGGAAGCCGAAGGTGCGGATGACCATGTCGTCGGAAGTGGCCAACCGCTACTTCCAGGGCAAGGAGAACGTCGCGATGGCGGTCGCGCGGCGGCGGATCAAGACGGGCGGGGACATGAAGGCCGCGCTCGACCTGATCCCGGTCACCAAGCCGATCTATGCGCTGTACCGGGAGTACCTCGAGCGGGAGAAACCGCACCTGCTCGTGTAGTTGAAGGAGCGCGCGCATGGCCGACTCGCTGACCGACGTCGCCCGCGCGCTCTCCGTCTCACCCGCCACCCTGCGCCGCTGGGTGGCGGAAGGGATCGTGCCGCTGAGCGACGGGGAGTGGACGCCGGCGGCACTCGCCCAGGCCCGGATCGTGGCGCGGATGCGCGCCCGCGGGCACTCGCTGGCGGCGCTGCGGGGCGCGGCGAAGGAGGGCCGGCTCGCGTACGGGTACCTGGAGGACCTGTTCCCGGAGCGCGGTGGTGCGCCGCGCACCTTGGCGGAGGCGGCGGCGGAGACGGGCATGGAGCCCGAGCTCATCCGTCGCATCTGGGCAGCCGCGGGCTTCCCCGGCGCGTCGGTGGAGACACTCAGCGACGACGACGTCGAGCTGCTGCGGCGGTTCGGGTCGGTGCTGGACGCCGGGCTGCCGCTGGTGGCGTTCCTGCAGATCGTGCGCGTGTACGGGCAGGCGCTCGCGCAGATCGCCGACGCGGAGGTCAAGCTCTTTCACCTCTACGTCCACGAGCCGATGATCCGTGACGGCTCGCCCGTGCTCGAGATGGCCGAGGAGCTGTCGGACCTGGCCTCCGAATTGCTGCCGCTGACCGGGCCGATCATGGACTCGGTGCACACGCGCCTGCTGCACCACTTCCTCGAGCAGGACGTCGTCGGGCACCTGGAGGCCGTCACCGACGACGCGGCGCTCGGGCGGCTGCGGGTGGCGATCGCGTTCGCGGACCTCGCCGGCTACACGCGGCTCACCGAAGAGGTGGGTGAGGAGGAAGCGCTCTCCGTCGTCGAGCACTTCGTCGAGCAGGTGACCGAGACGCTGCCCGACGACGCGCGCGTGGTCAAGACGATCGGCGACGAGGTGATGGTCGTCGGCACGGATCTGAGCGCGCTGGTGGACTGGGCGGTCGGGTTCCAGAAGATGCAGACGGAGCGACCGTTCCCGCGCATCGGCCTGCACGCCGGCTCGGTCCTCTACCGCGACGGCGACTACTACGGGCGCGCCGTGAACCTCGCTTCCCGCGTGGCGGCGCGGGCGACGGGCGGCGAGGTGCTGGTCACGGCCGAGGTGCGGGCGGTCGCGGGCCGCCACCTCGCGTTCCAGCCGATCGGCGCGGTGAAGCTGAAAGGGTTCGACGAGGCCACGGCGCTGTTCCTGGCGGCGCCGCGATGAGTGTGGAGGCCCGGGTCGAGGCCACCGGGTTGCTCGCGGGGCCGGTGGTCGTCCTCCTCTCGGGCGGGCGGGACTCGGTGTGCCTGCTCGACCTCGCGGTGCGGCTCGCCGGCCCGGTGGTCGCGCTGCACGTCAACTACGGGTTGCGCGACGCGGCGGATGCGGACGAGGCCCATTGCCGGAACCTGTGCGAGCGGCTCGACGTGCCGCTCGAGGTGGTGCGGGCGGGGGAGCCGGAGGGCAACGTGCAGGCGTGGGCGCGGGACGTGCGCTACGCCGCGGCCGAGCGGCTGGAGGGCGCGATCGCCGCCGGCCACACCGCCACCGACCAGGCCGAGACCGTGCTCTACCGGCTCGTCGCCTCGCCGGGCCGCCGCGCGCTGCTCGGCATGCCGGCGCGGTCGGGGCGCGTGATCCGGCCGTTGCTCGGGCTGACCCGCGCGGAGACGGCGGCTCACTGCGAGGCGCGCGGGCTGCCGTGGCGCGAGGACGCGACCAACGCGACGACCACCCGCGGGCGGATCCGCGAGATCCTCGCGCTGCATCCGGCGGCGGAGGCGAACGTGGCGCGCACGCTCGAGCAGTTGCGCGACGAGGCCGCCGTGCTCGACACGCTGATCGATCCCGGCGCCGACCTCACGACGCTTGCGCCCGCCCTCGCGCGCCTCACCGTGCAGCGGATCGCCGAGCCGGCGCCGGTCGCGGAGCACATGGAGACGATCCTCGCGCTGGCCGCGCGCGGCGGAACCGGGCACGTCGACCTGCCCGGCGGGGTCCGGCTCACGGTGGAGTACGGCCGCGCCCGGATCGCGCCGGACGCCGTCGGAGGCGAAGCGGTCCGGCTGGGCGTGCCCGGTCGCGTCGCGTTCGCCGGGGGCGAGCTGTCGTGCGAGCTCGGCGCGTTCGCGATCGCCGACGGGACGCTCGACGCGGCGGCGCTCGCCTCCGACCTGGAAGTGCGCGCGTGGCGGGCGGGGGATCGGATGCGCCCGCTCGGGCTCGACGGCACGAAATCCCTGCAGGACCTGTTCACCGACCGCAAGGTGCCGCGGGCGGAGCGCCATCGCCTCCCGGTGGTGGTCTCCGGCGAGGAGATCGCGTGGGTTCCGGGGGTCGCGACGGGTGAACGATTTCGTGCGCGCGGGGGCGAAGGCTTACGCGCGCGCCTCGTCTGGCGGCCAGGGGCCTAGACTCCGGCGCCGTGAGCGAAGAGATCGGCGAGATCCTCGTCCAAGCCGACGAGTTGCAGCACAAGATCAAGCAGATGGGTGAGCAGATCACCCGCGACTACGAGGGCAAGAACCTCCTCCTCATCGGTGTCCTCAAGGGGGCCGTGCTGTTCCTGGCGGACCTGATGCGCCATCTCGACGTCACGTGCGAGATCGACTTCATGGCGGTGTCGTCCTACGGCTCCTCGACCGAGTCCAGCGGCGTGGTGCGGATCCTCAAGGACCTCGACGCACCGCTCGAGGGCCGGCACGTGCTGGTGGTCGAGGACATCGTGGACAGCGGTCTGACACTCCAGTACCTGCTGCGCACGCTGGAAGCCCGCGGGCCGGCGAGCCTCGAGGTGTGCGCACTGTTGACCAAGCCGAGCCGGCGCACGGTGGACCTCCCGGTCCGTTACACCGGATTCGAGATTCCCGACAAGTTCGCCATCGGCTACGGCCTGGACTACGCCGAGCGCTACCGCGGCCTGCCGTACGTGGCCACGCTCACGCTGTCCGACTGACTCTGATCGTTCGATTAGCCGCGCCATAGGAAGCCGCACCACACTGCGCCAACCCTCTTTGGACCCGCAACACCCCTGGTAGCCTTGATTCCCTTGACTCGCAGTGCCACCCCCGCGCGCTGGATGCGCGCCCATTCATGAGTCGTTTCTTCAAGAGCGCGGCATTCCCGATCTTGATCGTGATCGTGCTGGCCTTCTTCGCCTCGAAGCTCATCCAGAGCGGTAACGAGGCGCCACGCACGTCCTACAGCCAGTTCCTCTCGCAGATCGACGACGGTGCGATCGAGACCGTCACGCTGCGCACGAAGGACAACTCGGCCGAGGTGACCCTGAAGGGCGCCGACCCGAAGAAGTACACGGTCGGCTGGGTTCAGGGCGAATCCGGCGCGGCGTTGATCAACAAGCTGCGCCAGGCGCAGTCGGACCGGCTGATCAACAACTTCGACATCAAGCCCGCGCGCTCGAACGTCCTGCTCTCGCTGCTGACGTACGTCTTCCCGATCCTGATCTTCATCGGCTTCTGGATCTTCCTGATGAACCAGGTCCAGGGCGGCGGCTCGAAGGTCATGTCCTTCGGCAAGTCGCGCGCCAAGCGCATGAGCGTGGACTCGCCGAAGATCACCTTCCGCGACGTCGCCGGCGCGGACGAGGCCGTCGAGGAGCTGCACGAGATCAAGGAGTTCCTCGAGAACCCGAAGAAGTTCCAGGCGCTCGGCGCTCGGATCCCGAAGGGCGTGCTGCTCTACGGACCTCCGGGCACCGGCAAGACGCTCCTCGCGCGCGCTGTCGCGGGTGAAGCGGGCGTGCCGTTCTTCTCGATCTCGGGCTCGGACTTCGTCGAGATGTTCGTCGGCGTGGGTGCATCCCGCGTGCGCGACCTGTTCGAGCAGGCCAAGCAGAACTCGCCCTGCATCATCTTCATGGACGAGATCGACGCCGTCGGCCGCCACCGTGGCGCCGGCATGGGCGGCGGTCACGACGAGCGCGAGCAGACGCTGAACCAGCTCCTGGTGGAGATGGACGGCTTCGAGGCCAAGGACAACATCATCATGATCGCGGCCACCAACCGGCCTGACATCCTTGACCCCGCCCTGCTGCGTCCCGGCCGCTTCGACCGTCAGGTCACCGTGGACCGTCCGGACCGCAAGGGCCGCGCGAAGATCCTCGAAGTCCACACCCGCGGCAAGCCGCTGGCCAAGAACATCGAGCTGGACGCGCTCGCCGGGCAGACGCCGGGCTTCACGGGCGCCGACCTCGCGAACCTCGTCAACGAGGCCGCGCTCCTTGCCGCCCGCACGGGCAAGAAGGAGATCACGCAGGTGGAGCTCGAAGAGGGCATCATGCGCGTGGTCGCCGGCCCGGAGAAGAAGACCCGGGTCATGGGCGAGAAGGAACGCCTGATCACGGCGTACCACGAGATGGGCCACGCGCTCGTCGGCCACTTCCTCGAGCACGCCGACCCGGTCCACAAGATCTCGATCATCTCCCGCGGCCAGGCCCTCGGCTACACGATCAGCATGCCGAGCGAGGACAAGTTCCTCACCACGCGTGCCGAGCTGCTGGACACGATGGCGATGACCCTCGGCGGCCGTGCCGCGGAGGAGATCGTCTTCCGCGAGATCACCACGGGCGCGTCGAACGACCTCGAGAAGGTCACGGCCACCGCCAAGCAGATGGTGATGCGTTTCGGCATGAGCGAGAAGCTCGGGCCGCGCGTGTTCGGTCACGACCACGGCCAGCCGTTCCTCGGCCGCGAGTTCAGCTCTGAGCCGGATTACTCCGACGAGATCGCGCGTGAGATCGACGACGAGATCCGCCGGATCGTGGAGTCGGCGCACCAGGTCGCCAGGGACATCCTGTCCGAGCACAAGGACCATCTGGAGACGATCTCCGAGCTCCTGCTCAAGCGCGAGACGATCGAGGCCGACGAGTTCGTCGCGCTGCTCGACGGCAAGACCGAGATCGAGGTCTGGGGCGAAGAGGTCGAAGAGCTTCCGCCCGGCCCGGAGCGTCCCGAGATCCCCGGCACGGTCACGCGCGACCGTGAGGCGGCCAAGCGCCACCTCCGTCCCGGCTTGGCCGGCGGCGCCGCGGAGCTCCGCGCGCACCCGGAGAAACCGGACCTCGCATAACGCCAAAAGGGCCGCGGAAGCGGCCCTTTTTCGTTAACCGAAGTTGCGACCGTCGAGTTCGCCGCGGAACGTGGCGAGCTCGGTGACGGCGGCACCGACGTACGCGGCGTGCGAGCGCGCGATGTCGCGCTCGAGATCGTCCATGTAGGAGCGGATCCCGGCGACACCGGTCTCTTCGGCGAGGGCGCGCTCGGCGCGCAGTTCAAGCAGTTGGTTGTGGAGGTCGTGAGCGGACATCGTGGGAGAGAGCATCGCGCCACGGCCCTTGATACATCAGGGGGCGACCACGCGTCTTGCGCGGCCGGTACTCCCCCCTCGTAGGTGTGGCTAGCGCGAGCCCGATCAGCTCATCAGCCGCTGGGCTGCGGCTGACAGCTGCAGGATCACGTCGGCGTGCTGCTCCGGCGTCTTGGCCGGGGCCGCCTGGGTGGCGGCGAGCGTGTCGCGGACGGCGTTCAGGCTGTTGGCCTGAATCATGAACGCGGCGCTGGCTTGGATCTCCATGTCCACCTGATCGACCGGCGCGCTACGACGCCCGACGCGATTGGACGGATGTCGCACGTACGGGCAACGGCGATGAAGGTTTGAGCTCCCCGAGCCGCAGGAGCGTGATCAGCCGCTGCGCGCCGCCGCGGGTGGACAGCCGCGAGAGCACGAGCTGCAGCTCGGCGACGTCCCGCGCGGCGATCATCAGCAGCGCGTCCGTCTCGCCGGCGACGGAGTCCGCGGCGATGATGTTCTCGATCGCGGCCACCTCGGCGTTGAAGCGCTTCTCCGCCGCGACGTCGTGGCGCGCGAGCGTGACCATCACGTAGACCTGCAGCGTGAACCCGGCGGTCGCGGAGTCCAGCCGCGCCGCGATCTTGCGGATCACGCCCGACTCCTTCAGCCGCCGGACGCGGTTGAGCGTCGCCGCGGGCGAGAGCCCGATGAGCCGGGCGAGCTCCACGTTGGGCCGATCGGCATCCGTCTCAAGCTCCCTGAGCAATCGGACGTCGATTTCGTCAAGTTGGATGGCCATAGAACAAAATAATATTTCGTCTGTGCATGGATCCAAGCGATCCACACAAGTCGCATTCGAATGACGCCGATACTCGTTCTGTCATGAAGTTGCTTCGCCGTCATTCCGCCATCACCGCGCTCATCGCGGCCGGGCTCCTCTGGGGGCTCACCGTCCCGCTGTCCAAGCTCGCCCTCGAGTGGTTGCCCGGAGGCTGGCTCACGGTGGTGCGCTTCGCGCTGGCCGCGCCGCTGCTCGCGATCGTCGCGCGCCGCGACCTGCGCCGCGCGATCACGCCGCAGATCCTGTTCGCGGGCGCCGTGGGCTACGGCATCGTGATCATGCTGCAGAACGCCGGCATCCACGCCACGAGCGTGAGCCACGCGGCGCTGATCGTCGGGGCCGTGCCGGCACTCGTCGCACTGATCGCGGCGGCGACGGGCAAGGGCTCCACCGGCCCGCTCGCGTGGGTGGGCTTCGCGCTCGCGCTCGCGGGCGTGGGGATCGTGGCGGGCGGCGGGGGCGGAGGCGCCACGCTCGGCGGGGACGCGCTCGTGTTCGCGTCCGTCACGCTCAGCGCCTCGTTCGTCGTGCTCCAGCCCAAGTTGCTGCGCGGGCAGAACCCGATGGCTGTGACCGCGGTGCAGATGATCGCGGGCGCGCTGATCGCGATCCCGAACGCCGCGCTCGAGGGCATCCCGGCCGCGCCGGCGACGCTCACCCCGGTGGTGGCCCTGCTCGCGCTCATCCTGGCCGGCACGCTGCTGCCGTTCGCGCTGTTCGCCTACGGGCAGTCGCGCGTGTCACCGGAGCTCGCGGGCGCGTTCCTGAACCTGGAGCCGCTCGTCGGCACGGCCGCCGGCGCCCTGGCCTTCGGCGATCCGTTCGGCCCGATGCAACTGCTCGGCGGCGCCGTGATCGTCGCCGGCATCGCGCTCAGCACCACGCCACGCAAGCGTTCCAAGGCGCCCGCGGCGGACAAGCGCCATGCGGCGCGGACCCACCGAACCCACCAGGTGCGGTCTTCCGCACCGCGGGACGCCAGGCAACACCCCCGCGGGGAGCGGCCTAAAAGCGGAAACTACGTATCAAGCAGCACCCCTCCTCACTCTCATTGAACACATGACCCTTCTCCTCCCCCGAACCTCCCGCATCCTGACTCCCCACACCTATGCGGTCCCCGTGGTTCGGGAACTCCCGTCCTCCTCCAACCCGGCTACCGGAACCTCCTCCTCCGTCTGGTAGCCGCTCCTCCTCCCCGAAACCCGAAGTCATGCTCACCGGCCGCCCCTCCCCAGGCGGCCGGTAGCGTTTAACGGCGTGGATTTCGCGATCATGGGCGTCGTCAACGTCACCCCGGACTCCTTCTCGGACGGCGGGCAGTTCGACGATGCCGCGCAGGCCGTCACGCACGGGCGCCGACTCGCCGCCGAAGGGGCGGCGATCCTCGACGTCGGCGGTGAGTCCACCCGCCCTGGCGCCGACCCGGTGCCGGCGGGTGACGAGATCGCTCGCGTCGTCCCGGTCGTGGAGGAGTTGCGCGATGTGGCCCAGGTCTCGATCGACACGATGAAGCTGTCGGTCGCGCAGGCCGCCGTCGACGCGGGCGCGACCTACGTCAACGACGTCACCGCGTTCCGCCACGACCCGGACCTGGCCGGCTTCGTCGCCGACCGCGGGCTGGACTGCTGCCTGATGCACATGCTCGGCGAGCCGCGCACGATGCAGCGCGACCCGCACTACGTGGACGTGGTCTCCGAGGTCAAGGCCTTCCTCACCGAGCGCATGGAGGCGGCGATCGCGGCGGGCGTGCCGGAGTCCAAGATCCAGCTCGACCCCGGGATCGGCTTCGGCAAGACGATGGAGCACAACCTCACGCTGCTCGCCCGCCTCGGCGAGTTCACCGACCTCGGGCGCCCGATCGTGATCGGCACCTCGCGCAAGACGTTCATCGGGCGGCTCACCGGCCGGGACGTGACCGAACGCGTGCATGGCACCGTCGCCACGTGCGTGATCGCGCTCGAGCGTGGCGCGCGCGTGTTCCGCGTGCACGACGTGGCGGCGGTCGCGGACGCGCTGAAGGTCGCGAGTGCTACTTTCGCGGCATGGCCGACGAGCCCGACGAAGACGAGTACGAAGACGACGATCTAGACGAGGACGACGACGAGGAAGGCCTCGAAGTCGGCGTCACGATCGAGATCAGCGGGCTGTCGCTCTATACGCATCACGGCGTCACCGCCGAAGAGCGCAAGGTCGGGCAGCGGCTGCTGCTGGACGTGCGCTTCGATGCGGGCGAACCCGACGCGCTGATCACGGACCGCGTCGAGGACACGATCGACTACGGCGAGGTCTGCCAGGTGATCGCGTTGGTGGCCCAGCAGCAGTCCTACCGCACGCTGGAGCGACTGTGCGCGGTGATCGCGGACCGGCTGGCCTCCCAGTTCGGGGCGGAGAGCGTGACGGTGAAGGCGTCCAAGCCCGAGCCGCCGATTCCGCTTCCGGTCGAAGAGGTGTCGGTCGAAGTCTGGCGTGAAGAACGTTAGTGGTCACTAACATACGGGCGTAGTCATGCCCCGTATGTCCGCAGAAGCCCGCCGCGAGGACGTCGTCGGCATCGCCTTCCGGCACTTCGCCGAGGGCGGGTTCGACGGCACCTCGACGGAGGACATCGCGCGTGAGGCCGGCGTGTCCCAGCCGTACCTGTTCCGGCTGTTCAAGACCAAGCGCGGGCTGTTCGAGGCCTGCGCGGACAAGTGCTTCGCGCAGGTCCGCGGGGTCTTCGAGGCCGGCGTCGCCGGGGAGACGCCGGAGGAGCGGCTCGAGGCCATGGGGCACGCGTACGAGGCGCAGCTGCTGCCCGACCGCCACGCGCTGCTGTTCCAGATGCGCGCGTTCGCGGTGGCCGACCCCGAGATCCGCGCGCACGTGCGCGGCGGGTTCGAGGGCCTGCGCGCGACGGTCGCGGGGCTGGCCAGCGTGCCGCTCGACGAGACGTGGGACTTCTTCGGCTCCGGGATGCTGCTCAACGTCGTGACCATGCTCGAGATCGAGTGGGTCCACCCGAAGTGATCTACCGCCGGCGCAGGCCGATCCTGCTCGGTTCGCTGGTCATGGTCCTGGTGGCGGCGGTGTTCGCGCTGCCGGTGTTCTCCGAGCTGGGCAACGGCAACGACTTCGACGACCCGTCGGCGGAGGCGGTCACCGCCCGCGACGCGGTCGTCGCGGCGACGGGGACGTACGCCGCACCGCAGCTGGTCGCGCTCGTGCGGCTGGAGGCGTCGGCGGACTCGGCCTTCGGGCTGGGGCGGATCCGGACCGTCGCGCGGGCGATGCAGCATCCCGGCGTGGCGTCGGTGGTGGCGTACCAGCCGGGCGGCGACGAGCGGCTCGTCTCGCGCGACCGGCGCTCGACCTACCTGCTCGCCACCTACAAGGAGGACGAGCGCGGCGCCACGGACGCGATCGAGGCGCGGATGCGCGCGTATGAGTTCGTGACGCTGGGCGGCGGCGCGATCGCCGGGCCGCAGGTGGGCGACCAGGTCTCACTCGACATCCTGCGCGCGGAGATCATCGCGTTCCCGCTCCTGTTCCTGCTGTCGCTGATCGTGTTCCGGAGCGCGGTGTCCGCGCTGCTGCCGGTGGCCGTGGGCGGAGCGACGATCCTGCTCACGTTCCTGGCGATCCGCGTGATCAACGCGCACGTGAACCCGATGTCGATCTACGCGCTGAACCTGATCAACGGACTCGGGCTCGGGCTGGCGATCGACTACTCGCTGTTCATGGTCTCGCGCTTCCGCGAAGAGCTCGCCGTGGGGCGCACGCGCGAGGAGGCGCTGGCGGTGACGATGCGCACCGCGGGTCACGTCGTGTTCTTCAGCGCCATCACGGTGGCGTGCGCGCTGGCGGCGCTGATCGTCTTCCGCCAGCGCTTTCTGTACTCGATGGGCGTCGGCGGGGCGCTGTGCGCGCTGATCGCCGCCGGCGTGTCGCTGACGCTGCTGCCGGCGTTGCTCGGCGTGCTGGGGGAGAAGGTGAACGCGGGCGGACCGCGGCGCTGGAAGGAGGCGATCGCGCGCGAGGCGGCCGGGGAGAAGTCCGGCTTCTGGTACCGGCACTCGCAGCGCGTGATGCGGCGCCCGATCCCGTTCGCGACGGCGGCGGCCGTGGTGCTGATCGCGCTCGGGTTGCCGTTCCTGCGCATCGACTTCACCGGCATCGACGCGTCCGTGCTCCCCTCCGACCAGACGGCGCGGATCGTCGACGACGCGATCAAGGCGGAGTTCCCGCCGAGCGAGACGGCGCCGATCTACGTGGCGGTAGCGCCGGGGACGCCCGCGGCGGAGGTGCGCGCGTTCGCGGCGCGGCTGCCGGCGCCGGTCGCGCCGCCGGGGGTGGGTGAGGGGCAGATCGACCTGATCGCGCCCGGCGCGGCGCTGGGTGAGCGCGCCAAGGACCTGGTGCGGGACGTGCGCGCGACGGACGCGCCATTCGACTTCTGGGTCGGGGGGCAGACCGCCCAGTTCCTCGATCAGCAGCAGTCGCTGCGCGACCACCTGCCGATCGCGCTCGCGATCCTGTGCACGACGACGCTGCTGATCCTGTTCGTGATGCTGCGGTCGGTGGTGCTGCCGATCAAGGCGCTGGTCATGAACCTGCTGACGATCAGCGCCGCGTTCGGGCTGCTCGTGCTCGTGTACCAGGACGGGCACCTCGAGTGGCTGTTCCGCTTCGACTCCCAGGGGGCGATCGAGTCCAGTCAGCCCGTGCTGCTGTTCGCGGTGGCGTTCGGGCTGTCCACCGACTACGGCGTGTTCCTGCTCGGACGTATCAAGGAGCTCCACGACGACGGGTTCTCCAATGAGGAGGCGGTCGCGCTGGGGCTGCAGCGGACCGGCCGAATCGTCACGTTCGCGGCGGCGCTGATGGTGATCGCGATCGGCTGTTTCGTGACGGCGCAGATCATCTTCATCAAGCAACTCGGGTTCGGCGTGGCGGTGGCCGTGCTGATCGACGCGACGATCGTCCGGGCGCTCCTCGTGCCCGCCCTGATGCGCCTGCTCGGCGATTGGAACTGGTGGGTTCCGCGTCCGATCGCCAAACTCTTGCCGGCGTGAACGAGATCGGCTACCTCGGACTGGGTTCCAACGTCGGTGACCGGCGGACGAATCTGCAGGCCACCGTCGAGTGCCTGTGGGCGCACGACGTCGTGCCGCTGGCGTCCTCCTCGGTGTACGAAACCGAGCCCGTGGGCGAAGTCCTCGACCAGCGGGCGTTCTTCAACGCGGTGCTCCGGGTGGAGACGCGGCTGGGGCCGGAGCGGCTGCTGGACGCGTGCAAGGCGGTAGAGAAGGCGCTTGGGCGCAAGCTGGCCGGCGAGGACGGGTACGTCAAGCACGGGCCACGGCCGATCGACGTCGATCTGTTGCTGCTGGGCGAGGTCGAGTACTCGTCGGAGCGGCTGACGCTGCCCCACCGCGAGGTGATGTCGCGGCGGTTCGTGCTCGTGCCGCTGCTGGAACTCGCGCCCGACCTGGAGCTGCCGGGCCGTGGTCTGGCGTCTGACGCGTTGGAGCGGATCGACGGACAGGACGTAATCGTGGCCGGCCCGCCGCTGGAGACCGGGCCGTGAAGCTGCTGGTCGTCGACGTCGGCAACACCCAGACGCATCTCGGGGTCTACGACGAGGGGGAGCTGATCCACGATTGGCGGTTCGCGACGGTGCGCACATCGACCTCGGATGAGCTCGGCGCGGCGCTGCGGGCGCTGTTGGCGCTGCGGGGGCTCGAGTTCTCGGATCTGGACGCGTCGATCGTCTCCTCCACGGTGCCGACGCTGCGGCCGCAGTGGACCGGGATGGCGGTCAAGTACCTCTCGCACGAGATGCTTCTGGTGGGACCGGGCCTGAAGACCGGCATGCCGATCCGCTACGACAACCCGCGCGAGATCGGCCCCGACCGGCTCGTGAACGCCGTCGCGGGCTACGAGCGGATCGGCGGCGCGTGCGTGATCGTCGACTTCGGCACCGCCGTCACGCACGACGTCGTGAGCGCCGGCGGCGAGTACCTGGGCGGTGTGATCTTCCCGGGCGTGGAGATCTCGCTGGAGGCCCTGTCCTCGCGGGCGGCCGCGCTGCCGACGATCGATCTCACCCCGCCGCGGGCGCTGATCGGCAAGTCGACGATCGACGCCATCCGCGCCGGGGTGCTGTACGGCTACGCCGGCATGGTCGACGGGATCATCGGGCGGCTGCACCAGGAGCTCGGCGAGTTCAAGACCCTCGCCACGGGCGGCCTCGCCGGCGCTGTCGTGCCCCATTGCGCGACGATCGACATCGCCGACGAACTGCTCACGCTGACCGGCCTGAGGATCATTTGGGAGCGGAACTCCTAGAACCTGAGGCACTGCGCGCCGCTTTGGCCGCCGACCCGGGGCTGGCGACCGCGCGGCCCGACGGCGCGCGGACGCTCGTGCACTCGCTCGTGGACTGGCCGGCGCATCGAGTGGGAGCCCCGGAGCTGCTGGCGATCCTGGTCGAATTCGGCGCCGACGTGAACGCGCCGTTCGGCGGGCCCCAGCACGACGAGACGCCGCTGCACTGGGCGGCGAGCGCGGATGACGTCGTCATGGTCGACGCGCTCCTCGACGCCGGCGCCGATCTTGAAGCCCGCGGCGGCACGATCGCGGGCGGGACGGCGTTGGACGACGCGGTCGGCTACGAGCAGTGGCGCGCAGCGGCCCGCCTGCTCGAGCGCGGCGCCGTCCCGGCCCCCTGGATCGAGGAGCGCGCCGTGGGGTTCGACTCCGTCGCCGCCTGGGTCCGCAGCGTCTCCGGCTAGCGGGTCAGCCGTTCCACCGGTCGCGTGGAGTTCCGCGCAGGTGGCGCGCGGTGTCGTCGGCCGGGTTCGGGGAGCACACCGGCTGGCGCGCTCTTGGTCGGGTGAGCCGGTTGCACCGGGCCGTAGCGCCTGCTCGGCGGGGGTGGCGGATGAAAGGTTCGTTTTCCGAAGGTTTCATCCACTACCCAACGCCGGCGAGCGGCAACGCGCCACCCGGGCACGGACCGTCCCTCGGCGTGGGAAGACGTGAACGCCGTGGCGTTCACGCAGTGCGGGGCCCGACGGTGTGCTCGCCGTTCACGCGGCTCCTACTCTCAGACACGTGCGTTCTCTCCACGACCCCTGGCAGATCGGCGACGTCACCATCACCAATCGCGTGATGCTCGCGCCGCTGGCCGGGATCGGGAACTGGTTCGTGCGGCTGCAGGCGAAGCGGTTCGGGGCCGGGCTGGCGGTGTCCGAGATGGTCTCGAGCTTCGCGATCCACTACGGCAACGAGAAGACGCTCACCGAGCTGCTCCGGGTGCATCCCGACGAGGGGCCGCTCGCCATCCAGCTCTTCGGGCACGACCCGGAGATCATGCGCTCGGCCGCGGCGCAGGTGGCGGCCGTCGGCGCCGACATCCTGGATCTGAACATGGGCTGCCCGGTTCCGAAGGTGATGAAGACCGGGGCCGGCGCGGCGATGATCAAGGACCCGGACTTGGCGGTCGCCGTGGCCAAGGCCGCCCACGAGGGCTCCGGGCTGCCGGTCACCGTGAAGCTGCGCGCCTCGATCAACAAGGGCGGCATGGAAGGGCTCGAGCTGGCGCGGCGGCTCGTGGACGAGGCCGGCGTCGCCGGGATCACCTTCCACCCGCGGAGCGCCGCCGTCCGCCACAAGGGCACGCCGGACTACGACCTGGCCAAGGCGCTCGTCGAGGAGCTGCCCGTGCCGGTGATCGTCTCCGGCGGGATGGAGGGCGCCGAGCACATCCGCTGGGTGTTCGAGCACACGGGCTGCGCGGCGGTCATGCTGGCGCGTGGCGCACTCGGCAACCCGTGGCTGTTCGCGCAGGTTCTGGGCGCCCGCGACGAAGAGCCGACCGCGGACGAGATCATGGGCGAGTGGCTCTGGGTGATCGATCGGGCCGAGGAGCATCTGGGCCCGGAGCGGGCTGCCCGGTATCTGCGGAAGTTCCACCCGTGGTACGTCGAGCGGCTCGGCGCACCGAAGGCCGTTCAGGACGCGCTGCAGCGGGCGGACACGCTTGAAGAACAGCGCGAAGTTCTGTTGCTATCCTGCGCGCCCTCCGCGCCCCTCTAGGAGCGTGGTTCCACCGGTCCGCCTGACGAGCGGGCCGTTTTATTCTTCAGCCCCGTAGAAGGACTGTTGCAGCATGCAGAAGGACGTCCTCCTCACTCCCGAAGGCCTCGAGAACCTGAAAAAGGAGATCGAGCACCTGTCGACGACGAAGCGCAAAGAAGTCGCGGAGCGCATCAAGGAAGCACGGGAGTTCGGTGACATCACCGAGAACTCCGAGTACGACGACGCCAAGAACGAGCAGGCGATGCTCGAGGCGCGGATCATGACGCTCGAGGACAAGCTGCGTTCGGCGTCGGTGATCGACGCCAAGGAGCTGTCGGCCGATGTCGTGCGCGTGGGCTCGCAGGTCCAGGTGACCGACGACAAGGGCAAGTCGCTGTCGTACACGATCGTCGGCTCGACCGAGTCCAACCCGTCGGAGAACAAGCTCTCCAACGAATCGCCCGTGGGCAAGGCGCTGGTGGGCCGCAAGAAGGGTGACTCCGTCAAGGTCGTCCTCCCGAGCGGCAAGCAGCGCGAGCTCAAGGTCGACAAGATCGAAGTCGCGTAGCGGTGTCGACGGAGGAGTCAGAGCTCCTCGCCGTCCGCCGTCGCAAGCTCGAAGCACTGCGGGAGGCGGGGATCGACCCGTTCCCGCACGCGTTCGGGGGCGTGACCGCGGTCGCGGAGGCGAAGGCACCCCACGAGGGCCTCACCGACGGTGAGGAGACGGACGTGCGAGTGCGCGTGGCCGGTCGTCTCCACGCTCGTCGCGGCCAGGGCAAGATGGCGTTCCTGGACCTGGATGACCGCACGGGGCGCATCCAGTTGCAGGCGCGCCGCGACGTCCTGGGCGACGAGGCGTTCGAACGGCTCCTCACGATGGACCTCGGCGACCTGATCGGGGCCGACGGCACGATCTTCAAGACGCGCCGCGGCGAGCTGTCCGTCGCGGTCAGCGAATGGACACTGCTGGCGAAGTCGCTGCGCCCGCCGCCCGAGAAGCACCACGGCCTCACGGACACCGAGACCCGCTTCCGGCACCGCGAGTTGGACCTCATGTCCAACCCGGACACCCGCGAGACCTTCCTCACGCGCGCCAAGATCGTGTCCGCAATCCGACGTTTTCTCGACGACGAGGGCTTCATCGAGGTCGAGACGCCCGTGCTGCAGCCGATCTACGGCGGGGCACTGGCCCGTCCGTTCGTGACGCACTTCAACGCGCTCGAGAAGACGATGTACCTGCGGATCGCGACCGAGCTCTATCTCAAGCGCCTGATCGTGGGTGGCCTCGAGCGCGTCTACGAGCTGGGCAAGGACTTCCGCAACGAGGGCCTGAGCCCCAAGCACAACCCCGAGTTCACGATGCTCGAGTGGTACGAGGCGTACGCGGACTGGGAGGTCGTCGCCGAACGCGCCGAGCGCCTCCTGCGCTCTGTGGGCGAGGCGATCGGGTCCGACAAGTTCGCGCAGCCGTTCAAGCGCGAGACGCTGGCCGGCTCGATCCAGTCGCGCGTCGGCATCGACGTGCTGGGCAATCGCAGCCTCGAATCGCTGCAGGGCGCGATGCGCGAAGCCGGCATGGAGATCCCGGACGAGCCCAACTGGGCGGCGCTCGTGGACTACCTGGTGTCCAAGCACGTGGAGCCGACGCTGATCGAGCCGACGCTGCTGCACGACTACCCCGTGGAGCTCTCGCCGTTCGCAAAGCGACATCGCGAACACGACGGCTTGGTCGAGCGCTTCGAGGCGTTCGCGGACGGCATGGAGGTCGCCAACGCGTTCTCCGAGCTCAACGATCCGGACGACCAGCGGGCCCGGTTCGAGGAGCAGGTCCGGCACGCCGCGGCGGGCGACGAGAACGCCCCGCCGTTCGACAAGGACTACATCTTCTCCCTGGAACACGGCATGCCGCCGACCGGTGGCATCGGCATCGGGATCGACCGTTTGACCATGCTCCTGACCGGTCAGCGGACCATTCGCGAAGTGGTCCTATTTCCCGCCTTGAAGTAGCAGCCTTTTCGACCGTTCGTCCAAGGACGGTCATGGGCCGCCCCCGTTGGTAGACTGGGGTATGGCCAAAGACGTGCCCCGAGCGCTGATCCGGACCGGCGACCCCGCCGCATATACGGATGAGAGCCGGGGTATTTTTGTCTCTTGGGCCAGCCGTCACTGCCCTCCCAACCCCACCCGAGACCACCGAACGACCGAGCGCTAGGCGAGCACTAGTAGGAAGGAAGCTCCCCAACCCATGTTCGAGCGATTCACAGAGCGAGCACGTCAGGTGGTCGTCCTCGCCCAGGAGGAGGCGCGGACGCTCAAGCACAACTACATCGGAACCGAGCACATCCTCCTCGGACTCCTCCGAGAGGAGGAGGGCCTCGCCGCACGCGTGCTCGAGTCCCTGGACATCACCGTGGAGCGCGTTCGCGCCCAGGTTGTCCGCATCGTCGGTTCCGGCGAGGAAGTGACCTCCGGCCAGATCCCCTTCACGCCCCGTGCGAAGAAGGTCCTCGAACTGGCTCTGCGTGAGGCGCTTTCCCTCGGTCACAACTACATCGGCACCGAGCACATCCTGCTCGGCCTCGTTCGCGAGAACGAGGGCGTCGCCGCGCGCATCCTGCTCGACTTCGACGCTGACTCCGAGAAGATCCGCAACGAGGTCATCCGCATGCTGTCCGGCCCCGGTGGCCGGCGTCCGCAGAGCGGTGGCCAGGGCCAGCAGGCCGGTGCCGGCGCAGGCGCGGGCACGGCCGAGGGCAAGAAGTCCTCGAAGCTGCTGGACCAGTTCGGTCGCAACCTGACCAAGCTGGCGGCCGACGGCAAGCTGGATCCCGTCGTCGGGCGTGAGACCGAGATCGAGCGGATCATGCAGATCCTCTCGCGGCGCACCAAGAACAACCCCGTGCTCGTCGGCGAGCCCGGTGTCGGCAAGACCGCCGTGGTCGAGGGCCTCGCCCAGCGGATCACGAACGGCGACGTGCCGGAGCTGCTCAAGAACAAGCAGATCTACACGCTCGACCTTGCCGCCCTGGTCGCGGGCTCCAAGTACCGCGGTGAGTTCGAGGAGCGTCTGAAGAAGGTGATGAAGGAGATCACCCAGCGCGGCGACATCATCCTGTTCATCGACGAGCTCCACAACCTCGTCGGCGCGGGTGCCGCGGAGGGCGCGATCGACGCCGCCTCCATCCTCAAGCCGGCGCTCGCGCGTGGCGAGCTGCAGACGGTGGGCGCGACGACGCTGGACGAGTACCGCAAGTACCTGGAGCGGGACTCGGCTCTGGAGCGTCGCTTCCAGAAGATCACCGTGGACCAGCCGTCGCTCGAGGAGTGCGTGCAGATCCTCAAGGGGCTGCGCGACCGGTACGAGGCGCACCACAAGGTCAACATCACCGACGAGGCCCTCGAGGCTTCGGCGGAGTTGGCCGACCGGTACATCTCCGACCGTTTCCTGCCCGACAAGGCGATCGACCTCATCGACGAGGCCGCCTCGCGCATGCGCATCAAGTCGATGTCCTCCCCGCCCGTGTACCGGGAGCTCGAGGAAGAGATCGAGACGACGCGCCGCGACAAGGAAGCCGCGATCGAGAACCAGGAGTTCGAGAAGGCCGCGCACCTTCGCGATCGCGAGCGCCAGCTCACGAACAAGAAGCGCGACCTCGAGGACGCCTGGGAGTCCGGCGAAGGCGGAGAGCGTCCGTCGATCGGCGAGGAAGAGATCGCCGACATCGTCTCGATGTGGACGGGCATCCCGGTCTTCAAGCTCACCGAGGCCGAGACGCAGAAGCTGATGCGCATGGAGGACGAGCTCCACAAGCGCGTCATCGGTCAGCACCAGGCGATCGAGGTCGTCGCGAAGGCGATCCGCCGTTCGCGTGCCGGCCTCAAGGACCCGAAGCGGCCGACCGGCTCGTTCATCTTCCTGGGCCCGTCGGGCGTGGGCAAGACGGAGCTGGCGCGGACGCTCGCGGAGTTCCTGTTCGGTGACGAGGACGCGATGGTCCGCATCGACATGTCGGAGTACATGGAGAAGCACGCCGTGTCCCGCCTCGTCGGCTCGCCTCCCGGCTACGTCGGGTATGACGAGGGCGGCCAGCTGACGGAAGCGGTCCGCCGCAAGCCGTACAGCGTGCTGCTCCTGGACGAGATCGAGAAGGCCCACCCGGACGTCTTCAACATCCTCCTGCAGATCCTCGAGGACGGTCGCCTGACCGACTCGCAGGGCCGCACGGTGGACTTCCGGCACGCGATCGTGATCATGACCTCGAACATCGGGGCAGGCGAGATCGCGCGCAACACGCCGCTCGGCTTCGCCGTGTCGGACGACGAGACCGGCATCTCGTACGACGACATGAAGGGCCGCATCATGGGCGAGCTCAAGAAGGTCTTCCGGCCTGAGTTCCTCAACCGCATCGACGACGTGATCGTCTTCCACAAGCTGACCAAGGAAGAGATCAAGACCATCGTCGAGCTGCTCCTGCGTCGCATCCGCACGTCGCTGGCGGAACGCGAGCTGCAGCTGGAGCTCACGGAGGCGGCCGAGGACTACCTCGTCGAGAAGGGCTGGGACCCGTCCATGGGTGCCCGTCCGCTGCGCCGGGCGATCCAGCGCTACATCGAGGATCCGCTCGCGGACTTCGTGTTGCGCTCCGAGCTCGTCCCGGGTGGCACCGTGATGGTCGATCGGGCGCCCGAGGGCTCCGACGAAGAGGTCACCCTCAACATCATCAAGCCCGTCGAGCAGCCGGCCCCGGTCGGCGTCGGCGCCCGCAAGGAGGGCGAAGAGCCCGAGGCGGTCGACGACACCGGTGCGCTGGACACGCCGCCGGTCCCGCCGAGCGACGAGACCTAGTTGGATGAAGGGGCGCCTTTTGGCGCCCCTTCTCTTTCTGTGGGTCGCAGTAGGGTGCGGAGACGTGCCCACCGGACTCGTTGACGCCGCCGAGCGCGGCGACCTGCCCGCGGTCGAGCGGCTCTTGGAAGACGGCGCGGTTGTGAATGAGCGCCGGGAAGACGGACGCACGGCGGTCACCGCCGCGGCGCTCGGCGACCACGTGGACGTCGCGCGGGTGCTGATCGCCGCCGGTGCGGACGTGGACCTGCAGGACTCGGACCGCAACAACCCGCTGCTCGTGACCGGGCAGACGGGGAGCGTCGCGATGCTGCGCGAGGTGCTCAAGGCCGGGCCCGACTTCACGCTGACGAACCGCTACGGCGGCGTCTCGATCATTCCCGCGTCCGAACGCGGCCACGTGGACTACGTGCGGGCAGTGCTGGACACCGAGATCAACGTCGATCACGTCAACAATCTGGGCTGGACGGCGCTACTCGAAGCCGTGATCCTCGGCGACGGCGGGCCAGCGCATGTGGAGATCGTCCGGATGCTGGTTCAGGCGGGCGCGGACCGGTCGATCGCGGACCGCGAAGGCGTCACCGCGCTCGAGCATGCACGCGAGAAGGGCTATGCCGAAATGGTGCGGCTGCTAGAAGAAACGCCGTCATGAGCTCTGACTTGACCCAATGGCTGGCCGCCGGTAATGAGGCCCATCTGAACGGCGACGACGAGGGCGCCGAGGCGGCGTACCGCCGCGCGCTCGACGAGGGCGAGGAGGACGCCGCCTACTACCTCGGTGATCTGCTCGTCCAGCTCAACCGCGCCGAGGAGGCCGAGCCGCTGCTGCGCGGCGTGATCGCCGCCGGCGACACCGACGGGCACATCCCGCTCGGCAACGCCCTGTGGGACCTCGAGCGCCACGCCGAGGCCGAGACCGAATACCGCGCCGCCGCCGCGGTCGGCCAGACGGCCGCGCACCTGAACCTCGGCATGATGTTCCGCGAGCAGGAGCGGTTCGAGGAGGCGGCGGTGGAGCTGCGCTTCGCCGGCGCGGAGGACCCCGAGGCGATCGTCGAGCTCGCGATCCTGTTGATCGAGGATCTCGAGGACTGTGAGGAGGAGGCCGAGGCGCTGCTGCGCGAGGCCATCGAGCGCGGCGAAGAGGACGGCGCGATCGTCCTCGGCTCCCTGCTCGTCGAGCAGGAGCGTGAGGACGACGCCGAGGAGGTCCTGCGGGCCGCCGTCGAGCGCGGCTCCGTGGCGGCCATGATCGACCTCGCCAACCTCCTCAGCGAGTACGAGGAAGGCGACGAGGAGGCCGAGCAGCTCTACCGCACGGCCCTCGAGCACGGCGACCTCGACGCGGAGAACAACCTCGGCGTGCTGCTGCGCGACCTCGGCCGGACCGACGAGGCGCGTGAGCTGCTCAAGCGCGCCGCCGACCGCGGCGACGAGCTCGCGGCCGAGAACCTCGCCAAGCTGGACGAGGAGAACTAGAGCAACCGGCGGAAGACGCCTTCGAGCGTCTTCTTGCCCGCGGCGTGGGAGCCGTTGTCCGCGGTGAGGACCGCGATGGCGATGCGCTCCTCGCCGCGGACGAGCAACACCACCTGGTGATCGACGGCGCCCGTGCCCGAGCCCCAGCCGCCCTTGAAGTACACCTGCCAGTCGGGCAGCTCGAGCCGCCCGATCCCCCAGCGCTGTGACGACACGACCGTGCGCAGGAGCCGCAGGCCGTAGGCGCGGTGGCGCGCGGGCAGCAGCGTGTCGATGGCCAAGAAGAACCGGGTCTGGTCGCGGGCGGTGATCTGCGAGTTGCCCCAGATCGGGGTGGCCGGCTTGAAGCGCGCCATCCCGGCCGTCTTTGCGAGGCGCTTGAGCCCAGCCGTGCCGACCCGCGTGAAGATGACGTTCGTCGCGTCGTTGTCGGACTTGCGGATCATCGGGTCCAGCAGCCGCTTCTCGTCCGCGCGCAACGCCCGGTCGCGCGCGCTGCGCGTGTAGGCGACCAGCAGCATCGCCTTCAGCACGCTTGCGCTGTTGAACGCCCGATCCTCGTTGACCCCCCCGAACGTCGTTGGGGTGCGCACGGCGAAGGCGACGGTCCCGGGGCGTGTGGCGGCGTACTCCCGCGCGGCCTCGACGTTGGGCGAGCCGACGAGGGCGAGAGAAGCGGCGACGGCGGCGAGCATCGCGTATAGCGTGCCGCACCATGTCCAGGATCGCCGCGGTTGCGGCGGCAGCGTTCTTCGCTTCGGCCACCCCGGCCGTCGCCGACGACTACGCCTCTGTCGCGCGCAACATCATTCCGTCCGGCCAGTACGGGTCCGCGCCGCCGCCGGTCGGCGCCGACGAGCAGGCGCTGATGTACGACGCGCTCACGCCGCTCTTCGATCAGGTCACCAGTGAAGACCTGATGACGAAGTTCAAGTCGGAGGGGTTCGGGGTGGGCCCGGACGGTCCGGGCCGCCAGGAGACGGTGCCACGGGCGGGGGTGACCATCGTGCGCGACCGCTTCAACGTCCCGCACATCACGGGTCGCTCCCGCGATGACGTGACGTGGGCGATGGGCTGGGTGCTCCAGCAGGACCGCGGGCTCCTGCTCGCCCAGGCGCGGGACGCGGCCAAGCTCGCGGCGATCGACGCGCCCAACGTCTACGCCTTCGGCCTGGTGATCAACCTGCGCCAGTACAAGCCGACCCCGGCCGTGGACCGGATGATCGAGCGCGACGGCCTGCGGGCGCTGCGCGGCGCGGGGGCGCGCGGCAAGGCCGTGCTGCACGATGTCGACGTCTACCTGCAGGGCGTCAACGCGCGGCTGAAGGCGGAGGGCTCCGCCGCCAAGCCGTGGCGGCGCGCGGACATCTTCGCCGCCAACGCCATCATCGGCGAGATCTTCGGCGAGGGCGGCGGCGACGAGGCGCGCCGCTCGGAGTTCCTCTCCTCGCTGCGCAAGGAGTACGGCACCGCACGCGGGAACCGGATGTTCGACGACTTCAGCGAGTTCGACGACCGCGACGCGCCGTCGACGATGACACGCACCTTCCGGTTCGGGACGCCGAACCTGAACGGGCGTGGCAACGCCGTGCTCGACGCCGGCTCGTTCAAGCCCACCGGTCCGAGCGGTCTCGCCCGCGCGGCGAAGGTCCCGCACTGGGCGAGCAACTTCCTGCTCGTGAGCGGCAAGCGCTCGTCCACCGGGCACCCGCTGTTCGTCGGCGGCCCGCAGATCGGCTACACGTACCCCGGGCTCACGCTCGAGGCCGACATCAGCTGGCCGGGCGGGCAGGCGCGCGGCGCGACGGCCCCCGGCTTCGCCGGGAACATCCTCATCGGCCGCGGGCAGGACTACGCGTGGACGCTCACGAGCGCGGGTTCCGACCTGGTCGACACCTACGTCGAGACGCTGTGCGGCGGCTCACGCACCAAGTACCGCTACAACGGCCGCTGCCGGACCATGGGCCGCGTCGACGCGGGCACGATCGTCGGTTCCGGGCGGGTCGTCTACCGCACGACCGT
Organism: Solirubrobacter taibaiensis; assembly: GCA_027587225.1. Classification (GTDB taxonomy): domain Bacteria; phylum Actinomycetota; class Thermoleophilia; order Solirubrobacterales; family Solirubrobacteraceae; genus Solirubrobacter; species Solirubrobacter taibaiensis. The sequence continues at coordinate 74,354 of JAPDDQ010000011.1, forward strand.
GCACGGGCCGGTGGTCGGCTACGCAAAGGTCGGTGGGCGCACGGTGGCCGTCTCACGCAAGCGCGCGAGCTACGGGCAGGACGTGCTGTGGCAGCTCGCCTTCCGGGATTTGACGGTGGGCAAGGTGCGCTCGGCGGCGACGTTCCGGGACGCGTTCCGAGACTCCCCGTTCACGTTCAACGTCGGCTACGCGGACGACAAAGACATCGCCATGTACTCGGCGGGCAACCTGCCGATCCGGCCGCGGTCCGTCGATCCGCGCCTGCCGGTCAAGGGCACCGGCGAGTACGAGTGGCGCGGCGTGATCTCGGCCGCGCGCCGGCCGTTCCAGACCAACCCGGCGAGCGGCGTGCTCATCAACTGGAACAACCGCCCCGCGCCCGGCTGGGGCGCGGCCGACGACAACTGGAGCTACGGCTCCACGCAGCGCGTGCGGATGCTCGAGGCGGGCATCGCCAAGCGCGGCGTGCACGACCTCGCCTCGGTCACGAGCGCGATGAACGCGGCCGCCACGCAGGACCTGCGCAGCGTCGCGTTGACACCGGTGGTGGACAAGCTCCTACGCGCGCACCCGGCCGGCGCCACCCCGCGCGCCACCCAGATGCTCGACCTGCTGGTGGCTTGGCGCGCCGCGGGTTCCTCCCGCCTGGACCGCGAGGCCGATGGCGTCATGGACGCCGGCCCCGCGCCCGCGATCTGGGACGCGTTCTACCCGAAGCTGTGGGCGGCGGCGATGCCCGTCGACGGCCTCTCGGACTTCGTGGGCACGAACTCCGGCCCGAGCAGCGGGTTCACCGGCGGCGGCTTCTGGTACCTGGAGAAGGATCTCGGCCGGCTGACGGGGACCACGTACAAGGACCCGTTCAAGGAGCGCTACTGCGGCGCCGGTGACGCCGCGAAGTGCGCCGCCGCGATCTGGAAGGCGCTGGACGCCGTGCCCGGGGATCCCGACGCCTTGCGGGCGGACGCGAACGCGGAGCGGATCGCGTTCCGGCCCGGACTGCTGCCGACCACGATCCGCTACACGAACCGGCCGAGCGGGATCCAGCAAGTGATCTCGTTCGACCGGCACAGGCCGCGTTAGGCCGCGATCTGGATGACAGCGCCGTAGACGCCGCAGATGGCCGCGGGAGTACCGCGGCCATCCTGGCGCACGCCGCCCTGGATGATCGCGTTCTGGCCCGCGTACTCGACGTGGAACATGAACGTGTTCGAGCCGCCGATGCTCAGCGACGCGGTGGTCTGATTGGCCACGAGCGTGAGCGCGCCGTCGCCGTTGCCGACGCGGCGGGCGACGTTGACCGTCTGCCCGGATTGGTTCACGAACGTGATGACCGAGATCGGGTCCTCGTTGCCTGCCGCCGCGTTCTGGTCGTTGCAGGTGGCCGTGATCGAGCCGAGGCCCTTGATCGACGCGGCGAGTTGCGGCGCGCCGGGCGCGTTGTCGGCGACCTCGTAGCCCTTGCTGAACGACTGCGTCTTGGCGACGTCGGCCACGAACTTGCCTGGGAGTCGGCCCTTGTCGTCGCCGGAGCGGTTGGTCGCGACGAGCTTGCCCGCGGCCTGATTGAGCGACGAGCCCGCGTAGACGGCGCTCTTGCCATCGACCGCCCCCGCGTTCGTTGCATAGTTGATGGCCGCGACGCTGGTCCCGCCCAGCGACACGAACAGCGCGACGCTGGCGACCACCATGGACGGTGAAGGCCGGCTGAACTTCATGGACTGCTCCCTTGATGAGGAATAAATCGATTGACCCTTTACCCGAAACCCGGAGATCAAGCCGAAGGTTCGGCCCTCGGTGCATCTACGCAGGCGGTCCACGCCGGCTTGCCTGATTTCGAACAAGGCACGCCGCTGCTCGGTGGACCGGTGTTCGCGGCCCCGTTCCACCTGCGCGGCGCCAAGGACGCGCACGAGTTCGGCTACGGGCGAGACGCGAACCCGACGTGGTCGGCGCTCGAAGGCGCCTTGGGTGCGCTCGAGGGCGGCACGTCGCTCGTGTTCGCTTCCGGCATGGCGGCACTGACCGCCGTGCTGATGACGGTCTGCAAGCCCGGCGACAAGCTCGTGGCGGTGCACGACGGCTATCCCGGTGTGCGGTTCGTGGCGCAGGAGCGCCTCCACGGCGTCGAGGTGCAGTTCGTCGCCACCGACACCGAGGAGATCTGCGCGGCGGTCGAGGGTGCGCGGCTCGTGTGGATCGAGACGCCGTCGAACCCGAAGCTCGACGTGTGCGACATCGCGGCCATTTCCGCCGCTGCCCACGCCGCGGGTGCGCTGGTGGCGGTGGACAACACGCTCGCCACGCCGCTCGGCCAGCAGTGCCTCGCGCTGGGCGCGGACATCGCGATGATGAGCGGCACGAAGACGCTGTGCGGGCACTCCGACGTGCTCCTGGGCGCGGTGTCGGTCCGGGATCCCGAGCTGGTGGATGCGCTGAAGCGCTGGCGCTCTCAGTCCGGGTCCGTGGTGGGCGCGTTCGAGGCGTGGCTCGCGCACCGGTCGTTGGCGACGCTGGCGCTCCGGCTCGAGCGATCGAGCGCCGGCGCGCTCGCCGTGGCGGGAGCGCTGCGCGAGCGGGGCGTCGAGGTCTTCCATCCCTCCGACCACGCCGCGTCCTCCCAGATGCGGTTCTACGGCTGTCTCGTCGGGTTCGTGCTCGACAGCGCCGAGCACGCGCAAGCGTTCTTGCAGCGGAGCGAGCTGGTCGCGGAGGCCACCTCCTTCGGCGGCGTCCACGCCACCGCCGAGCGCCGCGACCGCTGGGGCACCGACGACGTCCCACCCGGCTTCATCCGCTACTCCGCCGGCATCGAGGACCCCGAGGATCTCGTCGCCGACCTGCTTCGCGCGCTGTGAGACGACGAGTGGCCCGCCGGGGAAAGGCGGGCCACTCGTTGATGCTGGGAAGCGGTGTGCCGGGGGTCAATCGGCGGTCCGCTCCGAGGCGCCGAACGGAGGGTGTGCCGGCGCTGTATGGAGGAGGGATTCGCGGGTCAGACGATCCCTTGGTGCATGACGTGGAAGCCGCCGAGCCAATGTCGACTTCCCCGCCTATGTCAGTCCGACTTCCTTGTCGGCACGGCCTCCGGGGGGTCAATCCGTGGGCCGCAATCGGAATGATGCGCTTCTCGCGTTGACTAAACCTTGGAGAAACCTTGGCGAGGCGGTAGCTTGCCGCTCAGAAGGTGGACGAAGGCTGGGACATCCGCTTGTGCGGGCCCGTGCTGGTCGAAGCGAACGGGCATCGACTGGACGCAGGGCTTCCGGGGCGCCAAGGGCGTCTGCTGTTCGCCTACCTCGTGCTCAATCGCAGTCGCGGCTGCCCGCGCGATGAGCTCATCGACGCGCTGTGGCCCGAGGGTCCGCCCGCGGCGGCCGACTCCGCGCTGAGCGCGCTGTTGTCGAAGCTGCGCCGCGCGCTGGGCGACGGCGTCCTGACCGGGCGCGGCGAGTTGCGCCTGCAGCTCACGGGCTCCGTCGCCGTGGACATCGAGGCCTCGCGGACCGCGATCCTCGCCGCCGAGACCGCGATGGAGGCCGGCGACCACGCCTTGGCGGCCGTCCGCGCCCGTGACGCGCTCCTCACCGACCTGCAGACGTTCCTGCCCGACGCCGAGGGCGGCTGGGCGGCCGAGCAGCGGCGGGAGCTGGACACGCTGCGCCTGCGCGGACTCGAGACGCTGGCCGAGGCCGGGCTGCGCCAGGGCGGGCGGGAGCTGGGCGCGGCCGAGCAGGCCGCGCGCGCCGCGATCGCCGCCGCGCCCTTCCGCGAGTCCGCGCATCGCCTGCTGATGGAGGTGCACGAGGCCGCCGGGAATCCGGCCGAGGCGTTGCGCGCGTTCGAGGAGCTGCGCTCGCTGCTGCGCGAAGAGCTGGGCACGACGCCCGGCCAGGCGGCGATGACCGTGTTCGAGCGCGTGCTGCGCGGCGAGCCGGCCCCCGCGCACCGTGCCCCAGCCCCCGTCGTCGCCTTGCCGGTGGCCCTGGAGCCCGCGCCGTGGCCGGCGCCGCTGGCCGCCGCGGTGGATCGCCACTCGCTGATCGGGCGCGGAGTCGAGCTCGCCTTCCTGGAGCGCTGCTGGCGTGAGGCCTCCGAGGGGCAGCGCGCGCTGGTGCTGCTGGCGGGCGACGCCGGGATCGGCAAGACGCGCCTCGTGGCCGAGGTGGCCGCCCGCGCGTACGCGGACGGGGCGGCGGTGCTCTACGGGCGCTTCGACGAGGAGACGCTGTCGCTGTACCAGCCGGTGGTCGAGATGCTGCGCGGCTGGTCGGCGGGCGCGCCGCTGGACGCCCTCCGCGACCGGCTCGGCCCGCGCGCGGCGGAGCTCGCGATCCTGCTGCCGGAGTTCGGGGCTCCGCCCGCGGACCACTCCTCCACCGGCGGGGGCGGGAACGTGAGCGGCGCGGAGGCGGACGCGCAGCGCTTCCGCTTCTTCGACGCCGTGGCCGCGCTGCTGGGCGAGATCGGCGCGGAGGCTCCGGTCGTGCTCGTGTTCGACGACCTGCAGTGGGCGGACCGGCCGACTCTGCAGCTGCTCCGGCATCTCGTGCGCGCGCCCGCGCCGCGCCGGGTGCTGTTCCTCGGCACCTACCGCGAGAGCGAGGTCTCCGACCGCGACCCGCTGCACGAGCTGATCGGCGACCTGCGCCGCGAGGGGACGCTGCGGCGCCTGGAGCTCGGCGGGCTCGCGGAGCTCGAGGTGGGCGAGCTCGTGGCCGAGCTGGCCCACACGCCGGCCTCGGAGGCGTTCGTGCGCGCGCTGGCCGGCGAGACCGAGGGCAACCCGTTCTTCATCGAGGAGGTCGTGCGCCACGTCCGCGACACGGCGGGCGCGCTGTCGGAGGAAGTCACGCTCGAGCAGGCGGGCGTGCCGGACGGCGTGCGCGAGGTCACCTCACGGCGGCTGCGCAAGCTCACCGAGCCCACGCGCGCCGTCTTGCTCGTGGCTTCGGTGATCGGGCGCGAGTTCGACTACGACGTGCTCGCGACGGTCGTCTCGCAGGGGGACGACGAGCTCGTCGAGGCGTTGGAGGAAGGCGTCGAGGCGCGGGTGCTGCGAGAGATCGGGCACGTCGGGCGCTACGGCTTCACGCACGCGCTGGTCCGCGCGACGCTGTACGACTCGATCTCCCAACTGCGGCGCGCGCGGTTGCACGGGCGGGTGGGCGAGACGCTGGTGTCGTTGCGCGGCAGCGACCTGGACCCGCACCTGGCGATGCTCGCGCACCACTTCGCACAGGCCGCGCCGGTGGAGCGGCCCGATCGGGCGATCGACTTCGCGCTGGCCGCCGCGCGCCGCGCCGACCGGCTGCTGGCGTGGGAAGAGGCGGCGCAGCACTACCGGGCGGCCTTGAAGGCGCGTGAGCTCTCCGGCGCCGTCGACGACCACGTGCGTGGGGAGCTGCTGCTGGCCTTGGGCGCTTCGGAGGAGCGGGCCGGGATGGAGTCGGAGGCGCGCGAGAGCTTCAGCGCCGCGATCCGGACCGCGCGCGGGTTGCGGGACCCGGTGTTGCTCACGCGCGGTGCGCTCGGGCTGGCGGGCCCGTGGTCGGCGCTGTCGCGCTCAGACCCCGAGCGGGTCGCCCTGCTCGACGAGGCGATGACCGAGTTCTCCGACGACGACTCGCCGCTGCGCGCGCGGCTGCTCGCCCGGACCTCGCTGGAGCTCTACTACGCGGGCGAGCCGGAGCTGCGGCTGTCGCTGTCGGACGAGGCGGTGCGGATCGCCCGCCGCGTCGGCGACCCGCGGACGCTCGCCGCCTGCCTGGACGCCCGTCACTACGCGCTCTGGCGACCCGAGAACACCGAGGAGCGGCTCGCGGTGGCCGCCGAGCTGCGCGACGTGGCCGAGGAGACCGGAGACCCGGAGCTCGAGCTGCAGGGCGCCGCCTGGACGATCATCGACCTGATGGAGCTCGGCGACATCGACGGTGTCGACATCCAGATCGCCGCGGTGTCGAAGCTCGCGGACGCGTTGCATCGTCCGATCTGGCTGTGGTGGTCCGGCCTGTTCCGCGCCACCCGCGCGCTGCTCGACGGCCGCTTCGACGAGGCCGAGCGGCTCGCCCAGGAGACGCTCGCGGTCGGCCAGCGCGGCCAGGCCGAGAACGCCCTCCACTACTACGCGCAGTGCATGTATTCGATCCGCCGCGAGCAAGGCCGCCTGGCGGAGGTCGAGGGCGCGGTGCGCAACTTCATCGAGCTCTATCCGGCGATTCCGGCGTGGCGAAGCGCGTTGGCGCTGCTGCTGATCGAGCTCGGGCGCCCCGACGAGGCGCGCGCGGAGTTCGAAGTGGTGGCCGCGGGCGGGTTCTCTTTCCCCGTGGACGCAAACTGGCTCGTCGCGATCACGCTGATGGCCGAGGTCTGCGGGGCTCTGGGCGACGCGGCGCGGGCCGCGGAGCTCTACGCGATGCTCGAGCCCTACGCGGGGCGCAACGTCGTGGTGGGGCGCAACGCGACCTTCAACGGAAGCGCTTCGTGGCTGCTCGGGTTGCTGGCGGTCGCGCAGGGGCGGTACGAACTGGCCGAGTCCCACTACGCAGCGGCGCAGGAGATGCACGCGGCCATGGGCGCCCGGCCCTTCGAAGCGCGGACGAAGGTCGCGTGGGCGGAGGTGTTGCTCGCGCAGGGCGAGGACGCGCGGGCCGCGGAGCTGTTGGCCGACGCGATCCTGGTCGCCGACGCGCTGGGCATGGTCGTGCTCGCCGAGCGCGCGCGGCGGTTGGTGCCGGCTCCGGCCGCCTGAAAGTCAACACCATCATCGATAGGGGTGGTGAGCCGCGCGGCAAGGTTCGAGCTGGGTTTTCGACCGTGGCGGTGGAAAACCCAGCCCGTGCTGGGTTGAGCCGCCTCAGGCGGCACAACCCAGCAAGGAGGCGCCGCGTCGGCAGGGGCGAACTCGTCCGCCCCGGCACCTACGTTCTTCACATGCCCCGCGCGTCCACCGTCTTCGTCTGTTCCGCCTGTGCCGCCGAGACGCCGCGCTGGATGGGGCAGTGCCCCGGCTGCAACGAGTGGAACACGCTGACGGAGGAGACGCGCGGCAAGCCCGTGGCGAACGGGCGCGCCGCGGCGCCGCGCGCGGCCGCGGGGCGGCCCACGCGGCTCGCGGAGGTCGCGGCGGAGAAGCACGCGCGGCTGCTCACCGGCATCGGCGAGCTGGACCGCGTGCTGGGTGGCGGGCTCGTGCCCGGCTCGCTCGTGCTGCTCGGCGGTTCGCCCGGCATCGGCAAGTCGACGCTCACGAACATGGCGCTCGGGAACCTCGAGGGGGCGGGGCGCAAGACGCTGTATGTCTCCGGGGAGGAGTCCGCGGCGCAGATCCGGCTCAGGGCCGAGCGGCTCGCCGGCGCGGCGCTGCAGGTGCCCGTGCTGGCCGAGACCGACCTGGACACGGTGCTCGCCACGATGGAGGCCGAGGCTCCGGACGTGTGCGTGATCGACTCGGTGCAGACGCTGCACGCCGCCGACCTGTCCGGCGCGGCGGGTTCGGTCGGGCAGGTGCGCGAGGTGGCGGACCGGATCACGCGCGTGGCCAAGTCACGCAGCATCGCCGTGCTGCTGGTCGGGCACGTCACGAAGGAGGGCGCGCTGGCCGGGCCGCGCGTGCTCGAGCACCTCGTGGACTGCGTGCTCCAGTTCGAGGGCGAGCGGGAGCGCACCTACCGGACGATCCGGGCGCTCAAGAACCGGTTCGGCTCCACGAACGACGTCGGCGTGTTCGAGATGCACTCCGGCGGCCTGGTGGAGGTCCAGGACGCCTCGGCGCGCTTCGTGGGCGAGGCCACGCGGGCGCCCGGGTCGGTCGTGCTGGCGGCGATGGAGGGCTCACGGCCGCTGCTGGTGGAGGTGCAGGCGCTCGTGTCGCCGTCGGAGCTCGTCCCACCCCGTCGCGTGGTCAACGGCATCGACCGCAATCGGCTCGCGCTGGTGCTGGCGGTGCTCGGCCGGCACGCCGGGATCGGGGTCGGGTCCTCGGATGTCTTCGTCAACGTCGCGGGCGGCGTGAGAATTGACGAACCAGGTGCAGATCTCGCCGTCGCACTGGCCGTGGCGAGCGCCGTTCGGGGTGTGACCATGGGGGAAAGCACGCCGATCGCCTGCTTCGGAGAAGTCGGACTGACGGGCGAGCTGCGCTCCGTCGGGCACGAGGACCGGCGGCTCGCCGAGGCGGAGAAGTTCGGGCTCCGTCCCGTTCTGGCGCCCGGTGCGCAGACCCCCACCTTGCGGGCTGCCGTGCGCGCCGCGCTCGGTACACCGGCAAACCGCGTAGCAGCATAAAGCGCGTTCGTCAAGCCCCGTTTTTGGCTCTAGCCCGGGGAATTATGGGGCTAAATAGCGCTTAAGTAGCTGCTAGAATTACATCGTGATGCAGCCGCGATCAGGGGAAGAGCTCAATGAGCTCGAAGCGCGGCAGGAGCCCCGGTTGGTGAAGGCCCTCGAGATGGTCGCACCCGGGACCGCGGTACGGGAAGGCATCGACAACATCGTCCACGCGCGTACCGGCGGACTGATCGTCATCGGCGATCCTGATGAGCTGGCGTTCTTGTTCTCAGGCGGTATCCGGCTGGATATCGACTACACGCCGGCGCTCGTCTACCAACTCGCGAAGATGGACGGCGCGATCGCGCTGAACGCCAACGCGACGAAGATCGCCTGGTGCAACGTGCAGCTGATGCCCGACCCGACGATTCTCACGTCGGAGACCGGCACCCGCCACCGCACCGCCGAGCGCATCTCCAAGCAGACGGACGCCCTGGTCATCGCCGTCTCGCAGCGTCGCGACGTCGTCTCGCTCTACGTGGACGGCGCGAAGTACATCCTCGAGGAGATCCCGGCGGTGCTCGCCAAGGCCAACCAGGCCCTGGCCACGCTGGACAAGTACCGCTCCCGCCTGGATCAGGTCTCCACGCGCCTCACGGCGCTGGAGTTCGAGGGCGGCGTCACGTTGCACGACGTCCTCACGGTCCTCCAGCGCGCTGAGCTCGTCACGCGCATGGCCGTGGAGATCGAGCGCTACATCGTGGAGCTCGGCACCGAGGGCCGGCTCATCGAGATGCAGCTCGAGGAGACGATGGTCGGCGTCGCGGGCGACAAGGCCGCGCTGCTGCACGACTATCTGGCCGACCCGGTCGAGGACGCCTTCGCGATGGCGCTCGACGGCATCTCGCGCCTCCCGCATCAGGACTTGCTGGACTTCGGTCGCCTCGCCGAGCTGCTCGGCTACGACCGCAAGGTCAACACGCTGGACTATCCCGTCTCCCCCCGCGGATACCGCATCCTCGGCCGCATCCCAAGGCTGCCGAAGCTGGTGGTGCAGAACATCGTTCGCGAGTTCCGCGGGCTAGACGAGATTCTCGCCGCCACCGACCCCGAGCTGGAGTCGGTGGAGGGCGTAGGAGAAATCCGGGCGAAGGACATCCGCGAGGGTCTTCGCCGTCTACAGGAGATCAACCTCGTGGACCGCTACTTGCAAACCTGAACCCACGCTGAACGGTCCGGCACGCGGACCCGGCTTGAAGGAGGAACCCCCATTCCCGACACGGCTATTGAGCTCGAAGATCTCGACATCGAGCGTGTAATCGTCAACATCGAGTTCGAGATCGGCGACAACGTGGTCTACCCGCATCATGGGGCCGGCCAGGTGGTCAAGAAGGAAGAGAAGAACATCCTCGGCGAGGTGCGCGAGTACCTCACGATCAAGATTCTTCACAACGACATGACGGTCATGGTTCCGTGTGCGAACGCCGGCAAGGCGGGCCTGCGCCGGGTGATCGACGAGGAGACCGTCAAGGCGGTCCTCGGCGTTCTTGCCGCCGACGTGTCGGAGATGCCGAAGAACTGGAACCGGCGCTTCAAGCACAACCGGGACAAGATCAAGACCGGCGACATCTACGAGCTGGCCGAGGTCGTGCGCAACCTCGCCGTCCGTGAACAGGACAAGGGCCTGTCGACGGGCGAGAAGCAGATGTACACCCGCGCCAAGAAGATCCTGGCGTCGGAGATGATGTACGCGCTCGAGAAGTCCGAGGACGAGGCTGAGGCCTACCTCGACGAGATCCTCCTCCGCACCGCTGACGAGCTCGCCGCCGCGTCCGCAGCGTCCGCTGAGTAGCAGGTCAATCGCGCTTCTGGTGGCCGCGGGCTCTGGCTCGCGGCTCGGAGCGTCCGTTCCGAAGGCGTTCGTGCCGGTCGCCGGCCGGCCGATGATCGAGTGGTCCGTGGACGCGCTGCGCGCGGCCGGGATCGAGGAGATCATCGTCGCGCTGCCCGAAGGGACGCAGGCGCCGGCGGGATGCGTCGGCGTCCGCGGCGGGGCCACGCGCTCCGAGTCCGTGCGGGCCGCGTTGAACGCCGGCGGGCCCGGCCATGTCGTCGTGCACGACGCGGCGCGGCCGCTCGTGGAACCGTCGCTGTTCACGCGCGTCGTCGAGGCGCTGGCCGAGGCGGACTGCGCGATCGCCGCCGCGCGCGTGACCGACACGATCAAGGAAGCCGAGGGCGACGTCGTGGTCGCCACGCACGACCGCTCCCGGCTGTGGGCGGTGCAGACCCCGCAGGCCTTCCGGCGCGAGGCGCTCGAGGCGGCACTGAACGTGGACGTCTCGGTGCTGGCGCAAGCCACGGACGACGCGTCGCTTGTGGAGCGGGCCGGTGGGACGGTCCGCGTCGTGGAGTCTTCACCCGCGAACTTCAAGGTCACGACACCGCACGATCTGCGCGTGGCCGAGCTCTTGCTGGCCGAACGGACGTAGCGGTCCGGCGCGCGGCGTGGGACGCTCGCGCGCATGCTGGCCTACCTGCGTCGCCACCACATCGGGCTGCTCGCCCTCTTCATCGCGCTCGGCGGCACGTCCTACGCCGCGACGTTGCCGCGCAACAGCGTCGGGTCGACGCAGCTCAAGGCCAAGGCCGTGACCGAGGCCAAGCTGGCGCCGACGGTCAAGACCAAGCTCAACAAGACCGTGCTCGGCTCACCCGGCGCGGTGGGGCCGGCCGGGCCGCAAGGACCCGCGGGCGCGCCAGGCGCGGCGGGTACGCCGGGCGAACCGGGCGCACCCGGCCTGACGTCCGCCGGCGTCGGTGGAACCAACATGGCGGCCCTGGCGACCAGCACGTCCAACGTCCTTTCGCCCGCGAGCGTCACGCTCGACCGGCCGGGGAAGGTGCTGGTGTTCGTCACGGGCACGTTCACCCTCACCTGCGGCGGATCGACCGACTGCTCGCGCAAGTTCAGCGCGACCGTCGGCGGCCGGCAGGTCCCGGGTCTGGTCGAGGTCATCGAGGGCGACGCGGCGCAGTTCGTGAGCAAGGACCTGAGCCTGGCGGGGATCATCACCGACGTGCCCGCCGGCACCCACGCGGCGCAGATCCGCTTCGGCGAGAGCACGGGCGTCACGGGCTTCTCCTACGGGTCCGACACGCGCATCACCGCCATCGCCATCGGGTGATCGACGGCGCGTGCGATCCTGATTCGCACGAATGCTGACCGACTACCACGTGCATCTGCGGCCGGATGGCGATGACACCCCGGCCTCCCGATACTTCACCTCTGCCAACGCCGAGCACTACCGCGAGGTTGCCGCCTCGCGCGGAGTCCAGGAACTCGGCGTAGCCGAGCACGTCCATCGCTTCACCGCCGCGCTCGACGTCTGGCAGCACCCGTTCTGGCGCCAGAGCGCCGTCGACGACCTGGATCGCTACGTCGAGTTCGTCCGCGAGGAGACCGACCTCAAGCTGGGCCTCGAGGCCGACTACATCCGTGGACGCGACGGCAAGATGGGCGCGCTGCTCGAGAAGCACGACTGGGACTACGTCGTGGGCTCCGTGCACTTCCTCGGCGATCACGCCGTCGACTTCGACGACGAGACCGACATCTGGCGCTACGAGATGACGCCCGAGCGTGTGTGGACGCGCTACTTCGAGGCGCTGGCCGAGTCGGCGACGTGTGGCCTGTTCGACATCATCTCCCACCCCGACCTGGTCAAGATCTGGGGCAAGGGCCGCCCGGCGCCCGAGAAGGACCTGCGCTACTTCTACGAGCCGGCCGTCGAGGCGATGCTCGAGGGCGGCGTCGCGATGGAGGTCTCCACCGCCGGGCTGCGCAAGCCGGTCGGCGAGATCTACCCGTCGCGGTCGTTCCTGGAGATGGCGGTCGACGCCGGGATCCCGATCGCGCTGTCCAGCGACGCGCACGTCCCGGAGCAGCTCGCGTTCCGTTACGAGGACGCCGTCAAGCTGCTCGAAGAGGTCGGTGTCAAGGAGCTCGCCGTCTTCGAGAAGCGTCAGCGCCGCCTGGAGCCGATCGGGTGAGAAGCGGGCTCGGGATCGACTCGCATCGCTTCGCCTCAGGGCGACGGCTCGTGCTCGGCGGGGTGGAGATCCCGCACGACCGCGGGCTGGACGGGCACTCCGACGCGGACGTGCTCGCCCACGCGATCACCGACGCGATCCTGGGCGCGGCAGCCATGGGTGACATCGGCCAGCACTTTCCGGACACGGACTCCGCGTTCAAGGACGCGGACTCGATCGGGCTCCTGCGGGAGGCGGTCGCGCGTGTGCAGGCCGAGGGCTGGCGCGTCGAGTTCGTGGACGCGACCGTGATGCTCGAGCGGCCGAAGCTCGCCCCGCACCGGGCGGCGATCATGGCGGTCCTGAGCGAGGCGGTCGGGGCCGATGTGCACGTGAAGGCCACCACGGGCGAGCGGATGGGGTTCGTCGGGCGCGAGGAGGGCGTGGCGGCGATGGCCGTCGCGACGCTGGACCGTGCCTGAGCTCTACGTCGCCCTGCTGCACCTGCCCGGCTCGTTCGTCTACGCGGCGACTCGGGCTGAAAGCGTCGCCGCGGCCGTGGCGGCGTTCGGCGACGAGGTGATCGGCATCGAGTGGCTGCAGACGTTCGACTCCCTGCCGCCGGACGGGCAGTCCAACGAGGCGGTCCAGGCCGTGCTCGCCGGGTTGCTCGACGCGGACGTCGCGTTCGTCGAGGGCCACGACGAGGACGAGGCCGGCGACCCCGCCGAGGTGCTCAAAGCGCACGTGGACCACTGGGTCGACGAGGCGGCGGAGCGCTTCGGCGAGTTCTCGATCGGCGCCTACGGGTTCGCGGTCGAGCTGCGGATCGACGACGAGGTCGAGCTCGGGTGGGCGTACGGCGGCGCGATGTCGCCGGGCGCCGCGGAGCTGTTCGGGCGCGCGGCGGAACAGGCCCGAGGTGGAGTGGACCGCGGCGACGGTTGAGGCGCTCGCGCCCGACGCCTCGTCGGTGAGCGCCGCGCGCAAGCTCGCGCGGCCCGCGCCGTGGAGCGCGACGGGCTTCGACGCCCGTGCCGTCTGGGGGCTCTGTCGCGGGAGCGGGTCCCGTCCGTACGAAGTGGCCGTGGACGCCGAGGGCCCGGCGTTCAAGTGCTCCTGCCCGAGCCGGAAGATCCCGTGCAAGCACGCGCTGGCACTGTTGCTGCTGCGGGCCGAGGGCGGCGTGGGCGAGGGGGAGGCGCCGGAATGGGTGAGCTCGTGGCTCGACGGCCGCGCGAAGCGCGTGGTGCGGGAGCCTGGCGAGCCCGTGCGCGACCCCGAGGCCGCCGCCCGACGAGCAGCCGAGCGGGAGGCACGGGTCGCCGGCGGCGTGGATGACCTGCGGCTCTGGCTGCGTGACGCGGTGCGCGGCGGACTCGCCGCGCCGCGGCTGCGCGGCTGGGAGGAATGGGACGCGTTCGCCGCCCGGATGGTCGACGCGCAGGCACCGGGTGCTGCGTCCCGTCTGCGGTCGCTGGGGAACGTCGCCGCGGCCCGCCCGGACGGCTGGCCGGAGCGGCTGCTGTCCGGCATGGGGATGCTGCATCTGCTGTGCGAGGCGTACGCGAAGGCGCCGGACGGGCCGCTGCGCGACGAGGTGCGGACGCTGCTGGGCTGGAACGCGTCGCGCGAAGAGGTGCTCAGCGGGCCGCGCGTGCACGACGAGTGGGCGGTGCTCGCGCGGGTCGTGCTCGAGCAGGAGCGCCTGCGCGTGCAGCGCACGTGGCTGTGGGGGCACGACACCGAGCGCGCGGCGCTGCTGCTGGACTTCGCGCCGCCGGGCGGGTCTTTGGCGCCGCGCCCGCCGACGGGGACGTCGTTCGAAGCCGGGCTCGCGTTCTACCCGGGCGCGACGCCGCTGCGTGCGCTGCTGGAGGAGCCGGGGGCGCTGAAGGACGCGCCGGGATTCTTCGGGGTCGAGGGGGTGGAGGTGGCGCTGGCCGCGGGTGCGGATGCGGTTGCGGCGAACCCGTGGCTCGACGAGTTCCCGGTGGCGTTGGCGCGAGCGGTCGCCGACGTGGACGTGGTGAGCGCGGAGGATGGGTCGCTACCGTTGCGGGGGTCTGAGCGGGCTCGGTGGCGGTTGCTTGCGTTGTCGGCGGGGCGGCCGGTGTCCGTGTTCGGGTTATGGGACGGGTCGGGGCTGCGTCCGTTGGCCGTGGGGGACGGGGAACGGACGGTGGCGTTGTGACCCGAAACGCGACAGTTGTCGCGCGAAGGGGTCTGACCCCTTTATGTCGGGGCGTCGCGTGAGCTGGGACGAGCTTGTCGCTGTGGCGCTGATCGGGACGGACCGGCGGACGGTCGAAGGCGGTGCGCCTGTTGATCTCGACGCGGTCCTGGAAGGGCGCGGGGTCGAGGATCGGCTGCTCGCTTCGGCGGCGGCGTGGACGGTCGCTCGGCGGGCCGGCGCGCGGGCTGGAGCGCCGCGTGAAGTCGAGCCCGCCGAACCCGACTCGCGGCCGCTGTGCTCGGCCGGGGCCGGTGGGCGGCTCGATCTGTTGCTCGAAGTGCGCGAGCTCGTTGATCAATGGCTCGATTTGGCGGAACGCGCTGGGGTGCGGCCGCCGCCGGAGCTCGTGCCCGCGCTGCTCGACTACGCCGAAGGGCGGCCGGAGCGCCAGGACGGGGTGCGCGCCGCGGCTGGGCCGCTCGGGCGCTGGCTCGCCGCCCGGGAGCCGCGCTGGGCCTACGTGCTGCCCGTCGACGAGACCCGGTGGAACGATGCGGAGGACCGCGTGGACCTGTTGCGGCGGCGTCGCGCCGAGGACCCGGACGCGGCGCGGGAGCTGCTCGCGTCCACGTGGGCCGAGGAGACGTGGGAGGACCGGCAGGCGTTCCTGGAGGAGCTCGGGACCGGGCTCTCCGACGCCGACGAGCCGCTGCTGGAGACCGCGCTGGGCGACCGGCGCAAGCCCGTGCGCGACGTCGCCACGGCGCTGTTGGCGCGGCTGCCACGGTCGGCGTTCGCGGCCCGGGCCGCGGCCGAGGCGCTGGCGCTGCTGCGGGTGGAGGACGAACAGATCGTGGTCACGCTGCCGGAGGCGCGCGGGCGCCGGTCGGAGCGGCTCAGCGAGCTGCTCGCGGCGGCGCCGCTCTCCACCTGGGACCTCGAGCTGGTTTCCCTGCCCGTCGCCGACGACCTCGGCGCCGCCGTGCACGCGGGCTGGGCGGAGGCGGCGCTGCGGCAGAACGACGTCGAGTGGGGACGGGCGCTGGGGTTGCTCGAGCTGCTGCCGCACGAGGAGGCGGAGGCGCGTGCCGCGGCCGACGAGGACCCGCTGAGCGCCGCGGAGCCGCTCGAATGGACGTGGGGGCGGGAGCTGTCGGAAGCCGTCGTCACGTCCGTCAAGCGTCACCGCGAGGGCGGCGCCCGGGGCGACTACGCGTTCGTCGGCTACCGCATCGACCCCACGCTGGACGTCGAGCCGCTGCGCGAGCTCGGCGGGCGCGACATCGGGCGGCTGTGCGACGTCGCCGCGATCCGGGCTGCCATGCTCTCGGAGTTCGCATGACGGAACTCCTGCGCCCGCACGCCGAGCAGCTGTTCGCCGAGGAACTGCAGGCGCTCGAGCGCTCCGACGATCGTCCCAGGCCCCCGCAGTGGCGGCTGTCGCCGTGGGCGGTCACGACCTACGTGCTCGGCGGCGAAGCGGACGGCGTCACGATCACGCCGAAGTACGTCGGCCGCCGCCGGCTGATCGAGCTGGCCGTCGCCACGCTCGCCACCGACCGCGCGCTGCTCCTGCTCGGCGTCCCGGGCACGGCGAAGACGTGGCTCTCCGAACACCTCGCGGCGGCGATCTCCGGCGACTCCACCCTGATCGTCCAGGGCACGGCGGGCACGCCCGAGGAGTCGCTGCGCTACGGCTGGAACTACGCGCGGCTGCTCGCCGAAGGCCCCACGCGGGAGGCGCTCGTGCCCGGGCCGGTGTTCCGCGCGATGGGCGACGGCAAGATCGCCCGCGTCGAGGAGCTCACGCGGATCCCGTCCGACGTGCAGGACGCGCTGATCACGATCCTGTCCGAGAAGGCGCTGCCGATCCCGGAGCTCGACGACGAGGTCCAGGCCGTCCAGGGCTTCAACGTCATCGCCACCGCGAACGACCGCGACCGCGGCGTCAACGAGCTCTCCAGCGCGATGCGGCGCCGGTTCAACACGGTCGTCCTCCCGCTCCCGGACACCGCCGACGAGGAGGTGGAGATCGTCCGCCTGCGCCTGGACTCGATCGGGGCCACCCTCGAGCTGCCGCCGGTGACCAGCGCGCTCGAGGAGATCCGCCGCGTCGTCACGATCTTCCGCGAGCTGCGCTCCGGCGTCACCGAGGACGGCCGCACGAAGCTCAAGTCGCCGTCCGGCACGCTCTCCACCGCCGAGGCGATCAGCGTCGTCACGAACGGGATGGCGCTCGCAACGCACTTCGGCGACGGCTCGCTCACGCCCGAGGACGTCGCGGGCGGCCTCACCGGCGCGGTCGTGCAGGACCCGGTGGCGGACAAGGTCGTCTGGCAGGAGTACCTCGAGGCGGTCGTGCGCGAGCGCGACGGCTGGGGTGCGCTGTACCGGGCCTGCCGGGCGCTGTGACCCACACGGTCTTCGGGATTCGCCACCACGGCCCCGGGTCGGCCCGCACGCTCGAACGCGCGCTCACCCAGCTGGAGCCCGACACGATCCTGATCGAGGGCCCGCCCGACGCCGACAAGCTGCTGGACCTGGCCTCGCACGAGGAGATGGCGCCTCCCGTCGCGCTGCTCGCCTACGTGCCCGACGAGCCGGGCCGCGCGGCGTTCTGGCCGTTCGCGCGGTTCTCGCCCGAGTGGCGCGCGATCGTCTACGCGCACGAGCACGACGTTCCCGTGCGCTTCTGCGACCTGCCCGCCGCGAACTCGCTCGTGCAGCCGCGGGATCGCCGCCGCGGCAAGGTGCGCGAGGACCCGCTGGGCGCGCTGGCCGAGATCGCCGGCCACGGGGACGCCGAGCGCTGGTGGGAGGACGTCGTCGAGTCCGCGCGCGAGGGTCTGGGCGCGTTCGAGGCGGTCACCGAGGCGATGGAAGCGCTGCGCGAGGCGTTCCCGGACGACGACCCGCGCGAGGAGCAGCGCGAGGCCTACATGCGCCAGCAGATCCGCAAGGCGGCGAAGGACGCGGACAACGTGGCGGTGGTGTGCGGCGCGTGGCACGCGCCCGCGCTGGTCTCGCCGGGGCCCGCCGCGCCCGATGCGCGCACGCTGAAGGGGATCCCGAAGACGAAGGTCGCCACCACGTGGGTGCCGTGGACCTACGGCCTGCTCGCGCGCGAGTCCGGCTACGGCGCGGGCGTCGACTCGCCGGCCTGGTACGACCAGCTCTTCGACACCGCCGAGGAGCCCGTGCCGCGCTGGCTGGCGCGGGCGGCGCGGCTGCTGCGCGCCGAGGGCCTCGACGCGAGCGCGGCGCAGGTCGTCGACGCGACGCAGTTGGCGGTGGCACTGGCGGGCATCCGCAACCGCCCGCTGGCCGGGCTGGACGAGCTGCTCGACGCCACCCGCGCGGTCCTGTGCTTCGGCTCCGAGCTCCCGCTCAAGATCGTGCGCGAGGAGCTCGTCGTCGGGCATCGGTTGGGCGCCGTGCCGGACGAGACGCCGATGGTCCCGCTCCAGCAGGACGTGACCAAGCTCCAGCGGCGGCTGCGCATGAAGCCGGACGCGCGGCCGAAGGAGATCACGCTGGACCTGCGGCGCGAGATCGACCGCGAGCGCAGCCGGCTCTTGCATCGTCTGAACGTGCTCGAGGTGCCGTGGGGCGAGGCGGTCGAGGCGCGCGGGCTGGGCACGTTCAAGGAGGCGTTCGTGCTCGAGTGGCAGCCCGCGCTGGAGCTCGAGCTCATCCACGCCGGCCGCTGGGGCACGACGGTGCAGACCGCCGCGGCCGCCCGGGCCACCGCGATGGCGTCCGAGCAGGACTCGATCGCGAAGCTGGCGACCCTGGCCGATGCCGTCCTGCTCGCCGACCTCCCGGACGCGCTCGAGGCCGTCCTGCGGGCATTGGCCGACCTCGCCGCGCTCGACCGCGACACCACCGACCTGATGGCCGCCGTCCCGCCGCTCGCCCAGATCCTCCGCTACGGCGACGTGCGCGGGAGCGACACGAGCGCCGTCGCCGGTGTGCTCCGGGGCGTGGTGCTGCGCAGCGCGGTCGGGCTCCCCGGCGCCGCGGTGGGCGCCGACGAGGAGGCCGGGGCGAAGCTCGCGGAGCTCGTCGACGGCGTGAACAGCGCGCTCGCGCTCTTGGAGGACGAAGCGCTCACGCGCGCGTGGCGGGGTGCGCTGCGGAGTGTCGCCGACAGCGACCGGCTCCCCGGGACGCTCGCCGGGCGCGCCACGCGGCTCCTGCACGACGCGGGCGAACTCGACACGCGCGCGGTGGCCTCGGCGATGTCCCGCGCGCTCTCCCCCGGCGAGGCGCCCGAGCGCGGCGCGAGCTGGATCGAGGGGTTCATCGGCACCTCCGGGCTCGTGCTCGTCCACGACCCCGACCTGCTGCAGATCCTCGACGACTGGATCGAGGCCGTCGGCCCAGACGCGTTCACCAACGTCCTGCCCCTGCTGCGGCGCGCGTTCTCCGTGCTCCCGGCGGGGGAGCGACGGCGGCTGGGTGAGCGGCTGCGGCGCGGAGCGAGCGCGCCGGTGGAGGTCGCACCGATTGACCTGGAGCGCGCGCGGCCGGCGCTGGAGACGCTCGCGAGGCTCCTGGCGTGAGTGACGAACGCTTGAAGCGGTGGCGGCTCGTGCTGGGCGGCGATGACGCCGACGGCACCGAGGTCCGGCTCAACCAGCAGGACCGTGGGGTGGATGGGGCTTTGGACGCCGTCTACGGGTCGCGGCAGGGTGGGCTGGGCGGAAGCGCGCCGACCGTCGCGCGGTGGCTCGGCGAGCTGCGTTCGCACTTCCCCTCGGGGGTCGTGCGCGTGGTCCAGCAGGACGCGATCGACCGGCTCGGCCTGCACCAGCTCCTGCTCGAGCCCGAGGTGCTGGACAACGTCACACCCGACGTGCACCTCGCCGCGACGCTGATGAGCCTGCGCGACGCGCTGCCGGAGTCCAGCCGGACGGTCGCGCGGCGGATCGTGCGCCAGGTGGTGGAGGACATCGAGCGGCGGCTCGCGGACCGCACCCGCAGCGCCGCGCGGGGCGCGCTGGACCGCAGTGCGCGGACGAGCCGGCCGCGGCCGTCCGAGATCGACTGGGACCGCACGATCCGGGCCAACCTCAAGCACTACCAGCCGGAGTACCGGACGGTCGTTCCCGAGCGGCTCGTGGGCCACGCGCGGCGGCGGCGCTCGCTCGCGGCGAACCTCATCCTCGCCCTGGACCAGAGCGGGAGCATGGGCGCGAGCGTCATCCACGCCGGCGTGCTGAGCGCCGCGCTGGCCTCGATCCCGACACTCGACACGAAGGTGATCGCGTTCGACACGAGCGTCGTGGACTTGACGGAGAACCTCCACGACCCGGTCGAGCTGCTGTTCGGCATCCAGCTCGGTGGCGGCACGGACATCGACCAGGCACTCGGCTACTGCCAGACGCTCGTGAGCCATCCCGCGAAGACCGTGATGGTGCTCGTGACGGATCTGTACGAGGGCGGCGACCCTGAGTCGATGCTGCGCCGGGCGGCGTCCCTGGTCCGCTCCGGCGTGAAGCTCATCGTCCTGCTCGCGCTCGCCGACGACGGCGCGCCCTTCTACTCGCACACGCACGCGGAGGCGTTCGCGGCCCTCGGGGCGCCGGTCTTCGCGTGCACGCCCGACCAGTTCCCGGAGATGCTGGCGGCGGCGCTGGAAGGTCGCGACGTCGGGGCGTGGGCCGGCGAGCACGACATCGCGGTGGTGTAGCTTCCTCGCATGCTCAGGGCGATCGGGCGAGTGGTGGTCGGCGTCTCCGATCAGGACGAGGCGCTTGCGTTCTACCGCGACGTGCTCGGCTTCGAGGTGCTCCACGACTCCGACGACGAGGGCCTGCGCTACCTGCACATCGGACTCCCGGGGCAGCCGGACACGGGCCTGTGGCTGATGCCCGGCGCGGCCGAGCACGACCGCCCGCTGCTGGTGCTCTACGCCGACGACCTCACTGAGATCGTGGACGCGTTCGAGCGCCACGGGGTGGAGACGTGGGCGCAGACCGACAGCTCACTGCACTTCCGCGACTGCTGCGGCAACGTGCTCGTCGCCACGGTGACGCGATAAGCCGCGTGTGGTCAGAGGCGATCCGCCGCCTCAGCCTCGCCATAGAACGGCTCGTACGCCGCTAGTCTCCCGGGCGTGTCCGACGTCTCGCTCTATGACACCAGAACCCGCTCGTTGCAGCCGTTTGCGCCGCGCGACCCCGCCCGCGTGGGGATCTACGCCTGCGGGCCGACGGTCTACGCGCGCGTGCACGTCGGCAACGCCCGGCCGTTCGTGGTCTTCTCCCAGCTCAAGCGCTTCCTCGAGCACGAGGGCTACGGGGTCACGCTCGTCGGGAACATCACCGACATCAACGACAAGATCTACACCGCGGCCGTGGCCGCGGGGAAGCCGTCGGGGGACCTGGCGGCAGAGATGGCGGCGTTGTACCGCGAGGACACCGACCGGATCGGGCTCGGCCGGCCGGACGCCGAACCGCTCGCGACGGAGTACGTCCCGCACATCGTCGAGCTGATCCAGCGGCTGATCGACACGGACGCCGCCTACGTGGCCTCCGGCGACGTGTACTTCCGGGTTCGAACCGTGGACGGGTACGGCGAGCTGTCGCGCCGCGACCTGGACCAGATGGATCAGGGCGAGGGCGTCGAGGGCGCCTCGCTGAAGGAAGATCCTTTGGATTTCGCGCTGTGGAAGGCGTGGAAGGAAGGCGAGGACACCGCCTGGGACGCGCCCTGGGGCCGCGGCCGGCCGGGCTGGCACATCGAGTGCTCGGCGATGGCCGAGGCGCTGCTGGGCGTGGAGTTCGACATCCACGGCGGCGGCGTCGACCTCGTGTTCCCGCACCACGAGAACGAGGCGGCGCAGACGTTCGCCGCGCGCGGGAAGCCGCTGGCGCGGATCTGGATGCACAACGGGATGCTCGAGCTCGCTTCCGCGACGGGCGAGATGTCGAAGATGGCGAAGTCCGTGGGCAACATCCGCGGGCTCCACGAGGTGCTGGACGCCGTCGGCGGCGACGTGCTGATCCTGTTCTTCAGCTCCGGCCACTACCGGCAACCGCTGGCGTTCTCGGACGAGCGGCTCGAGGAGGCGACGCGGTCTGCGGAGCGGATCCGTGACGCCGCGCGCCGGCTCGTGAAGGGCGCCGCGTCCCCGGACTCGCTGGTCGGGTACCGCGACAGCTTCTTCGCCGCGCTGCGCAACGACTTCAACACCGCCGAAGCGCTCGGCTCCCTATACGGATGGATTCGCGAGGCCAATCGGTCCTCGGAGCCGGTGGGCGATTCCCACCTGAAGGAGATGCTCGACGTGCTTGGGTTGATCGGCCTGATGGCCGCGGATGTGGCGGCGCCGGACGAGGCCTTGGAGTTGGCTCGCCAGCGCGACGCCGCGCGGGCGAACAAGGACTGGGCCGAGGCCGATCGCCTGCGCGACGAGTTGCGCGCGATGGGCTGGGAAGTCCGCGACGGACCTGACGGGCCCGAGCTCGTGCCCGCATCATGAGCGGCAAGGGCGGTGGCGGCGGCGGCAAGGGCGGATCCCGCGGGTCCGGCAAGTCAAGCGGCGGCTCCGGCCGCGGCGGTGGCAGCGGTTCCGGTCGCGGCGGAAGCGGCGGACGTTCCGGCGGCGGCCGCAGCGACGGCGGCTACAGCGGCTACACCGGCGGCGGTCGTTCGGGCGGCTCTGGCGGTCGCTCCGGCGGCGGTTCGGGCGGCGGCGGCCGTTCGGGCGGTAGCGGCGGCAGCTCGGGCGGCGGTCGTTCTGGCGGTTACGGCGGCGGCTCAGGCGGCGGCGGCCGTTCGGGCGGCAGCGGCGGCGGCTCGGGCGGCGGTGGCGGCTACAGCGGCGGCTCCGGCGGCGGCCGTTCCGGCAGCGGTGGCGGCTACGGCGGCGGTTCGGGCGGCAGTGGCCGCTCAGGCGGCAGCGGTGGCGGCTACGGCGGCTCAGGCGGCGGCGGCCGTTCGGGCGGCAGCGGTGGCGGCTACGGCGGTTCGGGCGGCAGTGGCCGCTCAGGCGGCAGCGGCGGTGGCTACGGCGGCTCAGGCGGCGGTGGCCGTTCGGGCGGCGGCTACGGCGGTTCGGGCGGCAGTGGCCGTTCGGGCGGCAGCGGCGGCTATGGCGGTCGTTCGGGCGGCGGTGGCGGATACGGCGGCGGTTCGGGCGGCAGCGGTCGCCACAGCGGCGGTCGGTCCGGCGGCACCGGCTACGGCGGTCGTCCCGGTGGCGGGTCCGGTCGCGAGGGGTACGGCAGCGGTCCCGGTCGCCCCGATGGCGGCGGCGCTCCCACCTCGTTCGCGCCGGAGCCCCCCGAGGGTGCGGTCACGTCGCGCAAGATGGTCATCTACGGCGTCCACCCGGTCGAGGAGGCGCTGCGTGGGCGACGCAAGGTCCACCGCATCTGGGCCACCGAGCCCGGGTCGTGGGGCGACGCGAAGGTGACGATCGTCTCCGCGGATGAGATCAGCGAGCGCGCGGAGACCGAATCCCACCAGGGCGTGGCAGCGCTCGTCGACCCGTACCCGTACGTGGACGCGGTCGACCTGCTGGCGGTCGAGAACCCGCTCCTGATCGCGCTCGACGAGATCACCGACCCGCAGAACCTGGGGGCGGTCGCCCGGACCGCCGAGGGCGTCGGGGCGACCGGGCTGATCATCCCCGAGCGCCGGTCGGCGGAGGTCACGCCGGCGGTGTGCAAGGCGTCGGCGGGCGCGGTCGAGCATCTGAAGATCGCGCGCGTCAAGAACCTCGCCGACTTCCTCGCCGAGGCGAAGGAGAAGGAGTGCTGGGTCTACGGCGCGTCCGCGGGTTCGAAGACCACGTACGACCAGCCCGACTACAGCGGCGGCGTCGTCGCGGTGCTCGGCGCTGAGGGCAAAGGGCTCAGGCCTCGAGTGGCCTCGATGTGCGACGACCTGGTGTCGCTGCCGCTGCTCGGCAACGTCGAATCGCTGAACGTCAGTGCGACCGCTGCGGTCCTGCTGTACCGGATCTTGCAGTACCGACTTGACGCATCGACATAACCCTGCTTTCCTGAGGCTTCATCAAGGTGAGCTTAAGGGTTAGCGATGGCCCGGCAGCTCACCGTCTATCCCTGGCGCCGCGGGAGGTGTGCGCCACAAGCGTTCAGGCCAGTGATGGCCTGGAAAGGTCTCTGCGCTCGTGGCACGAATTGCTCCCACAAAGTCTCAAGCTCAAGTTCAGCTTGATGATCAGTATCTTCTCGCTCTGGCCCGTCAGGGCTCTCCAGACGCTTACGACCGGCTCGTCCGGCGCTACGCGTCCTTCGTGCGCC
Source organism: Solirubrobacter taibaiensis (assembly GCA_027587225.1). Lineage (GTDB taxonomy): Bacteria > Actinomycetota > Thermoleophilia > Solirubrobacterales > Solirubrobacteraceae > Solirubrobacter > Solirubrobacter taibaiensis. The sequence continues at coordinate 98,106 of JAPDDQ010000011.1, forward strand.
TGAAGGCGTCGTCGTACTTCCTCGTCGGCGGTGACAACGAGGATCTGCACCAGGAGGGCCTGGTCGGCCTCTACAAGGCGATCCGCGATTTCCGGCCGGACCGCGAGTCCTCGTTCCGCAACTTCGCCGAGCTGTGCATCACGCGGCAGATCATCACCGCGGTCAAGACCGCGACGCGCAACAAGCACACGCCGCTCAACGGCTACGTGTCCTTCAGCTCGACGCCGGCCGGCGCGTCGGAGAACGAGCCGAGCCTCGATGAGATGATCCCGGGCTCGACCGTGCACGACCCGGTCAACCAGGTGATCTCCTCCGAGGAGCTGCGGTCGCTCGTCGCCTGCCTCTCGACGGTGCTTTCAGACCTCGAGTCCCGCGTGCTGTCGCTCTACCTCGACGGTCACTCGTACACGGACATCGGCGAGCGGCTCGGTTGCGACTGCAAGACGGTCGACAACGCGTTGCAGCGCGTCAAGCGCAAGGTCGGCGCGCACCTGAATTCGCGCGCCGTTCTGAACTAGGCCGCTCATACTGTTCTCATGCTCTGGCTCCTCATCGTCCTGATCCTGTTCGCCGTCCTTGTCGGCGGCGGCATCATCGCCCGCAATCGGCAGCTGTCCCGCACCCGCCCCGCGTTCGAGCGTGCGCTCGCGCAGGTGGAGCAGGATCTCGTCGCTGCCGCGGCGACCGATCGTGGCTGGGATCGCTCGATCCTCGAAGCTGCTGCGCGACAGCTCGTCGCCGAGCGCTTCGGGACCGATCCCGAGCAGCTGACGCTTGTCGAGGTCATCGACAAGCCGGGCACCGACCAGGACCAAGCGGTCTTCACCGCCCATGTGGGCGGCAAGCCGGAGCGTGTCGTGCTGGGTCGCCGTGAGGGCGACTGGGTGCCCGCCTAAGCGGCGCGGCGGTGGTTGCGGGGGCGCCGGTGCTCGACCGCGTCGAGCGCCCCGTGACAGTCGTTGGGGTCGTCCGTGACGACCAGCGCCTCGACGTCGGTCGGGTTGATGTACCCGTCCTCGAGCATCGAGTGCTTGAGCCAGTGCAGTAGGCCGGACCAATATCCGCTGTCGAACAGCACGATCGGGAAGTACCGGATCTTCTGCGTCTGGCGCAGCGTCGCTGCCTCGAACAACTCGTCGAGCGTGCCGAACCCGCCCGGGAAGACCACGAACCCGCTGGCGTAACGGACGAACATCACCTTCCGCGTGAAGAAGTAATGGAAGTTGATGCCGATGTCGCAGTAGTCGTTGAGCGACTGCTCGTGCGGGAGCTCGATCCCGAGGCCGATGCTCGTCGCGCCGACGTCCTGCGCGCCGCGATTGGCGGCCTCCATGATCCCGGGGCCACCGCCGGTGATGATCGAATAGCCCTGCTCGCCCAGGTGGCGGGCGAGTGCTCGAGCCTGGGCGTAGCGCGGGTGATCCTTCGGGGTCCGGGCGGAGCCGAAGATCGACACCGCCTTCCCGACGTGGTTCAGCTGCCGGAAGCCCTCCCGTAGCTCGTCCTGGATGCGCAGGACGCGCTGCGCGTCCGTGTACTCGGAGAGGATCGCGAGCGTCTCGGCCTCGAGCAGCTCCTCGTCGTCCGAGGTGGGGTGGCGGGGTTCCGGCTGCGTCACCTGATTCAGGGTAGGGGTCGCGGACGCACTCGCTGCCAGGTGAACGCGCCGAGCAGCAGCAGGACGCCGAACACGATGAAGCTCGCGACCCGCGCGAGGCTGTCGAGCTCGGACAGGTCGTAGACGAAGACCTTCGCCGCCGTCACCGCGATGAAGCCGAGTCCGACGAGGCGAAGCGTCTTGTCGTCTCGGACCAGACCGAAGATCAGCGCGCCGACCCCGGTGAGCGCCCACAAGATGCTGAGGAACGTCTGGCCGAGCGCGACCACCTCGACGCTCGCCAGATACAGGACCGCGACCGGGGCGACCTTGCGGCCGAGCGGGGTGGCGAGGAGCGCCGCAGTGACCGCGACGAGGGCCACGGCGGCCTCGAGGGGCCGGTCGAGCCCGTCGATCAGCGCGATCGGCGGTGCGAGCACGTAGAGCGCATGCGCGGCGGCCAGGGCGACGAACGCGAGCGAGGCCCGCTGGCTGATCAGCGCGAGCAGCCCGGCCTCGGTGGCGAGCGCGAGCGTCAGCGGCAGCCCTTCGAGCGTGAGCCCCGTGAACTGCGCCAGCGCGGTGAGGGCGAGCACGTCGAGCAGGAACACGCCGGAGAGGCGGGCGGCGAGGAACGCGATCGCGCCGATGGTCGCGACGGCGACGAGCGCCTCGGTCGTCGGCGTGGCGCCGGCGAGCGCCTCCAGCGGCGCCTCGGTCGCGAGCGTGTGCCCGATGGCGAGGACCAGTTGCGCGACGAGCCCGAGCGCGGCGAAGTACCAGTCGACGGTCGCGGGACGGCCGAGCACGGCGTCGCAGGCCCGCGCGACGAGGCGGTTGCGCGGCGCGAAGTCGGGCGCGGCGTCGTCGCCCACGCGCTCGCGGCCCGGCACCGCGCTGGGCGACAACGTGAAGGTGGAGCCGAGCTCGGCAGCGAGCTGGTCCATCGCGGCCGGGCGGCGGCGGGCGCCGAGCAGCGCGGCGAAGGCGAGGACCGGGCCGGCCCAGCCGAGCACGACGGGCAGGCCGGACGTCAGCGAGGCGAGCGCGAGGTCCGCCAGGCCGACGCCGATGCCGAGCGTGATCAGCGCGACCGGGCGCGAGACGCGCGGCGCGCGGGTGAGGGCGAGGCCGACGATCGCGTGGGTGGCGGCGATCGCGATGAACCAGTGCTCGTCCCAGTGCCCGAGCACGAGCAGGGCGGCGTTCGCGGCCAGCAGGAAGGCGCTGCTGAGGTTCAGGCCAGGGCGGCGAGCTTCGAGGCCGACGGCGAGCGCGGCGTTCAGGGCGCCGAACACGGCCAGCACGGCGACGACCGACTCAGCGCCGTCCGCCCACGCGGCGAACTGCAGCGTCGCGAGCGCGAACGCGGCCCACGCGAGCGCGTACCAGCGCTGCCAGACGACCACGGCGATCGTCGCCGTGTACGCGATCGCGAGGTAGACGACGCCTTCGTCGATGGCGCCGAGCGCCGCGGGGGCGAACAGTGCGCCGAGCAGGCCGAGCCAGCCCATGAGGGTCGCGTTCCAGCGCGTGGCGAGGTACGTCGCGGCGGCGCCGACGATCGCCGCGCCGGCGAGCGCGACGGTCGTGGGGACGAGCTCGTAGACCGCGCCCGCGATCAGGATCGTGCCGAACAGGCCGGCGACGCCGACGGCGGCCGCGGCGAGCGCGGCCTCGGTGCGGTCCTTGTGCTCGCGCAGCCAGATGCCTGTGCCGAGCAGGCCGGCGGAGAGCAGGCCGGCGAGGACCGTGCGCGCGCCCTCGCCGAGCCAGCCGCGGGAGATGGCGATGGTCAGCAGGAAGGCGAGGCCCGCCAGGATCGCGATGCCGCCGAGCCAGGCCAGCACCGAGCCGCCGAGCACGTCCTCGAGGTCGCGCTGTGGCTTGGCGGGCCGTGCCGGCGGCGTCCAGGTCGCGCGGGGCTGGGAGGTCGGGCCCGCGCCGGGGGTGGCCGAGCCGGACGAGGGCGGGCCATACGAAGACGCGCCGGGAGTGGCGGCGCCGGGCGAGGCCGGGTCGTACGAGGGTTCACCGGGGGCGGCGGCGCCCGGCGAGGGAGTGTCGAACGGGGACGCGCCGGGGGTGGCGGCGCCGGGCGAAGGCGCCGGCCATGACGGGTCCGGGGCGCGGCCGAGGTCCGGCCAGGCCGATCGGCCGGCGCTCTCGCGGCCCGGCGCCTCGGGCCGGCCCGGGTTCCAGCTCTTGCGCCCCGCTTCAAGGTCGCGAACGCGTTCCTCGAGCGCGGCGGCGTGGTCCTCCAAGGCGGCGATGCGGTCCTCGACCATTCCAGCTCCCTTTGTTGACCATCGGTCGATAACCGCAATACGTCAGTCGACGCGAAGGGTTACAGCGTTATCGACCAACGGTCAGGTACGCTGACCCGAGATGTCCGAAGGTCCCGCCTACCAGCGGCTCGCCGTCGACGAACGACGGCGCCGGCTCCTCGAGCTCGGGTCGGACCTGTTCACGCGCTTCACCTACGACGAGCTGTCGATGGCGAAGATCGCCAAGGAAGCGGGGATCAGCAAGGCGCTGCTCTACCACTACTTCCCGAGCAAGGAGGCGTATTTCGTCGCCACGCTCGAGGAGAAGGCGAACGAGCTGCAGCAGCGGACGATCCCGGACCCGGACCTGCCGCCGTTCGAGCAGCTGGCGGCGTCACTGGACGAGTACCTGAAGTGGATCGAGGAGAACAAGTCCTCCTACGACAAGATGATCCGCAACGCGGGGGCGGCGCCGGAAGTGCGCGCGCTGCTGGATCGGGTGCGCACGACGACCGCGCATCGCATCCTCGAAGGGCTCAGCCCTGGGGGCACGCCGAAACCGCTCCTCCGAACCGCCATCCGCGGCTGGCTCGGCTTCTTGGACGGCGCGTGCCTGGACTGGGTCAATCACGGCGACGTGGACAGGGAGACCTTGCACGGCCTCCTGCTGTCCACACTCATCGCCAGCGTCCTCGCGGTCGGCGAGGACGCGCCAAGACCTACGGGTTGATCTTCTCGAGATCGACGACGAAGACGAGTCCCGCGCCCGGCGGGATCGTCGGGGGCGCGCCGGCGTCGCCGTAGCCGAGGTCGGACGGGATCGTCAGCACGCGACGCCCGCCTTCCTTCATGCCCGCGACACCCTGGTCCCAGCCGGGGATGACCATGCCGGCGCCGAGCTGGAACTCGAACGGCTCACCACGGTCGAAGGAGTTGTCGAACGGCGTGCCGTCGGCGAGCAGGACGCCCGAGTACTGGACCTGGACGGTGTCGCCGGCCTTGGCCTCGGCGCCCTTGCCCTCCTCGATGTCCTCGGAGATGAGCTCGGTGGCCTCGCCACCCGGGACCTTGATCACGGGCTTCTCGCCGACGTCGCCCTCGACCTCGACCTTGTCGCTGGAGCTCTTCACGTCGTCCGCGGGGGTCGCGGCGGGCGCGGCCTCCTCCGTCGGGGCCGCGGCGGCCTCCTCGGTGGGAGCCGGGGTCGCGGCGGTCTCGGGTTCATCGTCGCCGCACGCCGCGAAGGCGAGCGCGAGGGCCACAGCGGGCAGGGCTAGTAGATGTCGGCGCATAGCGGCGACTCAGGGTAGACGGGCCGTCAGCGATCGGTACCGAAGATGCGGTCGCCCGCATCGCCGAGACCGGGCCGGATGTAGCCCGTCTCGTCCAGCTCGCGATCGATCGCGGCGGTGACGATCGACACGTCCGGGTGCGCTTCCCGCAAGGCGGCAACGCCCTCGGGCGCCGCGACCAGGCACACGAAATGGACGCGCCGCGCGCCCGCGCGCTTCATGCGGGCGATGGCCTGGACGCCGCTGCCGCCGGTGGCGAGCATCGGGTCCACGACGAAGACCTCGGCGTCCTCCACACCCGACGGGATGTTCTCGTAGTACCCGACGGGCCGGAGCGCTTCCTCGTCGCGATACATGCCCAGGTGGCCGACGCGCGCCTCCGGGACGAGCCGCAGAAAGCCGTCGACGAGGCCGAGACCCGCGCGCAGGATCGCGATCACGAACACCTCGTCCGCGAGTTTGAGCCCGGGCGTGCGCTCGAGCGGCGTCTCGATCTCCACGTCGGCGCCGCGCAGCCCGCGCATCGCCTCGTAGCCGAGAATGAGCGCCGCGTCCGTCATCGTCTCGCGGAACACGCGGTGCGGCGTGTCCTTGTCACGCAGGATCGAGAGAAGCCGCCGCAGCAGCACGTGATCGACGACCGTGACCCCTTCCATCCCCCGGAACCTACTAGTGTCGGGCCGATGGCAGCGCCGCGCCGCAACATCGAGCTCAAGGCGTCCGACCCGGACCCCGAGCGCTCATTGGCCGTCGTCAAGGGCCTGGGAGCGCACGATCGCGGCGTCATCCGTCAGCGCGACACGTACTTCCGCGTGCACACGGGGCGGCTGAAGCTCCGCGAGGAGGAACCGGGCGGCGCGACGCTGATCCAGTACGACCGCGTGGACGCCGACGAGGCGCGCGAGTCGCGGTATCGGCTCACCGCGATCGACGACGCGCAGACGCTCAAAGCGTCGCTGGAGGCCACGCTCGGCGTGCTGACCGTGGTCGAGAAGGAGCGCCACCTGCTGCTGTGGCAGAGCGTCCGCATCCACCTCGACGTCGTGACGGGTCTCGGCAACTTCATCGAGCTCGAGGGCGTCGCCACCGCGAACTCCGACCTCGCGCTGGAGCTCGAGCGCGTGACGCGGCTCACCGAGGCGCTGGAGATCGCGCCGGAGCGCATCTTGCGCAACTCCTACTCGGACCAGGTGGTGGGCTCGAGCGCCCTCGTGGACGCCGCCCGCAACGTCATGGCGCGCGCCCACGCGCCGTATTCCAACTACAAGGTCGGCGCGGCGCTGCGCGCGGAGGACGGTTCGATCCACGTCGGCGCGAACGTCGAGAACGCGGCGTACCCGCAGGGCCAATGCGCGGAGGCGTCCGCGATCGGTGCGCTCGTCGCGTCGGGCCGCTCGCAGATCACCGAAGTGGCCGTGATCGCCGACTCCGACGACATCTGCGTGCCGTGCGGCGGCTGCCGCCAGCGCCTGCGCGAGTTCATGGTGCCCGGCGCGGAGATCCACCTGTGCGCCCGCAACGGCGCGCGTCAGACCTCGACCCTGGAGGCGCTGCTGCCCCGCTCGTTCGGCCCGGAGTTCCTGTGACCACTCCTCGGCTCGGAATCGTCCTCGGGTCCGGCCTCGGCGCGATCGCCGACGCGCTGACCGACGCCACCCACACGCCCTACGCCGAGCTCGAGGGCTTCCCGGAGCCGAGCGTCGCCGGCCATGGCGGAACCCTCTCCACCGGCGCCCTCAGTGGGCTGCCCGTCGCGATCTTCCGCGGTCGCAAGCACGTCTATGAGACCGGCGACGCCTCCGGGATGACCGTCCCGGTGCGCTGGCTCAAGGATCAGGGCGCGGAGGCGATCCTGCTCACCAACGCGGCCGGCTCGCTCAACGCCGACGTCGGCCCAGGCCGGCTGATGGCGATCAACGACCACATCAACCTGCTCGGCTCCAACCCGCTCACGGGGCCGAACGACGAGTCGATCGGCCCGCGCTTCCTCAGCCTGCGCGACGCTTACGACCCCGAGCTGCGCGCCAAGCTGCAGGCCGCCGCGGCCGCGCTCGACGTCCCGCTCGCCGAAGGCGTCTACCTCGCCACTGCCGGCCCGACCTTCGAGACGCCGGCCGAGATCCGCGCGTTCCGCACGCTCGGAGCGGACGCGGTCGGGATGTCTACGGTTCCCGAGGTGATTCTCGCCCGTCACGCCGGGCTGCGCGTCGCCGCGGTCTCGGCGATCACCAACCTCGCCGAGGGCATGGGCGGCGAGGAGCTCTCGCACGAGCAGACGCTGCGCAACGCCGAGGTGGCGGCGCGCGACCTCGTGCGGCTCGTTCTCAAGTTCGCGGAGGATTTCTGAGTTGCTGGCACCCGAGGTCATTCGCAAGAAGCGCGACGGCGGCACGCTGACCGGGCAGGAGATCGCCTTCCTGGTCGGCGGCATCACCGACGGCGGGCTGTCGGACGCGCAGGTGGGGGCGCTCGCGATGGCGTTCTTCCTGCGGGGCCTGGAGCCCGAGGAACGGCTGACGCTCACGACCGCGATGCGCGACTCCGGCAGCGTGCTCGAGTGGGACCTCGACCAGCCGGTCCTGGACAAGCACTCCACCGGCGGCGTCGGCGACAAGGTGTCCCTGATGCTCGCCCCGATCCTCGCGGCGGCCGGCGCGGCCGTGCCGATGATCAGCGGCCGCGGGCTCGGCCACACGGGCGGGACGCTGGACAAGCTGGACTCGATTCCCGGCTACACGTCGGTCCCCGCGACCGAGGTGATCAAGCGCGTCGTGCGCGAGGTGGGATGCGCGATCGTCGGCCAGACGAGCGACCTCGCGCCCGCCGACCGGCGCCTGTACGCCGTCCGCGACGCCACGGGCACGGTCGAGTCGATCCCGCTGATCGTCGCCAGCATCCTCTCCAAGAAGCTCGCCGAGGGCTTGAACTCGCTCGTGCTGGACGTCAAAACCGGCAGCGGCGCGTTCATGGCCGAGCGCGACGACGCCTTCGCGCTCGCGACCGCGCTGACCGAGGTGGCCAACGGCGCCGGGGTGAGCACCGTCGCGTTGGTCACCGACATGAACGAGGTGCTCGGCACCACCGCGGGCAACGCGCTGGAAGTGCGCGAGGCCGTGCACTACCTGACCGGCGCGGCGCGTGAGCCGCGCCTGCACGAGGTCACGGTCGCGCTCGCGGCCGCCGCGCTCGTGCAGTCCCGGCTGTCGGCGGACGAAGAGTCCGCGCGGGCGAAGGTGGAGGAGGTGCTGGCCTCCGGCGCCGCCGCGGAGCGCTTCGGGGCGATGGTCGCCGCGCTCGGTGGCCCGGCCGACTTCATGGAGAACCCGGTGCTGCCCGAGGCTTCCGTGACGCGTCCGGTCGCCCCCGAACGTCCCGGCTACGTCACGAGCGTGGACACGCGGGCCGTCGGGCTCGTCGTCACCGGCTTGGGCGGCAACCGCCGCCGCGAGGACGACCAGATCGACCCCGGCGTGGGGCTGTCGCAGATCGCGCCGATCGGCGCGCAGGTGGGGCCGGACACGCCGCTGGCGATCGTCCACGCGCGGGGCGACAGCAGTGCCGCCGAGGCCGCCACGGCGCTGCTCTCGGCCGTGACGATCGGCGCGGAGCCGCCCGCCGAGCGTCCCGTCCTGCTGGGGCGCGTATGAGCCTGCCGCTGGCGGAACTCCACGTCCACCTCGAGGGGACGGTCCCGCCCGCGTTGATCCAGAAGCTCGCCGATCGCAACGGGCTGCAGGTCCCTCCGGGCGTGTTCGCGTCCCCGGACCGCTTCCAGTGGGTCGACTTCATCGACTTCCTGCGCACCTACGACCTCGCCGCGAGCGTCATCCGCACGCCTGAGGACTATCGGGACATCACGTACGAGTATCTGGTCGGGTGCGCGAACGAGGGCGCGATCTACGTCGAGCTGATCGCCTCGCCCGACCACGCCGCGAACGTGGGGCTCTCGGACGCCGATCACTACGCGGGGATCGCCGCCGGGATCGACGACGCGCGGCGCGACACCGGCATCGAGGCGCGGATCCTGATCGCCGCCATCCGCAACTTCGGGGTGGAGGCCGCGGTGGCGATCGCGCGCCGGCACGCCGAGGACCGGCACCCGTACGTCGTCGGCTTCAACCTCGCGGGCGACGAGGCGGGCTACCCACCTGGCCAGTTTCGCGAGGCCTACGAGATCGCCGCGGGCTCTGGGCTCGGGTGCACCGTCCACGCGGGCGAGCACGCCGGGGCGGAATCGGTCCGGGAGGCGCTCACGCTGCCCGTCACCCGCCTCTCGCACGGGGTCCGAGCGGTCGAAGATCCTGCACTCGTGCAGGAGATCGTCGAGCGCGGGATCGTGCTCGAGGCCTGTCCCACCTCCAACATCGCGACGCACGTCTTCGACTCGTACGAGGACCATCCACTCCGCAAACTCCATGAAGCCGGTGTGAACCTCACGTTGGGTTCTGACGACCCTCCCTATTTCGGATGTAGCATCGGCGGCGAGTACGCCGTTGCGCGTGAGCGTTTCGGCTTCGAGGAGGGTGAGCTGCAGCTGATCACGCGCACGGCGGTCCGGGCGTCCTTCGCGGACGATGCGGCCAAAGCCACCTTGCTCAATCGAATTACTGCCTCAGACGACCGCTCCGGCCAATAAGGTCGCGGCGCGTCGTTCCAATCGAAAAGGAGTTTCGGCCGTGCGCCGCCCACTTCATTTCATCGCCTTGCTGGCCATGCTCTGTTCACTTTTCGTTGCCGCGTGCGGCTCCGATGAGGAAGAACCGGCGCCCAGCGGCGGTACCACTGCCGAAGAGACCCCGGCCAAGGAAGCAATCAAGGTCGGTCTGGTCACCGACATCGGCGGTCTGAACGACCGCTCGTTCAATCAGCTGGCAAACGAAGGCCTCGAGCGGGCCAAGTCGGAACTGGGCGTCGAGACGCGCGTTCTGATCTCAAAGGCGAACTCGGACTACGTGCCGAACCTCTCCACGCTCGCGCAGCAGCAGTACGACCTGGTCATCGGCGTCGGCTTCCTGATGGCCGAGGCGATGAACACCGTCGCCCCGAAGTTCCCCAAGACGAACTTCGCGATCATCGACGTCGACGCCACGGGCCTCGAGTCCAAGCCGACCAACGCCGCCGGCGTGCTCTTCAAGGAGAACGAGGCCGGCTATCTCGTCGGCTACATGGCCGGCCTGTACATCAAGGACGAGGGCGGCGGAACCGCCAGCTCGGTCGGCGGCCAGAAGATCCCGCCGGTCGACGCCTACATCGCCGGGTACCAGGCGGGCGTCAAGGCCGCCAACCCGGACGCGAAGGTCGTCAACGGCTACTCGCAGAAGTTCGATGACCCGGCGCCGTGCAAGGAGCTCGCGCTCGATCACATCTCCCAGGGGGCGAAGGTCGTCTTCCAGGTCGCCGGTGGCTGCGGCCTCGGCGCGCTGGATGCCGCCAAGGAGAAGGGTGTGCAGGGCATCGGCGTGGACGCCGACCAGGCCTACCTCGGTGACCAGATCATGACCTCGGCCCTCAAGAAGGTCGACGTCGCGGTCTTCGACGAGGTCAAGGCCGTGCAGGACGGCACGTTCAAGGGCGGTGCCAACACGATCTTCGACGTCAAGTCGGGCGGCGTGGGCATCGGCGAGACGAACGAGATCGGCGCCAAGTACGCCGACGCGGTCAAGGCCGAGCAGGACAAGATCGCCTCCGGCGAGCTCACCGACATCCCGAACACCGTCAAGTAGTGGCTGACGCGCCCGCGCTCGAACTCCGAGGCATCACCAAGCGTTTCGGGACCCTGGTCGCGAACGACGCGGTGGACTTCGAGTTGCGACGTGGCGAGATCCACGCGCTGCTCGGGGAGAACGGCGCGGGCAAGTCAACCCTGATGAACGTGTTGTACGGGCTGCATCAGCCCGATGAAGGACAGATCCTGCTGGACGGGGAGCCGGTCACGATCGACTCCCCGCGCCGGGCCATCGGGCTCGGCATCGGCATGGTCCACCAGCACTTCATGCTCGTGCCGGTGATGACCGTGGCCGAGAACCTCGTGCTTGGCGCCGAGCCGCGGAACGGCCTGCTGTTGGACTACAAGTCCGCGGCCACCCGGGTGCGGGAGCTCTCTGCGGAGTTCGGCCTCTCGGTCGACCCGGACGCGAAGGTCGAGGACATCGGCGTCGGTACCCAGCAGCGCGTGGAGATCCTCCGCGCGCTGTTCCGCGGCGCGAAGGTGCTGGTCCTGGACGAGCCGACCGCGGTGCTCACACCGCAGGAGGCGCAGGACCTGTTCGTGGTGCTGCGGCGGTTGACCGATCAGGGCACGTCCGTGGTGTTCATCTCGCACAAGCTCAACGAGGTGCTGGACATCGCCGACCGCGTGACCGTCCTGCGCCGCGGCAAGATGATCGACACGGTGCCGACCGAGGGCGCGACGGAGCGCTCGCTGGCGGGGCTGATGGTCGGTCGCGAAGTGCTCCTGCGGGTGGACAAGCCCGAGCAGACACTTGGCGACGCGCTGCTGACTTTGGAAGGTGTCTCCGCCGAGGACGATCGCGGGCTGCCGGCCGTCAATGACCTGTCGATGGAAGTGCGAGCGGGCGAGATCGTCGGCCTCGCGGGCATCGACGCCAACGGCCAGTCCGAGCTGATCGAGACGATCATGGGGCTGCGCGCGCCGACCGCGGGCAAGATCACGGTCGCGGGCCGCGACGTCACGAACTCCGGGCCGCGCGACACGCTCAACGCGGGCGTCTCCCACATCGCCGAGGACCGCCACCGGCGCGGACTCGTGCTGGAGTTCGACCTCGCCGAGAACCTGTGCCTGCGCGAGTACAAGACGCCGGCGTTCTCCACGCGCGGGTTCCTCTCGCCCTCGAAGATGGTCGCGCGGGCGCGCACGCTGCTCAAGGAGTTCGACGTGCGCGGCGGAGACCCGGAGACGCGCGCCGGTTCGTTGTCGGGCGGCAACCAGCAGAAGGTGGTCATCGCGCGTGAGCTCTCCGCGAGCCCGAAGGTGATCATCGCCGCGCAGCCCACGCGCGGCCTGGACGTCGGTGCGATCGAGTTCGTGCACCGGCGGCTCGTCGAGGAGCGCGACGCCGGCAAGGCCGTGCTGCTCGTGTCGCTGGAGCTCGAGGAGATCCGCTCGCTCAGCGACCGCGTGCTCGTGATCTATGAAGGCCGGATCGTCACCGAGCTTCCGCCCGATTCCTCCGAAGAGGACTTCGGCATCTACATGACCGGCGGCGGCCGAGGGGAAGAGGCAGCGTGAGCGCCGCCCCCGAGGAGCTGCCGCCCAACCTCACCGTCGCGAGCCGGGCCGCGGTCTATCTGCGCAGCGGCGGATTCATCGCGCCGCTCATCACCGTGTTGGTCGCGTTCGCCGCGGGCGGCTTGGTGGTGCTGGCGACCGGCCACAACCCGATCGAGACCTACCAGGCGATCTTCAAGGGCACCGGCTTCAACTGGATCTTCCCATGGCTCTCTGAAGAGGATCGGATCCTCGCGGCGCTGGCGCTTCAGCAGACGCTGATCATCGCGACGCCGCTGATCTTGACGGGCCTCGCGGTCGCGTTCGCGTTCCGCTGCGGCCTGTTCAACATCGGCGGCCAAGGCCAGTACATCGTCGGCGGGATCTTCGCCGTCTGGGTCGGCTCCTCGTTCGAAGGCATGCCCGCCCTGCTGCACGTGATCGTGGCAGCGCTCGCGGGGATCGTGTTCGGTGGCCTGTGGGCGGGCATCGCCGGCCTGCTGAAGGCGGTTGCGGGCACCAACGAGGTGATCACGACGATCATGCTCAACTGGACCGCGATCTGGGTGGGTGTGTGGGCGTTCGGCCTCGGCGGGCCGCTGCAGAACGACGACCCCGCACGTGTGGACGTGCCCGTGTCCAACGACGTCTTGGCGGGCGCCAAGCTCCCGGTGTTCTGGGGCGACGCGCAGCTGCAGGGCCTGCACGTCGGCATCTTCGTCGCGCTCGCGGCGCTCGTCATCTTCTGGGTGCTGCTGAACCGCACGACGCTCGGCTACGAGGTCCGCGCGGTGGGCTTCAGCCCAGACGCGGCGGAGGCGTCGGGCATCAACGTCCGACGCAACTACATCCTCGTGATGGCGATCTGCGGCGGCTTCGCCGGACTCGGCGGCGCGGTGGACGTCCTGGGGTGGCAGTTCCGAATAGCGACGAACGACATCCAGACCACCCAGCTCGCGTTCTTCGGCATCGCGGTCGCGCTGCTGGGGCGAAACACCGCGATCGGCACGCTGCTGGGCGCGCTGCTGTTCGCCGGGCTGATCAACGGCACGTCCGTGCGCTACCTCGACCCGTCCGTGTTCGAGCCCCAGCTGGCCACGAACCTCACCTACATGATTCAGGGACTTGTCGTGCTGCTGATCTCGACTGACGTCTTGGTGGTCTATCTGTTGCGGCTGCGCAAGCGCCGCCGCGCGGCCTCGGCGGTTACGGCATGACCGGTAAGCGGATCGGCTGGGCGGGCGTCGCCCTCGGGTTCCTCGCGTTCTTCGTCGCGGTGCCGCCGTTGACGGTGCGCTCGCCGATCGTCGTGATCGTCATCGCCGTGCTGGCGATGGCGGCCGGCTCGGCCGCGATCGCGATGGACGAGCGGCGCCTCGGCTCCGGCGCGCTCATCGCCGGCCTCCTGGGGCTGGCGGGCGGCTACGCGGCGACGCAGTCGGGCGTCGCCAACCTCGATCGCGTCGTCGTCTGGGGCGCGCTCGGCGCCGCGACGCTGCGCTACGCGACGCCGCTCATCTTCGGCGCGCTCGGCGGCTTGTTCTCCGAGCGCTCGGGCGTGATCAACATCGGCCTCGAAGGCATGATGTTGATGGGCGCGTTCTTCGGGGCCTGGGGCGCGGATCTCACGAGCTCCTGGATCCTCGGCATCGTGATCGCGATCGCGTCCGGGGCGGTCTTCGGGGCCTTGCACGCGCTGTTCGCGGTCACGTTCCGGGCTGACCAGATCGTCTCGGGCACCGCTTTGAACCTGTTGGCGGTCGGCATCACGGGCTACCTGTTCGTAGAGATCTACGGGGACCGCGGCACGCCCGACGATCTGCCGCAGGTGCCCAACGTGTCGTTGCCGATCGACTGGCTCCCGCTGCTCGGGGACGTGTTCGGGGAACTGAACCTGCTGGTCTGGATCGCGCTCGCGATGGTGATCGTCACATGGGTGTTCATGTTCCGGACGCCGATGGGGTTGCGCCTGCGGTCGGCGGGCGAGAACCCCTTGGCCGCGGAGACCGCGGGCCTGAACGTCGTCCGCACGCGTTACTACGCGGTGATGGCCTCGGGCGGGCTGGCGGCGATGGGCGGAGCGTTCCTGTCGATCGGCTTCCTGCACACGTTCACGCAGAACATGACCGCGGGCCGCGGGTTCATCGCGCTCGCGGCGTTGATCTTCGGGCGCTGGAAGCCGGGGCTCGCGCTCTCCGCGACGTTGCTGTTCGGCTTCGGCAGCGCGCTGGCGTCGCGGCTCCCGGTGTTCTCGCCGTCCGGCGCGGTGCTCTTCCAGGCGCTCCCGTACGTGCTCACGCTGATCGCGGTCACCGGGCTCATCGGCCGCTCGATTCCGCCACTTGCGCTTGGAAGGCCGCTCCCGAGGTCATAATCGGAGGATGATGCTGCGCGGCCGGACGCTGGGAGCGCTCGCCTTGTCACTCGGGCTTGCGATCGCCGCCTGCGGCGGGTCGGCTGAGCCTGACCGATTGAGCCTCACGACGCCCAAGGCGCCGGCGAGCAGCACGCCGGAACCGGCGCGCACCCCCGTCACGGACGCCGAGAAGCGCGTCATCCGTGGGTGGTCCGACGAGATGCGCCACGGCCGCGTCGTGGCCGCGGCGAGGTACTTCAGCGTGCCGAGCGAGATCGTCAACCTGCCGCCGAAGGGGAACCTCATCTCCACGCGCCAGGTGGAGGAGTTCAACGACAGCATGCCGTGCGGCGCGAAGCTCCTCAGCGTCCAGCGGACGGTCAGCCAGCTCGTGGTCGCCGACTTCGAGCTCACCAACCGTCCGGGCGCCAAGTGCGGCTCCAGCGCCGGGGAGCGAGCGACGTTCGCGTTCCTGATCGACGCCGACGATCACATCGCGCGCTTCATCCTCATCGACGGTTCGCCCCCCTCGGCGCCGGCCAGCGACGACGACGTCGCCTCAGCCTGACGTCCGCACGACGCTCGGGCTGACGTACCGCTCCCCGCGCGTGACCGCGTCGAGCCCGTCGATCAGCTCGGGCAGGCCGCCCTCCTTGAGCACGATCCCGTCCGCGCCCGCGTCGAGCACGCCCTGCAGCTCCGTCGGGTCGGTCGTGGCCGTGAACACGACCACCTTCGTGCCGGCGTCCGAGTCCGCGAGCCGCCGGATCAGCCCCTCACCGCCGCCCTCGGACGCGAGGTGCAGATCCACCACGGCCACGTCCGGCGTGGTCTCCAGAATCAGTTCCTCCCCGCCCTCCGCGGTCCCCGCCACGCCCGTCACGGTCCAGCCCCGCTGCTGGAGCACGTCGCGCAAGAAGATGCGCAGTGGCCCATGGTCCTCGACGATCGCCACGCTGCGGCCCTCGTTGGTCATGCGAGTCTCATACCCGCAATGACGGTCCTCATCGACCCCCTCCAGCACTACCCGCACGTCCCGTGGGCGATCAAGGACTGGTGCCACATGGCCGTCGACGGCTCCTTCGAGGAGCTCCACGCCTTCGCCGCCCAGCTCGGCATCCCCCGCAGTCGCTTCCAGGGCGACCACTACGACCTTCCACCGTGGGTGCGCGCGCGGGCCGTTGCGTTGGGTGCCGAGGAGGTCCCCACGCGTGAGTTGCTCGTCCGCATGGCGGGCCCGCGGGGCGACCGCGCTAGGCGCCGCGCGGCGCGCCGGCGGCTCTGAGGCGTTGGAAGAACTGCTGCGGGTCTCGAAGGACTTGGGGCTTGGTGGTTCTGAGGACGCGTTCGCCTTTGGCTTCGAGCCAGGCTTGGCGGTCGAGGTCGTCGCGCTGGTCGAGCGGGGCTTCGTGCCATTCGCGGCTGTCGACTTCGACGAGGAGCCGCACCTCGGGCCACCACAGGTCGGGGATGAACGTGCTGCCCGGGTACGGCGCGTTGACGAGGGATGGGCGAAGCCGGCGTTGAGGACAAGGTCGTGGCGTACTCGCCGCACGCTTTCACCGCCGCAAGCCAGCGGCCTTCCGTGGTGACGTTGCGGTGGCCCACGGCGTAAACACCCCGGTGAAGGGGGTGCAGGTTCCCGCGTCGCACACGTACCCTGATCGCCTCGTCGGTCAGGCCGCACGCGCGAAGCTCATCGATCGTCACGACGGCCCACTCGCCCGCGGCGAGGCGAGCGACCGCGCGATCGGTCAGTTGCCGTTGCTGTGCACCGCTAAGTGACCGAGGACTGGGCACACCGGCACGATCGCGCAGCGGCCACGCGCGGAACAAGACGCGCTCGTTACGAAAGTGCGCCGACTTCGTCGCGGGATGGCGCGGCGCTGCGGGTGGCGCCGGCCGAGGCGATGACCACGCAGAGCACCGCGATCCATTGCGACCAGTGGAGGGACTCCGAGAGGAGGATGAGGCCGATCAGCGCGGCCATCGCGGGTTCGAGGCTCATGAGGATGCCGAACACGCGCGCCGGCATCCGGCGGAGCGCTTCCAGGTCCAGCGTGTACGGGACCACCGACGACAGCAACGCCACGCCGAGGCCCGCGGCCAGGACCCAGGGCTCGAGCAGCGCCGTGCCCGCGTCCGCGACGCCGAACGGCACGGCGATCAGAGCGGCGATGACCATGCCCAGGGCGAGGCCGTTGCCTTCGGTGGTGTGCCGGCCCAGCGCCGCGCCGAGGAGGATGTAGAGGCCCCAGAAGACGCCGGCGGCGAGGGCGAGCAGCACGCCGACGAAGTCGAGGTCGCCGCCGCCCTCCATCAGCAGGACCACACCGCCGGCCGCGAGGACGGCCCAGGAGGCATCCAGCCAGCGCCTGGACCCGAGCAACGCGACGGCCAGCGGCCCGAGGAACTCGATGGTGACCGCGATCCCCAGCGGCAGCCGGTCGAGGGCCAGGTAGAAGCACAGGTTCATCAGGCCGAGAATCACGCCGTAGCCGAGCACCACCGGCCACGCGTCGCGATCCACCAGCAACGCCAGCGAAGGCCGCCACAGCAGCATCAGCACGGCCGCGGCGAAGAACAGGCGCAGCGCCACGGTCCCGAAGCTCCCCACCTCGTCGAACAGGTGCTTGGCCAGCGCCGAGCCCACCTGGACGCTGACGATGCCGAGCATCACCAGCGCCGGCGGCGGGATCACGTCGAAGGCCGATCTCGTTCTTACCACTAGAGCGCCACCGAGGGGTAAGGTAGCGCGGGACGTGCGAAGAGAGCCGGAGACGGGATTCGAACCCGTGACCTACCGCTTACAAGGCGGTTGCTCTGGCCAGCTGAGCTACTCCGGCGGGGTCAAGGAGTGTAGGGGTCGTCAAGGCGCACCCGGATCCGGCCGATTAAGGGATCGTGACCGTTGTCCCTGCCCCAGAGATCGAACGCGGATCGGCGCTGGAGGCGCTGGTTGACGCGGCTTCCGGGATCCTGGCGGCGGACTCGCTCGACGGCACGCTCGGCCGGATCGCGCACCATCTGCGCGCGCTGTTGCGCTATGACGATCTGACGGTCTACGAGATCGATGACGCCGCGGGCCTGCTCACGCCGGTGTTCGCGGTCGGCAACTGGGTCGACGAAGTCCTGGGCAACCCGATCCCGCTCGGGACGGGTGTGACCGGATGGGTGGTCGCCAACCGCTCGACGCGCAACGTGCCGAACACGGTCGAGGAGCCGCTGTGCAACGTCGTGGGCGGCACGCCGGACGACCCCGAGGCGTTCGTGTGCGTGCCGCTGCTGGCGCGCGAGCGCGTCGTAGGGGCGCTCAACGTCTATCGCGACGTGAGCAACGGTGACCCGTTCTCCCGCGAGGAGGTCGAGCTGGTGGAGCGCTTCGCCACGATGGCCGCGCTCGCGTATGACTCGGCCCGTCAACGCGAGACTCTGCGCGACCAGGTGCAGCGCGACGCGCTCACGGGGCTGCTGAACCATCGCGCGTGCCATGAGCGGCTGCGCGCGTCACTGGACCTGCGGGACGCGGTGGCCGTCGTGCTGCTCGACCTCGACCACTTCAAGGTCATCAACGACACGCTCGGCCACGCCGAGGGCGACCGGGTGCTCCGGGCCTGCGCGGAGCGGCTGCGCTCGGTCGTGCGCGCCGACGACGTCGTCGGCCGGATGGGCGGCGAGGAGTTCGTGATCATCCTGCCGGGTGCCGACGCGGAGGCCGCCGAGGACTGCGCCGAGCGCGCCCGCGCGGCGATCGCGGAGCTGACCGTCCGCGGCCGGCCGCTCGCGGCGTCCGCGGGTGTCGCCGCGAGCCCCATCGACGGCAGCGAGGCCGCCGTCCTGCTCGAGAACGCCGACTCCGCGCTGTACTTTGCCAAGCGCTCCGGCCGGGGCAAGACCGTGCGCTACAAGCGCGGCGCGATCCGCCCGGAGGCCGAGCAGCGCAACGAGGTCGCGGAGCTGCTGGCGCGCGGCACGAGCGCGATCGAGATCGTCGTCCAGCCCGTCGTGGAGCTCGCCACGGGGCGCGCCGGCGGCTACGAGGCCCTGACCCGCATCCATATCGAGCCGCGCCGCGGCCCGGACGAGTGGTTCGCGCAGGCGCACCGGGTCGGTCTCGGGGACGAGCTCGAAGCGCTTGCCATCCAGGCCGCGCTCGAGGTCCCGAACCGCCCCGAAGGCACGTTCCTCGCCGTCAACCTCTCACCGCGCGCGCTGTTGTCCGCGCCGGTCCAGACCGCGCTTCCGCAGGACCTTACGGGGATCGTCATCGAGCTCACCGAGCACGAGGTATTCGGCCCCGAGGGCGAGCTGGAGACCGCGCTCGCCGAGCTGCGCCGCCGCGGTGCGCTGATCGCCCTCGACGACGCCGGGGCGGGCTACGCGGGCCTGCAGCAGATGATCCGGATCGCGCCCGACATCCTCAAGCTCGACCGCACGCTGGTCCACGGCGCGCACGCCGACGGCTCGCGCCAGGCGCTGCTGGAGGCGCTGATCGGGTTCGCGTCGAGCACCGGCGCCGCGATCTGCGCCGAAGGTGTCGAAGACCTCGACGATCTGCGCACGCTCGTCGCGCTGGACGTCACCTACGCGCAGGGCTACGGCCTCTGCCGACCAGGGCCCGCGTGGCCGCAGCCGGACCCGGCGGCAGCCGCGGCGAGCGCGTCGGACATCCGTGCCGGCATGCGCATCTCGAACTCGCCCCAGGGCGCCGGCGCCTTCACCCGCGGGCTCGCCGAGCTCTCCGACGAGCTGTCCTCGGCCACCACCGTGCTCGATCTCGGGGCGGCCAATGTGCAGGCCGCCGCGCTGCTCGGCGCCGATGAGCTCGCGCTCCTGCTGGTCCTCGGCAACGAGATCGAGCTGGTCTCGAAGAACCGCGTGGCGGTCGGCGAGCGCTGGTCGCTCGATGACTTCCCCTCCACGCGCTACGTCCTCGAGCACCGGGTTCCCGGTCAGGTCGTCGTGGGCGACGAGGCCGGCGACGAAGCCGAGCTCGCCGAGCTCGCGGAGCTCGGCTTGGGCACCGTCCTGCTCGTGCCCGTCATCTGCAACGACGAGCCGCTGGCGCTGCTCGAGATCTACCGGATCCGGCCGCAGGCGTTCACCGCGCGCGAGATCGACCGCGCCCGCGTCCTCGCGCACCAGTTCGGCGCGGCGCTGGACCGCCTGCCTACCTGAAGCTCTCGAGCGTGTCCCGCAGGGTCTGCTCGAGCGGGATCTCGGGCTGCCAGCCCGTGGCGGCGCGCAGGCGGTCGTTGGCGCCGCGGATCTCCATGACCTCGTGGGCCCGGAGCTTGCTGGGATCGATCTCGGTCTCGACGGGCACGCCCGCGACCGCGCTGAGCCCCGCGATCAGCTCACGCGCGGAGCGGCTGACGCCCGAGCAGACGTTGTAGACGCCCGGTTCACCGCGGGCAGCGAGCAGCCGGTACGCGCGGACGACGTCGCGCACGTCGGTGAAGTCCCGGCGCGTGTCGAGGTTGCCGGTGCCGATCCGGATCACATCCCGGCCCTCATCGAGGCCGCGCGCGATCTGCGTGGCGAAGTTCGCGATGGCGTAGATCGGCTTCTGGCCGGGCCCGGAGTGGTTGAACGCGCGGGCGTGGATCACGCGCAGCCCGTGGGCGTCGGCGTAGAAGCGCGCGACCAGCCCGGAGGACGCCTTGGAGACCGCGTACGGGTTCTGGGGCCGCAGCGCCGCGTCCTCGGTCGTCGGCACGGCCTCGGGCGGCCCGTACTCCTCGCCTGACCCGACCGAGACGACCACCGCTTCGGGCGCTTCGTGGCGCACGGCCTCGAGCACATTCGCGGTCAGCGCCACATTGTTGGCCAGCGTCCCGAGCGGGTCCGCCCACGACTCGCCCACGTGGGCCCGCGCCGCAAGGTGGTAGACGACGTCGGGCTTCGCCTCGGCGATCAGCCTGCGCGCGACGGCGGGATCGGAGAGATTGGCCTCAGACGAGGGTGGGGCGGTGACGACGGTGTCTCCGCCGGCCTCGCAGGCCGCGACCAAGTACGGCCCCGAGAAGCCGGTCGCTCCAGTGATGAAGACGCGCACCTAGTTGAGGGACACGACGTACTCGGCGGAACCGTGGCCGTTGGACGCGGCAGCGGCCGGGTCGATCGGCTGCGGCTCGGAGTCAGGCGGGTTCAGGCGCCGCTCGAGCTCGCCCAGCACGGTGCCGAACAGCAGGTGCCGCCACGTGGCCTGCGCGAACGCGCGGCCCGAGCCCCACAGCTGCGGGAACTCCGCGGCCGCCGGGTGCACGCGCGACAGCGCGGCCGTGCCCGGCCAGGTGGCCAGATGCTCGGCCAGGCCGGCCAACGGGCCGCGCAGGGGCCCCGGCACGGGGATGCCACGCGAGGCGTTCGCGTACGCCGCGCCGAACAGCGCGCCGTTGGCGATGTGCATCGCGAGACCGACGGGATAGGCGGCGCGGCCGCTGGTGACGAAGCGTCCGAGCAGCTCGACGTCGTCGTACTCGCAGTTGAAGACGCGCTGGTCGAGGGGCTGCTGCGCGGCCCACACGGCCGCGGCGGCGGCGCCGGCAAGAGCGCCTCGGAGGGTGCGGGTGCGATCGACGGCCATGACTTCGACTGTAACGCGCCCGGAGGGCGTGGTGTACGAAATCGGCGAGGAGGTCGGACCCCAACCTATGGCCACACTGGAACACGCGCACGCCCGCGCCCGCACCAAGGGCGTCAACCCCATCGTCTACTGGCTCATGCGTGCGTGGGTGCAGCCGTTCGCGCACGTCTACTGGCGGCTGAGCCGGATCGGGCGCGAGCACGTCCCCACCGAGGGACCGGTGATCTTCGTGTGCAACCACCGGTCGTTCATCGACCCGTTCATCATCGGGCTCTGCAACCGGCGGCCCGTGTACTACGTGGCCAAGGAAGAGCTGTTCAAGAACAAGTACCTGGGCTGGTTCCTGAATAGCCTCGGTGCCTTCCCGGTCCGGAGAGGCGCAGCCGACGGCGACATGATCGAGACCGCCAAGGCCATCCTCAAGCGCGGCGACCCGGTCCTGATCTTCCCGGAGGGCACCCGCACCCGCCCGGGCGCGCTGGGCAAGCCCAAGCGCGGCGTCGGCCGGCTCGCGCTGGAGACGGGCGCGACCGTCGTCCCCGTCGCCATCAAGGGCACCGAGGACATCCGCAAGGGCTTCCGCATCCGCCCGCGCAAGGTGCGCGTGCGAATCGGCGCGCCGCTGAACTTCCCGCAGGTGGAGTCCGCCACCGGCCCGCTCGCCGCGGCCGTCACCGACCGCATCTGGCCGAACGTGATGCTCCAGTGGGAGTGGCTGGGCGGCCTGCCGCCGCTCCGGCGCGCCGCGGTCATCGGCGGCGGCTCGTGGGGCACCGCGATCGCGGTCATGCTCGCCCGCGCCGGCATCGAGGTCGACCTCGGCTGCCGCACCCAGGCGCAGGCCGACCTGATCGACGCCGCGCGCGAAAACGACCGCTACCTCCCGGGCGTCACGCTGTCGGACCGGATCCACGCCGTCAAAGCCGCCGACCTCGAGCTCGGCCGCCACGACCTGGTCGCGTTCGCCGTGCCCGCGGCGGAGCTCCCGCAGGTGCTCGCCGCGCATGCGCCCAAGCTGCCGCCCCGTGCAGGCGTGCTCGTCCTCAGCAAGGGCCTCGTGCCGCCGCTCGGCACGCTCCCGTCCGCCTTCGTCTCCGAGCGCACGACATCGTGGGCCGTCGGCGTCCTCGGCGGGCCCGCGCACGCCGCCGACGCCCTGAGCGACGGCGCCAGCCTCGTCCTCGCCACGCACGATGAAAGCTTCCGGCGCCAGGTCTCGGGCGCGCTGTCCGCCGCCGGCCTGCAGGTCACGCACACCACGGACGTGGTCGGCGTGGAGCTCGCGGGCTGCGCCAAGAACGCCGCCGCGCTGGCCGCCGCGGCCGCGCCCGGCCCGAACGCGGCCGGCGCCGCGGCCGGCAAGGTGTTCGCCGAGGTCGCGGAGTTCGCGCGCGGCTACGGCTCGCACCCCGAGACGTTCGCCGGCCTGGCCGGAACCGGGGACCTCGTGGCCACGGTGCTCTCGGAGGGCTCGCGCAACCGCCGGGCCGGTGAGCTCCTCGCGCAGGGCGTGCCGGCGAGCGAGATCGGCGCGACCATCGGGCAGACCGCCGAGGCGGTCAACACGGTCCCGCTGCTCGCCGCCCGGCTCAAGGAGGCCGGCGTCGACGCGCCCGTGCTGCGCAGCCTCGCGGGCATGATCGAGGGCAACGTGGAGCCCGATCGCTGGCGGGCGTCGCTGACCGCTCCGAAAAAGGCGAAGAAGGCGCAGAGCGCTAAGGCCGCGTAGTGTCCGGTGTGAATGGCGACAGCTCCGGACAAGGCCAAGCTCGACGCCGACTTCAGCGAGCTCTACAAAGCGCACCTGAAAGACGTGTACTCGTACGCGTACTACCGCGTGGGCAATCACCACGACGCGGAGGACCTGACCGAGCAGACGTTCCTGCAGGCCTACCGGCACTTCGCGCGCGCGCAGGAGGAGTCCAAGGGCCGCCCGCTGCGGCCGTGGCTGATCCGGATCGCGCACAACCTGGCCGCGAACTACTACCGGGACCGGTCGCGTCGGCCGCAGACGAACATCGACGACGCGGGGGCGCTGAGCACCCCGCACACCACCGAGGGCCTGGTGCAGGACCGCGACGACCTGGCACGGATCCTGCGCGGCGTCCAGCAGCTGCCGGACGACCGCCGCGAGGCGCTGATCATGCGCTTCGCGCTGGGGATGGACAACAAGGAGATCGCGCGGGCGCTCGACCGCACCGACGGCGCGACCAAGGTGTTGATCCATCGAGCCATCCGGCAACTCGAGGACATCGTCCAGGCCGACGCCAACGGCGGAAGTGACTGACGTGAGCACCCCGTTCCCCGATATCGAGGCCCGCCTGCGCGACGCGCTCGCGCCCGTGGACCCGCCGATCCACCTGCAGCAGCGCCTGGAGACGACGCTCGACTCGATCGTCGAGCTCGCGGCCGACGAGCTGGACGCCTGGGAGCTCGAGGCGATCAAGAACCCGCGCAACTGGCCGCGGGCGGCGGTCGGGCCCGCCGCGGCCGTGGTCGTCGGCGGCGGCGCGGCGGTCGGCCTCGTCCTGCTCAGGACCCAACGCCGACGGCACAAGCGGCGCGCCGCGGCGCGCGGCGCACGCGACCTCTTCGCCCGCACTCTGAAAGACGCCGGGCGGGAAGCGCTCAAAGTCTTCGACGACCTGGCGCCTCACCGCTGATCCGAAACGACGGCTGGTGCGCAGATGGTTCAAATGGATGTCCGCGCACTCGCCGACGAGGACCTGATTCCGCTGATGGCGCGTGGTGAGGCCCGTGCCTTCGAAGCGGTGTACGAGCGCCACTCCGGCGCCGCGTACTCGCTCGCCTACCGCATGGTGGGGACGAAGGCGCTCGCCGAGGACGTGATCCAAGAGGCGTTCCTGAACCTGTGGCGCTCCGGCGTCCACTACGACCGGGCGCGCGGGTCGGTGCGCACCTGGATCCTCGGGATCGTCCACCACCGCGCGATCGACGCGCTGCGCCGCAACCAAGTGCACGCCAAGCGGCGCTCGGACGACGAGACGGCCGCGGAACGGCTGGAGGCTCCGGACCGGGTCGAGGACGACGTGGCGCGCCGCGACGAGGCGTCGATCGTCCGGCACGCGATGGAGATCCTGCCGGCCGATCAGCTGAAGGTGATCGAGCTGGCGTACTTCGGCGGCTTCACGCACGTGGAGATCGCCGACATGCTGGAGGCCCCGGTCGGGACCGTGAAGGGCCGGATGAGGCTGGGGTTGAGGAAGATGCGCGAGGCACTCTCGCACGGGGCGGTGGAGGCATGACCTTGGGACCTGATCACGAGCGCTGGGAGGACGCCGCGGGCGCGTACGCGCTCAACGCGATGCCCGAGGACGAATGCCGGGCCTTCGAGGCCCACCTCGCCGAATGCCCGGCGTGCCGCGCCGAGGCGGCCGAGCTGCGCGTCGCCGCGCATGCCCTTCCGCTGTCCGCGCCGGCGCTGCTCCCACCGCCGGCGTTGAAGGCGCGGATCATGGCCGAGGTCGAGCGCGAGGCGGCGCTGCTGGCCAGCGCGAGCAGCGCGCCGCGGACCGAGCCGGAGAAGAGCAAGCGCCGCTGGAGCTTCCCACGCTTGTCGGCGCCCGTGATGGCATTCGCGTGCGCGGCACTGATCGCCGGCGTCGTGGTCGGGGGAATCCTGTTCAGCGGCGGCGGCGACGGGCGCAAAGTCCCGTTCGAGTCCACGCTGCCTCAGGCGTCGGCGGAGCTCGACGTGCGCGATGACGGTGGCGCGACCGTCGTCGCCAACAACCTGCCCCAGCCCGATCCGGGCAAGGTCTACATGGTCTGGATCCAGCGCCCGGGCCACGCACCCGAGCCGACGTCCGCGCTCTTCACGCCGCGCCGCGACGGTTCCGCCACCGCTTCGGTCACCGGTGATCTCGACGGTGTCGAGACCGTGCTGATCAACACCGAACCGCTGGGCGGCTCGACGACGCCGACCTCAACGCCGTTCCTCGTCGCCGACCTCACGTAACGACTCCAGCCCGCGGACGAGCAATTCGAGCGCCCACTCGAAGCGCTCGTCCGTGTCGCCGGCCATCAGGTCGGCGGAGAGGCTCGTGAGGTACGGGTACTCCTCGGGCGACAAACCCTGCAGCGACGCGCCCATCGCGGCGACGTCAGGCGGCGGCATCGACTCTTCGAAGGCGAACGCGCCGACGAAGAGGCTGAACATGTCGGAGGCGTAGGCGATCACCCGCGGCGGCAGCGAAGCCGAGGCCAAGACCGCGAGGTAACGCTCAAGTACAGGGAGAGAGTTCGGTCCGGTGGGGATGCGCCCCATCGAGAGCTGCGCGGCGTCGCGGTGGGACTTGAACAGCTCGCGGGCGTTGCGGGCGAGCTGTTTGACCTGCTCCTGCCAGTGCTCGGGGTCGGGCTCGACCACCTTGGACTCGCCGACGATCCGGTCGAGCATCAGGCCGAGCAGCTGCTCCTTGTCGCCCACGTGCCAGTACAGCGTCGCGGCGCCGGCGTCGAGTTCCTGCGCGAGTTTGCGCATCGAGACGCCCTGCAGGCCTTCGCGCTCCATCAGCCGCAATGCGGCGTCGACGATCTTGTCCCGCGAGAGGGCCATTTGACAGCGACAGCGTACTCGTCTAGAACACTGTTCGAGATGACTCGTACAGTGTTCGAGAACGCGATCGAGGCCACCGGCCTCGCCAAGCGCTACGGGGAGGTGCAGGCCCTCGACGGGGTCGACCTCCACGTCGAGGCCGGCACGGTGTTCGGCCTGCTGGGGCCCAACGGGGCCGGAAAGTCCACGACCGTCCGCATCCTCACGACGCTTTCCCGGCCCGACAGCGGCACCGTGCGCGTGGCCGGGATCGACGCGCTGCGCGACCCGGTCGGCGTGCGCCGCGTGATCGGCGTCGTCGGACAGAAGCACGGGTTCGATCCCGAAGCGACCGGGCGCGAGAACCTGGTGCTCCAGGCTGAGCTCTATGGGTTGCGGGACCGCGGCCGGCCCGGCGAGCTGCTCGAGCGCTTCGGGCTGGTCGACGCCGCGGACCGGCAAGCGAAGACCTACTCGGGCGGGATGCAGCGGCGGCTGGACGTGGCGCTGGGGCTCATCCACTCGCCGCAGGTGCTGTTCCTGGACGAGCCCACCACCGGGCTCGACCCTGAGGCGCGAACGGCCATGTGGGCGGAGATCGAGCGGCTCGCCCGTGACGAGCGGATGACGATCCTGCTCACCACGCACTACCTCGAGGAGGCCGACCAGCTCGCCTCGCGGATCGCGATCGTGGACCATGGCCGGATCGTCGCGCTGGGAACGCCGGGCGAGCTGAAGGCCGGGGTGCCCAGCGACGAGCCGGCGTCGTTGAACGATGTGTATCTGCGGGCGGTGGCGGTGTGATCGCCTTCCGGCAGTCCTGGCAGGTGTTCCTGCGCTACTTCCGGGTGTTGCTGCGCCAGCCCGCGTTCCTGCTGATCACGATCGTGCAGCCGCTGATCTGGCTGCTGTTGTTCGGCGCGTTGTTCAAGGCCGTGACGGAGATCCCGGGCTTCGGCGGCTCGGGCGACTACCTGGACTACCTCACGCCCGGGATCGTCGTGATGCTCGCGGTGTCGAGCGCCGGCTGGACCGGGATGGGCTTCATCGAGGACATCAACAGCGGTGTGATGGACCGGATGCTCGTCACGCCCGCCTGGCGCGGCGCGTTCAATCTGGGGTCGGTCGCGCAGTGTGTGGTGTCCGTGGTGCTGCAGACGCTGCTGATCATCGGGCTCGCGCTGCTGCTGGGCGCGGACATCGCCCACGCCGGCGTCCTGATCCTCGTGGCCGCGCTGCTGGCGGCCGCGTTCGCGTCCCTGAGCAACGGGCTCGGAGTCCTCACGCGCCAGCGCGAGTCGCTGATCGGCGCCGTGTCGTTGCTCCTGCTGCCGCTGACGTTCCTCTCGAGCGCGCTGATGCAGCTCAGCCTCGCTCCCGGGTGGATCGAGACCGTGGCGCGCTTCAATCCGGTCGATTGGGCCGCGGTGGCCGCGCGCGACCCGGAGCCGCTGCGGATCGGGCTGCTCGCGGCTCTCACCGTGCTCTCAGCTTGGTTCGCGACGCGGGCGTTCGCGGTGTACCAGCGGTCGTTGTGACTTTCTAAAGAAAGCGGTGCTAGCTTCGCTCACCAGATGGCCACCTGTTACCGCCACCCCAACCGCGAGACGGGCGTCTCGTGCTCGAATTGCGGACGCCCGATCTGCCCGGACTGCATGACGCCGACGCCCGTCGGCATGCGCTGCCCCGAGTGCTCGCAGCAGAAGACGCAGGTCAAGACCTTGCGGTCGATGGCGGTGGAACCGATCGCCACGTACATCCTGCTGGCCATCAACGTCGCCGTCTTCTTCGGCGCGGCCAGCAGCCCCCAGGCGCTGAGCGACATGCTGCTGTTCGGCCCGGCCGTGGCCGACGGCGAGTACTGGCGGCTGATCAGCTCCGGCTTCCTGCACGAGCAGATCTTCCATCTGATCATGAACCTGCTGGCGCTGTACTGGCTCGGGCGGATGATCGAGCCGGCGCTCGGTCACGCCCGGTTCGTGGCCATCTACCTGGTGTCGCTGCTGACGGGCTCGCTGGGCGTGATGCTGCTGGACCCGACGTCGTTCACGCTCGGCGCGTCCGGTGCCGTCTACGGCCTCCTGGGCGCGGCGATCGTGATGGCCCGCAACCGCAACATCGGCCTGATGCAGTCCGGCCTGCTGCCGATCCTGGCGCTGAACCTCGGCATCACGTTCCTGATCCCGAACATCTCGATCGGCGGCCACCTCGGCGGTCTTGCCGGCGGCCTGCTCGTGACCTTCGTGATCGAGGAGCTGTCGCGGCGGCGGCGCAACTCGCTGCCGCTGGCGATCGGCTTCAGCGTCGTGGTGGGCGTGGCGGCGGTCGTCGGGGCCGTCGCGCTCGCCTCTAGTCCAGTGCTCTGACGCCGCCAAGCGGTGCCGGGACGCGATCCGGGTGCAGCGCGTGGGCGAGCCATTCCAGGCCGTCCACGAGGCGCGGGCCAGGGCGGGAGAACCAGGCGGAGGCGTCGGCCACGACGATCCGGTCGGCGCCGAGCGCGTCGAGTTGCGCGCGGTACGCCTGCGCCTCCTGTGCGCCGCGCTCGACGTCGTAGCCGCACGGGGCGACGACCACCACCTCCGGCCGCGCCGCGGCGACCTCCTCCCACGAGCGCTGCTCTGAGGGCTCACCCGGGAGGCCGAGCAGATCCACGCCGCCGGCGTACTCGATCAGCTGCGGGACCCAGTGGCCGCCGACGAACACCGGGTCCAGCCACTCGAGCATCGCGACCCGCCGGCGCGGGGCGCCCTTGACGGCGAGCCGGACACGGTCCACGCGCGCCGCGGCGGCGTTGACGAGGTCCACGCCCGCGTCCTTGCTGTCGGTGGCCTGGGCGAGCGTGCGGACGTCCCCGAGCACTTCGCCGAGCGTGTGCGGGTCCAGGCTGACGATCTCCGGCACCGGGTCCAGGCGCTCCGCGATCGCCCGCACGTCGTCGACGGACACCGCGCAGACGCTGCACAGCGCCTGGGTGACGATGAGGTCGGGCCGGAGCGCGCGCAGGCCCGGCTCGTCGAGCTCGTAGATCGAGCGTCCCTGCTCCGTGAGCTCGCGGACGGCGGCGTCGATCTCGGCCGGCCCGAGGCCAGGGCCGATTACGTCGCGCGTGACCTTGGGTAAGTTCAGCGCGTCCGCCGGGTAGTCGCACTCGTGAGTGACGGCGGTGACGTGCTCGCCCAGTCCCAGGGCGAACAACGTCTCGGTGGCCGATGGGACGAGGGAGACGATGCGCATGGCCTCAGACGCAGTATGGCGGCAGGAGGACGAGTCGCTGGTCCGCGACTACGAGTTCAAGGACTTCGCCGAGGCGATGGCGTTCGTCAACCGCGTCGCCGAGGCGGCCGAGGACGCCAACCACCACCCGGACATCCTCGTCCACGGCTGGAACAAGGTGCGTCTGACGCTCACGACGCACGACACGGGTGGGCTCACCGACAACGACCACAAAATGGCCGAGCGCATCGACAGCCTGTGAGTGGGCTATTCTCCGCGAGTCGCCCTTGATGAACGACGACGAACCCTCCCGAAGTCCTAGGAGGGACGCATGATCGCCCTGCTCCTCTTGGCGGTCTTCGTCCTGATCCTGCTCAACGCGTTCTTCGTGGCCGCCGAGTTCGCCCTCGTGCGCTCGCGCAAGGCCCACCTGCAGACCGACGTGGACGAGGGCAAGAAGGGCGCCGCCACCGCGGTGAACATGATGGACGACCTCTCGCGCTATCTGAGCGCGGCGCAGGTCGGCATCACGCTCACGTCGCTGGGTCTCGGCTTCCTCGGCGAGCCGGCCATCGGCTCGATCATCGAGGACCTCATCGGCGAGGACGTCCCGCACTGGCTCTCGACGCTGATCTCGGTGGGGCTCGCCTACCTGATCACGACGTCCATCCACATCACGCTCGGCGAGCAGGTCCCGAAGATCTACGCCATCCAGAAGGCGGAGCCCGTCGCGCGCTGGGTCGCGCGGCCGCTGCTGATCTTCACGAAGGTCTTCTCGCCGTTCATCAGCGCTTTGAACGCCACCTCGAACGGCATCCTGCGGATGGTCGGCGTCCGGACGGCGGGGCAGCTCGACGAGGGCGAGTCGCCGGAGGAGCTGCGGGTGCTCATCCAGGAGTCCGTCACCGGCGGCAAGCTGGACGCGGGCGAGGCGGGGATGCTCACGGGCGTCTTCCACCTGCACGAGCAGCAGGCGCGCCAGGTCATGACGCCCGCGCCGGCCGTGGTCACGGTCGATGCGTCCGAGGACGTGGAGACGGCGTTGCGGCGCTGCGTGTCGAGCGGGCACACCCGGCTCGTCGTGACCGAGGACGAGAACCGCGACCGCGTCAAGGGCATCGTGCACTCGAACTCGCTCGCGCAGCTCCTGCTGGCCGAAGGCCCGCAGGCGAAGGTCGACGGGCTCGTGCGCGAGGTGCCGATCGTGCCCGAGACCAAGCCGCTGGACGACCTGCTCGCGGACCTGCAGCGGGCACGGGCGTCGCTGGCGGTCGTGATCGACGAGTACGGACGCACCGCGGGCATCGTCACGGTCGAGGACATCATCGAGGAGGTCGTCGGCGAGATCGACGACGAAACCGACCCGCAGGGCGGCGAAGTTCGCAGATTGGCCAACGGCGACTGGTTCGTGCGCGGTCACGTCGCGATCACGGACCTGATCGACTACGGCCTCGAGCTGCCCGTGGACTCCGACGCCTACAACAGCGTCGGTGGCTTCGTCTTCGGCGAGCTCGGACGGCTCCCCAAGCGGGGCGACACCGTCGTTCACAACGGATACTCGATCCGCGTCGAGAGCGTCCGCGAGAACCGGATCGAGGCCGTTCGCATCCGAAATCGGAGCGTTCCGAAGGCCGAGTCGAACGCATAGTCTCGAAATGAAACTGCGTGACGAATTGCACATTCGCGTTTGACGCGCTACCTTCTCGCCAGCCAACTTGCCGCTCCGGCGGTTGAGGAGGAGAGAGAGGGAGATCCTGGGGAGGATCGACCGAGTAAGCACGAGACGCCCGGGCTCAGGGGAGCGAGACCCGGGCGTTACGTGTTTAACGGGCCGGAATCGCTCGATTGCGCCCGTTAAACACTTCCGGCCGCCTCAGGGGAGCGAGACGGCCGGGCAGTGCGTTCTGGAGGAGGGGTGCGATGAGAAGATCGTCGCGAAGCAGATACTCCCAACGCGCTCTCAATCCTAGCTAAACATTCCCCCGATGTAAATCAATACGTGTGGAATCCGTGACCCGCCTTGCGTCCGAGGCGGCCTGCGGCGATCAGCGCGGTGATCGTCTCGGGGATCTCGACCTCGATCGTGCGCCCGATGGCGGCACTCACGTCGAGGCCGACGAGGTCCAGCAGGGCGAGCGGACCCATCGGGTGGCCGGCGCCGAGCTTCATGCACGTGTCGACCGCTTCGGCGTCCAGGCCGGTGCGCTCCATCAGCCGCACCGCGTCGAACAGGAACGGGAACAGCAGGCGGTTGACGACGAAGCCGGGCGTGTCCGGCACCTCGACCGCCGTCTTGCCGAGCGCCTCGCACAGATCGCGGGCGCGCTGCCGGGTGCTCGTGCTCGCCTCCGGGGGGAACGCGAGCTCGATCAGGTCCATCTTCGGCACCGGGTTGAAGACGTGCAGGCCGACGAAGCGCTCCGGATGCCCGGAGGCCTGCGCGAGGTCACCGACCGGCAGGCTGGACGTGGTCGTGGCCAGCACCGCGTCCGGCGGGACGTGCCCGTTCAGGCCCTTCCAGAAGGTCGCCTTGGTCTCGGGGTCCTCGACGATCGCCTCGACGAGAAACGTCGCGTCGTGGAGCGCGGCCGGGTCACGGCTCACGCGGACGTTGCCGTTCACGCTTGCGCCGAGCTTCTCGCAGATCGCGTGGACCTTGGCGGTCGCCTTGTCGCATGAGGCGTCAGAACGCGCAAATACGGTTACCTCGCCCCGCGTGGCGGCGACGGCCGCCAGCCCGCATGCGATGGCTCCGGATCCCGCGATGGCCAGACGCTCCGACACGGCGATTCCTTTCTCTCCAGAAGGAAGTTGACTCGTGAGTCAACAGCGTAAGGGGTTTCCTATTTGGTCGTGTGACGAACCGCACGGACTTGCCGTAGCCGTTCGCACGGCGTAGGGTCAGGCGCACGAATGGAGCCCTTGACGCTCGGCAGTAAGACACCCGAAGAGCAGGAAGAACGCCAGGCAGCGGTCGACCGGGGCGTGCCCTTCCTCGTCTTCCGCGACGGTGATGGCCGTCAGCGGATCTTCAATCTGGAAGCCTCGTCGGACTCGATTACGGTCGGTCGTCGGTACGAGGCGGACATCTCCCTGCCGTGGGATCCCGAAGCCTCGCGGCTGCACGCCGAGCTGGCGTACCGCGCGGGCGAGTGGACGATCTGCGACGACGGCTGGTCCCAGAACGGCACCTGGGTCAACGGGCTGCGGCTCGCGGGCCGGCGCCGGCTCGCCGACGGGGACCTGGTGAAGATCGGCCGCACGATCATGGGCTTCACGCAGCCCGGCGTCGGCGGGCCCGGGCCGACGATGGTGGAGGCCGAGCTGTCCTCCACGCCGCGCTTCTCCGAGCAGCAGCAGCGCATCCTGCGCGCGCTCTGCCGGCCGCTGTTCGCCGACGGCGACGGCTTCAACCCCAACTCCGACCTCGAAGTCTCCGAGCAGACCGGGATCGAGGTCGACGTCGTCACCCAGGAGCTGGACCTGCTCGCGCGCCTGTTCGGGCTCGAGGACATGCCGCGGCCCGAGCGCCGCGCCGAGGTGGCTCTACTGGCCGTCCGCTCCGGCCTCGTCGGTGCTGACGAGGGCGGCGGCACGCAGGCGTAAGCTCCGCGCCCTATGCGGGCGTTTGTGGCGGAGAAGACGGACGACGGGGTCACGCGCGGTCTGCGCGAGGACTTCGAGCTCGAGGGCGACGGCGACGTGGTCGTCGACGTCGAGTATTCGAGCGTGAACTACAAGGACGGCCTGGCGACGATCGCCAAGGGCCAGGTGGCGCGGATCTCGCCGCTGGTGCCGGGGATCGACCTGGCGGGGACGGCTGACGGCGCGCCGGTGCTCGCGCACGGCTACGAACTGGGCGTGGCGCGGCACGGCGGCTACGCGGAGCAGGCGCGCGTGCCGGCCGAGTGGCTCGTGCCGCTGCCGGACGGGCTGAGCGCGCGCCAGGCGATGGCGATCGGGACCGCGGGCTACACCGCGGCGCGGTGCGTGATGGCCTTGGAGGCCGCGGGCCTGTCGGTGGACGACGGACCGGTGCTCGTGACGGGCGCCAGCGGCGGCGTCGGCTCGACCGCGGTGGACATCCTGGCGGCGCGGGGCTACGAGGTCGTAGCTTCCTCAGGGTCATCGGATCCGGCGTGGCTGAAGGAGTTGGGAGCGTCGGAGGTCATCTCGCGTGAGGACGCCGCGGGGGACGCGGGGCGGCCGATGGAGAAGACGCGCTGGGCCGGCGCCGTGGACTGCGTCGGCGGGGCCGTGCTCGCGGGCGTGGTGAGGGGGTTGAAGTACGGCGGCGCGGTGGCCGCGTGCGGCAACACGGGCGGGATCAAGCTCGAGGCGACGGTGCTCCCGTTCATCCTGCGCGGCGTGTCGCTGCTGGGCGTGGACTCGGTGCAGACCCCGATCGAGGCGCGGCGCGAGACGTGGGCGCGACTGGCGACCGATCTGCGGCCGCCGCACCTGGACGACGCGATCACGCGCGAGATCGGGCTCGATGAGCTCGACGAAGCGCTGTCCGCGGTCCTACGCGGCGAGCTGCAGGGGCGGACGGTCGTGCGGGTGAGCTAGGCCGCTTCGAGGCGCGCGACGAGCTCGTCGAGGCGCAGTTCTTCGAGCCCCTGGCCGACGGCCTCGAGCTCGGCGGCGCAGAACTCGACGAGCCCGCGACCCTCACGGCACAAATCCAGTGTCTCGCGCAGCCCGGCCTCGCCGGAGTCCAAGCGAGCGATGATCGCCTCCAGGCGGGTGCTCGCGGTCTCGTAGGTCAGCGTGTCCTCTGCGGCCATGGGGTGACCCTAGCGGGGGAACCGGAGGGTAAAGCGCGGGTGCCGTCTTGCCGATCTAGGGGAACGTGCGTTTGATCTCCTCACGCAAGATTCGGGACGGCGTGGAGCTGGCCCGAGACATCGTGGCCGGCCCGCCTGGCACCGCGCCCCTGCTCCGGGCGGGCGTGAAGCTGTCCTCGCGCTACGCGGATCTGCTGCCCAAGGCCGGCGTGGGGAGTGTCTGGATCGAGGACGAGCTCGGGGCTGACATCGAGATCAGCGAGCCGCTCACGCCCGAGACGCGGGCGAAGGTCCACAAGGGGGTCTCGGGCGCGCTGACCGCGGCGAACACCGCGCTGCGCTCCGGCTCCGGGATGCCGCGCGAGGTCGTCGAGTCGCTGGGCGACGTCGCCGAGTCGATGGTCAACGATCTGCTCGACTGTCCCGAGGCCGCGTTGGCGCTGGACGACCTGAACGCGTTCGACGACTACACGCACAAGCACAGCGTCCAGGTGACGCTCTTGGGCCTGCTGATCGCCCGGCGCGCGTGGCAGACCGACGGCTGGATCGACTACCGCGGCCGCCGTCGCTTCGATCGGATCGACGACCGGATGCGCAAGCTCGGGCTCGGGCTGCTCGTGCACGACGTCGGCAAGCTCGCCGTTCCGCCGGAGATCCTCAACAAGCCCGGTCGCCTGACCGACGCCGAGATGGAGATCATGAAGACGCACGCCGTCGCGGGCGTCGAGCTCCTGCGCCCGGCCGATCTCTCACCCCTGTCTCTGAGCGTCGTGCGCGACCATCACGAGCGCCTCGACGGCTCGGGCTACCCCGAGGGCCTCTTCGGTGCGCAGGTCCAGGAGTTCCCGCGCATCGCCGCCGTCGCCGACGTCTACGACGCCGTCACGAGCGAGCGCGTCTACAAGCCCGCCGCGCCGCCGCATGTGGGCGTGAAGGTCATCCGCTCCGGCTCAGGCGGCCAGTTCTGCCCCAACATCGTCCGACATTTCCGCGCGGTCGTCATGCCCTACCCCGTCGGGCACGAGGTGACGTTGGCCGACGGCCGCGTCGGCGTCGTCTCCGGCGTGTCGATCGATGACCCGGATTCCCCCACCGTGCGCGTGCTGGGCTCCGCCGGCGTGGAAGAGCTCGTCGTCGACATGACCGCCGAGCGCGTCGCGGCCGCCTAGAACAGTCGCGCTTCGTCGTCGTCGGCGCGCGCTTTGATACGCCCGTCGTGCAGCCGGATCGTCAGCGACGGCTGCTCGCGGGCGGCGGCGGCGCTCGTGATCGGCTCGCCGGACTCGTCCTCGAGGAGCGCGTAGCCGCGTTCCAGCGTGCGCTGGGGGTCGTGGGCCGCGAGGGTGCCCAGGATGCGGTCCAGGTCGCGTCTGCGGCGCTCCAGCGCAGCGGCGGACGTGCGGTCCAGCGTGGCGACATCGACGTGGGCTTTGCGGGAGGCCCGTTCGACGGCGAAGGCCGCAGCGTTGGCCTTGCGGCCGAGCGCCGCGCCACGGGCGTTGGTGGCGCGCTCGCCGGTCGTGATCGCCCGGCGGGTGGCGGCACGGAGCTCCCGGAGCTGCTGGTGCAGGCGGGTGCGGTGGCGGGCGACGTGGTGGCCGGGCGCGCGAGACAGGCGTGAGAGCGCGCGGGCGCGTTCGAGCACCGCGCGGCGGCCCTGGCGGTGCAGGCGCGCGGTGGTCTGGGCGAGCGCGGCCCGGGCCGCTGTGCAATCGACCGGGACGGCGGTCTCGGCGGCGTGGGTCGGCGTCGAGCACGCGACGGCCGCGACGTCGTCGAGCAACGTCCGGTCCGTGTGGTGGCCGACGCTCGAGATCACCGGCACGCGCAGCAGCGCGACCGTCCGGCACAGGGTCTCGTCGCAGAACGCGAACAGATCGGCGAGCGAGCCGCCGCCGCGCGCCACCACGATCACCTCGACCTCCTCGCACGCCGCCAGGTCCTGCAGCTTGCGCGTGATCGCCGGCGCCGCGTGCCGATCCTGCACGGGCGCGAAGCCCCAGACCACGCGGCCCGCCCAGCCGCGGCGTTTGAGGCCCGCGAGCACGTCGTCGCGCGCCTTCCCCGACTCTCCGGTCACGACCCCGATGCACTTCGGCAAGCGCGGGCGCGGGAGCTGTTTCTGTGGCGCGAAGAGCCCTTCGGCGTGCAGCCGCTTGCGCAGCTGATCGAGCTGCGCGAGCAGATCCCCCTCACCGGCGACCCGCAGCCGCGTGACCGCGAACGAGAACGACGGCGAAGCGGTCCGCGAGCCGGGGTAGTAGTCGCACCCGCCCGCCACCACGACCTGCGCCCCGTCCGTGAGCGCCCCGATCTTGAGCTTGTCGAAGTCCTCGCGCCACATCGAGCACGGAAGCGCGCCGCTGGCGTCTCTGAGCTCGAACCAGACCTTCGCCCGGCCCGCCTTGAACCCGAACACCTCGCCGAACACCTGCACTCTCGTGAATCCGCGAAGGCGCTCTTTGAGCGCGGCCGCGTACTGGCCGACGGGGAACGGGCCCGTGAGGGTGGAGCCGGGGATGCCGTCCATGTCGTCGCTGACGCTAGTCGCCAGGGTGGACGGCGCGGTTGCACCGGGTGCGCCCGGGCGCGGGCCAGAGCGCGTGCCCGGAAGAACGAGCGGCAACGCGCCATCCGCCGCGCGAGGTACGACTTTGTCAGCCTGAGCCGGACAAACTCGCACCTCGCGTGGCGAGCTCCCGTCCCTCGGCGTACGAAGAGGCAAACGCGAGCGTTTGCGCAGTGCGGGGCACCCGCCTCACCGTGCTCGCCGTTACCCGCGCGGTCGGCGGCCCGTCACCGTGGAGCGGATCGCCACCCGCGACCGCGGCGTGACCATCCGCCGAGGGGCCCGCGCAGAAGCGTGCGGCGGACCCTCATGGTCCGCTACAGCCAGCAGCTCCAACAACAACACCGTGAGCAGCACGTTGCGCGCCGCCTCGCGGTGCGCACCAACACCCGAACTCGCGCGGAGCGCAAGGACGAGCAGCTCGTTCAACCTTTGGTGGCTCCCGGCAGGTAGCGGGGCTGCTCGTGGTCGTTCACCGAGGCGAGGGTGCCGATGCCGTCCTCGTTGGGCGTGCCGCGGACTTCGCCGGTGAAGCCGAGGCTCTCGAGCTTGGCGATCTCGGCGGCCGCGTAGAGGCGGACGGGCGAGTCGGTCGGGAGGCCCGCGACGAGCTTCTTGACCCGGTTGCGGATCTGGTACGAGAAGTGCGGCGTGGCGGAGGCGACGAGCTGACGGATGTCGTCGACGGTGACCTCGCGGTCCCTGCGCAGGCGTTCGGGCTGCTCGGCTTCGGCCATGGTGCTGTCTACTCGGCTCCGGTATTGACGGGCTGGATCTCTAGGAGAGTATCTATGCGGGCCTGGACGGCGGCCGCCAGGGCGCTCTCGTCACCGATGATCCAGCCGTGGTTGTAGACCCCGCGGACGGGGTCGGTGGTCTCGTCGTAGCCGGGCTGGACATCAAGCAGGTAGTTCTGCAGCGGCTCCGGGAGGGCGCCGGCGTCGTCGCCGATCAGCAGCAGCGGCCCGTACTTGCCGTGCGCGCTCAGGGGCGCCGCGGCGGCTGCGTCCTGGGGACGGCGGGCGTTCGCGAACACGAGTCCGTGCCCGGGATCGACGACGTACCAGCCGAACGCGCCATCTCTGTACCGAGCGAAGGTGATGGCGGTGCTCACGGCGTCCGTGGCGGCGATCCGCTTCACGGTCCCGAGCTTGCCCAGCGCGTCGAACACGGTCTCGGGCACGGCGTCCTCGGGCCCGAGCACGTAGATCGCCGCGCCCTTGTGCAGCTTCAGCGCCGCC
Organism: Solirubrobacter taibaiensis; assembly: GCA_027587225.1. Classification (GTDB taxonomy): domain Bacteria; phylum Actinomycetota; class Thermoleophilia; order Solirubrobacterales; family Solirubrobacteraceae; genus Solirubrobacter; species Solirubrobacter taibaiensis. Next base: position 135,806 of record JAPDDQ010000011.1, read on the forward strand.
TCGGTCTCCGGCGGCACGCCGGTCGCGGTCACCCACAGGATCGGGTTCCCGGACTTCGCGGCCCAGCCGGCGGCGGGCATCGCGTACTCGGGCCGGTCGGCGTTGACCACGACCACCGCGTTGGAGGCGGACCCGGCCGCGGCCGTCTGGAGCCGGTCGACCGCCGCGGCCAGAGCGGCGGGGGAGGCGGCCGCGGGCACGTCGGTCGTCTTGTACCCGTCGACGGGCGCCTTCGTCCCCACGCGGATCACCTGCGCGCCTCCGGCCTCCTTGGAACCGGTCGGCTGCAGCGCGTCCAGCGCGGCCTTCGTGGCGTCCGGGATGGTGTCGCCGTCGGCGAACAGGATCGGCGCGCGGATCGGTCGCGCGGCCAGCACGGACGCGGCGATCCCCGTCTGCCAAGCCCGCACCTCGGCCAGCACGACGGCCGTCGGACGCGACTCCGGCGTGCGCGCGGGGTACGTGGCCAGCGCGACTCCGGCGGCGTCGGCGATCGCGTCGCCGCCCGCCACGCGCGTCGTGTTCTTGGTGGCGAAGACCGGGAACCCGAGCGGCGGGCCGGTCGCCGGCACCTCGTTGCCCTGCTGCCCGCTGACGGGCGGCGTGGAAGGCGGTGTGGCGGTGCCGCCGCCGCCGTCGCCACCGTCGCCGCTGCCGCCGCAACCGACGATCACGGCCAGTCCAACCACCAAAGCGAGAGCGCGCACCACGCCGAGGCTACTCAAGGTTCGCCGCCAAGTGCCGATCAACAAAGGAGCGCCTTATCCCCCCAGATGGGGCGTTGTGACTGGACAATTGACCGCGGCGTCGTATAACTTGCCGCGCTAAGCCGAGCTTCTGGTTGGTCGCCAGAAGACGGGGGACCCAATGTAGTTGGGGCTAATCACGCGGTAACGCGTGGGACGCAGGCTCTTTCAGCGTCAGCCCGTCAGCTAACCCCGTAGGCCGACGAAAGAGGAACAATGCGGCCCGTACGGGTGATCGCTGCGGCGATCTCGACAATTTCATTGCTGGTCCTGCCCGCGGCTGCCGCGGCGCAAGCCCCAGCGCCCGACAAGTCGGGTGGCGCCGTGTATCAGGCGCCGACGCCCGTCCCGACGCCGCCGCCGCCTCCCCCGGATCCCGCGAACATCGTCGTTCCCGGCGCCGAGGCGCAGCTGCTGCCCGACGGCACCGCGGCCGCTCCGGCCGACGCTCCGCCGCAGATCCAGCAGGCGATCTTCGCCGCGAACAAGATCCAGGCCAAGCCGTACAAGTACGGCGGCGGTCACGCCAAGGTCGAGGACAAGGGCTACGACTGCTCCGGCACCGTGTCCTACGCGCTGCTCGCCGCCACCGAGCTCGGGCTCGAGGGCCCGCTGGACTCCGGCAGCTTCATGAAGTGGGGCGAAGCGGGCGAGGGTCAGTGGTTCACGATCTACACCAACCCGGGCCATGCCTACGCCGTGATCGCGGGTCTGCGCCTGGACACCAGCATCGGCTCCTCGCCCCGCGGTGCGGACCGCAAGCTCGCTGCCCAGCACAAGAAGGCGATGGAGCGCGGCCCGCGCTGGCGCCCCTGGGAGCGGTCCTCCCGAGGCTTCAAGAAGCGCCATCCCGTCGGCTTCTAGCCGCGACGGGTACGCTTGGTCGGACTCGATCAGTCCGACCACACAGGAAAGGGAGGTGCCGTGGCCGGTATGTCCGGGCGGTTCTCCACCGTAATCAAGAGCAAGATCAACAAGCTGCTTGATAAGGCCGAAGACCCCAGCGAAACGCTGGAGTACAGCTACCAGAAGCAAATGGAGCTGCTCCAGAACGTCAAGAAGGGCATCGCTGACGTCGTCACCTCCAAGAAGCGTCTGCAGCTCCAGCAGCAGAAGCTCGAGCAGCAGGTTGTGAAGCTCGACACGCAGGCGCGTCAGGCGCTTGCCCAGAACCGCGAGGATCTCGCGCGCGTCGCGCTCGAGCGCAAGCAGTTCGCGCAGGGTGAGCTGCAGGGCCTCGACTCGCAGGTCCAGGAGCTCGAAGCGCAGCAGCAGAAGCTGGTTGACCAGGAGGCGAAGCTCCGCTCCAAGATCGACCAGTTCCGCACCAAGAAGGAGGTCATCAAGGCGCAGTACTCCGCCGCCGAGGCCTCCGTGAAGATCTCCGAGGCCGCCACCGGCGTGGGCGAGGAGATGGCCGACATCGGCATGGCGATGCAGCGCGCGCAGGACAAGACCGAGAACATGCGGGCCCGCGCGGCCGCCATGGACGAGCTCGAGGCCTCCGGCGCGTTCGACGACCAGCTGAGCCTCACGGCCGGCCAGGACGACATCGACAAGCAGCTGCACGAGCTGAGCTCCAAGTCGGCGGTGGACGACGACCTCGCCCGCCTGCGGGCCGAGCTCGGCACGGGCTCCGCGCCCGCTCCGGCACTCGGTGCCGGCGAAGGCGAGCAGACCCCCTCCCAGGAGAAGCCGGCGTGATCGTCCGCATCGCGACGGAAGGGCAGTACGACCTGCCCGACGAGGACGTGGACCGTCTCAACGAGCTCGACAACGAGCTCGTGACGATCGTCGAGTCCGGCGACGAGGAGCGGTTCCACGAGGTGTTCGAGTCGCTGCTCGAGCTCATCCGCAGTGACGGCAAGCCCGTCGCCGACGACGTGCTCGAGGAGTCGGACATCATCCTCCCGCCGCCGGATCTGACGTTCGCCGAAGCCGGCGAGCAGTTCAGCGGCGAAGGCCTCATCCCGGACTGACCTCCGGCTAACCAGAAGCGAAAGAAGCGGGGTGGCCGGTCTGGTCGCCACCCCGCCGGGCGCATACCGTTCACCACGATGAACGTGCGCCGCACGATCGAGACGACGACCTACGTCGCGCTGAGCGCGGCGATCGGCTTCATCTCGTTCCTGATCCTCGTGCCGACCCTCGCGGCCGGCGTCCCATTGCTCCTGCTGGCCCTGGCCGGCGCGCCGCTGATCGCGGCCGCGTTCGTCTACTGCCATCTGCTCGCGCGGCTGGAACGGCGCCGCGCCGCCGCCCTGCTCGGTGCCGAGTTCCCCACCCGCGCGTTCCCCCGCGAGGGTTCGGTGCCGGTGCGGGCGGTGTCCTGGATGAGTTCCCGCGGCTCCTGGCTGGAGTTGCTGTACGCGCTGATCGCGCTGCCGTTCGTCGGCTGGTTGGGCGGCACGCTCGTGTTCGGCGCCTGGGGCGCCGCCCTGGGCCTGCTCAGCTATCCCCTCTGGGGTTGGGCCACGCCGGGCGACGACCTGTTCGGCCTCAGCTACCTGTGGGCCGCGCTGGTGCACGTCACCCTGGGTGCCGGCGCGCTCTACGCCGCGCCGTGGCTCGGTCGCGGCGTCGCCGCCGTGCAGCTCGCGATGGCCCGCCTGTTGCTGGAGCCGGGTGAGCGTGAGCGCCTCTCCGCCCGCGTGGACACGCTGGAGGAGACCCGCGCCGGCATGGTCGCCGCCGCCGACGCCGAGCGGCGCCGGATCGAGCGCGACCTGCACGACGGCGCGCAGCAGCGGCTCGTCGCGCTGGCGATGACGCTCGGTCGCGCCCGCGCCTCCGAGGACCCGACCCACACGCAGCGGCTCGTCGCCGAGGCCCACGGTGAGGCCAAGGAGGCGCTCGTGGAGCTGCGCAACCTCGCCCGGGGCATCCACCCCGCCGTGCTGACCGACCGTGGCCTGGACGCCGCCGTGAGCGCCCTCGCCGCGCGCTGCCCGGTGCCGGTCGCGGTGGACGTGGACCTCCCGCGCCGGGCCGGCGCCCGCACGGAGGCGATCGCGTACTTCTTCGTGGCCGAGGCGCTGACCAACGTCGCCAAGCACGCCCAGGCCTCCCGCGCGTGGCTCTCCGCCGAGTTCCAGGGCGACGTCCTCGTGGTCGAGGTGCTCGACAACGGGATCGGCGGCGCCGCGCTCAACGGCAACGGTCTCGGGGGCCTCAGGGACCGCGTGCGTGCCGTGGATGGTGAGATGGTGGTTGTGAGCCCACTAGGACACGGAACCAATCTGCGTGTGGAGTTGCCATGCGAGCCGTGATCGCCGAGGACGCCGTGCTGCTGCGCGAAGGCCTGATGCGGTTGCTGGAAGAAGGCGGCTTCGAGGTCGTCGACTGCGTCGACAACGGCGAGGCGCTGATCCGCTCCGTCCAGGAGCACCAGCCCGACGTGTGCGTCGTGGACGTGCGCATGCCGCCGACGTTCAACGACGAGGGCGTGAAGGCCGCGCTGGTCATTCGCAAGCAGTGGCCCGACGTCTCGATCCTGATGCTCTCCCAGTACGTGGAGGAGCGCTACGCCGTCGACCTGATCGCCGGCGACTCGCGCGGCATCGGCTACCTGCTCAAGGACCGCGTCGCCGACGTGGGCGAGTTCCTGGAATCGCTGCGGCGGGTCGCCATGGGCGGCGCGGCGCTGGACCCTGAGGTCGTGACGCAGCTGCTCGTACGCTCGGGCAAACAGGACCCGCTCGAGCAGCTCTCTCCGCGGGAGCGTGAGGTGCTGGGCCTGATGGCCGAAGGCCGCACGAACGGGCTGATCGCCGAGGCGCTCGTGGTCACCGAGGGCGCCGTCGAGAAGCACGTGACGAACATCTTCAACAAGCTCGGGCTGCCGCCCGCCGACCAGGCGCACCGTCGCGTCCTGGCCGTGCTGCGGTACCTCGAGCACGGGACGGACAACCACGCATGACCCGCCGCAACGACCGCCGCCTCGCGCTGCTCGCCGGAGGCGGGCTCGCGCTGCTGTTCACGATGATCGCCGCCGTCCAGGTCGCAGCCTGGAGCGTCGGCAAGGTCGAGAACAGCTCGCACCGCGAGCTGGCGGGGGCGGTCGACGAGCTCTTCATCGAGTCCCAGAACGGGGACGTGACGGTGGTCCGCTCGGGTGACGGCCGGGTGCGGGTCGACGGCCGCAGCAAGGGCACCCTGCACGCCCCGGCGCCGGAGATCGACGTCACCGGCTCGCGCGTGAACGTCGCCGCCAACTGCCCGGTGTGGGGCTTCGGCGAATGCCACGCCGAGGTCGTGGTGCAGGTGCCGGTCGGGACCGAGGTGAACGTCAAGTCCGCGTCGGGTGACATCGTGGCCCGGGGGCTCGGCGACGGAGCGGACCTGGAGACCTCCTCCGGCGACATCGCCGTCGACGGCGTCAACGGCGATATCGCGATGGAGAGCGCTTCGGGCGACATCGTGGCGCGTGGCCTGCGCTCGAACATGGCGATGGCCAAGACCGCGTCCGGCGACGTGGACCTGCGCTTCGCCATGGCGCCGAAGGCCGCCGAGGCCCGCACCGCCTCCGGCGACGCGCGCATCCTCGTCCCGCCCGGCACCGAGGCCTACAACGTGAGCGCGGAGACCAACAGCGGCGAGGACGACATCGGCGTGCGGCAGGACCCCGACTCCACCCGCTTCCTGCGCGTGGAGACGAGCTCCGGCGACGCCGTCGTGGACTACGGGGGGTAGCCTGCTGCGGCGATGAGCCGCGGGACGAGCACCACCGATGTCTGGGACGCGTTCTTCAGCGACTTCTACCTGCGGGCCTACGCCGGCGAGGAGCGCGATGCGGAGGCGGAGACGCAGGCGTTGGCCGCCGCGCGGTTGAGCGGGTGCCCGGAGGGCGGTGAGCTGCTCGACGTGCCGTGCGGGTTCGGCCGCCACTGCGTGCCGCTCGCCCGCGCGGGCTACCGCGTCACCGGTGTGGATCGGTCGGGTGCGCTGCTCGACGAGGCTCGTCGTCGTGCCGCAGGGGAGCGTTGGCCCAAGTTCACCCAGGCCGATTACCGCGAGCTGCCGTTGAAGGACGAGAGCTTCGACGCGGCCCTGAACCTGTTCACCTCGCTCGGCTACCTGGGCGACGAGGAGGACACCAAGGTGCTCGCCCAGATCCGGCGCGTGCTGCGCCCGGGCGGCAAGCTCGTGCTGGAGACGATGCACCGCGACCGCCTCATCCGCAGCTGGAGCGACAACGACTGGCGCCTGATGGGGGAGGGACGCCTGCTGCTCGAGCAGCGCACGTTCGATCCCGCCGACGGCGTCGCGCAGACGACGCAGACGCTCGTGGAGACCGACGGCACGCGCGAGTCACGCACCTGGAGTGCCCGCGTCTACAGCGCCACCGAGCTGGTCGCGCTGTGCCGAGCCGCGGGCTTCGGCGAGGTCAAGTGCTGGGGTGGCTTCGAGCACGAGCCCTTCACCCCGGACACCCGCCTCGTGATCGTGGCTACGGCCTAGATCGGGATGCCCCAGAGGGGGAACCAGCGCTCGAGCTCGGCCTCGATCGGGAGGTCGGCGCCGGTCTGGGCCTTCAGGCGGAGCTCGCGCTCGTTGTCGCGCTGCTGGGCACCGCCGGCGGGCACGAAGGGGTAGAAGGCGCCGCGCTTGTAGTTGTAGATCCAGTAGAGCTTGCGCTGGCGCGAGTCCTGGAGGGCGAAGACGGCGCAGAGCACGCGGTCGCCGTAGCCGCCGCCCTGGATGGCGGTGGAGACGGCGTTGATGCCGACGACGAGGTCTTCCATGTCGTCGTCATTGAGGATCATCCAGCGATAGCCGAACTCGTCGTCGTCGGAGGTGACGGTGGTGCCCGTCTCCTCGCCGGTGGCGTTGACGACCTCCTCCATGTCCTTGACGATGCCTTCGAAGTCGGCGGTCGCCAGGGGCTGGAAGACGATGGCGGCCTTGCCGGTGGTCGTCAGCTCGAGCTCCATCTCGAACTTGATGTAGGCCGTCGACATCGCGAACAGCCGGTCCGCGGCAGGCTGCTTGAGTTCGCGCTTGCCGCGGAGGATGTCCAGGAAGCCCATGTGCGGGAGCTTAGACCCGCTGGCCCTGAAGCTGCGCTTCCAGACGCGAGAGCGCCTCGATGCGCTTCTCCATCGGCGGGTGCGTCGCGAAGAGGCCACCGATGCTCGTCGGGAAGATGAAGAACGCGTTCATCTCGCTTGCCGAGCGCAGGTCCTGCTTGGGGATCTGCGCCATGCCGCTGGAGATCTTGTACAGGGCGCTGGAGAGCGCGCTCGGCCGGCCCGTGATGAGCGCCGCGCCGCGGTCGGCCGCGAACTCGCGGTACCGGGACAGCGTCTGGATGAGCACGAAGGAGATGGCGTACACGACCATCGAGGCCAGGAACAGCACCAGGAAGGGAAGGCCGTCCTCGTCGTCGCTCGAGCCCCCGCCGAAGAAGAAGCCGAACTGCACGATGTAGGCCGCGATCGTGGCGAAGAAGGACGCGACGGTCATGATCATCACGTCGCGGTTGGCGATGTGGGAGAGCTCGTGCGCCATGACGCCCTCGAGCTCGGCGGGCGTGAGCAGCTCCATGATGCCCGTGGTGGCGCACACGGTCGCGTTCTTGGGCGAGCGGCCGAGCGCGAACGCGTTCGGCATCGCGATGTTGGCGACGGCGACCTTGGGCTTCGGGAGGTCGGCCTGCACGCACAGACGATCGATCATCGCGTGCAGTTGCGGGGCTTCCTGCGGCGTGACCACGCGGCCGCCCATGGCGGCCAGCGCGAGCTTGTCCGACGTGAAGAACTGCAGGGCCGCGAGCCCGCCCAGGATCACGATCATGAAGATCGCGCTCTGGAGGGTGAGCACGAGGACCACGCCCAGCGCGACATACACGGCGCCGAGCAGGAACATGGTGGTGGCCATGCGGATCTGCAGGCCAGTGTCCTTGCCGAATGAGGTGGGTCTGGGCATCTGGTCTCTCATTTTCGCAGGGTCTGCAACGGCCTTATCAAGATTTACGGGGGTTTCCGGCTAGCCTCGGGCCCTGATGCAGTTGCGTGCGGTCTGGGCCGCTGCTGTGTGCTTGTTGCTGGTCGTCCCCGCGGTGTCCACCGCGCAGAAGACCCCTGGGCAGATTCAGAAGGAGCTCGACCGCAAGAACGGGCTCATCGGCGGCCACAAGGCCAAAGAGCGCGTGCTCACGACCGACATCTCCAAGCAGACCGGGCGGATCAACGACCTGCAGGCGGACATCGACCGCCTCGCGCTCCGCCAGCAGAAGCTGCAGACGTCCCTGAACGCCAAGCGCGAGGAGCTCGCCGCGGTGCAGCGCAAGCTGCGGCAGGAGCGCGCCCGGCTCACCCGCCTGAAGGCCCGCCTCGTCGTGGTGCGCCGCGCACTCGCCCAGCGCCTGCTGGACCTCTACAAGGCCGGCGAGCCCGACCTGGTCGGCGTGGTGCTCAACGCCGACGGCTTCGAGGACCTGCTCACGCGCACCGAGTTCATGGCCCGCATCTCCCGCCAGGACGCGAAGATCATGAAGATCGTCGCCGACGCGAAGCAGGACGCGACGGCCACCGAGGCTCGGCTCGACAGGCTCGAGGCCAAGGCGGCCAAGGTCACCAAGGCGATCGAGAAACAGCGCGACGAGGTCTCCACCGTCCGTGTCGGCCTCGTGGACCGGCGTGGCCGGATCGAGTCCGCGCGCAGCGCGAAGACCACGCTGCTGGCCAGCTCACGCGACCGCCGGCACGAGCTCGAGGACGACGTCGCCAGCCTGCACGCCGCCCAGAAGAAGGTCCAGGCCAAGCTCGCGAGCTTCTCCGGCGGCCCGGCCGCCGCCGGCCCGGTCAAGCCCGGCTCGGGCGGCTTGATCTGGCCCGTCAACGGCCCGATCACGTCTCCGTTCTGCGAGTCGCGTTCGTGGGAGTCCTGCCATCCGGGCATCGACATCGGCGTCCCGGCGGGCACGCCGATCCGCGCCGCCGCGTCCGGCAAGGTCGTGCTGATGCAGGGCACCGGGTCCTCCGGCGGGTACGGCAACTTCACCTGCATCCAGCACACGGCCTCGCTGTCCACGTGTTACGCCCACCAGTCGCGCTTTGCGACCTCCATGGGCGCGAGCGTCAAGCAAGGCCAGGTCATCGGCTACGTTGGGTGCACCGGCCGTTGCTTCGGGGACCATCTCCATTTCGAGACCCGGATCAACGGTTCCGTCGTGTCCCCCATGAACTACCTCTAGGCGCCCTTGTACCCCACGCTCGATCTCTTCGGCCTGGACATCCAGCTGTTCGGCCTCTGCCTCGGTGTGGCGTTCCTCGTCGCGGGCTGGATGGTCGCGCGGCGCCTGAGCGAGCTCGGCCGCCCACCTGATCTCGCGTACGAGATGGTCTTCGCCGCGCTGATCGGCGGGATCATCGGCGCGAAGCTGTGGTTCCTCGCCGAGAACGGCGGCCCGCTGTTCAGCGGCACCGGGCTCACGTTCTACGGCGGCCTGATCGGCGGGGCGCTCGCGGTGATCGCGTGGACGAGCTATCGCGGCGTGCTGGACCTCAAGCTCGCCGACGCCGTCGTCCCGTCGTTGGCCGCGGCCTACGCGATCGGCCGGATCGGCTGCCAGTTCGCCGGTGACGGCGACTACGGCAAGGATTGGGACGGCCCGTGGGCGATGGCGTACCCCAACGGCACGGTCCCGATCGACACGCCCGTGCACCCCACCCCGATCTACGAGACGCTGGCGATGGGCCTGTTCGCGATCGTGCTGTGGCGGCTGCGTGACCGGTGGCGGCCGGGCGTGCTGACCGGCGTCTACCTGATCGGCGTGGGCGTCGAGCGCTTCCTGATCGAGTTCCTGCGCCGCAACGATGCCGTCGCCCTCGGGCTGACGCAGGCGCAGTGGGTGTCGGTGGGCTTCGTGGTCGCGGGAGTGGCGTTGCTGCTGGTCCTGCGCGGTCGCGTCGCCGCGCCCGCCGCGCGCACGGCCTAGAGGCCCGCCCGGGAATACCGACATGTCCGCCGCGGCACATCCGCGGCGCCTCGCGCCACCCACGTGCTCAACGTGCTGACGCACGCCTCCGCCCGCGGGCGGCACGAGGCATCCACGGCTGCACCACGTCGGCCACGCCGAACATTCCCGGGCGAACCCCTAACCTCTTCGGCCGTGCCCGTCACGGCCACCCACCTGTACCCGCGCGCTTCCAGCGTGGATGACGGCCGCCTGAGCATCGGCGGCTGTGACGCCGCGGAGCTCGCCCGGGAGTTCGGCACGCCGCTGTACGCGGTGGCCGAGGACGATCTGCGCGGTCGCGCCCGCGAATTCAAGACCGCCATGGGCGACGGCGAGGTGATCTTCGCCTCCAAGGCGTTCCCGTGCACGGCGGTGCTGCGCGTGTTCGAGGAGGAGGGCCTGAGCGTCGACGTCGCGTCCGGGGGCGAGCTCGCGCTGGCCCGCAAGGCCGGCTTCAGCGGCGACCGGATCCTCCTGCACGGCAACGCGAAGTCCGCCCGCGAGTTGCAGACCGCCGTGGAGGCCGGAGCGCGCATCGTCGTCGACAACTTCGACGACATCGACAAGCTCGACGCGATCGGGCAGCCCGCGAACGTGATGATCCGCGTCACGCCGGGCGTCGTCGCTGACACACACGACAAGATCCTCACCGGCCACGCGGGCTCGAAGTTCGGCTTCAGCCTCGCCCAGGCGCCCCGCGCCATCGAGCGGCTGGAACGTGCGTCCTGGGCGGACCTGCACGGGCTGCACATGCACATCGGGTCTCAGCTCTTCGACCTGGAGCCGTGGCGGCTCGCCGTGGAGGCACTGGCCACGCTCGGCGACTTCCCCGCGTACGACCTCGGTGGTGGCCTCGCCGTGTCCTACACGCCCGACCGCATGCCGCCGAGCGTCCCTGAGTACGTGAGCGCGATGATCGCCTCCGCGAACGAGCTGCTCGGCACCGGCAAGCGGCTCGCGATCGAGCCCGGCCGCGCGCTCACCGCCACCGCCGGCGTGACGCTCTACACCGTGGAGTCGGTCAAGGACGTGGACCTGCCGGACGGCAACGTGCGCTTCGTGGCCGTCGACGGCGGCATGAGCGACAACCTGCGCCCGATGCTCTACGACGCCCCGTACCAGGCGGATCTGGTCGATCGGGTGGGCGCGGAGGGCACACCCTGCACGGTGGTGGGCAAGCACTGCGAGTCCGGTGACGTGCTGATCCGCGAGACGGCATTGCACGAGCCCAAGCCTTCGGATGTGCTCGTCACGCCCGTCACCGGTGCCTACGTGTACGCGATGGCGAACAACTACAACGGCGTGCCCAGGCCCCCCGTCGTGTTCTGCAAAGACGGTGACGCCCGCCTGGTCGTCCGCCGCGAGACCTTCGAGGACCTGTATGGCCGAGACGTTTAAGGTCGGGCTGCTGGGGCATGGCACCGTCGGTGCCGCGTTCGAGCAGCTGGTGAGCGAGCGCGCGGAGCAGATCGCGCACGTAACCGGCGTGCGGCCTGAGGTGACCGGCGTGCTCACGCGCTCCCGCGGCGACTTCGACGAGATCCTGGCCGACAGCGACCTGATCGTCGAGCTGATCGGCGGCATCGAGCCCGCCCGCGACTACGTGCTCAAGGCCATGCGCGCCGGCAAGCACGTCGTATCGGCGAACAAGCTGCTGCTGGCGAGCCACGGCGAGGAGCTGTGGAGCACGGCGCGCGAGCACAACGTGCAGCTGCGCTTCGAGGGCGCCGTGGCGGGCGTCGTGCCGGTCATCCGCGTGCTGCAGGAGTCGCTGGCGGCCGCGCACGTGGACCGCATCCACGGCATCGTCAACGGCACCACGAACTTCATCCTCACCGAGATGGCGCGCGGCGGCACGCCGTACACCGCCGCGCTCGCCCGCGCGCAGGAGCTCGGGTACGCCGAGGCCGACCCCACCGACGACGTCACGGGCAAGGACGCCGCGGCCAAGATGGCGATCATCGCCCGGCTCGCGTTCTCCACGCCGGTCACGCTCGACCAGGTGATCTACGAGGGCATCGAGCACATCACCGGCGAGGACATGAACTACGCGCGGGACTTCGGGCTCGCGCTGAAGCTGATCGGCACCGCCGAGCGCGTCGACGGCGGCATCAGCGTCCGCGTGCACCCGGCGTTCCTGTACCCGGGCCATCCGCTCGCGTCCGTCAACGGCTCGTTCAACGCCGTCACGATCGAATCGGAGTCGATCACCGAGATCACGCTGTCCGGCCCGGGCGCCGGCGGCCCGCAGACCGCGTCCGCCGTGCTCGGCGACCTCATCAGCGCGATGATCCCGCCTGCCTCCACGCCGGAGACGACGCAGTCGCTGCCGGTCGTGGACGACGTCAAGTCCGCCTTCTACCTGGCGATGGAGGTCGACGACGAGCCCGGCGTGCTGGCCCAGGTGGCCGAGGTGCTCGGCATGCAGGGCGCGTCGATCAAGTCCGTGGTCCAGCGCGGGCTCGGCGGCCAGGCGCGGCTCGTGATGGTCATCCACCCGCTGCTCGAGTCCCGCTTCTACGGCGCGGTGCAACTGCTGGCGCGGATGCCGTTCGTGCGCGAGATGCCACGGGCGATCCGCGTGCTCGACGAGGAGTTCAACGACTGATGGGCCTCATGACCCGTTATGCCGACCGGCTGCCGTTCGCCCCGGGCGACCCGGTCATCTCGCTGGAGGAGGGCTCGACGCCGCTCGTGCTCGCCGAGCGGCTGTCAGAGCGCGTGAAGGCCGAGGTGTGGCTGAAGGTCGAGGGCGCCAACCCCACCGGCTCCTTCAAGGACCGCGGCATGACGTGCGCGGTGAGCGACGCCGTGCGCAACGGGGCCGAGACCGTGATCTGCGCCTCCACCGGCAACACCGCAGCCTCGCTGGCGGCCTACGCCGCCCGCGCGGGCCTGCGCGGCGCCGTGATCGTGCCCGACGGCAAGATCGCCACCGGCAAGCTCGCCCAGGCCCTGATGCACGGCGCGCGCGTAATCGCGCTGCGCGGCAACTTCGACGAGGCGCTCAAGCTCGTGCGCGAGCTCACGCAGCGCCATCCGATCGCGCTCGTCAACAGCGTCAACCCGTTCCGGCTGGAAGGCCAGAAGACCGCGGCGTTCGAGCTGCTGGACTCGCTCGGCGACCTCGACGCGCTCTGCATCCCGGTCGGCAACGCCGGCAACGTCACGGCGTACTGGAAGGGCTTCAAGGAGATGGGCGCCGCGCCGCGGCTGTTCGGCTTCCAGGCCGAGGGCGCCGCGCCGCTCGTCCTCGGCAAGCCGGTCGAGAATCCGGAGACGGTCGCGAGCGCGATCCGGATCGGCAACCCCGCGCGCTGGGAGGAGGCCATGGAAGCGTTCACCGGCTCCCGCGGGCGCGTGGCCGCCGTCAGCGACGCGCAGATCCTGGACGCGTATCGCTTCCTCGCCGCAAATGAAGGCGTCTTCTGCGAGCCCGCTTCGGCCGCCTCGGTCGCCGGCTTGCTCACGCACGGCGCCGAGGACGCCGAGCGGATCGTGTGCGTGCTCACGGGCAACGGCCTGAAGGACCCGCAGACCGCGCTGTCGCAGTCGGGCTCGGTTGTGCCGTGTGAGCCTGAGATGGCCGCGGTGGAGAAGGCCGTACTCGGCGGATGAATCGGCGGCGGACGGTTCGCGTCCCCGCGTCCTCGGCCAACCTCGGGCCGGGGTTCGACGTGATGGGCGCCGCGCTCGACCTGCATCTGGAGGTCGACGTGGTGGAGACGGGGCAGTTCGCCGTCCACACCGACCTGCGGATCGCCCGCGACAAGCGCAACCTGATCGTGCGCGGGTTCGCTGCCCTCGCCTCGCCGGACGAGTTCGAGTTCACGATCCGGTCCGACATCCCGCTCTCCGGCGGGCTTGGAACGAGTGCGGCTGCCATCGTCGCCGGCCTGGTGGCCGCGGACTCGATCTTCGAGCTCGGCGCCGACGTGCTGGGTGAGGCGACGAAGATCGAAGGCCACCCGGACAACGTGGCCGCCGCGATCCTCGGCGGCTTCGTGCTGTGCGTCGACGGCCACGCCGAGCGCTTCGAGCCGCCGCCCGGCCTCGAATGCCTGCTCGTGGTGCCTTCCGCCGCCGTGCGCACGCAGAAGGCCCGCGAAGCGCTCCCGTCCCGGATTCCCATGGCCGACGCCGTGTTCAACATCGCGCACGCCTCGATGCTCGTGCTCGGCCTCGCCCGCGGTGACCTCGGGCTCGTCGCCCGCGGCCTCGGTGACCGGCTCCATCAGCCACGCCGCGCGCACCTGTACCCGAAGTCGTGGGAGCTCGTCCAGGCCGCGAAGGGGCTCGGCGCACTCGGCGCCACGATCTCCGGCGCCGGCCCGACCGTGCTCGTGTGGTGCGACATGGAGAGCACCGGCGTGGTCGCCGAGCGCCTGCACGAACGCGCCGAAGGCTGGGCTCAGGTGCTGCGGGTGCCGTTCACGCCAGCAGGGGCTGTCGCGCGCTTCTGACGCGGACAGCGCCGGGGCGGATCTGCACGAGCTGGCAGACCGCGTTGGCGATCCACAGCCCGCGGCCGCCGAAGGCATCGACGTCCGGGCGCGTCCGGCCCGCAAGCGGGTCGCGGATGATGCCCTGGTCGCGCACGTCGCAGACGAGCGTCTCGTCCTCGCGCCACAGGCGCACGATCCCGCGGCCGCCGCCGTGCATGACGCTGTTGATCGCGACCTCGTCGACGGCGAGCACGAAGTCGGGGTCGCCGCCCGCGTCGCGCACGAGCTGGCGCACCTCGGACAGCGTCTCGATCTCGAAGCCGAGCACACGGGCGCCGGAGGGCGGGGGAGGCAGCGGCGCGAGCGGGAGCGGGTCGGACCGGAAGTGCGGGCTCGGCGCGCCGTCCACGACCGGGTGGCTGCAGCACATCTCGTGCAGCACGCGTTCGTCCAGCGCCTCCGCATCGTGCGGGCACAGCAGCGTGAAGTCCTCGACGAACGCGATGTTCATCAGCGACTCGTGCAGCTGGCACTCGACGAGCTCGGCGCCGCGACGGCCGGCCCAGACCGGCTCGCCGACGCCGCGCACGGGCCCGGAGTGCTTCTCCACGAACTCACGCCAGAAGGGGATGATGCGCGCCGGGTTGTGGTCGATCTCCACGAGCTCCACCGGGGCATCGCCGAGCGCGTCGCGCAGCGGGGCGAGCGTCTCGAGGCGCGCGGCCACCCGCACCGGTTCCCCCCGTTGCAGACCTTCATGGATGTACGGGAGCACGCCGTCGAGCAGCCCGTCGGTGCCGACGTACCGCAGCGCCTGGTGCGTGAATGCCACTGCCTACTGGACGACGGCGCGGATGGCGGCGACGAGCGGCGCATCGTCGTCGCTCTTCTCGAGGTAGGCGTCGGCCCCATCGCCGAGCGCGCCCTCCTGCATGAGCCGCACGTAACCCGAGTAGACGATCACCTTCACTTCGGGCGCCACGGTGCGGATCTCGTTCAAGAGCGTGTTGTCGCCCGGCTTGCCGAGCGTGTCCAGGAGCACGACATCCGCCCTGGCCTGCGGCAGCGCGTCGAGCGCGCCCTGGGCCGTATGCGCCTGCCCGGCGTGCTCGAGATCCTCGTGCTCGGAGAGCCAGAACGCCACCAGGCGCGTGAACGCCTCCGAGTCGTCGCAGTGGAACACCCTGATCCCCATGCCGACGCGTCAGTGTAGGGGTTGTTCGCGCCCGATACGAGACAACACCTCGTCGGCCAGCGCGAGATAGTCCGCCCCGAGGTCGGGCCGGTACTCCAAGATCGAGAGCGCCTTCTCCGCGGACTCCGCGTAGGCGATCGAAGAACGGATCACCGACGTGAACACCTTCTCGCCGAAGACCTCCTGCAACTGGGTGTACGCGTCGCGCGAATGCTTGGTGCGCATGTCCGCGATGTTGAGCAGCACGCCGACGAGCTCGAGGTCGTCGTTGTAGTACTCGCGGACCTGCTCGATCAGCTCCACGGCGCCGTTGACGCCCTGCAGCGCGAAGTACTGGGCCTCGGAGGAGATGAGCGCGTAGTCGGAGGCGACGAGGCCGTTGATCGTCAGCAGCCCGAGCGCGGGCGGGCAGTCGATCAGGATCACGTCGTAGGCCTTGCGCAGGTCCTTCAGCGCCTTCTTGAGCACGACCTCGCGGCCCATCTTCCCCGACAGCGCGCGTTCCACCTCGGCGAGGTTCAGCGAGGACGGCATCACGCCGTCGTGCACCGCGTCCTTGGCCTTCGCGTCACCCGCGATCACGTCCGCGACGGTCGGGGTCGCGTCCCGCGGGACGTCGAAGTAGTCCGAGAGGTTCCCCTGCGGATCGAGGTCGATCGTCAGCACCTTCAACCCGGCCTGCCGGAACACGTCGGCCAGGGTGCGGACGGTCGTCGTCTTGCCGGTCCCGCCCTTGAGGGACAGGACCGCGATGGTGTCGGCAGCCATTCCGCCGACACCCTACAAGGGTGCTTATTCGCTCAGGGCAGCCGGTTCGGCGGTATTTGCGACCTTCGTGGTGTCCATGAAGTACACCGTGTGACGGCCGATCGCGATCGTGTCGCCGTCAGTGAGCGGACTCCACTCCACGCGCCGGCCGTTGACCTGGATGCCGTTGAGCGAGCGGTCGTCGAGCACGCGCACGCCGCCCTCCTCGCAGGCGATCAGGGCGTGGCGGCGTGACACCGTCGCGTCGTCGAAGCGGATGTCGGCGGCCAGCGACCGGCCGATCCGCGTCCACTCCCGGCTGACGGCCACCACCTTCACGGCCCCGTCCTGCTCGAACGCGACGTAGCGCCCGGGGGCACCGAGACTGCCGCGAGCCTCCTGCAGCCAGGTGGGCGGTTCTGGACGTTGCGTGACGAACCGCTCTGTGGGCGGGCCGAAACCCGCGAGGGTCCCGGAGCTCAAGGCGTCGTCGTCGATTCGTGGGTCCTGCAAAACAGCTTCCTCCCTAGAGTCGACCCACTCTCCGCCACGAAGCATAACCCGTTGCACGATGCAGGACTCAGGGCGTGGCGGGTGAATGCCGGGCCATGCCCCATCTAGCGGTTCTGAAGAATTTCGGGCCACCAGAGCTCTCGTTCGTGCGCGCGTCGATGCGGGCGCTGACGACGGGCCGCAGCGGCTGCGAGCACTGCCACCGGACCCCGCTGCTGGGTGAGACCGTCTACATGTACGGCGAGCGCATGGTGTGCGAGCTCTGCCGCCCCCTGCGACGGGGCGAGGCGCCCGCTCGCGAGGAGATCGTGCACTCGATCGAGCGCGACCACACCGTACGGCGTCGCTTCGCCGCCTAATATTCCCTGGTGATGGACCCCATCACCGCCCACGTCGTCATCGACCGTCCGCGCGAGGAAGTCTTCGAATACCTCGCCGACATCGCCAACCACCCCGAGTTCTCCGACCACTACATGTCGCAGTGGCGCCTGACTCGGGTCGATTCCTACGGCCGTGGGGCCGGCGCGCGCTTCAAGCTGGACGCGCCGCTGGACCGCTTCTCGTGGGGTGACATGACGTTCATCGAGGTCTCCTCGCCGCACAAGATCGTGGCTGCCGGACGCGGTGGAAAGTTCAACCGCAACAAGACCTGGACCACGTGGACGCTCTCGCCCGCGGGCAACGCCACCCGCGTCGAGGTCACGACCGAGTCCGCGTCCGCGCTGCCGACCGACAAGTTCATCGAGGCCGTCACGGTCCGCCGGGGCTGGTACAAGCGCAAGCTGGGCAAGGCGCTCAGCCGCATGCAGTCGATCCTCGAAGAGGACACGGACCGCGGGGCGCGCGCCACCGTCGGCGGGTTGTAAGGTCCAGCGCCCGTGATGTCCCGTCTTCTGACCTTCGCCGTGCTGGCGGCCGCTCTGGTGTTCGCCGGCTGTGGCGACAAGCACGAATACAACCTCGCCGCCGAGACCGAGGGCGAGTACGTCGACGTCGGCAACCTCGTCTACCAGGTGCAGATGTCCCGGTTCCTGAACGTCGGGGACCGCGAGGACGTCGAGTACCTCGAGGGCCTCCCGGCCGGTGAGCCACCGCTCACGGCCGACGAGACGTGGTTCGGCGTCTGGATGCGCGTCAAGAACTACACGAACGAGACGCTCCCGACGGCTGAGAACTTCGTCGTCGTGGACACGCAGGGGGCACGGTTCGAGCCGGTCGAGCTCGACAACGTGTTCGCCTACCGCCCGTTCAACCTCGGCGCCGACCAGGTCTATCCGCTGCCGGACACGGCGGCCTCGAGCGGTCCCATCCAGGGCTCGCTGATCCTCTTCCGGCTCACGAACGACTCGCTGCAGAACCGGCCCCTCAAGCTCGAGATCGAGCAAGAGGGCTTCGAAACTGCCGAGATCGACCTCGACCTCTAGAAGGCCGCGTCGAGCACGACGCGTGCGGCGGGGGCGGCGGTGTCGCCCCCGGTTCCCTGGGCCACGAACAGCACCCCGACCGCGATCTCCGGGTCGGTGTAGGGCGCGAAGGCCACGAACCACGCGTTCGTGTCGGTCGTGTCGTCCTCGACCGGGGCGGCGTTGGGGTCACCGCCCTCCGGCGGCGGCTCCTCCTTGACGGTCGTACGCAGCTCCGCGGTGCCGGTCTTGCCGGACACCTTCACGTCCGGGAGCGCGGCCGCGCCGCCGGTGCCGTCGGTCACGACGCTGCGCATGTAGCTCTTGACCGTGCTGGCGACGCCCTTGCTGATCACCCGCGTGCCCTGGGTGTCGTCGCCGCGCAGCAGCGTCGGCTTGGGCTTGACGCCGCCCGCCGCGATCGTGGCGCCCACGAGCGCCATCTCCAGCGGGGTCGCGAGCACCTTGCCCTGGCCGATCGCGGACGAGCCGACCGCGAGGTCGTCGCCGATCTCGTTCGGGAGCGGGATCGTGGAGCGCGCCGCCCCGGACAGGCCCGGATCCTGGTTGAAGCCGAACGCCTCGGCCGTCTCGACGAGCTTCTGCGCGCCGAGCTTCGCGCCCAGCGGCGCGAACACGCTGTTGCAGGAGTGCGCGAACGAGTTGCGCAGCGTGCCGCCGCAGTACTCGCCGTTGGCGTTCTGGATGTCGACGCCCTCGATCGTGGCGCGGTCGGTCACCTCATAGCTCGAGTTGCGCTTGACCGCCTTGTTCTGCAGCGCGCCGGCGAGCGTGATGATCTTGAACACGCTGCCCGGCGGCTGGGGCGCGGACTGCGCGATCCCGGCCAGCGCGAGCACCTCGCCGGTCTTGGGCGCGATGGCCGCGATCCCGCCGTAGCGGCCGGCGAGCGCCTCGATCGCGGCGCGCTGGAGCTTGGGATCGATCGAGGACTTCACGTCGGCGCCGCGCAGCGCGGGCTTGCGGGCGAGGACGCGGCCGCCGGCGTAGAGCACGCCGCCGGGCGTGCCGGAGAGGCGCTCGTCGAACTGGCGCTCCAGCCCGGTCAGCCCGACCTGCGAGTCGGCGGGGACGCCGCGCTTGGCCAACTCCGGCAGCCGCTCTTCGGGCGCCGGGCCGACCCGGCCCGCGATCTCGGAGGCCAGCGGTCCGAGATCCGACAGTCGGTCCGGGCCTTCGGCGATCGCCTGGCCGTCGCGGGCGAGGATCGAGGCCCGCTCCGGCAGCGACGTCTCGCGCTTGAGCTTCTCGCCGTCGTGCAGGCCGGGGTAGACGAGCTCGGACGACCAGTCCACGCCGGGGTCCTGGCCCTCGCGTTCACCGGTCGGGAGCACGAGGACGCCCCGCAGCGGGCCGAAGATGCGCGTGTCGAGCGTGATCGGGACGCCGTCCTGTTGCACGGCGCCCGCCCGGACGCGGGTGAGCGTGAGCGTGTCCGCCGCCTGCTGGTACGTGCGCTGCAGGCGCTCGAAGGTCGTGCGGCGGCGCGCCGAGTCCGAGAGCAGTGCGTACATGGCCCGGTGGTCGCCGCGTTCCCACGCCTGCGTGAAGGCCGCCACCGTGCGCTTCTCGGGCGGCTCGTAGCGCGCGCCGACCATCACCCCGCCGATGAGCGCGAGCGCGGCGGAAACGGCGAGCGGGGCGAAGCGCTTCGGGCTGGCGATGACGTGACGGCGAGCCATCCGGACTGGACTCTAGGTGCTCGTCAGTACGCTCGAAGGTAAGTGACCGGCATCGACTGGCTGATCGTGGGCGTCATCGTGCTGCTGGGCCTCTTCGGCTGGGCACAGGGATTCGTCGCCGGTGCACTCGCGCTGTTCGGCTTCGCGGCCGGCGCGTTCATCGGGACGCGGATCGGCCCGCTCGTGCTCGACGAGGGGAGCCGGTCGCCGTGGTCGCCCGCGTTCGCCCTCGTGGGAGCGCTGATCGCGGGCATGGTGTTCGCGATCGGCTTCGAAGGGATAGGGGCGCGATTGCGGGGGCGGGTGACGTCGCCCGCTGCCACGGCTGTCGATGGGTTCCTGGGCTCGGTCCTGACCGCGTGCGTCGGGGTCGGGATCGTCTGGGTTCTCGGCGCCCTGGCGCTCGCCAACGGCGGTGAGGCGCGCCGCGAGGTGCAGCGCTCCACGATCCTGCAGTCCATCAACGCCGTGCTGCCGCCCTCCTCAGGGCTGCTCGACGCGCTGGCGCGGCTCGATCCGTTCCCGCGGATCGACGGGCCGGAGGCGCGCGTTCCCGCGCCCGCGGCGGGGATCGCGCGGGCCGAGGGCGTCCGCGCCGCGGCGGCTTCGGTGGTGAAGATCCTCGGCAACGCATGCGGGCTGGGCGTCGAGGGCTCCGGCTGGGTCGCGGGCAATGGGCTGGTCGTCACGAACGCGCACGTCGTCGCCGGGCAGAAGGACACGCGGGTGTTGGTGCGGGGGCGGGAGCCGGGGCTGGACGCGGTGGCCGTGTCGTTCGATCCGAAGAACGATCTCGCCGTGCTGCGGGTGGACGGGCTGGACGCCCCCGCTCTGTCGCTGGCGGGGAACCCGAAGACCGGCACCTCGGCGGCGATTCTCGGCTTCCCCGGCAACGGCCCCTACGACGTCCGGGCCGGCCGCATCGGCGAGACCCGCGAGGTCATCACCCAGGACGCGTACGGGCAGGGCCCGGTGCGGCGTTCGATCACGTCTTTGCGCGGTGCGGTGCGGTCCGGCAACTCCGGCGGGCCGATGGTCGACAAGGACGGCCAGGTGGTCACGACGGTCTTCGCGGCGACCACTTCAGGCCCCCGTGGCGGGTTCGGCGTTCCCAACGCGATCGCGCGTGAGGCCTTGCAACGCTCGCAGACCTCGAACGGAGTCTCCACCGGTCCGTGCACCGGGTAGCGCTACGCTGACGCGCCCAATGGGGAAGACGCTCGTCATCGCGGAGAAGCCATCGGTCGGCCGGGATCTCACCAAGGCCCTGCCCGGTGCGTTCCAAAAGCACGAGGGCTACCTCGAGTCCGACACGCACGTCGTCACGTGGGCGGTCGGGCACCTGGTGCAGCTCGCCGAGCCCGACGAGTACGACGCCAAGTACAAGAAGTGGCGCATGGCCGATCTGCCGATCGTGCCCGACCGCTTCAAGCTCGTGGTGCGCGACGAGCGCTCCCGCAAGCAGATGACCGTCATCACGCGGATGCTCAAGCGCGACGACGTCTCAGACGTCATCAACGCCTGTGATGCCGGGCGCGAGGGCGAGTTGATCTTCGCCTGGACGTTCGAGAAGGCCGGCGCGAAGAAGCCGGTCCAGCGCCTGTGGCTGTCCTCGATGACGTCGAAGGCGATCAAGGACGCGTTCGGCTCGCTGAAGCCGGCATCCGAGTTCGACCTGCTGGAGCAGGCGGCGCGGTCGCGGTCCGAGGCGGACTGGATCGTGGGCATGAACGCGACGCGCGCCGCGACCATCCGGCTGCGCTCTTCCTTCGACGGCGCCGTGTCCCTGGGGCGCGTGCAGACGCCGACGCTGGCGATCATCGCCCGGCGCGAAGAAGAGATCCGTGCGTTCGTGCCCGAGCCGTACTGGCTCGTCGACGCGACGTTCGAGACGGTCGAGGACCCGCGCCGGTACACGGGCCGCTTCCATGCGGGTGCGCAGCCGCGGATGAAGACCGCCGAGGAGGCCGCGGAGATCGTGGCCGCCGTGCAGGGCGGGCGCGGCACGATCACCAAGCTCGAGAAGACCAAGCGGTCCGAGAAGGCGCCGCTGCTGTACGACCTCACGTCGCTGCAGCGGGAGGCCAACACCCGCTTCGGGTTCAGCGCGCGCCGGACGCTTTCCGCCGCGCAGCGCTGCTACGAGGAGCACAAGGTCCTCACCTATCCGCGTACGAACTCACGCTTCCTGCCGACGGACATGATCCCCGAGATCAAGCCGATCGCGGCGCTGCTGGGGACGCAGCGCGAGTACGCGCGGGGTTCGGCCTACGTGACCGGGATGGACGTCCTGCCGCTGGGCCGCGTCATCAACGACGCGAAGGTCACCGACCACCACGCGATCATCCCCACCAACTCCGAGCACAAGCTCGACAAGCTGAGCGACGACGACCGCCGGATCTACGACATGGTCGCCCGGCGCTTCCTCGCGGTGTTCCATCCCGACGCGGTGTTCGAGAACACGCGGCTGGAGACGGTGGTCGCCGAGCACGTCTTCCGCACACGTGGCCGCGTGCTGCTCGAGCCGGGCTGGCGCGGCGTCTACGGCGAGGGCCTCGAGGAGCGCTCCGGCGATGACGCCGACGAGGCGCCCGACCAGCAGCTCCCGAAGCTCGTGCAGGGCGAGCAGTCCGACGTCCGCGAGGTCGGGGCCGACGAGAAGATCACGCAGCCTCCGCGGCGCTACTCGGACGCCTCACTGCTCGGCGCGATGGAGACCGCCGGCAAGCTCGTGGACGACGACGAGATGCGCGAGGCCATGAAGGACTCGGGCATCGGCACCCCCGCCACGCGCGCCGCGATCATCGAGCGGCTGATCGACGTCGGCTACGTCGAACGCGACGGGCGCTCGCTCGTGTGCACCGAGAAGGGCCTGGGCGTGATCCGTCTGCTGGACGACCACGCGCTCACCTCGCCGTCGCTGACCGGCAACTGGGAGCACCGGCTGTCCAAGATCGAGGAAGGCGCCGAGGCGCGGTCCAAGTTCATGGCGGACATCGCCGAGTTCGCCAACTCGACCGTCCACACGCTCGACGAGAAGCTCAAGGAAGTCAAGATCCCGCGGGCGAACCTCGGCCCGTGCCCCGTCTGCGGGCACGACATCGTCGAGAACCGCAAGGGCTTCTCCTGCTGGTCGCGCGAGGACGCCGGCTGCGGGTTCGTCATCTGGAAGCTGAAGGCCGGCAAGACCTTCCCGCCCGCCGTGGCCCGCGAGTTGATCTCCAAGGGCCGCACCGAGAAGCCGGTCACTGGCTTCAAGGGCCGCTCGGGTCGCTCCTTCCGCGCCAAGCTCGCGCTGATGCAGACCGAGGACGGCAAGTGGCGCGTGGAGTTCGACGAGCCGTGGGCCCGCGAGGGCGACAAGCCGCCCGAGGCGGACGAACCCGCCGCCGCGACCGCGGACGCCGCTGCGGCTCCGGCCGATTCGTCGGTCGAAGCCGCCTAGCGCGACCGTCGGGACGGGCGTGCCCCTGGTTGGCGCGTCGCCGCTCGCTCGCGCTACGCGTAGGGCTCTTCGGCCGTCGGCCGGGTGCGGCGGCGCTCTTCGCGCGGCGCGGGCAGTTCCTGCCGCGCGGCCTGGGGGCGCACGATCGCGTTCCACAGCGCCGAGATCCCCTGGGCCATCGCGACGACCAGCTCACCGAACGGGGTGATCGCGCCCTGGCGTTCGCCCTCTTCGGTGAACGTCTCGATCTCCGGCGGGAGGCCCGGCCCCTCGCCGTGGGTCCACGTCACGTAGAGCTCGCAGCTGCCGACCACGTGCGCGACCTCGGTGGCGAGGGCGACGTCCGTGTCGGTGTGGGCGGCGGGGAGGTGCAGGGTCGGCATTGCTGCTCCCGGAACAAGGGTTGAAGCGGACTGGCTAGTTGCAATGTCGCAACTCTTAACGTCTGTGGCTGTCGTACATCCGTCCAATTTCTGTTTCATGGCGCAATTAGCAGGGAAGACGCCGCGGCCACGGTTGGAACGTCCGGTCAGCGCGCGACCCTATGGGGTCCCGTCATGCCCCTCACGCTGATCACCGGCCCGGCCAACGCCGCCAAGGCGGGCGCCGTCCTCGAGCGCCTCCGCGCGGCGCTGGGGAATGACCCTGTGCTGGTCGTGCCGACGACGGCCGACGCCACGCACTACGCCCGTGAGCTCGCGGGCGCGGGGCTGGTGTTCGGGGCCGAGGTCACGACGTTCCCGTTCCTGATGCGCGACCTCGCGCGGGCAGCCGGGATTCGAGCCCGGCCGTTGGGACGGCTCGCCCGCGCGCAGATCGTCCGCGCCGCGGTGGGTGACGTCGAGTTGCGCGCGCTGAAGGCCTCGGCGCGTGGCCCGGGCTTCGCCGAGGCGCTCGGGGACCTGTTCGCGGAGCTGCAGCGGTCGCTCGCCTCGCCCGGGCGCTTCGCCACGGCCGTCCGCGCGTGGCGAGAAGACGCGCCGGCCCATGCCGGTGAGCTCGCCGCGCTGTACTCGGCCTACCACGCCCGCCTGGAGGCGCTGGAGGCCGTCGACGCCGGCGGGCTCACCCACTTGGCCTTGAACGCCGCGCGCGAGGCGTGGGACGGCCGCCCGCTGTTCCTGTACGGCTTCGACGAGCTCCTGCCCACGCAGCTGGACTTCGTCGAGTCGCTCGTCCGCCACACCGACACCGAGCTGACGGTCGCGCTGACGTACGAGCCCGGCCGCGCCGCGCTCGCCGGCAGCGCCACCACGGTCGAGCTGCTCAAGCCCTTGGCCCGCGAGCACCTCACGCTCGAGCCCCGGAGCGAGCACTACGCCCAGAGCGCCCGCAGCGCCCTGCACCACCTGGAGCGCGGGCTGTTCGAGCCGGCGGGCCGCCGCGTCCCGCCCAACGGCGCGGTGCGCCTGCTCGAAGCCGGCGGCGAGCGCGCCGAGGCCGAGCTCGTCGGCGCCTCGGTTTTGGAGCTGCTGCGCGATGGCATGGCCCCCGAGGACATCGCCGTGCTGGTGCGCGGCGGCCCCGCGAGCGAGCTCTTCGCGCAGGTCTTCGATACCTATGGCATCCCGGTCGCCCATGAGCGCCGCACCCCGTTCGGCGAGACCCGCCTCGGCGCGGGCCTCCTCGCCTTCGCCCGTGCCGCCCGCCCGGGCGGCACGGCCCAGGACGTCGTCACCTGGCTCCGCACGCCGGGCAAGCTCGCCGCCGCACCCACCGTCCCCGTGGCGGACGACGAGTCGCCGCGCCCCACCGAACCCGCGGCCCCGGTGTCGGACGAGTCTCAGAGCACCCTCTTCGCCCCGCCCGAACCGGGCGCTGACGTCGTCGCGGGCGACCCGTTCGCCGGCGACGACTACGAGCTTCCACCCTTCGACGAGTCGTTGGCGCCCGAGTCCGCGTCGGCGCCGGCCGAGGCCTTCGGCACGCCTGACGACGACGTCGTCGCGCCCAGCACGCCGGGCGCGGTCCCGCCGGACGACCTCCCGTGGTCCGGCGAGTTCGTGCGGCCCGCGAAGCTCGTCCCGCCGGAGATCGCCGCGCCGCCCGAGATCGCTGCGCGCCGTCTCCCGTCCGTGCCGTCCACGCCAGACCTGGCGGACCGGCTCGAGGTCGCGGTGCGCCGGGCCGAGGCGCGCACGGCTCGCGAGGCGCGGTTCCACTGGGAGCGGCTGGGCGGGCGGGAGCTCAGCGAGCTGGACGCGCTCGCCGACGCGGAGACGATCGAGGCCCAGCTGCAGCTGCTCGTCGCCGAGGCCGAGGCGATCTGGACCGCGCCGCACGTGCGCCAGGCCGACGTGCTGAGCACCGAGGCCGAGAATGACGCCCGCGCGGCCCGCGAGTTGCGGCACGCGGCGCGGGAGCTCACGCGCCTCGCCGCGATCGACGCCGCGCTCGTGGAGGACGTCGTCGCCGCGCTCGGGGCGATCGAGGTGCGCGACAGCGGCGCGGTGGAAGGCGCCCCTGGCGTCCTGCTCGCGGACCCGCTGAACATCCGCGCGCGCCGGTTCCGTGCGGTGGTCGTGTGCGGCTTGCAGGAGGGCGAGCTGCCGCAGCGTCCACAGCCGGAGCCGTTCCTGGACGACAGCGACCGCGCGCAGCTCGCGATGGCGTCCGGGCTCGTGCTCCCGCGCCACGAGGACACGCTCGCGCGGGAGCGGTCGCTGTTCTACGCGTGCGTCTCACGGCCGGAGGAGGCGCTGTTCCTGAGCTTCCGCACGTCGGACGAGGAGGGCGGCCCGCAGCAGCCGTCGCCGTTCCTCGATGACGTGCGCGCGCTGTTCACGGACGAGCTGTGGGAGGGGCGCGGCCGCCGCTTGCTCGCCGAGGTGACGTGGCCGCCCGCCGAGGCGCCGACCCCGCACGAGCTCCGCCGCGCGCAGGCCGCGATCGGCGGCGGGGAAGCCCCAGCCCCGCTGGCCGCGCCCGTCTCCCCGCAGGTCCACGCGCTGCTCGCGGCGCGCGACCGCGAGTCCGCACGCGGGCTGGAGACGTTCGCGGGTTGCCCGGTCAAGTGGCTCGTCGAGCACCTGCTCAAGCCCGCGCCGGTGGACCCCGACCCGGAGGCGATGCGCCGCGGCTCGCTCGGCCACGCGGTGCTCGAGCGCACGCTGCGCCGCCTGCAGGCCGCCACCGGCTCCGCCCGGCTCGCTCCTGAGACGCAGGAGAGCGCCCTGGCGGAGCTGCACGCCGCGATCGGCGAGCTGATCGCCGCCGCGCGCACGATGCCCGCCCGCGCCGCGGCCCGCGCGCTGGAGGTGGACCTCGAGCGCTACATCCGCCACGAGTGCGCGACGGGCGCGGGCTATGAGCCCGTCCAGCTCGAGTGGAGCTTCGACGCGTTCATGCTCGACGGCGTCGCGGTGTCCGGCCGCGTGGACCGCGTGGACACGCGCGGCGGCAGCGCGATCATCCGCGACTACAAGGGCCGCACCGTCCATCCGGGTGCGCGCTGGGCCGAGGACGGCAAGATCCAGGCCGCGCTGTACGCGCTCGCGGTGCGTGAGCAGCTGCACGTCGAGGTGGTCGGCGCGCTCTACCAGCCGATCGGCACCGCCGACCAGCGCCCCCGCGGCATCGTCCGCGACGACGTTCCCGGCCGCTACGTCAACGGCGACGTCAGCGACGGCGCCAAGCTCAACGACCGGTTGGAGGAAGCCCGCGAGATCGCCGCGCGCGCCGCCACCGACCTGCGCGCGGCCCGGATCAAGCCCTGTCCCGACCGCTGTGGCTACCAGGGCGGCTGCGCCCATCCCGGCATCTGTAGGGCGCTGTGAGGCCGAACTTCACCCACGAGCAGCTCGCCGCGATCGAGGCGCGCACCGGCTCCAGCCTGCTGGCCGCGAACGCCGGCTCGGGCAAGACCGCCGTGATGGTCGAGCGGATCGCCGAGGCCATCCGCAAGGACGGCGTCCCGGTCAACGCCATCCTCGCGCTGACCTTCACCGAGAAGGCCGCGGGCGAGCTCGCCGAGCGCCTGCGCCGCCGCCTCACCGAGTTCGGCGACGACGAGAGCGCCCGCGCCGTCGACGCCGCCTGGATCGGCACCATCCACGGCTTCTGCGCCCGCCTGCTGCGCGCGCAGCCACTCGCCGCCGGCCTGGACCCGCGCTTCGAGGTGCTCGAGGAGACCGCCGCCGAACGCCTGGCGAACGCCGCCTACGACGACGCGCTGGAGGCCTGGGGCCGCGCCCACGCCGGTGCCGCGATCGATCTCGCCGCCTCCTACGGCCCCGGCCTGCGCGACCTCATCCAGGGCACCTACTCGACCCTCCGCGCCCGCGGCCACGCTCGCCCCCGGGTGCAGGTGCCGCCGCGTACCGCCGCGCCCGACCCGACGGCGCTGGCCGCGGCAGGAGAGGCGGCGCTGCGCGACCTGGCGCGGGCGGGAGATGGCGTGCGCGTCGCGGCGGGGAGAACCGCGCTGCAGGAGTGCGCGCGCCTGGTGGCGGCTGCGACGGGCGGCGGCGAAGCGCGCGTCCCGTGGCCGGGCGAGCTCAACGCCGCCGACCTCAAGGGCGGCGCGAAGGCGCTCACGTCCGACGCGTGCGAGTCCTACCGGGCCACCTGGGCGGCGTATCGCTCCGCCTGCGCCGAGTTCCACGCGCACAGCGCGCTGGACCTCATCGACGGCCTCCTGAACCGCTACGGCGCGATCTTCGAGCAGGCCAAGCTCGAGCGCGCCGCGGTGGACTTCGAGGACCTGGAGCTGCGGGCGCGGGACCTGCTCCAGGACGCGCCCACCCGTGAGCGCTGGGCGGAGCGGTTCCAGCTGTTGATGATTGACGAGTTCCAGGACACGAACGCGGTGCAGCTGGAGATCCTCGAGCACCTCGAGCGCGACAACCTGTTCGCGGTCGGTGACGAGTTCCAGTCGATCTACCGCTTCCGGCACGCGGACGTGGGCATCTTCCGCAAGCGCGCGCAGGGCGTCGTGCGGCGCCTGAATGTGAATTTCCGCTCCCGCGAGGAGCTGCTGGACGTGCTCAACACGGCTTTCTCGACGGAGTTCGGGGAGCGGTTCGCGCCGCTGCGGGCCGGCCGCAAGGAACCGGTGCCGATGGACGACGACGGCTCCCTTCGACTGTTCAGCCTGGACCCGCCCGCGGAGCCGCCCGTCGAGCTGCACATCACGGACACGACCGGCTGGGAGGAGTTCGAGCCGCGCCTGGGCCTGCAAGGCGGCGGCGATCAGCCCTGGCGCCGCGCCGAGGCCCGCAACCTCGCGCACCGGCTCCGCAAAGAGACCGAAAGCGGGCGCCGCGCGGGCGACATCGTCGTACTCGTCCGCGCCACGTCGTCTCTCCGGCTCCTCGAGGAGGCACTGGAAGAGCAGGGCCTGCCGACGTACGTCGTCGGCGGCCGCGGGTACTGGTCGCAGGAGCAGGTCCGCGACGGCCTCGCGTGGCTGCGCGTGCTCGCGAACCCGCACGACGAAGAAGCGCTGCTCACCGTGCTGTCCTCGCCGTTCCACGGGGCGGACACGGACGAGCTCGTGCTGCTCGCCGCCGAGGGGCGCAAGCACGGCAGCCTGTGGGCCGCGCTCCAGGCCCGTGATGTTCCCATCGGCAGGCTGCTCGCCGCCGAGCGCGAGCACGCCGAGCGCGCGCCGCTCGAGGTGCTGCTGGAGCGCGCGATCGTCGCCACGGGCTACGACTTGGCCACACTCGCGCGGCCCGGCGGGGACCGCCGGCTCGCGAACCTGCGCAAGCTCATGCGCCTCGCGGGCGAGTACGAACGCGCGGAGGGCCGTGACCTGCGCGGCTTCCTCGCCGACGCGCAGGCCCGCGACCTCGCCGCGGCGCGCGAGGGCGAGGCCGCGCTCGAATCCGAAGGCCTGGACGCCATCCGCCTGATGACGATCCACCGGGCGAAGGGTCTCGAGTTCCCGGTCGTCGCAGTCGTCGACCTCGGCCGGCAGTCCGGCGGCCGGCGTGCCCCGCTGCTCGTCGGCGACGACCACACCACCGGCCTCAGGCTCGCCCCACTCGGCGGTGGCGACACGATCCCCACCGCCGCCTGGGAGCGTCTCGCAGCCGCCGACGCCGAAGCCGACGCCGAGGAAGAGCGCCGCCTGTTCTACGTCGCGATGACCCGCGCCCGCGAGTTGCTGATCCTCTCCGGCGGCACGGACACGACCAAGTGGCCCGCCCCGCGCAACGGCGGCCCGCCGATCGACTGGATCGTGCGCGCGCTCACGCCCACGCTGCAGCTCCCGAGCATCCTCGAGCGCCATTGGGAGGGCCGGCTCGCCCGCCTGGTCACCAAGGTGATCACGCCCGAGACGCTGCCGGAGGAGGCGCTGGAGACTCGTGCCCGAACCCAGCAGCACTCGCAGCCCACGGCGCTGCCCAGCGTCCCGGCCAAGGTCACGCCGCACTTCCACCGCGGCCGCCCGGCGCCGCAGCGGCTCTCCTACAGCCAGCTCTCCGACTACGCGAAGTGCGGCTACCGCTTCTACCTCAAGCGCGTGCTCAACCTGTCCGACGTCGAGCCGCCGCCGCTGGAGAGCAGCGAGGAGCCGTGGATCGGGATCGACCCGATGACGCGCGGCAGCATCGTCCACGCCGCGCTCGAGGACCTCGACTTCGACGCTCCGCGCGCGCCCAGCGCCGAAGCGGTCAGGGCGCTCTCGCGTGACGTCGAGCTCAGCGACGAGGACGTCACGGAGATCCAGGACTACGTCGAAGCGTTCGCGCGCTCACCACTGTGCCGGCGGCTCACCCAGGCCACCCGGATCACGCGCGAGGCCGGCTTTCAGTTCGCGCTGGACCAGGACGGCTCCGGCCCGCTCGTGCGCGGGTTCGTCGACGTGCTCGCCACCGAGCCGGACGGCACGCACCTGGTGATCGACTACAAGACCGACCACGTGTCCGAGGAGGACACGCCCGAGGCGTACGTGCAGCGCCACTACGAGACGCAGAAGCTCGTCTACGCGCTCGCCGCCCTCCGCGCCGGAGCGCCCCGCGTCGAAGTCGCCTATTGCCTGCTCGAGCGCCCCGACGAGCCGCTCCTGTGGACGTTCACCGCCCAGGACGCGCCGGACATCGTGGCGCGCATCCAGACGCTCGCCCACGGCATCCTCACCCACGACTATCCGGTCACCGACACGCCGCACCGCGAGCTGTGCGGCACGTGCCCGGGCCGCACACAGCTCTGCAGCTACTCAGAAGCAGAGACGCTCAGGCCTCCGCCGGCTCTTTGGCTGGGAGCACGGGCCCGTCGTACGCCTCCGGCAGGTACTCCGCCCGTCGCAGCCCCACCACCGCGTTGAGCTCGGCGCCGAAGAGCAGCGCGAGGTTCGTGACCCACAGCCACACGAGCAGGATCACGGCACCGGCGAAGGCGCCGTAGGTCGCGGAGTAGGACGAGAAGTTCGAGACGTAGAGGAAGAACAGGGCGGACGCGAGGATCCACAGGAACACGCCGGTGACCGCGCCGGGGGTGATCCAGCGGAACTTGCGGACCTCCACGTTCGGCGACGCGTAGTAGACGATCGCGTAGATCAGCATCGCGACGGCCAGAGCAGCGGGCCAGCGCAGGATCTTCCAGACCAGAGCGGCGCTCTCGCCGAGGCCGATGGTGTTGAACAGGTCCGTGGCGAGCGAGCCGCCGAGGAAGATCAGCACGAACGTGACCAGCACGAGGGCCATGACGCCCAAGGTCCAGAGCAGGTCCAGGGCCTTGTGCTTGGCGAAGCCGCGGCCCTCTTCGACCCGGAAGATCTTGTTGAGCGCGCGGCCGGCGGCGCCGAAGGCGCCGGAGGCGCCGTTCAACGCGGTCGCGAGACCGATGATCAACGCCACGATCGCGGTGCCGCGCTGCTTCTGGGCGGATTCCAGCGCGCCGGTGACGGCGTCGACGGTGTCCGCGGGCGCACCCGCGTCCTGCAAGTAGCTGGCGGCGTCGTTGATCAGGCCTTGCTGGCCGAAGACGCCGAGGAGGGCGGCGCAGAAGAGCAGCGCCGGGAAGAGCGACAGCAGCGAGTAGTACGTGAGGGACGCTGCGTTGTCGGTGATCTCGTCCTTGCGGAAGCGGTTGAAGGCGCGCTTGAAATCACCGACCTCGAGGGCCGGACCGGCTTGGCGGCCGTCCGTGACGGCCGCCTTCCGATGTCCGAGTGGGCTCAGGCCCTGTGCCTTCCGCTACCGAAGCGGCCGCCGAGACCGTAGCCACCGGTTGGGATACCGGCGAGCAGCACGAGGATGGCCGCGATGATGGCCACGATGGACGGCAGGCCCAACGCGACACAGAGGGCGTAGACAAGAGCCGCCAACAGCACAGCGATCAGAATCCCGATCACGTAATTCCCCTTCCAGAAGATTTGACGGTACTCCCATCGTTCCCAGCGCAACCACAAACGAATCCGACCTGTCAACGGCCGTTGCCGCGGTGCAAGCGGCGTCCCAGGCGGCGACCGAGGCTCGTAGCGAACCATTGAGGGCGCGGGCGAAGGGCGTCGCGGCCGACCTGGTCACCGACGCGGACGCCAAGGCCGAGCACGCGGCCGTCAGCGTCATCCGCGCCGCCTTCCCCGACGACGCGATCATCGGGGAGGAGGGCACCGACGACGCCGGCGACGGTCCGCGCCGCTGGTATGTCGACGGCATCGACGGCACGGTCGGCTTCGCCGCCGGCATGCCCGGGGCCTGGTGCAGCGCCGTCGTGCTGACCGACGCGGACGGCCCGCTCGCGTGCGCCGCCCACAACCCCGCGGGCGAGCTCTACGCCGCCGCGCGCGGGCAGGGCGCCACGCTGAACGGCGAGCCGCTCACGTTCACCACCGCGCCGACGACGCTCGAACGCGCGAACGTGGCGATCTTCCTGCGCCAGGACCGGCTCGTCCTGCCCGGCGTGCGCGAGACCGCCCACGCCGTCATCGATCGCGCCGGGATCTTCCGCCATGCCGGCCCGGGCACGCTCGAGCTGGCGTGGGTGGCCGCCGGCCGCCTCGACGCCTGGATCCAGCCGGAGACCGACCCGTGGGATTGGCTCCCCGGCCGGCTCCTCGTCGAAGAGGCCGGCGGGACGACTCGCACCGTCCAGAAGGACGTCCGCTGGCACGTGGCCGGGTCGTCGTCGCTGGTTGACGCCCTGGTCTCTCTCATTACTTAGGCGGCAGTAGCGCGTGCCCGTCGAGCACGGTCTGCGCGACATCCACGACGCGCCGGCTGCTCGACCGCGCGTGCTCGCGCAACAGCTCGAACGACCCGCGGTCATCGATGCGGTGACGCTCCATCAAGATGCCCTTGGCCCGCTCGATCACGACGCGCCGGTCCAGCGCGGACTCGAGCTGCGCGACCTTCTCGGTCAGCCGCTGCTCCTCGCGGTGGCGGCGCACCGCGACGTCGATCGCGCCCTGCAGGTCGTCCGGCGCCCACGAGTCGACGTAGCCCATGATCCCCATGTCGGCCGCCCGGGCGATCGTGTCCGGGGATTCCGCCTCGCGCACGGTGACCAGGACGGGTCCGGACGCGAACGTCACGGTCTCCGCGATCAACGCCAAGCCGTGTTCGTCGTCGCCGTCGAGCACCACGAACGCGAGGTCGGGCTCCTCGCGCGCGATCAACTCCGCGGCTTCCGCCACCGACACAGCGAACGGCGTCACGTCGTGCCCGAGGCCGTCGAGCACGTCGCCCAACGCCTGCAGATCCTCCTTGCGCTCGTTGGCCAAGAGAATCCGGAGGTTGCGTTCGCTCGTACTGGTCATATTGCTGCCACTCGTTCTACACTTGGCGTGCCCCGGCCGTGACCCCCGCCGGTGGGAATTCAGCGCCCTAGACACCCGGCGCGACTTCCTTATCTAACCGGTTTCTTGGGACAACTCGACGAACGAGCCACGTCCGGCGCGCAAGCGCCGCGAGCATACCCCGCTGACAGCGACTCGCGGGCGGCGCGCACACGCGCCGATCGAGCCCTGCTCGAACGCGCGCATCACGGCGACCAGCTGGCCCGTGCGCAGCTCGTGGACCGCTTCCTGCCGCTCGCACGCCAGCTCGCACGCCGCTACCAGCGCGGCGGGGAGCCGCTCGACGACCTCGTGCAGGTCGCCAGCCTCGGTCTGCTGAAGGCGATCGACCGCTTCGACCCGTCCCGCGAGACCGCGTTCTCGAGCTTCGCCGTGCCCACCATCCTCGGCGAGCTCAAGCGCCATTTCCGCGACAAGGGCTGGTCGGTCCGCGTCCCGCGCGACCTGCAGGAGCTGGCGGTCAAGCTGGAGCCCGTGGGTGAGGAGCTCGCGCGTGAGCTGGGCCGGGCCGCGACCCTCGCCGAGATCGCGCAGCGCACCGGGAGCACCATCGAGCAGGTGCTCGAGGCCCGCGAGGCCGCGTCGGCCTACCGCGCGGTGAGCCTGGATCGCCCACGCGAGGACGACGAGGACGGCGACGGGATCGGCGCCTCCTTCGGCATCGAGGACACGGGGTTCGCCAACGCCGAGGACTCGGCGACGATCGAGCGCCTGATGCGCGTGCTCAACGATCGCGAGCGCGAGATCCTGCGGCTGCGCTTCTCCGAAGACCTCACGCAGGCTGAGATCGGCACGCGCGTCGGCGTGTCCCAGATGCACGTGAGCCGCATCATCCGCCAGGCGATCAACCGCCTGCGCGACGCTGCTGAAGCCTGAGGCGTACGCTCCGGTGCATGGAGCACTGGGACCTGCGGACGGTCGACGTCCAGCCACACCAGCCGAAGATCCTGCACTCCGCGCGTGGCGAGGCCCGGTCGATCCTGATCAACCTGCCCGCGGGGGAGAGCCTGCAGGAGCATCAGGTGCACGAGCGCGCCTACGTGGTCGTCATCGAGGGCGAGGTCGAACTCGGCGGCACCAACGGCGGCCCGGGGCTGGCCGCGGTGTTCGATCCGAATGAGCGACACGCGGTCACGGCCCAGAGCGACGCGCGGTTGCTGATCGTGCTCGCGCCATGGCCTGGCGACGGCCATCCCGGCGCCCGGGACTAGGCATGGCGGAGATCACGTTCCAGAACATCTGGAAGCGCTACGACGACGGGTTCGAGGCCGTCAAGGACATGAACCTCGAGATCAAGGACGGGGAGTTCATGATTCTCGTCGGTCCGTCCGGGTGCGGGAAGTCGACGGCGTTGCGGATGGTGGCGGGGTTGGAGGAGATCACCGACGGGGATCTGATGATCGGCGGGACGCGGGTGAACGAGCTGGCGCCGCGCGATCGGGACATCGCGATGGTGTTTCAGAACTACGCGCTGTATCCGCACATGACGGTGCGCGAGAACATG
>JAPDDQ010000120.1 GCA_027587225.1 Solirubrobacter taibaiensis
GAAACGATGTTGGATGTATTTACACTTCAACTAATTGAGCATGGTGCGAAAATACTGCAAAAACGTTTTGAATTTTTGCATTTGCTACAGGAATGGGCAGCTCCAATTCATCGAGGTATAAGCCGTGGATTAGAAGAGTTAGAAATTGTCTATAAACCAAGTGTAGATGTATCAGAATCAATGGATTTGTCGAAAATAAAAGAAGTATACTATGAAAGTTTTCAATCTGTGAAACAACGTGAAATTTTCCGTGGTACGACTTTAATTGGTCCTCATCGTGACGATTTACAATTCTTCGTTAATAGTAAAAATGTTCAAGTCTTTGGTTCGCAAGGACAACAACGAACGACCGCACTATCCCTAAAATTAGCTGAAATTGAATTGATTTATTCAGAGGTTAAAGAATATCCAATCCTTTTGTTGGATGATGTTTTATCAGAATTAGATGATTATCGTCAATCACATCTTTTAAATACAATTCAAGGAAAAGTGCAAACATTTGTTACAACGACGAGTGTCGACGGAATTGAACACGAAACATTAAAAGAAGCGAAAACAATTCATGTAACGAACGGCACTGTAGATTGTGAAATAGATAGGGAATAACCCCTGTTTAAATGGAAAAGTAGGTGATCTTTGTGTCAATGGAACAAAAGCAAATGCAAGAAAATGCATATGATGAAAGTCAGATACAGGTGCTTGAAGGACTAGAGGCAGTTCGGAAACGCCCTGGTATGTATATTGGATCTACAAGTGGAAAAGGGCTTCACCATCTTGTTTGGGAAATCGTAGATAATAGTATTGATGAAGCACTTGCAGGTTATTGTGATGAAATTAATGTTAGTATCGAAGAAGATAATAGTATTCGTGTAACGGATAATGGGCGTGGTATTCCGGTTGGTATACAAGAAAAAATGGGACGTCCAGCTGTAGAAGTTATTATGACTGTTCTCCACGCCGGTGGTAAATTTGGCGGTGGCGGTTATAAAGTTTCTGGTGGTTTACATGGTGTTGGGGCATCGGTTGTAAATGCTCTATCAACAGAATTAGAAGTATTTGTACATCGTGAAGGTAAAATCCATTACCAAAAATACGAAAGAGGTATTCCGGTTGCGGATTTAAAAGTCATTGGTGACACCGATCAAACAGGAACAATAACTCGATTTAAACCAGATCCGGAAATTTTCCAAGAAACAACAGTATACGATTTTGATACGCTAGCAACTCGTATGGGTGAATTAGCGTTTTTAAATCGTAATATTAAATTAACAATTGAAGATAAACGTGAACATAAGCAAAAGAAAGAATTCCATTACGAAGGTGGAATTAAATCATACGTTGAGCATTTAAATCGCTCAAAACAACCGATTCATGAAGAGCCTGTGTACGTAGAAGGT
>JAPDDQ010000121.1 GCA_027587225.1 Solirubrobacter taibaiensis
GGGCACCGCGGCCGCGGGCGGGACGGCGGCGACGGGCGGGACCGCGGGCGGGACGGGCACGGCCGCCGCCGGTTCGCCGGCGAGGTCACGGCGCTGGGCCTGCGACGGGTCGACTGCTTTGAGGAACATCGCGGAGGCGTTGCGGTCCGCGCGCTCCTTGCTCGCCTCGGCGCGGGCGACGGCCATGAACAGCTGCGAGTCGTTGCGGCGCACCTCGGCGGCGTCGCGGGCCACGGCGGCCTGGGCCTTGGCCACCGCGGTCGGGTCGATCGCCGCCGGCGCGGCGGCGAACTGGGCGGGCGCGGCCGCGGCGGCCGGAGCGACGGCGACCGACGCCGCGTCGTCGAACCGCCGGCCACCCGCGAACTGCCCGGCGTAGTACGGCTCGCTCAGGCTCGAGACCTTCACCACGTCACCGGTGGACGGCGCGTGCAGGAACTTGTCACCGCCGAGGAACATGCCGACGTGGTGGACGTCGCCGTTGGCGGCGAAGAACACGAGGTCGCCGGGCTTGAGCGCACCGCGGTCGGCGATCTCGGTGCCGTTGGGTGCCTCGATCTGCGTGTAGGTCACGCGCGGGATCTGGATTCCCGACTGCGCGTAGGACCACTGCATGAGCCCGGAGCAGTCGAACCCGGTCTGCGGAGTCGAGCCGCCCCACTTGTACGCCGTGCCCATGTGCTTGGAGGCCTCGGTGATCGCCGCGAGCGCCTTCGGGCCCGGGCCGTTGCCGCTCGCGACGGCCTGCTGCACGGCCGCGGCCACGTCGGCCGGGAGCTGGGCGTTGCCGACCATGGAAGCCGCCGCCGCGTTTGCGGCGGCGTCGGCCGGTACCGCTGGCGGAGCAGTCGCCGCTGGTTGGGCGTTGAGAAGCTGATTGGCCTCGGCGAGCTTGGTCTGGTACCGGCCCCGGTACTGCTCGGCGGGACGCTCGACGTCCGCGATCCACTCGCCGAAGGAGTTCGGGTCATCGACCGGCTTGCCCGCGACCAGGCGCTGCTTCTTGACCGCCTCGGCCTGGTCGAGGAACCACTTCATCTGCAGCTCGGGCTTGTCGGGATAGCCGGCGTACGCGCCCTGGTTCCAGATCCCGACCCGCATCTGGAAGAAGCCGACGGAGTCCGCGTCGCCGAAGTTGAGGTTCTTCAGGCCCGACTCCACGAGCCCGGCCATGATCGGCAGCTGCGGCGGAAGCCCGCGCTCCTTGGCCTGGGCGGCCATCCACGCGGCGAGCTGCTCCTTGGGGGCGTTGTCGCCCGGGTAGGCGGTGGGCGCGCCGGCGACGGCGGCCGACACGTCGACCGCGGCGGCAGGCGCAGCCGGGGCGGCGGCCGCCGGCGCCCCGGCG
>JAPDDQ010000122.1 GCA_027587225.1 Solirubrobacter taibaiensis
GATCAGGCGGAAAGAACAGCTGAAAATACACTTCAGCAACATGCTGTAGCGCAACAAAGCACCCACAACTTTTCTCAAGATTACGAATGCCAAGAATACAATCAGGAATATTGGTCAGGTCATTACTATGATTCTTACAGTCAAGAATATCCGGAAGATTGGGTAAAACGGACTCAGTCCACCCCAGGTCGTCATAAGTTCCCTAGAACTGCTTACTGATCGTGGGGGGGGCCTTTTTAAAAGTAGGCATCATAATCCGAGCTACTCGACCGAGTTG
>JAPDDQ010000123.1 GCA_027587225.1 Solirubrobacter taibaiensis
ACCGAGTTGGCTCGGATGAATACCGGGGAAACTGAGGGATTTGAGAACCTGATGACAGTCGTTGAACTGCATATTAAAGAACTCAATACCTCTGCCGCCTAAAGCATTCACTACACGATTAATCGTATCAAAACGTGGTGCTTAATCCTGACGTAGGACTTTGTGGAGTGCCTCACCCCAATCCCTGCTTCTTTAGCGATTTTGAGTCATGCCACGAGCTTTAGCAATAACACCAAATTCATATTCTAAAAGCGGACATTTCTACTTTGGGCTTACAACTGAATTTCGTATATGAGATTTTATGTTAAGTAGGTTCACTCATTTTTGTAACTAGAAACTCCATATTGGCTAACTACAGTATGATTTAAAGAGATATTCCATGTTGGTGAAAATTTAGGTTCAAAAGGAAGGTACGAAATAAACTTGCGTGAACCACCTCTTTGACCAACCATTTCTAGCTTCCATTTTTCTAAAACTGGGTGAGAAATTCTTAAGATTTCATCTAAGATAAAGCCAATTCTAGCTTTATCTATATTTGTACCATTCTTATTTGTAGATTCTAGAATATCTTCAATTATCAGTTTTGCATGATTTTTGAATACAGATATAACATTATCAATACCTCCACAGTATTGTGGAGCTCTTGTCATTTCTATGAACAATAAAGTTAGCTCTTGAACTCTTACCCCATTAAACATTTCATAATTCATAAGATTCTTATGAGTAAAAACTAGTAAATCTTTATTTAAATATTTTTCTTCAGTAGGGAATCTTGGAATTAATTCAATGATTTCTGAATCATAGGACTCTCTAAAAAATGGATAATCATGCTTATTTAATTCAGATAAAAAATTCTTTTTCCAATTAGTTCTATTTAGCGTTGTAAAGTATATGGAATCACTTGTTTTAGTAGTTAATTTATGAATTTCCATAGCTGATAAATGTGAAACATAACCAAGAGGGTATAGGTCGCAAATAATTTTATAAGGATTTATAGGAGTGATCCTTAAATTTATGAAATATGTTGGTCCTATAGTTTCATCACCAATT
>JAPDDQ010000124.1 GCA_027587225.1 Solirubrobacter taibaiensis
AGAAATAATATTCTCTTCGTCTTCTTGTTTAAAATAACCATCTTGTATACCGGCGCTGGATACAGCTGAATATGTCTTTGTTAAATGATCTGCTGCAGCTTGTACAACATGCGGCTTTGCACCTAATAAGAAAACAGATACCGGCTTACTATCTTCTGATAACTTCGCAAGTAAATTACACATTAAATCAAAACCTGCTACACGTTCTTTTAAAGGTGTACCAAGCATCCCGCTTGCCTTTACAACCCCAATACCATCAGGTGTAATTAAATCTGTATTCAATAATGTTTGATAGAACTTTTCATCCTTTTTTGCGCACATAACAATTTCAGGGTTTGCTGTTACTACCTGAAACGTATGAGTTCGCTCCGCTTCTAGTTGTTCTTTTAAATATTGGACCGTTTC
>JAPDDQ010000125.1 GCA_027587225.1 Solirubrobacter taibaiensis
TCATTGTAGAAAAAGGAACGCCTAGAATATCAACTGTTTGTACTGCCATAGTTAACTATCCTCTCTATCATTACAAGTTTTTCGCTATTAATTGCTTATATGTTTCCTTTGTATCTTCATATAGTTTCTGAAGTGAGAAGTTCATAGTAGCATGCTCATAAATATGTTTACCCATTGCTGCTAACTCTCCAGTTTTCCACTTATCATACGCTTCTTCTAAAGCTAATGCTAATGCCTTTCCATCACCTGTTGGCACAATCCATCCGTATGTATC
>JAPDDQ010000126.1 GCA_027587225.1 Solirubrobacter taibaiensis
TCCAGCCCTAGTCACAATTGATGGTACGCGTTGATTTGCCGCTTCTAATAAAACTAGTGGGAACCCTTCACTATGGGAAGTTAATAAATTTACATGTGACGACGCAAATAATTGTTTTACATCTTGACGATGTCCTAAAAACTCTACTTTATCGTTAATCCCTTTTTCAGTAGCTAATGACTTTAGATTTTCTTCTAATGGGCCATCGCCAACTAATAATACTTTAATTTTCTCTAATTTTGTTTGTTGTAACGCATCGAATAAAACTTCATGTCCTTTGACAGGATGTAGTCGTGCTACTTGGATTGCCGTAAATACATCTTCATCAATATTGAACATTTCTTTTTTATTATAGCCTTCTGCTTTTTCCTGATCGTATTCAATTCCATTATAAATAACATGCATCTTGTCATTTGAAATGCCTAATGCTGCCAAGCTTTTTTTCAATCTATTTGTTACAACGAAAAATAAGTCTATATTTTTTAAGGCTTTCAAATTTAATTTCGTAAAAATCCAACCTTTTAAGCCCTGTTTAGTAAAGTCTTGAAACGGATCACTATGAATAGTCGTTACCCATTTTGCCTTTATTCTCTTTTTCATTAAAGAAACATAGAAATTAG
>JAPDDQ010000127.1 GCA_027587225.1 Solirubrobacter taibaiensis
ACTATTCCTAATCCTCTGAATCTGGATCATCTTTTAAAACTCGTGGCTGTTTTATTATCAAAAAATTGTAGAATGGCATAGGAAGGGTAATCCTCCCATAAATAACCGAAGTTAAAAGTAGAGGTTAAGCAGCCATTAGAGGTGGCTTTCCTTTGTTAGCTTGATGTGGTCTTTCATGGTTGTAATGCCACAACCAGTTTGTTGCATAATCTTGTACTTCATCCAAAGTATCAAATAAATGCTTGCTCAGCCAACTATAACGTATGGTCCGATTATAGCGTTCAATATACGCATTCTGCTGTGGCTTACCCGGTTGAATATATTCAATACGAATACCGTGCTCAGTAGCCCAGCGCACAAATTCGTGACTGATAAATTCGGGACCATTATCGCATCGGATCACTAACGGTTTTTCTCTCCACTCCAGCAATTGATTCAACGTACGAATAACCCTGATTGTGGGCAATGAGAACCCTGCTTCAATGGCTAGGCCTTCGCGGCGGTAATCATCAATCACATTCAATAATCGAAACTTGCGACCATCGGAAAGCTGATCATGCATAAAATCTAATGACCAAATCTGATTTTCTCGGATTGGTTCTTTCAATGGTTCAGGCGCATGCCGTTTTAGTCTTCTTCTCGGTTTAATACGCAGATTCAGTGCCAACTCACAGTAAATGCGGTAAACCCGCTTGTGATTCCAGCAGCAACTCTCAACATGCCGTAAATACGAGAAGCACAAACCAAAGCCCCAATCGGAATTTTCCTCAGTGAGTTCAATGAGCTGTTCAGCAATGAGTGCATTGTCATCGCTGAGATTGGCTTGATAGCGGTAGCAGGTTTCACTAATGCCAAATGCTTTACAAGCCAAACGAATACTAATGGCATGCTGGGCAACTGCCTGTTGTGCCATCTTACGCCGGCAAGATGGCTTTACCCTTGCGCAGCAGTGCTGCTCATTGCCATCGCTTCCTGGATGATTTCGGCCTTTAATCGCTCTTCCGCATACATCTTTTTAAGTCTGGTATTTTCGGCTTCTAGCTCTTTCAGTCGAGCCATTAATGATGTATCCATACCACCATATTTGGCACGCCATTTATAAAAGGTAGCATTACTCATGCCGTGTTCACGGCAAAGGGTCGCTACAGGTGTGCCAGATTCTGCCTGTTTCAAGATGGACATGATCTGACTGTCAGTAAATTTAGATGTTTTCATGCAGAATCTCCTGCTCGTATCTTAAGAGAAAATTCTACTTTTAGATCCTATTTTTTTTAGGGGGGATTACCATTCTGATTAGAAAAGATAAAGTTTTCATTGAT
>JAPDDQ010000128.1 GCA_027587225.1 Solirubrobacter taibaiensis
TAATACAGAAACTGCGCACCGCGTTGCCTTACTATGTTTTACAACATTTGTAACGGCCTCACGTAAACACATCCCGACAATATTTTGTTCAATTGGTGATAACGAGCTCGATCTTGCTTCTTGCCTCACTTCTAATTCAATATTAGCTGCTTGTAAGATCGCTTTTATTTGCTCTAGCTCTTCTTCTACCGTAATCATACGCATATCAGAAATTAATTCTCTCAGCTGTTTTAAGGCTGTACGAGACGTTTGTGTAATTTCCTTCGCTTCCGCACTTGCACGCTCTGGATTTTTCACAATTAACTTCTCTACAAGCTGGCTTTTCAAAGTAATAAGAGATAACGTATGCCCTAATGTGTCATGAAGATCTCTTGCAATCCGCTGCCGTTCTTCACGTTTTACTAAGTCTTTAATTTGCTCGTTCGCCTGATCCAATTGATTTCTTAACATCTTTTTCTGATTAAAACTGCGCATACCAAATGGCGTAAGGAGCATTAAAATAAACATTGCAACGATATTTACTAAACTTGCACTTGTTAGTTGATTCATATTTACAAATAAAAATGCTCCAAGCATGATAACTAACGAACATAACAGCACTCGAAATACTTTCTTATTTGGCGCAAATCCCATCGCACTTGCTGTGAAAAAGCCAAAAAATATCATAAAAGGATTATAAAATAAAGCAAATAAAAAGATGAGTACCATTTGAATACACGCCCAAAAAACAAACGTCCTCTGAACAAAATAAAGCTGACGGTATGTGACGATAAAAATTATCAACATACCGCCTCCTATTACAAGCTTCCATCCTGATGCCTGCGCTAAGTGATAAATTGGAAATAATAGATAAACAAACCACATATACGGGAAGAATCCCATATGTTTCGGAAAAATCTCAATCCTCTTCTTCTCTATCATTTATACCGCTTCCTGTCTTTTTCTTATATATATTGATACTACAACAAATATAAGGAAATAACCTCCTAATACCGCGATATTTTCCCATCCAATTGATTTTCCAGCTACAATATCCCACGCACCACTTCCGAAATGGTATGTCGGTGTCCATTCACCAATCGTTCTTAATATTTTGGGGAATACTTCAATCGGCATCCATAACCCGCCAACTATAGCTAAACTCATATTTAAAATATTTGCTAAGCCAGCAGCTGCGTCCGCCTTCTTAATGGAACCTATTACTGTTCCTAACGCTAAAAATGGTGTTACCCCTAACAATAACCATAATCCCGCACCAATCCATTGCCCTACCGTTAACTCAACATGATTAAT
>JAPDDQ010000129.1 GCA_027587225.1 Solirubrobacter taibaiensis
GGCGGCCCCGCGCGTCTCGCCGCCCCGGCCCTCACCGGCCCCGCGCGTCTCGCCGCCCCGGCCCTCACCGGCCCCGCGCGTCTCGCAGCCCCGGCCCTCGTCGGGCGGGTGCGCTGATGCGGTCGGCGCTCGGGTGCGCGGCGCTCGGCGCGCTGCTGCTCATCGTGGCGGGTACGTTCGACGCCGAGCCGCTGTACGTCACCGGCGCGGCGTTGCTCCTGCTCGGCGCGGGCGCGCTGGCGTGGATCGGCGCCGGGTCGATCGGCGCTCAGCTCTCGCGCGAGATCGGCGTGCGGTCGGTGATCGAGGAGCAGCCGTTGCAGGTCAAGCTGCTCGCCAAGGCCGGCCGGCTGCCGCTCCCACCCGGCTGGATCGACGAGCCCTTGCTGCCCGAGCCCCTGCGCCTGCCCGCCGGGCGTCGCCAGGCACGCGTGCGGATCGAGGTCACGTTCGGCCGCCGCGGCCGCCGCCAGTTGCCGCCGCCCGCCCTCGTCCTGCGCGACCCGTTCGGCCTCGCCCAGCGCGTGATCACCGGGCCCGCCACCGACGAGGTGCTCGTGCTCCCGCGGATCTTCCCGGTGAGCGTCACCGCCGGCGGGGGAGACGCGACCCCGGCGCACGCCCGCGCCTCCCTGCTCGCCGCCGCCGAGACCGAGATCGACGGCCTGCGTCCCTGGCGCGAAGGGTCGCCCGCATCGCGCATCCACTGGCAGTCCTTCGCCCGCGGCGCCGGCCTGTTCGAGCGCAAGCTGATCTCCGAGGCCGACTCGCGCCCGATCGTGATCATGGACCCGCGCGCCCCCGCTTCCCCCGAAGCCCTCGACGCCGCCGTCCGCGCCGCCGCCTCGCTCGCCGTCCACTTCGCCCGCCGCACCGGCTGCTCGCTGCTGCTCCCGGGCGACCGCCGCGCGTCCGTGATCGAGCAGGACATGGCCGCCTGGCCCGCCCTGCACGTCCGGCTCGCGCTCCTCGGCGAGGACATCGGCCCGTCCCTGGCCACGGCCCAGAACCGCCGCGGCCTCGTCATCTACGTCGCCGCCCGCCCGGTCGACCGAGCCCCGCGCGGCCTCGGCCGCACCCCTGGCGGCTGCCTCATCGTGGTCCCGGGCCAGATGGGCGGCCGCCGCGCGATCCTCGAGGTCGCCGGTTGCTACGGCTACCCCTCGGGCCGCCACTCGGGCGGAGCCGCCGTCGCAGCCCTGGAGGGCGCGGCGAAATGACGGGCGCGCCGCGCACCGCGCCGCGTCGCGCCCCGCGTCGCCACGCGCGGGCCATCGCCGCCGCGCACCG
>JAPDDQ010000130.1 GCA_027587225.1 Solirubrobacter taibaiensis
ATCCATTCTTCTGTATCTTTCTTTTGATTTTGATAGATCTCATCATAGAAGATCCAGAATGAATCTTTATCTTGTTTATAAATTGCTTCACCAGCTGCTGCACCTAAATCCGAGTCTTTTCCGATAAATGGGAAGTTAATAAAATATAACTGCACTTTGCCTTTATCAATATACTCTTCTTTTAATCGAGGTAATACTGTTACATCCCAAGTACGACAAGCAGGACATTTAAAGTCTCCAAATTCAACTACCTTAACTGGAGCATCATCTTTCCCTAAAGATTGTTGCGTAGAATAAGCAAACATCTCATTCCCTTTATCTTTTTTGTCATTTATGATGCTATACGCAATTGTTCCAATTACAATCAATACTGCGATAGAAAAAACTATACCAAGAGCCATGAGTTTATTTGATTTCATATACATTCCTCTTTAAATTCATATTCTGTATACAGCATTGTACACAATACACATAATATCAACACTTATATACGTCACGCAATGAACACGCTCACATAAATTACAAAAACACAATAATTGTGACGATATTGTGTCACAATTTGTCACAATTTATTCAAAAAAAGAAGCTGCTCTGTAGGAACTTCTCTTAACTTACTGCTTTTTTACGCGCGCTATTTAACATCGACTGCTCTATTTTTATATCATGACG
Organism: Solirubrobacter taibaiensis; assembly: GCA_027587225.1. Taxonomy (GTDB): domain Bacteria; phylum Actinomycetota; class Thermoleophilia; order Solirubrobacterales; family Solirubrobacteraceae; genus Solirubrobacter; species Solirubrobacter taibaiensis. The sequence goes on from JAPDDQ010000130.1 coordinate 670, forward strand.
AATTACTAATTTCTCACTAACTGCTTGAACATACTCATCATGGCTTATATAGCCTTCTTTCTCCATTAGTCTCAAAACGACATTACGTCTCTCTACTGCTTTATCATAATTTTGTGCAGGTGAGTAATAAGCAGGTGCTTTTACTACAGCAGCCATCATTGCACTTTCAGCCAACGTTAATTGGTTCACCTTTTTACCGAAGTAAAGGTTTGCTGCTTTTTCAATTCCCCACGCTCCTTCTCCATAATAAATATTACTTACATATAATTTTAAAATTTCATCCTTCGTAAATGTGCGTTCAATTTTTTTCGTATAAAAAATCTCTTTCCACTTCCGAGAAAATGTACGTTCATTCGTTAAAAAGGCATTTTTAGATAGCTGCTCTGTCATTGTACTTCCTCCTTGCACGACACCACCAGCCTTTATATTCTCAACAGATGCCCTAATAATTGCTATATAATCTAAACCGTTATGATGATAAAATCTTTTATCTTCTGTCGCAATAAATGCATGTGTTAATGATTCTGGCACCTCTAACTTAGCCGGTACATGTAATTTACTAATATCACTTTTCTCAATCATTA
>JAPDDQ010000131.1 GCA_027587225.1 Solirubrobacter taibaiensis
AGTACATTCTCGCAAAAAGAATAGCGATCGGTACTGCAATTAATACAAGGTCAACAAATGTATCTTTTGGAATACCTAGCCTTTCTCCCTCGCGAGTTGCCAGCCAAAGACCTAATAGCACACCTGTACCGATAATAATCCCGTACCAATACACAGGAAACGGCCCAAGTTGGATAGCTACACGGTCAAGCTGTGGTACAGAAGCTAACAGCATATGTATATGACCTCCCTCTCCAAAGTTTACTCCTGATTTCCTAACTCAATTGCACTCATTAATCGTTCAGAGAACTGCTGTGCTGCATTGACTCCCATACGTTTTAAACGGAAGTTCATCGCTGCTACTTCAATAATAACAGCCAAGTTTCGACCAGGACGAACTGGAAGCGTAATCTTCGTAAGCTCTGTATCAATAATTTTCATCTTCTCTTCATCAAGACCTAAGCGATCGTAATTTTTCTTTTGATCCCAAATTTCAAGATTAATAACAAGTGTAATACGCTTATAATTTCGTACTGCCCCTGCACCGAATAACGTCATAACGTTAATAATACCTAGACCACGAATTTCTAATAAATGCTCGATTAAATCTGGTGAGCTTCCGACTAACATGTCTTCATCTTCTTGACGAATTTCTACACTATCATCCGCAACAAGACGGTGACCACGCTTTACAAGCTCAAGAGCTGTCTCACTTTTACCAACACCACTTTGACCTGTAATTAAAACACCAACACCGTAAATATCTACTAACACACCATGAACAGCAGTTGTTGGTGCTAACTTACCTTCTAAATAGTTTGTTAAACGACTTGATAATCTAGTTGTCGTTTGAGAAGAACGTAATAAAGGCATACCTGATTCACGTGATGCTTGTAATAACTCATCTGGTACATCTTGATTACGAGTTACAATAATACATGGCGTCTCCTCAGTACAAAGCGCTTTCATTCTCTCTTGTTTTTGCTCTGACGTTAACGTGTCAAAGAACGTAAGCTCCGTCTTTCCAAGAAGCTGCACACGATCTGCTGGATAATATGTAAAAAATCCTGCCATTTCAATTCCAGGTCGTGATAAATCACTTGTATCAATCGGACGATGAATGCCTTCTTCACCACTGATTAACTCCAATTGAAATTGTTCAATTAAATCTTTTGTCCTTACTTTCGGCATATGTATAAACCTCCACTCCGCTGCGGGTTCAGTCTCGTTTGATGTAAAATTCCATTCTATCGGATATTGTACCATTTT
>JAPDDQ010000132.1 GCA_027587225.1 Solirubrobacter taibaiensis
TTGAAGATAGCTTCCAGGCAACAATTTCATTGTTGTATAAATCTAACACAGCTGACAAATAGGCAAATTGTTCTCCGATTCGTACATAAGTAATATCTGTTACGAATTTTTGGTTTTGCTTTTCAGCTTGAAACTCTCGATTCAAATGATTTTTAAATACCACAGATGTTTTTCTTCCATAAAACGGACGTTTTTTTCGAATGATAGATTGAATACCCAGCTCTCTCATAAGACGACGAACACGTTTATGATTCATTACCATTCCTTCTCGAGCCAAAGCACGAGTCATACGTTTATACCCATAGTAAGGGTGCTGACGATGAATAGATAAAATATGTTCTTTATGCCACATATCCCTTTTCTGACGTAAACGCTGCACGTTATGATATTTCCGCCATTTATAGTAGCCAGCCTTAGAAACTTCCGCGATTTGAAGCAACCATCGGAGTGGATAGGCTTGGCGTAATGAATCGATAAGAGAAAATCGTTCTTTCTTTAGGACCATTCCTTCCCGTGTAGATTTGGATTGCGCTTTTTTAAATACTCAACCTGTGCCTTCAAATAAGCATTTTCTTCTTCTAGACTATTAAAATTCTTTCGATTCCAGACACCACGTTGATCATCAAAGGACTCCCCTTGTTGCGCACGTTTTACCCACTCAATAATCTGGGCATCGCTCTTCACACCGAGTTGTTCACGAATTTCTCGCAATGATTTTCTCTCTTCTAATCGAAGACGAACTGCTTCTCGCTTTAGTTCTTCTGTATATTTTTGAAATAATTGTCCTTTTCTTGCCATAAAAAAATCCCCTCCAGATAAAACAGTATTGAGTCCATCATATCAGATGGACTCTTTTTTTACTGTCTACCTATAGGGGATAATACCAGCCAAAATTTTGGCACACCCTCTTTTTATTATTAAGTTGCTATCGTTGTCAGTTTTTGTCGGTAAGTCGATATATTTCAATAATCGCTGATATATTTTTACTTCCTCCCTTATGCCTAAATCGTACCACCTGAGAGGAATTAATTCCCATAACAAAAAAAGACCAAAAAGCAAATTCCACTTTTCGGTCTCTACACTATCTTCTCTTCGTAATTTTTCCTGAACCACCGACCCTCGTTTTCGGAGGAGATGTATTCCTTGGCGGCGTTTTAATAGATGATTTTGGCTTCACATCTGATCCGCTTGAACCACCTGGTGTTTTTGTAATTTTACCCTTGCTTCCAGTAGAAG
>JAPDDQ010000012.1 GCA_027587225.1 Solirubrobacter taibaiensis
ACTTGCCGCCGCGCGTTCCCTCGCCGCCGCGCGTGCCTCCGCCGCCGCGCGCGCCTGCACTTCGGGGCGGCCCGCGTGACGCGGCCTCGCGTTGCGCCGGGGTCGCGGTCGCGGCTCAAGCGGCGGCCCGCACCCCGGCGGCAGCCCGTCGGGCCGCGCGGCGCGAAGAAGGTCGCGCTCGTCACCGGCGCGGCGCGGGGGATCGGGGCGGCGACGGTCACGCGGCTGAAGGCCGACGGGTTCGAGGTGATCGAGATCGACCGCGCCGACGACGACCCGCGGCTGCCGTACGCGATGGGGCGCGGCGAGCCGGGCATCGACGAGGACGCGCTGCGCGCCCGCATCGAGCAGGCGGGCGGCGAGCTCGACGTGATCGTCGCGGCGGCGGGCGTGATCGCGGGCGGCGTGCCCGCGTGGGAGCTCGACGCCGAGCAGCAGGCCGCCGTGCTCGAGGTCAACCTCGGCGGCGTGCTGGCCGCCGCGCGGGTCGGTGTGCCCGCGCTGCTCAAGCGACCCGAGCCGCGCGAGGGGCGGTTCATCGCGGTCGCCTCCACCGCGGCCACACGCGGGCTGCCGATGCTCGCCGCGTACTGCGCGGCCAAGGCGGGCGTGGTCGGGTTCGTGCGCGCGCTCGCTGTGGAGCTCGGCGGGACGGGCGTCACCGCCAACACCGTCTCCCCCGGCTCCACGCGCACGGCGATCCTCGACGAGAGCGCGCGGCTCTATGACCTCGAATCGGCCGAAGCGTTCGCAGCGCAGCAGCCACTCGGGCGCCTGATCGAGCCGGAGGAGGTTGCGGCGGTGATCGCGTTCCTGGCGAGCCCTCAGAGCCGAGCCGTGACCGGCGCGGACTACGCCGTCGACGGCGGCCTGTCGCTGTGAGGCTCATCCTCGACCCCGCGGTCCGCCTCTACGCCGGCGGGCGGGTCCTCGCTGCGCGCGGCCGCATCATCCGGCTCAGCGAGGCCGGGCCCGCGGCGCTCCGCGCGCTCCTCGCCGACACCGCCACACCCGCGCAACGCCGGCTCGGCGAGCGCCTGATCGACGCCGGCTTCGCCCACCCGCGCCCGGCACCGAGGTCGGTCGAGGCAACCGTCGTGATCCCAGTCAAGGACGACCCGTCGGGGCTCGCCCGCTGCCTCGCCGCGTTCGGCCACGCGCCGCCCGCGCGCTCGCCGCGCGTGATCGTCGTCGACGACGGCTCGAACGATCCGGGCGCGATCGCGACGGCGGCGCGCCCCGCGCGCCTCGTCCGGCGCGAGCGCTGCGGCGGGCCGGCCGCGGCGCGCAACACCGGGCTCGAGCACGCGACCACGGAGCTCGTCGCGTTCGTGGACGCGGACACGCTCCCGCCGCCGGACTGGATCGAGCGGCTCGCGGGGCACTTCGACGATCCGCGGGTGGCGGCGGTCGCGCCGCGCATTCGGGCCGCGAACCGGCGCCGCTCACCGCTGGACATGGGCCCGAACCGCACCGTCCAGTACGTGCCGAGCGCGGCGCTGCTCGTGCGGACGCCGGTGCGGTTCGACGAGACGCTCCGGTACGGCGAGGACGTCGACCTGATCTGGCGGCTCCTCGACCGAGGGCACCGCGTGGTCTACGACCCGAGCGTCGTCGTGCTCCATCACGAGGCCGACGTGCTGCGCCGCCGCTTCCGGTACGGGACGTCGGCCGCGCCGCTCGCCGCCCGTCACCCCACGCGCCTCAGGCACGTCGTGTTCTCGCGCCCCCGGCCCTTCGCCCTCGCCAGGGTCCTGCACGAAAAGGGCGTCCCGCGGCGGGTGGCGCTCGTCTGGACGGCGCAGTCGCTCGGCCAAATCGCGCGCGGCCTCGGGAACCTGGCAACCGCGTATGGAATCGGGGTCCTGTGGGGTAAGATAGGAGGACTTCCAACTATCTTAGGTCCACGCATCCGTGAGCGCAATTAAGCAGGATCCAAAGCAGGCCGAGCGCACGACGCTGTCCGGCGAGCCGATCAAGGCGCTGTATGGGCCTGAGGACGTCCGCGATCACGCCGAGGACATCGGCAATCCGGGCGAGTTCCCGTTCACGCGGGGCGTCTACCCGTCGATGTACCGCGGGCGGCTGTGGACGATGCGCCAGTTCGCCGGCTTCGGCACCGCCGAAGAGACCAACGAGCGGTTCCGCTACCTGCTCGACCACGGCCAGACGGGCCTGAGCACCGCGTTCGACATGCCGTCCCTCATGGGCCACGACTCCGATTCGCCGCGCAGCCTCGGCGAGGTCGGCCGTGAGGGCGTCGCGATCGACACCGTCGATGACATGGAGACGCTGTTCCAGGGCATCGACCTCGGCGACGTCACGGTCTCGATGACCATCAACGCCCCCGCGGCGATGATGCTGGCGTTCTATGTGGTCGCGGCCGAGGACAGCGGCGTCCCGCTCGACAAGCTCGGCGGGACGATCCAGGCCGACATCCTGAAGGAGTACATCGCCCAGAAGGAGTGGTGCTTCCCGGTCGACCCGGCGATGCGCCTGCTCGGCGACATGATGGAGTGGTCCACGCGCAACATGCCGCGCTGGCATCCGGTCTCCATCTCCGGCTACCACATCCGTGAGGCGGGAGCGACCGCCGCGCAGGAGCTCGCGTTCACGCTCAAGGACGGCTTCACGTACGTCGAGGAGCAGATGGCGCGCGGGATGGACGTGGACGACTTCGCGCCGCGCCTGAGCTTCTTCTTCAACGCGCAGATCGACTTCTTCGAGGAGATCGCCAAGTACCGCGCCGCGCGCCGGATCTGGGCGCGCGAGATGCGCGACACGTACGGCGCGAAGAACCCGCGCTCGTGGCTCATGCGCTTCCACACGCAGACGGCGGGCGTGTCGCTGACGGCGCAGCAGCCGCTCAACAACATCATCCGCACGGCGATCGAGGCGCTCGCCGGCGTGCTCGGCGGCACCCAGTCGCTGCACACGAACTCCTACGACGAGGCGCTCGCGCTCCCGACCGAGGACGCGGTCCGGATCGCGCTGCGCACCCAGCAGGTGATCGCGCACGAGACCGGCGTCACCAACACCACGGACCCGCTCGGCGGCTCCTACTTCGTCGAGGCGCTGACCGACCGCATGGAAGAAGCGGCCTACGGCTACTTCCGCAAGATCGACGAGCTCGGCGGGATGGTCGAGGCGGTCAAGCGCAACTATCCGCAGCGCGAGATCGCGGACGCCGCGTTCGAGCTGCAGGCGAAGATCGACGACGGCGAGCGGGTCGTGGTGGGCGTCAACCGGTACACGGAGGGCGACGACGGCGACACGCCGCTCCTGCGGATCGACCCCGAGATGGAGCGCAAGCAGATCGGCCGCGTGCAGGCCGTTCGGGCGCGCCGTGACGGCGCCGCGGTGGAGCGCAAGCTGGCCGAGCTGCGCGGCGCCGCGGCCGGCGAGGCGAACCTGATGCCGATCCTGATCGACTGCGCGCGCGTGCACGCCACCGAGGGCGAGATGGTCGACGCGCTCCAGCACGTCTGGGGCGCCTACACGGAGTCGCCGGTCTTCTAAGTAGGCTCGCAGGCCTGCCTAGTTTCGATCCAGTACAAGAAGCGGCCCGCAACTGGGCCAATCACTTCGGTGACGATCCGGTCCCGTCGATGGCGGCGGTGACGAGCATCATGCGGGTCCAGCAGATCCTGCTGGCCCGCCTGAACGACACGCTCAAGCCGTTCGACCTGACGTTCCCGCGCTATGAGGCGCTGATGTTGCTCTTCTACAGCCGCAAGGGCGCGCTGCCGCTCGGCAAGATGGGCGACCGGCTCCAGGTGCACCGCACGTCGGTCACCAACATCATCGACGGGCTCGAGCGCAGCGGCTTCGTCACCCGCGAACCGCACGAGCGCGACCGCCGGACCACGCTCGCGGCGCTCACCGATAAGGGCCGTGAAACGGCGGCCCAAGCGACGAAAGTGCTCAACGCGATGCACTTCGGCACCGAACCCCTGTCCAAACAGGAACTCGACGCCATCACCAGCACGCTGTATCGCCTCCGGGCCGATGCCGACGGGTTTGCGTAACTTTTGACTTTTGTCCGGGCGCAGGATGAACTTTCATCCTCGTTGCACACCAAAGCCGCCGCCCCCTCTGCTTTACTTCCGTCGATGGCGGACCGTCTATCGAACCAACTCGCATGACCGGCGCTGGATCGCTCCTGCGGCTGATCCGCAACGGGGAGGCGGTCACCCGTGCCGACCTCGTGCGACGGACCGGTTTGGCCCGTTCAACGGTTGCTCAGCGTTTGGATGCCCTGCTCGCCCACCAGCTCGTGTACGAAGCCGGCGGGAGCGCTTCCACCGGCGGGCGGCCGCCCACGGTGCTGGCCTTCAACCAGGGCGCGGGCGTCGTGCTGGTGGCCGATCTCGGCGCCACGCACTCGCGTCTGGTCGTGTCCGACCTCGCCGGCGCGCCGCTGGCTGAGACGACGTTCGACCTGGACATCGCCGACGGCCCGGAAATCGTGCTCGAGCAGGTCAACGAGGCGTTCGGCGGTTTGCTCACCGAGATCCAGCGTGGCCCCACGGACGTGCGTGGCGTCGGCGTCGGCGTGCCCGGGCCGGTCGCGTTCTCGCGCGGTGAGCCGGTCGCGCCGCCGATCATGCCCGGCTGGGACGGCTTCTCGGTCCCGGGTTGGTTCGCCAGCCACTACGACGCGCCCGTCCTCGTCGACAACGACGTGAACATCATGGCGCTGGGCGAGCACTGGACGCACTGGCGCGAGATCGAGCATCTGCTGTACGTGAAGATCGGCACCGGTATCGGCTGCGGCATCGTCGCCGGCCGTCGCATCCATCGTGGCGCCCAGGGCGCCGCGGGCGACATCGGCCACGTCCGCCTCGCCGGTCACGACGACATCATCTGCCGCTGCGGCAACATCGGCTGCCTCGAAGCGGTCGCCGGCGGCCGCGCGCTGGCCGCGAACCTCACGGCTGCCGGCCTCACCGCCGAGTCCTCGCGCGACGTGGTCACCCTCGTCCGCGCCGGCGAGCCGCAGGCCATCCAGGCCGTCCGCGACGCGGGCCGCTACCTGGGCGAGGTCCTCGCGGGCTGCGTGAACTTCTTCAACCCCGGAGCGATCGTCATCGGCGGCGACATCTCCGAGGCCCACCAGCAGCTGCTCGCGGGCGTGCGGGAAGTCATCTTCCAGCGCTCGCTGCCGCTCGCCACGGGTGACCTGCGGATCGTGCCGAGCCGCCTCGGCGACCGTGCCGGCGCGATCGGCGCCGCGATCATGGTGATCGAGCACGTGCTCGCGCCCGAGGCCGTGGATCGCGCGATCCAGGCCGGGCTCGCCGCCTGAGGTAACGAACCTCGCTCATAGAGCGAGGTTCGTCGCACTCGTTTAGCTGCGCGCGGCCTCGGTCACGCCGGCGAGATCGAGCAGCAGGTCCCGCACCTCGACGGCCGCCACGCGGTCCCGCGCGAACGAGCCCTCGCTGCACAGGAACACGGGCCCGTCCTCGTCGCTGGGCGGCATCAGCCCGTGCGTGCCCTTGACGTACTTGGACGCGTCGAGCCCGACCACGCTCAGGACGTACCGCATGCCGGTCTTCTTCCGAATCAGCGCCTTCGCGCCGCGGATCTTCGCGCCCTTCTCGTCGTCCGGGTCCCAGAACAGCTCGGCGGGGTCGTAGCCCGGCTTGCGGTGGATCTCGACCTGCTGGCCGAAGTCCGGCGCGTGCGCGTTGTCGAGCCAGTAGTGGTACGTGAACCAGGCGTCGCGCTCGGCCAGCACGACCAGCTCGCCGGACCGCTCGTGGTTCAGGCCGGCGGCGGCCAGGGACTCGCCCTCCAACACCTCACCGACGCCGTCCAGGTTCTGCAGCAGCTCGCGCACGGCCTGACGATCGGATTCGTTGGCGACGTACACGTGCCCGATCTGGTGATCGCTCACGCAGAACGCCCGTGACGTCCACGGATCCAGGTACTCCATCCCCGCCTGCGTGTACACGTTCAGGAAGCCGGCCCGACGCAGCGCGCGGTTGATCTCCACCGGCCGCTTGGCCTCGGTGATGCCGTACTCGGACAACACGACGATCTGGTCACCACGCATGCGGCAGTGGTCGATCAGGTCGCCGAGCACCTCGTCGAGCTCGCGCGCGGCGTTCAGCGCCTCCGGCCCTTCAGGGCCGAACCGCTGGTGGTCGTAGTCGAGGTGCGGCAGATAGACCATCAGCATGTCGACCGGGTCTTTGTCGAGCACGATCTTCGTCGCGTCCGCGAGCCACTTGGTCGACTTGATGTTCGCCGTCGGCCCCCAGTACTGGAACATGGGGAACGTGCCGAGCGGGCCGGTGACGTTGTCGTGCAGCTGCGGCGGGAACGTGTAGCAGTCCGGCGACTTGGCGCCGTCCGCGTGATAGATCGGCCGCGGCGTGACGGTCAGGTCGGCGGACGACCCCATCGCGTACCACCAGCCCATGTTCGCGACGCGGAACCCGGGCTGCGAACGGCGCGCCGTCTCCCACACCTTCTCGGCCTGGACGAGCTTGTTGTGCTGACGCCAGAGGAAGACCTCGCCGAGGTCCCGGAAGTACCAGCCGTTGCCGACGATGCCGTGCTCGGACGGCAGCTTGCCGGTCACGAACGTCGACTGCACGGAGCAGGTGACCGCGGGCACGATCGGATCGAGGGCGGCGGAGAAGCCGTCGGCACCGAGCTTGGAGACCCGCGGCATGTGCTTCAAGGCGCGCGGCGTGAGACCCACCGCGTCGACGACCACCAGCGTCATCAGAGAACCTCCGCTCCCAGTGCGACCAACCGGTCGCGCGTCCATTCCAGCTCGCCGGCCAGGCCGGCCACGAGCCCTTCGTCGTCCGTGGGCGCGTCGCGCATGACGCTCCAGGTGTAAGTCTCGACCTCGTAGTGCCGCGTCCGCGGCGCCGCGCCGCCGGCGAGCTCGCCGAGCGTGTCGACCAGCTCATCCTGCGTCGTGTGCTCGGACGTGTTCACCGGCACGTGGAAGTGCACGCGCCATTGATCCTTCGCCGGCAGCGCACCCTCCAGGGCCTCTGGCAGGTCGTCCGTGCCCTCCACATGCGAGTTCACGCGCTCACGCGTCTGATGGAGGAACTTCGGCTCGTCGAAACGCGCGAGCAGCTCGCGGCCTTCCTCCGAGCTCGGGTCATCCACGCGCAGGGCCGAAGACACCTGCGTCTTGACGACCGACAGCCCCGCCTCGTCGAGCGCGGCCACCGCGCCCGCGCCCGTCTCGAACTGCACGGCGAGGTGGCAGGAGTCCAGGCAGACGCCGATCCAGTCTGGCGCCAGCCCGCGCAACGCATCACACGCCTGGGCGATCGTCTCGATCGTGCACCCGGGCTCGGGCTCCATGGCGATCCGGATCTTCTTGCCCGTCTCGCGCTCCAGCGCCTCGAGCTCACCCGCGAGATCGGCCAGCGCCCGCAGCGAAGCGTCCTGCTGCTCGGCCGTCCACCCCACGCGCCACCCGAGCGGCAGCGTGGAGATCGAGCCCTCCTGCACATCGTCGGGCAGCAGCTTCGCGAGCAGACGCGCCAGCCCGAGCGTGTACTCGTGGCGCGGCTTCTCGGCCCAGTGCGGCCAGTACACGTCGGTCTTGACGACCTCGGCGTGGAACGCCTTGTACGGGAAGCCGTTCAGGGTCACGACCTCGAGCCCCAACCGGTCCAGCTGATCGGCAAGCCGATCGGCGGCACCCACATCGGCCAGCGCCGGCGCGGCGACCCACAGCCCGATCCCCAGCGACGGCACGTCCAGGCGCTCGCGCACGCGCGCCGTGTAGCGCTCGAGCTGCGCCGAGACGCCGTCGAGATCGTCAGCGGGATGGACGTTGGAGCAATACGCGAGATGGAGCAGGCTGCCGTCGGGGTGCCGCAGCCTCACTACCGCTCACCGCGCAGCACGCCGCTGCCCTCGAACGTCGCCGTCAGGTCCGCGTCGACGATGTCGTCGAGGATCAGCCGGTCGCTCTGCGCGAAGAACTCCACCGGGTTGCGCCACACGAGCCGGTCGATGTCGTCCGCGCTGAAGCCGGCCTCGGCCATCGCGTCCGCGGTCTTGCGCACCTTCAGCGGGTCCGAGACGCCCCAGTCACACGCCGAGTTGACGAGGATCCGGTCCAGGCCGTGCTCCTGCGCGACGCGCACCATTCGGTGCTCGTCCATCTTGGTGCCCGGGTAGATCGAGAAGCCCGCCCAGCAGCCGGAGTCCAGCACGTCCTTGACGGTGAGCTCGTTGTTGTGGTCGATGACCACGAACTCGGGCTTGACGCCCGACGCCACGACCATCTCGATCGTCTTGAGCGTGCCGTGCGCCTTGTCGCGGTGCGGCGTGTGCACGAGCACCGGCAGCTCGTACTCGTTCGCGAGCTCGAGCTGCGCCTGCAGCGCCCACTCCTCGGCCGCGGTCATCGCGTCGAAACCGATCTCGCCGACGGCGACGACGCCGTCCTTGCCGAGGAAGCGCGGCAGGACGTCGATGACCTCGCGGGCCAGCGCCTCGTCGTTCGCCTCCTTCGGGTTCAGGCCGATCGTGCAGTGATGGCGGATGCCGAACTGCCCCGAGCGGAAGCGCTCCCAGCCGAGCAGGGAGTTGAAGTAGTCGATGAACGAGCCGACCGAGGTGCGCGGCTGGCCCAGCCAGAACGCCGGCTCCACCAGCGCCCGCACGCCCGAGGCGTACATCGCCTCGTAGTCGTCGGTCGTACGCGACGTCATGTGCGCGTGGGGGTCGAAGATCCTCATGTCAGCTCCTGTAGCTCAGCGCACGTTCCGCCGCGGCTCGGCGATCGTCGAACGGGCTCTGCAGCTCCGCTTCGATCGCGGCGATCTCCTCCGCCGGCGGGTACTTGTCGATCACGGTCCAGACCTCGGGCGGCAGGTCGCGCCCGGCGGCCACGCGCTCGTGCACGAACGCGCCGAGCATGCGGGCACCGTCCGGCGTCACGCGGGACGGGATGCCGTCGAGCCCGGTGATGGGCACGCCGACGAAGACGCACTTGAGCACGGCCTGGTCGTACTGCTCGTCCGAGAGGTACTTGGTCGCGTACGGGCCGAGCGCCGCGGCGATCAGCCGCGTGTCGTTCGTCCGGATGGCGTCGTCGACGAGAGCCAGCCCGCGGTCCTCGATGTCCAGATACGGCAGCGCCTGGAGCACGCCGCGGCGCTCGGCCGCGTCCCCGAACCGGTACAGCTCGGCCAGCTCTCCCTCGGCGCGGTAGCCCGCGGCGAGGAGCAGGAGCACGCGCGCGGCATCCTCGATCGTCCACGCCCACACGTCGCTCGGGTCGGCGCCTTCGTCGAGCGGCTCGCGCCCGACCTTGCGGCCCACCATCGCAAAGCGCGATCGCAGCGCGCCGACGTCCGCCGCCACCGCGGCGCTCGTCTCGCGCAACCACTCCAGGCCCTCGGGCTTCGCCCGCGCCTCCAACGCTGCAGCCAAATCCTTCATCGCACCGCCTCACGCTCTGCCGCGCGCAACGCGGCCCTTGCCGCCGGCACCGTCTCGTGCGCGGCGTGGGAGTGGCGCGACAACTCGACCGCGACCATCCCCTCGTACCCAATCTCCGTCAAAACCCTCAGGCTCTCGTCGAGGTCCAGCTCGCCGTCACCGAACATCAGGTGCTCGTGCACGCCGCGGCGCATGTCCTCGATGTGGACGTGCGCGAGCGTATCCGCGCCGCGCCGGACGCATTCGGTCACCGACATCGGCTCCAGGCAGACGATGTGCCCGATGTCCAGCGTCAGCCCGAGCGCCTTCGGGTGCCCGAGCCGCTCTCGCAGCTGCTCGTAGTCCGACAGCTGCTCCACCAGCATCCCGGGCTCCGGCTCGAAGGCGAGCGTGACCCCGTTCGCGTCCGCGTGGGCGACGACACGCTCGCAGCCGTCCACCAGCAGCTCCCACGCCCGCTCGGGCGACTCGTCGGCCGCGATCGATCCGCTCCACATGGAGACGACCGGCGCGCCGAGGTCCACCGCCACGTCCACGGCCGTGCACAGCAGGTCGACGCGCTTCTGGCGCCCGTCGGACACCAGCGTCGGGAAGTGCTTGCGGCGCGGATCCAGGACGAACCGTGCACCTGTCTCCACTACACAGGACATCCCGCGCTCTTCCAGTTCCGCGCGCACGCGTTGCGCGCGCGCGCGAAGGCGCGGGGCGAACGGATCGAAGTGGATGTGGTCCAGCGTCAGCGCGATGCCGGAGTAGCCGTTGTCGGCGAGCAGCTCGAGCGCGTGGTCGAGCCGGTGGTCGGAGAGCCCGTTGCTCACGTAGCCGAACCTCAGGCTCACGTTACTTTCCTCCGCTTCGACATCTTGCGCGCGAGCGGGAACAGCGCAGCCACGCCCGCGGCCGGAACCACCGACCCAGATCCGGCGAGCAGGCCCGCCTCGAGCGGCATCAGACCCATGATCCCAGCGCCGACCGACTTCTGCAGCCGCGCCGGCGTCGGATCCTCGATCGCGTCCACGTGCGCGCGGCCGACGAACGCGCCGTACGCACCGGCGAGCCCGAGCGCCGCGACGCGCGCGACCTTCGGTGCGCGCTGGGAGAGCAGCGCACTCGCGCTCGCGACCGCGACCGTGCCGGCGAGCGCACGCTTGGACACGCTCGCGTCGCCGCCGGTGACCTCCTGGCGGGAGACCTCCGTCACGACCGTGATGTGCGCGGTGACGACGGCGGCGGCGGGCAGCGCCGCGACGGCGTTGCGAGTGCCCGAGCCCATGATCACGTCCAGCCCGCGGCAGGCGGCCATCGACAAGGACGCCACCGGCGTCGACTTGCCGAACAGGTCGTAGCCCCACACGGCCGCGGCCAGCGGCCACGCCACCGTCAGTGCGTCGCGACCGTCGGCGGACACGGCCAGCGCCAGCGAGCCCATCGTCAGCGCACCCGCGAACCCCAGCGCGAACTCAGGGGAGATGCGCCCGGAGGGAATCGGTCGCGACGGACGCTCGACCGCGTCGATCTCGCGGTCGGCGTAGTCGTTCAAGGCCATCCCGGCCAGGTACATCAACGACGAGGAGCCGACCAGCCGCGCGGTCCGGCCGACGTTCCCGAGTTGCCCGGAAGCGGCGACGCCGACGAGCACGTCGCCCGGCACGGACAACACCGCCGGGAGTCGCACGAGCTCGGCGAGGTCCCCCGCGCGGCGAATTCCCGGCCGTCGGCGAAGGCCGCGTTGCATCCTTAGGCGGTGACCCGCTGGAGGACCCAGCGCTCGAGCATCTCGTACTGGCGATGCATCGCGTGTTCGTTCGTGCCCACGGGATCCTTGAAGAAGAACGCCAGCTCGGCCAGCGGGCCGCGTTCCTCGCGGTCCAGCGCCAGCGCCATCAAACGGATCAGGTCCAGCAGCAGCGGAGCGGCGAGCGTCGAGTCGCAGCCTTCCCAGGTGAACTGGAGCTTCATGCGCACGCCGAGGAAGCCTTCGAAGACGATGTGGTCCCAGGCGGTCTTCCACTCGCCCATGTCGCGCACGTCCTCGATGCGGATCGGCGCCTCGACCGGGTACCCGAGGATGTCCTCGAGCAGCTTGCCCTTGGAGTCCAGCTTGGACTGCACGCGATCCGGATCGGCCAGCGCCGCACCGTCACCGCCGCCGAGGATGTTGAACCCGGCCCAGGAGCGCACCTTCAGGTTGCGCGCACCCAGCGCGGGCGCCAGCACCGACTTCATGAACGTCTCGCCCGTCTTGCCGTCCGAGCCGGCCACCGGGACCTCGTGGGCCTCGGCCAGCGCCTCGATGGCGGGCAGGCGGGCGCCGACGGACGGCGTGAAGTCCACGAACGCGGCGCCGACCTCGATCGCCGCCAGCGCGTACAGCGCGCTTGGCGGGAGGACACCCAGACCGCGATCCAGGGCATCCATGAGCAATGCTGGGTCTTGATGCGCGGGATGTGGCTCGACCGGCGCCTCCGTGGAGGAGACGTTCAGCACGACCAGCTTCTGCAGGTCGTGACGGGTCTTGAACGACGTGAGGTCCGAGACGATGCGGGCGAGCGCTGGACGCGGCTCGGTGCGGGCGTCGTGACCGGTGATGCCGGGACGCTGCTCGGACTCGGCGGCCTCGATGGCCGCGCCGAGGGCGTTCGGCAGCCCGACCGGGAGCACGCCGTCGTCGACCAGACGCGCGGCGCGCAGGGCGAGCGGCGTCTCCACGACGTCGTGCCCGCCGAAGACGAGGTCGCCGAGCGCGGGCATGCCCGCTTCGGCGAAGTCTGGACGCATGGTGACCATGCCCGTCGGCTCCGCGAGACCGGCGCCGACCGCTGCCGCGCCGGTGAGCGCGGTGGTGGCAACCGAACCACGGCCGCCGACGAGCCACACGCCGACACGGTTACTCATGACCTGGACCCTCCACTGCACGACCACCGTAGCGGCGTGCCTCTCCTCGCTTCATCGCGTCCACTTTATGCTGCATGTCAAGACCAAGTCTGTTCGTTGCCGGGCAAAACAAATCTTTCGGCTAGGTGCGTCCCAGTGCTACGAGTGCTCTTCCTCGCCCTCACCTTGACGCTAGCGTCCGCTTGCGGAAGTGAGGCCCGTACTAGCCAATCGTCCGAGCGCCTTCGTGTGCTGGTGCTCACGAAGACGACCGGCTTCCGTCACGAATCGATCCCGGACGGAGTGCGGGCCATTCAAAGGCTAGGGCGAACGCACCGTATGACGGTGGATACGACCAGTTCGTCCAGCCGGTTCACCTCGAAGGTCCTGAATCGCTACGACGCCGTGATTTTCCTTTCGGCCACCGGCACGCCGATCGCCGATCGCACCCAGCAGCGGGCATTCGAGCGCTACATCAAGGCCGGCGGCGGCTATCTCGGAGTGCACGCCGCCTCTGATACACGCGGGAAATGGGCCTGGTATGAGGGTCTCGTGGGCGCGCGCTTCACGCGTCACGCGCCCGGGACGGCGCGCGCGACCGTGCGGGTGGAGGACCGGACCTCCGCGGCGACCAAGGGCCTGCCCGCCGCCTGGACGCGGACGGACGAGTGGTACGAGTTCGACCGCAACCCGCGCGCCGGCGTGCACGTGCTGGCCACGGTGGACGAGACCACCTACAGCGGCGGCACGATGGGCGCCGACCATCCGATCGCCTGGTGTCACCGCTACGATGGCGGCCGCTCGGTGTACACCGCGATGGGGCACACGCGGGAGTCCTTCTCCGAGCGCCGTTACCTCGCCCACCTGCTGGGCGCAATCGAGATGGCCGCCGGCCGCGCGAGGTTCAACTGTGCGCCTTAGAAGTACCTTCCCACTGCTGCTGGTCCTGGTGGTCGCCGCGTGCGGCAGCGGGAGCGACCCAGAACCTCCGGCGCCGACGCCGGAGCCGAGCGTCGAGATCCCGCCCCAGGAGACCCCCGGCACCGACGGGGAACTCGACCTGGAGCCCCCGCCCGCGCCGGACGACAGCTCGAGCCCCGCCGTCAACTCGGTGACGGTCGACCCCGGCGACGGCACGATCATGGTCGGAAGCGGCCCGGCGATGTTCATCGTCCGCCCGGGCGAGAAGGAGGGCGAGCGCATCCTCGGCGTGGTCGAGACGCCCGAGGCCAAGGGCACGGTCTCCGGGAACATGGTGCTGCGCTTCACGGGTCCCGGTGAACTGCTCGCGAACGGCCACCCGCGACAGGGCAACCTCCCCGAGAACCTGCCGCTCCTGACGTCGAGCGACCTCGGCAAGACGTTCGAAGTCGTGGAAGGGACGGCCGAGGCCGACTACCACGAGCTCGAGGTCTTCGGCGACCGCATCTTCGCCGTCACCGTCGAGTCGCCGGACATCCAGGTCTCGAGCGACGGTGGCAAGACGTGGCAGACGAGCACGCCCCCCAACCTGCCGATCGACATCGTCGTCGACCCGGACGACCCCGACCACTGGGCCGTGTCGACCGAACAGGGGACATTCGTGTCCACCAACGGCGGTCAATCCTGGCGCCCCCGCGACACCTCCTTCGGTGCTCGCCTGGCCTGGCCGGCAGCGGATGCGCTGTACAGCCTCGACCGCAACGGCAAGCTCCGCGTCAGCGCGGACGGCGGCGAGAACTGGGAAGACCGCGGCGATGTCGGCGGTCTCCCGAGTGAAATTACAACTTCTGGACGAAAAGACGAGCTCTTCGTGGCCATCGTCGGCGGCAAGATCCGGAAGTCCACGAACGGCGGCAAGACGTGGAGCACGGCGGCCACCCTGCGGTGACGACTAGCTACACGAGTAAGCTTTGGCGGTCTTGTAAGACAAAAGTCCATTGACTTAGTTGCGTAAGCTCCGCTAGCTTTCTCATCGGGTTGTCATTAGGTCCTGTTACCGGGGCCAGCTATGAGGAGGAGCTACATGAAGAGAATCTCTCGGCGCACACGCACGTGCGCCGCGCTCGCGGCCGCCGGGGCGCTCGCGCTGACCGGCACCGCGTCCGCCCAGGACACGTTCCCGGAGAAGACCGGCAACGGTGTCCCCACCGGCCAGAGCAGCATCCAGCTCTTCACCCATTCCGGGTACATCAGCAACGGCGGCGGCCTCGGGACCGCCCCGCCGGCGCTGACCGTCGCCAACGCCGCTGACGGCTCGAGCTGCGCCACCGCCACGTCCACGGAGTGCCGCTGGAACCGCCTCGACGCGCTCTTCGGCTACTTCGCGGCCAACGGCCTCGACAGCGTCGAGCTCTTCGGCCACGCCGGCCTGCCGACCAACGAGAACATCGACGGTCCGTACGGCTGGAAGCAGTACCGCCAGCTGCTCGACAAGCACAGCCTGCACGCCGCCGGTTGGCACGGCAGCCTCAACGAGGCCCAGTGGCCCGCGCGTGTCGCGGCCGCCAAGGTCATCGGCCTCGACTACATCGGCACGGGCAACGGCCAGGCCGACGGTTACAACCTCAACAACTACGACCAGATCCTGCGCAGCGCGGAGACGCTCAACCGCCTCGGCAAGTACTCCGTCGAGAACGGCGTGGGCCCGGTCTACCTGCACAACCACACGAACGAGTTCGACCAGAAGCACGTCGACAACGGCGTGCTCAAGACCGCGTGGGACATCCAGGTCGAGCGCACCGACCCGCGCTACGTGGCCTACCAGGTTGACGCCTTCTGGGCGACCGACGCGTTCGACGACACCTCCGGCACGGCGACCGCCGCGTTCATCAACAAGTATCCGACGCGCATCAAGCTGATGCACGTCAAGGACGGCGTCTGCATCAACTGGACGCAGGGTGGCCCCGGCTGCAGCGCCACCGCTCCCACGCCGCCCAACACGCGCACGGGCTCGCCGCGCGCCTTCGGCACCGGTGACGTCGACTACCGGCCGATCCTCGCCGCCGGCCTCGGCAAGGTCCAGTACTACAGCCAGGAGCAGGACGGCGCGACGCTGACCGACCTGCCGATCAGCCTCCGCAACCTCAAGGGTCGCGGCCCGGCGGTCGTCCCGTCCGTCCTCGCCCTGCCGACCACGTTCCCGTCGGTCGCCGCCGGTACCGCGGCTGCCGCCAACGTGCTCCCGATCACGATCAAGAACACCGGCGACGCGCCGCTCACCATCACGAGCATCGCGCTGGCCACGAACAACACCGCGGGCTCGCAGCTGCAGGTCCGCGAGGGCGAGCGCCCCGCTGACTTCCAGGTCCTCGACGCCGCCGGCTGCACCGCCGGCGCCATCGCTCCGAACGCGACCTGCTTCGTCAACGTCGGCTTCAAGCCCACGAGCACCAGCACCAAGTCGGTGGCCCGTCTGATCGTCGTCTCGAACGCCGACAACGCGACGGAGTCCATCCTGCTCAACGGCCAGAGCACGGCCGACGCGACCGGTGGCGTCGCCGGCACCGTTCCCACCACGCTGAGCCTCACGCTCGGCACGCCGAGCAGCTTCGGCTCGTTCGTGCCGGCCACGGCCCGCACGTACGACGCGGCCGCCGCGGCCACGGTCATCAGCACCGCCGGCAACGCGACGCTCTCGGTCACCGACTCGAGCGCCGCCGCCACCGGCCGGCTGGTCAACGGCACGTTCTCGCTGTCGCAGCCGCTGCAGGTCAACGCGACCAACGCCGCCAACACGACGTCCGCGTTCGCCCCGCTGAGCTCGACCGCCGGCACGCCGACGAACCTGCTCACCTACAACGGCCCGACGGCCGGTGCCGACAACGTCACCATCGGTTTCCGTCAGGCGATCGTCGCCAACGAAGTGCTGCGCTCGGGTTCGTACACGAAGTCGCTGACCTTCACGCTGTCCACCACGCAGCCGTAAGCCAGTAGTCACCCTTATCCATTAGGGGTCAAACGGGGGCGTCGGTCTTTGACCGGCGCCCCCGTGCTATGTCAGGAGAAGAATGCGCAAGTTGTTGGGAACGTTCGTGCTCGCCGCCATGCTGGCGGGGTGCGGCGGATCGTCAGAGCCGCAGACACCGAAGGCCGCGACGCCCACCGCGACGGCCGAGACCGAGTCAGAGGAGCAGCACGACCTGGAGGGCTACTCCCCCGGCGTCGTCGAGTACTACGGCCAGGCCCACGCGCACGAGGACAGCGAGGCCGGAAGCATCGAGGCGGAGTATCACCAGCCGCCCAAGCCGGCCGAGGCGAAGCTGGGTGAGACGATCACGCTCACGGGCACGGAGATCGGCGTGCGGTTCGACGTCACGGTCACCGACGTCAAGCCGGTCGAGGACGACCTGATGGCGGTCTACGTCACGCTCGAGAGCACCGGCATCGCGATCTACGACCGACCGATGGAGCAGGCGTCGATCACGTACCCCGGTGAAGAGCCGACCCCGCTCGACCCCGAGGCCAGCGCCAAGTGCTCCAACGGCCTGGACGGGATCGTGCGGATCGACGTGCTGCGCAACAAGAAGGGCTGCCTGCTGTTCCCGCGGTCCGGCGACGCGATGCCCGAGCGTTTCCAGCTCGCGCTGGAAGTCGTTCCGACGATCGCCGGCGGCATCTGGAACCTGGGGTGACAGCTGCAACTTTTGTTAGATGAAAGGCAGATGAAAGCGTACGGAAAACACAAAGTCGGTTGACTTCTGCTCCAAAGCTCCGCTACCTTGCAGTTCGGGTTGTCATTGGGTCCCGTCTGTCGCAAGGGCCCTTAGAGGAGGAGCTACATGAAGGGAATCTCTCGGCGCGCGCGTACGTGCGCCGTTGTGGCCGTGACCGGGGTCGCCGCCTTGGCGACGTCCACCGCCGCTCACGCCCAGCGTCCGGCCAGCATGGGCGCGGGTCTGCCCGTCGGCCAGACCGGCATGCAGATGTTCAATTTCAGCCGGTACATCACCGGCACGGCCGCCGAGCAGAAGACGAAGGTCGGTGAGATCTTCGCGATGCTGCAGTCCAAGGGCATCCGCGTCGTCGAGCCGTACAGCCTGCACGGCATGAGCGCGGCCGATTTCCGCGCGCTCGCCGACCAGTACGGCCTGCGTATCGTGGGTCGCCACGGCGGCGTCACCGAGTCCACGTGGGACAGCGAGATCGCCACCGCCAAGACCCTGGGCCAGCAGTTCATCGGCTCGGGCGGCACCGCCGCCCCGGGTCAGGGCACCTACGCCCAGACGCTGGCCACGGCCGCGACGCTCAATCGACTGGGCAAGCGCTCGGTCGAAGCCGGCGTCGGCAAGGTCTACATCCACAACCACACGGGCGAGTTCGACGCGAAGTACGACGTCAACGGCACGATCAAGACCGCGTGGGAAATCCTGATGGACAACACGGACGTGCGCTACGTCGCCGCCGAGATCGACGCGGGCTGGGCCTCGGACGCGCCGGTCAGCGTCCCTGATCTGCTCACGCGCTACCGCACGCGCATCGAGATGATGCACGTCAAGGACCTGACGAACATCGCGCCGATCGGCCGCTCCGGCAACCCGGTGCAGCTCGGCACGGGCGAGATCGACTACACGCCCATCTTCGCCGCGGCGAAGAACAGCAACGTCAAGTGGTACCACTACGAGCTCGATCCGCCGTCCGCGACGTTCGACGCGTTCGCCGCCGCGCGCAACTCGTTCGACGCCGTCCGCGGCGCCGCCGCGCCGGCCCTGTACGCCTCGATGCCGACGTTCGGCGCCGAGAAGGCCGCCCCGACGGGCTCCGCTCAGCCGGTGCCGATCAAGGTCGAGAACCTCGGCGACGCGCCGCTCACGATCACGAACGTCACGCTCGGCAACCAGGGCGGCAACGAGCCGACCTCGTCGACCGGTGACTTCACGATCACCAGCAACACCTGCACCACCGGCGCGCTGCCCGCGGCCGCCGTCGGCCAGGCGCCCTCGAGCTGCACGGTGTTCGTGCGGTTCAACCCGCGCCGCGCGGTCACCACGTCGATCGCGAAGCTCAACTTCGCCTCCAACGCGGACGCGGCCACCAACAGCATCCAGCTCGTCGCCACCAGCGGCGCCTCGCTGTCGGTTCCGGTCGAGGTCGGCGGCACCGTCGCCAGCCAGCTCTCGCTGGACCTGACCGGTCCGGCCAGCTTCGGCGCCTTCGTCCCCGGCGTGGCGCGTGACTACGCGACGTCGCTGATCGCCGACGTCACCACCACGACGCCGGACGCGACGCTGTCCCTCGTCGAGAACAGCACCAACGCCGCCGGCCACCTGGTCAACGGCACCCGCGCCCTCCAGCAGCCGCTGAAGATCCGCGCGGCGACCGCCGCCAACCCGAACCCGGCCTACGCGGCCCTCTCGGAGACCGGCGCGTCGACGAACCTGCTCACGTGGACGGAGCCGGTCACGGCCAGCCGCGTGACCCTCGGGTTCCAGCAGTCCATCGGCGCGTCCGAGACGCTGCTGCGCGGCACGTACGGCAAGACGCTGACGTTCACGCTGTCCAGCACCACGCCGTAAGCAGCAAGTAGTACCGCACTACCTTGGGAGCGCCGGCGAATCCGCCGGCGCTCCTTTTTCACCATGACGTCTCGACTCACCATTCTCGCCGCGCTCGCCGCGCTGATGCTCGCCGGTTGCGGGGACTCCAAGCCCGCCGCGGACACCACGCCCACGGAGACGGCCACCGCCGAGGCCACGGCCACGCCGACGCCGATCATCGAGAAGGTGACCGGGAATCCCACCCCGATGCCGGAGATCACGCCCTCGGGCAAGGACGAGCCGGAGATCTCGGTGCGCCAGGGTGATCCGCCCGCCAAGCTCGTCGTCCGCGACCTCGAGGTCGGCAAGGGCGCCGTGGCGCAGCGCGGCAAGGCCCTCGCCGTCGAGTACAAGGGCATCCGCTGGGATGACGGGTTCGTCTTCGACTCCACGTGGGACGGCGGCAAGCCGTTCCAGTTCCTCCTCGGCGCCAATCAGGTCATCCAGGGCTGGGAGAAGGGCCTCGCCGGCATGCACGTCGGCGGTCGCCGCGAGCTGATCGTCCCGCCCGACCTCGCCTACGGCGACCACGGGCAGGCCTCGATCCGACCGAACGAGACGCTCGTCTTCGTGGTCGATCTGCTCGACGTGCGCTGAAGCCGCCGCGCTCCCCGAAGGGAACACGGCGGCCTCGGATGCCTCGCCTTACGGAGTCGTGGTCGACAACGTGAAGGTGAGCGTCTTGCTGTAGCTGCCCGTGCGCAACGGATCGTTGGCCTTGATCAGCTGCTTGAACCCGATGTCGACGATCTCGTTCGACGTCGGGGCCGTCCAGGCCGACTTGCTCAGCGACACCTGCAGCGGCTCAGCCAGGCTGAACGCACCGTTGGTCAGGAACGCCGGGCTCGGCGCGACGCTCAGCGCCGCATCGCCCGCCGACGAGATGACATTCGCCGTCGTGGACGCCGTGTACTCCTTCGCCACACCCGGCGTGAACGCGCCGAACGTCGCCGGAGCGCCGAGCGTCAGCGACAACGTCGCCGGCACGGAGCCGCCGACGGTCCCGGTCGCCGGCGGGGCCTTCACCACCGAGATCCCCTCGCCGTTGAACTCGGCGAAGTTGAGGTTGAACAGGTTGTTCCCCGTCTGGCCGTTCGTGACGGCGCGGAACACGAGGAAGATCTCGTGCGTCCCGTCCATCGCGATCGGGAACGTCTGGCTGCTCCACACGTCCGTCGCCCCGGTGGAGACGAGGTTGTGCGTGGCCAGGATCGGACCGGTGATCGAGTCCTGACGGACCTCGATCGCCGCCAGCGGTGAGCCGGCGGTGCGCCCTGCGGCCGTGTCGGCCACGCGGTAGGTGATCGAGTTGATGTTCGTCAGGTTGTACGGCCCGTTGAGCTGGATCCAGTCACCGGCCGCGAGGCTGCCGCGATGCGTGCCGGCCCCTCCGTCGGTGTTGGCCGCGGTGTTCGTGCCGGACTGCGTGACGGCGTGCTCGACCTCCTGCTTGCGCTGGTTGATCTTGGTCTGCCCGACCGTCGTCAGCGGCGGCGCGGCGCTGCTGGCGCCCCGGCCACCCTTGTCGGTGTAGGTCGCGCTGATGATGCCGAACACGTTGCCGCCGTGGGAGACGTCGTCGGCGATCGTCTGCAGGTTGCCGGAGCAGCCCGTCTTCTCCTCCTCGCCGTGCCCGTGCGAGTCATGCCCGAGCACGAACGTGGTGAGGATGTCCGAGCACAGGACGGTGCCGTCGTCCGGATCGGTGACGGTCACCACGTACGGGATCTTGTCGCCGAAGGCGAACGTCCCGCCCGCGATCGGGACCGTCACGGTCACCGTCGGGGCGGTGTTGCCCACGGTGATCGGCGTGCTCGTCGACGTGCGCTTGCCCGACGAGTCGATCACGGTCAGCACGGCCTGGAAGCGGCCGGCCCGCGTGTACGTGTGCGTCGGGTTGGCCTCCTCGGACATCGGCGAGCCGTCCCCGAAGTCCCACTCGTAGCGGATCGACTCGCCCGGGTCCTCGTCCAGCGAACCCGCGCTCGAGAAGTTGACCGTCAGCGGCACCGGGCCGTTGGTCTTGTCCGCGGTCAGCACTGCCTTCGGGGCGCGCTGCCCCTTGGCGTACTCCCACTTGTACATGCCGGCGTCGAGGTTGATGTTGAAGAACCCGTCGCCGTAGGTCAGCAGGTAGAACGCGCCGTCCGCGCCCCACTGCATGTCCATCGGGTTGTCGCACTCGAACAGGAACGGCGACGTCGCGACGTTCGCCGCGCCGCAGTCGAGGAACCGGTTGATCTTGAACACGTGGTTGTCGCCGTCGAGCTTGACCTCACGCATCGTGTCCTGGCCGAACTCGCCCAGGATCACCGAGTCGTCGTAGTACGGCGGGAACTTCTTGGTGCTCGGGTTCGCGGCGTCGAAGTTGTACTTCGCGACACCGTGCGCCGCGACACCGCCCGTGAACAGCTCCGGGAAGAGCCGTGGGCACTCGGTGGCCGATCCGGGGACCGGGGTGCCCGGCGTCGTGTCGTAGTAGCCGCGGCACGGCGTGCCGATGCCGTTCGGCCGGTTGGCGTTCGGGTTGTCCTGGTACGAGTACCAGATGTCCGGGTTGGTCACCGGCGGGAGCTCGCGCAGGCCGGCCTCGAAGCCCGGGCCGCCCTCGAGGTTCCAGCGCGAGTCGTTGATCTGGTTCGCGGCGCCGCAGTCGTGATGGCGCGGCGGGTCGTGCTTCGGCTTGCCCGCGGTGGTCGTCCCGGTCGCGAACTCGTGGTACTCCCACTCGTAGTAGCCGAGCGTCTTGGAGTAACACGCCGGCCAGCCGTAGTTGGCCGGGGCGCGCACGATCTGGTAGCGGCCGGTGCCTCCCGGCCCACGTGAGCGCTGCGGCGTATTGGCGTCCGGCGAGTAGTCGGAGATGTACGCCACGTCGTTCTCGTCCACCTGGACGCGGAACGGGTTGCGGAAGCCCATCGAGTGGATCTCCGGGCGGGTCTTGGGCTGGGGCGCGCCGTTCTGCAGCGGGAACAGGTTCCCGGCCGGGATGGTGTACGCGCCGGTGCCGGAGCCGAAGTCGGCCTTGTTGGCGTCGGCGGCGGCGATGGCGCCGTCCTTGACCTTGATGCGGATGAGCTTGCCGCGCAGGTCGTTGGAGTTCAGGGCACCACGGCGCGAGTCGCCGGTGGGCCGCTGGTACCAGCCGCCCTCCTGCTGCGTCGTGACCGCGACCGTCGGCGTCGTGCCCGTCAGGGCTGCCCCGTCGATCGTGAGCTGCGCCTGGTTGGACTGCGCCTTGCCCCGGCGGAAGAACACGTTCAGGTTCGCCGTGTTGGCCGGGCCGCCACTGGTCTGGACCTCGTTCGCCTCGATGTTCGAGAGCGCCTCGAGCGCGGCGTCCACGTCGGCTCCGGTCGCGTTGAACGCGAGCGGCGCCGTCGTCTGGCCGTTGAACGTGAGCGTGTAGGTGCCGCCCGTCGCGTTCGTGAGCCGGACGATCTGCTGCTCGTCGGTGAGCTGGTCGTTCATCGGCCCGTGGCCGCCACCGTTGATGCCGCCGGCGGGGTTGTCGTCGCCCGTGACGAGCCACAGGTTGTTGTGTTTGTCGAAGTCGATGTCACCCGCGACGTGGCAGCACTCCTGGCGGTTGACCGGCTGGCGCAGGATCTGCTGCTCCGAGCCGAGGTCGAGCCGGGCGCCGGCGGCGTCCTCGATGAACTTGAACCGCGACAGTTGGAAGTAGCCGACGTACGGGTCCCACGCGTTCTTGTTCGGCGACGTGACCGGCGGCGTCGTGGCGGGCGTGGTCTGCGTGACGATCGAGCCGTCGGACAGCTTGACGTCGGTGACCGTCTGCGGCGAGTAGAAGAGGTACACCCACTTGTTGTTGGCGAAGTCGTTGTCGATCGCCGGGCCGTACATGCCGTCCTCGGAGTTCGTGTACGTCCGCTGGGACAGCGGCACGGTCGCGGCCCCGAAGTCGGCGAGGATCGTCGTCTGGCCCGTGGCCGGGTTGTGCAGGCGGATGCCGCCGCGGCGGTCGGTCTGCAGGATCCGGCCGTCCGGGAGCTGATCGAAACCGATCGGCTCGTTCGTGTTGGGCGGGGCGCTGATCTTGGTCTGCTGGTAGTTGCGCAGCACCGTGGCGCCACAGTCGCTGTAGGTGGCGTTGCTCTGGCCGGCGGCCCAGCTGATCGCGCCCTTCAGGTGCGGTTGCAGGCCGGCGTTGAAGCTTCCCGCCGTGCCGCCGAGCGTGGTGTAGAAGCTGCGCCCGGCCTGGAAGTCCTTGCACCAGGCCACCGGGTGGTCGGCGCCCATCGTGCCGCCGTCGATGCCCTTGAGCACCTTGCCCTGCGGCTGGGGCTCGAACGGCTTCTCGACGACGCTCATCAGCACGTGCGAGACGCCGCGGACGTTCGTGTCGAAGTTGTAGTAGGGCTCGGTGCGCTCCCAGTACTGCGGGAGGTCCTTGCTCGCGTCATGGACGCGGTCGGCGACTTTGATGGTCGCGAGCTGGGATGCGACGCGTCCGGTCGAACGCGCGCCGAGCAGCCCGGTCATGAACGGCCAGGACGCGTCGGTCTCGATCGCCGATCCGATGCCGACGAAGCCGCCGCCCTTCTTGTAGTACGCCTCGAAGTTCGCGCGCTGCGGGTCCGTGAGCGGACTCGCCATGCCCGTGTTCAGGAACACGACCGCGCGGTACTGGTCGAGTCCCTCGGGGGTGAACTGCCCGCCGACCGCGGCGGGCGCGGGGGCCGTGACGACGCCGTCGGCGCCGACCGCGGCGGTGATCGCACTCACGCCCGCGGCCGAGGTCTCGTCGGTCGTGCTCGTCACCACGAGCACCTTGTACGGCTCGACCGCCTTCGCTTTCGCGTCCGCGGCCGCAGGGGCCAGCAAGGCCAGGCTCGCAAGAGCCAGGCCCACACTTCTCCTCCTCATCGTCTCTCCAATCGACGAGTGACCCTCTCATAGGCGTCTCATCACGCCCTCACCGGTTTCTATCAGCCAGTGACACGTGAAAGCAAGGGTGGGTGTTGGGTGATGCCGCCGACGGGGTACAGGCAGCCGCGGTGGGGTCCAGGGCTGTCATCGGCGGCGTGCTTGCCGTTCTCGCGCTCGTCGCGATCATCGTGCCGGGGGGAGCGTCCGGCGGCGACGACACGTCGCAGCCGTATCCGACGCGTCAACTCGCGATCATGGCGCCCGCCGCGGCCGGCGGTGGGTGGGACACGACCGCACGCGCGTTCCAGGCCTCCTCGCGGGATGCCGGGTTGGACGACGGCGTCGAGGTGTTCAACGTCGAGGGCGCGGGCGGGACGCTCGGGCTATCCGAGCTGGTGTCGAAGTCCAGCGGTGACCCGTACCAGCTGATGATGACCGGGCTCGTGATGCTCGGCGCGATCGAGACCAACGGCACCGACGTGCCGATCACGCGCACGACGCCGATCGCGACGCTGATCACCGAGACCGAGGGCGTCGTCGTCCCGGCGGATTCCAAGTACCAGTCCTTCAAGGAGCTCGCGGACGACCTGAAGGCCGACCCGGGCTCGATCCGGTTCGCCGGCGGCTCGGCGGGCTCCACCGACCAGCTGCTCCTGGGCGAGCTCGCGCGCGTGCTCGGCGCGGACCCGAAGGCGACCAAGTACGTCGCGCACTCCGGCGGCGGCGAGGCGAACGCCGCGATCCTGTCCGGCTCCGTGGACGCGGGGATCTCCGGGCTGAGCGAGTTCACCGACCAGATCGAGGCCGGCAAGATGCGGCTGCTCGCCGTGTCCTCGCCGGTTGACGCCGAGATCGACGGCAAGCGGCCGCCGACGATCAAGGAGGAGGGCGTCGACGTCGAGCTGACGAACTGGCGCATGCTCGCCGCGCCGCCCGGGATCGACGACGCCGAGCGCGAGCGCATCACCGGGTACGTGGAAGCCGTGTTGGAGTCGCCGGCGTGGGCGGAGAACGTCAAGCGCTACGACTGGCAGCCGTTCGTCAAGACCGGCAGCGAGCTGGACGAGTTCGTCGCGAGCGAGCAGAAGCGCGTGAAGCAGGTCGTGGCCGATCTGGGCATCGGCAAGTGACGGGCGCGCGCGTCTTCGGCGGCGTGCTGCTCGCGCTGGGCTTGATCGCGTTGGTGGCGACGCTTGGCGTCGGCGACGGCTGGGAGGCGAGCGGGCCGCGGCTCGCGCCGGTCGTCTCGGCCGTGGGGCTCGTGCTGCTCTCGGCGGCGTTCCTCGTGTGGCCGGGCGCCGACCTGGCCGAGTACGTCGCGGAGGCGAGCGAGGGCACGAACTGGTCGACCCCGGCGCTGCTCGTGGCGCTTTTGGTGGGCTACGCGCTGTCGCTGGATGTCGTGGGCTACGCGCTCGCGACGGCGATCTTCTACTGGTTGGCGACGTGGCTGCTCGGGTCGCGCTCGCCCGTGCGTGACGTGATCATCGGTGTGCTGATCGGCGTGATCACGTCCTACGCGTTCTCCCAGTGGCTCAACGTGCAGCTGCCGAACGGGCCCTGGGGCGTCTGACGTGCTGGTCTTCGCCGCCAACCTGCTCGACGGCTTCGCCGCCGTCCTGACGCCGCAGAACCTGCTGCTCGCCGCGCTGGGCGTGACGCTCGGGACTTTGGTCGGCGTGCTCCCCGGGATCGGGCCGGCGCTGACGATCGCGCTGCTGCTGCCGATCACGTTCAACTTCGACGACCCGGCGGGCGCGTTCATCCTGTTCGCCGGGATCTACGCGGGCGGGATGTACGGCGGGTCGACGACGTCGATCCTGTTGAACACGCCCGGCGAGTCGGCGTCCGTGGCGACGGCCATCGAGGGCTTCGAGATGGCGAAGCGCGGGCGTGGCCGAGCCGCCTTGGCGACAGCCGCGATCGGTTCGTTCGTGGCCGGGACGATCGGCATCATCGCGTTGACGCTGCTCGCCGAGCCCGTGGCGTCCTTGGCGGTGAAGTTCCGGGCCGAGGACTACTTCGCGTTGACGCTGCTGGCGTTCGCGTCGGTGACCGCGTTGACCTCCTCGTCCTTGATCCGCGGGTTCGCCTCGCTGTTCGTCGGGCTGCTGATCGGGTTCGTCGGCATCGATCAGCTGACGGGACAGACGCGGCTGACCTTCGGCGTCGACCAGTTGGGGAATGGCGTCAACATCGTGATCGTCGCCGTCGGGCTGTTCGCGGTCGGCGAGGCGCTGCACATGGCCTCCAAGCTGCGCTCGCGGCCCGAGGAGCTCGTGCCGACGGAGCCGGGCGGGTCGTGGCTGAGCAAGAAGGACCTGCGGCGCTCGTGGAAGCCGTGGCTGCGCGGCGCCGGCATCGGCTTCCCGTTCGGAGCCCTGCCCGCCGGCGGCGCCGAGGTGCCGACCTTCCTCTCTTACGCGACGGAGAAGAAGCTCAACCCCGACCGTGAATGGGGCGAGGGCGCGATCGAAGGCGTGGCCGGGCCCGAGGCGGCGAACAACGCCTCGTTCAGCGGGACGCTCGTGCCTTTGTTGACGCTGGGCATCCCGACGAGCGCCACCGCCGCGATCATGCTCGCCGCCTTCCAGATCTTCGACCTCCAACCCGGTCCCGAGCTGTTCGAGACCGAGAGCGAGCTCGTCTGGACGCTGATCGCCTCGCTGTACGTCGGCAACGTGATGCTGCTCGCTTTGAACCTCCCGCTGATCCGCGTGTGGGTGAAGGTCCTCGAGATCCCGCGCGCACTGCTGTACGCGGGCATCCTCGTGTTCGGCACGCTCGGCGTGTACTCGCTCAGCGGCAGCGTCGTCGAGGTGCTCGTGATGTACGCGATCGGCGTCATGGGGTTCTTCATGCGCCGCTTCGACTTCCCCATCGCCCCCGTGATCCTCGGCGTCATCCTCGGCCCGCTGATGGAGACCCAGGCCCGCCGCGCCTTGACCGCCTCCGGCGACGACTTCTCCGTCTTCTTCTCGCGCCCCCTGACGGTGATCCTGCTGCTGTTCGCCGTCGCCGCCTTCGTCATCCCGCACCTGCCCGCCCTGAAGAAGCGGCTAGCGTTCGGCGAAGACGATTGATGGGCCTGACGTTCGTTCGCTACATCCTCCCGGCGCTCCTCGTACTCGCGGGGTTCGTCGTCCTCTTCGTCGTCGACGGAGACCTCCGCTGGGACGGCTGGGCGATGCTCGTCGGCTCCGGCCTCGCCCTGTTCCTGCTCAACGTGCTCTTCCGCTACGGCGCCAAGGGCGACCACGACCGCGACGCCGAGGAGTCCGCACGCGAGTACTTCGCGGAGCACGGCCGCTGGCCCGACGAATAGCCAGCCGCGCGAACGGCGAGCACACCCGCGGCCCACGCCAAGCGAGGTGCGAGTTTGTGGGGCTCAGGCTGACAAAGTCGTACCTCGCGTGCCTGGGTGGCGCGTTATCGCTCGCGGGCGCGGCGAGTGGTCGATTCGCATCGCATAGCGACCTCAACTGACCAATGACCCAACGCACGGGCGTTCGAGCGAGCACGTCCGCGCCCGGGCGCGGCCTGAGTGAGCCGTCAGCGGAGCGGCGGAGCTACCCGGACACGGCGGGCCCGGCGCGGCGAGTCGCGCGGGGCGCCGCTACTCAGCGCCGTGGCACCCGCAGCCGCAACCGGACTGACCGCCGCGGCCCGTCTCGGCGGCCAACAACGCCGCTTGCCAGCGCCCCGGCAACTCGTCGAAGTCCTCGACGCGCAGGAGCAGCGCGCTGAGCTCCGCGCGGTCCGGCTCGCCCAGCGCGTTGAGGGGTTCGCGGGCGCCCGCGGCGGCGAAACGATCAGCCAGCATCGGCGGCATCGTAGGCCTTGACGACGCGCTTCGGGGCGGTCGCGCGCCAGGCGTCCTCGATCAGCTCGGCGAGCTCGGCCGCGTCTACGTGTTCGAGCCGGACGCCGACCCAGCCGTGCTGGCCGACGTAGGACGGGACGAAGAAGGTGCCGGGCTCTGAGCCGACGAGCGCGGCCTGGGCCTCCTTCGAGGCCTTCACGGTCACCGTCGTCTCGTCGCCGGCCATGCCCATGAACATCTTGTCGCGCACCCGGAAGGTCGGGTGACCCCAGGTCTCGCGCTCCTCGGCCTCGGGAAACCCCAGCGCCAGGTCGCGAACGTCGTTGCCCCTCATACCCTGTCTCGCCGTGCCTTTGTCGGTTCAGCTTGGGATCTTGTGCGCGGTTCTGACCGCGCTCGGATCGATCATCGGATTCTTCCTGAAACACAAGGGCGCGTTGCGAGCGCCGCTGGTGGACGCGAAACGGCCGATCCACAGCACGATCGAGTTGTTCAAGTCGCCGATCTACGTGCTCGGGTGCGTGGTGGCGACGACGTCGTGGGGCTTCCACGTCGCGGCGCTGGCGTTGGCGCCGATCAGCGTGGTCCAGTCCGTGATCGCCGGCGGGCTCGTGCTGGTCACGGTCGTCGCCGACCGATTCTTCGGCCATCAGGTGACGCGGCGCGAATGGATCGGCGTCGGACTCACCGCGGCGGGCCTCGCCTTCCTCGCCGCGACGCTCGAGGGCACGGCCGACGAGGCACACTCGGACTACGACTCGGTCGTCTTCGGCGTCACGATCGCGGCCACGACGATCGCCGCCATCGTGCTCGTCATCCGGAACGGCACGAACGGCCCGGCCCTCGCTGTCTCCGCGGGCCTGTTGTGGGCGGGCAGCGACATCACGATCAAGGCACTGACCGGGCACTCGGGGATCGGGGTCATCAGCGTCGTGTTCGCGGCGATCATCGTCGTGTGGTCGCTCGTCGCGTTGCTGATCTCCGCGAAGTCGCTGCAGCTCGGCCCGGTGGTGGCGGTGATCGCGCTCACGAGCGCCACGGCCAACGTGATCACGATCGCCGCCGGCCCGGTCGTGTTCCAGGAGCCGCTGCCGGAGGACACGGGCGCGCTGCTGCTGCGCCTGGCCGCATTCGCGCTCGTGATCACGGCGGCGGCGATGACGCCGCCGCCCGGCAGTGAGCTAGATCGCGAGCGGGCAAGCAAAGCCCCAGCGTGAGCTGGGCTTGCCGAACCGCACCGCGCCGCCGGTCGTGATCGGCGCGCGGCGCGCCGGACCGCCGCGATCGAAGTGCAGGACGTCGATGCCCGACGCGACGTCGAGGCCGTAGACGGTCCCCGGGTCGCCGGGCGCGAAGTACGCGGCCCAGAAGGTCCCCAACGTCGCGTAGTAGCCGACCTGCTTGATGTCGCGCGGGTTGGAGATGTCCAGGAACCGCACGCCCTGGTCGTACCAGCCCTGGGCGATCACGCCGCCCTGCTCGTCGAACCAGTGCGCCGAGCAGTTGACCGTCGCCGGTGAGCGCCCGGTCGTGGCGATCAGCTCGTTGAGCTCCGTGGTCCACAGGTCGAGCAGCTCGAGCTTGATCGACCCGTCGGGGTTCCGCTCGTCCGTGATCCGCCACGTCTGCAGCGAGCCCTGCCCCTCGCACCCCGGCTTGAGGTAGTCCTCCTCGGTGATCGCGAGCACGTTGCCCTGCCCCTTCGCGGCCTCGGACAGCTCACCCGCGTCGCTCAGGTTGATCGACGTCCGCAGCATGTTGTGGTGCAGGAAGTCCAAAGGCCCGGAGCCGTCGTCCCCCGGCAGCCCGCCGCCGGTGTTCACGATCGACGGGTCGCTCCGGTACAGCAGGGCCGGATTGAGCGGATCGGACACGTCGAACCCGAACGTCCCGTCCTCCCCCGTCACCCACGCGACGCCCGCCGCGTCCACGTGGACGTCGTGCGTGAAGCCGTCGCCCGGCAGCGGGATCGTCTTGACGAACCGCGGCGCCGCCAGGTCACGGATGTCGTACACCGCCAGGCCCTCGGCCGTCCCCGTCGTGTACAGGTAGTCGCACCCGGCGATGCAGTTGGCGACGTGCCCGTTCTGCGTCGTGTCACTCGTCGGCAGCACGGACCGCAGCGCCGGCGCGGCCGGGTCGCTCACGTCGATCAGGTAGATCGCGCCGATCCCGCTGAAGGACGGGTCGTTGGTGATGACGACCGTGTCGCGTCCCACGTCGACGTCCTCGTTCTCGAAGTGCGGGAGCGGCAGCAGCGACAGCAGCTTCGGCTGGTCGGCCTGGGAGATGTCGTAGATCTGCAGCCCGGCCGCGCTCGTGACGTACATCTTCGTCCCGTCCTCGCTGAAACGAGCCCCGATCGCACCCGCCGAAGCCGGCAGCTTGCGCAGCAGTGAGACGTTCGAGGATTGGAACTGGGCGGACGCCGGCGCGGCCAGCAACCCGAGGAGGAAGATCGCGACGATGAAGGGGCGCATACCGGCGTCAACGCCGGTCAGCATCCAAACTTGCGGCGACCGCGCCGAGCGCGTGGTACACGTCCGGCTTGCCGTCCCAAACGGACGACGCGGGCCGGTTCTCGACGTCGAGCTCGTGCCACCACGAGCCCCCTTCGCGGTCGATGAAGTGCGCCTCGGCGATCTCCCACCACGCGCGCTCGAAGTCGCGCTCGCCCAGCGCCGCGGCCGCCGCGATCGCCTCGCACAGCACCCAGTGCAGCCGCGAGCGCACGACCGGACGCCCGTCGAAGTCGACCGTGTAGACGAACCCGCTTCCGTCCCAGCCGTCATGGATCGCGCCCGCGAACAGCCGCTGCGCCGCCTCCTCGAAGCCCAGCTCGTGCGCCAGGCGCGCCCACTCGAACCCGTGCCCGGGCGTGGAGCCGTAGGGCCGGAACCGGTGGTTCGGATCCTCACGGTTGTAGTGCGGGAGCGGCCGCCAGATCGGGTCGTAATGCTCGATCACGCGCACCCCGCCGGTGAGCAGCCGCGTGATCCGCCGGGCCCGCTCGATCCACAGCTCGTCACCGGTCGCGATCATCGCCTCGACGCCGTGCATGTTCGCGTTCGCGCCGCGGTAAGCCTCGACCTGGCGCCAGTCGCGGGAGCGCACGTCCGCCAACGCGCCGTAGTGCTCCTCCCAGAAGTACGTCTCGAGCACCTCCAGCGCTTCGCCCAGCAACGCCTCGTCGCCGGCGGAGGCCGCGGCCAACACGACGAAGACGTGCTCGTAGGCGAGCTTGTCGCCCGGTTCCCCCGCCACCGAGAACCACCCGCCGTGCTGGGCGTCGCGGAAGTCCTCGCGCAGCGCGCGCAGGCCATGCGAGACCAGCTCCGTCTCCCCCGCCCGGGCGAACACGTACGTCATGCGCGTGTTGATCCACAACTCGCGCGGGCGCTCGAGATCCAGCGTCCCATCCGTCCGCAGCCACCCGAAGCCGCCGTCCGGGTGCACAGACCCGCGGGCGAAGTCCAGCAGACGCTTCCGCTCCTCCATCAGGTCCACGGGGTACAACCTAAGGCACGTCCTCGCCCGATAACACCCTGACGGGCCGGGCCCTCGTGCCCGTGTTCGCCGCGCTGATGCTCGGCATGTTCCTCGCCGCGCTCGATCAGACGATCGTGTCCACGGCGCTGCCGACGATCGTCGGCGAGCTCGGCGGCCTCGAACACCTGTCGTGGGTGGTGACGTCCTACCTGCTCGCGACGACCGCGTCGACGCCGCTCTACGGCAAGCTCGGCGACATGTACGGGCGCAAGCCCGTCTTCCTCGTCGCGATCGTGATCTTCCTCGTCGGCTCGGTGCTGAGCGGGCTGAGCCAGACCATGGGCGAGCTGATCGCGTTCCGCGCGGTGCAGGGCCTCGGCGCGGGCGGGCTGATGGTGGGCGCGCAGGCGATCATCGCCGACGTCGTCCCGCCGCGCGACCGCGGCCGCTACATGGGCCTGATCGGCTCCGTGTTCGCGGTGGCGAGCGTCGCCGGGCCGCTGCTGGGCGGCTTCTTCGTCGAGGCGTTGTCGTGGCGCTGGGTGTTCTACGTGAACCTGCCCGTGGGCGTGATCGCGGTGCTGATCATCGTCTTCCGCCTGCACCTGCACACGCCGGCACAGCGTCATGCCATCGACTATCTCGGCGCGACGCTGCTCACGGCGGGTGTCAGCGCGATCATCCTCCTGACCACGTGGGGCGGCAACGAGTACCCATGGGCCTCGGCGCAGATCATCGGCCTGGGTGTGGCCGGCTTCATCTTGATCGGGCTGTTCATCGCCCAGGAGCGGCGCGCGGCCGAGCCGATCATCCCCCTGAGCCTGTTCCGTAACGCGGTCTTCAGCGTCGCCTCGTCGCTCGGCTTCTTGATCGGCCTCGCGATGTTCGGCGCGATCACGTTCATCCCGGTCTTCCTGCAGCTCGTGTACGGCGTCTCGCCGACCTCGTCCGGGCTGCGGATGCTGCCGCTGATGGCCGGCCTGCTCGCCGCCTCGATCATCGGCGGCCGCACGATCAGCCGGATCGGCCGCTACAAGCCGTTCCCGATCGCGGGCTGCGCGGTCACCACCGTCGGCATGTTCCTGCTCTCGCGGCTGGAGGTCGACACGCCGCCGTGGCTCGCCTCGGTCTACATGCTGGTCGTCGGCGTCGGGATCGGCCTCGTCATGCAGGTGCTGGTGCTCGCCGTCCAGAACACCGCGCCGCCGAAGGACATCGGCGTGGCCACGAGCGCCGCGACGTTCTTCCGCTCGATGGGCGGCTCACTCGGCGTCGCGCTGTTCGGCGCGATCTTCGCCTCCCGCCTGGCGGACGAGCTGGCGCAGTTCCCGCCGGAGATCGCGTCGCGCTTCAGCGGCGGCCTGAACATCAGCCCGGACGCGGTGCACAGCCTGCCCGCCGAGGCCCAGCAGGACTTCCTGAGCGCGTTCGTCGCGGCGCTCTCCCCGGTGTTCCTCGTCGGCGCGGTCCTGACCGCGATCGCGTTCGCGCTGGCCTGGTTCCTGCGCGAGGTGCCGTTGCGTGGCGCGGCCGGCCCGCCCGCCGAACTGGCCGCCGAAGAAGCGATCGCGGGCGGCACCGGCGCCGAAGCGATCATCGACCCCGAATCGTCGCCGCGACCGTCCGCTTCGCAGCACCCGCGCTGAGCACGACGTCCACCTTCAGCGTCCGTCGCGCGGCCTTGCGCCCGGCGGCGTTGAGCCGCACCGTGATGCGGCGCGTGCCGGAGCCGCGGCCGTAGACGACGGGCTTGCGCCCGCGGGACCGGAGCGTGACGGTGAGCGTGGTGCCGACGGGCTTGACGGTGAAGGTGACGGCGCCGCCGCGCGCGGTGAGGCGCGGGAGCTTGAGGGCCTTCAAGGCGCCGGAGTAGTCGGGCCGCGGCGAGGGGGTGGGCGTGACGATGCCGGGCAACGGCGAGGCGGTGGGGGTCGGGCCGGGCGACGCGGTCGGATCGGGAGAGGCGGTCGCGGTGGCCGTCGCCGTCGCGGTCGGGCCGGGCGAAGCGGTCGCGGTGGCCGTGGCGGTCGGGTCGGGCGAGGCGGTCGCCGTTGCGGTCGGCTCAGGCGTCACGGTCGGGTCCGGCGTCGCGGTGGGGGTCGGCACCGGGCCGTCGTCGCCGGCCTCGTCCGTGATCTGCACCTGCGAGGTGCCCGAGTAGGCCAGCACGCGCAGGTTCGGCGTGACGGCGGTGGCCGTCAGGCGGACGGTCTCGTCCCCCTCGTCGGCGGTGTCGCCCAACACGGTGACCGGCACGGTCGCGCGGGTCTGGCCCGCCGGGATGGTCACCACGTCGGCGCCGAGGCGATAGTCCTCGCCGCGCCGGGCGGTGCCGCCGGCACTCAGCCGGAACGTGACG
The DNA here is from genome assembly GCA_027587225.1 of Solirubrobacter taibaiensis. Classification (GTDB taxonomy): domain Bacteria; phylum Actinomycetota; class Thermoleophilia; order Solirubrobacterales; family Solirubrobacteraceae; genus Solirubrobacter; species Solirubrobacter taibaiensis. Next base: position 33,389 of record JAPDDQ010000012.1, read on the forward strand.
TCCTGCGGCCAGGCCTGGGCGAGATCGAACGTGACGGGCACGACCTGCTCGCCCCCATTCCCCTCGGCCACGGTCGTGAACGAGAAGTCCCGCAGCACAGCCCGCGCCGACGGGATCGCGCCGCCGCCGAGCAGGCGCCGCACGATCAGGTCGCCATCGTCGGCGGACGCGAACAGCATCGCGCCGCCGCTCGCCGGCGCCATCGCGACGACCTCGCCGACCGCCAGCTCGCGCACACCGAACGCCGGATCCAGCGAGCCGTCGGGGTTGAGCCGCCGGAAGAGCATGCGATCCGTGTTCGCCACCCGCTGCGAGACGACGAGCCGGCCGTCCGCGCCCGGGCGGCTGCTCGGACTGCCGAAGAGGTCGCTGACGAAGCTCCGGTCGATCGCACCGTCGTCGCGCAGCCGCACCGGATACGCCGGGGTGTCGAGGGCCAGGCCGCCGCCGTCGAGCGCCGCGACGCTCCAGGCGTTGTACAGCCGCTCCCGCTCGCTCCAGCCGAGCCCGGTCGCCACGCCGTCACCGGAGAACGCCGGGTCCAGCTCGCCGTCGGCCGTGAGCCGCAGCACGAGCATGTCCGTGTACGCGCCCGCGACGACGACCTTGCCGTCGGGCTGCACGGCCAGCCCATTGGCCACCCACCACGCCCCGGACGGGATCGGCAGCCGATGCTCGAAGTCCCCGTCTCCGGAGAAGGTCGGGTCCAGCTCACCGTCCGCCGTGTACCGCACGACGTGCAGCGCGATCTGCAGCTGCTCCGGGAGGAACTCGGTGCCGGCCACCAGCACGCGTCCGTCGGGCTGCACCGCGACCGCCGATGCGCTGTGGTCCAGCGGCACCGAGCCCAGGCGCTCGCCTCCGGGGCTGTAGCGCGTGAGCGCATACGGCTGACCTAGGGTGGACGAGATGACGGCGACCGACCCGTCCGGCGCGGCCGCGGCGCCGAAGTACTGGCCCAGGTCCATGTCGACCCGGCTCCACCGCGGTTCCCCGTCCTGGTCCAGCCGGGCGAGCGCCACGCCGGTCCGGCCGTCGGAGCCGCTGCCGCCCGCGACCACCATCCCGTCGCCGACGGGCAACACGTCGCGCGGCAGCATCGTCGCGCCGTCGAGCACCGGTGATGACGCCGTGACGACGTCCGACACCGCCCCGGCCGCGTTCACGGTCGCCGCGAAGAAGCCCAGCCCGCGCTCCGCCGCGCGGACGACGCGACCACCCTCGATGAGCGCCAGCGCCCCCGACCCCGACGTGAATGCGCGCGTGATGGACTCCACCGCCCCGGACGCGGAGACCCGGCCGACGTGCTGGCTGTCCGCGAACAGCACCCGCCCGTCCGCCGACGCCACCAGCTTGTCGGGCACCGCGCCGGAGTGCAGCGTCGCGAGCCCGTCGCCGGAGTACGTGAAGTCCAGCCCGCCGGCGCCGGTCAATCGCAGCATCGCGTTCGGCGACTGGCCATCCGTGAACTGGACGCCGACCAGGACGGTCCCGTTCGGCCCCGGAGCGACCGACCGGGCATCGGCGTTCCAGTTCGAGAGCGGGCTCCAGACCCCGGAGGCGCCGAAGCTCGCGTCGCGCTGCCCGTCCGCGGCGAGCCGCAGCACGGCCGGCCGGGTCCCATCGTCGCCCGCCAGCAGGATCCGGCCGGCGCTGTCCACCGCGATCGCGGCGGCCCACGCGTAGAGGCCCACGTAGCTCGAAGCGACGCCGCTGTTCCCGAAGCCGGGGTCCGGCGCACCGCTGGGCAACAGCCGCCGTACGACCCAGGCGTAGAGCCCCTCGCGCCCCGCGACGAGCACCTTGCCGTCGTCCTGCAACGCGAGCAACCGCGCCGCCGCGCACGGTCCCACCGAGCCGTCGAAGGCGAAGCCCGGATCGACCTCGCCGGTCGTGGTCAGCCGCATCACGATCGGCCGACAGCCGCTGTACCCGGCGACGACCAGCTTCCCGTCCGGTTGCTGCGCGACCGCCGACACGCTCTCGCCACCTCCGAAGGACAGCGTCAACCGCCCGTCACCGGAGAACGACGGGTCCACCGTGCCGTCCGCACGGAAGCGCGCGATCGCGAAGTCGCCGCGGTCGCTGCGGCCGACCGTGACCACCTTCCCGTCGGCCTGCACCACGCCGGCCGTGGCCGCGCCCAGGCCGCCGCCACCGATGGCCACGCGCGCGACGCCGCCGGTGCCGAAGGACGGATCGAGGTCGCCTGGATCGGCGTGCGCGGGAGTGGCGCTGAACAGCAGCGCGAGGAGGATGACCAGCATGAGCCGCCTATGAAAGCGGCGTTTCCGGAGTAATCAACTACACCAATGAACAGCGCCCCAGGTTCCAACCATGCTGGAACCGAAACAACAAGCTCCACGAATGTGCGAAACGCCTGTAGCCTGACCCTTGTGGGTGACAACTCGTGGCTCGCCGTGCATGCCGGCACCACGCCCCTGGTGAGAGCACAGGAGCTTCGCTTCGCCTGGGAGCGTTTCATCGCCGAAGACGACGACGGCGACATGGGGCTGGTCCGCGAGGCGATCACCGACTCGTGGAAACGCAGCAGCGCCGCCGGCGTGGATCCCACCGGCAGCCGCCGCGCGCCGGTGATCCACGACGAGAACGAGACGCACGACCGCTACGAGGAGCACCCGCTCCACACCGCGGCCCCGATGATCCACGAGTGCCTGTCGGCGATCGCCGACGAGGCCGGCTACCTGATCGTCATCAGCGACGCCGACGGCACCCTGATGAGCATCGAGGGCACGGCCAACATGCGCCTGCGCGCGGCGGCCGACATGAACTTCGCCGAGGGCACCTCGTGGAGTGAAGGCGGCGCCGGGACGAACGCCATCGGCACGGCGCTCGCGCTCGACCACGCTGTTCAGGTGTTCGGCCCCGAGCACTTCGCCGACCCCGTCCAGCGCTGGACGTGCAGCGCGTGTCCGATCCACGACCCGGACACGGGCGAGATGATCGGCGTGATCGACCTCACGGGCGAGCTCAGCACCGTCCACCCGCACAGCCTCGCGGTCGCGACCGCCACCGCACGCGCCGTCGAGGCCAGCCTCCAGCTCGCGCTGCAGGATCGGGACGCCCGCCTGCAGGCCCGTTACGGGGCGCGCGTCCTGCCGGACCGCAGCGCGCTCGTCACAGCCACCGGCCGCACGATCGGCGCCGTCCCGAGCGGCTGGAAGCTCACCGGCCGGCGGCTCATCATCCCGCCCGGCGGCGGCGAGCTGGTGCTCCCGTCCGGTGTCCACGCCGTGGCCGAGCCGGTCTCCCCGACGCTCGAGGCGTTCGTCGTCCACGCGATCGAGTCCAAGCGCGTCACGAGCATCGCGCGCCCGCACGTGAAGCTGCGCTTCCTCGGACGCGACCGCGCGGAGCTGGACACGGGCGAGAAGGTCACGACGCTGCGCCCGCGCCTGGCGGAGATCCTCGCGCTGCTGTGCGCGAACCCGGACGGGATGAGCGCCGAGCGCCTATGCGCCGACCTGCACGGGGACGGCGGCAGCGTGTCGAGCGTCCGCGTGGAGGTGTCCCGGCTGCGCAAGCTGCTCGGCCCGTGGATCGACACCGAGCGCTACCGCCTCACGTGCGACGTGGAGACCGACGTGCGCCGCGTGGAGGGTGAGCTCGCCGCCGGCAACGTCCGCGGCGCCGCCGAGGCCTACCCCGGCCCGATGCTGCCGAGCAGCGAAGCGCCCGGCGTCACACGCGAGCGCGAGAAGCTCGAGCATTGGCTCCGCCAGGCCGTGATGACGGCCGAGGATCCCGAGGCGCTGTGGAGCTACGTGCAGTCCACGCCGGACGATCTGGGGGCCTGGAAGCGGCTGCTGACGCAGCTCGAGTTCCGGGATCCGCGCCGTGCCCTCGCCGCCGCCCGCGTGGGTGAGCTGCGTGCAGCGCTGATGTAACGCGCGGGTGGTCAACTCCTTTTCGGAGGAGAGATTGCAGGCGACCCGTTCACATCGCGGGCTCAGCACTGCACGTGCGGCACTACGTGTCACGTGGTTGCTCGCGCGTGCGCCCGACGGCATCCGTGCCGACGAGGTGGCCGAGACACTCGGCAAGAGCACGAGCACCGCATACAACTTGCTCGCGTCACTATGTGACGAGGGTGTGGCCGAGCGCCACCCCGGCGGGCTGTACAAGCTTTCGAACGCCTTCCGCGACACTGTCGCCGAGGAGTCCGACCGCAACGACCTCAGCGGCGTAGTAGACGACCTGCTGGCGCGCACGCACAAGCGCGCCTACCTGGCCGTCCTGCGCCACAACACGCTCCGGATCGTGCTCGAGCGCGGCCTGCAGGGCATGCCGAAGCTGCCCGGCATGAACCCGGAGATCGCCGACAACGCCCACGCGCTGGCGCTCGGCAAGGTCGTGCTCGCGCTCGGCCCCAGGTCCGCCGTGGACGCCTACGCCCAGGCCGGCCTCAAACGCTTTACGTCAGCCACCATCACCGACACGCACGCGCTCCACGAGGAGCTTCGCCACATCCGGATCACGGGTGTCGCGTGCGAGCGCGAGGAGTTCGAGCGCGATTTCTGCTGCTTGGCCGCGCCGGTGCTCGACCACGAGCGTCGCTTCCTGGGCGCGGTCGGCATCTCGATGTCCAAACGAGCCTTCGACAACGAGCGCGAGCAACTCGAAGAGACGCTCCGCGACGTCGTCGGATTCCAACGATCTGCCGAGATCCGGGCCGATCTTGATCACGGCCCGCAACCGCACACAACCTCACTCCAGGGACGACGTTTCCAAAGGAGGCGGCCTTGAGCCGAGCGAGTATCACGAAGGCCCATCAGAAGATCCAGGAGCTCTCCTGGGATCCCACCTTCATCGAACCGGTCGACAAGTACCCGACCGATTACACGTTCGAGAAGGCTCCCAAGAAGGACCCGCTCAAGCAGGTCCTGCGCTCCTACTTCCCGATGGAGGAGGAGAAGGACAATCGCGTCTTCGGCGCGATGGACGGCGCGATCCGCGGCAACATGTTCCGGCAGGTCCAGGAGCGCTGGATGGAATGGCAGAAGCTGTTCCTCTCCATCATCCCGTTCCCGGAGATCTCCGCGGCCCGCGCCATGCCGCTCGCGATCAACGCGGTGCCGAACCCCGAGGTGCACAACGGGCTCGCCATCCAGATGATCGACGAGGTCCGGCACAGCACGATTCAGATGAATCTGAAGCGGCTGTACATGAACCACTACATCGACCCCGCCGGGTTCGATCTCACCGAGAAGGGCTTCGCGAACTGCTACGCCGGCACCATCGGCCGCCAGTTCGGCGAGGGCTTCATCACCGGTGACGCCATCACGGCGGCCAACGTCTACCTGACCATCGTCGCCGAGACCGCGTTCACGAACGTGCTCTTCGTCGCGATGCCGGGCGAGGCCGCGGCCAACGGCGACTACCTGCTCCCCACCGTGTTCCACTCGGTGCAGAGCGACGAGTCGCGCCACATCTCCAACGGCTACAGCATCATCCTCATGGCGCTGGCCGACGAGCGCAACCGCCAGCTGCTCGAGCGCGACCTGCGCTACGCCTGGTGGAACAACCACGCCGTCGTGGACGCCGCCATCGGCACGTTCATCGAGTACGGCACCAAGGACCGCCGCAAGGACCGCGAGTCCTACGCGGAGGCCTGGCGGCGCTGGATCTACGACGACTACTACCGGTCCTACCTGGTCCCGCTGGAGAAGTACGGCCTCACGATCCCCCATGACCTCGTCGAAGAGTCCTGGAACCGGATCTGGAACAAGGGCTACATCCACGAGGTCGCCCAGTTCTTCGCCACCGGCTGGTTCGCCAACTACTGGCGGATCGACGCGATGGACGACAAGGACTTCGAGTGGTTCGAGTTCAAGTACCCGGGCTGGTACGACAAGTACGGCAAGTGGTGGGAGAAGTACTCGGAGCTGTCGGTCAAGAACGGCCACAAGCCGATCGCGTTCGAGGCCGAGGCCAACTACCAGTACCCGCACCGCTGCTGGACCTGCATGGTCCCGTGCCTGATCCGTGAGGACACGGTCATGGACGAGGTCGACGGCCAGGTGCGCACGTACTGCTCGGAGACCTGCCACTGGACGGACGCGGTCGCGTTCCGGCCGACCTACGAGGGCCGTGACACGCCGTCGATGGGCAAGCTCAGCGGCGTCCGTGAGTGGGAGACGCTCCACCACGGCAAGGACCTCGCCGAGATCATGCAGGACTCGCTCGGGTACGTCCGCGACGACGGGCACACGCTCATCCCGCAGCCGCACCTGAACCTGGATCCGAAGAAGATGTGGACGCTCGACGAGGTCCGCGGGATCACGCTCAACAGCCCCAACGTGCTGCTGAACGAGATGTCCCCGGAGGAGCGCGAGCAGCACATGGCCGAGTACAAGCGCGGCGGCCCGGCCGGCCGTCCGGCGGCCGCGTAGGACACCACGGATGGGCGACAAGACGCATACCGTCCGTTTCGAACCCGTCGGCATCGAGATCGAGGTCAACGAGGACGAGACGATCCTCAACGCGGCGTTCGCGCAGGGCATCATGCTCATGCACGGCTGCAAGGAGGGTCAGTGCTCGGCGTGCAAGTCGTTCATCCTCGAGGGTGAGGTCGACCTCGACCGTTACTCGACGTTCGCGCTCCCCGATTTCGAGGAGGCCGAGGGGTGGACGCTGCTGTGCCGCGCCCACCCCTACTCGGACCTCGAGATCGAGCTGATCAACTACGACGAGGAGATCATCCACGGCGGCGTGCCGCCCCGGACGATCTCCACGTCGGTCGAGTCGGTCGAGGCCCTCACCTCGGACATCTACTCGCTCAAGCTCACGCCATCCGAGCCGTTCGAGTTCAAGCCCGGGCAGTACGTGGACATCCAGATCCCGGGCACCGAGCTGCACCGCTCGTTCTCGATGGCCAACACCGACTCGGGCTCGCTCGAGTTCATGATCAAGCACTACGAGGGCGGCAAGTTCAGCGGCCTGCTCTCGGACGGCGCGATCAAGCCCGGTGACGAGATCAACGTCACCGGGCCCTACGGGGTCTTCACCCTGCGCCCCAGCTCGCCGCGCCGGCTGCTGTTCATCGGCGGCGGCGCGGGCATGGCCCCCATCCTCTCGCTGCTGCGGGCGCTGCACGCGTCCGGCTCCGAGCGCGAGAAGGCCTACTACTACGGCGCCCGCACCGAGGCTGACCTCTTCCAGGTCGAGGAGCTCGAGAGCCTGCAGTGCGGGTTCGTCCCCGCCCTCTCCGAGGACAGCAACGGTTGGAAGGGCGAGAGCGGGTTGATCACCGACGTGGTCAACCGGCTCGAGGGCGACATCACCGAGGTCGACGCCTACGTCTGCGGTCCGCCGCCGATGGTGGAGGCGACGATCGCGCTGCTCGAGGCCAAGGGCGTGCCCGAGGCGCACATCTATTACGACAAATTCACCACCACCGCGGACGAGTGAGGAGACCGTATGGCCACAGAGGTCAAGGAACGCAGCGTCCCCAAGCCAGTGTTCACGGACGCTGAAGCGGGAGCCAAGGAATTCCCGTCCTGGCAGAGCCGCAGCTACAACTACTTCGAGCCGCGCAAGCGCCGCGCGACCGTCTATGAGGACGTCACGATCGACGTCCAGCCGGACCCGGACCGCCACCTGACGCAGGGCTGGGTGTACTCGTTCGCCAACGGGGACGCCGGGTACCCGCAGGACTGGTCGGCGCTGAAGTCCTCCAACTGGCATGCGTTCCTCGATCCGAACGAGGAATGGGAGCAGACGATCTATCGCAACAACGCGAACGTCGTCCGCCAGATCTCGCAGAACATCGAGCACGGTCGCACCGGGCACGTGTTCCAGGCCATGAACCCTGCGTGGGTCAAGGTCATCGCCCACCACGTGTTCGCGTGGGCGCACCTGGAGCAGGGCATCGGCATGCACGTGTACACGCCGGCGCAGCGTGACGCCCCGACGAACATGATCAACAACGCGATCTGCGTCGGCGCCGTCCACAAGCTGCGCTTCGCGCAGGACCTGATCCTCTACAACCTCGCGCTCTCCGAGGAGATCGAGGGCTTCGAGGACAAGGCCCACATCGCGACGTGGCAGGAAGACCCGATCTGGCAGCCGACCCGTGAGCTGGTCGAAGGCCTTACCGGCATCCGCGACTGGTCGGAGGCGTTCTTCGCCACGACCGTCGTCTTCGAGCCGCTGGTCGGCGAGCTCTTCCGCTCGGGCTTCGTCATGCAGGCCGCCGCGCTTCAGGGCGACTTCGTGACGCCGACGATCATGGGCGCCGGCGAGTCCGACGCGGCGCGCGAGCAGCGTGGCGCGCGGGCCCTGTTCCGCATGTTGGCCGACGACGAGGCCAACGGCGCGGCCAACAAGGCCACGATGCAGGGCTGGCTCGAGGAATGGACGCCGAAGGCGATGAACGCCGCGCGCAACCTGCAGCCGATCTGGTCGCAGATCTCCGAGAAGGTCGTGCGCTTCGAGGACTCGCTGGACCGCTCGCGCACGCGCTTCGAGGGCCTGCTGTCCGACATCGGCCTCGAGACCCCCAAGGAGGTCAAGGCATGACCGAATTCGTTTCTGATCGCACGTCCTCCAACAAGGCGGGCGTGACGCTGATGAACAATCAGGTCGGCTACGTCGTCGCCGACGTGATGCGCGGCAAGAAGGACATCACGATCACCGAGTTGCCGTCGATGATCCGGGTCGACGGCATCAACCGGATCGACTTCGACTACGAGGAGATCGCGGAGGCGCTCGGCTGGGAGGACTTCGGCAACAACGACTTCGAAGAGATCATGTCGACGCACTACGGGCGTATGGTTGTCCTCGACGATCGCGTCGTCATGTTCGCCAATCCGGAGGACGCCGCCGAGTACATCGACTTCGACCTCCAAGTCGTCGAGTAGCGGGGGAGGATCCTTGTACGTAAAGGACGGCAAGAATTACTTCATCTTCGACTCCCACCTGCACTTCTGGGACGCCTCACCGGCGAACTGGAAGCCGGGGGCCGAGGAGTACGCCAAGGGCTGGATCGAGTGCTTCCACGCCTATCAGGGCCTCGGCCCGGCGGAGACGCACTGGCCTCTGGAGAAGTTCCAGAAGTACACCCTCGAGGACTTCGAGAAGGACGTCTTCGTCGACGGCGGCGTCGACGCGGCGGTCTTCCAGTCCACGTACCTGAAGGAGTGGTACACGGACGGGTTCAACGACGCCGCCCAGAACGGCGCGTTGATCGAGCGGTTCCCGGACAAGAAGCTGATCATCAACGGTCGCTTCGACCCGCGTGAGGGCACGGCCGGGCTCGAGGAGCTCGAGGCCGACGCCAAGAAGTACAACATGCAGGGCGTCAAGCTCTACACCGCCGAGTGGCATCAGGGCTCGCGTGGCTGGAAGCTGGACGACGAGATCGCGAAGCCCTTCTACGCGAAGTGCATCGAGCTCGGGATCAAGAACATCCACGTCCACAAGGGCCCGACGATCTGGCCGCTGGACAAGGACGCGTTCGACGTCTCCGACGTCGATCACGTGGCCACCGACTACAACGGCGACCTGAACTTCATCGTCGAGCACGTCGGCCTGCCGCGGATCGAGGACTTCTGCTTCATGGCGACGCAGGAGCCCAACGTCTACGCCGGCCTGTCGGTCGTCGTCGGCGGCCTGATGCACGCCCGCCCGGCCTTCTTCGCGAAGGTCATGGGCGAGCTGCTGTTCTGGGTCGGCGAGGACAAGATGCTGTTCGGGTCCGACTACGGGATCTGGGAGCCGAAGTGGCAGATCGAGGGCCTCCTGGACTGGGAGATGCCCGACCACTTCGCCTACAGCGACTTCCCGCGGCTGGACGAGAGCGGCAAGCGCAAGATCCTCGGGCTCAACGCCGCCAAGCTGTACGGCGTCGAGGTCCCGGCGGAGCTCCAGAACGTCGAGGGCACGCCCGCCGCTCAGGAGGACGCGCAGCTCGTCGAGGGAGCCGTGTGAGTCTCCGCTCCCGAGTCCAAGAGGCGCTCGGGACGGTCTACGACCCGGAGCTGGACGAACCCGTCACCACCCTTGGGTTCGTCGGCTCCGTGGTTGTGGTCGGCGGGGCCGTGGCCGTCCGGCTGCGGCTTCCGACGCCCCAGTGCGCGCCGAACTTCGCGTTCCTGATGGCCGCGGACGCTTCCCGCGCGATCTGGCGGCTCGACGGCGTGGAGTCGGTCGACGTGACGCTCGAAGACCACTACACGGGCGACGAGATCAACGCGACGGTCAACGCGGGGCGCTCGTTCGCGGACGCCTTCCCCGGGGAGACCCGGGGGGAGCTGGACGCGCTGCGAGCGCTGTTCCAGCGCAAGGCGCTGCTCGCTCGCCAGTCGCGGTTGCTGGAGGTGCCGGCGGCGCGGCTGGGTGACCTGCACGGGCCGGACGCGGACCGCGTGCGCGAGCTGCGCCGGGCCCTGGGGATCGACGCGTCCGACGACGCCGCGCCCTACGTCACCGGTGACGGTGTGCCGGTCTCGGCGGACGACCAGCGGTTCCGGCGCATGGCGTCGCTCACCGCACTGTCCTTGGAGACCAACGGCGGCATGTGCCGCGATCTGTTGCGGGTTCGATACGGGGAGGAAGTAGCCGCATGATTGCCGCTCGGTTGCACAAGTACCACGAGGCTTTGAAGGTCGAGGAGATCGAGGACCCGAAGATCGTCGGGCCCTACGACGTGATCGTGAAGATCGGCGCCGCGGGACTCTGCCGCACCGACCTGCACATCCAGGAAGGGCAGTGGGCGGAGAAGTCCGGCGTCGAGCTGCCGTACGTCCCGGGCCACGAGAACGCGGGCTGGATCCACGAGGTCGGCTCCGGCGTGACCAACGTCGAGGTCGGCGACACCGTGATCGTCCACCCGTTCATCTCCTGCGGGCTGTGCCGGCCGTGCCGCAAGGGCGACGACATGCACTGTCAGTTCGGGGAGTTCCCGGGCATCGGGCGCGACGGCGGCTTCGCGCAGTTCCTGCACACCAGCGCGCGGTCGGTGATCAAGCTCGACCCCTCGCTGCACCCGACGGAGATCGCGGCGCTCGCCGACGCGGGCCTCACCGCCATCCACGCCGTCAAGAAGGCGATCCCGATCCTCGGCGCCGGCACCAAGACGGTCGTGATCGGGGCCGGCGGCCTCGGTCACATCGGCATCCAGTGCCTGAAGGCCTACACGCCGACCGAGATCATCGTCATCGATCCGTCGGACAAGGCGCTCGAGCTGGCAAAGGAGACCGGCGCCGACCACACGGTGAAGGTGGACGGCACGCAGCGCGAGCTCGTGCGCGAGCTCACCGACGGCTTCGGCGCCGACGCGATCATCGACTTCGTCGGTGAGAAGGGCGCGATCGAGGACGGCGTCGAGATGGTGATGGACGGCGGCTTCTACTACGTGATCGGCTACGGCGAGAACATCAACGTGCCGACGATCGACATCATCTCGCGCGAGATCTCCTTCATCGGCAACCTCGTCGGGACCTACATCGACCTGCAGGACCTCATGACCTTGACGGCGCAGGGCAAGGTCAAGCTCCACACCTCGCAGTACCCGCTTGACGCCATCAACGACGCGATGGCGGATCTCGACAACGGACGTTTGCAGGGCCGAGGCATTCTCGTCCCGGCGTAAACGAAGGAGAGACACACTTCCATGGGCAAGCGCCTCTACTTCAATCATGAGGCTCGTCTCCTGCTGCAAGCGGGCGTGGACGAGCTGGCGAACACGGTCAAGGTCACGCTCGGTCCCAAGGGGCGCAACGTCGTCCTCGAGCGCCTCGCGGGCGCGCCGACGATCACCAACGACGGCGTGACGATCGCGCGTGAGATCGAGCTCACCAACCAGTACAAGAACATGGGCGCGCAGCTGGTCCGCGAGGTCGCCAACAAGACCTCGGATCAGACCGGCGACGGCACCACGACGGCCACGCTGCTCGCGCAGGCGATCGTCCGTGAAGGGATGGCCGCCCTTGACGAAGGGGCGAACCCGATGCTCCTCAAGCGGGGCATCGAAGAGGGCTCGGAGTGCGTGGTCGCCGCGCTGAAGGAGATGGCCCGGCCGATCGAGGGCCCCGACCTCGTCAAGGTCGCGACGATCGCGGCCAAGGAGGACGAGGGCATCGGCCGCGTCGTGGCCGAGGCGCTCGAGCGGGTCGGCCCGGACGGCGTCGTCACGATCGAGGAGAGCGAGGAGCCCGGCGTCACCGTGCGCTTCGTCGAGGGCATGGTCGTCGAGAACGGCTGGCTCTCGCCGTACATGGTGCGGGACCAGCACCGGATGGAGACGGTCTTCGAGAACCCGTTGGTCTTCATGACCAACAAGCCGCTCAAGCACCCGACGGACCTGATGCCGATCCTCAACGCGGCCGGCCGTGAGCCGGGGCGGCCGCTGGTGATCCTGTGCGAGACGGCCGAGGCCAGCGCGCTGGGCATGCTCGTCCACAACAACTCGTCCGGGACGCTGCAGGCCGTGGCCGTGCGGGCGCCCGGGTTCGGGCACCGGCGGATCCAGCATCTCGGCGACGTCGCCGCGTTCTGCGGCGGCACCGTGATCGCCGAGGAGGCCGGGTTCTCGCTGGAGGACGTGACGCTCGAGCACTTCGGCACCGCCGCGCGGGTCATCACCACCGCGGACGAGTGCACCATGATCGAGGGCGGCGGCTCCTCCGAGGCGGTCGAGGGCCGGTTGGCGCAGCTCCGTGCGGAGCTGGCGCGCGCCGTGCACGACCGCGACATCGAGATCCTGCAGGAGCGGATCGCGCGGCTCTCGGCCAACCTGGCGGTCATCCGCGTGGGCGCGTACTCCGAGCCCGCGTTGAAGGAGCGCTTCCGGCGCACCGAAGGCTCGCTGGCGGCGACACAGGCGGCGATTTCCGAAGGAGTGGTCCCGGGTGGCGGTACGGCGTTGTTGCGGTCGGCGCAGTCGCTCGATGCGCTCGAGCTCTCCGGTGACTACGCGCGTGGCGCTGAGATCGTCCGCTCCGTCCTCTCCGAGCCGCTGTACTGGATCGCGTCCAACGCCGGCTACGACGGACAGGCCGCGATCGACCAGGTGCTGGCGTCACCCCCCGGGCACGGCCTGAACGCGCTCACCGGCGAGTTCGGCGACCTGTTCGACAAGGGCGTGCTGGACCCGGTGCGGGTCACGCGGATGTCGCTCGAGCACGCCGCCTCTGTGGCGGCGCTGCTGCTGACGACCGAGGCGATCGTGGCCGAGGAGCTCATCGCGCAGCCGGGAGCGATCATCGCACCCGGGTTCGGGGACCTGGCGGAGGGGATGGCGCGGCCGTCGAGCCCGATTTAGTCAACGCCTTCGTCTGCCGACGCAAGCCCGGTCCGCCGCGGCCGGGCCCGTTGTCGGGTGCCCTGTTCTCGGTCAAGGACAACATCGAGGTGGCCGGCTGGCCGCTGTCGCTGGGGGTCCACGAAGATGCGCCGGTGTCGTTGCGGACCGCTGTGTCCGTCCAGCGGCTGCTCGACGCCGGCGCCGCGCTGATCGGCAAGACGAACCTCCCGCCGTACGGCGGCGGGATCGAGACGGAGAACGAGGTGTTCGGGCGCACCTCGAACCCGTATGACCGCACGCGGACGGTCGGCGGGTCCAGCGGCGGCGAGGCGGCGGCGGTCGCCTCCGGCGCGTCGCGCTTCGGGCTCGGCACCGACTCGGGCGCATCGGTCCGGCTGCCCGCGCATTGCTGCGGGCTCGCGGCACTCAAGCCGACCGCGGGGCGGGTGCCGATCGACGGCGTGATCGACGACCTCGGCCCGATCGGCGCGATGCGCGATCCGCGCACGCAGATCGGGGTGCTCGCGCGCACGGTGGCCGACGTGGAGCTGGTGCTCTCGGTCATCTCGGACCGGCCGGGGACGGGCGTGTCGTCGGCTTCGCGGGTGGGCCTGTGGCTGGAAGACGACGTGTGCGCGGAGACGGCCGCGGTGATGCGGGCGGCGGCGGACGTGCTCGGCGCGCAGGCGGTGACCGTGCCCGAGGGCGGGCACGCGGTGACGGTCTCGATCTGGCAATCCTACGGCGACGGCGCGATCGCGTACGACACGCTGGGGCGCTGGGACGCGCTCCGAGCCGAGTGGCGGCGCTTCGGCGGGCAGTTCGACGTCATCCTCTCCCCCGTGTTCCCCACTCCGGCGCCACCGCACGGCGAGCTTGCGAGCGCGCCCGACCGCACGCACTACACCAACGTGTTCAACCTCACCGGGTGGCCGGCGGCGACGGTGCGCTGCGGGACCGGTGCCGATGGGATGCCGATCGGCGTGCAGGTCGCGGCGCGGCCATGGGAGGACGAGGTCGCGCTGGCCGCCGCTGGCGTGCTCGAGCGCGCGCTGGGAGGCTACGTCGCGCCATGACCGCGATCCCCGGGCCGACCGAATCCGCTTCGCTGCAGACCGCGCGCTGGCTCGCGCGGCCGATCCGCTTCCTCGAGGACAACCGGCGGCGCTACGGCGACGCGTTCACGGTGATGTTCAAGGGCTTCAAGACGCCGCTCGTGATCGTGTCGCATCCGTCCGTGCTGCGCGCGCTGTACGGCGAGCGCGGGCACCGGATGCCGCCCGGCCGGCAGGTGACGCTCAAGCCGCTCGTCGGCGCGCGGTCGCTGCTGCTGCTGGAGGGGTCCGAGCACCTCTCGCGCCGGAAGGTGATGCTCCCGCCGTTCCGCGGCGACCGGATGCGCGCGTACGAGCCGATCATGCGCGACGCCTCCGCGCGGGCGTTGGACGCGTGGCCGGTGGGCCGCGCGTTCGCCGTGCACCCGAGCATGCAGTCGATCACACTCGACGTGATCCTCCAGGCCGTCTTCGGGGTCTCGGACGAGACGCGCCGCGCGCGGCTGCACCAACTGCTCGGTGACCTGTTGGCGGCCACGACGTCGATGTCGCTGCAGGTCCAGGTGCTGTTCGGCCGGATGGCGCCGCTGGAGGCGCTGCAGGTGCAGGCGGGCGAGATCGACGCGCTGCTGCTCGAAGAGATCGCGGCGCGGCGATCGTCCCCAGGTGAGGACATCTGCTCGTTGCTGGTGCAAGCCCGCTTCGAGGACGGCACCGCGATGAGCGACGGCGAGATCCGCGACCAGCTGATGACGTTGCTGATGGCCGGGCACGAGACCACCGCCACCGGACTGGCCTGGACGCTCGATCTGCTCGTGCGCCACCCGGACGTGCTGGAGCGCGCACGTGGCGGCGACGAGACGTACTTGAAGGCGGTCGTGAGCGAGTCGCTGCGGCTGCGTCCGGTCGTGCCCCTGGCCGGGCGGCGGCTGACGGTGCCGCTGGAGGTCGACGGCCTGTCGCTGCCGGTGGGCACGGACGTGACACCGGCGATGTGGCTCACCCACACCCGCCCCGAGGAGTACCCGGAGCCCTACGCGTTCCGCCCCGAGCGGTTCCTGGAGAGCCCGCCCTCGACCTACACGTGGATCCCGTTCGGCGGCGGTGTGCGGCGCTGCATCGGCGCCCCGTTCGCCGAGCTCGAGATGCGCGTCGTGCTCGGCGAGGTGCTGGAGCGGTTCGACCTGCGCCCGGCCGGGCGCGGCGCCGAGGGCATCGCCCGCCGCAACGTGACCTTCTCGCCGCGCCACGGCACCCGCATCGTCGCCACGCCACGTTGAGGCAGGACTCCGATGTCAGCGCGCGAACACTTCTCGCGCTGTGTTGCTGTATCGAGCTGCCGTTCTTGCCGTCGCCACGTTGTGCTTGGTGCCGGTCTCGGCGTTCGCCGCCAGCCCCCGTGTAGCGGCGCTGCAGGTCGCGCTGCGCCACCATGGCGTGTACTCGGGCACGGTCGACGGGCTTGCCGGGCCCGGGACCGCCACGGCCGTCCGGCGGTTCCAGGCACGGCGCGGGCTGACCGCGGACGGCGTCGTCGGGCCGCGCACCCGTCGCGCGTTCGGGACGCTCGGCCGCCATCCCATCGGCAGCCGGCCGCTGCGGTCCGGCATGAGTGGATGGGACGTCGCGGCGCTGCAGTTCGCGCTCGCCGCGAAGGGTTTCCCGGGCGGTCCGGTCGACGGCGGCTTCGGCGCGCGCACGGACTCGGCGGTGCGGCGCGTGCAGACCTACGCCGGGCTCCGCGCCGACGGGGTCGCCGGCCCCGCGACGATGGCGGTGCTGCGCCGTCCGGGTCCCGCGACGCCGCTGTTGCGGATGCCGATCGCCGCGCCGATCGGTGACCGCTACGGGCCGCGCGGCAACGCCTTCCACGCCGGGCTCGACTTCCCCGCGCCGACCGGCACGACCGTACGCTCCGCGGCGCCCGGCCGGGTCACGTTCGCGGGTTTCGCCTCCGGCTGGGGCCTCGTCGTCACGGTGGATCACGGCGACTGGAAGACCCGCTACGCGCATCTCTCCCGGGCGACCGTCGCCCCGGGCGAGTCGGTCGTGGCGGGTGAGCGCGTCGGGCTCGTCGGTGCGACCGGGTTCGCCACGGGCCCG
This sequence comes from Solirubrobacter taibaiensis, assembly GCA_027587225.1. Taxonomy (GTDB): domain Bacteria; phylum Actinomycetota; class Thermoleophilia; order Solirubrobacterales; family Solirubrobacteraceae; genus Solirubrobacter; species Solirubrobacter taibaiensis. The sequence continues at coordinate 49,814 of JAPDDQ010000012.1, forward strand.
CACCTGCACTTCGAGGTCATCGTGCGCGGCGCGAACGTGGACCCCGCGCGCGGCCTGTAGGAGTCAGCCGCTGTGAGCGAACTCTGGTAGCCGTCGATGAGCGCCCGGCCCACCGCTGGCTCCACGGGCGCGAGCTCGGCGTCAATGCGGGTCGACGTCCAGCCGTCGAGCGTGACGTGCGCGGTGTGCGGCGGGCGCCGGCGGAGCGCCTCGATGCGCCGGCCGAGCGGCGGGTGAGTGTCGAACGGCCCGGGGGCCTCGAGGCGCGCGGTTGCCAAGCGGCGCTCGATCTCGTGGCGTGGCACCGCCTGAAGCGCCGCGCGGACTTCGCCCAGCACGTCGCCTCCGCCGCCGCCCAGTGCGTGCCGCTGAACGGTCAGCTCGGCCGTGGAGTGCAGCAGCAGATGCTCGTGCAGCTCGATCACGGCCGCCGCTCCTGCCAGCTCCGCGGCCCGCTCGTCGGCCAGGTACTCCGCGCGCTGCAGGTCGCGGTACAGCAGCCGCGCTTGGAGCCACAAGGCCGCCTCGATCGGGCGCGACAGCAACCACATGAGCGGCCGTGTGACCATTCGAAGGGCCGGAGCTCCTCCAGCCCCGGCGAGTCCGGCGGCGGTTGCGTCGCGTCCGAGAGCGCGTCGAGCGCATTGACCGCCGAGCCCACCACGAGCGTGCGCCGCAGATCCCCCGCGTCCTCATGACCGATCTCGTGAGCAATCAGCGCCACGCGCTGCTGCGGCTCGAGCGTGGTCAGCAGCGGCAGCCCGAGCGTCGACCAGCTGCACCACGACGGCGATCAGCGCCGCGAGCCCCCGCGCCGGATCCACGCGGGGCAGAATCCATCCCCTCACACTGCCCTCATTCATGACCGCGCTAAGGCTATTCGCAGCGGACCACAAACGGGACCGCTGCGCCTGGGACCCACAGGGACGGGCGTTCGCACGCGAGTGATGCATTTGACAACCAGGGGTTGTCAAAGTGAACACTCGCGTGCCCGGGTGGCGCGCGGGTGTTCGAGCGAGCTCGCCCGGGCAAACCGGCTACCCGAACGCGTAGACCACGGCGGCGATGCCGAACGCCAGGCCGGCCCAGCCGAGCACGATCGCGGGGACCACCAGGCCGCTGCCCGAATACTCCGGATGCTCGCGGTAGATGCCGCGGGCCTGGTAGGCGACGAGCAGCGCGAACGCGGAGGCGATGACCGGCAACAGCACGCCGCCGATCGCGAGGACCAGCGCCATCGTCTCCTTGCGCTGGGCGAACTCCTCGGTCACGGTCGGAGCCCGTCGAGCGCGGCCGCCAGGATCGGCTCGACGTAGGCGGCCTCCCCGCGGATCCCGCTGACCGCGATGACCATGTCGAGGACCTGCTCGAGCGTGAGGTCGGCGCGGATCTCGCCGGCGCGCTGGGCGGCCTCGAGCAGCGGGCGGCCGGCGGCCAGGACCCGTGCACGGTTCTCGTTGAAGACCGGGTCGGTGCCGGAAGCGGACTTGAGCAGCTCGGTCGCCACCGGGTGCTTGCTGCGGGAGAAGGCCACGAAGCGGTGGACCCACCCGATCAGGTCGAGCGTCTCGGCCGCCGCGACGACGGCGTCCACCTCGTCCACGTAGAGCGCCTCCAGCAGCTCGCGCTGCCCCGGGAAGTTGCGGTAGAGCGTGGCCATCCCGACCCCCGCGCGACGCGACACCTCCGCCATCGACACCTCGGCGGCGGGGTCGGCGAACGCCTCGCGCGCGGCGGCGAGGATCTTTTCGCGGTTGCGTTGGGCGTCTGCGCGTTTCGGTGCCATGAGAACTTGAAGCGGACAGGTTATCCGCTACCGTAAATGGACAACCTCTCCGCTTCCTACCACGAGGAGCCTCCATGGACTATCGCCCACTGGGACGCACCGGCGTCTCAGTCAGTCAGCTGTGCCTTGGCGCGATGATGTTCGGCGCGTTCGGCAACCCCGACCACGACGACTCGATCCGGATCATCCACCGCGCGCTCGACGCAGGCATCAACTTCATCGACACCGCCGACTTCTACTCGGCCGGCGAGTCGGAGACGGTCGTCGGCAAGGCGCTGGCCGGCGGGCGCCGCGCCGACGTCGTGCTCGCCACGAAGGTCGGTCTGCCCTTCGGTGAGGACCCCAACCACCGCGGGACCTCGCGACGCTGGATCACCCACGCCGTCGAGAACAGCCTGCGCCGACTCGACACGGACTGGATCGACCTCTACCAGGTCCACCGCCTGGACCCGAACACCGACATCGACGAGACCCTGGGCGTGCTCTCGGACCTCGTCCACGCCGGCAAGATCCGCGCGTTCGGCGCCTCGACCGTCCCCGCTTCGGAGATCGTGGAAGCGCAGTGGGCGGCGGAGCGGCGCGGCCGCGAGCGGTTCCGCACCGAGCAGCCGCAGTACTCGATCCTCAACCGCACGGTCGAGACCGACGTCCTCCCCACCGCCGCTCGGTACGGCATGGGCGTGCTGACCTACAGCCCGCTCGCGGGCGGCTGGCTCACGGGCAGCTACCGCAAGGGCCAGGACGCGGACGGCCCGGTCTCACCCATTCGCCGCCAGCGCTTCGCCGCGATGTACGACGTCACCTCCCCGGCGAATGCCGCCAAGCTCGACGCCGCCGACGCTCTCGCCACGCTCGCCGAGGAGACCGGCATCACGCTCATCCAACTGGCGATCGCCTTCGTCGTGCGCCACCCGGCCGTCACGTCCGCGATCGTCGGCCCGCGCACCATGGAACACCTGGAGTCCTACCTCACGGCGGACGGGGTCGAGCTCGCAGGCGACGTGGTCGACCGCATCGACGCGATCGTCCCGCCCGGCCAGGAGCGCTAGATCGGCCCGAGCCGGCGGATCTTCCCGTCGGGGTCGATCGTGCGGATGATGAAGTACGTGGGGTTGTCGTCCGCGCGCCGGAGGCGATCCGCGTCACGCCGTCCGAGCGGCACGCGCAGCAGGCGGCGCGCGCCGCGCGGGACGGTCGTGCGCAATCGACCGAGGCGCTTGCCTTCGAACGTGTAGGCGCGCACGTCGAGTCGGCAGCGGGCGGTGGGCGCTGTGAGGCAGCGGACATACACCGGCAGGCTCGGGTTCCGGCGGGGAATCTCCGGCGTGGCGAAGCTCGTGATGGAGATCTCCGTGCGCGCGCACGGCCCGGCCGGGACCGTCACGGTCGAGGCCGCGGGCTCGGCTTTGGCCACGAACTGGCACGCCTGCGAGGCCCAGGCGACGTGTGTGCCGTCGAAGTCCAACGACTCGATCTGGAACGCCGGCGGCCCGCGGAAGAGGAGGGTCGGCTCGCCGTCGGCACGCGGCTCGACCACCACCGGACGGGCGGCGTCGGTCCGGCCGCCGGGCTCGACGAACGCGATCCGCCCGTCGGCGACTCGGACGAGCCCGAAGCGGTCGCCGGTCATCACGACCTGGAACTGCTGGGCGCCGACCGGGGCCCAGGCCAGCACGTCCGAGCCGGAGTCCGCGGTGAGCGCCAGCGCGCCGTCGGCGGCCACCGACAGGGAGGTGACGTCGTAGTCGCGGGCCTCCCCGAGCGGGACGCTGCGGATCACGGCGCCCGACGTGATGTCCAGCACGTCCACCCGTTCGCGGGCGACGGCGACCGCGGCCGTCGTCGCGGACACGGCCAGCGTGCGCGGTTCCGCGCCTGCCGGAAGCGCCAGCACGCGGGTGCCGCCCCGGTCGTCGGTCACGACGGCCTGGAGCGTCTTGCCGCTGCGCTCGAGCGTGACGAATCCACCGGCCCAGGCCCAGAAGTCCCGGTCGGTGGCCATCACCGCACCGTTCGGCGTCGAACGCAGGCGCGTGAGTGCGCTGCCGAACGGACCGCCGAACAGCACCTGGCGATTGCCCTCGCGCGGGAACACCCGCACGCCCACCCGACCCGGCGCGGCCGCGACCCGCCACCCCGCGAGCCGGCCGTCGGACGCCGGCAGCGTCGCCCGCGCGACCTCGGTGACGGTGCCACCCGCCACCGGGCGGCCGAGCACTTGGACCCGGCCGTCGTCTTCCCGGCTCCACACGAGCGTTCCGCCGGTCAGGACCGGCTCCTGCCCGCCCCCGATCGGGCCGAGCACTTCCACGTCTTGTGCCATCGCCGGCGCGGTGACCGCCAACGCCAGCAGCACCCCTACGAGCCACCGCATCCGACGTGAAGCTACCGACATGTTTCCTGAGCGGTGCCGGTAGCCTGGCAGCCGTGCGCCTGGCCCCCGACCTGTACCCCGCCGAGGCCGCCGCCGGCGGGCTCGCACCGGTCGTGCGGGAACGGCTCGGCAGCGCCTATCGCGTGTCCGGCGAGGGCGAGACCCACGCCGCCGTCGAGCACCGCGACGGCACGGCCGCCGGCGAGTCCTTCGAAGGCCGTCACTGGGCGTGCGCGATCGAAGTCGCCGCCCTCGAACGAGCGTTCTTCGTGCGGTTGTCGCCGACGGACGACTTCGTCGCGTTCGTCAGCGGGTGGATTCCGGAGCTCGAGGACGCGTGCCGCATCGCCACTGCCGTACTGGAAGCAGCGGACGTGCGTGCGGTCGTCGAGGCCGAGCCGCTCGTCCAGTGGACGTACTCGGGCGCGGCGTTCGCCTCGGGCGACGAGGCGGAATGGCACTGGCAGGACCTGCTCGCGTCCGACGCCGGCGCCGAGTTCGCCGCGCTCGTCCGGGCCGCGGCCGAGGAGCCCAAGCTGCGACGCATGCAGCCCAGCAACAGCATGGGGAGCCTCGGGTTCATGGACCCGCCCCGCAACGAGCGCAGCGACAACCCGTGGATCAAGCCGCTGTCCGTTCCGGGAGGCGTCGTCTACGAGGTCTCCGCGTACGCGCAGCAGCCGCGCGCCGCGCGCCGGCGGTTCGACGACCCGACGGCGGCCGCGGCGTTCGCGGCCGAGGCGCTCAGCCGTCCGCGCTGACGGTCACCCTCCGAGGGTGCCGAACCTGATCTGGACCGCCGCGGCGGACTCCGCGCAGCTCGCGGGCTACGAGACGGTCGAGTTCGCCACGCTGCGACGAGTCACCGTCGCCCCCGCGCTCGCGGTCCGCGGCGTCCGGCTCCGCACGCTCGACGATCTCACCGCGCTGCATGGCTACGTCCTGGAGCCGATGTGGCGCTGCGGCGGGAAGCTGCTCGTGGAGGCCGACCGCAAACTGACGGAGCTGGATCCGGCCGACTTCGTGGACCCGGTGTTCGAGCACGCGTACACGCTCGAACGCGCGTTGTACGCGGCGCGGCAGATCTGGCGGCCCGCTCCAGAACCCGCCCCGTCGCACGAGGACATCCCGGGCCTCGACGCCGAGCAGCTGCGCGCCGTCCGCGCGCGCACCGGCACGCTGCAGATCATCGCGCCCGCGGGGAGCGGGAAGACGACGGTGCTCATTCAGCGCATCCGCGAGTTGCTGCGCCGTGGCGTCCCCGCCGACCGGATCCTCGCCACCACGTTCAACCGCGACGCCGGCGCCGAGCTCGCACAGCGGCTCCAGCTCGCCGGCGTGCGGGGCGTCGAGGCGCGCACGTTCCACAGCCTCGGCCTGTGGATCCTCACCAGCGAAGGGCTGGCGCGCAACGGCGTGCGCCAACTCTCGCTCGGCCAGTGGAAGCGGCTGTGCACGCTCGCGTCGCGGGACACGGGCACGTGGGTGGACCCGGCCGATGCGCGTGCCGCGATCAGCGACATCAAGCTCGGACAGCTCCGCAGCGTGTCGGAGTTCGTGGGCGACGAGACGATCGCCCGCATCTACGCACGCTACGAGGCCGAGAAGGACTTCGACGACTTCGACGACCTGGTGCTGCGCGCCGTCCGCGCACTGCGCGCCGACGCGGCGCTCCGTACGCGCTGGCAAGCGCGTTTCGCGCATGTGCTCGTGGACGAGTACCAGGACATCGAGCCGGCGCAGGAGCTGCTGATCCGGATCCTGGCGGCACCGCAGGACGCGCTGCTGGCGGTCGGTGACGACGACCAGACGCTGTACGGCTTCCGGCGCGCGTCGGTGCGGCGGATGCTCGAGCTCGATCGCGCCTACCCCGGCTTGGAGCGCATCTCGCTCGCCCATAACTACCGCTGCCCGCCGGCGGTGGTCGAGGCGTCACGCGCGTTGATCGACCACAACGCCGTGCGCTTCCCGAAGCGGATCGAGCCCGCGCCCGGCCGCACCGGGCGCCGGATCGAGCTGCACGAGCCCGCGACCGCCGTCGCGGGCGCGGCCCGGATCGCGAGCGTGCTGGCGCAAAAGCAACGCGGCGAGGTGGTCGTCCTCGCCCGCACGAGCAACCTGCTGCGCACCGTGGCGCTCGCCTGCGCGGACGCGGAGGTGGCGATCAGCGCACCGCCCGGCGTCTTCGAGCCGAGTGGAGCGCGGATGGCACTCGAGGCGCACCTGCGGCTGTGCGCCGAGCCGGGACAGGCGCGTCCAGCGGACGTCGCCGCCGTCTTCCGCACCCCGAACCGCGGCCTCCCGTACGAGACGGACGCGCAGACCGCCGAGTTGCTCGCTGCCGGGCTGACCTTCACGCGCGCGCTGGCCGCGCTGCGCGCCGACGACCGCCAGCGCGGCAAGCTCGACGAGGCCGGCCGCGCGCTGGACGCGCTCGGCGCGATCACGAACGCGCAGCGCTTCATCCGCTACCTCCGCCACCGCGGCGGCCTGGACGCGCACTTCGAGGAACACGAGGCGGTGTTCGGCGGCACCGAGCAGATCGAGCTCGAAGTGCTCGACCAGGCGGAGGCCGAAGCCGAGGGACTGACGGTGACGGACTACCTGAACCTGCTCGAACGCCGCACGGACGCGCTGCTTTCGGTCCGCGACGACGAGCACGGGATCGAGCTCACCACGATCCACCGTGCCAAGGGCCGCCAGTGGCCGCGCGTGGAGCTGTTCGCGTGCGAGGAAGGCCAGCTGCCGCACCGGCGCGCGCTCGACGTCACCCCCGAGCAGCGCGCCGCAGGGGAGGGCGCCGAGGCCGAGCGCCGGCTCGCGTACGTCGCGTTCACGCGCGCCCAGGAGCGGCTCTCGATCACGAGCTCCGTGACGGCCGCGAGCCGCTTCCTCTCCGAGGCCGGACTCACCCCGCAGCGGCCGTACGAGCCGCCGAAGCCGAGGCCCGCGCCGGCACCGGTGCCGCGCCCGGCGAAGGTGCAGGCCGCGCCCAAGACCGTGACCCGGGACCTCTTCGCCGCGCTCCGGGACACCCCTGACCGTGCGGCCGCACTGGACCTCGCCGCGGCCCGCATCGAAGCCAAGCTCGTCGGCGACGGGATCACCGTGGCGCAACTCCTGGACGCGATCCCGGGCCTGGCCGACGAGGAACACGCGGCGGTGGCCACCCGTCGGACGGCGCTCGTCAGTCGCTTGAACCCGGGCGCACAACGCAAGCTCGCCCGTGAGCTGCGTGCGCTCAGATGAGCTGCGCGATCAGGCTCGCGAAGTCGATCTGCTCCCACACTTCGGCGAAGCGGCCGCCGTCGAGGCGGTGGATGTCGGTGCCGGCGAGCATGACCTCGCGGCCGGTCGGCGCGATCCCGGCGAACGGGCCGGTGTGGCGAGCGACGGCGGACCAGCGCGTCGTCACCCGGTCACCCTCGGCGATCTGGTCCTCGATCGTCACGGTCACCGCGCCGAAGCCTTCGTGGAGCATCTGCACGGCGGAGATGTATTCGAAGCGGTCCATCATCGCCCCGCCGGAGTCGTAGCCGACGAAGTCGCGGCCGACGAGCCGGTGGAGGACGTCGAGCCGGCGCTGTTCGAGCACGTCCTCGTAGTAGCGGCGGACCAGCCGTTTGGGACGGTCGTCGGCGATCGGCGGGCACAGCACGCGGCGCCGCGGCCCGAAGGCCTGCGCAGATCGCCACGGACACGGACGGCGGTTACGCTGCTGCAAGGTTCCTCACCTCCGGCTTGAGCCGCAGCTTGTGCAGACCACGCAGCTCGTGGCGCTTGACGATGGTGCGGTCCAGCCGCAGCAGCAGCGCGGTCGCCGCGCGGGTCTGCGGGTCGCCGCCGTCGAGCCCGAAGCGCAACGTCAGCACCCGGCGCTCCTCGGGCGTGAGTGAGTCGAGCAGGGCCATGAGCGCGGGGTAGTCGACGTCCTCGGTCGCTGCCGCGGCCGGGATCAGCGCGCCGAGCCGAGTCTCGCTGTCGCCGACCGGCGCGTCGAGCGACACCACCACGTGCCGCGCGGCGCGCACGTCCCGCACCGCGTTCACCGTCCACCCGAGCCGCTCCGCCGCCTCCTCCAGCTCCGGCTCGCGCCCCAACTCGGCCGTGAGCTTGTCCAGCGCGCGCATACGCTGGTCCATGGAGACCGGCACGCGGATCTCGCGGCTCTTCTCCGAGACCGCGCGACCGATCGCCTGCCGGATCCAGATCGTGGCGTAGGTCGAGAAGCGATTGCCGGTGCGCGGGTCGTACTTCTCCACCGCCCGGACCAGACCGAGCGTGCCCTCCTGCACCAGGTCCGGCAGCGTGAGCGGGCTGTTCTCGCGCTGGTAGCGCTTGGCCACGTGCACCACCAGCCGCAGGTTGGCCTCGATCATGTGGTCTTTCGCCGCGAGGTCGCCACGCTCGCAGCGGTATGCGAGCGCCCGTTCCTCGGCGGCGGTCAGAAGCGGCGTGCGGCCGATCCGACGAAGGAACAGCGCAAAGCCGTCATCGTTCATGGCGTAGCACCCTGTTAGGGAAACCTCAACGCTTCCCTGAGCGTGAGCTCAAGGGAAGATCAAGGGCCACCCCACCCTTATGGGGCGTTGACGCGCGGGGGAGCGCTGAGGCGCGCGGCGCGGAGGTCGGTGATGCGCTCGAAACGCGTCTCCAGCACCGCCAGGTCGAGCAGGATGAGTCGCTCGTAGCGCGCCTCGACCCAAGCGACGAAGGCCGTGTAGCCGCCCGCGCCGGCGAACAGCGCCAGCACCGCGAGCCAGGTCGGAAGGCCGATCAGCGCGCAGGCCCACAACGCGAGCAACGCGCCCGCGATCGGAGCCGTCGCCCACGCGCCGACGCGGTCACCCCGCAACCAGAACGGGACGCCGCTCAGCGCATCGTCGAGAAGACGCCAGCGGCCGCCGAAAGCGAAGATCCAGGGCAGGCCTCCCAAAGCGAGGACGACCGAAGTCGCCACCGCCCACCCGCCTGCTCCGGCTCCGACGGCCGCGAACGTCCAGCAAGCCAGCGCGCCATACCCGAACGCCAGCGCGACACGCCGATCGGCGGTCTGGCGGGCGGGATCGAGCGTGCGTAGGTCGAGCATGGCCGCGCCTCAGGTTTCGGTGGGCGCGGCCGCGCTCCTTTGTTGCAATCAGCGATTCAGAAAGCGCTTGACGTTCGAGCGAAAGCCGTCAGAGCCGTAGGCCTCGCGGATCAGGTCATCGCCCTCGGGGACGACGCGTCCGCGCCGCAGCGCCTCCTTGGTCACCCACAGCGTCGTGGGCGAGTGATCGGCGAGCGTCGTGCACAGGTCCGCGGCCCAGCCTTCGGCGTCCTCGACGACCGCGCTGACGAACCCGGTCGCGAGCGCCTCGTCGGCCTCGATCGGGCGCGCGCGGAAGATCACGTCCTTGATCCGCGGCACGCCCAGCGCCCCCGCCAGTCGCGCGTAGTTGGCCATCGAGAGGCAGTTGCCGACGGTCCGCGCGATCGGCATCCCGAACGTGGCGGACGGCGTCATCACGCGCAGGTCGCAGCACGCCGCGATCGCGAACCCGCTGCCCATCGCGAACCCCTCGACGAGCGCGACCGTCGGCTTGCGCACGGCTTCGAGCCGGTCGAGCACGGCGTCGATCCGGCGCTCGTACACCACGCCGTCGTCCGCGGTCTTGAACTCCATGAACTGCTTGATGTCCGTGCCCGCGACGAACGCGCGGCCGCCGGCGCCGCGCAGCACCATGACGCGGATGTCGTCGTCGGCGTCGACGCGCTCGCACGCCGCCACAAGCGCGTCGTACATGGCGAACGTCATCGCGTTGTGCGCCTCGGGGCGGTTGAACGTCACCCAGGCGGCCGGGCCGCGCAGCTCGACGTCGACGCTCACTCGCCGAGCTCCGCGAGGATCTCGGCGGTGTGCTGGCCGAGCAGCGGCGCGGGCCGGCGCACGCTGCCGGGCGTGGCGCTCAGCTTCACCGGAATGCCGAGCCCGTAGACCGTGCCGGCTTCGGGATGCTGCATCTCCACCACCATCTCGCGCGCTTTCGTGTGCGGGTCGTCGACCACCTGCTGGACGTCGTGCAGCGGGCCCGCGGGCACGCCTGCCGCCAGGAGCGTGTCGACCCACTCGCCGGTGTCGCGGGTCGTCAGCGCCTGCTCGAGCTCGACCACCAGCTCGGGCCGGTTCGCCATCCGCTGCGGGTTGTCGGTGAAGCGCGGGTCGTCGATCAGCTCGGGTCGCCCGATCGCCTCGCACAGCCGCGCGTACAGGCGTTGCGTGTTGCCCCCGACCGTGATGTAGCCGTCACGTGTGCGCAACGCCTGGTAGGGCGCGCTCAGCCGGTGCGCGGAGCCGAGCGGCTGCGGGACGTTGCCCGTCGACCACAGCTCAGCCGTCTCCCACACCGTCAACGCCATCGCGCCTTCCCACAACGACGTGTCGATCTGCTGCCCCTCGCCGGTGCGCTCGCGGGCGTGGAGCGCGCTCAGGATCCCGATCGCGCAGAAGAGCCCGGCGCACAGGTCCGAGACGGGCACGCCCGCCTTGACCGGGTTGCCGCCCGGCTCGCCGGTGACGCTCATCACGCCGCTCATGCCCTGCGCGATCAGGTCGAACCCGGGCCGCTGGGCGTACGGGCCGGTCTGGCCGAACCCGCTGATCGACGCGTAGATCAGCCGCGGGTTCACTTCCCGCAACGTCGCGTAGTCCGCGCCGAGCTTCTTCGCCACGCCCGGCCGGTAGTTCTCCAGCAGCACGTCCGCGTCCTTCACGAGCCGCATCAGCGTGACCTGGTCCTCGGGGTCCTTGAGGTCCAGCGCGATCGAGCGCTTGTTGCGATTGACCGCACGGAACGCCGACTCCCCCATCGAGCGGCGCGTCTGGTCACCGGTCTCCGGCGGCTCCACCTTGATCACGTCGGCGCCCTGGTCGGCGAGCACCTGCCCGCAGAACGGGCCGGCCATGATCTGCGTCAGCTCGATCACGCGCACGCCCTCGAGGGCGCTCATGCCTTGAGGACCTCGAGCGCCGCGCTCATCCCGTCGCCGACGTCGTGGCCAGCGACCTGCAGGCCCATCTGCACGCCGGAGAGCGTGCCGGCGAGCATCAGGTCGTTGAAGTCGCCGAGATGGCCGATCCGGAAGATCTGGTCCTTGAGCTTGCCGAGGCCCGCGCCCAGCGACATGTCGTAGCGGTCGAGGATCACGCGCCGCACCTCGTCGGAGCCGTCGAGCAGCACCGCGGTGAGCGCACCGGAGAACTCGCGCTCGTCGACGGCCAGCACTTCAAGCCCCCAGCCACGCACGGCGGCGCGGGTGGCCTCGGCGTGACGGGCGTGGCGGGCGAAGACCTCCTGCAGGCCTTCCTCGCGCAACATCGCGAGCGCCTCGCGCAGCCCGTACAGCAGGTTCGTCGCGCTCGTGTACGGCCAGAAGCCCGCCTCGTTGGCGGCGATGATCGGCTTCCAGTCCCAGTACGAGCGCGGCATCCGCGCTTCCCGCGACGCCGCGAGCGCTTTCTCGGACACGGCGTTGAAGGAGAGCCCCGCCGGGAGCATGAGCCCCTTCTGCGACCCGCCGACGGTCACGTCCACGCCCCACTCGTCGTGCCGGTAGTCGATGCTCCCGAGCGACGAGATGGTGTCCACGAGCAGCAGCGCGGGATGGTCGCCGAGGGCGGCGCGCACGTCCGCGATCCGCGACGTCACGCCCGTGGAGGTCTCGTTGTGCACCACCATCACGGCCTTGACGTCGTCGTCCAGCGCGGCGGCGATCCGCTCCGGGTCCGCGCCGTGGCGCCAGTCACCCTCGAGCCAGACGACTTGCAGCCCGAGCCGCTCGGCCATCTCGCGCCAGAGCGTCGCGAAGTGCCCGGTCTCGAACGCGATCACCTTGTCCCCGGGCGACAGCGTGTTGACGATCGCGGCCTCCCACGCGCCGGTGCCGGACGCGGGATAGATGACGACCGGGCCCTCGGTCCCGAACACCCAGCGCATGCCCTCAAGCACCTCGAGGCCGAGCTCCGCGAACGTCGGCCCGCGATGGTCGATCGTCGGCGCGTCGATGGCTCGCAGCACCCGGTCCGGGACGTTCGTCGGACCCGGGATCTGAAGGAAGTGTCGCCCTGGGCGATGCATCAGACGCACCAGCACGCTAGCGGCTTCCCTTGCACCAGGGTGTCCTGAGCGGTTAGGTTCGACCGACCGTGGACCGCGAGAGCGAACCCTCCTGGGATCTGCTCCTTGCGCTGGGTGAGCTCGAGTATCGCGCCGGCCACTGGGGCGCGGCGCGCGCCCACGCCGTGCGGGTCGCCGGGCGCGGCCACGGCCTGCTCCTGCTGCTGGACGCGGTCGCCGGGGATGCGGAAGGCGCGCGCCATCACGCCCAGGCCGGGCTGCACAGCGGCAGCTGGTGGCACACGCTGTACGCCCACGCCGGGCTGGGCCTGCTGGAGCTCGGCCTCGACCGTCCGGAGGCCGCGATCCTGCACCTCGAAGTCGTCGAGCGCGGCGGCTTCGACGCGCCCGCCCACATCCACTGGCGCGGCGACCTGGTGGAGAGCCAGATCCGGGCCGGGCTCGACGGCGCCGCCCGCCGATCCCTCCGGCGCTTTGCCGTTCACGCGGAGCTCGCCCGCGGCCGTGGGCTGCTCGGGGCGCCCGAGACGGTCTTCGCGCAGGCCCTCCAGACGCCCTTCCCGTTCGACCGCGCACGCATCGAGCTGTGCTGGGGCGAACGGCTCCGGCGCGACGGCCGTCGCATCGACGCCCGCGGCCATCTGCACGCCGCACACCGAGCGTTCGCCGCACTCGGCGCCGTGCCGTGGGCCGAGAAGGCGGCGCGCGAGCTGCGCTCCAGCGGCGGCCGGGCCCAGCGCGGGCCGCGCGCCGGCAGCCGCGAGCTGACGGCGCAGGAGACACTGATCGCGACCATGGTCGCGGAGGGCAAGACGAACAAGCGCATCGCGACGACGCTGTTCCTCAGCCCCAAGACGATCGAGTTCCATCTCGGGCACGTCTACCGCAAGCTCGAGGTGAGCAATCGCACCGAGCTCACGCGCATGCTCCTTACGGACTAGGGATTCCCCCGGCGCGAGAGCGTTGGAGCGGCGGCGAGAGTCGGCCGATGCCCCTTCAGCACCGGCTTGGCGCAGGCGTGGCCGTGGCCCTGCTCGTCCTTGCCGCCGCCGCGCCCGCCCGCGCGGACGAGCCGCTGTTCCAGGTGGTCCCGACCGACACCGACGCTGCGATCCTCGACACGCCGAGCCCGACCCCGGGCACGCGCGGCAACCACCTCGTGTGGCTCGCGCCCGCCGAACGCAGGGTCGACAAGCTGGCCGTGTTCCTGCCGACCGGCGGGCCGACCAACCTCCCGTCCGAGTTCAAGGCGCTCGGCACCGAGATGGGCCGCCTCGGGTACCACACCGTGCTCCTCGCCTACCGCAACGAGGCGCCGATCGCGGCGTCGCCGACCGCGCCGATCCCCGGGTGCGGGAACCTGCCCGACAAGGAGTCCGCGCCCGTCAACTGCGCGATCAACGCCCGCACCGAGCTCCTCACCGGTGTCGATCCCCCGGCGGACATCTCGCCGATCGTGAGCGTCAACCGCGCCAACGGCATCGAGAACCGGCTCAACAAGCTGCTCGCGTATCTCGTCCGGACCCGGCCCGCCGCCGAGCGCTGGGGGCAGTTCGTGGACGGCAACGGAGAGCCCGTGTGGGCGAAGACGGTCATCACCGGCTCCTCGCTCGGCGCCGGCCAGGTCGCGATCATCGCGGCCCAGCACGCGGTGGACCGTGCCGTGATGCTGCACGGCTGGACGGACGCCAAGCACGAATGGGTCAAGTACGGCGCCACCGACTCCAGCAAGTACTTCGCCCTCATCCACGCGCGAGACAACTTCTTCGCCCGCACGTGCTTCGCCTACAAGGAGCTCCGGCTCGCAACGGTCTGCCCGCTCGCGCCGGTCCTGATCGACAATCGCACGGCGCCCTACGGCGACCAGGTGCACGTCTTCAACCTCGAGCCCGGCTCCACCATGGGCACCGGCGACATCTTCCACCAGAGCACGTCGCGGGACGGCTGGATCGCGCGCGAGAAGGACGGCTCACCATCGCGCGTGCTCGTCAGCGCGTGGCGTTCGGTGCTCGGCGACAAGGATGCCGACAGCTACCTCGACGACCGCGACAACTGCCCGCTGGTGGCCAACGCCGACCAGACCGACAGCGACGGCAACAAGATCGGTGACGCGTGCGGACCCACGCTCGCGCAGGGCACGGTCGGCGGCGCCGTGCCGGCGACGCTCGCGCTCACGCTGGGTACGCCGGCGACGTTCGGCGCGTTCGTGCCCGGCGTCACCCGCACCTACGACGCGACGACCACCGCCTCCGTCATCAGCACCGCCGGCGACGCCGCACTCACCGTCTCCGCCCCCGGCCACCTCACCAACGGCGCGTTCTCGCTCCCCGAGCCGCTGCGCGTCACGTTGACCCCGGCCAGCTGGACGGCACCGGTGTCCAACGCCGCCGTGAGCGTCGCCTTCACGCAACTCGTGAAGGCCACGGACCCACTGCGCACCGGCACCTACTCGAAGGTCCTCACATTCACTCTGTCCACCAGCACGCCGTGAGAGGTAAGCCATGACCTTCCGACAGTGCATCGTCGTAGCGGCGGCCGGGCTCGCACCGCTCGGTTTCACCGCCGACGCCCGCGCGGCCGACCCGGCCACGCACACGATCGCGCCCAGCGTCGCCGACCCGGCAACCACCGACACGAGTCCGACGCGAGGCAACAACCTGGTCTGGCTCGCTGCTCCGGAGCGGCGGGTGGGGAAGCTGCTCGTGTTCCTGCCGCTCGGCGGCATGCTGAACATCCCGACGGAGTTCGAGGAGTTCGGCAGCGAGGCGGGACGCCTCGGCTATCACACGATCGTCCTCGCCTATCGCAACGAGGCGCCGGTCGCGATGGCGCCACCCGTCGGGTGTGGGAACGGCGTGGAGGCGTCGACGGCACCGCCGAACTGCGCGATCGACGCGCGGATGGAGATCCTCAACGGGCTGGAGAAGTCGGCCACGGTGAACGTGAACCGGGCGGGGAGCATCGAGAACCGGCTGAACAAGCTCCTCGTGCACCTGGCCGCCACCTACCCGAGCGAGGGCTGGGGACAGTTCATCGACACCGGAGGCACGGAGCCGACGCCGAAGTGGTCGCAGACCGTGATCGCCGGCGGGTCGTTCGGTGCCGGGCAGGCCGCCATCATCGCGGCCGAGCACGAAGTGCACCGAGCGGTGTTGATCACCGGTTGGACGGACGCCAAGCACGGCTGGGTCAAGCTCGGCGCGACGCCGCAGAACCGGTTTGCGACGCTGATCCATGCGCGCGAGGAGTTCTTCGCCCGGACGTGCTTCGCCTACGTGGCGTTGGGGCTGGCCCCCGTCTGTCCGCTGGCCGAGTTCCCCGTCCTGCCGGTCGTTGCGACGAACCCGGCGCTGGTCGAGAACCGCCCGCTACCGTTCGGCACGCGCCAACTCGTGTTCAACATCGAGCCGATCAATCAACCGCCGATCGCCAACCCCTACCACCCGAGCCCGCTCCGCGATGGCTATCTGCCCCGGGAGGCCAACGGCGCGCCCGCGCAGAAGCTGGTGAACGCCTGGCGCTCGAGCCTCGGGGACAGTGACGCCGACACCCGGCTCGACCAGGTCGACAACTGTCCGCTCGTGGCCAATGCCGAACAGGTCGACAGCGACGCCAACGGCACCGGTGACGCCTGCGGTCCGACGTTCGCGCAGGGCACGGTCGGCGGCGCCGTGCCGGCGACGCTCGCGCTCACGCTGGGTACGCCGGCGACGTTCGGCGCGTTCGTGCCCGGCGTCACCCGCACCTACGACGCGACGACCACCGCCTCCGTCATCAGCACCGCCGGCGACGCGGCGCTGACCGTGTCCGACCCCGGCCACCTGACCAACGGCGCGTTCTCGCTCCCCGAGCCGCTGCGCGTCACGCTGAACCCGGCCAGCTGGACGGCACCGGTGTCCAACGCCGCCGTGAGCGTCGCCTTCACGCAGCTCGTGAAGGCCACCGACGCGCTGCGGACGGGCACGTATTCCAAGGTCCTGACGTTCACGCTTTCCACCACGACGCCGTGAGGTTCCGCTTGCTGAGCGCATAAAGCAGCGCCCTGCGGGGCACGTAGCCGTCATGGGGGAGTTGGCGGTTGCGCTTGGGCGAGAGCTCGCGGGCGAGGTTCGCGATGACGCCTACACCCGGCACCTGTTCGCCGCCGACGCGAGCGCGTACTCGGTCGAGCCGGCCGCCGTCGCCTTCCCGCGCACCGCCGATGACGTCAGCGCGGCGGTGCGCATCTGCGCCGAGCGGGGCGTGCCGATCGTCGCGCGCGGCGGCGGCACCTCGCTGGCCGGGCAGACGGCGGGCGGGCGCGGGCTCGTCCTGGACTTCTCCCGCCACATGAACACCATCGGGCCGATCGCGGACCAACAGGTGCGCGTCGAGCCCGGCGTCGTGCAGGAGGACCTCAACCGGGCGGCCAAGCGGTTCGGGCTGGGCTTCGGGCCGGACACGTCCACGTCGAACCGGGCGACGCTCGGCGGCATGATCGGCAACAACTCGAGCGGGTCGGAGTCGATCGTGCACGGCACGACGATCGACCACGTCCTCGAGCTGGAAGTGGTGCTCGCGGACGGGTCGCAGGCGACGTTCTCGCGCGATTCGGCGCACGCGTTCGACGAGCCGGTCCGGGCGGTGTTGCGCGAGCACGCGCGGGCCATCGCCGAGGACTATCCGAAGCACTGGCGCCAGTCCGGCGGGTACCGGCTGGATCGCATGGAGCCGTTCGACCTGTCCAAGCTCGTCGTCGGGTCCGAAGGGACGCTCGCGATCGTCACGGCCGCGACGGTCCGGCTGGTGGAGCTGCCGAAGACGAAGATGTTCTCGGTCGGGCACTTCGAGTCGGTGGCGCACGCCATCGCGGCCACCCAGGACGCGCTCGATCTGCAGCCGTGGTCGGTCGAGATGATCGACCGCACGATCCTGTCCTTGTCGCGCTCGAAGCTCGAGTTCCGCAAGCTCGGGGACCGGCTGGAAGGTGACCCGGGCGCGCTGCTGTTCGTCGCGTTCGCCGGTGACACGCCGGACGAGGTGCGCGGGAAGCTCGACGCGCTCGCCGCCGCGTGGGACGAGCACGGGCACGGCTACCACGTGCTGCGCGCCGAGACCACCGCCGAGCAGGATGCGCTGACGAAGGTGCGCAAGGCGGGGCTGGGCCTGCTGATGGCGGCCAGCGAGGGACGCAAGCGACCGGCCGCGTTCGTGGAGGACACGGCGGTCGCGCCGGAGCGGCTCGGCCCGTACGTGGAGCGGTTCGCCGCGATCCTGGATCGCCACGGGCTCGAGGCCGGCTTCTACGGGCACTGCTCCGTCGGCTGCCTGCACATCCGGCCGTTCATCGATGTCTCCGAGCAGCTCGACACGTTCCGCGCCGTGGCGGAGGAGATCAAGGACCTGGTCGCCGAGTTCGACGGGGTGAACTCGTCCGAGCACGGCGACGGGCGCGTGCGGTCGGAGTTCAACGAGGCCATCTTCGGCGCCGAGCTGTACGGCGCGATGCGCAAGGTCAAAGCCATCTTCGACCCGTTCAACGGGCTCAACCCGGGCGTGATGGTGGACCCGGCGTCGATGACGCAGGACCTGCGGGACGCCACTGCGCCGCGACCGAAGCCGCTGGTCACGCACCTGGACTTCGGCGAGGGCGGGATGCACGCCGCCGCGGACCGCTGCCAGCGCATCGGTGCGTGTCGTAAGACCGGACAGGGCGTGATGTGTCCCTCCTACATGGCCACGCGCGAAGAGGAACACGCCACGCGCGGACGGGCGAACGCGCTGGTCAAGGCCTTGAGCGAGCCGGATCCTGCCAAGGCCCTGGGCGATGAGCGCCTGCACGAGATCCTCGACCTGTGCCTCGAGTGCAAGGCGTGCAAGAGCGAGTGCCCGCTCTCAGTGGACATGGCGTCGATGAAGGCGGAGTTCCTCAGCCACTACAACGCCATCCACGGCACGCCGCTGCGCTCGCGCATCTTCGCCTCGATCCGCACGCTCAACCGGCTCGGGAGCGCGTTCGCGCCGCTGTCGAACCTGCCCGCGCCGACCGGGCTGCTCGGGATCACGTCCAAGCGGCCGCGACCACGGTTCGAACGCGAGAACCTGATCCGCTGGAACCGCAAGCGCGCGCGGAAGACGGGCCGCCCAGTGGTCTTCCTCGCCGACTCGTTCACGACGTTCACCGAGCCGGGCGTGGGCCGCGCCTCGATCGAGCTGCTGACCGCGGCGGGCTATGACGTGCAGCTCGAGCACGCGGGCTGCTGCGGGCGCGCGTCGATCTCCAAGGGGCTGCTCGACGATGCGCGGGCGAAGGCCGAAGCGCTGACCGCGAGGCTGCTGGAGACCGACGGCCCGATCACAGGCTGCGAGCCGTCCTGCCTGATGACCCTGCGCGAGGAGCACGTGCAGTTGCTCGGCGACCGTGGGGTCGCGGGGCGCACGAAGCTCGTCGAGGAGCTGCTGCTCGATGCCGACCTGCCGCTGCGCAACGACACGCCGCAGCGGATCCTGTTCCACGGCCACTGCCACCAGAAGGCGCTGGCGGGTACCGCTTCGACGGTCGAGCTGCTGCGACGGATTCCGAACACCGAGGTCGTCGAGCTCGACGCGGGCTGCTGCGGCATGGCCGGGTCCTTCGGCTTCGAGTCAGAGCACTACGACCTGTCCATGCGCATCGGCGGGATGCGCCTGTTCCCCGCGGTCCGGAGAGAGCCCGCGGAGACGTTGGTAGCGGCGACGGGCGTGTCCTGTCGCCAGCAGATCACGCACGGCACGGGGCGCTCCGCACGCCATCCCGTGCAGATCGTGCGCGACGCACTCGAATAGGGAGAGCGAGAGATGTCGCAGGAAGTCGTATCGATACTCGTGCTGGTGGCGATCTTCGCCATCGGCACCCTCCGTCCGATCAACATGGGCCTGCTCGGCATCGTCGCGGCGTTCATCGTCGGCACGGCCATCGGCACCGATGAGGACACGATCTTCGCCGGCTTCCCCGGCGACCTGTTCATCATCCTCGTGGGCGTCACCTACCTGTTCGCGATCGCCAACAACAACGGCACCGTGGACTGGCTCGTGCACGCCGCGGTCAAGGCCGTCGGCGGACGCGTGGCGATGATCCCGTGGGTGATGTTCCTCGTCACGTCGGTCCTGACGATGGTCGGCTCGGTCGTTCCGGCCGCCGTCGCGATCATCGCGCCGATCGCCCTGGGCTTCGCCGTCAAGTACCGGATCAACCCGGTGCTGATGGGCCTGATGGTCGTCAACGGCGCCACCGCCGGCGGCTTCTCCCCGATCTCGATCTTCGGCTCGATCACCAACGGCGTCGTCGAGCGCAACGACCTCGAAAGCAACCCGACGCTGCTCTGGGTCTCCAGCTTCGTCTTCAATCTCCTGCTGTCGGTGGTCGTCTTCTTCATGTTCGGCGGGCGCGACCTGATCCAGCGCCGCGTGGACACCGAACCCGAGTCCACCGAGCGCTTCTCGCGGGAGACGACGGACAGCGGGCAGCCCGTGATCGGCGGCGGCGCCGTCGACATGGCGCCCGAGTCGCCTGGCCTGAACCGCGACCGCATCCTCACGCTGGTCGGCATCGTCACGCTCGTCGGCCTCGCCGTGTCCGGCGTCGAATGGGACATCGGCTTCATCGCCGTCACCGTCGCCGTCGTGCTTTCGCTGCTGATGCCGCACGCCACCAAGGACGCCGCCAACAAGGTGGCCTGGGCCACCGTGCTGCTGATCTGCGGCATCGTGATGTACGTCGCCCTGCTCGAGGAGATGGGCACGATCGACTGGCTCGGCGAGAAGGTCGCCGAGGTCGGCACCCCGCTGCTCGCCGCGCTGCTGATCTGCTTCATCGGTGCCGCCGTGTCCGCGTTCGCCTCCACCACCGGCATCCTCGGCGCGCTGATCCCACTGGCCGTGCCGTTCCTGTCCCAGGGCGAGATCGGCGCCGTCGGCGTGATCATCGCGCTCTGCATCGCGTCCTCGGTCGTGGACTCCTCGCCGTTCTCCACCTCCGGCGCCCTGGTCGTGGCGAACACGCCCGAGGATCGCCGCGACCGCGTCTACAAGCGACTGCTGCAGTGGGGCATGAGCATGATCATCATCGCCCCGATCACGGCCTGGTCGATCTTCGTGTTGCCCGGGTGGCTATAGCGCTTGAGCGCGGCGGCCGCGAGCGGGGTCCCGACGAGAAGTAGGAGGAATCCCGCGTGCCCGTCACCTCATGCGCATGGCGGCTACCGCTGCTGCTGGCTGCGCTGGTGTTCACCGCCCCCGCGGCGGCCGCGCCGCTCGGCGAGCGTCCGTTCGAGCGCGTGCCGGGCGGCTCCGCGTGTCTGGCACCGACGGGTGCGCCGGGGGAGCTCTCGCGCCGGTCGCCGCGGGGCGCCGAGGTGCTCGTCGCCGCGGCGGGCGGGCTCGGCCGGCCAACCGTGGTGCCGCTCGGTCCGCTCAACCTCGACGGGTGTCCGCGTGTGGTGTCCGACGCCGGTGGCGCGGCTGTCGCCGCCGGGGCGACGGCGCGCGAGGTGCGCGTGGCGCTGCGCGAGCCTGGCGGCACCACCTTCGGAGCTCCGGTGACGGTCGCTTCCGCGCGGGACGTGTTCGAGCTCAGCGTCGCCGTCTCGCCCCGCGGCGACGCGATCGTGGCCTGGACGGAGTGGCAGTCGCTGCCCCAGCGCATCCGCGTGCGGGTCGCGCGGAGGGTGACCGGCGGCGCGTTCGGCGCGCCGGAGGAGCTGGTGCCGTGGCGGGCGCACAACGGCGTCACGGGCGTGCAGGTCGGGCTGGCTCCGGACGGGGAGGCGGTCGTGGTGGTGCGGGATCCCGTCGACGCCGACCAGCCGCCTCACGGGCGCATGCTCGCGCTCTCCGCGCGGGCGGGCGAGCCGTTCGGGGCGCCGGCGGACCTGCCGGCGACGCTCGGCGCTTACGCGCTCGGCGTCGGTCCCGACGGTCGTGCCCTGCTCGCCGCGTCCCAGGGCTCCGGCGCCGTCGTGCTGGAGCGGGCGCCGGGCGGCGCATTCGGTGCGCCCCAGACGCTCGCCGACGGCGTCCACCCGGACCACGTTGCGGTCGCGTTCGGCGTCGGCGGCCGCGCGGTCGTCGCGTGGAACGCCTGGGGAGAGGGCACGACGGGCGCCGCGCTGCGCAACGCGGCGACGGGCTTCGCACCGGCGGTGACGATCGTCCCGCCCCCACGGATGCAGTTCGGCCCGTCCGCGGGCGCCGATCTGCTGCGTGTGCGCCCGCTGCCGCTGTTCGGGGCCGCGCTCGCGCCCGACGGGCGCGCGTCCGTCGCCTGGCTGGAGCGGGGCCGCCGGCTGGTACTGGCGACCGTCGCGGGCCGCGCGGTCGTCGAGCGTCAACGGTTCGGCGGCGCGCTGCGTGTTCCCGAAGGCGTCTCGCCGCTTACGCTCGCCGGCGGCCGACGCGCGCTCGCGTGGACGAACCGGGATCAGCTCTCCGTCGCCCCGACGCGCGTGCACCTCGCGGTCGAGGGTGCGTCCGCGGTACGCGCTCCCGCCACTCCGCGCGTCACGGTCGCCGGGCCGCGCCGCACCGCGCTGCGGCCGGTGCAGACGCTGTCGATCCCGATCCGCTGCAGCGCCGCGTGCGACCTCACCGTCCAGCTGGGCAAGCAGACGGGCTTTGGCTCGGTCCCGCGGGCCGGGACCGCGAACGTCCGCATTCTCGGCGCGACCGGCGCGCTCCGGCCCGGGCAGTCGAGCTCGGTCCCGCTGGTCGTCCGCTCGAGCGCGCCGGGGTCGCGGGACGTTGCGCGTACGGCCGCGCGGGTGCAGCTGCGCCGGCTCCCGATGCTGCCGTTCCCGCGCTTGCGCGACGTGCGGGCACGGCGCTTGAGCGGCGACCGGGTCGAGGTGACGTGGCGCACGACACGGGCCGCGCGCGAGACGGCGTTCTTCGTGACCGCTTCGAGCACGCGCGGCGCCGATCGCGAGGGCGTCTACGACATCGTGATCGGGAGCCGGCGCCGTAGCTACCGCGTTGTGCTCGAGAACACGGCCCTGGCGCGGTGGGTCCGCGTCGAGCTCGAGGACGATCTCGGCGCGCGCAAGCACACCGTGACCGTGCCTCTCCGGTGACCTTTGCGTTTGGTCGGGTGCGGGTCGCACTTGCGCACAGGTGAGCAAGTGTGTTGTGGTAGCGAACATGAAGCGGATCGTGGCCATCGTGCTGGCGGGCCTCGTCGCAGTCCCGGCCGCGGCCGCGCAGACTCCGGCGCCGACGGTGGTGCGGTTCGATTCCGGCGATCCACCGGGTCTGTACGTCGCGACGCTGATGCAGACCGGCGCCGGCTGCACGGGGCAGGCGGTGTTCGACGACACGGTGCCCGTCAGCGCGCCGACGTTTCTGTTCGCGCCGTGCCGGCCGACGCTGCGGCTGTCGTTCGCGACGCCGCAGGCCTCGGTGCAGCTCATGGCCAGAGCGCTCGTGCTCCCGGCGACCGAGCTCGTCGCCCGGGCGCACGGGTTGACCGGCGTGACGCTGGGCCAGGCTGCGGTCGCTGACCCGTCGAGCTGGAAGCCGCTGAGCCTCAGCTCGCCCGACGGCGCGGCGTCGATCGCCTACGTGGATGTGCGGGCGGAGGGAGCGAACGTCGGCGTCGACGATCTCGCGCTGTCCGCGCGGCCGCAGCCGGACACGTCGGTGATCGGCGGGCCGCCGTCGCGGACGGAAGCGGGCGACGCGAGCTTCACGTTCGGCGCCAACCGCCCGGACGTGGGCGCGTGGCGATGCTCGCTCGACGGCGCCCCGTTCGGGGTGTGCACGTCCCCCGCGAGCTACGCCGGCCTGGCTGCGGGGCCACACACGTTCAGGGTCGCGGCGGTCGACGGCTACGGCGCGGTCGACGCGTCACCGGCCGCGGTCGTGTGGACGGTGCTCGGCCCGCCGCCGGAGACGCAGGTACCCGCGGGTGCGCAGCCCGTGGTCGGAAACGGGACCGCGACGCTCGACCTGGGTGATGGCGCGTTCGAGTGCAGCGTCGACGGCGCGGCCTTCACGCGCTGCAGCTCCCCGGTGTCGCTCTCGGGCCTCGCGCCCGGACGGCACACGCTCGCGGTGCGGTCGGTGGACGAGGACGGGCGCGCCGACCCCACGCCCGCCGCGTGGACGTTCGACGTCCCCGACACGCCGTCGGTGTTCCCGAGTGCGGTCCCCGATGTCGACGCTGACCGCATCCCCGACACCCAGGAGCTGCTGCCGCTCGGGAACGTGCCGCCGATCGTGGGCGAGCGCGGCCTCGCGCGGCTCATCTCCGGCACGGTCTACGTCAAGCTGCCAGGCCTGAAGCAGCTCTCCGGGTTCGTGCCGCTGAAGGGCGTGGCGGCGCTCCCGGTCGGGACGATCGTCGACGCCCGGCAGGGCACCATCGGCCTCGAGACCGCCGCGGACAGCCGCGCGGCCACCGACCCGCTCCGGCGGCTCAGCCAGTCGCGGGTGGCGGCCGCGATCTTCCAGATCCGGCAGGCGAGGCAACGCCGGCCGTCGCTCCGCACCCAGGCCGTGGCGACGCAACTCGTGCTGGCCACCCCACCGGCGGCCGACGTGGGCTGTCGCCGCCAACCGCCGGCGAAGGGCATCGTGCGCAGCCTGCGGGCCACGGCGAAAGGCCTCGTGCGCGTGTCCGCGGGTGGCAGCTTCGGCGTCGGCCGCGACGCGACGTGGCGCACGATCGACCGCTGCGGAAGCACCACCACATACGTCACGCGCGGCATCGTCCGCGTCTTCGACAAGGAGCGCCGCCGCACGGTCACCGTCCGCGCGGGGCGCCGCTTCGTCGTGAAGGCGCAGATCTTCAAGGCCCGCAAGGGCCGGCAGACACCGCTGGCGCCTTAGTGGCGGGCGAGCACGGACGCGATCTCGTCCTGAACCCGCCGCGCCCGGTCGGTGTTCGCACCGACCGCGAGGATGGCGAACACGCGGCCCCGGCAGATGCCGGCCAGGGCGGTCACCTTCGCGCTGCGGAGCGTGCCCGTCTTGGCGCGGCAGGTGCTCGGCACGGCGCGGTCGCGCAGCGTGCCGGTGCCGCCGCGGGCCAGTGAGGCGCGGAAGCTCGGGCGCCGGTCCATCTGACGCAGGAGCCGGGTGACGTCGCGCGGGGTCGCCTGCGAGCCCGCGACGAAGCCCGCGCTGTCGGCGAGCACCGGGCGCACCTTCAGACGCGCACCCACCACGGCCTCGATCGCGTCGGCGGCGGCGGCGGTGGTCCCGGGCGCGCCCGTGCGCTCGGCGGCGAGCAGCTTGCCGAGCGTCTCGGCGGTCACGGCGCTGGAGTCGGTGTTCATCGCCTTCACGAGCGCCTTGAGGTCGCCGTCGACGATCCCCACGGGCGCGATCGCGGGTCGGGCGCCGGAGGCCGGGGCGTTCGGGATGACCACGCCGGCGAGCTCGAGCAGATCGTCGAACCGCGCCGCGGCGGCCGCGGCGGGATCGAGCTGGAACGGGCCGCCGGGAGCCGCGCGGCCGTGCTCGAACGTCAACGCGCCGACGGCGCCGTCGAACTCGAGGTCGAACGCGCCGCCCGTCGCCGGTCCGCCGATGGCACCGTCGAAGCGCGAGCCGTCGCCGACCACACGGCCCGAGATCCGCCGCACCCCGGCGGCCAGGACCGCGTCCCGCAGCCGCGTCAGCCCGACGTCGTCGAGGCCGGCGTCGCCACCGCCGCGCAGGACGATGTCGCCGGTCAGCATGCCGTCGGGCGCGAGGGTCCCGGCCAGCTCCACGCTCGTCCGCGGCGGGCCGCTCAGCCCCAGCAGCACGGCGCTCGACGTGAACAGCTTCGTCACCGACCCCATCGTGCGCCGAGTGCCTGGGCGCACCGCCGCGAGCGTACGGCCCTTGGTGTCGGTCACGACGAACCCACTGCGCGCGCCGAGCGAGCGCGCGAGGCGCTCGACCTTCGCGGCATCTTTGCGCGACAGGCCTGCCGCGGAGGCGGAGGTCGGCGCGACGAGTACTACGAGTACGAGCAGGAGCGAGACAAACCGGAACATATGCACCACTCCAGCATGGCGCTCACCGGACGCTCACCGACCGCGAGCGCACGCTCTGGGCGCCCACCGTTCGCACCGCGATCCACCGCCCAGAGCGGGATCTGGTCGTCAGCACGACGTTGAAGCGGCAGCGTGTCACGCGCGCCGTCACGGTCTTGAGCCGGCGGTCGCCGCGGCCGAGGTCCACCCGCACGCGCCCTGAGCAGCCCGTGCCCTGGAGCTGCCCGGTGACCCGCCAGCGCTTGACGCCGCGGACGGTGCGCAGCCGCTTGACCTGCACGGTCACGGACGGGCGCAGCACCTTGACCGGATAGCCGCCGGGCGGCGCGGCCGCGGCTCGTTCGGGCTCCAGCACCGGGGCGATCGTGACCGGCGGCGGCTCCGGGTTCCCCGGCACCAGCGGAGCGGCGCGACGCACGCGCCATGCCTCCTCGCCGTACTCGACGCTGTAGGCGCTGAAGAACAGGAAGTCGTCGGCGCCGATGAGGTCGAGCGGCTCCGAGGAGCCCGGGCCCGGGACGATGTCGGCGGCGAGCCCGGTGCCCTGCGGCGTGCCGTCCGTGCGCCACAGCTCGTAGCCGTGCTCGAAGTCGAAGGCCGAGAAGTAGACGGCGCCGTCGAAGGCGGCGAAGTCGGTGGGCGTGCGGTCGGAGTCCACGTCCTCGTAGCGGTGCAGCAGGACGGTGCCCGCGTTCGTGCCGTCGGTGCGGTAGAGGTAGACGTCGTAGTCCTTGGCGGTGACGACGTAGGCGTGGTCACCGACGGTGGTGGCCCACTGCACCGTCCCGCCGACGAGGTTCAGCTCCGTGACGTCCCGGCCGGAGAGATCGGCGGAGTGCCAACGCCAGTTGGCGCCGGCGATGAAGATCACCCGCTCCCCCACGCGCAGGAGCCCCTGTTGGTACTGGACCGCGCTGGCCAGGCGCGCGCTGGAGCCGTCGGCGTCGAGCGTGTAGAGCCCGTCGGAGCGCGCGCTGAGGAACCCGCCCGGCACGGCGACGGCATCGCGCAGGCCCGGCTCGTCGGTCACCGTCTCGCCGTCGGTGCGCGCGGACCCGTACAGCCGCGTGAGGAGCATCGTGCGGTCGTTGGCGGCCGCGAACCACGCGCTCGGCGCCTGCAGCGAGCGGGTGCCCGCGGCGCTGCCGTCCGTGCGCCAGAGCTCGGCGTTGGCACTGAACAGGAACGCGGAGCCGAGGCGGCCGAGACCCGAGAACGACGACTGGTCGATCCCGCCGCGGATCGGGCGGGTGCCGTCCGCGGTGCCGTCCGTGCGGTAGAGCCAGTCGTCCTGGCCCGTGAAGTACGCGGTGGCGCCGTCGGAGAACAACCCCCACGGCAAGAGCCAGTTGCCGCTCGTGCCGTTCGCGCGCAGCTTGGCGGTGCCGGCCTCGGTCCCATCCGTGGTCCACAGCGAGCCGTCCTCCCACGTGCCGAACACGACGCGCGCGCCCACCCGGGCGGCACCGGTCGGCCGCGAGCCGAGCGGCCGGCGGTTGATGTCGGCGACGAGCACCGTCCCTTCGGGCGTGCCGTCCGTGCGCCACAGCTCACCGCCCGCCGCGGAGTAGTCGAGGAAGACGATGCCGGAACGGGTGACGTTGAGCGGGCGCGGACTGCGCGCGGTGTTGGTGAGCCGGCGCACGCCGGACGCGTCGGCCACCCACAGGTATTCGCCGGTGCCGGGCGCGTCGCGGTCGTCTTTGGCCCAGAACACGACGCGGCCCGCGCCGATCGGCGTGATCACGGTCGGGTCGTGCGCGGGGCCGGGGACCGGACCGGCCGCGGTGCGCAGGCGCCGGAAGGACTGGGCGTCGGGGGTCGCCCAGAACACCGTGTCACCGGCCTTCGCGATGTCGTAGCCGCCGTAGCTCGAGATCCAGGGCGCAGTCGGCGTCCCGTCGCCGACCTTCGTCACCGACCCACCCGGCGCCCAGCGGTACAGGCCGTCCGCCTGCGCGAAGTACAGAACGCCGCCGAGCACGCGCATCATCGGGCTGGCCGCCGCGAGCCGCGTCGCCTGCGTCGCCCCCGGCGCAATCACGTAGAGCGCCGTGTTCTGCTCGATGCCCGCGTTGACCACGGCGTAGCCACCGACGGTCTTCACGTCGCCGATGCCCACCCCGTCGAAGGTCGTGATGCGACGCAAACCGGCCGCGGTGCCGTCCGTGCGGAAGAAGCCACTGCGGTGCGCGACCAAGAGCTCGTCGCCGGTCGACGCCTTCAGCTCCAGATGGTCGCCCGGCTCCGGCCGCGGAAAGCCCTCGATCGGCGCCAAGCCCTGCGGCGTGGTGCGCACGATCACGGGCAGCCCGCGCTCGCCCATGTAGGTCCGGTAGGCCACGCCGGCGCCCAGCGGGAAGAGGCCGCGATTCGGCAGGTCGTCGTCCAGCGGACCGGCTGAGCGCGCCTTGGCCGCCGGCTCGCCCGTCGGGAACTTCGCCACCTCCGACGTGCCGGCCGCGGTCCCGTCCGTCTTCCAGATCGCGCGGTTGCTGGTGAAGTACACGCGCCCGCCGACGGGCACCATCCCGTCCGGATCGGAGCCGCGGGGACCGGGGACGAGGTCGGCGACGAGCGTCGTGCCGGCGGTTGTGCCGTCGCTGCGCCACAGCTCGCTGCCGTGGATGCCGTCGTCGGCGCCGAAGACGACGCTGCCGTCGGGCAGCTCAGCGGGATACGCGGTGAGCGACCCTTCGGTGTCGATGCCGATCGGCTTCAGCACGCGGATGTCGTGCTGGGCGTGGGCGGGCGCGGCGAGGACGAGCAGGGCGAGCAGAACCGGGAGGACGGGGCGCACGGTGCGGAATCATGCAGTGCGCCGCGCGCATACGCGCCACTTCCCCGGAGGGCGTCGGGCTTGTGACGTTCCTAACCCATCAGGGGGGTTGAGGGCTCAAGGATCGAAGGCCAACGCCCGACCATGCAGGCATGCCCTCCAAGCTCCGCCGGAACCCGGTCCTCGGTGCCCTGCTCCTCGGCTTCGGACTGCTGGCGCTCGTAGTGACGATCGCCACGCTGACCAAGGGCCCGATCGCGCCGGCGAAGCCGTTCACCTACTCCGACCTGCGCGCGTCGATCCAGCAGCGCGAGGTCAAGACCGCGACGCTGCGGCCCACCTTGGGCAAGGTGGAGGTCGAGCTCAAGGACGGCAAGACGCACGTGGTCGGCTACTCGCCGACGGACGCGTCACTCGCCGATCGCCTCGCCGCCTCCGGCGCGCAGGTCGACGTCAGCGCACGCGGCACCTTCCCCTGGGGCGCGCTCGTGCTCATCTTCGGGATCTTCGTCGTCGTCGGTCTCGTCCTGTACATGCAGCGCATGCAGGCCAAGGCCGCCAGCGGCATGAACAGCACGACCAAGAAGGCCGAGCAGCAGGGCGAGATGCCGAACGTCCGCTTCAGGGACGTCGCGGGTTGCGACGAGGCCGTGTTCGAGGCGCGGGAGCTGGTCGAGTTCCTCAAGCAGCCCGAGGCCTACCGCCGCGTCGGCGCGAAGATGCCCAGCGGCCTGATGCTCCACGGGCCTCCCGGCACCGGCAAGACGCTGCTCGCCAAGGCCGTCGCGGGTGAGGCGGGCGCCGCGTTCTTCGCCATGTCCGGCTCGGATTTCGTCGAGATGTACGTCGGCGTCGGCGCGAGCCGCGTGCGCGACCTGTTCGCCAAGGCCCGCGAGGCTTCCCCCGCGATCATCTTCATCGACGAGGTCGACGCCATCGGCGCCAAGCGCGGCGGCGGTGCCGACGGCGGCCAGAGCAACCGCGAGGCCGACCAGACCCTGAACCAGCTGCTCGTCGAGATGGACGGGTTCGGCGGCAACGAGCGGGTCCTCGTCATCGCTGCGACGAACCGTCTGGACACGTTGGACCCCGCGCTGCTGCGCCCGGGCCGTTTCTCGCGTCACATCCACGTGAGCTCGCCGTCGGAGGAGGGCCGCCTGGCGATCCTCGGCGTGCACAGCAAGGGCAAGCCGCTCGCCGAGGACGTCGACCTCCCCCACCTCGCCAAGGTCACCGCGGGCGCGTCCGGCGCCGAGCTGGCCGAGATGCTCAACGAGGGCGCGATCATGGCCGCCCGCGACGAGCGCCTGGTGATCACGCACGAGGATCTGTTCGAGGGCTTCCTGCGCGTCGTCGCCGGGCCGCGCAAGGCCTCCGCGATGCTCGCCGCCGGTGAGCGCGAGACCGTCGCCTACCACGAGGCCGGCCACGTCCTGTGCGCCGAGCTGTGCCCGACGGTCGACAAGACCCTGCACGCCACGATCAACCCGCGTGGCCGCGCCGCCGGCTTCGCCGTCATCGGCCGCTCCGATCGCGCGCTGCACAACGCCCAGCACATCCACGAGCAGCTGATCTACATCCTGGGTGGCCGCGCCGCCGAGCACGTGATCAACGGCACCGTGTCCTCGGGCGCGGCCAACGATCTGGAGAAGGCGAACGCGATCGCGCGCAGCGCGGTCGAGGAATACGGGCTCTCCGCCGCCGTCGGCCAGGTCGTCGGCACGCGCTCCGAAGCGTCGATGGCGACCGCCGACAGCGAAGTGCGCCGGATCGTCGAGGACGCCTACCGCGACGCGATCGCGATGGTCGATGAGCACCTCGAGCAGCTCGAGCGTCTCACCCAGGCGTTGCTCGCCGCGGGCGACATCGACCACCTCGAGATCGCCGCCGCGATGGAGGGCTCGACCGTCGTCGCGCGCCGTCCGAACCTGCAGCCCCTCCCGGACCCGACGCCTGTCGCGGAGCCGGTCGAGGACGAGCCCGCCCCGCATCCGCGGCGGCGCCTCTGGGTGCCCGGCCCCACCGGCGCCGGCTCCGCCATCGCCGCGTTCCGCGCCGCGCGCGACGTCGCGCGCCCGTAGATCACGCCCGCGGGTCTGCGGGTTTCCCGCAGACCCCGTGGCCGAGCCGAACCTAGGCTCGGCCCCATGCCTTTGAATGTGCTCATTGCCGGCGGCGGCGTCGCCGGGCTCGAGGCCTGCTTCGCCCTGCGCGACCTCGCCGGCGATCGGGTTCACTGCACCGTGCTCACCCCCGAGCGCGAGTTCGTCTACCGCCCGATGGCGGTCGCGGAGCCGTTCGCCCGCGGCGTCGCACAGCACGTCGCGCTGGAGACCATCGCGGCGGACGCCGGCGCCTCGTTGGTGTCCGGCGAACTGGCGCGCGTGGACGACGCCGCGCATGTGGCGATCACCACCGACGGCGCGGAACTGCCGTACGACGCGCTGATCGTCGCCGTCGGCGCGGGCAGCGAGCCCGCGTTCCCACGCGCGCTGACCTGGACGCCCGAGTCCGACGCCGAGGTGTTCGGCGGGCTGCTGCGCGACATCGAAGAGGGCTACACGAAGCAGGTGGCGTTCGTCGTGCCCGTCGGCGTGGCGTGGCCGCTGCCCGCGTACGAGCTCGCGCTGATGACCGCCTGGCAGGCCGACAGCATGGGCCAGGGCGACGTCGAGGTGACGATCTACACGCCCGAGAGCGCGCCGCTGCAGGCGTTCGGTCTGGCGGCCGGAGCCGCCGTCCGCGAAGACCTGGAGGAGGCGGGCGTGCGCGTCGAGACCGACGCCGCCGTGCACGCGACCGAGCACGGCTTCGTCGTCGAGCCCGGCGGCCGTGCGCTCGCCGGCCGCGTCGTCGCGCTCCCGCGCGCCGTCGGGCCGGCCGTGGCCGGCCTGGCGAACGACGTCCGTGGCTTCATCCAGGTCGACGCGCACGGCAAGGTCTTCGGCACCGCCAACGTCTGGGCCGCCGGCGATGCGATCGCCTTCCCGGTCAAGCAGGGCGGCCTCGCCGCGCAGCAGGCCGTCGCCGCGGCGCAGTCGATCGCCGCGCGCGCCGGCGCCGCCGTGCACCCCGAGCCGTTCAAGCCCGTGCTGCGTGGCGTGCTGCTGACCGGGCGCGGCCAGGCCTGGCTGCGGCGCGCGGACGAGGGCACCGAAGGCGAGGCCCAGCGCCGCGCGCTGTTCTGGCCGCCGACCAAGATCGCGGGGCGCTACCTCTCCCCCTATCTCGCCGGCGAACCCGTCACCGCGCCTCCCGGCCAGCTCGTCGATCTCGACCTGCGATGAGTTTCGGACCTGCCGTCCGTCTAGGCGGCATGTCCTTTCAGAGCTACCTCGACAACATCGAACTCAAGACCGGCAAGACGCCGCGCGAGTTCATCGCCCTCGCCGAAGCGAAGGGCTTCACCGACCCGGGCGTGAAGGCGACGCCGATCCTGCAGTGGCTGAGCGACGACTTCGGCCTCGGTCGCGGCCACGGGATGGCGCTCGTGCACGTGTTCCGCAACGGTGCTCAGATCGGCGACAAGCACGTCAACAGCGGCGGCACCCACAGCGACCCGAGCAATCGGCTCGAACTCGATGGAGT
Organism: Solirubrobacter taibaiensis; assembly: GCA_027587225.1. Lineage (GTDB taxonomy): Bacteria > Actinomycetota > Thermoleophilia > Solirubrobacterales > Solirubrobacteraceae > Solirubrobacter > Solirubrobacter taibaiensis. The sequence goes on from JAPDDQ010000012.1 coordinate 81,456, forward strand.
CGCCGCGCGCCGATGAATCCGGCGCGCGGGTACGGTCCAACGCCGCATGAGGCTTCGAGGACGGGGGTCTCGTCATCCCTGAGTCGACCGCGATCATCGAGTACGCGGCTCCGGCGCTCGTCACCCGCGCCGAGCAGGGTGAGGTCGGAAACGTGCGCTGAGCGGACCTTTCCTCGCGTCGGCGCTGATGGCTGGCTCACCGGCCCCCTCATTAGCCTGGAGGCCATGCTCAAGAAGCTCAAGGCAGCGATGGGGGCCGGCGCGGCGACCGTCGACGCGGTTCTGGCGGTCGGCGCGGTGCGTCCCGGAGACAACGTGACCGGCGTGGTGCGGGTCGAAGGCGGGGACATCGACCAGGAGATCGAGCGCATCACGGTCGCGCTCGAGACGGTGGTCGAGGTCGAGTCCGGGGACAGCGAGTTCCGCTCGAACCAGACGTTCGGCACCCAGGAGGTGACGGGCGCACTGACGGTCGGGCCGGGTGATGCGCTCGAGTTCCCGTTCTCGCTCCCGGTGCCGTGGGAGACGCCGCTCACGCACATCGGCGGGCAGGGGCTACGCGGGGTGACGATGGGCGTCCGGACGGAGCTGGCGGTCGCGCGCGGCATCGACCGCGGTGACCTGGACCCCGTGCAGGTGCACGCGCTGGCCGGGCAGCAGGCGTTGATCGAGGCGCTCGAGGCGCTCGGGTTCGGCTTCAAGGGCGCGGACGTCGAGCAGGGCCAGCTGCCCGGCGGCAGCTCACTCCCGTTCTTCCAGGAGATCGAGTTCCACGCGGGCGGTCAGTACCGCGGGCGCTTCAACGAGCTGGAGGTCACGTTCGTCGGCGGTCCGCAGGAGACGCGCGTGATCTTCGAGGCGGATATGCGCGGCGGCTGGCTCAGCGAGGGCCGCGACACGGTCCAGTGGTTCACGATCCCGACGGCGGGCGGCCGCGACATCCACGCCATCGTCGAGCAGCAGCTACACGCGCTGGGGACGCGGCGCGGCTGGTTCTAGCCCGCGAAACGGGCCGGCCTCCGCGAGGGAGGCCGGCTCCAGCCAACTAAGCGGTCTGGAAGGCGATGAACTCGTTGTTGTCGTCGACGGTGCCCGGGGTCCAGGTGCCGCCCTCGACCTTGGCGATGCCGGCGCCCTCCTGCAGGCTCGTGGCGAGGCGGACGGCCTCGGCCAGGGCGACGCCCTTGCCGCTGTAGACCTGGGCGCCATTGCGCAGCACAACGTACTTGTCGCCATCGTCCTTGATGGTCTCGACACCGACGTTGCGGTTCGCCATCTTGGCGTTCTTCTTCTTCTCAGCCATGCCAGTCTCCGAACTACGAGGTCGCGATCGGAGAAATTTTAGACGGCGCGGGTTCGATGGCGAAGTTCTGGCGGAAGACGTTGTCCGGGTCGTACTTCGCTTTGAGCTCGCGCAACCGCGTCAGCGTGGGTTCCGGGAAGGCGTCGAGCAGCCGCTCCGGCCGAGGATCGGTGTCGAAACTCAGGTACAGGCCGCTCATGTGCGGATACAGATGCTCGTCCCAGACCGGGTTCAGCCGCTCGATCGTGCTGCGGCCGACCGCGTTGACGCTGAAGTTCTGCGTCCGGTGTGCGTAGGCCGTGGCGTCAGCGGGGACGTCGTTGACGGCGCCGCCGACCGCGCGGATCTGAATCCACGACGATTCGCCGGTCGCCAGGAAGTCCTCGAAGGCGTGGGCGGTCGGCTCGTAGATGTGGGTGAGCAGGCCGGCGCGGACCGCGGTCGGCGAGCCACCCATGTGGATGCCGCCGTGCGGCGCGACGATCGCGGGATACGGGACGAGCTGCGCCTGCTGGTCGAGCACCGGGCCGATGTCCAGCAGCGGCGTCAGCGCGTTGATCGCGGCGTCCGTGTCCTCCCCGGCGTAGACGGAGTACAGCTGCACGATCGGGCCGCCCTGCTGCGTGACCAGGTTCAGGAAGCTCGTCAGCTCGCGCGGCGCGCTCTCGACCCGGTCGCCCCAGCGGCTCAGCACCTGCGCGGTGTTGCGCGCGTCGAAGGCCATGCTCGAGAAGACGACGTTGCCGACCGGGTAGGCGTCGAGCTCGAACTCGGTGACGACGCCGAAGTTCGCGCCCGCGCCGCGCAGCGCCCACAGCAGGTCCGCGTCGGCCTGCACGATGCTGCCGTCCGCGAGCACGACCTGCGCGCCCGTGATGTGGTCGATCGTCAGCCCGTGCCTGCGGGACATGAAGCCGACGCCGCCCGCGGTCGCGAGCCCACCGACGCCGACGTCGCCGTAGTCGCCCGAGCTCATCCCGAGCCCGTGCCGGCCGAGCTCTTGTGCGACGTGACCCCAGCGCGCGCCCGGCCCGAGCCGCGCCGCGTTGCCGTCCACGCTGATGCCGTTGAGCTTGCCGAGGTCGATCACGATGCCGCCGTCGAGCGTCGAGCGGCCGCTGATGCCGTGCCCGCCGCTGCGCACGGCCAGCGGGACGTCCTGCTCACGCGCGTAGATCAGCGCCTTTGACACTTCCTCGGCGTTTTCGGGCTGCAGCACCAGGCCCGGCGAGCCCTTGCGCATGTAGGTGGAGCGGACCTTGCCGTACGCCCGGTCCCCCGGCTCGACGGCCGCGACCGGCGCGGCGTCGTAGTCGATCCCCGGCATCCGCTGCGCGCGGACGACGGGGCTACGACCAAAAGGGCCGGTGGCCGTCCCGCGCTGCGTGCGCTCCGTCGCCACCGCCTCCCGTACCGCCGGCGCGACGTCCGCGCCGAAGCGCTCGATCGCGTACGGGTCATCGCTCGCGAGGATGAACGTGGCGAAGCCGTGCTCCAGCGCCAGCGCGACCAGCTCGTCGACGTCGCTCGTGGTGACGTTGAGCATGCGCCGGATCTCGCGCGGGTCGCGGCCTGCCTGCTCCGCCGCCGCGTCGATGCGCGCGTTCGCGGGCGCGTAGTCGCCCGGCTGCATGTAGGCCTGCGACGGCAGCCAGCCGTCGGCCTTCTCGCCCGTGAGCCGCAGCATCCGCGGCTTGTAGGCGCCGAGGTGGATCGGGATCTCGTGCGCCGGCTCCGGGCCGCGCTTGGCGCCCTTGACGGTGTAGTGCTCGCCTTCGACGCGCACCCCGCGGCGCGTGGTGACGTCCCACATCTGGCGGATGATGTCGATCGCTTCCGAGAGCGCCGTGACCGACTCGCCCGGGGTGCGGCGCGGACCGCCCATGGCGACGATCGGGTCCCAGAACCCGCCCGCGCCGAGGCCGAGCTCGAACCGCCCGTGGCTCAGCAGGTCCAGGCTCGCGGCGGAGCGGGCCACCACGGCCGGCGGGCGCAGCGGCAGGTTCAGCACGTTCGGGGAGATGCGCAGGGTCTCCGTGTTGGCGGCGACCCACGTCATCAGCGTCCACGTGTCCAGGAACGCGTTCTGGTACGGGTGGTCCTGGAAGGTGGCGAGCTCGAGCCCCGCGCGCTCGGTCAGCTGCGCGAGCGCGACGACGCTCTCGGGGTTGGCGGCCTGCGGCGTGAGAAAGGTGCCGAAGACCAGTTCGTGTCCATAGTCGGCCATGGCTAAAGGTGCTCCTGGGCCCAAGTCGAGATCTGTTCGAACGCCGGCATCAGCGCGGCGCCGCGCTCTGAGAGCGCGTAGGTGACCGAGATGGGCGGGCCTTCGACGACGGTGCGGGTCACGAGGCCAGCCTGCGTCAACTCGGTGAGGCGATCGGACAGCACGGAGTCGGAGATCCCGCCGACCGTTCGCGACAGCTCCCGGAACCCGGTGGGGCCACCGGCTCCGAGCGTGCCGAGGACGACGGCGCTCCAGCGCTTGCCGAGCAGGCCGAACGCCTTGCTGAGCGCCGACTCGGCGCTGAGGCACTGATGCTGGGTGAGCTGCTTCACGCGCAAAATGTTAGCGACTTCGAAAATCGAAGCCGCTAGCACCGATGAGTTCGACGACCGGCGTCCGTCCTAGCCCGTGTGAGCACCTTTGTCTTGCTTCCTGGAGCGGGCGGCGCCGCCTGGTACTGGCACCGTGTCGTCCCGCTGCTGACCGCCGCCGGGCACACCGCGATCGCCGTCGATCTCCCCGGCGCCAACCCCACCGCCGGCTTACGCGACTACGAGCGCATCGTCGCCCTGGCCGCGGTCGGCGCCGAGCGCATCACGCTCGTCGCGCAGTCGATGGGCGCGTTCACGGCGCTCGGCGTCTGCGAGCGGCTGCCGGTCGAGCGCCTCGTCCTGCTCAACGCGATGGTCCCCGCGCCGGGTGAGACCCCCGGCGAGTGGTGGGCCAACACCGGCTACGAGTTCCCGGACGACTTCGACGAGGAGACCTACTTCCTCCACGACGTCCCGCCGGAGATCGCCGCCGCCGGCGCTGCGCACGTGCGGCCGGAAGCCGACGTCGCGTTCGCCCAGCCGTGCGCGTTCGAGCGCTGGCCGGACGTGCCGACGGTGGTGCTCGCGAGCCGTGCCGACCGCTTCTTCCCTTTCGACTTCCAGGCGCGGGTCGCGCATGAGCGCCTGGGCCTCGACGTCGTGCCCGTCCCGGGTGGGCATCTCGCCGCGCTCAGCCGGCCGGAGGCGATCGCCGCCGCGGCGGACGGGATTCCCGTATGAGCCCTGACACCCCGATCGACGATCCGTCGGTGAAGATCGCGCAGCCGTTCGTGCGCGCGTTGCAAGCCGCGGGCATCACCACGCTCGGGGCCGCGTGGGCGAGGAGCGACGCAGAACTCCTCGTCTTACACGGCGTGGGCAAGAAGGGCATCCGGATGCTGCGGGAGCTGCAATCCGGGTAGTCGGCCCGCGAGCGTAAGGTCGGTGAGATCGTGCTCTTCCACCCGCCCGAGGGGCGGAGTGCGCACCGTGCGTCAGCAGCGCTGGGGCCGCGTCACTTCGGGCGCCAAGCAGTACCGCACCGTGCTCGGAACGTCGAGGCGCTTGACCGGGAACCGGATCATGCGGCCGACCATGTTGGGATAGGTGACGAGGACGTCGATCGTCACCTTCGGCCGTACGCCGCGCTTGAAGAACTGCTTGAGGTTGGCCTCGCCCTTGGCGTCGACCGTCGCCATGCGTTGCTCGAACGCGCACCGGCGTCCGCTGCAGCGGACCTCAACGCGTGCCCCCTCGGGCGCGTCGACGACGCGCATGCGGCGCACCCGCAGGCGCCGGCCGGATTCGACCCATTTGAACTTGACCGTGGCCAGTACTCGACCCGGGGCGTCCTTGCCGTCGCAATCCTCGTCGATGCCGTTGCCGGCGGTCTCCTTCGCGCCCGGATAGACGGTGTCGTTCTGGTCCGAGCAGTCGGACGGTGGAACGAATCCGTCACCGTCCGCGTCCGTCGGCGCGGGCGCCGGTTGCGTCCCGGGGGTCGGCGTCGGCGTCGGCGTTGCGGTCGCCACCGGGCGGGGGATGACATGCGACGGCTCGCACGCGTCTACCGCGCCGTTGTCCGGGTTGAACCGGCAGAAGTCGTAGCGCAGGTGGGACACCTGAGCCGGCGCGATATCTACCCGTTGGTCGATCGGGAAGTCCCTGAAGTCGCCCTCCTCGACCGCATACGACCTCACCGGATCGGGTCGCCCGACCATGTAGACCGACACCGTCAGCCGGACGTCCCGCCGGTCGACGATCGTGTCCCGGATGTGGCCGCGCGGGAAGGCCTGCGTGAAGGGCAGCAGCGCGCCGCTCGGCTCGGCGAACGGGCTGTCGTCGATGTAGCCGTAGCCCCACGACGGCTTGAACTCGTACGCCTGCGCCACACCGCCGGCGCCCAGCGCCGCGATCCCCAGGACGGTTGCGATGGTCACCCGCCTCACGCCGCTCACGAGCCTCCCAGAACCCGGGTAGCCCGTCGGTGCGGCTAGCTTCACCTTCTTCAGCTGGGCGGGGTCAAGGCGCAGGCCGCTTCCGGCGTCGCGACGCGGAAGCTAAAGCTCTCCTCGAGGTAGAGGGATACGGTCTCGGCGTCGTGGTGGCTGTACCCGATCGACAGGTCCTGGCCGGATTCGAACAGGAAGTCGCCGCCGCGCAGTGAGACCACCACCGCGCCCTGCACGCCCGGCGCCCACACGATCGGCCCGTCCTGCAGGATCTTGCGCAGGTGGTCGAAGAGCGGGTAGCCACCGTGCTCGGTGCTCTGCACGACGCCCGTGTACTGCTCCGGCGCGAGCGCCAGCGCGTACGGGCCCCTGATGCCGTTGCGCAGGAGCGTCTCCACCGCCTCGGCGACATGGCCGGTGTAGGCGTTGAAGTCGCCGGAGAGCGCGATCGCTTCGTGCGTGCACGACTCCGCGATCCCGCGGAAACCGGCTGACTCCCAGCCGTGGAACACCGCGCGGTTCTCGGCGCGCGCCATCCGCCGCGCCGCGATCTCCAGCGGCTCGAGGTCGATGTCGTCGGCGCCGCGTTCCAGGTCCGCCAGCTCGGAGCGGGAGAGCGCGAACTCCACGCGCATCTCGACGAGCGGGAGCACCCGCCGCCGGGCGCTGGTGAGGCCTTCCCCGTCGTCCAGCAGCGGATCGATCCGGCCGAGGTTCGTCGCGCTGTAGTCCCACCCGAGCGGACCCGAGAAGTCCACGACCTTGCGCGCCGCCAAGCCCGGCTCCAGCCGCGACCGCGCCTCCTCGTCCAGCTCGGCCCAGCCCTCTTCGGTGATCGGCGCGCGCTCGCGCAGCAGATGGTTCACAGCCCCGCCCCTTTCAAGCTTCCGATGCCCAACGAGCCGGGCTGAGCGCCCCCACCCGATCCACCGAGGCCCGCGCCCTCCTCGGCCTCCTCACCCGCCTCCACGATGTCGCCCTCCTGGAACAGGACCCCGCGCGCGATCTCCCGCCACACCGGCGTCCGCCGCAGCAGGAACTCGAGGTCCATGGCGAAGTGCTTGAACTCCTCGGTCTGCGCGTTGCGCATCACGGCCTGCGCCTCCGGGTCCTGCTCCACCGCGAGACGCTGCTCGTACCAGCCGATCGCCTCGGCCTCCTCCGTCAGCGAAGCGCACAAACGGGCAAACGTTCTGGTCCGCGCCGGCAGCTCTTCCGGCGGCTCGTGGTACTGGTCGAAGCCCATGCCGGGACCTTACGTCACGGCGCTAGCCCGGCCCGAGTTGGCGGCGGAACTCCTGCGCGACGGACCAGCTCTCGTGCACGGGAACGGGGCGGCGGCTGACGGCGGCGATGTCCGCACCCTGCTCCGTGAATGGCGGCGGGTACAGGTGCAGCGCCTGATCGGTCCCCACCTGGCGGACCTCGTCGGTCCTCCACTCCAGCGCAGGTCGCGGTAGAAGCGGTCGAGGTCAGCCGTGAAGGTCCACCGGACCCAATCGCCATGACCGAGTTCCGTTCCTCCCACGCGAGCGTGTCGGGAGCGAGGTAGTGGACTTCTCCCTGGCCGCCCCCGAGACCGCCACCGTCGATGGCGAAGAAGCCCCCGACGACGTCATACGCGAACCGCGATCTGCCCCCGATCGTGCGCGCCCGGGCGCCGAAGCCCTTCAGTCGCGGCTAAGTCGAAGCGCGCAGCGTCGCGACCGTGCGAAAGCCGAGGCGCTCGTACACGCCGAAGCCATCGGGACTGGCTTGCAGGGTCGCCGTGCGCACGCCGTCGTCGCGGGCCTCGGCGAGCGCGGCGCCGACCACCAGGGCCGCGAGGCCGCGGCGGCGGAACCGGGCGTCGGTGGCGACGTACTGGACGCTGACGTCGTCCCCGACGCGCAGGGTCAGCACGACGCACGCCCATTCGTCGTCGACCCGCAGCCCGTGTGTGCGCACGCGCGGGTCGGCGATGGAGCCGATGAGCGGGGCCAGCCGGTCGCGCTGCCCATAGGCACGGTCGTTGAGCTCGCCCACGATCGCGAGCGACGGCGCCTCGACCATCGCCTCGGTGGGCGAGTGCCACGCATCTAGATCAAGCCCCATGCAGGGCATCGCGATCTCGGTGAGCTCCCGACGGCCGTCCGGCACCACGACACTCCACACGCAGTGCGGCGGCTCGACGAGCTCCGCGCCGACATCGGCCACCGCGGCGTCGACCCAGTGGTTGTCCGTGGCCCACGGGACCCGAGCCCCGACGACGCCCGGCGTGCGAATCTCGCTCGCACCACCGACGCCGGTCCGGCCCAGACACGCGAGCGTCTCCGCGAAGCCGGTGATCGAGCGTCGCGCCAGTTCCTCCACGGCGCCAGCCTACTGAGCCTCAACCAGCGCCCAGCTCGCCAGCAGGTTGAGCGCGTCCTCCGAGGGCGTGCCGGGTTCGGCGCTGAGGGCGAGCACGACGAGGCCTGGGTCGGCGGCCAGCTCGAACATCTCGTACGTGAGCGTGAGGTCGCCGACGACGGGATGGTGGTAGCGCTTGGCGCCGGTCTGGTGCGCGCGAACGTTGTGCGCCGCCCAACGGGTGCGGAAGGGCGCACTGCGCGTGGAGAGCTCGCCGACGAGGTCGATGAGGTCACGGTCGTGCGGGTCGCGGCCGGCCTCGGAGCGGAGCATGGCGACGGTGTCGTCCGCGACGCGGTCCCACTCGGCGAAGAACCGGGTGGAGCGCGGGTCGAGGAAGACGAAGCGGGCGTGGTTGGCCGGTCGTCCGGGAGCGAGGTCCATCTCGGAGTACAGCGCGTACCCGAGCCGGTTGGCCGACAGGACGTCGCCGCGACCGTTCTGCACCAGAGCGGGCGCGGCGGTCATCGCGTCGATGATGCGTTGCGCGCTCGGACGGACGCGTTGTGGGCCCGACCGGCGACGCCGCCCCGGTGGTGTCGGTCCGGCCGCGCGGGCAAGGTCGAGCAGATGCGTGCGCTCGGCCTCGTCGAGCGCGAGGCCTCGGGCAAGCGCTTCCAGCACGCCTTCGGAGACACCGCGCAGATCCCCGCGTTCCATCTTGGTGTAGTAGTCGACGCTGACGCCGGCGAGCATCGCGGCCTCCTCGCGCCGCAGCCCCGGCACACGCCGCGTCCCGCCGAAGACCGGGAGACCGGCCTGCTGCGGAGTGATCCTCGCCCGACGTGAAGTCAGGAACTCGCGAGTTTCGCTGCGGAGGTCCACGCACCGAGCCTAGATGCCGCCGGCCGAGCCCGGGAGGTTCTGCCAGTACCTGGTTCAGCAGGAACTCCCACCTTCCGTCAGCACGCGCTTTGTTGGAACGCATGACCGACAAGAAGACCTGGATCGTCACCGGCGCCGGCCGCGGCATGGGTACCGACATCGCCAGGGCCGCGCTCGCCGCCGGCCACAACGTCGTCGCCACCGGGCGCAACCCGGACACCGTCACCGCGGCGCTCGGCGGCGCCGAGAACCTGCTCGTGCTCGCGCTCGACGTCACCGACTCCGAGCAGATCGCCACCGCGATCGGGGCGGCCGCCGAGCACTTCGGCTCCGTCGACGTGCTCGTCAACAACGCCGGGAACTTCTACGCGGGGTTCTTCGAGGAGCTCTCCGAGGAGCAGGTCGAACAACAACTCGCGACGGTCCTGTTCGGCTCGATGAACATGACCCGAGCCGTCCTCCCGATCATGCGCTCACAACGTTCAGGCCACATCGTGGCCATCTCCTCGGTGGCGGGCCTGATCGGCCAGTCCTGGTGCTCGGCCTACGCCGCCGCGAAGTTCGGGCTGGAAGGCTTCATGGAGTCGCTCGCCACCGAGGTCGGACAGTTCGGCATCACCACCACGATCGTCGAGCCCGGCTTCTTCCGCACCGAGCTCCTGACCCCCGACTCGATGATCAGCGCCGCGCTCTCGATCGACGACTACGCGGCGCAGACCGAGCAGACCGACGCGGCCTGGCGCGGGATGAGCGGCCAGCAGGGCGGCGACCCCGCGAAGCTCGCCCGAGCCCTGGTCGAGCTCTCTGGCTCCGAGCAGCCTCCCGCCCGCTGGGTCGCCGGCGCCGACGCCATCGAAGCCGTCGAAGGCAAGGCCCACACGCTCCTCGCCCAGGTCGAGGCCCACCGCGAGATCTCGTCCTCGCTCGCGTTCGAAGCTTGAATCCGGTACGTACGCGTACTGCGCGCCACGATGCTCGCTACGGGATTTGCCATTCTCGCCGCACGCGCGACGCCGGCAACGACGTCGCGATCGCGACCCGCACCGCCAAGCTTTCCCGCTCGTGCACGTACTCCGCGCGGCTGCCGAAGTCGCGCCGCACGCGCAAGATCAAGGCCACGTTCGGCGGCAACGACGTGCTCAGCGCACGCTCGTCGGCGCGGGGCGCGAGGTGTGCCGCCGGACGGGACGCTCCTGAGGCGTCAGCGGGCTCTCATCCAATGCCGCGCTTCGCTGCATAGGTTGTGGCGGCGCCGCTGCGGGGATCGAGGTCATACGGGAACCGTGGCGGCGCGCTTCTCCGGGCGACTGCGAAACGAACTCGAACCGCACGGGCGACCGCTGTTGCCGTTGGTCCGCTCCTATGAGAACATCGCGAGATCCGATCCAGGGGGGGCGGGCGATGGCCGATCTGATCACCAGTGATGTGCGGGTTCGGCCTGCCATCGACCTCACCTGGCTTCGCACGGTGTCTCACCACGCGGTGTATGACGATCACCGCGTTTCACGATCTAGAGCGGGGGCTCAGATATGGAAAGCAGGCAACGACCAAGTCGCCACAGTGGCATCGTGCCCAAGTGGCGTCAAGGACCAGGCACAGTTACTCTCCTGGTACTTACTGTTTGTTTGTCCTCGGTAGTCTTCGCCGGTTCCACGGCCAGCGCGAGTGAGTCGTCGTCGTGCCCGTCGTACGCGGGGGACCCCGGCTTTGTCGCCACGAGTCCGTCGGAACTCGGCGCTGCGAAAGCCAGTTGGGAAACGCCGGAATACGGCTACTTCACCGGCCACAATCCTTCTACCCCTGGCACAGCAGTCAATGCGCCCTGGCAGCTCGCCGCGGTAAACGCGTCCACCGCCTTCGCTCTGGGGTACTGCGGGCAGGGCGTCAAGCTGGGCATGATGGACTCGGGCTATAGGACGACACACGAAGCGTTCCAGACCGGGCTGATCGGTCCGGTGAGAGCGGCGGGTGTCTTCGGCACGTCCGGCTTCGGGTATCGCGGCGCGACACCCACGAACCCGTTCACTGCGGGCGAGGCGTTCACCGTCGACGGTGATACGGCGAGAACGAGTGATTACTCACACGGGACCGGCATGCTGGGTGTGACGTCTGGCATTCGCGATGGGAAGGACCAGCACGGCATCGCGTTCGGGTCGAACATGTTCGTGGCCAAGACCGGCGGTTCCGACAGCCAGTCCCACGGCCCCTTCCACGATTACGTGTACTGGCGTACAGCCAACAAGGCCCTCGTCGACGCGGGCGCCGAAGTCATCAACAGCAGCTGGGGCTCGTTTGTCCAGACGCTTGACCGGACCCGCTTTGACGGTTCGGGGCGCGATCTCGGGGCGAACGGCAACCGCACCAACGCGTATCAACTCCCCGGCAAGGACAGCGCCAGCCCCACGGCCATGGCGTCGATCATCCCGAACGAGTTCCTGAAGGACTTGGAGTACCAGTATTTCCTGTTCAAGAAGAGCTACTCGGTAGGCGGGCATCAATACAACCCGAACTACCCCGGACGTTCGTTCATGGAAGCCATCTGGGACTCCATCAAAGACAGCGGTACCGTCAACGTCAGGTCGGCCGGCAACAACGACTGGAGCAACCCGTACTATCGCCCGGCGTATCCGGTCTTCAATCCCTGGGCGGAGAGTCAGTGGGTAGCCGTTGGCGGGGTGCAACCGCCCACTGCGGCCAATCCCGAATACTCGAAGCAGTTCGGGTTCAACGAGGCGGGACTCGCCAAGTGGTTCACTGTCTCCACCCCGTCGAACAACGTCCGGACCACGAGCAGCGCTGGTGATACCAGCTACGCAAACTCGAGCGGCACGTCACCGGCAACACCCGTGGCGACTGCGGCGATGGGGATTCTGCTCTCCCGCTATCCGGACATGGACGCCAAGCAGGTGCGTGAGCTGATGCTCACCACAGCGAACAACAAGATGACGGACGGCGTGAGGTTCCTCGGCACCGGGCAGACCTCCCCCACCGGGGCATCCATCGCCTGGACCGCTCCCGACGGCCTTCCTGACGACCGCTGGGGCTGGGGGATTCCCGATCTGGCCAAGGGCATGCACGGCCCCGGTCAGTTCCTGAGCCCGTGGACCTACACGCAAGGAACGGCTTTGGACGTCTGGTCGAACGACATCGGCCAGATCGCGATCAAGGAACGGGAACGGCAAGATCTGCAGTGGTTGGCGGCCTACAAGCAGCAGGGCATCGCCTACGCCGGTGAGTACAGCCCCAACGTGCGCAAGCCGGACGGCACCCTGAGCGAACAGGCGTTCATGCTCCAGGGCATCTTGGGTGATCCGCACATCCAGGCGCTCACCAACGGCCGTCCGGAGACGTACGACAAGATCCCGTACGAGGATGCCGTCAAGTGGCGCAAGGAATGGATGGATGCGCGCGCGGCCGACATCCAGCACAAGATCGACAACCACCTCTACACGGCCTCTCTGACCAAGCGAGGCGCCGGGACGCTGGTCCTGACGGGTGACAACACCTACGAGGGCGACACGACGGTTGAGGGCGGCAAGCTCGCGATCACCGGCTCGCAGGCGGGCTCGATCGACGTCAAGGGCGGCGCGCTGCAGCCCGGTCTCACGGCGGCGGAGGCCGCGGCGCTCTTCACCGACGACCCCGGCAACGTCCTGCACGCCGGCGGGAACGTGCGGCTCGGCAGTGCGAGCCGCTTCGTCGTACCCGTGCGCAGCGCCAACGACTACGGGAAGCTCCAGGCCGACGGGGACCTCGTGCTCGGCGGCGAGCTGGTCCTGGACCTACAGGAGGACCTGAAGCCCGGGGCGGCGCTGACGATCGCGACGGGCCGGTCGCTCACCGGCACGTTCGCGGGGCTGCCCGAAGGCAGCTTCCTGCGGTTGGACGGTCACGTGTTCCGGGTCTCCTACCTCAACAACCGGGTCACGCTCACGCTCGTGGCGGAGCTGACGGTCAGCGGCACCGTGCCGGCCACGCTCGCGCTCACGCTCGGCACGCCGGCGTCGTTCGGGGCGTTCACCCCCGGCGTGGCCCAGGTGTACTCGGCCTCGACCCCGGCCAACGTCATCTCGACCGCGGGCAATGCGACGCTGTCCGTCGCGGACCCGAGCAACACGGCGACCGGCAGGCTCGTCAACGGCGCGTTCTCGCTGCCGCAGGCGCTGCTGGCCAGCGGTGGCGGTGCGTTCCTGCCCGTCGGTGGCGTGGCCGCCCCGATCACGTTGAAGACCTGGTCGGCGCCCGTCTCCAACGACGCGGTGACGATCGCGTTCCGGCAGCCGATCGGCGCCGGCGACGCGCTGCGCACCGGCACCTACTCGAAGACGCTGACGTTCACGCTCTCGACCACGGAGCCGTGATGGCTCGGACTCCGTAGTCGAGCCACCGCTCAGCGGACTGCACAGATGCGCCGGCCACGTGGCCGGCGCATCCTCGTGCGGCGAGGAGGCTCACGCAGTGCGCTCGATCGCCTCGATCGCGAGTTGCTCATCGGTCTCCCCCGGGAGGCCGCTGACGCCGACCGCCCCGATCCGCTTGCCCGCTTCGAACACGGCAACGCCACCGAGGAAGAACGTGAAGAAGGGGTCGAAGCTCGCTCGCTCGACCGGGTCGGCTCGCGCCTTCTCGGCGAGCTCGCGCGTCGTCGAGGCATCGCTGCGCGCGGCCGTGTACGCCTTGCGCTGCGCGTTCAGCCGCGTGTCCGCGGCGGCGCCATCCATGGTCGCCGCCGCGACGAGCTCGCCGTGCGTGTCGGCGACGAACACGCACACCGGGCCGGACGCGTTGGCGACGACGTAGTCGACGATCGCCCGGGCCCTGGACAGCCGCATGCGGCGATACTAGTGGCTGCGAGCATGGCGCCATGACTTCTCCGCAAACGCTGAGCGAGCGCGACCGTCGGCTCGCCGCGGCGTGGGCGGCGGACTGCGCTGAGCGGGTGCTGTGGCGGTTTGAGGCGGAGGCGCCACAGGATCGCCGCCCGCGGGACGCCATCGCGCGGACGCGAGCCTTCGCCCGAGGCGAGCTTGCCGTGGCCGAGGAAATTCGCCGGCGGTTCGTGGGTGGCGGCGCTGCGCGCGACGTGAACGCTCCCCCCGCGGTCGCCGCCGCCCGAGCCGCGGGACAGGCCGCGGCGGTGGCCCATATGGGTGCGCACGCGCTCGGTGCCGCCGCGTACGCCGCCAAGGCAGCGGGCCTCGCCGCGTCCGATCCACCGGGCGCCATCGCCGCGGAGATCCGGTGGCAGCTGAGCCACATGTCCGCGCCGGTCGCGGCCGCGCTGCGACAGCTTCCTCCCCTCGGTCAGAACACGTCCGGCCCACTCGGGCCTGGGCTGCTCGCTTCAGGACTGCAGGGCACGATCATCCGCGAACTCCAGGCTGCCCTGATGCAGCCCGGCGCGCCATGATGTCCGCCGATGGACATGCCGCTGTTGGAGCGTGATGCCGAGATCGCGGCGATCGAGCAGCTGGTCGAGAACGGCGGCGTGCTCGTGCTCGAGGGTCCGGCCGGCATCGGCAAGACGTTCCTCCTCGCCGAGACCATCCGTCGCGCGACCTCGGCCGGACGGCTCGTCCTCCGCGCTCGGGCGAGTGAGCTCGAGCGCGACCACGGCTTCGGCGTCGTCCGGCAGTTGCTGGAGCCGGCGGTGGTGCGCGCGGATGCCGACCGGCGCGACGCGCTGTTGGAGGGCGCGGCGTCGCTGGCGGCCCCCGCGGTCGGGCTCGCGGCGGGCGGGGCCGGCGACCGTTTCGCCGTCCTGCACGGCCTGTACTGGCTCGTCGCGAACCTGACGGCGCTCGAGGATCGCCCGCTGCTGCTCGTCGTCGACGACCTCCAGTGGGCCGACGCGCCGAGCCTCGGGTTCCTGGCGTACCTCGTGCGTCGGCTCGAAGGGCTGCCGGTGGCGGTGGCCGCGGCCGCCCGGCCGGCGCTGCCCGGGGAGACGCGCGAGGAGATCGAGGCGATCGTCGCGGAAGCGGGCGGGACGGCGCTCACGCCCGGGCCGCTCAGCCCGCAGGCGGTGGCGACGCTCGCCGCAGCGAAGCTCAGCGAGGCGCCCGCCCCGGAGTTCGTGACCGCCGTCATCGAGGCAACGGGCGGCAACGCCCTGCTCGTCGACGACCTGCTGACGGAGACCATGGCGGCCGGCGTCGCCCCGGACGCCGTGGCGGCGACCCAGCTCGAGGCGCTCGGCACGGAGCGCATCGCCCGCCGGGTCGCGCGGCTGCTGGGCGCGCTGCCGCCCGGGGCGCGGTCGCTCGCCGACGCGGTCGTCGTCCTCGGCGACGGCTGCGACCTCCCGGTGGCGGCCATGCTCGCCGTGGTGACGCTCGACGACGCACGGACGGCCGCGTCGGCGCTGACCGCGGCCGACGTGCTCGACGACACGACCACGCTCCAGTTCCGCCATCCGCTCGTCCGCGCCGCGGTGGCCGATCGCATCCCCGCCGTCGAGCGGGCCGCCGCGCACGGCGCCGCCGCGCGGTTGCTGCAACGCCGCGGGGTCACGTCGCCGTCGGTGCTCGCGACGCACCTGATGGCCGCGCCCACCGCCGGCGACCCGTGGGTCGTCGACACCCTCGTCGCCGCCGCCCGTGAAGCCCGTGCGGAAGGCGCGCCGGAGATCGCCGCCGCCCAGCTGGAGCGGGCGCTGCGCGAGCCGCCCACCGCCGGCGCGCGATCCGACGTGCTGCGCGCGCTGGGCGACGCCCGCCACGCCCTCGGCCACCCCGAGGCCGCCGCCACGCTGCGCGAGGCCTGGGACGCCACAAGCGACCCGGTGGTCCGGGCCCGCGACGCACTCGGCCTGGTCACCGGTCTCGCCGAGCGCCACCGCTGGCCGGAGGCCGCCGAGATCGCCCGCGTGGCGCTCACCGAGGTGGGCGCCGACGTCGAGCCGACCGATCACGATCTGCGCGAGACGTGGCTGCTCCTGCACGCGCACCTCGCCGACAGCGTGCGCATGGACGCGACGATCGGCGGTGACGAGCCGGCGCGGCTGGCGGCGCTCGCGGCCCGGTTGTCCGGGGCGACGGACGGTGAGCGGTGGGTGCTCGCGATGGCGGCGATGATGAGCTCGACGAACACCGCCGAGGGCCACGCGCACGCCGCCGATCTGGTCGAGCGCGCCGCGTGCGGGGGCGACCTCCCTGACAACTTCCCCGCGACCGGCGTCATCTCGAGCCTCATTCGCGCGAGCCGGCTCGACGCCGCCGAGGACGCCACGAACCGGCTCGTCAGGCAGACCCAGGCGCGCGGCCTGGCCGTGCGCTACGCCCTGTCGCTGCAGTTCCGCGGCTGGATCGAGCTCGAACGCGGCCGCCTCGCCGACGCCGAGCTGTCGTTCCGCGACTCCTACGACCTCGCGCCCGACGGCAACGTCGCGTCGTTCCTCGCGCTGGCCGTCGCGGAGGGCGGCCGGCTGGACGAGGCGGGCGAGATCATCACGGCGACGGGGATCGGCGGCGTGCTGCCTGAGCGGCAGGTGAACAACGTCGTGCTGGCCCAGCGGGCCCGTGTCCGTCTCCTGCAAGGCGATGCGCAGGGCGCGCTCGACGACGCCCTCGAGGTCGGCCGCCGGTACGACCGGCTCGGCATCCGCCGGGCCGTCCCGCCGTGGCGTTCGCTCGCGGCCTCCGTGCTCGCCGCCCAGGGAGAGACCGAGCGCGCACGCTCGCTGGTGGAGGAGGAGATCGAGCTCGCCGAGCGCTGGGGCACGCCACTCGCCCGCGGGCTGGCCCTGCGCGGTCGTGGCCTCGTCACCGGCGACGTCGATGACCTCGCGGTGGCCGTCGAGCTGCTGGCCGCGTCGCCCGCACGGCTCCACGAGGCGTATGCGCGCGTCGATCTCGGTGCCGCGCTGCGTCGTGCCAATCGCCGCGCGGTGGCGCGCGGACCGCTCACCGCCGGGATGGACCTCGCGCACGCCTGCGGGGCGAAGCTGCTCGCCGAGCGCGCAAGGACGGAGTTGCTGGCCACGGGTGCGCGACCGCGGCGGCTGGCCGTATCGGGGACGGACGCGCTGACGCCTAGCGAGAAGCGCGTCGTCGAGCTCGCGGCCCAGGGGCTCACGAACCGCCGGATCGCGCAGGACCTGTTCGTCACGATGGCCACGGTCGAGACCCACCTGCGCCACGCGTTCCGCAAGCTCGACGTGAAATCGCGCACGGAGCTCGCCGATCTCTCAGGGTGACCGCGGGCGAAGTTCAGGGTGGGCTTGTGATGACGCGCGCCCGCGCGGCGCACAAGATCGGTGGCATGACCACCACGACCACCAACTTCCGCGAGCTCGCGCTGCGCGCCATCGAGGCGATGGGTGACGGCTCGCGCGAGGACTTCGACGAGTTCTACCACCCCGATTTCCTCAACCACGAGGGCAAGGACGAACCGCCGGCCGCCCGCGGCCGCGGCCCCGCCGCCTGCTGGGCCACCGCCGTCTGGCTGCGCGCGGCGTACGCCGACCTGCACTGGGAGATCCACGACGTCGTCGTCGAAGGCAACCTCGTCGTCGTGCACTGCACGATGTCCGGCCGCCACGTCGGCCCGTTCGTCATCTACGACGCCAAGGGCGTCAAGCGCGCGTTCCCGCCGACCGGCAAGACGTTCGCGTCGACCCAGACGCACTGGATCCGCGTGCACGAGGACAAGGTCATCGAGCACTGGGCGAACCGCGACGACCTGGGCACCGCCGAGCAGCTCGGCTGGGTGCCGCCGTCGCCGTTGTTCCTCCTGCGGTCGAGCCTCGCGACCCGCAAGGCCCGCCGGGAGCTCGGCGCATGACCCGCCACCTCCTCATCACCGGTGCCGTCGTGACCGCGTTCGCCGCGGTGGGCGGCAGCGCCCATGCTGCTGACGCGGACTGGCACGTCACGGCCTCCGGCACGATCACGGCGGCCGAGGCCGGTGTCCCGCCGGGCACGTCGGCGCCGCGGCTCGCCCGGGCGGCGATCGAGCAGTCCGCCACGCAACTCCGGATCGGGCGGCATGGCCGCCTCCGGCTCGTGGCCGACCGCAAGGCCCCGACCGCCGCTGGCGACGGCGCCGTGCGCCAGCTGCGCTTCGTCCAGACGGTCGGTGGCCTGCGCGTGCTTTGGACCCACCTGAGCACCGACGTGGCCGGTGACGAGGTGCGCGAGATCTCGGGCACCTCGATCAAGCTGCCGTCGAGCCGGCTCCTCGGAAAGCGCAAGGTCTCCCCCACGGCCGCCGTCCGCATCGCGCGCGGCGCGCTCAGCGGGAAGGAAGACGCGCTGCCCGCCGAGGCCGTCGCGTTCGCCGGGTCCCCGGCGAAGCCGCAACCCGCGCGACGGGCCTACGTCGTCCAGCTCCAGCCCGCGGCTCAGCCCATGAGCGAGACGCCCAAGACCATCTGCATCGTGGTCGACGCCGAGAGCGGCAAGGTCCTCGACCGCTGGGAAGGACGAGCGGCGAGATCCCTCGAGGACCGGCGGGCGCGTGCGGCGGGCAAGAGTGACGTCATCCTGCAGTCCGTCGACGCCAAGGGCTCCAACGCGGTCGTCACACCCGACTACCGGGACTTCTACACGGTCGGCTCGCCGTTCGGCGCGGGCAACGTGCAACTGCTCCAGTTCGGCAACCCGGGCAACGCGACCTTGATCGCGGGCGACTCGGCGATGTCCATCAGCCGCAGCCACTGGTGCATGGTGCGCGGGATGTGCGGGCGCAAGCTCAGCTTCAACGGCGTCTACCAGCGCTACTTCATGACCGTCAACACCCCGGCCGGAAGCTCGCGCTACGAAGCCCAGCACGAGCGCATCTTCATCTCGCCGGAACGGATGAACCAGCAGGTGATCGCCCACGAGATCGGCCACCACCTCGACATCACGTTGGCCCCGGATGCCTTCACCTCCGTCGAGGCGTCCGAGACCTACGAAGGCATCGCCGACATGTACACCTACGACTACATCCGCGAGAGCACCGCCGGGATCGGCGGCGAGATGCCGATCAGCCAGAAGCTCGCCAACCCCGCGGCGGTCGCCGTGCCCAACGGGGACCGGTACCGCGGCCACATGGCCGCGTACTGCCGCAAACCCGGCCGCGACCTGCACCTCAACGGCACGATCCTGTCCAACGCCTACTTCCGCATCGTCCAGCGGCTCGGTCATCACGTCGCGGGCCACCTGCTGCCCCACATGTCGTGGCGGCTCCCGGCCAAGCGGACCTTCGGCAGTGTCCGGACGGCGTTCAGCCAGACGGCGGCCGTCTTCTACGGCCAGGGCAGCTCCGTCCAGCAGGCGGTCGAGCAGTCCTTCGACGAGGTCGGCGTCTTCGGCTCCACCGTCGCGCCCGCCGACCAGAACGTCAGCTGCAAGTGATCGCTAGCCGATCCTGACGACCGCGCGGCCTTCCAGCGCGGTCCGGACCGTCACGTAGCGCGCGTCGGCGCCCGCGCGCAGCGTGGTGGTGTAGCGGCGACGGTCGTCTTGGATGAGGCGCGCCGCGATCGGCTCACCCGTTCCCGCTCGGGTGGCATCGGCCGTGATGTAGTACGGCCAGTTGCCTACCCCGAGCGGGCCGGTGACGCGCCAGCTGACCCGGATCGACTCGCCGCGGCGCACGGCGCGGAGGTCCGTGACCTGCGGGTGCGGCACGTCGGCGCCGCGGGCGATCCGCACGTGCGTCGTGCGGGTGTGCGCCCGCAGCGCATCCGGGGAGCGGTAGCGGACGGTCAACTTCACCGGGCCGGCCGGGCGGGGCGCGAGGTAGCCCGCGGCTTCGATCTTCAGCTCACCGCGGCCGCCGCGGGGCAGGGTGACAAACTCGCCGTTGGTCGCGTCGTCACCCAGTCCGGCGAACACCACGCACGGCCGGTTGCAGGTGATCGGGAGCCGCAACGGCTCTTGGTCGCTGAGGGTGGTCGAACGCGGCGAGCCGAACGTGACGCGCGGCGGAGCGGGCTGCGGCCGCTCCTGCACGCCTTCGGCCGCGAGCTGCAGCCGGAAGCGTCTCGCCCTCACCGGTTCCGTCCAAGCGATTGCCGGCGTCCCATCGGCGAGCGCGAGCGCCTGCACGACCCCCACCGACTCCAGCGCCCGCCCGGCGAATGTGCGCGAGCCCGCGCCGCCGCCGCCGACCGGAGCGAAGGCCAGCATCGGCCTGAGCCACTCGGGCTGCGCCGAGGCGATCGCGGCGCGCCCGTCGGGGGTGAGCACGGGGCCGCGCCGGCCCCCGCCGTACGACAGGGTTCCGCCGCCGAAGTACAGGTCCTGGAAGGCCTGGGTATTGAAGAACGGGTCCTTGTTGTACGCACGCGCCGTGCCCAGGGCGATGCGTGTAGGCGGCCCGAACGCGCCGGGCGTACGACGGGAGGCGATCTGCGCTTCGCCTGGCCCGGACTGCACCCAGCTGACGGATGCCTCGCCCGCTGATCCCACGGTCACGCCCGTGGTGAACCCGGACCGCTGGTCGGCCTCCCCGAGCCGCACGGGGGCCACGAACGGTCCGCCTGGCTCGCGCTCGGTGACGTTCAGTGACGCGCCGTCGCTCCAGGCGATGAGCGCCCGGCCGTCGGCGGCGGCGGCGAGCGCCGGTCCGTGCTCGCGCCGCATCGACCCGACCGTGCCGGGCGTCCCGAACGGCGCTCCCTCCACGGCCGTCCACACGCGCAGCGGCACATGGGAGGGCGCGCCGGTGTCCCCAGCGGTCGTCGTCAGCACGAACGCCTCGCCGGTATCGGCGACCGCCGGCAGGACCAGCTCGTGGCGGTGGGCGTCCACGCCGAGCGTCTCCGCGGCGCCGAAGTCCCCGCCGGGACTCCGCCGGGCCACGCGCACCCGTCGGATCGAACCCGTGTTGGGAGCGGACCGCGCCTCGCGCCAACTCACGATCACGTCGCCGCGGTCCGAGACGGCCGCGCGCACGACCTCCGCCCGCCACTCCGCTTCCAGCGCGATCGTCACGCGTGCACCCCACGCTCCCCCGCCCGGCTCACGCACGCTCACGACCACCGCGCTCTCGTCGCGCGGTGCCCCCGCGATCACGCCCGCGCCGTTGGCCCGCGAGACGACCGAGCCGCACTCGAAGCGGGTGGCCAGCCGGAGCGCCGGACCAGTCTTCAGGCCCTCGCGCGTCGCCTGCACGAAGCGCACCCCATCGGTCGCGGGCACCACCAGCTCTCCGGGACGGCCCGTCGCCTGCACGCAGTCGTCGTAGCCGCGGAAGGTGAGCGGCTCGACCTGCCCGATCGCGGCCGCGGCGGCGACAGGCGCCACGGACAGGATGGCGACGGCCAGCAAGGTTGCGCGCAACATCGCCGATGATCCTGTCACGGCTCCTACCGGCCTGCGCCGCTGTCCCAGCGCAGCCCGAACTCGATCGCGCTCGTAGACCGAGGCTGTCCGCGCGACGAACAATCCGAAGCGACCACCGTGGTCTGGCCGGCCGGCACCCGGGAGCAGGTTGACTTGCGACGGCCGGAGTGAGGGAATAGGCGTCGCCAACGATTTCTGGGAGGCGGCGATGTCGGAGCACCGTGCGTGGCTCGCGTCAATCGGGATGGTGGCTGCGCTCGCTGTACTCGCGCCCGCCGCGCAGGCCGACGGCCAGCAGCGCCTGCGTTGGACGCCGTGCCATCCCGAGGCCGGCCCGAACTTCCAGTGCGCCGTGGCCCAGGTCCCGCTCGACTACGGGAACCCGCGGGCGGGCACGATCGCGCTCGCACTCACCCGTCTGCCCGCGACCGATCCCCGGCGCCGGATCGGGTCGCTGTTCCTCAATCCCGGTGGCCCGGGCGGTTCCGGTGTGGACTACGTCCTCGGCGCCGGTCCGTTCCTCTACACCGACGCGGTGCGGGCGCGCTTCGACCTCGTCGGCTTCGACCCGCGGGGGATCCTCCGCAGCTCGCCGTTGCGCTGCTACGACAGCCCGGACCAGTGGCCGCAGCCGACCGGGCTCGCCTTCCCGAGCACCCGCGACGAGGAGGAACGCTGGATCGCGACCGACCGCGCGATCGACCGCGCGTGCCGGGTGCGCGGCAACGCGATCCGCGACCACATGTCGACCGCCAACGTGGCGCGTGACATGGACGTGCTGCGCGATCTCGTCGGCGACTCCAAGCTCAGCTACGCCGGTGTCTCCTACGGCTCCTACTTGGGTGCGGTGTACGCGAACCTCTTCCCTGGGCGCGTGCGCGCGGTGGTGGTGGACGGCGTTCTGGACCCGGTCGCGTGGTCGACCGGCCGCGGCGCCGAAGGCTTCCTCGTGCCGTTCTCGACGCGGCTGCGCAGCGACGCCGGCGCGATGGCGACCCTGCAGGAGTTCTTCCGCCTGTGCGACGCCGGCGGGCCGCGCTGCGCGTTCTCCGGCGGCGCGGCGCGGCGGTTCGCCACGCTCGCGCGGGCACTGAAGCAGCAGCCGGTCGAGTACGTCTGGGACGACGGCTTCGTCCAGGTCTTCGACTACTCGAACCTGATCGGGATCTCGCTGTCGGCGATGTACGGCTCGGACATCTGGCCCGACTACGCGCGGTTGCTCGCGGACCTCGAGGCGCTGGCGAACGGGACCTCACGGCTCGGCGCCCAGAGCACCCTGAAACGGATCAGCATCGACGCACCGCGCTTCATCCCGCCCGCCGCCAAGCGCAAGCCGCCCGGGGGCAGCATCGAAGAGGACTACCCGAACTTCCTCGAGGGGTTCCCGGGTGTCGCGTGCTCGGATTCCAACAACCCGCGCGTGTATGCCGCGTGGTCGATCAACGGCGCGCTCGCCGACCTCCAGTACGGCTATTTCGGCCGGCTCTGGACGTGGGCGTCGAGCATCTGCGCCGAGTGGCCCGGCCACGACGAGGACCGCTATCTCGGCCCGTTCAACCGAGTGACCGCCAACCCGGTGCTGATCGTCGGCAACCGCTTCGACCCGGCCACGCCCTACCACGGCGCGGTCACCCTGCGCGGTCTGCTGCCGCGCTCCGCGCTGCTGACCGTCGACGGCTGGGGACACACGTCGCTGTTCCTCTCAGCCTGCGCCGACCAGACGATCTCCCGCTACCTGCTCACCGGCGCGACGCCTACGCCGGGTGCGACCTGCCGACAGGACGTCGTGCCGTTCGCGCAATAGCGCCGCCGAGGGCGCGGGCCGGAAGGCCCGCGCCCCTCCGGGCGGACGGAGTCGCCCTGGGGGAAGGGTCAGCGGCGGCCGAAGACCTTGCGGCGCACCGCGACGGCGGTGTCCGGGTTGTCGGCGAAGACTCCGTCGACGCCGAGCTTGAAGAACAGCTTGAGCTCGGCCGGTTGGTTGCCGCGGGCGCGTGGGAACTCCGGGCTCGCCGGATCGCCTTCGCGGTGGTCGGCGGCCAGGAACTCGTTCTCCGGCCGGAACGTGTACGGATGCACCAGCAGGCCGGCGCGGTGGGCGTCGTTGACGAGCGACGTTGGAGCGAGCAGCCGGTTCTGCGCGTCCCGCGGAACGATCTGGCTCTTTTCGGGGCCGAGGCCGTCGGCATAGCGCGCGATCCCGCGCAGGCCGCTGGGCGTGGTGAGGTCCGCGTAGGTGCGCGGATCGCCCTTCGCCGTGAAGTCGTACGGGCGGCCGGTCGCGCTCGTGAGCTGCACCAGTGGGACATGGATCTGGCGCGAGAGCGCCTGCAGGTTGGAGACCTCGAACGACTGCACGAACACGTCGGCGTTGCGCCGGTCGAGGCCGTTGGCGCGCAGCGTCCTCACGAGCGGCTCCTCCAGCGAAAGACCGATCGAGGAGAAGTACGTCGAATGCTTGGTCTCGGGATAGATGCCCACGCCCTCACGCTTCGCGAGATCGATCACCTCCTGCAGCGTCGGCACTTGGTAGAGCCCGTTGAACGCCGTGTTCGATGGCCGCAGCTGTGGGATGCGTTCGATCGCTCTCAGCGTCTTGAGCTCGGCGAGCGTGAAGTCCTCGGTGAACCAGCCCGTCAGCGACACGCCGTCGACCACCTTCGTCGTGCGGCGGTTGGCGAATTCGGGACGGGTGGCCACGTCCGTCGTGCCAGAGATCTCGTTCTCATGACGGTCGACGAGGACGCGGTCCTTGGTGGACACGAGGTCGGGCTCGATGAAGTCGGCGCCCATGTCGATCGCCAGCCGGTAGGCCGCGAGCGTGTGCTCTGGGCGGTAGGCGGACGCTCCGCGATGCGCGATGACGATCGGCTCACCGCGAACCGACCCGGCGGTACGACGTGCTTCAGCCGCCGGCACGGCCAGCCCGACGACGAGCGCCCCGGCGATGGCGGAGGCGAGAACGCGTGAATGCATGATCCGGACGTACGCTCGGGACACCCGCAGCAAACGACACGCCGCAAACGCGGTCCGATGCCGGACTTAGGTCCAGCGGTCGATGAACGCCGCCACCGCCGTGTTGACGTCGTCGGGGTTGGAAGCGCTGAGGAAGTGCTGGCCGCCTTCGACAACCGTCAGCTCGGCGCCGGCGCTGTTGACGAACAGCTGCATCTCGTCTTCCGCGTTGGCGACGGAGTAGACCGGGTCAGCGGTGCCGTGCATGCGCAGGACGGGGCAGCGCACCGCATCGAGCCGGCCGTGGAGGCCGTCACGGTCGCGCAGGTTGATCGAGCTGGTGCGGACGCGCGCGCGGCCCGCGTCGCCGGTGTAGTTGTGCTGGTAGGTGGTGTGCCAGAAGCTGCGCTCCTCCGCTGAGACGTCGTCGCCGAGGCCTTCCTGGAGGACGGCGTCGACGAGCTCGGTCGGGATCACCCAGTCATCACCGACGGGCGCGGCGAGGGCGTCGATCGCCGGGGTGCAGAACGCGATGCCGTCCCAGCAGCCGAGGTCCCGGCTGCGCTGGCTCTCGAAGTCCATCGAGGTGCCGAGCGGGATGATGCCCTTGACGACGTCCGGGGCGAGGATGGCCATGCGCGCCGCGATCCAACCGCCTTGCGAGGTGCCGAGGACGAAGGCGTCCGTGATGCCCAGCGCTTCGAGCACCTGGAGGTTCGCGATCGCCGAGTCCCAGTAGGTGAACTGCGCATAGCCGGCACGCGTCTCACCGTGGCCGTAGGGCTCGAGTGCCAGGAGGTTGACGGTCCCGGCGAGCCGCTCGTCCGCGAACTGCGGCCGGTACTGCTCGACGGACGCCGTGAACGAGTTGACGAGGACGAGTGTGGACAGCGAGTCGTCGGACGCTCCGCCCTGGCGGTAGCCGATGGTCGAGGTGCCGAGGTGGGGCACCGTGATCGTCGCCGTGTCGCTCATTCGATCTCTCCTCGTTCGCTGGACCGTCCGGTAGGGTCTCACGTGCGTGTCGTGACTGGCGCCTCGGGTGGAACTGACCACCGGGAAGCGACGCGCCTCTGAGCCGCCGCGCGTCTGGGCACCGAATCCGATCCATCGGAGGTGCCCATGCCCACTGTCCTCGAAGCCACCGACCCCCGCGTCGCCGAGCTGATCGCCGGGGAGGAACAGCGTCAGCACGACACGCTGTGCCTGATCCCGTCCGAGAACCACGTTTCGCCGGCGGTGCTCGCCGCGACCGGGTCCGTGCTCACGAACAAGTACTCGGAGGGCTACCCCACTCGCCGCTACTACCAGGGCAACGCCATCATCGACGGCGTCGAGGAGCTCGCCGCGGAGCGCGCGCGGGACCTGTTCGGCGTCGAGCACGCGAACGTCCAGCCGCTCTCCGGCGCCCCCGCGAACCTCGCGGTGTACGCCGCGTTCCTCGAGCCCGGCGACACCGTGCTCGGCATGGCGCTGGACGCCGGCGGGCACCTCACGCACGGCTGGGGCGTGTCGGTGACGGGCCGCTGGTTCCGCGCCGTCCGCTACGGCGTGCGCCGGGACACGGGCGTCGTCGACCTGGACGAGGTCCGCCAACTCGCGCTGCGCGAACGACCCAAGCTGATCTGGTGCGGCGGTACCGCGATCCCGCGCACGATCGACTTCGCCGGGTTCGCCGCGATCGCGGGGGAAGTCGGCGCCGTGCTGGCGGCCGATGTCGCGCACATCGCGGGCCTGATCGCGGGCGAAGCCCACCCCTCCCCCGCCCCGCACGTCGACGTCATCGCGACCACGACGCACAAGACCCTGCGCGGCCCGCGCGGCGCGATGCTGATGTCCAGCGCGCGGCACGCGAAGGCGATCGACCGCGCGGTCTTCCCCGGGCTGCAGGGCGGCCCGCACGACCACACCACGGCCGCGATCGCCGTCGCCCTGCACGAGGCCGCGCAGCCGGCGTTCACCGACTACGCCCACGCGATCGTCGCCAACGCCGTCGCGCTCGGCGAAGCCTTGATCGAGCGCGGCTACGACCTCGTCTCGGGCGGCACCGACAACCACCTGCTGCTCGTAGACCTCACCGCCCAGAACGTCGGCGGACGCGTGGCAGCCGAAGCGCTCGAGCGGGCGGGCCTCGTCTGCAACTACAACGCCGTCCCGTTCGACCCGCGTCCGCCGCTGGACCCGTCCGGCATCCGGCTGGGCACGCCCGCGCTCACCACCCGCGGCCTCACGACCGACCACATGGCGGATGTCGCACGCTGGATCGACGAGGGCATCCGAGCGAAGGACAACGCGGCCCTGGAGCGTGTCCGCCGCGAGGTCGAAGAGCTCGCCCACGCGTTCCCACCGCCGCGGTAGGAGACTGCCGGGGATGCTCATCGGATTCGGTCTGCCGGTGTCGGGGAGCTGGGCCGCCCCGGACGCGATCGTGCACGTCGCCCGGCTCGCCGAGGAGCTCGGGTACGCGTCGCTGTGGACGTTCCAGCGCGTGCTCGGCGACGAGTCCGTGCTCGATCCCCTCGTGACGCTCGCGCACGTGGCGGGCCACACCGACCGCATCCGGCTCGGCACGGCCACGATCTGCGCGCCGTTCATCGCTCCCGCGCTGCTGGCCAAGTCGCTCAGCTCGCTCGACGTGCTCTCCGGCGGGCGCCTGGACGTCGGGCTCGGGATGGGCTCCAGGCGGGAGGAATACGCCGCCGCCGGCGTGCCGTTCGAGCGGCGCGGCGCGCGGATGGACGAGTACCTGCGCTGTCTGCACGCGTTGTGGACGCAGGACCCGGTGGAGTTCGCGGGCGAGTTCTACACGGTGCCGCGTTCGCACCAGCGTCCGCGGCCCGTGCAGCAGCCGCACCCGCCGATCCTGCTCGGCGGCGCGGCTGCTCCGGCCCTGCGCCGGGCCGGACGGCTCGCGCAGGGCTGGATCGCTTCCAGCAAGCACGCGCTCGGCGACCTGCCGAGCGCGATCGACACCGTGCGCATGGCGGCGCCACAGGCCCCGCGGATCGTCGTGCGCCGGACGCACCTCGATGACGTCGAGGTGCTCCGTACGCTCGGCGTCACCGAGGTCATCCTCGACCTCAACTTCACGCCCGGAGTCGACCTCGAGATCGCCGAGCGCGAGCTCAGGCGGCTTCGACCTTCGGCATGATGTCCTCCTTCAGTCGCTTGAGGTCATCCAGCGTCTTGGCCACCGGCACGTCCGCGAACGGCGGCCACAGGAGCGGCATCGACAGCCCGGCCTCCTTGTAGCGCTTGAGCTGCTCGGTGATCTGCGCCTCCGAGCCGACGAGGATGTTGGTGCCCTTGCCCGCCGGCGCCTGGTCCATGTCCTGGTCGGTGATGACGAACCAGATCATGCTCGCCATCTCGACGTCGTCGATCGATTTGCCGAGCGCCTCGAGCTCGCGGCCGATCGAGTCGCGCCAGCCCGCGAGCGCGTCCGGCGTGTCCTGGATGCCGATCCAGCCCGCCAGGCCGTACTTGGCGATGCGCTTCGCGGAGCGGGCCGGGTCCTTGAGCCCGCTGAACCAGATCGGCAGCGGGTCCTGGATCGGCTTGGCGCCGAACCCGCACGGGTCGAAGTCGGCGAACTCGCCGTGGTACTCGAACGTCTCGTTGGTCCAGATGCCCTGCATGATCTCGATCGTCTCGCGCACGTGCTTGTGGCGCTTGGGGAAGATGTGCGAGGCGCTGGAGGCCGCGAACTCCTCGGGCATCCAGCCCGCCCCGATGCCGACGTTCAGGCGCCCGTTGGAGAGGTGGTCGACGGTCGCGAGCTCCGCGGCGAGCACGCCCGGCGCGCGGTACGGCGTGTCGGTGATGCTCATGCCGATCCGGACCTTCTCGGTCTTCGCCGCGAGCCACGGGATCAGCGGCCAGCCCTGGTACCACTCGCCGCGCGAGGTCACCGGCAGCTGCTTCGGGAACTCGTCCATCATCCCGAACGAGTACTGCAGCTCCCCGCGGTCGGACGCCTCCGGGACGACGATCCGGTCGAGGGTCCAGACCGAGTCGAAGTCGAGCTCCTCGGCGAGCGCGGTGAGATCCTCGAGCTCCTTGACCGTGACCTTGTCACGGAAGTTCGGCAGGTAGAGAGCGAGCTTCATCGGGACGACCTCCTCCTCAATGCGGGACGCCGCGACCTTACAGATCTACAGGTCGCGCAGCTGCCGCTTGACGACCTTGCCGTAGTTGTTGGTGGGCAGCTCGTCGACGAAGCGATAGTCCTTGGGCCGCTTGTAGCGGGCGATCCGGTCCAAGCAGATCTGGTCGAGCTCCTCGACAGCTGGCGCGTCGCCATCGGGCACGACGAACGCGACCACCCGCTCGCCCCACTCCTCGTCGGGCTTGCCGATCACCGCGACGGCCTTGACGCCGGCGTGATGGAGCAACGCCTCCTCGACCTCACGCGGGTAGATGTTCATCCCGCCGCTGATGATCAGATCCTTCGAGCGGTCGTGCAGCGTGAGGTAGCCGTGGTCGTCGAAGCTGCCGAGGTCCCCGGTGTGCAGCCAGCCGTCCTTCAACGTCTCCGCGGTCGCCTCCGGCTGGTTCCAGTAGCCCGCCATCACGACATCGCCGCGGACGAGGATCTCGCCATCGACGACCCGCACCTCGACGTCGGTGCGGGCGGTGCCGACGCTCTGCAGACGAGCCGGGTCGCCGTCGGCGTGGTCCTGCTTCGACAGGGCGGTGATGGTCATCGGCGTCTCGCCCTGCCCGTAGATCTGGGCGAGCCGGGGACCGAACAGCCCGAGCGCCTTCTCCAGGTCGGCCAGGTACATCGGCGCGCCGCCGTAGATGATCGTCTTCAGACCGGGGCCCGGGTCGGCATCGAATCGCTTGACCATGGTCGGGGCGGCGAACAGCGACATCCCCGGCCAGCGCCGCGCGAGCGCGATGTCGTCGCCGATCACGCTCACGGCCCCACGGGCGATGTGCGGCAGCCCATAGAGCCCGGACCCGTGCGACAGCGGTGCTGCGTGCAGCACCGAGTCGCGTGGCGAGATCGAGTCGATGTCCGCGTAATAGCTGAGGGCCATCATCAGCAGGTTGCGGTTGGTGAGCGTCGCGCCCTTGGGCCGCCCGGTGGTGCCGCTCGTGTAGAACAGCCACGCCGGGTCGTCCGGCTTGCGATCCATGAGTGGCGCGGGGTCAGCGGCGACGAGCCGGTCCCACTGCGTCCCGGTGACGATGATCGCCGAGGCGTCGATGTCCTCCACGTGCTCGGGGTCCGTGACGACCGCGCTCGTCCCGCTGTCTTCGAGGATGAACGCGATCTCGTCGCGGTGCAGCCGCGCGTTGACCGGCACGACCACGAGCCCCGCGTGCCAGGCGGCGAACATCGCCTCCAGATACTCGGGCCGGTTGTGCATCACGATGGCCACGCGGTTCCCCGGCTCGAGATCGAAGCCACCGGCCGCCGCGGCGACGCGCGCCGCGAACTCGGCCCACGTCGCGTGCACCCGCTCCCCCTCGGCCAATGCCGGCTCGTTCGGCCGCAGGCGCCCGTGGCGCGCCACCCAGACGGCTGGGTTCATCAGCGGGAGCCTAGTAGCGTTGCGTCATGACCGGGATCGAAGAGACGCGATCGCCGAGCGCGATCGCGCGTGAGACATTCCGAGTGTTGTTCGACGAGCGCGACCTGTCCGATCCGTACCGGTTCTGGACCGACACCACCGTCGACCATTTCCTCGCCGCCGGGCAGTCCGTGCGCGGCGCCCAGGCGCTGACCGCGTGGTTCCGCGAGCTCCTGGACGCGATCCCGGACTTCCGGATGCAGATCGAGAACATCGTCGATGACGGCGACCGCCAGGCCGTGGTCCAATGGCGCGCGTCGGGCACCTTCACCGGCGGCCCGTTCCTCGGCATCGACCCCACCGGCAAGCACGTCGAGCTCCAAGGCGTCGACGTCTTCCGGTTCGACGCCGACGGCAAGGTGGACACGAACACCGTCTACTACGACGGCGCCGACTTCGCCCGCCAGATCGGCATGCTCCCGCCGCGCGACTCCGCGCTCGACCGCGGCGTGCTCAAGGCCTTCAACACGGCGACGCGCGCGCGGCAACGGCTCACGGCGTCGCGGTCGAAAGGGTGAACACGAGCGTCTTCGTGTAAGCGCCGGTGCGCAGGGGCTCGTCGGCGGCGATCGCCTGCTCGAAGGTCAGCGGAACCGGCTCGCTCGTCGTCGGCCCGGCCCAGGTCTTGAGCGTGGCCGGAGCCGCGGCGCCGTTGACGCGCACGGGCAGCCGCAGCGCGAAGGCGCCGTTGGTGAGCCGGCCCGTGCCGTCGGGGTCCGCGACCGTCAGCGTCGCGTCACCCGCGGTCGAGGTGACCGTGGCCGTCGTCTGCGCCGTGTAGGTCCGCGCGATGCCCGGGATGAAGGCGCCGAGGGACGGCGCGGTTCCCAGCTGCAGGTTGAGCACGGACGGCACGGTGCCACCCACCGTCGTGTCCGCCGTGGCCGGGAAGACCGCCACCAGGTTGCGCAGCGTCTGCTCCAGCCCGCGCGCCCAGTACGGCCAGTCGTGGACGCCGGGCCCGTAGTCGTCATAGACGTGCGGGATGCCGAGCCCTTCGAGCTTCGTGTGCAGCGCACCGTTCTCCCGCCACACCTCGTACTCGAGGTTGTCGCGGCTCGTGCGCGTGTCGAGCGGTCCCGGCTGCCCGTTGCCGGTGCGCAGCTCGAGCAGCTTCAACCCACGCAGGCGCTCCGCCAGATCGAGCGGGTTGTGCTCTCGCCAGCGGGCGAGCTCCGTCGCTCGTGGCCCCCATACGGCGTCCGGGATCAGGTTCGCGTAGCCGCCTGAGGCGAACGACGGCGCGTCCATCACGCCGCTGTAGCTCGCCGCCGCCTGGAACACACCGGGGTGGCGCGCGGCGTACTTGAGCGCACCGAAGCCGCCCATGCTCAGGCCCGCGACGGCGCGCGCCCCCGTCGTCCGGAACGTCCTGTCGATCCACGGCAGCAGCTCGTCGAACGCGTACGTCTCATAGCGCGGAGGACCGCCGGCGTAGGGGTCGCTGTACCACCCCGCGCTGCCGCCGTCGGGCATCACGACGATCAGCGGATACGGCGCGGAGAGCTGCTCGGCACGGCCCTTGTCGACCCACGAGCGATAGTCGTCACAGCACCCGTGCAGGAGCAGCAGCACCGGGTAGCGCTTCGTGTTGCTGTAGCCCTCCGGCAGCAACACGCGGATCCCGGTCGAGCGCCCGAGCGCGGTGCTCGTGGCGGTGTACTGCGTCAGCCGCGGACTCAACGTCTGCGTCGCGGTCACCGTCAGTCCTTGCGCCTGCGCGCTCGCGCACATCCACAACGCGCACACCAGCCCGAGCAGCAGTCCTCGACGCACCATCTCTCCCGCCTCCCCCAACGTCGACCGTCGTTTAGCCCTTAGGCATGAACGACTCCGGATACCGGCTCCCGAACCCGCCGGTGGGGAGAGTTTCCCGGATCGTGTCGAGATCGGCGTCGGTCAACGTGACGTTCGCCGCGCCGGCGTTCTCGACGGCGCGCGACGCGCTGCGCGTGCCCGGGATCGGCACGATGTCATCGCCCTGCGCGAGCAGCCACGCCAGCGCGAGCTGGCCGACGGTGATGTCCTTCGAGCGCGCCAGCGCGGTGAGGGTGGTGACCGCGGCGAGGTTGCGCTCGTAGTTGCCGGGCTGCCAGCGGTCGTCCCAGCTGCGCATGTCGTTCGCGGGGTACTCGGCGGCGGGACGCGTGGCCCCGGTGAGGAACCCGCGCCCCAACGGCGAGTACGGGACGAAGCCGATGCCGAGCTCGCGGATGGCGGGCAGGATCTCGGGCTCGACCTGACGCTCGAACAGCGAGTACTCGGTCTGGAGCACCGAGACCGGCTGCACGGCGTGCGCGCGGCGGACGGTGTCCGGGGCCGCTTCGCTCATCCCGAACCAGCGGATCTTGCCTTCGGCGATCAGGTCCTTGACCGCGCCGGCGACGTCCTCGATCGGCACGTCCGGGTCCACCCGGTGCTGGTACATGACGTCGATGACGTCGACGCCGAGGTAGCGGAGGCTGTTCTCCGTGACCTCGCGGATGCGCTCCGGGCGGCTGTCGACTCCGCTCCCGAGCGGCTCGGCGGCCATGTCGAACCCGAACTTGGTGGCGATGACGACCTCGTCGCGGAACGGCCTGATCGCCTTGCCGACGAGCTGCTCGTTGGAGCCGGTCCCGTTGCCGTAGAGCTCGGCGGTGTCGAAGAACGTGACCCCCGCCTCGTAGGCTGCGCGGATCGTCGCGGTGGCGTCCGCCTCCGAGCTGCCGTCGCCGTAGGCCAGCGTCATGCCCATCGTGCCGAAGCCGACGGCCGAGACCTCCAGGCCCTGCGTTCCGAGTGTGCGTCGCTGCATGAGTGTCCCTTCCTGAGAACCAAACCAAACTGTTCGGTTTGGAACCGTAGCAGGCTAGGCTGCAGGGGTGGCGACGATCACCTCACCCCGGGAGCGCGTGCTCGCAGCGGCGCTGAGTGAGTTCGCGCAGCACGGCATCGCCGGGGCGCGCGTGGACCGGATCGCGAAGACGGCGAAGACGAGCAAGGAGCGCGTGTACACGTACTTCCGCTCCAAGGAGGAGCTGTACGCCGCGGTCGCCGCCGATCAGCTCCAGGCGGTCATGGACAGCACGGTGCTCGACCCCTCGGACCTGCCCGGCTACGTCGGCGAGCTGTTCGACTTCTACGCCGAGCACCCCGACATGCTCCGGCTCGTCGGCTGGAGCCGGCTGGAGCCCAACGAGGCGCTCGTCGGGCTGGGCGCGGCCGGCGCGGCTTCGTTGCGCACCAAGCTCGACGCGATCGAGCAGGGCCAGCGCGCGGGCGTGCTCGACGACGCGTTCGAGCCGGTCGACGTGCTCATGCTGCTGGTGCATCTGAGCATGGGCTGGTTCATGGCCATCGAGATGCACGGCCTCGACGACGACCGGGACGTGCTCGCCCGCCGGCGGGCGGCGGCGGTGCTCGCCGCCGAGCGCCTGTTCCCGGCGGTCAAGCCGTCTCGATAGTGGCCAGGAAGGCGTGCCACGCGCGGTCGGTGCGCGCGGTGTCGCCGGTGGCGTCGAGGTCCATCAGCAGGCCGCGGATCACCGCCAGCACGACGGTGGCCAGTTCGAGGCTCCCCATCCCTTCCTCGAGCGGGGCGAGCCAGTCGGTGGTCGCGGCCTCCCGGAAGCCCGGCCAGAGCGGTTCGCCGGCGCTGTCGTGCAGCCGGCCGAACAGGCGCAGGTAGGGTCGCCCGCGCGGCCCGGTCATCGCCGACCACGCGCGGCTCAGGGTCGTGAGGTAGGGCTCGTCCGAGCGGACGCGGAGCAGATCGGTGAACACGTCGAGCTGGCGCTCTCGTGCCTGTCCGAGGATCTCGCGGAGCAGCCCGTCGCGGGTCCCGAAGTGGTAGATCAGCATCCGGCTCGAGCTGCCGGTGGCCTGCGTCAGTGGCCCGAGCCGGTCGGGCAGCCCGTGCTCGAGCGCGTAGTCGGTGCACGCGTCCAGGAGTCGCTGCTTGATCTCCGGTTGCGGATGCCTGCCCACGCCCTCGAGTTTTTCACGTAACGATCGCTTCGTCTACTGTCGGAACCATGAGAGTCGTCTTCGTGCATGGAGCCTGTGTCAAGGACGGATCGTGGTGGTGGCACCCGACCGCCGAGTTGCTCTCCGAGCGGGGCGTCGCCAGCGCGGCGCCGCTCCTGCCGAGCTGCGGCGAGACGGGTGCGCCGCTCGGCGGGCTGAGCGAGGACGTCGCGGCGGTCCGGGCGGTGCTGACGGCGAGCGACGAGCCGACAGTGCTGGTCGGCCACAGCTACGGCGGCATCGTCATCACCGAAGCCGCCGCCGGAGTCGAGTCCGTGCGCCATCTGCTGTACGTCTCCAGCTACCTCGCGCAGGCCGGGGAGAGCCTCTCCTCGTTCGGCGGCGAGACGCCCGCTCCGTTCCTCGACATCGACCCCGAGGGCGGCACGTTCAGCGTTCACGCGGACGCCCTGGCCGAGACGTTCCTGCAGGACTGCAGCCCGGACATCCAGCGCCAGGCCACGGACAAGCTGGCCCGCCAGAGCCTGGCGGTGCTCGGGGCGCCGGTCCAGTCAGCCGCTTGGCACCAGGTCGCGAACACGTACCTCGTCTGCGCCGAGGACCGGGGCACGCCCGCCGAGCGCCAGCGCGCGTTCGCCGCGCGGGCCGGCACGGTGGTCGAGCTCGACGCCGGTCACCACCCGTTCCTGTCCCAGCCCGCCGCCGTCCGCGACCTGGTGCTCAGTTTGTGAGGCATCATTGAGCGCATGCTGACCGTCGAGGATGTGCGTGATCTGGCCGTCGGTGCGGGGCTGGAGGCGTTCGCCGCGTCGCTGGTCGAGACGGTGCAACCTGCGTGGCGCCTGGACGTGCGCGTGGGAGCCGCGACACCGGTCGGTGGGTCGAAGATCGGCGGCGACCCCGACCTCGGTCCGGCCGAGTCGTGGCCGATGAACCGCCGCGGTGTGCCGATGACCTTCCTCGCGCAGGTCAACGGCGACGAGCTTCCGGACTTCACCCCGGAGTGGGCCGCGTCCGCCCCGCGGGCGCCGCGGGGACGGCTCCTGCGTGTGTTCGCCGACCTCGTCGAGGACCCGTACGACGACGGCCCGGCCCGCGTCCTCCTCACCTCCACCGCCGACCCGCTCGTGCGTACGCCCGCGCCCGAGCTGCCCACCTCGTGGCCGGGTGGGGACGACGCGAACATCGGCGTCGACGAACGTGTCCGGTGGCTGCCCGAAGCGGCCGTGGCCCCGATGCCGTTTCTCACGGCGCCGGAGACACACCCGGTGCTGGACCCCGAAGGCTCGTCGATGGACGCAGCGGCACAGCGCTACACGAACTGGACGTACCTGCTCCGCCTGGACGGTCTCGACTACAACGTGGAGTCATACGAGGGCCGGATGCCGTGGGAGGTTCATCACCTGTTCGGCGAACCCGCCGCGACACAGGGCGACCCGCGCTTCGTTGCGGCGTTCATCTCCCGGCCCGACCCGGAGCTCGCAGAGGCGAGCGCGTGGACGACGCTGCTCGCGCTGCACGATGACAACGAACTCGAGCTCTACATCCTCGACGCCGGGGCCTACACCGTCGTCGTGCCGCTCGCGGACCGACGCAGCGAGTCGTTTGCCCGCGCGGTGTGCACGCTGCAGAGTTGCTAGCGCCGCATCGTCGTCATGGCCGGAGCGCCGTGCCCGGGCTCGACCCGCGCGTGCGCCGCGAACCCGAACCGCTCGTACAGCGCGACCGGCCCGCCGTCGCAGACTTCGAGGTAGGCCGCGTCGCCGCCGACGGTCTCCAGCGCGGCCGCGATCACCCGTCGGCCGACGCCCGTGCCTTGCGCGCGAGGGTGTACGCCGAGTACCAGGCCGGTCCAGTGCGGCTCCTGCGGGTGGGCCTTCTCGAGTGCCGTGAGCGCGAGCAGGACGCCGGGTACCCGGTGGATGCCGACGGCGCGCACGAGCGCGGGCAGGAGCCGCAGGTTCTCGCGCACGGGCAGCGGCATCGAACCGGGACGCATCAGCACCGCCGCACCTTCGAGCGTCTCGTCGACGAGCACGACGCCGTGGCGCTCGGCCATCGTGAGGCCGGCGTGCATCCACGCCGTCGCGCGGTCGCGGTTCGGACCCGCGATCCAGCGGATGAAGGGGTCGTCGGCGAGCGCGGTCGCCAGCATGCGGGCGACCGCGGGTGCTTCGCCGGTGCGCATGGTCCGCGGCATCTCTTGCCCAGACGACGCGCGCCGAGGATCTATTCCGCGGCCGGCAGCACGTAGGTGTCGAAGTTGTCGACGTGCATCTGCGGCTTGCCCGGGGCCGGATAGCTGGTGTAGAGCCACTGGCGGAAGAACTCCGTCCAGCGCGCCGCGCGGGTCGGGTCCGTCCGCTTGACCAGAGCGATGAACTGCTCGGTCGTGGCGGTGCCGTACGCGTGGTCGGTCAGCCAGCGACGCATCATCGTCTTGAACGTCGTGTCGTTGCCGAGGATCTCGCGAATCGCCTCGATCGTGGCCGGCGCGCGGCGGTACATGCCGTCGCCGTCGAAGAGGTCGGCCGGCCCCGCCGGGGCGGCGGGCGGGACGCGCCAGGAGATCGGGTACTGGGCGTTGGCGTAGACGTCGAGGTACTGGTCGCGCGGCGGGATCGGGAAGAACGTGCCGGTGGACGACCACACCCACGCGGAGAACACCGCCATGCCCTCGCTGAGCCACACGTCGCGCCACCGCGCGGGCGTCACGAGGTTGCCGAAGAACTGATGCGCCACCTCGTGCGCGACGACCTCGACCCCGGGTCCATAGGTGCTGTCGATCTTGGTGATGGCGTACGTGGACTTGCCCTGGGTCTCCAGGTTCAGCCCGAAGGACTGCAGGGTCACGATGCCGCCCAGCGACGTGAACGGGTAGCGCCGGCCGTAGTACGCGGAGTAGAAGTCGACGATCTCGGACGAGCGACCGAGGTCGAACGCCGACTGCTTCTTGCCCGCGGCGGGCAGCGAGGCGGTGATCGCGGTGTAGAACGGCACCGGCTGGTTGCGGCTCCCGGCAACGGGCGCGGTCATCTTCGGCTTGGCCGGGTTGAGCGAGTTGACGTCGAACTTGCCCACCGAGACCGACACGAGGTAGGTCGAGGTCGGGGCGGTCTCCTTCCACACGAACGTGCTCGTGCGCCGCGCGCTCCGTCGGGAGGTCAGGACGCCGGTGGCCAGGGCGCTCCAGCCGCGCGGAACGGTGATGCGGGTGGTGTAGGTCGCCTTGTCGGCGGGGACGTTGTTGTTCGGGTACCAGCCCATGGCTCCGACGGGCTGAGCCACGACGACCGCTCCCGTCTTTGCGTTCGGGATCCAGCCCTCCTTCAGGCTGGTCGTGCTCTTCAGCGGCCGCTGGAGCCCGCGGTAGCGCACGACGGTGCGAAACCGGCGACCATCACGAATCCCACGTGCCGGCGTGATCGTGAGCTTGGAGCGTTTCGCGTCCACGACGAACCTCGCCGGCCGGCCCGCGACGCTGACGCTTCGGACCTTGTTCCACGCCGTCAGGTCGAAGCTGAAGCGGGACAGGCCCTGGGTGGCGACGGCGTCGATGGTCGCCGTGCCCTCGAGCCGCTTCTTCGCCACCGCGTAGTCGAGATCGAGGTCGTAGTGCCGGACGTCGTATCCGCCGTTCCCGATCGTCGGAAACAGCGAGTCGCCGAGCGACCGGGCGCCCGGGCTGAACGCCGGGGCGGCCGCGTCGCTCTCGGCGGCGGCGCCGAGCACGGCGCCGCTCACGGCGAGCCCCACGAGCAGGAGGCGGATACGGTCGGACGGAAACGGCATGCGGGTCGTAACGGCCCACCCGCCGCATCGTTGCGGCGGTCTCAGGTCAACTGGCGAGCGCCTGTTCGAGGTCGGCCCACAGGTCCTCGACGTCCTCGCAGCCGACGCTCATGCGGATCAACCCGTCCGGGATGTGCTCCTGCCCCGGATGGACGCTGCGGCGCTCCATCGTCGTCTCGACGCCGCCGAGGCTGGTGGCGTTGTAGATGATCTTGATCGCCGCGCACGCCCGGTCGACCGTCTCCGCGTCGGCGAGCTCGAAGCTCACGACCGCACCGAAGCCCGGGTAGCGGACCCGCTGCACCGCGGGATGCGCCTCCAGGCGCGCAACCAGCTCGACCGCGCTCGCGATCGCCGTCTTCAGCCGCACCGGCAACGTCCGCACGCCGCGCGTGGCCAGGAACGCCTCCAGCGTGCCGGGTGTCGCGCCGTAGAGCTTGCGCGCGGTGATCAGCAGGTCGCGTTGCGTCTCGTCGGCGGCCACCGCCGCGCCCATCAGCAGGTCCGAGTGACCGCCGAGGAACTTCGTCGCGGCGTGGACGACCACGTCCGCGCCCAACGCCAGCGGCTGCTGCAGGAGCGGCGTCGCGAACGTGTTGTCGACGACCACGCGGGTGCCGTCCTTGCGGGGCGCGGCGCAGATCGCGGCCACGTCGGCGACGTCGAGCAGCGGGTTCGTGGGCGACTCGATCCACACCACGTCGGCCTCGAGCAGCTTCGCGATCCACGCATCCGTGTCCGGCGCCGGAACCCGATCGACCTGCCAGCCGTGGTCACGCGCGCCGGCCTCGGCGATCCCGGCCACGCCCTGATAGCAGTCGTCGGGAATGACCAGGTGCGCGCCGGTCGGCAGTTGACCCAGCACGGCGCTGCACGCCGCCATGCCGGAGGAGAACGACACGGCGTGGCCGCCCTCGAGCCCGCCGAGGACCTCCTCGAAGGCCACCCAGGTGTCGGTCGCCTCGGTGCGGCTGTACAGGCGCTCAGTGCCGAGCACGAAGTTCGATGCGGGAACGAGCGGCGTGTTCAGCGGCGCACCGGGCGTCCGCTCCGGGCGGCCACCGACGATGGCCCAGGTCTCTGGCTTCATGCCCCTATGGTGACCGCGGTGGCCGCGACCTCCACGAGCGCAGCCAGCTCCGCCTCCGGGCGACCGGGAGGGAGCACGAGCTCGACGCTGTCCGCGCCGGCCTCCAGCCACGCCGCGATCAGCTCGGGCGCCTCCTCGTAGGTGCCGAACAGCGTGACCTCCCGCGCGAGTGCCTCGGCCGCGGCGGGGAACTCATCGGTCGCGGTCTGGAGCGCCTCGACGGACTCCGCGCTCGAGAAGCGCCGGAGCATACGCGGGTAGATCGGGCCCATCCGGGTGGCGTAGGTCGAGAGCCACCACGCGGCCATCCGCCGCGCGCTCGCCGCGTCCGGGCCAAGGGCGACCGGGACGGCGACGGCGATGCGCGTCGGCGTCGACGACTCGCGGCGGGCCGCGCCCTCGTCGAGCAGCGCTCGACCCTCCGACAGCCGCGACCGCGCCCACAGGAACGGCCCCCATTCATCCGCGAGCTCGCCGGCCAGCCGGATCGACTCGTCCGACAGCGCCGCGAGCGCGATCGGGACGGGCACCTCCGGCAGCACACCGAGCCGCAGCGGCCGAGCGCCCGGAGCGGGTGCCGGCAGCCGCTCGCCCGCGAGCAGCGCGCGTACCCCGGTCACCGTCTCGCGCACGCGCGCCACCGGCCGCTCCCACCGCAGTCCGTGCAGGCCTTCGGTCAGCGGCGGGCTGCCGGCGCCCAAGCCAAGTGAGAAGCGGCCGCCCGAGGCCCGCTGCAGACCGGCGGCGGCGAGCGCGATGCTCGCCGGCGTCCGCCCCCACACCGAGAGGACGCCCGTGCCGAGCCCGATCCGTGACGTCTGCGCCGCGATCTCGGCCAGCACGATCGTGGCGTCGTGGCTCCAGGCCTCCGCGACCTGGACGCGATCGAGGCCGAGGGTCTCCGCCTGCCGGGCGAGCCGGATGATCGTGTCCACTCGCGTCTCAAAGGGGGTGAAGGCGACACCGGTCATGCCGTCGATCGTGCCGCCCTTCGCCGCGCCCGACAATCGGGACAGCACCCTGAACTTGCCGAAATCCCAGGATCTCGACGATCACGCGCAGTTTCTTGCGCTCCGCCCGATTCCGGTTCGAACATCCCGCCCGTCCAAGTAGCTGTGTGCCTGTCCGACTGAGGAGGAGAACATGGTCACTCGCTTGAAGGCGGTTCTGCCGCTGACGGTGTCGATCGGTGTGCTGGCCCTGCTGGCGACCGAGGTTGCGCTGAACTTCACCTTCCACTGGGTGACGGTCCAGGACGGGGTCTTCGGCAAGTACGGGCTGCCTCAGAGCTTGCATCTCGTCCTGCCGGCGCTGTTCGTCAGCTGGGGTCTGTTCTTCATGCTGGGCGCGACCAACGCCGCGCTGGGCAAGACGCTCATCGCCGCCGTCACCGGCACGGTCGGAGCCGGCATCGCGATCGTCGTCGGCCCATTGCTCGCCGAGTCCCCGGACTTCTGGGGGCTCGCGCTGATGATCGGCGTCACGGCCGCCGGCCTGATCGTCCTGTCGACGGCCGTCGAAGACGATCGCTTCGCACCCGCCCCGGCGTTCTGCTGTTACGCGTCGGTGTTCTTCTGGTGGATCGCCACCGGTCTCGACAACTTCGTCCCGGACGGCAAGGGCCCGCACACGGCCGCCGCGATCGTGTCGGCCATCACGGACACGCCGCTGGCCGCCGGTACGGGCGCGTTCGGCGGGTTGCTCTCGATGTCCTGGCTCGCGGTGCTCCTGAGCGTGTTCGTCTCGCTTGCGTTCGGCGCGTTGCTCGGGGCGCTCTCGGTCCGCCTCGCGGGCGCCCTGACCCGGCCCGTTCCCAGCCGCGAATCGGAGCCGAAGATCGCCACCCCGGCCTGACCACCGGGTTCAAACCGCGCGTCCGGCGGTAGGAAGTGGCACATGCCCCGCTCGTCGCTTCGCCTCCTGCTCGCCGGCGCGCTGGTCGCGGTCCTCGCGTCCGCGGCGCCCGCGGCGGGTCAAACGCCTCCGACCCCCACGGCGCCGCCCGGCGCCTTCGTCGACCTGCACGATGTCGCGCCTACGATCGTGATCGAGATGCGTTACCGGACGGCGCACAACTTCCTCGGCCGCCGCGTGCCCGGCTACCGCGAGAACACGTGCATCCTGACCCGTCAGGCCGCCGAGGCGCTCGCGCAGGTGCAGCAGCAGGTGACGGCGGCAGGCCTGACGCTCAAGGTCTACGACTGCTACCGCCCGCAGCGGTCCGTCGACGCCTTCGTCGCGTGGGCCAAGGACCTCGACGACACGCGTATGAAGGCTGAGTTCTACCCGCGGGTGCGCAAGAACCGGCTCTTCAAGGACGGCTACATCGCCGCGCAGTCCGGGCACAGCCGCGGCAGCACCGTGGACCTCACGCTCGTCCGCACGCCACCGCGGCGGCAGGAGACGTACACGCGCGGCGACCGCCTGCGCGACTGCGCCCGCAAGGCCGGGGCGCGCTTCCGCGACAACTCGATCGACATGGGCACCGGCTACGACTGCTTCGACCCGCTCTCGCACACCTTCAACGGGCAGGTCAAAGGCCCGCAACGAGCGAACCGCCTCTTGCTCCGCACGCCCATGATCGCCGCCGGCTTCAAGGGCCTCAAGGAGGAGTGGTGGCACTTCACGCTGCGCGACGAACCGTTCCCGGAGACGTTCTTCGACTTCCCCGTCGCCCGGTCGGCGCTCGCAGCGCCCTAACCGGCGTCATCGCGAGGCACGATGCGCATGATCGCGACCTCCTCGCCCGACTGCGAGTCCGGATAGGCGACGTAGGCGCCGGGTGCGCCCCCCATCCACGACGCCTTGGCTTCGCTCACGAAGACACCCGCGCGCTGGGTCCCATCGGGCTGCTCGACCCAGACCTTCTGGCCTTCCTCGAACGTGGACATAGGTCAGAACCAGCGGTGGACGTGGCGGACGTCGAGCTCTGCGACTTGCTCTTTACTGAGACTCAAGGTGATCGAGTCGTTGCGCACCCGTTCCACGGCGCTCGCCGGGATGACGATCTCCCGCCGCCCCCAGAGATGGCCGCGCTCCAACACGATGTCGGCGGTCTCGCCGCCGCCGATCAGAAACCCTTCGACGTGGCCCAGATGGTGCCCATCGGTCGAGATGACCGCGCTCGAGCGACGGATCTCGACCTCGCGCTTGGGGATGCGGTGATACGTCAGCAGCACGTGCGGGTCGGGATCGACGACGGTCCCCATGCCATCCAGCTCCTGGTAGAGCGGGACGGCGAGCACGTCCTCGGTGCCGACGTCCCAGTCCGGATCCTCGACGATCTGCTCGCCGGCGCGCACGTAGGCCGATTCCCGCAGCGGCTCGAGCGCCTCGACCTCGGCGATCGAGTGGTCCAGCGCGAGCCCGTCGCCCGCTGGTCGCACGCGCTCGATCGAGACGAGTCGCGCGTGCTCAGCGTGACGATGTGGCGCCACCACGACATGCGTGACGCGGCGCGAGATCGGGTCCACGATGACGTCCACCAGCTCTCCGAACGCCGCGTCCGAGCACTGCACGCTGCTGCCGAAATCCAGCCTCATACCCCGGATGCCACCACCTTTCGCGACCCGCGTCTTCACCCGGAGTGGGTGATCATGCGACGCCGCAGGTGCGGGTCCTGGAGTGCCGGCGGCGCGTACTCCTGATCGAGCGTGCCGATGTCGGTCCCGGGCGGCACGATCGCGTCGATGCGATCGAGGATCTCGTCGGTCAGCACGACGTCCGCGCCGACCAGCAGATCGTCGAGGTGCTGCATGGTGCGCGGGCCGAGGAGGGCGCTGGCGACGCCGGGGTGAGCGGTGGCGAAAGCCATGGCGAGGTGGGTCATCGCCAGGCCGGCTTCCTCGGCCAAGGGGACGGGTTGCTGCGGACACGCCCGGTCAGGAGGCCTTGGCCGAACGGACGCCAGACCAGGGTTCCCATGCCGTAGCGCTGCGTGAGCGGGAGCACTTCGCGCTCGATGCCGCTGTCGATGTAGTCGGTGCCGAGCCGGCGCAGGGAGTCCTCCACCGCCGTGGTGATCCAGCGCCGTGAGCCGCCCTGCTGGTTGGGGTCCTCCCCCATCGCCGGATGGCGATGGTGTTCGTCGAAGGCCTTACCCGGGGGTCGGGAGCGATGCAGGACGGTTAACCCGCCTCTATGCGTGAACCAACCGGTGAGCGGTTCGCCAGCGGGCACGAGTGCAGCCCCGCCGTCCCGCTGGGAGCCTGCCGGGCATATGCGACGGAACGCACTCCTCCTCCTCGGCGTGATCCTCTGCGCCGCTGTCATGGCCGGGCCGGCATCGGCCCAGGTCCAGCCCGCCGGGACCGGCGAGCCCCTCTACACGAACTCGACGCAGAACACGCAGTGGCTCGAATGGCCGGCGACGTCCGGGATCGACGCCTACCGCGTCCGCTACGACTACTACGAGAACAACGCGTTGGTCGCCAACCCGACGCAGAGCCCGGCGCCGAACGGCGCCACGAACGTGTGGGCCAACTGGTCCGGCGTGAAGACGCTGCAGCACGGCGGTCAGTACGGCATCTGCGCGCAGGGTCAGTTCCGGTTCCCGAACGACCCGTTGTGGTTCCCGCAGGGACCGAACTCGTGCTCGATGGGCACGACGCTCGGCCGCCGCGCGTACACGACGATCGACCGTTCCAAGCCGACGGCTGCGCTCCAGGTCGCCGGCGGGCGGGCGTTCGTCAACACCACGAACCTCGCGCTGAAGGTCGACTTCACCGACGATGTCGCCGGGCCGTTCCCCGCGAACTTCCTCTGCTTCCAGGTCGGCGGCTCCAGCGGCGTGTGCGACACGAGCAAGGGCGCGATCTACGGCTACAAC
Organism: Solirubrobacter taibaiensis; assembly: GCA_027587225.1. Taxonomy (GTDB): domain Bacteria; phylum Actinomycetota; class Thermoleophilia; order Solirubrobacterales; family Solirubrobacteraceae; genus Solirubrobacter; species Solirubrobacter taibaiensis. Next base: position 124,956 of record JAPDDQ010000012.1, read on the forward strand.
GCGTCGTGCTCGGTCCCCGGCAGCGCCGGCAAGGCGACGACGTTCACCTGCACCGCCGACTACGGCAACATCGTGGACGGCGACGTGTGGGCCTGCGTGATCGCGGCCGACGCCTCGATCCCGGACAACCCGAGCGGCCCGAACCAGACCGGCACGGCCGACAAGGCCAACCTATCCACCGCGAGCTGCGACAGCGTCGTGGTCGACCGCACCCCGCCGGTGGCCGCGATCAACACGGCCGCGACGACGGTCAAGGTCGGCGACCTGCTCACCTTCCAGGGCAGCGCGACCGATGCCACGTCCGGCCTGACCGGTCCCGGCGAGTGGACGTTCGGCGACTCCGACGCCATCCCCAGCGGCGACACCATGACCCACATCTACGAGCAGCCCGGCACCTACGAGCTGACGTACACCGTCCGCGACGCCGCGGGCAACTCGACGACGGTGCGCAAGACGATCACCGTGCTCGACACCACCCCGCCGCCCGGTGACGACGATCCGGGCGACGACGGCCCGACCGATCCCGGCGAGGTCCACCAGCTCCGCGTCAACGCTCCGAACAAGGCGCGCGCCCGGGCCGAGTTCATCCCCGTCCAGCTGACCGCGACCAACCGCGGCCGGGTGCAGCTCCAGCTGCTCGACGGCAACAAGGTGCTCGCCCGCGCCACCGTCCGGCTCGACCCGGACGGCACCGCCGACCACCGCCTGAAGCTCAAGAAGAACACCGCTCCCGGCCGCTACGTGCTCAAGGCGACCTGGACGCCGCCCCGCAGCGCGGCGATCACCAAGCTCCGCAACCTCCGGCTCGTCAAGAGCCCGTCCGTGCGGCGGCGCGCCAAGGCGAGCTCGCTCCACGGTGCGGTCGTCGGCGCCGGCCCGCGCGCCCTGCCCGACGGGGCCTTCCACGGCACCCGCCCCACACGCACGTTCAAGGTGAGCTGAAGCTGACCATGAGGGCGGAGGCCCGCACGCCTCCGCCCTCAGGCAGTGCTTGTGCGAGGATCGATCGGTGAGCCGACGCGACCTCGTCCACATCATGGATGCGCTGTCGCGCCTATCGGGCGGAGCGGCAGGCGTCGGTGTGCCCGTGGCGGACGTCGACGAGGCGATCGGTCGCGGGCACCGCGACATGCGTACGCCGTTGAATTTGCAGTCGCTCAGCGAGGACGGTCGTGCCGCTGCGCTCCCCGAAGGGACCTGGGCGCTGACCCCGGAAGGCGTCGCCTGGCTCCAGCAGGAGCGCGATCTGTCCTAGAGCAGCATCCCGCCGGTCGCGTCGAGGAACTGGCCGGTGACGAAGCGTGCGTCGTCGGAGGCGGCGAACGCGACGACGTCGGCGACATCGTCGGGCTCGCCGAGGCGCCCGAAGGCGGAGGCGACCGAGGCCTGCACCTGCTCGTTCCCGCGGAGCCAACCGGCGTTCATGTCGGTGTCGAGGATTCCGGGTGAGACCACGTTGACCGTGATCCCTCGTGGAGCGAGCTCCTGGGCCAGCTGTAGCGACATGACGTCGATCGCGGCCTTGGACATGCTGTAGGCGAGCAGCTCCGGGTACGCGCGGCGCGTGACGCCGGAGCTGACGGTCACGATGCGCCCACCGGAGCGCATCCGGGCGGCCGCGGCCTGGGCGATGAAGAGCGGGGCCCGCGCGTTGATCGCCATCTGCGCGTCGAAGTCGGCGCGCGTGGTTGTCGTCAGGTCACCGCCGATCGCGATCGCCGCGTTGTTGACGAGGACGTCCAGCCGCGCGGCGCCGGTGCGCAGCAGCAGCTCCTCGTCGAGCTTGGTGAACAGCGCGTCGACGTCGCCGTCAGCTCCGAACGGCTGGCCGATCGCGAACGCGCCGTTGCCGATGCTCGCCACGACCTGTTCCGCCGCGGCCTGGTTGGTGCCGTAGTGCACGGCGACCAGCGCTCCGTCGCGCGCCAGCCGCTCGGCGATCGCACGGCCGATCCCTCGCGAAGCGCCGGTGACCAGCGCGATCCTGCGTTCTGTAGTCATCACTACAGAACGCTAGCACCGTTATGTAGCGAGCGCTATAGAATGTGGTGCGAGATGGCCCGCCCCCGCAGCTTCGACCGCGACGCCGCCCTCGAGCAGGCGATGCTCCTGTTCTGGGAACGCGGCTACGACGAGACCTCGATCGGTGACTTGACGGCCGCGATGGGGATCGCCGCACCGAGCCTCTACGCGGCGTTCGGCGACAAGCGCCGTCTGTTCGAGGAGGCGGCCGAGCTCTACGAGCGCCAACCCGACGCGCCGCTCGTCACCGGCCTGCGGGAACCGACGGCCCGCGCCGCCATCGCACGCGTCCTCGAGCTGGCCGCCCGCGAGTACACGGCGCCGACCCACCCGCGCGGTTGCTTCGTCAACGCCGAACCGCTCCTCGGGGACCGCCGGGCCGCGGGCCGTGCGGCACTGGTCGCCCGGTTTCACGAGGCGCAAGTCGCCGGTGAGTTCCCGGACGACACCGATCCATCGGCGCTCGCCGACTACATCCAGGCCGTGCTCGCGGGGATGTCCTCACAGGCCCGCGACGGCGGGACGCGCGCGGAGCTCGAGGCGATCGCCAACGTCGCCCTCCTCGCGTTTCCGCGCCGTCCCCGATGAACGTCAGGTCACTGGACGGCGACGAGGCGTGGCCGCGATCACGCCGGACCCGCCGTGTCGGGTCACGTTGCCGTCCGTGACCGTCACGAGTCCGCGTTCGGCCAGTTCCAGGGCGGTGCGGCAGTTCTCGACGCCGGTGACGGCGAGCCGATTGGCGTTGGCGCAGAGCGCGCTGAGCATCGCTTGCTGGGCGCCGTTGAGCGAGCGGGACGTTCCCGGCGCAACCCGCATGAAGGTCAGAACGGTCGGGCCCGAGTCCATCGGGCCACTCTACGCCGAAGCCGGCCGTCGGTCAGTCGCTGGTCTTCGCGGCTGCGCGGCTGGCCTTGACGCGGTCGGTCGCGCTGAGCAGGACCTTGCGCAGCCGCACGCTGTCGGGAGTGACTTCGACACATTCATCGGGACGGATGAACTCCAGGGCCTGGTCCAGCGACAGGCGCATGGCCGGCACGATGTTGACCATGTCGTCGGCGTTGGCCGACCGGATGTTCGTCTGCTTCTTCTCGCGCACGGCATTGACGTCGAGGTCGTCCGCGCGGGCGTTCGAGCCGACGATCATGCCCTCGTAGACCTCCTCGCCGGGGCCGACGAACAGGCCGCCGCGCTCTTGCATCCGCATGATCGCGAACGACGCGGTCTTGCCCGTGCGGTCGGCGACCAGTGACCCCGACGCGCGGGTCTTGATGTCGCCCTGCCACGGCTCATAGCGCTCGAAGACCGAGTGCATGATCCCTGAGCCGCGGGTCTCGGTCATGAACTCCGTGCGGAAGCCGATCAGGCCGCGGGCGGGCACCAGGTACTCCAGCCGCACCCAGCCCGTGCCGTGGTTGATCATCTGCTCCATGCGGCCCTTGCGCAGGGCCATGAGCTGCGTGACCGTGCCGAGGTAGTCCTCAGGCACGTCGATGGCCATCCGCTCGATCGGCTCGTGGATCTTGCCATTGACCGTCTGGGTGACGACCTTGGGCTTGCCGACCGTGAGCTCGAACCCCTCGCGACGCATGGTCTCCACGAGCACGCCGAGCTGCAGCTCACCGCGACCCTGCACTTCCCAGGTGTCAGGGCGCTCGGTGTCCAGGACCCGGATCGACACGTTGCCGACGAGCTCGGCCTGGAGCCGATCGGAGATCTGACGCGCGGTGAGCTTGGAACCGCTCTTGCCGGCCAGCGGGCTGGTGTTGATGCCGATCGTCATGCCCAGCGCGGGCTCGTCGACGCTGACCGGGGGCAGCGCCTTGGGGTCCTCGGCGTCGGCGATCGTGTCGCCGATGGTGATCTCCGGGAAGCCGGCCAGGGCGATGATGTCGCCGGGCGCGGCGCTGGCCGCGGCGATGCGACTCATCCCCTCGGTGATGTACAGCTCGACGACGCGGACCTTCTCGACGGCGCCCGACTCGTGACGGCACCACGCCACCGTCTGCCCCTTCTTGATCGTGCCGTTGTGCACGCGGCAGAGCGCCAGCCGACCGACATACGCGGAAGCGTCGAGGTTGGTGACCAGCGCCTGCAGGCCATGACCTTCGGTGTAGGTCGGCGCCGGAACGGCGGACACCAGCAGATCCAGCAAGGGCTTGAGGTCGGTCCCGTCGACGCCCTGCTCCAGCGACGCCTGCCCCGCCCGCGCGTTCGTGTAGACGATCGGGAACTCGATCTGGTCCTCGTTGGCGTCGAGGTCGATGAACAGCTGGTAGACCTCGTCGACGACCTCGCTGATGCGGGCGTCGGGACGGTCGACCTTGTTGATGACCAGGATGACCGGCAGGTTCGCCTGCAGGGCCTTGCGCAGGACGAACCGCGTCTGGGGCAGCGGCCCTTCAGAGCTGTCGACCAGGAGCACCACGCCGTCGACCATCGTCAGGCCGCGCTCGACCTCGCCGCCGAAATCCGCGTGGCCCGGGGTGTCGACGAGGTTGATCTTGACCTCGCCGACCCCGTCCGCGACGTAGCGGATGGCCGCGTTCTTGGCCAAGATGGTGATCCCACGCTCCCGCTCCTGGTCCATGGAGTCCATCACCCGGTCGGTGACTTCCTCGTGGGCGGAGAACGTCCCCGACTGCCGCAACAGGGCGTCGACGAGGGTCGTCTTGCCGTGATCGACGTGAGCGATGATGGCGACGTTGCGCAGGTCGTGACGGGCAGGCATTGCCGTAACCGTAGAACAGAGGCTGCCCACGGACCGAACTCGCGGCCCGTCAGACCGGTTCGACCGCGACGTCCTCCGCGCCGGCCACGGGCTTGAGCTTGGTGCCCGTGATCTTGCGCTCGCGGATCTCCAGGCGGCGGGACAGCCGGGAGAGCGCGTAGTTGACCACGACGAACAGGAACCCGATGAAGATGAAGACCTGCAGGATCGGGGCCTGGATCTCGACGAAGAAGCCCGAGGAGGTGACGATGCGGCCGCGGCGCATCACCTCGGTGATGGCGATGATGGACACGAGCGTCGTGTCCTTGTTCAAGGTGATCAGCTGCGAGACCGTGGCCGGCACCATGCGACGCAGGCCTTGGGGCAGGATCACGTAGCGCAGGGCCTGGACGCGCGTCATGCCCATGGCGGAGGCCGCCTCGCCCTGCCCCTTCGGCAGCGAGAGGATGCCCGCGCGCATGATCTCCGCGAGGACGGCGCTGTTGTAGAGGATCAATCCGAGGAAGGCGCCGAGCACCAACCCCGACTCAAAGGCCTCCGGCGCCCAGGAGGGCACCGCGTCCTCCCACGCCTGCTTCCACGAGGACGGCAGCCCGAGCGCGAAGTACAAGATCAGGAAGATCAGCGGCAGGTTGCGGAAGACGTCGACCCACGTGCCGGCGATCCAGCTCAAGGGCTTGAACACCGACAGCCGCGCGAGCGCCAGCAGCAGGCCGACGATCAGCGCGAAGATCATCGAGATCACCGCGATCTCGAGGTTGATCAGGAACCCCTCGAGGATGAACCGGGCGTTGTTGCCGGTCCACAGCCATTCCCAGTTGTCCGGGCTGAAGAGGTAGTTCATCGGGCGATCGCGTAACGCTTCTCGAGGAACCGGAAGATCAGCGTCGCCGCCCCGGTGAGGATGATGTAGCCGACCGCCGCCCAGAAGAACGTCGCGTCGGTCTCGAACGTGCGCGCCTGCACGATCCGGGCCTGCTTGAGAATGTCAGGCAGGGCGAGCAGCGAGACGCCGATGATCGCCGAGTTCTTGATCATCGCGATGATGATCGAGCCCAGCGGCGGGATGACCGTCCGGAACGCCTGCGGGAGGACGATCCGTCGCAGCGTCTCCGGGTAGCCGAACCCGAGCGTGAGCGACGCCTCGATCTGGCCCTTGCCGACCGAGAACACGCCTGAGCGCAACGCCTCGGCCACGTAGGCCGCCGTGTACAGCCCCAAAGAGCCGATGCCGGCGACCCACGGGCCGATGCCCACTCCCGCGCGGCGCAGGCCGGCGTAGGAGATGAACAGGAGCACCAGCAGCGGGATGTTCCGGAACACCTCGACGTAGAGCCCGCCGAGGCGCTGCAGCCACTTGTTGGGCGCGATCCGGAACGCCGCCACCAGGGTGCCCACCACCATCGCCACCACAAAGGAGAAGACGACGAGGCGGCAGGTCACCCAGAAGCCCGAGAGCAGCTCGGGCCAGTACTCGGAAAGGACGTCGAACAAGCGAGCGTGTGGCTAGTTGTTCTTGACCATCTCGACGGCTTCGTCCACGGTGATCGTCGGCGGCTCTGCCGTCTCACCCGTGTACTTGCCGATCCACTGCTGGTGCAGCTCGGCCCACTTGCCACTGTCCTTGAGCTCCTGGAAGACACCGTTGACGAACTCGGTGACCTCGGTCTCGTCCAGCTTGATGCCGGCGCCGTACGGCTCCTGCGTGAGCGGATCCCCGACGAGCTTGAGCGTCTCGTCCTGGATGATCATGCCGGTGAGGATCACGTCGTCGGTGGAGACCGCGTCCACGGCGCCGTTCTGCACGAGCTCCAGGCACTCCGAGTAGGAGTCGACGAGCTTGAGCTTGGCCTCGGGGGCCTGCTTCTTGAGGTTCGCCTCGTACGTCGAGCCGAGCGCGGTGCAGACGTTCTTGCCCGCGAGGTCCGCGACGCCCGTGATGTCCGAGTCGCCCGGGACCAGCACGCGACCGCGCGCGATGAAGTACGGGTCGGAGAAGTTGATCTGGGTAACCCGTTCCTCATTGATGGTCATCGTCGAGAGGATCAGATCCGCGGTGCCGTCCGTGAGGAACGGGATCCGGTTGTCGGAGATCGCCTCGATGAACTTCGGCTCCACGCCGAGCTTGGCCGCGACGGCCTTGCCCATCTCCACGTCGAAGCCCTCGACCTCACCCGACTGCGGGTTCTTGACGCCGAACGGCGGCACGTCGAACTTCACGCCGATCGTGATCTCGCCCTTGGCCTGGATCTTGCCCAGGGTCGTGGACGCTTCGAACTTCTCGGCCGGAGCCTCGGTCGCGGCCGGAGTGGACTCCCCTCCACTCGCCCCGCTGCCCGCAGGCTCCTCTTCGTCGCCGCAACCGGCGAACGCGAGCGCGCCCACCGTGAGCGCTACTCCCAACCATCGCAAACCCTGCATTTCCTCCGCCCTTCCCCCTAGTGGTGGATGATCTTGTCGACGAATTCCCGCGCGCGTTCTGACTGCGCATTGGCAAAGAACTCCGCGGGCGGCCCCTCCTCCACGATCAGGCCACCGTCGATGAACACCAGTCGGTCACACACTTCGCGGGCGAAGCCCATCTCGTGCGTGACCACCAGCATCGTCATGCCCTCGCGAGCGAGGTCGCGCATGACGTCGAGCACTTCCCGGATCATCTCCGGGTCCAGCGCCGAAGTCGGCTCGTCGAACAGCATCAGCTTCGGATCCATGGCGAGCGCACGCGCGATCGCCACCCGCTGCTGCTGTCCGCCGGACAGCTCGGCCGGGAACTGATGCGCCTTCTCGGCGATCCCGACGCGGGTGAGCAGTTCCTCCCCGCGTTCGCGCGCCGCATCCCGAGCGACGCCCTTCACCTTCATCGGTGCCAGCGTGATGTTGTCCAGCACCGACATGTGCGGAAAGAGGTGGAATTGCTGGAACACGAACCCGATCTCCGCCCGTAACGCCGATAAGCCCTTCCCCGGCTTCACGGGACGTCCGTCGAACGTGATCTCACCGCGGTCAGCGATCTCTAGACCGTTGACGCAGCGCAGCATTGTCGATTTGCCGGAGCCCGATGGCCCGGCGATGACGATGACCTCGCCGCGGTCGACCAAGAGGTCGACGCCGTCGAGGACGACGTTGTCGCCGAACGATTTATGGATGCCCCGTAATTCGACCAGTTTCTGGTCACTCATTTACCCCTCACCCTGGTTTCAACCCTATACGGACGGACGGCGGGAGTCACGCCGCTGCTAGGGTCTTGGTCCAGTGGTCCGGCCAATTAGCTACGGCACAGTTACTCGCGAGCCGCTGCCCGATCAGATAGCCACCCGTTTGATCGGATTGATCACGGAGCGGCAGCTGAAGCCAGGCGATCGGCTCCCCCCGGAGCGGGAGCTCGCATCGACGATGGGCGTGTCCCGCTCGTCGCTGCGTGAGGCCCTGCGTGCGCTGGCGATGCTCGGCGTGGCCGAGATGCGCCAGGGCGACGGCACGTACGTGTCCTCGCTGGAGCCGGAGAAGCTGCTGCGCCCGGTGGGGCTCGTGCTGAGCCTCAGCGACGCGGGCCTGTCCGAGCTGTTCGAGGCGCGCAAGCTGGTCGAGCCGGGCCTGGCGGCATTGGCCGCCGAACGGATCGACTCCACCGCTGCGGCGGAGTTGGTGCGCTGCGCGGAGGCCTCCCCGGAGGCCCTCGAGGACGCCGAGGCGTTCATGTGGAACGACATCGAGCTGCACGGGCGGATCGCCCGCGCGGCGGACAACGCGGTGCTCTGCCGGCTGCTGGATTCAGTGGCCAGCATGGGGATCGCGAGCCGGCGCCGCACGGGCCGCCTGGCGAAGGTGCGCCTGCAAAGCGCGCAGGATCATGTGGAGGTCGCCGCGGCCATCGCGGCGGGCGACGCGGAGGAGGCCAGAGCGGCGATGCTGCGCCATCTGGAGAACGTCGAAAGTGCGGTGAACGGATGATCGAACGTCCGGGCAAGATCGTGGCGATCGGGCTCAACTACATGGACCACGTGCGCGAGTCGGGGGCCGAGCCTCCGAAGCAGCCGCTCGTGTTCTGCAAGTTCACGACGTCGCTGATCGGCGATGGCGAGGAGATCAGGATCCCGCGCGCGCTCACGGAACGCGTGGACTGGGAGATCGAGCTCGCGGCGATCATCGGCGAGACGGCGCGCAACGTGTCCGAGGCCGACGCGCTGAAGGTCGTGAGCGGCTACACGATCGCCAACGACGTCTCCGCGCGCGACCTGCAGTTCGCCGACGGCCAGTGGGTGCGGGCCAAGAGCCTGGACACGTTCTGCCCGCTCGGCCCGCGCGTCGTGGAGATCGACGACCCGCAGAACCTGAAACTGATCACGCGCGTGAACGGCGAGGTCAAGCAGGACTCCAGCACGAGCGAGATGATCTTCAGCGTCGCGGAGCTCGTCAGCTTCTGCTCGCACTCGTTCACGCTCGACCCGGGCGACGTGATCGTCACCGGCACGCCCTGGGGCTGCGGCGAGTTCATGGAGCCCAAGCAGTCGCTCAAGCACGGCGACGTCGTCGAGTGCGAGATCGAGGGCATCGGCGTCCTGCGCAACCCGGTCGTGGAGATCTAGCGATGAAGGTCCACGTCCCGACCTCGGTCGACGAGGTCCTCGGGCTGCTCGGTGAAGGCGTGCTCGTCGCCGGCTGCACCGGCATCTACCCCCACCTCGGGCCGACCGAGTCGATCATCAGCCTGCGCAAGGCCGGCCTGGGCGGCGTGTCCGTCGACGGCGACCGCGTGACGGTCGGCGCGACGACGACGCTCACCGAGCTCGCCCGCGAGGTGCCCTTCCTGCGCGAGTCGATCGCGTCGATCGCCTCCCCCACCATCCGCAACATGGGCACGGTCGGCGGCAACCTGTTCGCCCCGCAGCCGCACGGCGACCTGGCCGTGTGCCTGCTCGCGCTGGACGCCCAGATCGAGAAGGCCGGCGACCAGCTCGTCACCAGCATCAGCTTCAACGTGCCGGAGCGCTGGTTCTACACCAAGGCCATGCGCCGCAAGCAGAACAGCGCCTCGATCGTGACCGTCGCCTCCGACGGCGAGCGGATCGCGCTCGGCGGCGTCGCGCGGGAACCTGTGCGCGCGCTCGCCGCGGAAGCCAAGCTCGCCGCAGGCGACATCGACGGCGCGGCCGAGGCCGCCCTCGAGGCCGCCGACCCGTTCGACGACGCGTACGCCAGCGCCTGGTACCGCCGTCGTGTCCTGCCCGTCCACGTCCGGAGGGCTCTGACCAATGCCGTCTAGCGTCATCGAGATCACGGTCAACGGCTCCGAAGAGGAGTTCATCGCCAAGCCGGGCACGACCCTGCTCGGCGCGTTGCGCGACACGCTCGGCCTCACCGCCGCCAAGCGCGGTTGTGGCGTCGGCACGTGCGGCACCTGCACCTGTCACGTCGACGGTCAGGCCGTGATGAGCTGCCTGGTCCCGGTCGAGACGATCAACGGCTCGACCGTCCAGACGCTCGAGGGCACGACGCCCGCCGACGGGCTGTCCCCGCTCCAGCAGGCGTTCCTGGACAACTTCGCCACCCAGTGCGGCTTCTGCACGCCCGGGATGATCATGGCCGCCGAAGCGCTGCTGGCGGTCAACCCCAGCCCGACCCGCGAGGACGTCGTCATGGCGATCTCCGGCAACGTCTGCCGCTGCACGGGTTACGAGAGCATCATCGAGGCGATCCTGATCGCCGCGGAGGCCACGGCATGAGCGCCATCGACGAGAAGTTCGACGTCATCGGCAAGCCCGTCCAGCGCCTGGACTCGCTCGGCCACGTGACCGGCCGCACGCAGTTCTTCGAGGACGTCAACCCCGCCGGGATGCTGCATCTGAAGATGCACCGCTCCGAGCGCCACCACGCGAACATCGCGAGAGTGGACACGTCGGCCGCCGAGGCCGTCAAGGGCGTCGTGAAGATCCTCACGCACGAGGACGTGCCCAAGAACTGGTACACGGTCCTCACGCTCATCAACGTCGGCTATCCCGAAGAGCTGGTGCTGGCCGAGAAGAAGGTGCTCTGGTACGGCGAGCCGATCGTGGCCGTCGTCGCCACGAGTGAGCGCGCCGCTCGCGAAGGCGCCGCCGCGGTCAAGGTCGAGTACGAGGACCTGGAGCCGATCTTCGACGTCGAAGAGGCGATCAAGAAGGACGCCTATCCGCTCAAGCCGCACGGCACGAACTACTTCGAGTACGAGGGTCACCACTGCCGGCGCGTGCGCTTGGGCGACGTGGAGAAGGGGTTCGCCGAGGCGGACCACATCTTCGAGTTCAAGTACCAGTCCAAGCCGATCGAGCAGGCGCCGACGGAGACGACGGGCTGCATCGTCGAGCCCCGGCACGACGGCCGCCTGAAGATCTACTCCAACACGCAGGCGGCGTTCTTCACGCTCGACAACACGGCGCTCATCCTCGACGTGCCGTTCGGCAAGCTGCAGGTCGTCGGCGGCACGGTCGGCGGCGGGTTCGGCGGCAAGGTCGACGTGACCGTGGAGCCGATCACGTGCATCGCCGCGATGAAGACGGGCAAGCCGGTCAAGTACGTCTATGACCGCTACGAGGAGATGCAGATCTCCTCCCCGCGCGCGGCCGAGCGCATCTACATCAAGGACGGCGTGATGAACGACGGGACGATCGTCGCCCGTCAGGTCACGCTGTACGCGGACGCCGGCGCGTACAGCCGTCACTCGCCGTACGCGACCACCAAGGCCGCCGCGCACATGCCCGGCCCGTACAACATCCCGAACGTCCACATCGACTCGTGGTGCGTGTACACCAACCGCACGCCGTCTTCCGCCATGCGCGGCTTCGGCGTGACGATCGGGGACTTCGCGCTGGAGTCGACGATGGACCGGATCGCGCGCGAGCTGAACCTGGACCCGCTGCAGTTCCGGCTCAAGAACTCCTACCGCGACGGCGACATGAAGGCCCACCACAAGGTCGCGGAGGGCACCGCGCTGATCGAGGTCATCCAGAAGGCGGCCGCGCAGGTCGGCCACGAGTTGCCCGCCGAGTACCTGGCGATGTCATCGAAGGAGGCGCGCTAGATGGCCAAGCTCCGTGGACGGGGCTACGCCGCCGTCAACTACCCCACCGGCATGAACCTCGGCGGTGACCCGACGCAGGCGCTCGTGCACTCCACGACCACCGGCAACTTCGTGGTGTCGCTGTCTTCCGTCGATCTCGGCCAGGGCCTGAAGACGGTCGCGGCGCAGGTCGCGGCCGAGACTTTGGGTCTCCCGTACGAGAACATCATCGTCGACACCGCCGACACCGACACGGGCCCGCACTGCATGGGCACGTTCGCCTCGCGCGGCACGCACCGCGTCGGCAACGCCGTGATCATGGCCGCGCAGGAAGCGCGCGAGGCGATGCTGGACGCCGCCGCCGAAGAGCTGGAAGTCGACGCCGCGGACCTCGAGACCGACGGCACCGGCTTCATCAAGCTCAAGGGCTCCGAGGAAGTGAAGATCCACGTCGTCGACCTCGCGATGGCCGCGCACTTCAAGCTCGGCCGGACGATCGCGGGCCGCGGCATCTTCCTCAAGGAACGCTCCTACCCGGACCCCGAGACCGGCAAGATGGACCCGGACTCCGCGCAGGCGCACGCCTGCACGGTGGCCGACGTCGAGGTCGACGACGAGACCGGCGTGATCGAGGTGCTCGCGCTGCACAACGTGTACGAGGTCGGCCGCGCGATCAACCCGAAGATGGCCAAGCAGCAGATCGAAGGCGGGGCCTGGATGGGCATCTCGCACGCGCTGTTCGAGGCGACCGACCCGTACTACCCGCAGCGCGACCACGGGCCGCGCGACTTCGAGGACTACCTGATGCCCGGGCCGGCGGACAACGCCGCGATGGAGTCCGACATCATCGAGTTCCCGGCGGCCAACGGGCCGTACGGCGCGAAGGGCATCGGCGAGATGACGGCCAACGCGCCGATCCCGGCGATCGCCAACGCGGTGTTCGACGCGTGCGGCGTGCGGCTCGTCGAGATGCCGTTCACGCCGGAGTCGGTGTTGCGCGGGCTGGACGAGCTGCGAGCGAGTGTCTGATCCCATCGAGCAGCTGGGGCAGCGCCTCGCGGCGGAGCAGTACTTCGCCGACGAGGGGCTGCTCACCGCGGCGCATCTGTCGCTGACGCTCGGCCGGCCGCTCCTGTTGGAGGGCGAGCCGGGCGTCGGCAAGACGGAGATCGCGAAGGTGCTCGCGCGCGTGAACGAGCGCGAGCTGATCCGTCTGCAGTGCTACGAAGGGCTCGACGCGGCGCAGGCGCTGTACGAGTGGGATCACCCCAAGCAGCTGCTCGCGATCCGCACGTGCGAGGCCGAGGGCAAGCCGGTCGGCGAGCTCTACGACGAGTCGTTCCTGATGGAGCGGCCGCTGCTGCGCGCGCTGCGGACGCCGTGCGTGCTGCTGATCGACGAGATCGACCGGGCGGACTCGGAGTTCGAGGCGTTCCTGCTGGAGTTCCTGAGCGACTTCCAGATCACCATCCCGGAGCTCGGGACGATCACGGCGGTTGAGCGGCCGATCGTGATCATGACGTCGAATCGCACGCGGGAACTGCACGACGCGTTGAAGCGGCGGTGCCTGTATCACTGGATCGCGTTCCCGGACAGCGCTCGGGAGCTGCGCATCATCGAGGCGAAGGTGCCGGGGCTGTCCGCCGATGCGGCGGCGTCGCTGGTCGCAGCGGTGGCGGGCGTGCGCTCGTTGGAGCTGATCAAGCCGCCCGGCATCGCCGAGACGATCGAGTGGGGCCAGGCCGCCAAACTGCTCACCGATGAGGGCGCGGAGTGGCCGACCGCGCTGCGCCGGGCGTTGGGCCTGCTCGTGAAAGAGGCCGAGGACACCGAGACCGTGCTGAACGGACTCACCCTGTGATTACCGCCGACGCGCTGCTCGACGAGTTCGTGACGGCACTGCGTGTCGGCATGGAGCGGCGCGTCGACTTCCTCACGGCGGTGCGCGACAACCCGCCGCACGACATCCAGCGGCTCTACTGGCTCGCGCGCGTGACCCTCGTCACCCGCCTGGAGGACATCCCCTTCTTCGATGCGGTGTTCGCCATGCACTTCCTCGGCGCCCCACCGCAGCCGGCGCCGACCGAAGCCGGCGAGGAGGAAGCCCCGGAGCCGCAGGGCGGCGGCGACGCCGAGCCGATGACGCTCGCCGAGGGGACAGGCAAGACCGCGAGCGTCCACGACCTGCGCCACAAGCGCGCGTTCGACGGCACGACCGACGACCTGGCCGAGCTGCGCCGCGCGCTCGACGCGCACCTGCCGAAGATCCGCTCGCGCCGGCACAAGCCGCACCGGCGCGGCTCCATCGACGTGCGCCGCACGCTGCGCCACGCCACGCGCACGGGCGAGATCACGATGCTCGCGCGCCGTGGCCGGCCGCACCGGACGCGGCCGCTGCTGCTGCTCATCGACGTCTCCGGCTCCCTGCGCGAGCACACGCCGGAGTACCTGCGCTTCGCGTGGGCGGCGCAGTGCGAGACGTTCACGTTCGGGACGCGGCTCACGCGTGTCACGCGCCAGCTGCGGTCGCGGGACCTGAGCACCGCGCTCGCGGACGTGTCGGCGGTGGTCGAGGACGCGGACGGGGGCACCAGAATCGGGCCGGCGCTGCACGAGTTCGTCGCCACGCCACGCTACGCCGACCGGGCACGCGGCGCGCTGACGATCGTCCTCTCGGACGGGCTCGAGCGCGGCGACCCGGCGCTGATGGTCGCAGCGGTGCAGCGCCTCTCGCGCCTGTCGCACAAGTTGTTGTGGTGGTCGCCGCTGGCGCTCCAACCGGAGTACCGACCGGTCACGCGCGGCATGGCCGCGATCCTCGACGACGTCGAGCTGGCCGGCGCGCGAGACCTTCAGTCCTTGTTGGAAAGGGTGCGTGAGTTGTGAGCGGATACGTCGACGCCCATCACCACATCTGGCGGGTGCAGGACATGCCGTGGCTGAGCGGGCCGATGATCCCGCGCATCTTCGGGCCCTACGAGTCCCTGCAGCAGCGTGATTACCTCGCTGCCGAGTACGGCGCTTCGGCCGCCGCGCACGGGTTCACGCAGTCGGTCTACACCCAGGCCAACTGGCCGCTGGACAAGTCGGTCGACGAGGTCAAGTGGGTGCAGTCGCAGTCCGAGGAGACGGGGTGGCCGAGCGCGATCGTCGGTTCCGCGGACCTGTTCAGCCCGCGGGCGAGCGAGACGTTCGACGCGCAGATCGCCGCCTCCCCGCTGATGCGCGGCTGCCGCCTGCAGGTCCACTGGCACGAGCACGAGGCGTTCCGGTTCGCGAAGGCCGCGGACGCGATGCTCGACCCGATCTTCAACGAGAACCTGGAGCGGATCGCCGAGCGCGGCTGGGTGTTCGAGCTGCAGGCGTTCCCGAACCAGCTGCCCTACGTGCGCGAACTGCTCGGCAACCACCCCGACGTGACGTTCGTGATCATCCACGCCGGCATGCCGATCGAGGGCGAGCCGTGGCGCGAGTTCCTGCACGTGATCGCGCAGTTCCCGAACCTCAACGTGAAGCTGTCCGGCCAGGGCACGTTCATCCACCGCGTCGACCCGGACTGGATCAAGACCGTCACGCAGGTGGTCGTAGACGAGTTCGGTTCCGACCGCGCGATGTTCGGGACCAACTTCCCGGTGGAAAGCATCTGGACCGACTTCTCTAGCCTGGTGAATGCGTGGTTCGGCGTGTTGGCCGGCTTCCCGCAGGACGTGCAGGACGACATCCTCGGCCGAACCGCGCGCCGCGTGTACCGGCTCGAGGAGGCTTAGGCATGACCCGTCCAGTCCAACACACCGCCAGCGCCGTCGCCGGATGGCTGCGTGATGGCCGGCGGGTCGCGGCGGGGCTGCTCGTCGAGGTCGAGGGCTCCTCGCCGCTGGACGTCGGCGCGTCCATGTACATCGACGACCAGGGCGGGATCGAAGGCTCGATCACCGGTGGCTGCGTCGAGGGCGCCGTCGCCGCGGCCGCGATGGAGATGCTCGACTCAGGGGGCGCGCCACAACTCGTCACTTACGGCATCTCGGACGAGCTCGCCGGCACCGTCGGGCTGATGTGCGGCGGGATCGTCCACATCTTCATCCACGAGATCCGGCCCGAGCATCAGGACGCCGTGCTGGCCGACCTGCAGGCGACGATCGACCACACGCCCGCCGGCCTCGTGACGCTGCTCGACGGCGAGCACGCCGGCGCGAAGCTGTTCGTCGATCCCGCGCGGACGATCGGGTCGCTCGATCAGGGCGAGCTGCTGGACAAGAACGCCAAGCGCGAGGCGCAGGGCCTGCTCGACGAAGGTCGCTCCTCGCTGCGGGACTTCGGTGAGGACGGCGCTTCGCTGGGCTCGGGCCTGCGCGTGTACAACTCGATCCAGGCTGAGCCGCCGCGGATGGTCGTGTTCGGCGCGATCGACTTCTCGAGCGCGCTCGCCCCCTTGGCGAAGGGCCTCGGCTACCGCGTGACGATCGCCGACCCGCGCTCCGCGTTCCTGAAGTCGCGCCGCTTCAGCGCCGCCGCGGAGACCGAGGTGGGCTGGCCGGACGCCGTGCTCGACGGCGTCGAGCTCGGCCAGCGCGACTCCGTGCTGATCTTCACGCACGACCCGAAGCTCGACGTCCCCGCCGTCCAGGCCGCGCTGAAGACCGGCGCCGGCTACATCGGCGCGCTGGGCTCGCGCAACACCACCGCGGACCGCAACCGGCGGCTCCGCGACGTCGGCGTGACCGACGAGGAAATCGACCGCATCTTCGCGCCCTGTGGGCTGGACATCGGCGCTTCGACGGTTGAAGAGACCGCCGTCGCCGTTCTCGCCGAGATCATCGCCCACCGTGCCGGGCGCCACGGCATGCCGCTGCGGGAGGCCGAAGGGCCGATCCGGCACGCGGACGTAACCAACGAAAAGGAAGAACAAGCATGGCCTACACCGTCGCGGTGACCTGGACTGCCAAGCCGGGCGAGGAAGAGGAAGTCGCACGCTGCCTGTCGGCGCTCGTGGAACCCTCGCGCGCCGAGGAGGGTGTGATCGTCTACATCCCGAACCGCGATCCCGAGGATCCGGCCAAGTTCTTCATCTACGAGCAGTATGTGGACGAAGCGGCCTACGTCGCCCACACCGAGACCGAGCACTTCAAGACGCTCGGCTTCGGCGACGCGATCCCGCGCCTGCTCGAGCGCAAGCGCGAGTTCTACGCGCCGATGGTCGACTGACCAGAAGCTGGACGAACGTCCCGTTTGATGAGTAGAGGGTGAGTGCTTGACTGGCGCGCGATGTTCTGGATACGCGCGCTCGTCGCCTCACTCTCCATCCTGACGGTCCCCGGCACCGCCTACGCCGCCGGGGCCCCGTTCACCGCCACCGGGCAGATCCAGGAAGCGCGTTATGAAGCGAGCGGCGTCCAGATCGCCGGCGGCGCGCTGATGATCGCCGGGTACTCCTACCAGAGCGGCGATCCCTTGCGCAGCGTGGAGCGCTTCGACCTCGAGACCGGCAAGTGGAGCCTGACCGGCTCGCTGAAGACGCCCCGCACGTACGCGAACGCGATCACCCTTCCGGACGGTCACGTGCTGGCGGCCGGTGGTCAGACGCGGATGGTGCAGCCGATCGCGTCCACGGAGCTCTACGACCCGCGGGCCAAGACCTGGTCCGACGGCCCGGATCTGAGCGTGGGACGCACCGAGCTCGGGCTGATGGTGCTGGACGACGGCCGCGTGCTCGCGGTCGGCGGCAACCAGTTCGACCCGGTCGGCGCCGAGGTGCTGAACCTGGCGCGCGACGAGTGGGAGCCGACCGGCAAGACCAGCGCGTTGCGGTACAACGCCGCCCTGGTCAAGCTCAAGGACGGCAAGGTCCTCGCGGCGGGCGGCTGGTCCTCCTCCGGCCTCGATTACACCGTCCCCAGCACCTACCACACGTCCGCGGAGATCTATGACCCGGCGACGAATGCCTGGACCGCTGTCGCGCCCATGCACCGCAAGCGCTACGCCCCCGCCGGCGCGATCCTGCCGGACGGGCGCGTGCTGATCGCAAGCGGTCGCGAGGCCAACTCCCCGTTTACCGAGACGGCGTCCAGCCAGACCTATGAGATCTACGACCCCGCCACGAACTCCTGGTCAGACCCCAAGCCGCTGCTGTCGCCGCGCGCCGCGGCCGGATCGTTGGTGACGCTCAGCGACGGACGCCTCGTGCACGTCGGCGGATCCACCAGCTCGCGCGGCGTCGACACGGCCGACGTCTACGACCCGCGCACCGACACGTGGACGGTCTCGATCCCGTTGGGCACCGAGCGCAGCAGCGCGATCGCGGTCGCGCTCCCCGACGATTCCGTGCTCGTGACTTCCGGCTTCTGGTCCGGCTGGTCGAGCCAACGGCTGAACCCGAACTGGACTCCGCCGGTCACGGCCACGCCGACCCCTGATCCCACCCCCACGCCGACGCCGGTCGCCGAGGTCAAGGTGGAGCCGACGCCCACGCCGACGCCCGACGCGAAGCCCGCGCCGGGGAAGGCGACCGTCACCATCGCCAAGACGCTCAAGACGAGCCGCGCGGGTGCGCTGTCGCTGAAAGTCAGCTGCGCGGGCGCTTCCGCGTGCCCCAAGCAGCGGTTGACCCTGCGCGTGCGGGGTGGAAAGCTCCTCGCGCGCGCCGACGTCTCGCTCCCCGCCGGGGCCTCGCGGACGGTGACGCTCAAGCTCAAGCGTGCGGACCGGCGCAAGCGCACGCTCAAGGTCGCCATCACGTTCGCGGGCGCCACGTACAACCGCTCGCTGCAGGTGCGTTAGCGCGCGAACCGTATTCTGAGCGGGTGGCGGACGATCTGACCACCATGCTGGCCGCCATGGCGGCCAGCTACCCCGACGCAGTGGTCGTATCCGGGGTGGACGGGTGCGTGCGCTACGTCAACCCCGCGGCCGAGCGGCTGCTCGGCTCCCCTGCCACCGGCTTGCAGGGCAAGCACGTGAGCCTGCTGTCCTCCCCGGACGAGCAGCTGCGCTCGCGCGGGCTGGCGGCGCGGATCGTCGCCGGGGAGGACATCGTCACCCCGTCGGTGATGGAGATGCAACGCGAGGACGGGTCGACGTTCTTCGCGGAGGTGACGTTGTCCCCGCTGGTCGGTGACGACGGCGAGGTGGTCGGGCTGATCGCGGTCGGGCGCGACGTGACCCCGCGAATCGAGGCGGAAGCCGACGCGGCGCGGCTGCGAGCGATCGTCGACGCCGCCAACGAGGCGATCCTCGGCATCGACACCGACGGCACGGTCCTGTTCTTCAGCCCGTCCGCGGAGCGCCTGTTCGGCTGGCCCGCGAGCGAGATCATCGGCCGCTCCGGCGATGAGCTCGTGGCGCCGAGGTACCGGATCGGCCCGCAGCGGCTGTTCGCCGAGCTCGCGACCCACGGCTCGTTCCGGCGCCCGACGGTCGCGTTGCGGCGCGATGGCGCGCACGTCGAGGTGGAGCTCAGCGCCGCGGAGATCATCGGCAAGCACGGGTCCGTGATCGGGGCGGCGCTGACGGTCATGGACGTCTCCGAGCGCAAGCGCACGCGGCGGCTGCTGGACCGCATCATCGAGCACGCGCCGAACGCGATCGCGGTCAAGGATCTCGACGGCCGCTACCTCGTGTTCAACTGGCAGTCCATGGATGGCGAGCGGCGGAGCTTCGTCGGCCTCACGGACGCCGACCTGCTGCCGGCGGACATGGCGCAGCGCAGCGAGCAGCAGGACCGCGAGGTGTTGGCGGGCGGCGAGCCGATGACGTTCCACGACGAGTTCTCCTCTGCCGACGGGCGCCTGCGGGCGTTCATCACGACCAAGTTCCCGCTGCCGGGCCCGGACGGTGAGACCGAGGCGGTGGGCGTGATCGCGTCCGATGTGACGGAGCTCCGGCGCGCCGAGGCCGACCAGGCGCAGCTGGCCGCGCTGGTCGAGGCGGCGCCGGACGCGATCGTCGCGCGCGACCAGGACGGCGCGATCGTGACCTGGAACCCAGGCGCCGAGGCGATGTTCGGTGTCCGGGCCGAGGACGCGATCGGCCGCTCCTACGCCGAGCTGGTCGTCCCTGAGGAGGAGCGCGGGGAGTTCGCCAAGGAGGTGGCCGACGTCCACGCGGGCCGCACGCTCACCGTGCGCACGACCCGCCGGCGCCATGACGGCTCGCGCTTTCCCGCCCAGGTGTCGGTCGCGCCGCTCGCCCTCCTGGACGGCAGCTGGCGCGGCACGCTGTCACTGATCCGTGACATCACCGACCTGGTCGGGACCGAGCAGGCGCTGGCACAGCGCGCCGCCCAGCTCGAACGCTCCAACACCGAGCTCGAGCGCTTCGCGTACGCCGCGAGCCACGATCTGCAGGAGCCGCTGCAGTCGATCAAGCTCAGCGCGGGCGCCGTGATCGCCACCGCCGAGGAGCGTCTGGACGAGGACGAGCGCGAGCTGATGGGCCACATCGACACCGCCGTGACGCGCCTGAGCGATCAGATCCGGGCGCTGATGCAGGTGGCGCAGGTGGCCCTCGGCGCCGGGCCGGGCGAGCGGGTGAAGCTGTCGGTCGCCGTCCGGGACGCGGTCGACGCGTTGCGCGGGGCGGCCGTCGAGGCGCAGGCCGAGATCGTCGTCCACGAGCCGCTGCCGGCAGTCGAGGTGCCGCGGACCGAGGTCGCGCTCGTGCTCCAGAATCTGATCGCGAACGCGATCAAGTTCCGGCGTGAGGGCGTACGCCCGCGGGTCGAGATCGCGGCGACGGTCGGCGAGACCGTCGAGGTGCGGGTGGCCGACAACGGCATCGGGCTCTCGGCGGCGGACCTGGAGCGCGTGTTCGGGCTCTTCGCACGCGGAGACACGGACGCGCCCGGGACCGGGTTCGGGCTCGCCGTCGCGCGGCGGATGCTCGAGCACCAGGGCGGCTCCCTCGCCGGGCGGTCGGCCGGTCCGGGGCTGGGCTCAGAGTTCACCCTGTCGCTCCCGATCTAACGGAGTGTCCGCGCGCGGACCCTTCCACGAGCGGACGGTCTTGCCACCCGATTAGGATCGTCCAGGTCCCGTGGCCGCACTTGCCGTACCCCTGGTCCTTGTCGACGACCACCGGATGGTCGTTCTTGGGCTGCGCACGTTGTTCCACAACCGCCCCGAGGTGGACGTCGTCGCGTATGCGCACGATGCCGAGGAGGCGCTGGAGGCCTGCCGCACGCACGCGCCGCGCGTCGCGGTGCTCGATGTCGCCCTGGAAGGATCGGAGATCGACGGGTTCGAGCTGTGCCGGCAGATCCGGGCCGAGCTGCCGGACGTGGACGTCGTCTTCTACACGGGGCTCGACGAGCTCGGCGTGGCCGAGCGCGCGTTCGCGGCCGGGGCGCAGGGTGTCGTGTCCAAGGGCGATGTGCCGGCCGAGCTGCTGAAGGCGGTGTTGCTCGCCTCGCGCGGGCGCTCGTATACGTCGCCGGTGTTCGCGGCCAGCGCCGACGGGCGCGACTTCCAGGAGCTCTCCCCCAAGCAGCTCACCGTGCTGCGCCTGCTCGCCCAGGGGATGGAGCGCAAGGAGATCGCCGAGCGGATGGGCATCGGCGAGGAGACCGTCAAGTCGCACACGACCGAGGTACGGCGCAAGCTCGGCGCGCGCACCTCGGCTCAGGCCGTCGCGATCGGCCTGATCAACTCGCTCTTCGAGCCTTCGCTCAAGCTCTGAGCCTGCGCGCGGCGGCGCGCAGGTCGTCGAGCAGCGGCGGCACGTCCGTGCACAGATCCTCCGCGCGCGCGGCGCCGGCGACCACGGCGTCCAGCGCCCGCGAAGCCGCTTGAACGGTCCGCAGCGCGTCGTCGATCTCCGCGGCGCGGCGACCGGCCTCCGGCCCGCGCGGCGGTGAGAGCCGGGCGCGACGCAGGATCGCGGCGGGCGCGACGTACGCGCGGGCCCGCTCGACCGCGGCGCGCGCCTCGGCCTGCAGGCGGGCCGCGTCGCGCACGGCGAGCTCGCGGGCGGACAGCACGGACTGCTCGGCGAACAGACGCACGGTCAAGTCCGAGCGCAACGCCGCTTCGTCGGTGGCCTGGTCGCGCGTGGCGACCGTGTGGCAATGGCGGCGGAACGCGTCGGCGACGACCTCACGCACGGCCGGCTCGCGGTCCTCGCCCGCGGCCGTCCAGGCCTCCAGGGCCCGCGTCTGCTCGGTGAGCGCGCCGGCCACGATCGTGTTCACGATCGTCGCGGTGAACGGATCGAGCTGCCCGAGGGCGAAGCCCGCGCCGGTGAAGCCGTACTCGGTGTGGCGACCCGCGACGCGCGGGAGCCGCGGAGCGCCGGCGGTGTACTCCTCGTCGCTGCCGGCGAAGAGCTCGCCGCGAGCGAGGGCGGAGAGCACGGCGCTGAGGTCCGGGCCGAGGTCGAGCGAGCCCACCAGGTCGGGGTGCGTGGCGAATGCGCGCACGACGGCCGCGGCGAAGAACGTGAAGCGCAGGTGCGCGCGCGGGCCGGTGCCCGGCGCCAGCAGGTTCGTGTGCGGGCCGGCCATGAGCGACCAGGCGTCCGGACCGGCGCTGCGCTCACGCAGCTGGAAGCCATACCGCGGCGCCACGTCGCGCAGCACCTCGAGCGCCACCGCCAGCCGGTCGCTCGCGATGCCCGCCGAGGACGGCAGGACGGTGAGCTCCTCCCCGCCGATGCGCACGCCCGCCCCGATGCGGTCGAGCTCACGCTCGGCGGCGATCACACACGCGGAGGCGCGATCCGCTCGCGTGCGGGGAGACCGCGGGCCCTGGTCGGCGAGCTCGAACCCGCGGGTGAGCGCGACCGTCGGCTGCACGCGATAGCCGGAGACGTCGTCGAGCACGCGCAACGCGCGCGCGGCCGCCGCGGCCAGCGCGTCTTCCGAGCGCATCAGCGGCAGCCGGTGATCCAGCGCCTCGCCTGCGTCGGACGCGAGCACGGACGGCAGGCACAGCACGGCCCCGCCCGCGACGACGCGGATGTACGGGAGGCTCGCCGGGTCCCACGTGAGTCGCCCGGGCCCGGCGGAGTCGCCGCCGCGCGTCGCGCCGCCGGTGCCGGCGAGGTCGGCGCGCCACGGTGTTCCCGCGGACGACCACGTCGCACGAGCGACCGGGGCGGTCGCGCGCGTGCCGCCGACCAGGTCGTCGCCGGTCAGGCCGGACAGCGGCAGCCGGTACTCGGTGGGCTCGCCCGCCAGCGGGTGCACGCGGAACGCGACGTGGGTCGCGCCGCGATTCGTCGCCCAGCCGCGGAGGGCGCGGGCCACTTCGTGGGCGAGGTCCTCGGTGAGCCCGTGGCCGTCGGTGATCGCGCGCTGGAGCAGCGTGAACCCGCGCGGGGTCAGCCATTCGCGCTGGGCGGCGGTCGTGAACGCGGACGGCGCGGGCTCGGTGGTTTTGCAGCGTGCACGCCGGCGGGCGGCGTCAAGATCGAACGGACGATTCACGGGGCGGCTCCGGCGGGGTCAGAGGGAACCTGATCGGTATACGGGACCCGTTCGATCAGGGCTAGGCAACCCTCCCCCACAGGTGGGAGCCCTCCCCCAGAACGGGGACGGTGTGTTTCAAGGAGGAGGTTCCTACAGCAAACTGGGCGCCGCGGCCGGTCCGCCGCGCTGTCCCGCCCTCCTCCCAGGTTCAGGTATGCCGTCTTTCCTCCGCTCGGCGTTGCTCGCCGCTGCCCTCGTCGTCGTTCCCGTCAGCTCCGCTCAGGCGTCTGCCTGCCCGGGCGCTGACACGCCCGGCGGGAGCGATCAAGCCCGTGCCGCCGCCGTCCACTGCCTCGTAGCGCAGGCTCGCGCCGAGGCCGGGCGCGCGCCGCTGCGGCAGGCCGCGTCGCTCGTGCGCTCCGCCAAGCTCAAGGCGAGCCGGATCGCGGGCTGCAACGAGTTCACGCACACGCCGTGCGGCGCGCCGATGGAGGCCCAGATGCGCGCCGTCGGCTACGCCCGCTCCTGCTACGCGGTGGCCGAGAACCTCGCCTGGGTGTCGCGCGGCTCCACGCCGCGCGACGTCCTGCAGGCCTGGCTGGACTCCCCCGACCACCGCGCCACGCTGCTCAGCGGCCGCTACCGCGACACGGGCGTCGCGCGGCGCGTCGCCTCGATGCGCGGCACGGGCCGCGTCGAGCTGTGGGTCCAGCACTTCGGGAAGCGCTGCTGAACCTAAAGAGGGACAGTCCCTCTTTATGATTTGACGTTTTCGATGGTGTCGATCGGCTCGAGCGAGGAGATCTCGCTGCGCCGGTCCTCCCAGTGCGGCGGGATGCACATGTGCGTGCCCAGCTCGTCCACGGGCTCGTCGATCGTGAAGCCCTGCGGGGTCGAGTAGGCGAGCTCGAACAGCGCGCCGCCCGGCGTGCGCAGGTACACGCTGAAGAAGTAGCCGCGGTCCTTGACGTCGCTCACGTCCGTGTAGCCGAGGCCGACGATGTAGTCCTTGACCACGAGCTGGTTCTCGGGGGTGCCGACGTCGAACGCGTGGTGGTGGATCGTGCCCTCGCCGAAGCGCCACGTGCCCTGGGCCAGGTCCGGCTCCTCGATCAGTTCGAGCATCCGCCCGTGGCCGGAGCCCTGGATCTCGTACTGGTGGTTCGCGCCCTCCGAGGCGACCGGCTCGCAGTTGAACGCCTCGCGCAGGAACTCGTCCATCAGCTCCGGCTCGCGCACGCTGGTGGTCGTGCCGTACGCGCCGCGGATCGCGTGCTCGGCGGGCACGTCACCGCCGCCGTAGGGCTCGCGCGAGTCCTCACGCTTCTCCCCCACGATCTGGTACGGGATCCCGCACGGGTGCGCGAACTCCAGCCGCTCCGTGCCGAACCGCTCGACCTGCTGTGCCGACACACCTGCGGCGTTCAACCGGTCGGCCCAGTAGCCGATCGACTCCGCGGGCACCGCCACGTTGATCGACTTCGCCTGGTTGGTCCCGCGCTTGCCCATCCATCCGGCCTGCCGGTACGGGAAGCTCGTGAGGATCGTGCTCGCATCCCCCACACGGTTCGCGTAATACAGGTGATAGATCGGGATCTCGCCGTCGAAGAGCACGGTCTTCTTGACGCTCTTCAGGCCCAGCGTGCGCACGTGGAAGTCGTAGTCCTCCTGCGCACCGCCGACACAGAACGTCAGGTGATGACTGCCGTTGATCGTCCCCGGGTTGGGCATCGCTGCGTCTCCTCCGTAGTCTTCGCCAATGTCCAGGCACGCAGACCTTTTCAAAGACATCGACTCGATGGAACCGGAGGCGTTCACGCGTCATCTCTCCGACGATGTCCGCTTCACCTTCGGCAACTCGGAGACCGTGGTCGGCCGCGACAACGTGCGTGACGTCTGGGCCGGGTTCTGCGACGGCATCGCCGGCGTCCAGCACGACGTGATCGAGCAGTTCGAGCAGGATTCGGCCACGATCGTCGAGTCGACCGTGACCTACACGCGCAAGGACGCGTCGACGATCTCCCTGCCCGTCGTCACGATCTACCGCGGGGACGGCGACCTGATCGACGACTACCGCATCTTCATGGATGTGGCGCCATTGTTTGCGGCATGAGCGATCTGCTGTCCAACGAAGCCCTCATGGACGTGGCCTTCGCCGCGCTCGACCACGGCGTCGACTCGATCGAGCACGGCGGCCCGCTCATCCCCTTCGTGATGACCGCGACCGGGGAGGGCCGGTCGCTCCAGCGGTTCGTGGCCGACGACTTCCGGGACGCGGTCGAGCAGGCCCGCGGTTCACTGCGCGAGACCGACGCGGACATCGCCGCGATCGCGTACGAGGCGTTCGTGAACATCGACGGCGAGCGTGCCGACGCGGTCATCGTCGAGTTCTACGAGCGCGGCGGCGCGCACAGCGGCCTGCTCGGCCAGCGCTTCGTGCCGGGCGAGCCAGAGCGTGCGCTGGAGCGCGTCGGCAACCCCGCGTTCCTGGGCGAGCAGGACCCGCTCTTCTAAAGCAGCGCGCGCAGGTACTCGCCGCACGCGCGCACGGCCGCGCCGGGCTCGCCGCGCAGGCGGCACTCCACCGACACCACCCCGTCGAAGCCGATCTCACGCAGGGTGGCGATGACCGCCTCGAAGTCCACGTGCCCGGTGCCGGGCTGGTGACGATTGGAGTCGCTCAAGTGCACCGCACCGAGGACGTCCGCGACCGAGCGCAGCGCCGCGCACAGGCCGTCCTCCTCGATGTTCATGTGGTACGTGTCGGCCAGGACGCGCACGCCCGGCGAGCCCGCCTCCGCGATCAGGTCGGCGGCCTGCGCGACGGTGTTGACCATGTGGTCCTCGTAGCGGTTGAGCGGCTCGAAGAGCAGCACGCCACCCGCGCCCTCCGCGTACGCGCCGAGCTCCGCCAAGCCCTCGAGCAGCACCTCGCGGTCCTGTTGCGGTGTGCGCGCCGGCTGGACGAACGGCGGCAGGCGCCGCGTGTACATGCCCCACGCGGCGGGCGTGATCACGCCGTGCCCGCCCAGCTCGACGATCGCGTCGAGCTGCTCGCGCAGCTCCTCGATCGCGCGCCGGCGCGCCGTCGCGTCGAAGTCCCCGAGCCAGCCGCCCAGTTCAGGACAGACCGTGGGCGCGCGTCCCTTGACGATCTGGCCCGCCCGCGTGGCGTCGCGCAGCTCGAGCGCGTCGAACCCGGCCGCGAGCGCCAGGTCGAGCTTCTCCGTGAGAGAACTGCCCTCGACCAGGTTCTCCTGGATCGCGAGGATCACGCGGCGATCCCGCGCCGGGCGAGCAGCGCGTCCACGTTCGCGGGGTCCAGCACGTGCTCGAGCGCGAGCGTCGCCACGCCGACGACGCCGACGCGCTCCGCGAAGCGCGTCCCGAGCACGCGCAGGTGCCGCGTCGCGAGCGTCGAGGCCTGCTGGTAGACGCCCTCGCGGATGCCGGCGATCACCGGCTCCGACGCGTCTCCCATCTCACCGCCGACGATGATCAAGCTCGGCGCGACGACGCTGACCACCGCGGCGAGGGCCGCGCCCAGCACGCGTCCCGCCTCGCGCGCGTGGTGCGTCGCCACCGGGTCGCCGGCGCGGACCAGAGCGGCGACGTCCGCCGTCGTCGCGACGTCGATGCCCGCGTCATGCAGCTGGCGCACCATCGCCGACCCGCTGGCCAGCACCGCGACGCAGCCGCGGTTGCCACACGTGCACAGCTCGTCCGATTCGCGGGAGGCGCGGATGTGGCCGATGTCGCCGGCGCGGCCGTGGTTGCCGCGCATCAGCTCGCCGCCCGTGATGATCCCGGCGCCGATCCCGGTCGCCACCTTCACGAACACGAGGTTCGCGATCTCCGGCCAGTGGTGGCGGTGCTCGCCGAGCGCCATGGCGTTGACGTCGCGCTCGACCAGGGCGGGCGCCCCGAAGCGCTCGGACAACCGCTCCGCCACCGGGTAGTCGTCCCAGCCCGGCATGATCGGCGGCTTGGCGGGCCGCCCGTCCTCGACGGGACCGGGCACGCCGATGGCCGTCGCCAGCACGTCCTCCCGCGCGCGCTCGGCCTCGACCAGCAGCTCGTCGAAGCGCTGCTCGACCCACTCGAGCACGACGTCCGGGCCGTCGGCGATCCGCAGCGGCGCGTTGCCCTCGGCGAGCACGACGCCCGCGAGGTCGTAGATCGCCAGCCGCCCGTGCTCGGCGCCGAGATCGGCGGCGAGCACGACGCCGACGCGCTCGTTGAACGTGAGCGCCGCCGGCCGCCGCCCACCGCTCGACGGGCCGGCCTCGGGCTGTTCCACCAACAGGCCTGCCTCGAGCAGGACGCCGAGCCGCTGCATGACGGTCGAGCGCGAGAGCCCCGTGACGTCCATGACGTCCGTGCGGGTGAGCGCGCGACCTTCGCGGATCAGCCGCAGGACACCGCCAAGGGATCCGTCATGCATATCGCGCCACCTTATCGCCGTCATTCAACGCTGTCGAGCAACTTCTGCGTAGTTGCTACTCGGAAGCTGCTTGCCAGTTACGTTGAAGTGCTTTAGGCTCGTCGGACCACTACGCGGAAGATCCAGGGAGGAGACGAGTGGCGCGAGCACTTCAGCTCGACGGACCACGCTCACTGCGGCTGTGTGACGAACCCCCGGCGCGCCTCGCGCCGCGCGGGATCAGGGTGAAGGCGCTGCTCAGCGGCGTCAGCCACGGCACCGAGCTGAGCCTGTACCGCGGGACCTCGGCGTTCGCCGACCGCGTCTTCGACCGCGGGCTGCGCGCGTTCGTCACGCCCGACACGCCGGCCGCGACCTACCCGGCGACGCTCGGCTACGAGCTCGTCGGCCGGGTCGATGAGACCGGACCAGACGTGCACGAGCTCGCGCCCGGCGACCTGGTGCACATCGGCGCGCCCCACCGCGAGGAGGCGACGCTGGATCTGGACGTCGCCGCCACATCGACCTATCCGCCCGTGCGGCTCCCCGAAGACGCACCGCTGGAGCGCTGGTTGTTCGTCAGCGTCGGAGCCGTCGCGCTCGTCGCCGCGCACGACGCGCAGATCAAGCTCGGCGACCACGTGGCCGTGGTCGGTCTCGGCGCGATCGGGCTGCTGCTCGTCCAGATGGCGAAGCTCGCGGGTGCCGCCCGCGTCGTAGCCATCGACCCGGTCCAGTCACGGCGGGAGCTGGCACTCGCGCTCGGCGCCGACGAGGCGATCGACCCGCGCGCGGCGCCCGACGGCCCGGGCGCCGCGCTCAAGCGCTCCGTCTCCCGCGGTGTGGACGTGGCCGTCGAGACGTCGGGGGCGACCGCCGGGCTGCAGGCCGCGGTCTCGGCGCCCGGGCTCGGCGGCCGCGTCGTCACCGTCGGCTTCTATCAGGGCGGCGCGCCCGAGCTGGCGCTCGGCGAGGAGTGGCACCACAACCGGCTCGACATGGTCTCGAGCATGGGCGCCTGGGGTGCGCCTCACCGCGCGTACCCGGCGTGGGACCGCGTGCGCGTGCTGGAGAGCGTGGTCGACCTGCTGGCCACGGGCGCCGTCCGCACGGACGAGCTCCCCGTCCGCCGCTTCCCCTTCGCCGACGCCGTGGACGCGTACGGCTGGCTCGACGAGAACCCGAACGAGGCCGTGAAGGTGGCCTTCACCTACGGAGGAGAGAGATGAAGATGCGACGTGCAGCGATGATCTGCCTCGCGGGCCTGGCCACACTGGCGGTGGGCTGCGGCGGGGGCGATGACGACGGCGGCGGCGACAGCGCGAGCGGCCCGAGCGGCGAGACGCTGACGGTCTGGAACAACGAGTCCCAGCCCGACCGCATGACCGCCACGCAGTCGATCCTCGACGACTTCACGACCAAGACCGGCATCAAGACCAAGCTCGTCGGCGTCCCCGAGGACCAGCTCGCGACGTTGATGACCAACGCCGCGGCGGCCGGTGAGCTCCCCGACGTCGTGCTGGCGACACCGCTCGACCAGTCTCAGCAGTACGCGCTCGAGGGGATCTTCGACGCCGACGCGGCCCAGGCCGTGGTCGACAAGCTCGGCAAGGACACGTTCTCCCAGAAGGCCATCGACCTCGTGAGCGCCGACGGCAAGGTCACGGGCGTCCCCAGCGACGGCTGGGGCCAGCTGCTGATCTACCGCAAGGACCTGTTCGACAAAGCCGGGCTGAGCGCCCCGAAGTCGCTCGACGACGTGCGCGCCGCCGCGGAGAAGCTCAACGGCGACGGCATGGCCGGCATCACGCTCGCGACCAAGGCCGGCGACGGCTTCACCGCCGAGACGTTCGAGCACGTCGCGCTCGCCCAAGGCTGCCAGCTCGTCGACGACAGCGGCAAGGTCACGTTCAACACGCCGCCGTGCGTCGAGGCGCTGCGCTGGTACGGCGACCTCGCGACCAACTACTCCGTCTCTGGCGCGCAAGACGTCGACTCCACGCGCGGCACGTACTTCGCCGGCCAGGCGGCGATGATGTTCTGGTCGCCGTTCCTGCTCGACGGCATGGCCGGCCTGCGCGACGACACCAAGCCGTCCTGTGACGAGTGCAAGGACGACATCGCGTACCTGGCCAAGAACAGCGGACTCGTCGGGCCGCTCACGGGCGCGGCGGGCACGCCGAGCCAGTTCGGCTCGGTGTCCACCGTCAACATCTCCGTCGACGCGCCGACCGAGGACGCGCAGAAGCTGGCGGAGTTCATGCTCAGCGACGGCTACGTGCGCTGGCTCGGCCTCTCGCCGCAGGGCAAGTACCCCGTGCGCGCCGGCGACAGCACGGACCCGAAGAAGTTCCAGACGGCGTGGGCCGGCCTGGAGAGCGGCGTGGACAGCAAGGCGCCGCTGACCGAGTTCTACAGCGAGGAGTCCGTCGCCTCGCTCGCCGATGGCGTCGCGAACTTCCAGCGCTGGGGCTTCGCCCAGGGCCAGGGCGCGCTCGTCGGCGCGCTGCGCGGTGAGCAGCCGATCGCATCGGCGGTCGCCGACGTGATCGGCGGCAAGGACCCGGCTGAAGCGGCCAAGGAGGTCCAGGCCACCGTCGAGGAGATCCAGTCAGGGCTCGAGTAGCGCCATGACCGCCGTACAGGCACCGCCTGGACGCAAGCGCCGCGCGCGGGGCACCCGCGCGCGGCGTGATGCCCGCGCCGGCTGGGCGCTCGTCTCCCCCACCGTGATCGTCGTGCTGGTGATGGTGGTGCTGCCGGTGCTGTGGGCGCTGCTGCTCTCCTTCCAGCGCATCCGGCTGATCCAGATCCGCCGGCTCGACCTGCTCGGCGGCGAGTACACGCTGCGCAACTACGACCTGCTGTTCGGCTCGTCGGAGTTCTTCTCCGTCGTCCGGGTCACGCTGATGTACTCGGTGTTCGGCACGTTCGGGGCGATCGTGCTCGGGCTCGTCGCCGCGCTGCTCGTCCGGCGCCCGTTCAAGGGCCGGGCGGTCGTGCGCGGGATGATGCTGCTGCCGTACGTCGCGCCGGTGGTGGCGATCGCGTTCATCTGGCGCGTGTTGCTGTCACCGCAGCTCGGGTTCGTCAACGCGGTCGGGACCGACTGGCTCGGCTGGGACTCCCCCATTCCGTTCCTCAGCCAGGAGCGGGGCGAGATCACGCTCTTCGGGGTTAGCTTCGGCGTGCCCACCGCGCTGCTGATGGTGATCTTCTTCGAGTCCTGGAAGTCGTTCCCGTTCGCGTTCCTGTTCATCCTCGCGCGGCTGCAAGCCGTGCCGGGTGAGCTCGAGGAGGCCGCGCGCGTGGACGGCGCGACACCGACGCAGATCTTCCGCCACATCCTGCTCCCGCAGCTTGCGGGCGTGATCGCGCTGATCGCGGTGCTGCGCTTCATCTTCACCTTCAACGCCTTCGACGAGATCTACCTGCTGACCGGCGGTGGCGCCGGCACCGAGGTGCTCGCCACCCAGGTCTACTCGTTCCTGACGGCGCGCAACGACGTCGGCGCCTCGGCCGCGGTCGCCATGTTCATGGCCGCCGTACTCGCCGTGCTGCTGCTCGTCTACCTGAAGTTCTTCGCCGAAAGGGACCGCCCGGCATGAGCCGTCGTCGCTGGAACCGCTACGCGATCGAGGTGGCGGCGCTGAAGATCCTGCGCCCGCTGGGGATCGCGTTCTTCGTGCTGATCACCGTCTTTCCCTTCTACTACATGGTCCTGCTGTCGGTGCGGGACATCTCGGAGGTCATCGAGTCGCCGGGGTCGATCATCGTCGGGCTCGGCGAGCTGTCCGCGGACGCCTACGAGCGCGTGCTCAAGCCCACGAGCGACGGCGGCGAGGGCTTCCTGCGCTTTCTGCTGAATTCGCTGCTGCTCGCGGCGGGCACGGTGATCGTGACGCTGGCCGTCTCGATCCTCGGGGCCTACGCGGTGTCGCGCCTGGAGTTCTTCGGCCGGCGCGCCGTGCACTTCCTGTTCCTGAGCGTCTACCTGTTCCCGGCGATCCTGCTCGCGATCCCGCTGTTCGTCGCGTTCTCGAAGATGGGGCTGCGGGGAGAGCTGCCGGTGCTAGTGATCGTCTACGTGGCGCAGACGCTGCCGATCTGCGTCTACATGCTGCGCAACTACTTCGAGACGGTGCCGATCTCGTTGGAGGAGGCGGCCGAGGTCGACGGCGCGACGCGGATGCAGATCATCCGCAAGATCACCTTGCCCCTGGCCCTCCCGGCGATCGCGGCCACGGGCCTGTTCGTGTTCATGATCGCGTGGAACGAGTTCCTGTTCGCGCTCTTGTTCCTGGTCGAGGAACGACCGAATTGGACCGTGTCCCTGGGCGTCTCCCAGCTCACGAACATCGAGACGCCGGCGACGACGCTGATGGCCGGCTCGGTGATCCTGACGCTGCCGATCATCGTGCTCTTCATGTTCGCGGAGCGGCTGATGACCGAGGGGCTCACGCGCGGGGCGGAGAAGGGATGAGCGCCGCGCTGCGGGCGGCCGCGGAGAGCGTGCTCGCCGCGAACTGGACGGGCGGCTCGACCGTGCCGTCGCGGCGCCAGTACCCGCACCAGTGGGGCTGGGACGCGGCGTACATCGCGATCGGCTGGTCTTCGGTGGACCACGAACGAGCCGCTTCCGAGCTCGAGTCGCTGCTGCGCGGGCAGTGGCCGGACGGGCGCGTGCCGCACATCGTCTTCCACCCCGGTGTGCCGGAGGACGCGTACTTCCCGGGGCCGGCGTTCTGGGACAGCGGCGTGGACGGCGTGGCGACGTCCGGGCTCACGCAGCCGCCGCTGCACGCGCGGGCGGCCCTGGAGGTGGCGCGGCGCGGGGCGGGCGAGGCGTTCCTGCGGCGGGTGTTCGGGCCGTTGGCGCAGCAGCACGAGTACCTGGCGGGGCGGCGCGACGCGGGCGGCGGCGGGCTCGCGGCGATCGTGCACCCGTGGGAGTCCGGGCTCGACAACTCGCCCGCCTGGGACGCGTCGTTGGCGGCGGTCGAGTTGCCGGCGGAAGGCATCGAGCCGTACGAGCGGCGCGACCGTGACCACGTCGACGCGGCGGAGCGCCCGAGCGACGCCGCGTACGACCGCTTCGTACACCTGGCGCGCGCGTACCGGGACAGCGGGTACGCCGACGACGGACGCTCGCAGTTCCTCGTCGAGGACCCGCTCTTCAACGCCATCTGGTTGTGGTCGACGCACGCGCTGGTGGAGATCGCGGAGTGGATCGGCGAGGACGCCGCGCCGCACCGGGAGGCGGCGGCGCGCATCCACGACGGGTTGATGACGCGGCTGTGGGACGGGTCGCGCTTCGCGCCGCTCGATCTGCGGACGGGTGAGCGGCTCAACCGCCGGACGGTGCTCTCGCTCGCGCCGCTGCTCGATCCCGCACTGCCGGCCGACGTGGCCGCGGCGGTCGCGGCGGAGCTGGGGTCCGCGCACTTCCGCAGCGCGGCCGGGCTCGGCGTGTCGTCCTACGACCAGTGCTCCCCCGAGTTCGAGCCGCGGCGTTACTGGCGCGGGCCGATCTGGGCGAACCTGAACTGGCTGCTCAGCCGCGGGCTCCGCCTGCAGGGGTTCGACAGCCAGGCCGCGGAGCTCGAGCGCACGACGCTGGACCTGGTCGCGGGCTCCGGCATGCGCGAGTACTACGACCCGCTGACCGGCGAAGGGCTCGGTGCGCACGACTTCTCGTGGACCGCGGCCGCCGTCATCGACATCCTCCGAGGAGGCGACTGAACCATGGCCGAGATCCGGTTCGAGCACGTGTGGAAGCGCTACGCGGACGGGTTCGAGGCCGTCAAGGACCTGTCGCTGGAGATCGCGGACGGGGAGTTCATGATCTTGGTCGGGCCGTCCGGGTGTGGGAAGTCGACGGCGTTGCGGATGGTGGCGGGGTTGGAGGAGATCACCGACGGTGATCTGATGATCGGCGGGACGCGGGTGAACGAGCTTGCGCCGCGCGATCGCGACATCGCGATGGTGTTTCAGAACTACGCGCTGTATCCGCACATGACGGTGCGCGAGAACATG
>JAPDDQ010000133.1 GCA_027587225.1 Solirubrobacter taibaiensis
GGGTGGATTCATCTGGTCGATGCAACACGATTGTGTTGGCGTGTTGGTGATCGGGGGGTGGGTCGGTTGGGGCGGTTGTATTCGTGGTTGACGCCGGCGCAGAAGGTGGCGGTGGCGGCGGGGTTTGCGGCTGGGGCGTCGGTGGATGAGATGGCGGAGGCGTTCGGGGTCTCGCGGACGACGGTCTGTCGGGTGCGCGATCAGGCGGCGTTGGCGCGCCGGCGGGTCGGGCATTCGCGCTGGCGGCTGTCGTTTGCCGAGCGCGAAGAGATCTTTGACGGGGTGCTTCAGGGACTGAGCGATAGCGAGATCGCGCGTGGGTTGGGGCGTCACCGATCAACGATCGGGCGGGAGATCGCGCGCTGTGGCGGGCGCGCGCGCTATCGGCCGTTGCGCGCGGAACGGCTCGCGCAGCAGCTCGCGCGCCGGCCCAAGCAGGCCAAGCTGGCGGCGTGTCCGGAGTTGTTGGCAGCGGTTGAGGCTGGGTTGCTGGCGCGCTGGTCACCCGAGCAGATCGCGGCTCGGCTCAAGCGCGATCATCCTCATCGGGAGACGATGCGCATCAGCCACGAGACCATCTATCGCTCGCTGTACGTGCAATCGCGGGGCGAGTTGCGTCGCCAGCTCACGGCCGAGTTGCGGACCGCCCGCTCGACGCGGCGCTCACGCACGCGGACCGAGTTGCGCGGGCGGATCGCGGACATGGTGCCGATCGCTGAGCGCCCACCGGACGTCGACGAGCGGCGCGTTCCGGGGCATTGGGAGGGCGATCTGGTCATGGGCGCCGGCGGCAAGTCCGCGATCGCGACGCTGGTCGAGCGCCATACCCGTTACGTGCTCTTGGCCTGTTTGGCCGACCGCACCACCGCCACGGTGACCGGGGCGCTCGAGCAGCGCATCAAGACGCTTCCGGCGCATCTGGTCAAGTCATTGACCTGGGACCAAGGCCGCGAACTGGCCGCGCACAAGCGCTTTACCGAGCAGACCGGCGTGAACGTCTACTTCTGCGATCCGCACTCGCCCTGGCAACGCGGCAGCAACGAGAACACCAACGGGCTGCTGCGCCAATACCTCCCACGCACCGCCGACCTGGCCGAGTTCGAACAATCACAACTCGATCAGATCGCCGCCGAACTCAACGGCCGCCCTCGCAAAACCCTCGACTGGGACACCCCAGCTGAAAGAATGCAGGCACTGTTGCGCTGACCGCGTGAGGCCGCC
>JAPDDQ010000134.1 GCA_027587225.1 Solirubrobacter taibaiensis
TGAAATGTCTTTGTTGCACAAATATTTCACAAACATATAATTTAAAATAAATTGTTTGCATATTTTTAAAACAAGGTCTAAAAAACTAGACCTCTTGCGAAAGTAAAAACTGCCTCAATATAGATTTCATGAAATATCAGAAATTAAATCGTTTTTCAGATTCTGAATTCCAGCGCTTGGTTGGTGTACCTCGAGCAGTTTTTAGTGAAATGGTCGAAGTTTTAAAAGAAGCAGAATCACTTAAAAAGAAATTAGGGCGTCCTCATACTTTAGCTATAGAGGATCAATTATTATTAACACTCAATTACTTACGGAGCTACAACACCCAATTGGAATTGGCGGCAAATTACCATATCGCTGAAAGTAATGTGAATCGAACTATTAAAAAGGTTGAAGATGCATTAATGAAATCAAGACGTTTTACCCTGCCAAAACGAAGCATTACCACAGCAGACGAACAATTTAACTGGGTAATTATTGATGCGACAGAATGTTTAATAGAACGCCCGAAAAAAAAATCAGAGTAAGTTCTACAGTGGTAAAAAGAAGAAACATACGTTAAAAGCCCAAGTGATCTATCATCCGAAGAGCAAACAAATCATAGGAGTAGATATATCGTCTGGCAGTCAGCATGATATTAAATTGGCAAGAAAAACAGTTAAGAAATTCAAACATTGTGACTATGTTATGACCGATTTAGGGTACTATGGGTTAGAGCAAGATGGCTTTAAATTATTGATGCCAATAAAGAAAAAGAAGAATTTACCCTTATTTGATGCTGAGAAAAATTACAATAAAATGATTGGAAAAATACGAGTTGTAATCGAACACATTAACAGTCAATTGAAAAGATTTAGAATACTAAGTGAACGCTATCGAAATAGACGGAAAAGATTCGGTTTACGCATTAACTTAATCGCTGCACTGGTAAACCGGATGAACTTGCAATAATAACTTTCGCAAGAGATCTACTATTAAATTTCCTCTGTATCAATATGAGTTTGATGCTTTAGTATCGTTAGTATTCAATATCGGTAATATTGCTAGTAAAGCCCCAAATCTATGTAAGTTAATTAATCAAAGTAATTGTTAAGATGGGCCTAAAGAAATGTTAGATATAAATAAAATTACTGTAAATGGAAAAAATTCCAGATCTCGGTTT
>JAPDDQ010000135.1 GCA_027587225.1 Solirubrobacter taibaiensis
GTGGAATAAATCTACAAAACAGCCGTTTTTGGTATTAGATTTCTGTTAAAATTATTGGTTCGCCGCGCGTTACGACAACGGTATGTTCACATTGTGCAACAAGACTTTTATCAGGTGTAACGAATGTCCAGCCGTCGTCACCACGTTCAATAATATGATCAGCTTTCATAGAGATGAACGGTTCTACAGCGATAACAAGACCGT
The DNA here is from genome assembly GCA_027587225.1 of Solirubrobacter taibaiensis. GTDB lineage: Bacteria > Actinomycetota > Thermoleophilia > Solirubrobacterales > Solirubrobacteraceae > Solirubrobacter > Solirubrobacter taibaiensis. The sequence goes on from JAPDDQ010000135.1 coordinate 205, forward strand.
CTTTTAGAAGCGCATTATCCATTGGATCATAGTAACTTAAAATGTGATTTGGTGCTTCATGTAAGCTAAGACCAATGCCGTGACCAGTTAAGTTTTGAATAACATTGTATCCACTTTTATGTGCGAAGTTTGAAACAGCACGACCAATTTGATTTTGTTTTGAGCCAGCTCTAACCTTTTTCATTGCTGCCCAAAATGCATCAACCGCTGCTTGGCAAAGCTTTTCTTTTGCTTCGTCTTCTCCAAGAACAAATGAGATACCTGTATCTGCATAATAGCCATCAAGTGCAGCAGATACATCGACGTTTACTAAGTCGCCTTCTTTTAATACGCGATCTCCTGGAATACCATGAGCAACTTCCTCATTTACACTAATGCAAGTTACACCTGGGAAATCATATTCTTTTTCAGGTGCAGAAATAGCACCATGCTCATCTAATACTTTTTTACCGATCAAATCAAGCTCTTTCGTTGTCATACCTGGCTTCGCTTGTTTTTTCATTTCTTCACGTGCAAGCGCAACGATGCGGCCGATTTTTCGTAAGCCTTCTAAATCTTGTTCATTACGAATAATCATGAAAACCACTGTCCTTCCTCGAATATATATCTTATCCGATTGTATCATGTTTATTTTCGTCCTGCTACTCGCTTGCGGTATGCGGGTTGATTCCTCTCATAAAGAATACATGACAATTGTCATATCGATGTCATGACGCATCATACTGTTTCCTAAGTTTTCCAAGTAATACAATGTAAATATAAGAAACAGCGGGGGTGGAGAGATGGAAAAGATTATTGAAGTAAATGATGTTTCTAAAACATTTAAACATAAAAACGCAGTAAATAATGTTTCATTTCATGTAAATAAAGGGGAAATAGTAGCGTTACTTGGTCCGAATGGTGCGGGGAAAACAACGACGATGTCGATGATGCTTGGATTAAAGGACCCGACAGAAGG
>JAPDDQ010000136.1 GCA_027587225.1 Solirubrobacter taibaiensis
ATCGATACTTAGATGAAGAAGCATATAATCGTATTCTCCATTTTGAACAAGAAGAGAGAACACCGCTTGATGAAATGTATCGACAAATGATGGTGGATGACATAAAAAAACAGATGGAGCATCGACTCCCTTATTATTTATCACAAGCGCAATCATATGAAGGTATTTCAACAGATCCAGATTATTTACGAGATATCATTATTCAGGCAATGAAACAAGATATTGACAAAGCCTTTCTCTCCTTTATTCAGCACATACCGGGAAATTTCCGAAAGGAGTAAGTATGTATGAACCTTAACGTTGTAAACCGTGAGTTAAAAGTCGGACAGATTAAAATGAACGGTGTATCGTCGTCCGCACTCTTTTTAATTGGAGATGCAAATCTCCTCATTCTATCTTCTATTCTCGATACACCATTTGAAACAGTTACAGAGGGTCCATTTGTACCATTAGTAACAGATGTCCCTCCTACTCCAGGTTAAGGAGACTGAAAAATTATGTTGCATCATGTGTCCATTGTCCAAAATGTTTCTATTATTTCTTTAGGGATTACTGCCGTATTTCAAGTTGGAGATGCAAACCAAATGGAATTAAAAAGTAGAGCTATTGCCGTCCACCGTGAAATTCCTTTTTATATACGGGGAGAAGGTCGCTTTGATGCTTTTGAAATCTTTACAGATGAACACATTACAATTCCAAAACGAACGACAGATGTAAAATTAAATATTGTAAATGAATGCCCTTTTATTGAAGTGAATAACGTTGAATTGCGGACACTTTTAAATTCTGGTTGCTTTCAAATTGGAAATGTTGATTATGGTTTTAATAACTCTCGTATTATACAAATCCGCCAATATATTACGGATGAACCTTCCGCACAATAATTCATATAGTAATTAAAAAGCTTAGTAAAGTAGGTGGATGGTATGCCTTCAGTTGTAGGAAATCTCGTCGTGCAAAACAGTAACGGCTCTTTCAACTTAGGAGATTTTTATAACGTATCTCCGAAAGAAAACACGAAAGCCTATAACGGATCTGGAGCTTCCAATGTTGGGTTTGTCGTGAATACGTTTAACGGTGTTAGTGCAACGAATACATTTGATTCTGATGTGGCAGATCAAGATCAGATTGGAACAGCGTAAAAAAAGTAGGAGATATT
>JAPDDQ010000137.1 GCA_027587225.1 Solirubrobacter taibaiensis
TTGAATTTTAATAATTGTTTTCACTTCGCCTTGTTCGTTCGGCTCCTGGAATGTAACATATGTACCTTGACCTTTTACATAGTATTGACCATTTGCTTCAAAAGCAACGGTTTCCTTCCTCGCCCCTTCACGGATTTCTGTTACGAAATGAACGTGTACCGGCAAGCCTGCAAGTTGTTTCTCCACGTCTTGCACACCTTTCAAATGTTATAGATATTAAATACTACTTATAATAAATCACTTTTCCTATCATATCAAAAAAAGACTCTGTCTGTCTGCTGAAAAATCAGGAAAACTCCATTTCAAAAAATAATTCACTTCTACTTTATTTCATATGATAAAATATTTTTTAAATCTAAATATTCTTTCAATTAAAGAGGTGAATGTAGTGATACCAACAAAGTTAAAAAAGGGTGCTGAAATACGAGTGATTTCACCATCGTGTAGTTTAAGTATTGTTTCAAATGAAAATAGAAAACTTGCTATAAAAAGATTAACTGACATGGGCTTTCAAGTTACATTCTCAAAATATGCTGATGAGATAGATCGATTTGCTTCCTCCTCTATTTCTTCCCGCATTCAAGACCTCCATGAAGCATTTCGAGACTCTAATGTAAAAGCTATTTTGACTACACTTGGCGGATACAACTCAAATGGTTTATTGAAACATCTCGATTATGATTTAATTCGTGAAAACCCGAAATTTTTCTGTGGTTATTCTGATATTACTGCCTTAAATAATGCAATTTACGCAAAAACAGGGCTTGTTACATATTCAGGACCCCATTTCTCTTCGTTTGGAATGGAGAAAGGGCTCGGGTATACAACCGATTACTTTTTAAAGTGCTTAACTTCTAATGAGCCTATTGAAGTCCTTCCATCTGAAACATGGAGCGATGATTCTTGGTATATAGATCAGGAAAATCGAGAATTTATTAAAAATGAAGGATATGTTTCAATTCAAGAAGGAGAAGCTACGGGAGATATTATCGGTGGCAATATGAGCACATTTAACTTACTGCAAGGTACACCATATATGCCAAATTTAAAGGAGAAAATTTTATTTATTGCAGAAGATAGTTTAACTGGAACATCTACTCTTAAAACTTTTGGTCGTTATTTACATTCCCTTACGCAGCAGAAAGGATTT
>JAPDDQ010000138.1 GCA_027587225.1 Solirubrobacter taibaiensis
AAGTGATGCAAACGGTAATTCTTTATTTGATTTTTAGAAGATAAATCGTTTGGCTTATATGAAAAAATTGCTTATGATAAAGGTAAAAAAGGGGAATTAAGATGAAAATTTTCTTTTTACTAGGTTGTATTGCAGCGGGGCTATCTGTTGCGTTAGGGGCCTTTGGAGCACACGGTTTAGAAAATAAAATTTCTGCGAAAATGTTAGAAGTTTGGAAAACAGGCGTTACATATCAGATGTTTCATGCAGGTGGATTATTCGTAGTTGCTTTATTGATGGATAAGGTTCAATCATCACTTTTAACTACTGCTGGTTGGCTAATGGTAGCTGGGATTATTATGTTCTCAGGTAGTTTGTATGCATTAAGTACGACAGGCATTAAGTTCTTTGGCCCAATTACACCTCTTGGTGGTGTAGCGTTTATTGTGGCGTGGATTCTAGTAGGGACTGCAGTTGTAAAAGGATTATAAAAAACAAAAGCTGGCATTTGCCAGCTTTTTTTTATGGTCTTGGAGTATAAGTTGCTTGTTGACTAGGTAAATACGTAATTTCTTCTGGAAATTCTACGTAATCTAAGTAGATCATTAATAGTAAATAGCGTTTTCCTGATTGCGGTTCACTAATAACGATATGGTCACGGCCGGCTGCTTCAATAATACCTGTATAAGATTGTGTACCAAGGGAACTGCCACGTTCATAAGTCATTACAACTGTAGCTTGCTTACCTTTGTTTAAACGAAGGATATTTTCAATATAGGATTGCTCTAGAGGTAACATGCCTTGAGAAATTGCATATTGAGCTTGCGCAGCTTGAGCTGTTTGTTGTTGCATTGCTTGCTGTTGTTGTTGAGTCATTTGTTGTGGTTGGACATAAGTTCCAGATGGTTGATAAAAACCTGTTCCATAGTACGGATTTTGTTGCTGTGCCATTCAAAAACCCCTCCTCATTTTCATCTCTTAATATACGCTAGGACAGTCTTCACCAGATGGTTGGAAGAAGCAGTGCTTTTTGAAGCGACCAGAGTTTTGTTGGTTATACCAAGTTGGTGGACAAGGACCTTCAGGTCTAAAGAACCATAAGGCAAAGTTAGCGGGCCAAAAACGTTGTCCTTGGATAGTTCGCCTTGCTAAGGCGATATCTTGTT
>JAPDDQ010000139.1 GCA_027587225.1 Solirubrobacter taibaiensis
AGCTTGTAGAGGGAATTAATAGTGGAAAGAAAAAGCAAGTGTTGCTTGGAGCAACAGGAACGGGTAAGACATTTACGATTTCAAATGTCATTAAAGAAGTGCAAAAGCCAACACTTGTCATGGCTCATAATAAAACGTTAGCAGGGCAGTTATATAGTGAGTTGAAAGACTTTTTCCCGAATAATGCAGTTGAATATTTTGTTAGTTACTACGATTATTATCAGCCAGAAGCGTATGTACCACAAACAGATACGTTTATTGAAAAAGACGCACAGATTAATGATGAAATTGATAAATTGCGTCACTCGGCAACGTCTGCATTATTTGAACGGGACGATGTAATTATTGTTGCGAGTGTTTGTTGTATATATGGCTTAGGTTCCCTAGAAGAATACCGCGAGCTAGTTGTTTCGCTTCGAGTTGGTATGGAAAAAGACCGTAATCAATTGCTTCGTGAACTTGTTGATGTACAGTATGGACGTAATGATATTGATTTCAAGCGTGGTACATTCCGTGTGCGAGGAGATGTAGTTGAAATCTTCCCGGCATCACTTGATGAGCATTGTATTCGAATCGAATTTTTCGGTGATGAAATCGATCGTATTCGTGAAGTAAATGCGTTAACAGGTGAAGTATTAGCAGAACGTGATCATGTAGCAATCTTCCCAGCATCTCACTTCCTTACACGTGAAGAAAAGATGAAGGTCGCTATTGAAAATATCGAAAAAGAATTACAAGTGCGTTTAAAGGAATTAAATGATAACGGCAAGTTGTTAGAAGCGCAGCGTATAGAACAGCGTACACGTTATGATTTAGAAATGATGCGCGAGATGGGATTTTGTTCAGGTATTGAAAACTACTCCCGTCATTTAACACTTCGTCCAGCGGGGGCAACGCCGTATACGTTATTAGACTATTTCCCGAAAGATTTCTTAATTGTTATGGATGAGTCGCACGTATCAGTACCACAAGTAAGAGCGATGTATAACGGTGACCAAGCACGTAAACAAGTGCTTGTGGATCATGGATTCCGTCTGCCATCGGCTCTAGATAATAGACCGCTTATGTTTGATGAGTTTGAAGAGAAAACAAATCAAGTTATTTACGTTTCAGCAACGCCAGGACCGTACGAGTTAGAG
>JAPDDQ010000140.1 GCA_027587225.1 Solirubrobacter taibaiensis
CTTGATTCCGATTCAATCAAATTTAGAAGGACGTACATATGCGTTATATAAGTTAGAAGAGATTATGAAACCACTTGGATATAGCATTGGTGGTAATTGGGATTATGATAAAGGATGCTTCGATTACAAAATCGATGAAGAAGATGGGTATCAATTTTTACGAGTTCCATTTACAGCCATTGATGGAGAACTAGATGTACCAGGCGTAATAGTTCGTCTTGGAACGCCGTATATTCTTTCGCACGTATATCAAGACGAACTAGATGATAATGTGAATACTTTAACAGCTGGAACGAGTGGAATGGATCAATTTGCTGAGCCGAAAGATCCAGATGGAGATGTGAAAAGAAAATATATCAATATTGGGAAAGTGCTCATGCAAGAATTAGAGCGTCATTTTACTAATGGTGAATAACAATGAGTATGTCGCTTTCAATGAGAACAAAGGAATGAACTGGATTAATCATATATTGTTCGTCGCGCTTTATACCTAGTAAGAGAATGTTTTGCTTTAAAAGAGTATAGCTACAATTGGCAAAAGTTTGTCCGGTGCAGGACGATGGAAGCTCCATCAGTTGTAATTTATTATCAGAGATTTCGTCGTAAAGTGAAAATAGTACACCTGAAATGGAAGGGAATAAAAGAGAAGCGGTAAATACATAGCTCGTTAATTTATTTCCTTCTATAATTTCTGACACGCCAGCTCTCGTTGCATTTTGTATTTGTTCAGAAGTAAGAAGTTCAGCGATGCAGTGAATGTTTGGGTTGAGCCCTTTTGCAGTTAAAATATTTAAAATGGACTGTGTATCCGCTAAGCTTTCGTTTTTTTCTTTATCAGCTGTTATTAATATGGTGTGTGCCGTTGCAATATTAGCCTTTAATAAAGTTTGATCGTGATGCGGACAACCTTTTATAAATTCTAAATGATGAAATGGTTTTGGGAGTAAAGAAAGTGTTTCATCAATTAAAACGATATCAAGGTTTGGTTGTAATACGTGCATTTGCTTTACAACATGTTTTGCGCGCTCATTCCAGCCAACGATAATCATATGACCGTTAGAAGTAACGGCTTCTTCACCTTTAATTTTCATATATTGTTTATTAATCATTTCAGTAGCAAACAGCA
>JAPDDQ010000141.1 GCA_027587225.1 Solirubrobacter taibaiensis
AATCATACGATATTGTAATGGCACGTGCAGTTGCGCGTCTTTCTGTATTAAGTGAGCTATGTTTACCACTTGTAAAAGTTGGAGGAACATTCATTGCAATGAAAGGTGCAGCAGCAAACGAAGAAATTGAAAATGGCAAGTATGCTTTAGAGGTGCTAGGCGGAGAGTTGAAAGAGATGTCTACTTTCCAATTACCATTTGAAGAGAGTGAACGTAATATTTTATTAATCGAGAAAAAGCGCAAGACACCAAAGAAATATCCACGCAAACCGGGAACACCCAATAAATTACCTATTGAAAAATAAATCTTATTAGACGTAAGATTAAATTATATAAATGAAAACGTAAATGTTTCATAGGAAACATTTTATGGAGAATAGTCAATAGGCCTAAAAGGTGGTGGAATATGTATGAAAAATACGTTTTCTCGTTTATTTGGCTTTGGAGATAAAGAGAGCGAATTCGAATTACAAGACGAAAGCCATGAAGAGATAGATAAAAAGGTATATGAAGAAATACAAGAAATTCCGATAGTAAATATTACCCCTAACCGTTATCAACCAAGAACAGTTTTTGATGATGCGCGTATTGATGAGCTAGCATTAACAATTCGTACACATGGACTTATTCAACCGATTGTTGTAAGGCAATATGAGGATGATAAGTACGAGATTATTGCTGGAGAAAGACGTTTTCGCGCGGCAACAAAGTTAGGTTGGGAAAAGGTTCCTGCAATTATAAAGAATTTAAATGATACAGAGACAGCTTCTGTAGCTTTAATTGAAAACTTGCAACGTGAGGAACTAACGGCAATCGAGGAAGCTGTGGCGTATCAAAAGCTGATTGAGTTACATAATTTAACACAAGAAGCATTGGCACAACGACTTGGAAAAGGACAATCTACAATCGCAAATAAGTTGCGCTTGTTAAAGTTGCCTGAAGAAATAAAAAGTGCATTATTAGAAAAAAGCATTACAGAACGTCATGCCCGCGCTCTCATTCCTTTAAAAAATGAGGAATTACAACTGAAGGTTTTACAGGAAATTGTGGAGAAACAACTGAATGTAAAGCAAACAGAAGAACGAATTGCGAAGTTACTAGAGGACGCAAAACCGAAGC
>JAPDDQ010000142.1 GCA_027587225.1 Solirubrobacter taibaiensis
AATGGTTAGATGTATTAAAGCCACAGCTTATTTCAACGAATCAAAACATCATTAACTACAATACGAAATTCCAAAACTATTATGATACTTTAGTTGCTGCAGTTGATGTAAAGGATAAAGCGACTCTTACGAAAGGCTTAACTAGATTATCAAGTAGTATTAATGAAAATAAAGCACAAGTGGATCAGTTAGTAGAAGACTTGAAGAAATTCCGAAATAAAATGACTTCGGATACGCAAAACTTCAAGGGTGATGCAAATCAAATTACATCTATATTAGCTAGTCAAGATGCAGGGATTCCGCTTCTGCAAAATCAAATTACAACGTACAATGAAGCAATTAGTAAATATAATGCAATTATTATCGGTTCATCTGTTGCGACAGCTCTAGGACCAATTGCAATTATCGGTGGTGCAGTAGTTATTGCTACGGGCGCAGGAACACCGCTAGGAGTAGCATTAATTGCAGGTGGTGCAGCAGCTGTAGGTGGTGGTACAGCTGGAATCGTATTAGCGAAGAAAGAGCTTGATAATGCACAAGCAGAAATTCAAAAGATAACAGGACAAGTTACAACTGCGCAATTAGAAGTAGCAGGATTAACGAACATTAAAACACAAACAGAGTATTTAACAAATACAATTGATACTGCAATTACCGCGTTACAAAATATTTCAAACCAATGGTACACAATGGGATCAAAATACAATTCTTTACTTCAAAATGTAGATTCTATTAGTCCAAACGACCTAGTTTTCATTAAAGAAGATTTAAACATTGCGAAAGATAGCTGGAAAAACATTAAAGACTATGCAGAAAAGATTTATGCTGAAGATATTAAAGTAGTAGATACGAAAAAAGCATAATCGAATACGAATCGTTAGAGCGTTAAGTGTTGATGAATGATTTGAAGCTCCTGTTCAGTTGTGAGCAGGAGCTTTTGATATCCTTATAAAGAGAATAGGTGAAAAATATGCAGAAACGATTTTATAAAAAATGTCTTTTAGCGGTAATGATTGCTGGGGTGGCAACGAGTAACGTATTTTCTTTACATCCTTTTGCAGCAGAACAAAATGTAAGGGTGCTACAAGAAAATGTGAAAAACTATTCTCTTGGACC
>JAPDDQ010000013.1 GCA_027587225.1 Solirubrobacter taibaiensis
CTCCGACTTGCGCGTCGAGCGCGCGCTGCGCGTCGGCCGGCAGCGCCTTCACGCGCGCGCCGGCCGGCGTCGCCGACCACGCCCCGAGCCCGCGCACGAGGTCGAGCGCCGGGTGTGTCGCCGCCACGCGGCCCTCCGCGCCGACGGCCGCGTACACGGCCTGGACGGACTCGGCCACGGCCGCGTAGTGCAGCCCGGTCGCGACCTCGGCGAACATCGGCGGTTCCGGGTCCGGCTCCTCGACGTCGACCGCCGTGGTGACACCGAACATCGCCGTCCACAGGTCCTGCCGCGGCTTGGCGCTCACGATTCGCGCCTCGATCGGCCGGTCGCTGTTGGCCGCGCTCAGCTGGACGCCGGACAGGCCGGCGATCAGCGTCGGCCAGGCCGCGACCGGCGAGTCGCCGAGCTCGCCCGTGCTCGTGAGCACCCGCAGGGTGGGGACGAGCGAGAGCCGCGCCTTGCCGGTGGCGGCGAACCCGTTGGGCAGCACGGCCCAGGTGACGCTCCAGGTGTCGGTCATGCGTCCTCCGCGTAACTCAGGCAGTACGTGTTCCAGGCCCCGGGGGCCATCAGGTCCGCGAACGTCGGTGGCCCGGCGGTGCCGAGCGCGCGGGCCGAATCGCCGGGGCCGTCGGCGCCGGCGAACGTCTTCTCCAGCTCGACCTTCACCGACTTGCTGATGAACAGCAGCTTCACCTTCACCACGAGCGAGGCCTTGCCGCAGAGCCGCGCGGGCGGCGACTCGTAGCCGAGCGCCAGCGTCAGCTCCACCGAGACGCTGATGAGCCCGAGCACGCGCAGCTCGCCGCGGACGGTGAAGTACGCGGTCAGGCGGGCGAACCCGTCGCCGTCGACGAAGAACGACAGCCCGCCCATGGCCGACACCGAGCCGCGGGCGACGAACAGGTCGATCGTGACCGCCGCGCCGAACTCGAGCGCGCCCGCGAGGTGGCGGAAGCCGTCCGTCGCGACCTTCACCGCCACCCAGCCGCCACCGCCGAGCGCGGCGACCGTCACGCGGAACGGGCTCTCGGGCCGGGCGAACGCGAGCTCGAAGGTGGGCGCGCCGCCGGTGAAGAACAGCTCGAGCTGCGCGTGCAGCGCGATGTTCTCGAGCACGAAGACTCCCGCCGCAACGGGCGGCAGGGGCAGTGAGAACGAGGAGGTGACGCCGTCCGGGCGGACATCTAGCGCGGGTGGGTCGTGGAAGCCGTCGGCCGGGACCAGGTCCGCGAGCGTGCGGATGAACGCGAGCACGCCCTTGAACTCGACCGTGCCGAGGTTGACGTCGACGTCGATCTTGCCGCCGTTGACGCTCACGAACGTGAGGTTGCGGATCGGGACGACGAGCAGCTCCTCGTTCTGCAGGCTGAACGCGAGCTCGATGTTCTGGACGTCGCAGGAGACCCGTGTGCGGGTGGCGTTCGCCTGGTCGAGGGTCGTCTCCGCCAGCATCACGAGCATCGCCTTCTCGGCGCCGCGCGGTCGCAGGACGCCCTTCGCCGGCGCGATGCCCGCGGTGACCTCCTTCACGCCGGTGAACAGCTCCGCCGTCCAGCTCACCTTCGGGGTGGCGATCCCGTTCTGGCCGGTCGAGGAGAGCTGCGGCGCGTCCTCCAGCGCCCGCCGCGTCTTGGCGTCGAGCACGTCGCTGAGCGCGAAGACGCCGAGCAGCTTGATCTTGTCGAGGAAGCCCTTGAACAGCTGCTCGGGCGTGAACTGCCCGTCGGCGACGTCGGCCAGCAGCCCGCCCACCGGGCCGAACCGGCGCGAGAGCCCCGTCAGCTCGTACTGAGGCGCGAGCAGGCCGCCCGTGAGGCCCCGGCCGGAGAGGTCGACCACCGGGCGCGTGCCCGGCGCCAGCTCGAGCAGCGCCTCGCCCACGTTCCCGCTGCCGAACGCGCGGTTGAGGTACTGCCCCGCGAACTTCACCGTGGCGTTCGACGCGCCCGGCACGAGCTGCTGCAGCGCCGGCAACGCGCCGGAGAGCTGCTCGACCGCGGGCTTGTCTTGCGGCGGCTCCTTGACGGGGTCCTGCTCGAAGATCTTCGACGGCGGGGCGAGCCGGAACTGGTCGACGACCATGTCGGTGGCGTCGGGAGCGCCCGGCCGCGCGGCGGCGACCGCGACCCGCTGGCCGGCGACGCGGACGGTGCGGAAGCTCTCGCCGCCGTGCCCGATGCCGGCGTTGTCCTTGAGATAGATCTGCTCCAGCCCGGCGAAGTTGTTGAAGCCCTTGGCGAGGAAATACAGCGGCAGCTCGAACCGGATGACGTGATGCCCGCGGTCGCGGGCCACGCACTCCCACAGGAACGGCGCGCGCAACCCGGCGGAGGCCATCATCAGGCTCGCCGTCTTTCCGTTGGCGTCACTGGCGACCCCCTCGAGCGTGCCCGACACCCGCCGCGTCTCCAGCCGCACCTCCTCCCACGGCCACGCGCGCTCGACCCGGGTGTTGATCGGATACGTCCGGGTGCGCTCGAGCACGTAGATCGTGCTGCTGGTCTGCAGGAAGGCGGGCAGCCCGTTGCGCTTGGGCCAGATGCGCTCCGTGCGTTTGACCAGCAGCGCCTCGTGCCCGAGCGGGTACAGCGTGCCGAGCACCGCGGTGCGCACGTACTGGTCGCGGCCCTGGGCCAGCCGGTGTTCCCAGCTGAGCGTCGGGCCCTTCCAGTCGACGTCGAGCCAGGCGCCGTGCGCGGACAGCTCGAGGCGCTGCGCCGTCGCCTTGGAGGAGCCGGTCTGTTGCGCCAGCGTCGTGCGCTCGCCCTTGCTCAGCGCGCTGCGGATGCTGTCGTCGCCGACCCGCGTCGCCCAGTTCGACGTGGCGCCGGCCGGGAGCTCCTGCGTGCGGATCACGGACACGAGGTTCGGCTTCTCGGTGAGGGTCCCGTCGGCGGCGCGGCGCTTCAGGCGCGTGTGCCAGAGCTCGACCCGCCCGTCGCGCTCCGCCGGCTCGGCGACGTGGTCGAAGCCGACGCTGCCGTGCACGTCCATCACCAGGCGCGAGGGGAAGTGCAGCTCGGTCCGCGCCAGCACGGGGGCGGCGGGTGGGGCCGAGTCCTCCGCGGGCGGCGCCGTGAGCGCCGGGAACCACACGTCCGCCCGGCGGGCCCGCTCGGCCAGGAGCGGGTCCGGACCGCCGCTCGCCGCGGCGGCACCGGAGCCGCGGACCAGCTCGGCCGCGGGGCGCGCGGCGACGCGGATCTCCACGGGCGGCGGCGGCGCCAGGGGCAGGTTGATCTGCAACGTGCGCAGCGCGGCGAGCACGCCCTCCACCGTGAGCACGACGACGCCGTTGGCCGGCACGCGGAAGCGGACGGAGGTGAGGTCCCCGAGGATCGGGCGCGGCTGCGTGGCCGGCGGCTGGGTGCCGATCCCGGCCCACTCGATGGTGTGCTGCGCCTGAATCCGGATGGTCAGGAACCCGGCGGCGGGCTTGCCGGCGGCGTCCGTGAGATTGGCCACCAACTCGCGGCCGCCGCTTGCGCGGGCGCGCTCCGTGAGCCGCTCGGCGATCAGCAGCAGCTCCAGGTGGTCGTCCGGTCGGATGAGGCGGTACTGCGCCGACGGCTGACTCATGGGCCGCTAGACGCCGGTCCCGCGGCGGCTATTCCCCAGGGTGGGTGTCGTCCCCCATGGCAACCGGGCCGGTCGGCGGCCAGCATCGTGGAGCGTGGACAACGAGCTCGCCGTCCTCGGCGCCGCTCTGCTCCTGGCCGGGCTGTTCGCCCGGTTCGGGCGGCGGATCGGCCTGCCGACCATCCCGTTCTTCATCGTCGCCGGGATCATCTTCGGGCCGGAGACCCCCGGGATCGTCATCCTCGAGGACCCGCACGAACTCGAGTTGCTGGCCACGGTCGGGCTCGTGCTGTTGCTGTTCCACCTCGGCGTCGAGTTCTCCGTCAATGAGCTGATCAGCGGCGGGAAGCGCCTGCTCTGGGCGGGCGGCGCCTACATCGCGCTGCTGTTCGGCGCCGGCATGGTGTTCGGCTGGGCGCTCGGGTGGGGCACGCGCGAGATCTTCGTGATCGCGGGCATGATCGGCACGTCGTCGACGGCGATCGTCACCAAGCTGATCCTCGACCTCAAGCGGGTCAAGAACCCGGAGACGGGGATGATCCTCGGGATCATCGTCGTCGAGGACGTGTTCCTCGCGTTCTACCTGGCGCTGCTGCAGCCGATCCTCAGCGGGACGGAGGGTGCGGCGGAGATCGCGCTGTCGATCGCGATCGCGTTCTCGTTCCTGATCGGGCTGTTCTCGCTGGCCCGCTGGGGCTCGCGCCTGGTGCGCCCGTTCATCGCCACCGGGGACTCGGAGCTCACCGTGATCATGGTGGTCGGCTTCGGCATCTTCACCGCCGGCTTCGCGCACTACGCGGGCGCCTCGGACGCGGTCGGCGCGCTGCTGGCGGGCATGGTGGTGGCCGGCACGGGCCTCGGGCACCGGATCGAGAAGCTGTTGGTGCCGCTCCGCGACGTGTTCGCGGCGATCTTCTTCTTCTGGTTCGGCCTGACGATCGCGCCGAGCGACATGGGGGCGATCGCACCCGCCGTGATCGCGGCCGTGATCGTGACGTTCATCTTCAACGTCATCGCCGGCGTCGTCGCCGCGCGCATCTACGGCTACGGGCGGATCGAGGCCTCCAACACGGCGCTCAAGCTCGTCAGCCGCGGCGAGTTCGAGCTCATCCTCGCCTCGCTCGCGATCGCCGCCGGGCTCGACGCCCGCGTGGCCGCGTTCGCCGCGTTCTACGTGCTGATCCTCTCGATCCTCTCGCCCATCTTCTCCGCGCGCTCGGAGGTGCTCGCGCGGATGCTGCCGAAACGGATCCTGCCGGACTACACGGTGGGGAAGGCGGCCATCGAGCTCGAGCGCTCGGAGCCGCTGATCGAGGTGGGCCTGATCCGCAGGCTCGGGGCCGAGACGGTCGAGTACCCGGTCAAGCCCGGCTACGCCGTCGTCGGTGCGCACGTGCGCGACCTCGACCTGCCGCGGGAAGCGCTCGTCAGCGCGATCGTGCGCGGTGATGAGGTCGTGGCCCCGCGCGGGTCCACGCTCATCCGCACCGGTGATCGCCTGCACATCCTCGTCCGGCGGGAGGCCGCCCGGCAGGTCGAGGACCTGCAGGAGCGCTGGCGCACCGGGCCGGTCGGTCCGCCCCCGCGCCCGCGGCGCAAGATGCGCGGCACGCCGCCGATCTTCACCGTCCGTCCGGTCGACGAGCACGCCGTGCTCGGCGAGCTGGACGACCCCAAGCAGGTGCTCGAGCAGGCGGTCGTGGCCCGGCTGCGCGTGCGCCGTGACCAGCCCGGTGCGCTCGTCGCGCTCGAGGACGGCCGCTACGCGGTGACCGGTCCGTTGCTGATCGCCGGGTCCCGCGACGACGTCACGACCTACGCGCGCCGGCGGGTGAACACGAGCGACCCTGAGCAGCGCGCCTGGCTGCAGACGCTCGTCGGCGCGCTCGCGGTCGACATCTTCGACGCCGCGCCCACTGCTGATCACACGTGTGGGGTGCGAGCGGACTGAGGTCCAGGGGCGGCGGCCGCGCGTCGGCGCGGCCGTCCGCTCGTCGTGCGCGCTGCGCGGGTGCGGGTCATGGTGGTGCGGGTCTGGTCGAGCAGCCACTGGCTGATCACGGCTTCGTCGGCGCGCACCTGCACGCGGGCCGGCGTGTCCGAGCGTCGGGGAATACGGGGGGAGAGAGCAGTCACATCGGTCCTTCGAGAGAGTGGAGGGGGAACTCCGTTTATCTGGAGGCTTGCCTCCACTCTACTGGAGGCTATCCTCCACTTCAAGACCGAAATGTCCGCTGAACCACCTCCGATCCTCGACATCACCGCCCGGCGCCCGCACCGCGCCGATGCCCGACGCAACTTCGACGCCGTGCTGACCGCCGCGCGCGAAGCGTTTGCCGTGCGCGGGACGGACGCTTCGCTGGAGGACATCGCGCGCCAGGCGAACGTCGGGATCGGCACGCTCTATCGCAACTTCCCGACCCGCCAGGACCTGCTCGAGGCCGTCTACGCCGGCGAGGTCCAGGAGCTCTGCCTCGGAGCGCAGGCCGTCAGCGAGCTCGAGCCGTGGGACGCCTTCACCACCTGGCTGGACAGCTTCGCCCGCTACGTCCCCACCAAGCTGGCGCTGCTGCAGGCGCTCAACAAGGACTCCGAGGTCTTCCGGGCCTGCAAGAGCGCGATGCTCGTCTCGGCGGCGCCGATCTTCGAACGCGCCCAGCAGGCCGGAGCGCTGCGCCCCGACGTCGAGCTCGACGACGTGCTGCGCATGGTCGCCGGGATGGTCGGCTCGACCTACGCCGACGACGCCCAGCGCCGGCGCGTGCTGAACATCGCGCTCGACGGCCTCCGCGCGCGCTAGTCCTCGATCGCGTCGTGGAGACGCTGGGTGAGCTGACCCGGCGTCTCACCGGGACGTGGCTGCAGCGGGCGCGCGAAGGTGACCTTCGTCTTGCCGCGCCGGTTGAGGCCCTTGCCCTTGGGCATCACGAGTGCGGTGCCCTCGATGTGGATCGGGATGATCGGGACGCCGGCGGTCAACGCGAGCTCGGCGACGCCGGCGCGGTAGCCCTCGGGGCCCGCGCCGCGCGTGCCCTGCGGGAACAGCATCACGTTGCGGCCCTCGCGGAGGTGCGCGGCGGCCGCGGCGAGGCCGCGCCGCTGTCCGCCGCCGCGGTCGAACGGGAACGTGTTGATCCAGAAGCCGGACGCGATCGCGAAGCCGCGCTTGCGGTAGAAGCGATCCGACGCGGCGCCGACGACCGTGCGCGAGCGCCAGGCGTGCGGGAGCGCGAGCAGGACGAGCGGCGTGTCGATGTCGCTCTCGTGGTTGGGCGCGAGGATCGCGGGCTGCGGCGCGTGGACGAGGTCCTCGGCGCCGATGATCGTCGGCATCGAGACCGCGCGCGTGGCCGGGAACAGCAGCGCCTGCTGGGCGATCTCGCGCAGCATCGCCGGGCGCGGCTCACGCAGCCAGGCCTGGTCCTCCACGCCGCGCTCGGCCCACGGGTCCTTGCCCGCCGTGAGCGTCGGCCATTTGCGCGGCGCGGACGGCGCGCGGCTGCCGGCCTTGTTGGAGCCGGCGAGCTTCTCCAGCCGTCGTCCGCCCTGCGCGAACTTCACGCGTCGACCTGCGCGTAGAAGACGGGCGGGCAGTGGAAGTGGGTGAGCGACGGATCGCGGCCCACGACCTGCTCGGCCATCTCCAACGCGTCGCGCATGGTGTCGGCGCGGCGGAAGCCCATGCGGCGGCAGGCCTCGGCGTTGCCGCCGACGAAGATCACGTCACCGAGGTGCTGGAGGCCGTGCGCGCCCCAGTACCACATGTAGAACGGGTGCACGCCGTGGTAGGCGTAGCTCGTCCGGTACAGGTGGCGGTACCAGTCGTCCTCGGCGTAGCTCTTCTCGAAGCGCTTCTCGATCTCCACCGGGTCCGTGGTCTCGCTGAGCACTTCCTCGTAGAAGTCCACGTACGAGGGGTGATGGACCGGGTGGAACTCGCGCGTGACCGGGTGCGTGAAGATCATCACGCCGCCTTCGCGCACGAGCGGCACGCCCTGGTAGAGGTTGAAGAAGTACCCGAGCCCCATGCACATGACGAGGATCGGGTTCAGGATCGAGTCCACGTTGTACGGGCCGACGTAGGGCAGGCCGGCGGTGACGATGTCCGCTTGGCCGCGCACGGCGACGGCCTGCTGCGCGGCGACGTGCTCGAGCGTGACCTCGTGTACGGGCCCGACGGCGCCGGCCTGCACACCGGTGATCGCGTACGGCGCCGTGGACTTGTGGAAGGCGGCGCGGCGCAGCTTCGGGTTCATCCGGTCCGTCGTGCGCTTGAGCGCCGCGAAGGTCGTCTGCTCCCGCGCCGTCCAGCGCGCCTCGGGCTTGGCGAGGAACGCGAGCGGCCCGTCGTACATGTCGTTGTTGAGCGTCGTCTCGATGTGGAAGATCGGGACGGCCGCCTCGACGATGTCGCCCTGCCGGTTCGTGCTGTTGTGCAGCTCGGACTTGTTCGGGTCCATGAAGGACTTCGAATGACGCATCGTGCGGACGTTGTGGTGGGCCTTGACGCTGTTGTACGTCCCGAGCCCGACCGCGACCGACTTGTGGCCGCCGTCCATGGTCACGATGTTGAGGTTCACGTAGATCAGCAGGTCCGACTCGGCCGCCCGCTTGGACAGCTCGACCGCTTCGCCGTGGCGGGTCTTGCCCAGGTCGACGATCTCGGTCGGGTCCTCGGCGTCGTGGTTGTAGAGCCGGTCGGGATAGAACTCGTCGAAGATGCGGCTGCCGACGGCGCGCTTGAGCTCCGCCGGCGTCATCCGCCGGTGCAGCGCGAGCGCGGCGATCAGGTGGATGTCCTCGACACCGGCCCGGTACGCGCGCTCCAGCACGTGCTCGATCACGCGCCCGCGGATGTCGGGCAGCTTCATCGGCGGCAGCGGAAGGCTGACGTCGTCGAACGCGATCGTGAGCTTCATGCCCGGGCTCAGCAGCGAGTCCAGCGGGTCCATGCCCAGCGGGGAGTCCAGCGCGGCGCAGATCGCGGCGTCGACGTCGATCAGGCCCTTCATCGGCGGCGGCGGATAGACGATCCGGCTCCCGACGGGCAGGCGCTCGAGCCGGAACTGCTCGCCGGAGTGGAAGAGCGTCGGCGGCGAGTGCTCGTGCACCTCGACGACGCAGGCTTCGCGCTCGGCGGCCGGGTTGCGGCGCTTGGTGCGCTCGATCATGCGGGTGGGCGCGATGCTCATGCGGCGATCTCAAATACGGTCTTGACGCGTCCGGCGCGTGCGGATTTGGGCGCGGTCTCCAAGGCCTTCTGGAAAGCGCGCAACGGCCAACCGCGGTCGATCAGCCGACCGGGCTTGAGGGTCTTGGCGAACTCCAGCGCCGCCGGGAAGTCGTGCTCGTACCCGTACGCGCTCCGCAGCTCGAGCTCACGCAGCCACGCCGGGGCGAGGTCGGCCTTCAGCTCGCCCGGCATGCCGACCAGCACCACACGGCCACGCGGACGCGTGATCGTGATCGACTGCTCGATGCTCATTCCGGTCCCCACGCAATCAAGTACACGGTCGAAGCCGCCAAGCAACATCTCGCGGCTCTGATGTCCGACCAATCTGCGGGAATGCGTGATGCGCGCGCCTTCGATGTAGAGGTTCGCGGGGGTGAGGACGTCGTCGGCGCCGAAGCGGCGCGCGGCCGTTTGCTGGCCGGCGTGCTTGGCGACGACGATGATCGTCGCGCTCGGCGCGGCCTCGCGCACCGCGGCGAGCGTGAGCAGCCCGATCGTGCCCGCGCCGATGATGGCGATCGTCTCGCCCGGCTGGACGTCGGCCCGGCGCGCGGCGTGCAGCCCGCACGCGAGCGGCTCCACGAGCACGGCGTCCTCGTCGGAGAGATCGTCGGGCACGGTGTGCAGCTGGGACTCGTGCGCGACGAGGCCCTCGCTCCAGCCGCCACCCGTCTCGCGGCAGAAGCCGGTCTGCAGCCCGGCCGACAGGTTGCCGTCGATCACGTTGCGACACAGCGCCGGCACGCCCTGCGCGCACTCGGGGCACAGCGGCGTGACGCCGCGGACGCTGCAGCCCAGCGCGGGCTGGACGACGACGCGCTCACCGCGGCGCGGCCCCGCGCCGATCTCGCCCACGATCTCGTGGCCGGGAACGAACGGGGTGCTGGTGAGCGTGGCTAGGTGCAGCGACGCCTTGCCGGAGATGAGCGCGAGGTCGGAGCCGCAGATGCCGGTGAGCTTGGGTCGGATCGGCAGCCAGCCCGGGCCGGGCATGCGCGGCGGCCGGACTTCGCTGAGCGCGAGCGCCCCCGCACCGGGCAGGCCCGCGCGCGTGGCGACGTACTTGGCGATGCTCGGCGTGTACGTCAACGCCTGCATCAGATGGCAGCCCTCTCCGTGCCCCAGGTCTCGATCGGCCACCGGCGACGGCGCGCTTCACGACTCAGGCGGAAGTCGGGGTTGATCGCGTGCGGATGGCCGACGAGCTCCAGTAGCGGCAGGTCCGCGAGGCTGTCGCCGTAGGCGTGGCAGTCCTTGAGCTCCACCTCGTGGTCGGCGGCCAGGCGCGCGGCCAGCGAGGCGCGACCGTCGGCGGTCAGCGGCGGCTCGGCCAGCTCACCCGTGAAGCGTCCGACGCGCTCGACGAGCTTGGCCGCGTGGACCTCGTCTGCGAGGTGCTCCAGCGGCTCCACGAGGAAGTCCAGCGCGCTCGTGATCAGGATCACGCGGTCGCCGCGGCGCTTGTGCTCGCGGATCCGCCGCACGGCCTCGTGCTGGATGCGCGGCTGTATGAAGTCCGGCAGCGCCTCCTCGGCCTGGCGCTTGAGCTCGCGCGCCGGGAGGTCCTTGTAGAGCTTGTAGAAGTTGCGGTTGAACGCGGTGCGCGAGCGGCGGTCCTCGATGATCCAGCTCGGGACCTTGGTCGCGGCGCCGGCGGTCCACACGAGCTTGTCGAGCTCGGGCATGTCGCGGGTCCGCAGCCAGGCGTAGAAGTGCGCGACGGTGCTGTCGAGCACGACGCCCTCGACGTCGAACAGCGCGAGCGCGGGCGGACCCTCGGGCGCGGGGCGGCGGCCGGCGCTCTTGGTCTTCTTCGGGCCGGGCGCGGGCGGCACGGCGATCTTGCGCAACGCCGGGAGGTGGACTTCCTCCATGTAGTGGTCCCAGTCGATCGTGTCGACGTCGAACCCGAAGCGCTCGCGGTCGTCGGGATGCAGCGTGTCCAGCAGCGCGCGGGCGTTGCGGTCGTCGAAGACGCAGTCGAGCTCGCCGTACGGGCGGTAGATCTCGTTCAGGCGCTTGAGCCGGTCCAGCTTGCGCTGGTTCTTGTGGAGCCGGAGCTCCACGTCGTTGCTGCGCGGGATCGGCAGCTTGTCGACGAGCGTGCGGCCCTTCTCGAGGACGTTGGTCGCGCGCTCGATCTTGGTCAGGATGCTGCTGGCCGACGAGAAGTGCCAGTCGGGCACGCTGACCGGCAGGCCGTCCTCGTCCGGCAGCGGGCGCTCACGGAAGTACTTGGTCGTGACTTCCGCAAGGTCGCCGATCGTGAACGGGTTGCGCATCCCGGTGCTCACGTTGAACACGCGCGGGGACTCGGGCGGATGCGCGGCGGCGACGAGGCACGCGTTGGCCACGAAGTCGACGGGGATGATGTCGATCCGGATGCTGCGGTTGGCGCCGAAGCGGCCGGGGATGATGCCGGCGCCGTAGCCGAGCATGATCGGGTCGGCGACCTTCAGCGACTCCATCCAGCCGGGGTACGGGGTGTTGAGCGCGGACTCGACGATCGCCGGGCGGACGATCGTGAGCTGCTTCGGGTTCGCGCCGAGGAGCGTGCGCTCGCCGATCGCCTTCGACAGGCCGTACGTGTCGCTCCAGCCGAGGGCGCGGGCGCGTTCCCGGCCACGCTCGGTGAGCTGCTCGCGCACCCACTCGTAGCGCAGGATCTCGGCGCGGGTGCCGACGGCCGGGCCGCCGGCAGGGCCGATCGCCCGGTGCGCCTCGGCCACGAACCGGTGCTGATGCTGCGGCAGGCGCGACTCGGCCTCGATGTCGTTGCGCCAGGCCTTCGCGGCGTTGAGCTCGGCGTTGAGGTCCAGCCAGGGCTCGGTCGGCGCCGTGCCCGACGGCTTCTCCAGTACGAGCCCGGTGCGCATGCCCGCGGCGTAGGCCGTCGAGACGTGGATGAAGTACGGGTCGCTGCCGGCGCTGCGGACCGACTCCAGCAGGCGGGCGGGGCCCTTCGCGTTGAGCTCCAACGCCTCGTCGAGCGACTGCTCGAAGGAGACGGACGCGGCGCAGTGGATGACGATGTCGATCCCGCTGCCGACGTCCAGGCCCTCACGGCCGAGGTCGCCGCTGATCGTCTTCACGCGGCTGCCGTCGAGCCCCTCGCAGGGGCCGCTCGGGAGGATCTCGTTCTCGAGGCGCTGCTGCGCGTCGCCGCGCAGCAGCAGCGTGACCTGCGTGTCCGGCAGCTCCCGCAGGATCTGACCGAGCACGGCTTTTCCGAGGAATCCAGAGGCCCCGGTGAGCAGGACGGTCTTGCCGGCCAATTGCTCCTGGATGAGGACGTCGTCAGGCAGAGCGAGCACCGTACCAGTCGTCTCTACTAACGTGTCAGTAGATGGCGTCCAAGGCGAGCATTTTGGAGGCGGCACGCGGTGAGTTCGCGATGCACGGGTACTCCGCGCGCCTGCAGGACATCGCCGAGCGGGCGGGCCTGACGCACCCCACGCTGCTGTACCACTTCAAATCCAAGGAACGGCTCTACGCCGCCGTCATCGAACAGGCCATGATGGACTGGGCCGAGATGACGTCGCTGGCCGTGTCCGCCGCGCCGGTGGGGTTCGACCGCGTCGCGGCCCTGGTGCGCGCGGCCGTGGAGTTCTTCGCCACACACGGGGACTTCGTCGTCATCTGGCGGCGCGAGGCGATCGAAGGTGGCGGCCGGCTCGAGGACGCGATGGCCGAGCACATGCGCCCGTTCCTGGACCGCGCGATCGCGTTCCTGGAGCGGGAGATCGAGGCCGGGCGGCTGCGAGCGCATGATCCCGGCGAGCTGATGCAGATCGTCTACGGGGCGGTCTCGACGTACTTCTCCGACGCGGGCTTCCGGGCCCGGCTGTTCGGCGGCGACCCGATGTCGATCGAGGAACGCGAGCGCTTCGGCGCCGCGCTCACCGCGATGTTGCGGGACGCGCTGGCTCCACGTTGAGCCGGCCGCTCTTGAAGGGCTTGAGGTCGATGGTGGCGTGCTGGTAACCGGCGCGTTTGATCGCGGCGACGATGCCGGGCTCGGCTGAGAGCGCGCGGTCCAGGTCTTCGATCGCGACTTCGAGGCGGCCGAGGATGCCGTGGTGACGGACGCGGATGACGGGGAAGCCGAGTTGTTTGACGGCCTGCTCAGCGCGGTCGATCTGCGCGAGCGTCTCGGGGTCCACGCCGGTGCCGTACGGGATCCGGCTCGCGAGGCAGGGGCTGGCGGGCTTCTCGGCGCTCGGGAGCTGCAGCTCGCGGGCGAGGGCTCTGACCTCGTCTTTGGAGACGTCGACGAGCGGGTGCTGGACGTCGTGCTCGGCGGCGGCCTTCAGGCCAGGGCGCCAGTCGCCCTGGTCGTCCTTGTTCGCGCCGGAGAGCAGCGGGACGCCCGGGTAGCGCGCGGCGAGCGTGTCGTAGAGCTCGGTCTTGCAGAAGTAACAGCGGTCGCGGCCGTTGGCGCGGTAGCCGGGGCGGGCGAGCTCGTTCGTCGTGACGATTTCATGGGCGATGCCGATGTGGGCCGCAACCCGCTTGGCGCCCTCGAGCTCGCCGCTGGCGACGGATGGCGACACGGCCGTGACGGCCTTGGCCTTATCGCCGAGCGCGCGGTACGCGATCGCCGCGACGACGGACGAGTCCACGCCGCCGGAGAACGCGACGACGGCGTGCCCGAGCGCGGCGACGCGTGCCTCAAGCCGTTCGAGCATGGGCCTCACTCATTGCCTTGCCCCAGATCACTTTGACGGGCGTGTCGGTGATGCGGGCGGCGCGTTCGCAGTCGGCGTGCTCGGGGGCGAGGTTGACGACCTTGCCTTCGAGACGGCCGACCTTGATCCGCACCGGCTCGCCGGCGACCTCGACCGTGAGGAAGTCCCGCTCCAACTCGACGCGGTCCAGATGGGCGACGCGAACCCCGAGCGAGCTGGTCTCTTTGAGCATCGCCTCGATCACGGCGCGCTCGTCGGTCGGTCGTGCGAGCGCCGAGATGACGAACCCCGGGCGGCCCTTCTTCATCTGCGCCGGCGTGGTCCACACGTCGAGCGCGCCGGCCGCGAAGCACGCCGCCGCGGCGTCCGGCGCGTGCTCGGGCAGCAGGTCGTCGAGGTTGGCCTCGATCAGGCTGACCGTGCCCGTCGTGGCCTCGGTTCCGAGGATCGCGCGGACGACGTTGGGGAACGCCTTCAGGTCGCGCGTGCCGGAGCCGTAGCCGGTGGCGTGCAGCGTCATCCGCGGGAGCGGGCCGTAGGACTCGACGAGCGCCGCGACGAGCGCCGCACCGGTGGGCGTGACGAGTTCCAGGTCCACCTCGACGCCGTGGATCGGCGCGCCTTTGAGCAGCTCGAGCGTCGCGGGCGCGGGCAGCGGCAGGTTGCCGTGCGCGGCCTTTACGAACCCGCGGCCCATCGGCAGCGGCGAGCAGATCACGCGGTCCACGTGCAGTGACTCGAGCGCGAGCGCCACGCCGACGATCTCGCCGATGGCGTCGATCGCGCCCACCTCGTGGAAGTGCACGCGCTCCGGCGGCATGTCGTGGATCCGGCCCTCGGCGATCGCGAGCCGCTTGAACGCTTCCTGCGCGCGCTGCTCCGCCCGCTCGGGCAGTCCCGCGGCGGCGATCAGCTGCTTGATCGTGCCCCAGTCGCGATGCGGCTGCTCGGCCGCGCCCGTGACGGTGGTGGTGACGGCGGTGATCCCGTGCCGGTCGGCCGTTCCGCGCTCGATCTCGAGGTCGAAGGCGGAGAGATCCACCGTCGCCCCGGCGTCCAGCAACGCGCCGAGCAGCATGTCCCCGGCGACCCCGCCGATGCAGTCCACGTACAGGATCACTTCGCCGACTGCCTCGCAATTCTCGCCGCGATCGTCCCCGCCCCGAACCCGTCATCGATGTTCACCACGGCCACCCCGGCCGCGCAACTCGTGAGCATCGCCAGCAGCGCGCTCACACCACCGAACGCCGCCCCGTAGCCCGTGCTGGTCGGCACCGCGATCACCGGCGCGGCCACGATCCCGCCGACGACCGAGGCCAGCGCCGCATCCCACCCGGCCACGACCACCACGCAGTCCGCGCGCTTCAAGTCAGGCAACGCGGGCTCCAGCCGGTGCAGCCCGGCCACGCCCGCATCCCGGTGCACGATCACCTCGGTGCCGAGCAGTTCCGCCCGCACCTGCGCCTCGCGCACCACCGGCCCGTCCGACGTCCCGCCGGACACGATCGTCACCAGCCCCTTCGCCTCGGGCACGCCGCGCGCGATCCACGCCAGCCGCGCCCGCTCGTCCTCGACGGCGTCGTCGCCGAGCGCCAGCACGGCCTCGCGCGCCGCCTTGTCGGCCCGCGTGACGAGCACGCTGCCGGAGCCCGCCTCCAGCAACGCCGTCGCGATCGCGCTGATCTCCTCCGGCGTCTTGCCCTCGGCCACGATCGCCTCCGGCGCGCCTTGGCGCGCCTCGCGGCTGGTGTCCACCCGCGCGAAGCCGAGGTCGGAGAAGGAATCCATCTGGCGAGGCAGGTTATCCGGGGGGTACGGCTGGCCCCACTTGCACCGTCCGGTTCTGGCGCCTGAAGAGGCGGGCTGGCCCGGTGGGGAGAGATTTCACTCCGGAGGACTATTCACGGGACAGCCCACGATCCCGAGGATGCCGTCATGAACAACACCCTTCACGAGCTCGCCCACCGCCGCAACGACGGCCTCGACGTGACGATGTCCTGGGACTCGGTCACCGATCGCGTCACCGTGGGGGTCGCCGATGCCAAGAACGACGACGCGTTCGACATCGTCGTCGGGCCGGGCGAGCGCGCCCTCGACGTCTTTCATCATCCCTTCGCGTACCGGGCGGTGCGCGAACAGCGGGGCTCGTCAACCCTGGTCTCAACGACATGACCGTGCCCGCCGGCACGGTGTGGACGGGGCGCTACCCCGTCTCGCCGGGCACGCCGCCGCGCGATGTGGTGGTGCGGGTGCGTGAGCAGGGGTGGACGACGATCGAGTTCGACATCGAGCATTCGTACGGCGGCCCGCTCGGTGTCGGCCGCGGATCGTTGCCCTCCGCCGTGTTCTCGCGGCGGTTCGACCGCATCTTCTAGACACGAGTGGAACAATCGACGGTGCGATGGCCACCGACCTCACCGTCGTGTTGCGGGATGAGCCGGGAGCGCTGGCAAGCCTCGGCGAAGTGACCGTGTCCGCGGGCGTGCATCTCCGCGGGCTCGCGGCGTTCACCGGGGACGGCGGGCGCGGCGTCGTGCACGCGCTCGTCGACGACGGCGACGTGAATACGGCCAAGGCGGCCCTGGAAGGCGCGGGCCTCCATATCGCTGACACGCGCGAGATGCTCGTGGTGCCGGTCGGTCCGGGCGGCTTGGTCGACGTGATGCTCTCGCTCGCGGAGGCCAACGTGAATGTGGATCTGGCCTACACCGTGAACGGTGACAAGGTCGCGATCGCCACCGACGACTTCTACAACGCGCGCGACGCCCTGTCGTAGCCGGCCAGCGCCTCGTCGCGCAGGACGGTCATCCCCTCCTCGGCGCCGTAGCGCGCGAGCACCGCGCACAGGTTCAGCGCCAGCACCCGCGCCCGCAACGCCTGCTCCTCGCTGACGCTCCCGTAGGCGCGGAAGAAGTCCGAGCGGCCGTCCGGCCCGAGCAGCGCCCAGACGAGGATCAGGTCGATCGACGGGTCGCCGAGACAGACGTCGCCCCAGTCGATCACGCCGGCCAACCCTTCGTCGTCGCGGACGAGCAGGTGGCGCAGGTGGAGGTCGCCGTGGC
This sequence comes from Solirubrobacter taibaiensis, assembly GCA_027587225.1. Taxonomy (GTDB): domain Bacteria; phylum Actinomycetota; class Thermoleophilia; order Solirubrobacterales; family Solirubrobacteraceae; genus Solirubrobacter; species Solirubrobacter taibaiensis. The sequence continues at coordinate 16,569 of JAPDDQ010000013.1, forward strand.
AGACGACGGTCGCCGGTGGACGCTCCAACCCACGCGCGTCGCCGAGCCACGGCGGCGTCTCGAGCCCGAGCGCCTCGATCGACTCGACGGTGCGCGCCACGCGGATGCCCATGTCGGCCCGGCCCATCGGGTCGTCGGGCAGCTCGAAGGTCACGGTCGAGTCGTGCAGCGCGCGCAAGCATTCGCCCAGCGGCCGGCCGAGCGCGTCCCGCGCGTCAGCGGAGAGCCCGAGCGCCTCGCGCCCTTCGATCAGCTCCGCTCCGAACCACGGCCAGGCGAACTCTTCGGTGGGCTCGCCCACGAACACCGGCGTGGGCACCGGCACAGGCAGCCGTAACTCCGGCAGAACGGCGATCTCGCGCCACACACCGGGAATCGCCATCGCGCGCCGCGGGAAGCGGAATGCCCACCGCTCGTCGGCCAGCCAGACCGTGTTGTCCCACCCCTCGCCGATCAGTCGCAGCGAGGCGGGCGTGAAGTGCTGGCCGGCGATCAACCGGCACGCAAGGGCCTCGTCGACGATCCGTTCCGCGTCCCATTCAGGCATCCACTGGTAGCGTGCCGCATCGCATGGCGGTGTGCCGGATCTGCTCGGGGCAACTCGAGCTCCGACTGCGGGGCAACGGTGCGGCCCTTACGGCTGCCCATTTCTCGCCGTCCGCGCACGTCCCCGGCCAACACGGCGACCTGCTCGAGTGCCGCGAGTGCGGGACGATCCAGCAGCCCGTGCTCCCCAAGGGCGACGCGCTGCACGAGCTCTACCGCGAGATGCGCGACGACGAGTACCTGGCGGAGGAGGAGGGCCGGCGCGCGACCGCGAACCGTCTGCTCGACCTCGTCGGCGCGCACCGCCCGCGCGGGCGCCTGCTCGACGTCGGCTGCGGCCACGGCCTGCTGCTCGACGAAGCCCGCAAGCGCGGCTACGACACCGTCGGCCTGGAGCTCTCCCGCGAGGCGGCCCGCCATGCGCGCTCGCTCGGGCTGGACGTGCGCGAGATCCCGCTCGAAGGGTTCAGCGAGGGCACCAACGGCGACGCGCCGGGCGTCTTCGACGCGATCGTCCTCGCGGACGTGATCGAGCACCTCGACGACCCGGTGGCCGCGATCGACCAGTGCGCCGCGCTGCTGAAGCCCGGCGGCGTGCTGTGCGTCGTCACGCCGGACCCGGCCTCGGTCACCGCGAAGCTCGCGGGCAAGCGCTGGTGGGGCTTCCTGGCCGCGCACACGGTCCTGCTGCCGCGCCGCACGCTGCGCGAGCTGATCAGCGCCTCCGGGCTCGTGATCTCCGACGACATCCCGTTCGTGCGCACGTTCGCGGCCAAGCGCTGGGTCGGGGGATTGGCGGAGCGGCTGCCGGCGGGCGACCGCCTCAGCAAACTCGCGGACCGCCTGCCGCCGGTCAAGCTCAGCCTGAGCCTCGGCGACGAGCGCGTGATCCTCGCGCACCGCACGCCGGTCACGTTCGCCGAGCACCCGCTCCTGCAGCACCTCAACGGGCGCGCGCCGATCCACGTCGTCCTGCCGGCCTACAAGGCCACGCGCACGATCCCGGACGTCGTCGCGGAGATGCCGGCCAGCGCCGCCGACCGCGCGCTGCTGATCGACGACGCGTCCCCGGACGAGACGACGACGATCGCGCTCGCCAACGGCCTCGACGTCCTCCGCCACCCGGCCAACCGGGGCTACGGGGCGAGCCAGAAGACGGGCTACACGCGGGCGCTGCGCGACGGCGCCGCCGTGATCGTGATGGTCCACGCCGACAATCAGTACGACCCGGGCCTGGTCGCCGACATGGCGGAGCCGATCCTGTCCGGTGACGCCGACGTCGTGATCGGCTCCCGGCTGCTCGTCGATCGCGCGCTCGCGGGCGGGATGCCGCGCTGGAAGTGGGTCGGCAACCGGCTGCTGACCAGCATCGAGAACAAGGCCTTCGGCGTGCGCTTCTCCGAGTACCACACGGGCTATCGCGCCTTCTCCGCCGACTTCCTGCGCTCGATCCCGTTCCTGCGCAACTCGGACGACTTCGTGTTCGACCAGGAGATCTTCGCCCAGATGCTGGCCCGCAAGGCGCGGGTGATGGAGATCCCGATCCCGACGCGCTACTTCCACGAGGCGTCGAGCGTCGACTTCGTGACCAGCCTCCGGTACGCCTTCAAGACGCTGTGGGTGCTCGGCCGCTACCGGCTCGACCGCCGCTGGGCCCTGTTGCGCCGACCCGCCGCATGGCTTTCAGCGCACGACGACTAGCCATCGCGATTCTCGTCGCCGCGCTGGCGATCCGCGTCGCGTGGGTGTTCGCGACGCCGGACTACCGGCTGGTGCACGACGCGCTGGACTACAACCGGCACGCGATCTCGCTCGCCAACGGTGACGGCTTCGCGCTGAGCTACGGCCGCGAGACGGCGTTCCGCCCGCCCGCCTATCCGATCTTCCTCGCCGCCGTGTACTGGATCTTCGGCCCGTCGCTGGAGTGGGCGCGGCTCGCGAACGCGCTGGTGGGAACAGGGATCGTGGCGCTGATCGGCGTGATCTCGCTGCAGGTCTGGAACCAGCGCGTGGCGCTGATCGCGATGGCGCTCGGCGCCGTGTACATCCCACTCATCCTCGTCGGGCAGTCGGTGATGAGCGAGCCGCTGTTCGTGCTCTGCATGCTCGGGGCGATCGCCTGTGCGCTCAAGCGCTGGGCACTCGCGGCGGGCGTCCTGATGGGCCTCGCGATCCTCGGCCGCGCGAACGCGCTGATCCTCCTGCTCCCACTCGCGTGGGCGGTCTGGAAGGGGCCGAAGCCGGCGCTGATCATGATCGTCGCGGCCGCGCTGACCGTGATCCCGTGGACGATCCGCAACTACGTCGTGCTCGACCAGTTCGTCCCCGTCTCCACGCAGCTCGGCTCCGCGCTCGCCGGCACCTACAACAGCGAGGCGATGAACAACAAGGAGAACCCGGCCGCGTGGATGTCGCTCAAGCGCGTCGACGACTACCGGCCGATCTTCAACCGCCTGCGCGAGACGAACGAGGCCGTGCTCGAGAAACAGCTGCGCAGCGCGTCGCTCGACTACATCAAGGCGCACCCGGGGGCGCCGCTGAAGGTCGCGTGGTGGACAAGCCGGCGCATGCTCGACCTCGGCGGCTGGGACTGGGCGATCCACACCGCGGGCACGGTGTCGGCCGGTAAGCGCGCCGGAGCCGCGGGGATCATCTGCTTCTGGGTGTTCGCGATCCTGGCCGTGATCGGCGCGTTCACGCAGCGGGCGCGGGAAGCCCCGCTGTGGCTGTGGTCCGTCCCGCTGCTGATGTACCTCGGCGTCGTCTTCCTCGTGGTGGAGACACCGCGCTACCGGATGGCGATCGATCCGTTCGTGATCATGCTCGCCGCGCTGGCGATCTCAGCGGTTGCGGCCAAGCGGACCAAGGTCCCATAGCCCGTCGTCATGCGGCTCGTCGAGCCAGGCGCGCGCGTCGGCGCGGCCTCGTTCGATCAGCGCCTTCGCGAACTCCGGCGCGAAGAACAGATAGCTGAGCAGCTCGCCGTGGAGCGGGTCGGCGTCGGCGTCGATCAGCCGCCCGAGGAACGCGAGCTGCGGGGATCGTGCCGCGTGCAGGAGCCCGCCGTAGTGGCGGCGGAACACTTCGCGCGCGATCTGCCCGATCGTGTCGCGCTCGGGCGGCGCGACGAAGATGTACGGGATCTGGCGCTCTGGCCCCGCGAGCCGGTTGATCGTGGTGAGCGTCTGCAGGTCTTCGACGAGCGGGTCGGCGAGCAGCGCGTCGAGCACGAGCGCGGCGCCCGCGGCCAGGTCGGGCCGCTCGTCGCCCGCGAGCGGGGTCCCGGGCGCGATCGAGTGCAGGCCGATGACGATCACGCGCCGGGCGCCGAACGCCAGCGCGGGCTTGATCGGTGCGTTCAGGCGCGTGCCGCCGTCGAAGTGCCAGCCGTCGTCCAATCGCACCGCCGGGAACAGCGCCGGGATCGCGGACGAGGCGCGCACGTGCGTCTCGGTCAGCGCCGCGGGCACGTAGTCGATCCCGCGCTTGTCGTCGCGCACCTGGTCGGGCTTCCCGCCGGTGTGGAAGACGATGCTGCGGCCGGTGCGCGCGGACAGCGTCACCACCGCGGCGGTGATGAGCTGCTGGTTGGCGACGTGCTCCGCGATGGCCGGGAACGGGATCGCGCGCTTGAGCGTGGGGCCGAGCGGCGTGGTGTCCAGCAGCGACGGGATGTCGAGCGACAGCAGGCCGGTGAAGTTCACGGCGCCGCGGGCGAGCCGCTCGAGGTCCTTCAAAGACGGCGACGCGGACACGTCGCCCCACTCCAGGTTCTCCCACACGGCGCGCCCGGCAGCGAGCGTCGGGTCGCCGCCGTCGGGGACGGTCGCGGCGACGTAGGTGCCGTTGATGGCGCCGACGCTCGCGCCGACGATGATGTTCGGGCGCTCGTCGCGCGGGAGCGCGGGCAGCAGCACCGACAGCACGCCGGCCTCGTACGCGCCGCGGGCACCGCCGCCCGCGAGCACGAGGCCGACGGGATCACGCGAGGGCACGCGCGACCGTCTTGAGAAAGTCCCGGGCGGTGGCGAGGTGGGTGCGCAGCTCGTCCTGCGTGAGCCCGACCTCGTACGCGCGGTGGTGGCACGCGTTCGAGAGCGCCGTCCAGGCGAAGTCGGCCTCGCGCGCCTCCGGCTTGTCGCCGAGGAAGGCCGGCAGGCAGACCCAGCGGTCGCGCGCGCTCGTCTCCAGCATGCCGGGCGACTTGTCGTTCCAGAACACGTCGAGCGAGCGTTCCAGCGACTGCCGGATCAGTGCCGCGGCCGCGTGCGGCCACGCGCCGCTCGTGCGCGGATCGAACTCGTCCAGCTGCCGTTGCGCCTCGTCGAGGACCTTGCTGACGGTGAGGCGCTCGCTCATTTCGCGTTGGTGTTGAGCTCGCGGATGAACACGCGCGTGGTGTCCGGCAGGCGAGCGAGCGTCTCGCGCTCGAGCGGGTTGCCGTGCGCGCCGCGGTTGAGCGCCGTCACGAGCGCGGCCATCGGTTCGCCGTAGCGGCGCTTGACCTCGCCGCCGACCTCGCCCTGGCGGCCGGCGTCGCCGAACAGCACGAGCGCGAGCGTCTCTCTGAGGCTGCGGGCCTCGGCGATCTGCTCGTCCGCCTCGTTGAGGTCAGTGCCGTGCTGAGCGGCGCGCCGGCGCACGATGTTCGCGGCGGCGGCCTCTACGGCGGAGCGGCAGAACATCGGGACGACGCGGGCCTGGACCTCGGGCGGCAGGCGGTCCGGCTTGGCGTAGCCGCGGGCGCCGTCGAGGTAGCGCTGGACCGGGCTGCGCGACTCCTGCACGTCCACCGAGGACTGGGCGCGGCGGTCGACGTGGAGCATCGTCGCGTCCAGGCGCAGCCGTCTGATCGCCTCGGGGAGGCGATCGTCATGCGTGAAGACGACGATCTGGCGCGTGCGGGCGGCGCGGTGCAGGACCTTGGCCAGGCCGTCGACCTTCGACGGGTCCATCGCCTGCACGGGGTCGTCGATCACGGCGAAGCGGAACGGCGACTCGTCGAGCGCGGCTCGTGGCAGGAAGACGGAGACCGAGAGCGCGAGCAGCTCACCCTGGGACATGACGCCGAGCGCGTTGGCCTCGGTGTCGTCCGCGCGCACGTCGAAGTCCGCGCGGCCGCCCTTGCCGACCTTCTTGAGCGTGATCTCGTGCAGGTCGACGCTCGACCCCTGGCGCAGCTCGCCCCAGTTGGCGATCGCGGCCTGGCTGATCGGTGCGAAGCGCTCGCGTCGCAGCTCGTCGGTGGCGCCCTTGAGCCACTTCTCGGCGTCCTTGACGGCCTTCAGCGTGACGGCCTTGGCCTCGACGTCCTGGGCCTGGGCGAGCCAGCGGCGCAGGTCGCCGGCGAGCTCCTGCCAGGCCGCGCCCTTGCGCTCGAGCTCCGCGGCTGCCTTCTGGGTGAGCTCGCGCAGGAGGGCAACCGACGCCTTGGTGGCGGCTTCGTCGCCGCGCTCGAGCTCGAACTCCTCGGCGAGGCCGAGATGCTGCGCGGCCTTCGGGGCGGCGAGCGCGTTGCCGTCGAGCAGCGACTCCGCCCGGCGGCGCGCGACCATGAGCTTGGCGTTGGCCTGCGTGAGCGCCGTCGCCTGCTCCTCCAGCTGCGCCGCTTCCTCCGTGGCCGCCTTCACCCACGCGTCGTCCAGCACGTCCGGCGTCTTGCACACCGGGCAGTCCTCGCCGTCCCGGACCGCGAGCGCCTGGCGCAGCAGCGTGGCGAGCGAGGTTGCGCGGGCGGCGTCGGTCGCGCTGGCGTCGGCGTGCTCGCGCTCGGCGCCTTTGAGGTCCTGGAACGCGTCGCGGATCTGCTCGTCGGATGGGAGGGCGAGGCCGGAGAGGCGGCGCAGGAGCGTCAGGTCCTCGGTGTAGCTCGGCGTCTCCTCCAGCAGCCCGGCCAGCTGGGTGAGGTCCGGCTTGCGGCCGCCGATCACGGCCTTCACGAGCGCGGCGCGGTCATCGTCGGGGTCCAGCCGGGCGACGAGCTGGTCCTTCTCGCCGCCGACCGCCTTGCGCTGGGCGTCGTAGGTGAGCCGCGTCTGGGCGAGCGAGGCGGCGAGCGCGTCCAGGTCGCCGAGGCCGAGCACCGGCGTGAGCGCGTCGTACAGCGAGCTGAGCGTGTCGAACATCGTCGCCAGCTCGGCGTAGGCCAGGAACGGGCGGAACGACGGCAGGTCGCGATCCCACCCGTGCTCATTCAGGACGGCGGCGGGGACGGCACGGCCGCTGGCGTCGCCGTAGAGCGCGCCGTGCGGCCACTCCTGCGTGAGCGGCACCGTGTCGCCGCCCTCCAGCTGCAGCTCCGCGGTGATCTTGGTCGGCCCGGTGAAGTGCAGGCACTGCCACGTCTCACTCCACGCCTTCGGGCGCTTCTCCCAGCGCTTGAGCGCGCCGGTCATCAGCAGCTCCAGGCCCTCGGCGAACGAGGACTTGCCGCTGCCGTTGCGGCCCACGACCACGGTCAGACCCGGCGCGGGCTCGAGCTTGAGCGTCGCCGGCCGCCCGATCCCGCGGAACCCCTCGACCGTGACCTCCTTCAGCCACACCGGCGGCGAGGCGTCGGTGGTCGGCGGCGGCGCGGCCGCATCCGCCGCGAGCTCGATGACGCTCTTGGCCTCGGCGTCGAGCTCACTCGTCTCGAGCCGCTCCAACAGCAGGGTGCGCAGGACGGGGTCCATCAGAAGAGGCTCGCAATTCGGCGTTGGGTGGCGGCGATCGAGCTCCCGAACGTACGGCACAGCGTGGCCACGTCGCCCTGCGCGCGGGCGTGCTCGCGCACGAACAGCCACTGCGGCATGAGCAGCGCCGCCGCGAACGCGCTGGCCTCCTCCTCGATGTCGCGCGCCTTGGCCTCCGCCTCGTTGACCCGGCAGAACAGCGCCTGCTGGCCCGCGGCGCGGTGCATCACCCAGTGGCCGAGCTCGTGGCCGATCGTGAATCGGCGGCGCGGCGGCCACTGCTTGGCCTCGTGCGCGTTGACCCAGATCTCGCCGCGCGCGGGGAGTAGGAGACCCGAGAGCGCGTGATGCTCCACGAGCGGCGCCCCGGGCGCGCTGGCCATGTCCTCGACGTCGCGGACGAGGAGCCCGAACTGCGTGTCCGCGATGTCCTCGACCGGCACGGGGAGCGTGTCCTGGTCCCACACGTACGTTGGGAGCTGGGCCAGGACGGCTTCGGCTCGTTCCTCGACGTCTCGCATGCGCTCCCCGCGATCGTAGAAGGCGGGGTCAGCCGCTCGTGAACAGCTCGTCGACCTCGTCGCGCGCGGGGCGGCGGGCGCGCATCGGGGCCGCGGCGGGCGCGGCGGGGGCGGAGGCGACCCGGGCGAACGCCTCCCCGCCGGCCCTGGGCGGGGCGGAGGTCGCTTCGCCCGCGCGGCGCAGGACGTCGGCGCTCTCGCCGACGAGGCGGCCCAGGGCTTCCAGGACGCGCTGGGAGACGCCGGCGGACGGGAGCGTGCCCTGCTCCATCGCGTGGTAGTAGGCGCCGACCTTCGCCTCGCGGCCGGGGAGGTCGAGTGCGGCGGCCAGCTGGGTGACCAGATCTGACCGCCGCATCCGGGCGCGGTCACGGAGCCGGGGCAGAAGCGACGGCCACGTGCCCGACGAACCGTACAAAGTCCGGTCGAGATCGTCGACCAGGCCGTGTGCGGGCGAGGCCGTGAACGCGGCGCGGCTGAACGCGCGGCGCGGGGCACGGGCGAGATACCCGTCGAGCAGGGCGGAGAGCTCCGCGCGGGCGCCCTCGTCGGCGCGCGCGAGGTACGCGGACGGGTCGGCGACGCCGCCCGCTCGGTCCTCGGCGATGAACTCGGCCAGTAGCTGGTCGACGTCGGTCATCCGGTGTCGAGCTCCTCCCGCAGGGCGCGCCGGAAGCGCGAGGTGATCTGGTGGACGTTGGCGACGCTGACGCCGTCGATCTCGGCGGCGCCGCGGCCCTGCAACACGACGAGCTCAACGACCCGGCGGTGCTCGGCGTTCAGCCCCGCCAGCAGGCGCTCGATCAAGTCGTTGAGCTCGATCTCGTCGTCGGCCGGGGCGATGACGGTGACGTCGTCGATCGGGACGGTCGTCGCCGCCCGGCGGCGGTGGAAGTCGGCGATCCGCCGCGCGGTGATCGTGCGCAGCCACACCGCGAACTCGCCGATCGAGGAGCCGTCGAACGCGGACTGGATCGCGCTGACCAGCACCTCGCCGGTCACGTCCTCGACCGCGTCCGCGGGAACCTTCAGCGACACGCGCCGCGCGACGTTGTGCCAGTGCCCGTAGACGAGGATCGCGAGCGCCGTGCGCGCCGACTCGTCACCCGCGGTCCGCAGGTACGCGATCAGGGCGTCGTCGTCGAGACGCTGCAGCTCGGCTTCGCGGAGCACCCGCCCATAATGCCGCGCCATGCGCACGACGATCACCCTGGGCGGCCACGAGGTGCCCGCGTTCGAGTCCCGCGGGACCACCGATGGGCCGCGGGTGGCCGTGCTCGGCGGTGTTCACGGGTGCGAGTACTCGTCGATCGCGGCGGTCATCCGCCTCATGCGCGGGCTCGGCGAGCACGCGGGAACCGTCGTCGGCGTCCCGGTGGTGAGCATGGACTCGTTCACTCAGCGCTCGCCGTTCGTCGTGCCGCGGGACGGCCAGAACCTCAACCGCGCGTTCCCCGGCAACCCGGACGGCTCGTACACGGACCGGCTCGCGCACGACATCTTCACGCAGCTGATCGAGCCGGCCGACGCCGTGCTCGACCTCCACGGCGGCGACCTCGTGGAGGCGCTGGAGCCGTTCGCGATCTACAACGACGCGCGCTCCCGCGACCTCGCCCTCGCGTTCAACCTGCCGTACGTCGTCGACTCGACCGGCTCACTCACCGGCATGACCTCGGCCGCGGCGGACGTGCCGGCCGTCCTCGCCGAGGCGGGCGGCATCGGCCAGCTCGAGGAAAGCGCGGTCGCGCTGCTCACGGACGGGGCGCGCAACGCGCTGAAGTATCTCGGCGTGCTCGACGGTGACCCGGAGCCGTCGCGCTCGAAGGTGCTGGGCCGCTTCGATTGGCACCACTCGACTCCGGCCGGCTTCTGGGTGGCGGCGGTGAAGGCCGGCGACCAGGTGGCGAAGGGCGCGGTGCTCGGCGAGGTGCGCGACCTCTACGGCGACGTGCTGCAGACCATCCGCGCATCAGACGACGGCGTCGTGCTCTTCCTCACCACGAGCGCAGCCGTGGCCGCCGAGGGGCTGCTGCTCGGCCTAGGCTGCGACGAGCGCACCGGCGCGTAGCCGGAGCCCGCCGGCGACCGCCGCTCGGAGCTCGTCCGCTTCGTAGCGCGCGAGCTGCCCCGCGACCCACGCCACGCCGAAGCCCGGCACGGTGATCGCCTCCGCGGTGGTGATCCACACGTAGCCCAGCTCGCCGACGCGGAAGCTCTGCACCAGCGGCTCGCCGTCGAAGCGATGGGCGTGGTCGACGTTCGGCAGCTCACGAATCAAGTCCACGCGCGAGAGCCTCGCCCGCGTGGTGACCCGGCGTCAACACCGCCTAGACCACAACCCCCCGGACGACGTAATGCGCGCTATTCCGAATGTCGGAGCAGGTAGTCGATGTAGATCGGCCGGCGCGCTTCCATCGCGTCCTTGTCGCCCCGGAGCGCGTCGAGCACCTGCCGGCTCCAGTGCGCGACCTCCTCTTGGCCTTGCTGCGCGTCGCCGTCGGCCGCCTCGGCGGCGGGCGTCTCCGACAGCAGCCGCCAGAAGAACTTCACGTCAAGGTGCCGCTCGGCGCGCTTGACGGCGCGGTCGTGCAGCTCGTGGGTCGGCAGCGCGTCGAGGTCTTCGAACGTGGTCACGGCTCGGAGGTTATCCGTGGGCCGGGTGCGCCGAACAGGTAGCCCTGCGCGTACTGGCACCCGAGCGCCGTGAGCTGCGCGGCCTGCTCCTCGTTCTCGACGCCCTCGGCGATCGCCGCGATGTCCAGGGCGGAAGCCAGCGAGATGATCGCGGCCACGATCGCCATGTCCCCCGGGGACGAGCCGAGCGCGGCGACGAACGAGCTGTCGATCTTCACCGCCCGCACCGGCAGGTCACGCAACGAGGAGTAGCCCGTGCCGAAGTCGTCGAGCGCCAGCCCGACCCCGAGCTCACGCAGCGCCGCGACGTTCGCCCGCGCCGTCTTCGGCGCCCCCTGCAGCACGCGCTCCTTGAGCTCCAGGCGCAGTCGCCCCGCCGGCAGTCCGCTCGAAGCCAGGCAGTCCGCGACCACCGCCGGCAGGTCCGGCTGTGCCAGTTGCCGCGGCGACAGGTTCACCCAGATCGCCGGTCCGTCCTCGTCGAGCCCGAACGCGGCCGCGGTCTCGTGGCAGGCCTGCATGAGCGTCCACGCCCCGATCTCCACGATCAGGGCCGACTCCTCCGCGACCGGGATGAAGTCCGCCGGCGCGCTCATCACGCCGCCGGGGGAGTCCCAGCGCAGCAGCGCCTCGTGCCCGATCACGGACCGATCCGCCAGCGACACGATCGGCTGGAACGCCAGCCGCAGCTGGCCCAGAGACAAGGCCCGCTCCAGCGCCGCGGCCGTCCGCAGGCGCTCTCGCGCGTGCTGGCGCAGCGCCGTGTCGAAGACCTCCACGCGCCCCCGTCCCTCGGCCTTCGCGCGGTAGGCCGCGGCGTCGGCGTCGGCGAGCAGCGCGTCCGGGTCGCGCCGACCCGCGCTGCCCAGCGCGATCCCGATCGAGGCCGACAACCGGTGTTCGATCCCGTCCACGTCCAGCGGCTCGTGGATCGCTTCCGCCAAGCGGTGCCCGAGCGCGATCGCCGTGTGCTCGTCGATGTCCTCGCACACGATCACGAACTCGTCCCCGCCCAGGCGCGCCACGGTGTCCGCCGGGCGGACCGTGGCCACGAGCCGGCGGCCGAGCGCGATCAGCAGCGCGTCACCCGCGGCGTGGCCGTAGAGGTCGTTGACGGCCTTGAAGTCGTCGAGGTCGATGAACAGCACGCAGGCGCCGCCCTGATCGCGACCCGTGCGCGCCAGCGCGTGAATCAGCCGCTCACGGCACAGCGCGCGGTTCGCGAGCCCGGTCAGCGGGTCGTGCAGCGCCTCGTGGCGCATCCGCTCCTCGCCGCGCAACCGCCCCAGCGCCGTGGCCAGCACGTTCGCGATCGCGCGCAGGAAGCTCTCCTCGTCCTCCCCGAGCGAGCCCTCCACGCCGATCTCGCCGAACACCTCGTCCCCGGAGGCGATCTCGAACCGCGTCATCTCGCCGCCGTCGTGCCCCCACCCGGCCAGCAGCTCGCCCGAGCGCCGGATCTCCACGAGGTCGAGCGAGAGCGTCTCGCGCATCCGCTCGACCGCCTCGACGGCCAGGTCGCCGACGTCGGCGCCCGACAGCGCGCGCCCGCCCAACCCGGCCACCGCGGCCGCCTGGGCCGACTGCCGCTGCAGCCGCGCCATCGCCTCGCGGTGCACGGTCATGTCGCGCCCGATCGCGAGCAACAGCGGGCCCGCCTCGGTCTCCACGATCCCCCAGCTCATCTCGCCCACGAACTCGGTGCCGTCGCGGCGCAGGCCGTCGGCGCGGATCGTGAACCGGAGCGGATGCTCGGTCGCGAAGTACAGCTGCATGTTGCGCGTGTAGCGGTCGCGGACCGCCTCCGGCCACAGCGTCTGAACCGGTCGGCCGAGCAGTTCGCCATGTTCGTATCCGAACAATGTCTCGGCGTGCGCGTTGACGAAGACGATGCGTTCGTCACGTCCCGTGGCGACCGTCGCGTCCGGCAGTCCTTCCAGCACCGCCCGCAGCGCACGCTCCTCGTAGAGCAGCGCCTCCAGTGCGCTGGTCTGCTTCCCCCCGGCCTCGTCGTCGTGCGCTTCCATGCTGCGGTCGGCGCAGCCTACAGAGCTAGAGGAGACCCTTCTCGCGCAACTGCTCGATGGCGTGTTCGCGCTTGTCGAGCCCGGTCAGACCCATGCCCTCCAGGACGGGCGGCGCTTTGGTGAACTGGATGTCGCGGTAGTCGACGATCTCGACCCGGTTGCCCCAGGGATCACGGAAGTCCAGCCGCCGGCCGGGTTCGACCTCCACGTCGTCCGCGGCCTCGAGCGCGGCCCGCACCGCCTCCTTGTCGTCGACGACCAGACCGAAGTGGCGCCCCTCGTCCGGCCCCTGCTCACGCCGCTCGGACAGCGCGAGGAACTGGTCGCCCAGGTCGATGAAGGCCATGCCGGGCGCCACGCCGCGCAGATGCAGCTCGAAGAAGCGGCCGTAGAACTCCAGCGCCTCGTCGATGCTGTCGACCTCGAGCGCTACGTGGTTGATTCCGACGAGCTTGGAGAGCATCGCGGCACTACATCACGATCCGGCGAGGGTCGAGAGCGCGCCGACGCCGAAATGGCGGCGAGCAGCGCGCGGATAACTCCGTTGATTAGAACTTGAAGCCCATGATGATCCTCCGTGATCTCTGGTCGGGGTGGGCGGCTTGTTCCGCTGATCGGTCCGAAGTCCCGAACCTGTACTCAATTACCCCGTTCGGGGGAGCGCGTGGGCGTGCACGCGCCGGCCGAACGCGAGCTCGGCCTCGAAGTCGGCGTCGTCACCGTGGGCGAAGCTCAAGTCGCCCGCGGTGAGCAGGGCGATGAACGTCTCCACCACGCGCGGGTCGAGCTGGTGGCCGGAGACGCGGCGCAGCTCGGCGACGGCGTCGGTGGTGCTGATCGGCTTGCGGTAGGAGTCGCGGGCGGTGATCACGTCGTAGGTGTCGGCGACCGCGATCACGCGCGCGCCGGGTGGGATCTCCTCGCCCGCGAGCCCCCGTGGGTAGCCACGGCCGTCCCAGCGCTCGTGGTGCGCGTGCACGATGTCCGCCACCGGCCCGTAGCCGTCGATCCGCCGGACGATCCGCGCGCCGTCCTCGGGGTGGCACTTGACCGCCTCCCACTGCTCGTCGCTCAGCCGGGAGTCGGCGAGCAGGATCGTGTCGGGGAAGGCGAACTTGCCGATGTCGTGCAGCAGCGCCGCGGTGTGCACGAGCTCCTGCTCGTCCTTGCTCCACCCGAGCGCCTCGGCCATCGCGCGGGCGTAGCGGGCGACGGCGGCGGAGTGGCGCGCGGTCATCCGATCGCGCAGGGCGAGCGTCTCGATCATGCTCACGAGTACGCCCAGCTGCAGCGCAGCGAGGCGCTCCGCCCGCTCACGCGAGAGCAACAGCTCGCGCAGCAGGTACTGGAACACGAGCAGCACGAGCAGCATCAGCGCGATCGCTGCCACCCCGGTGCGCGTGTAGAAGCTCGCCACGAGTGCGCACAACGCGGCGCTGAGGATCTCGCTCGGGAACACCGGGAGGAAGATCGTGCGGAACTTGTTCGCCAGCGTGAGGTGGTTGGCGAACGCCTGGTGGCCGGCGATCATCACGAAGTTCAGGAGGTTCGTGAGCAGGAACACGCCGAACACGAGCAGCGGGAACGCGGCGGCGGCTTCGTCGACGTCGGCGGCTTGGATGAGCAGGCCGCCGACGAGCGGGAAGGTGGCGAACGTGGCCAGGTTGGCGAGCAGGAGCGAGCCGGGGTTGCGAGCGCGGACCTGGTCGAAGAGCACGCTGGCGACGCCGATCGCGGCGGCCGGAGCGGGGCCGAGCAACGCCATCGCCAGCACGAGCGCGAGGAACGAGCCGGAGATGCGCTGGCCGTGGTGGCTGACGGCGAACAGGTCGCTCGCCAGCGCGAGCACGAGGATGACGGCCACGAGGGTGAGTGGCTCCCACTGCTCTGCCGTCGAGACGAGCGCGGCGAGGGTCGCCGCGGCCGCGAGGACAATCGCCTCGGTGATCAGGAGCGATGTCCGGCGCGTCAACATCTGTGACGCGAAGCCTAAAGCGGCTAGGGCAAGATGAGAATGCCTGACGCAGCTTCTGCAGCCTGGTCGCCGTCATTCGTGCGGGCGTGCACGATCACGGTGGCGTCGGTGTCCCGGTTCGTTTGCGTGCGCAGGCGGCGGTAGCCGGCGTCGGTGAGCCGCACGCGGAGGCGCTTGGAGCGGCCGGCCGCGATCGAGAACTTCTGGCGCGCGCTGAGGGTGTACCCGCGCTCGGTGGAGAGGTCGAAGCCGCGCAGCTGCACCGTTCCGCGGCACCGGCTCGGGGCCGCGACGCACTCGAGCGTGAAGGGGATCCGCCGGCTCAGGTGGGTGTCACCGTCGTCGTCGCCGACCTGGACCTCGCTGCGCGGGCACGGGCCGCCGCCGGCGATGGTGGCGGCGCGGGGCGCGCTCGCGGGCGCGATGAGCAGGCAGCGGTTCGCGACCCACGCGACGTGCCGGTCGTCGGTGTCGAAGCTCTCGCCGAGCTCCTGCGTCGGGGTGCCGAACCGGCGCTCCTTGCCGGCGGGCTCGATCACGCGCAGCCCGGTGCCGACATGCGCGACGAGCCGCTCACCGGCGAAGGCGATGTCCGCGGACCCGGACTTCAGCCGCCGGACCTGGCCGCCGGGCCGCACGTCGACGATCCCGTCCTCGTCGGTGAGCGCCGCGACGTGACCGTCGGGTCGCAGCGCGAGTCCCTCGATCTCGCTCGGCAGCGTGGTTTGTGAACGGACGGCGCCGGTGCGCCAGTCACGCAGCCTGAGGGTGCGGCCGATCGCGCTCGCGACGAGGTCGCCCGCGAACGTCGCGAAGAGCCGTTCCTCCTCCGGCAACTCGACCTCACGCGGCTCTGGGTCGCGCACCACGATTCCGAGCTGGTCGAGCCCGCCGCGGGCCTCGAACGTGAACACGCGCGCGCCGTCGACCTCGTGGCCGAACGGGAACACCCAGCCCGGCGTGTCGAGTGCGGTCAGCGGCGTGAACGCGGTCCACGGACCGAGCGGCGGGCCGCTGAACGCCTGCACGGCGTTGATCGAGCTGCCGTAGCTGCCGACGATCACGCTGAGCGCGACGCGCTCGGACGACGCGGCGAGCCGAGCCCGTGCCACCTGCTCGGGTGGGGCGGTGAACTCGAACACCTTGCGCTCGGGGCCGCCGGTGATCGGCACGGCGAAGACCTGCAGCGTCTGCTCGTTCGTGCGGGAAAACAGCACGTGGTCGCCCGCGAGGGCGAACGAAGCGTCCTCGCTCACGCGGGCGAGACCTCTGGGCGCGGCTGCGGCCGCGCTGGGGAAGGCGAGTGCGGCGACGACGGCGAGCGCGGTGAGCATGGGCTGACCCGATACCCCGTTGGTGGCTACCCGTACCCGATGCGGGGGCGGGCGGGAGGATCGGAGGCCAGCAGGCTCCACGGATTCAGGGGCGCATTGGACCGAGTATCTCCAGTCGTGAACCAGACCAAGAACTTTGCCGCCCGGATGGGCCGCTGGAGCGCCCAGCACCGCAAGAAGGCCATCTTCGGGTGGCTCACGTTCGTCGTGCTCTCGCTGGTGATCGGCAGCGCGATCGGCGTCAAGGCGCCTGAGGACGACACCACGTTCGTCGGTGAGTCCGGCAAGGCGCACCAGCTCGTCGAGGAGCACTTCCCGACCGAGAACGTCGAGAGCATCCTGATCAAGGGCTCCGATGCCGGCGCCGTGCGCGCCGCAGCCGACCAGACGGTCGCCGCCGTGTCCAAGCAGAAGGACGTGTTCGACGTCCAGTCGCCCTATGCGAAGGGCAACGAGGGCCAGATCGCCGACGACGGCGCCGTGCTCGTGAACTTCAAGCTGCGCGGGGACGAGACCGCCGCCGAGACGGCCGTCGTGCCGGTGCTGGCGGCCGTCGACCGCGTCCAGAAGGCCAATGCTTCGGTCTTCGTGGGTGAGTTCGGCGCGGCGTCCGCGAACAAGGCGCTGTCGAAGGCGTTCGAGGACGACTTCAAGAAGGCCGAGACGCTCTCGCTGCCGATCACGCTGATCATCCTCGTGCTGGCCTTCGGCGCTCTAGTCGCCGCCGGCGTGCCGTTGCTGCTCGGCTTGTCCGCGGTCGCTGCCGCGCTGGGTCTCGTCGCGCTGCCGTCGCAGCTGTTCCCGCTCGGTGACGAGGCGTCGTCGATCATCCTGCTCGTCGGCCTGGCCGTGGGCGTGGACTACACACTCTTCTACCTGCGGCGGGAGCGGGAGGAGCGGGCGCGGGGCGTCGGCCACCGCGAGGCGATCCACATCGCCGCCGCGACCTCCGGCCGCGCCGTGCTCATCTCCGGCATCACCGTGATCGTCGCCATGGCCGGCATGTTCCTGGCCGGCGACCAGACGTTCACCGGGCTCGCCGTCGGCGCCATCACGGTCGTGCTCGTGGCCATGATCGGCTCCGTGACCGTCGTCCCGGCGGTGCTCTCGGTGCTCGGGGATCGGGTGGAGAAGGGGCGCGTGCCGTTCATCGGTCGGTTGAAGCGCGCCGACGGTGAGAGCCGCGTGTGGAACACGGTGCTCGACGCGGTGTTGAAGCGCCCGCTGGTGTCGGCGATCGGCGCCACCGCTGTCCTGCTGGTGCTCGCCTCGCCCGCCCTGAACATGCGCGCCGTGCTGTCCGGCACCGACGACCTCCCGCGCGACCTGCCCGTGATGCAGGTGTACGACGAGATGGAAGAGTCCTTCCCGGGTGGCCAGATCCCGGCCGTCGTGACCATCAAGGGCGAGGACGTGACGTCCCCGGCCGTGGTCGCCTCGATCAAGGACCTGGAACAGCGCGCCATCGCTTCCGGCCGCTTCAACGCGCCCGTCGACGTGACGGTGTCAGAGGACGAGCACGTCGCCCAGATCGCGATCCCGATCAAGGGCAGCGGCACCGACGAGGTCTCCAACGAAGGCCTGGCCGACCTGCGCCAGACGCTGGTGGGGCAGACGGTCGGCGGCGCCGAGGGCGTCTCCGCCGCCTACGTGTCCGGCATGACCGCCGAGACCAAGGACTACGTGGACTTCCTCAAGGGCCGCGCACCGCTGGTCGTCGGGTTCGTGCTCGTGCTCGCGTTCCTGCTGCTGCTCGTCACGTTCCGCTCACTGATCATCCCGATCAAGGCGATCGTCCTGAACCTGCTGTCCGTCGCCGCCGCCTACGGCGTGCTGACCTGGGTCTTCCAGGACGGCCACTTCGAGGGCGCGCTGGACTTCAGCTCCAACGGCGGCGTCACCGCGTGGCTGCCGATCTTCCTGTTCGTGATCCTCTTCGGCCTCTCGATGGACTACCACGTGTTCATCCTGAGCCGGGTCAAGGAAGCGGTGGACCGCGGCATGAAGACCGAGGACGCCGTGTCGCACGCGATCAAGGCGACGGCCTCGACGGTGACCAGCGCCGCGATCGTCATGGTCGCCGTGTTCGCGATCTTCGCGACGCTCAGCTTCATCGACTTCAAGCAGATGGGCGTCGGCCTCTCGGTCGCGATCCTCATCGACGCGACGCTGGTGCGGGCGGTGCTGTTGCCGGCGACGATGAAGCTGCTGGGCAAGTGGAACTGGTACCTGCCGAAGCGGCTGCACTGGCTCCCCGAGTTCTCGCACGGGGAAGCAGTGCCCGAGCCCGCTCGGGGCTAGCTCCGACCGCAATCCCGACGGCCACGAGCGCCGTCCCCGCGAGGTCTGCGGTGGACGGCGTTCGGCCGTTGAGCGCTGCGTCGACAGTGACCGCGGCGATCGGCATGAAGCCGACGAGCAGGCCCGCGCGGCCGCTGCCGAGCTCCTGGACGGCGCTGAACCAGAGCACGAACGCGAAGGCGGTCGTGATCAGGCCGAGGTAGAGGATCGCGGCGAGGTGCGTGGTGCTCGGCGTCGGGATGTCGCCGGTGCTGAGGACGGCGAGTTGGAAGGTGGCGAGGATCGCGGTCCAGGCGGCGACTCGGGTCGGGCCGAGGCGCGGGAGCAGCGGCGCGGCGAGCAGCGTGAAGCCGACCTCGCCCACGAGCGCGGCGAGGGCCAGCAGCGCGCCGAGGAGGGTGACGGTGTCGTCCGCGCCGTTGACGATCGCCGCGCCGGCGACGACCACGAACGCGGCCGGCAGGACCTGGCGATGGCCGGTCGCGAGGGCGAGCAGGACCGGGCTGGCCCCGATGATCACGCCCGCGTTGGTCGCCCCGATGTGATCGACCGCGGCGAGCACGGCGAGGTTGAAGCCGACCATGCCGACCGCGGCGGTCGCGTTGAGCAGCGCGAGCTCCTTCAGCGTGGGCTTGCCGAGGCGGCCCTTCAGCAACGTGACGAGGACGACCGCGCCGATCGCGTAGCGGATGAGCTGGCCGGCGACGTAGTCGTAGCTGGTGAGCGCGTCGCTGACCGGGAACGACGCGCCGACGACGCTCGCCGCGATCGCCCCTTTGACCCATCCGTTCATGGGACGAGACGGTATGGCGATTCTGGCCTGGGTGTAAGGTCCAGATCGGTGTCGGAAAACCAGGCCAGGGAGGTGCTGGTCGCGCTCGAACGAGGCCGCGGCCCGTTGCAGCGACAGGTCGAGGACCAGCTCCGCGCGGCCATCCGCTCGGGCCGCCTGGTCGCCGGCGAACGCCTCCCCTCATCTCGAGCATTAGCAGGGGATTTGGCCGTCTCACGCGGCGTCGTCAGCGACGCCTACGCCCAGCTCGCCGCCGAGGGCTGGCTGCTCATCGCCCCCCGCTCCGGCCCCCGCGTGGCCTCCTCCCCCCGCGAACATAAAGGGGTCAGACCCCTTTATGTTGAGGCGGCCGAGGCGGTGCGGTACGACCTGCGGCCCGGGCGTCCGGATCTGTCGCGGTTTCCGCGGGCGGACTGGCTCCGGTCGCTCGGGGCGGCGGTGCGCGGGGCGGGAGACGCAGAGCTCGACTATCCGCCGATCGCCGGGACGGAGCGGCTGCGGGCGGTGCTGGCCGCGTACCGGGGGCGGGTGCGCGGGACACTCGCGACCGGGGAGGACGTGCTCGTGTGCCTGGGGGCGGCGCAGGCGTTCATCACGATCGCCGTCGCACTGGGGCCGGCGCAGGTGGCGGTCGAGGACCCGGGGCACACGGGGATTCGCGAGTTGCTGCGGGTCCGCGGGCTCGAGCCGGTGCCGATGCGGGTGGACGAGGAAGGGATCGTGGTCCACGAGCTGCCGTACAGCGTGCGCGCGATCCTCGTCACTCCCGCCCACCAGTTCCCGACCGGCGTCGTGATGTCGGCGCGCCGGCGCGCGGACCTGCTCGCCTGGGCGGAGCGGCGGGACGCGATCGTGATCGAGGACGACTACGACGCCGAGTACCGCTACGACCGTGCGCCCGTCGGCGCGCTGCAGGGGCTGCGGCCCGACCTCGTGTTCCACATCGGGTCGGTGTCCAAGACGCTCGCGCCCGCGCTGCGGCTGGGGTGGCTGATCGCGCCGCCGGCCTGGCACGAGCGGCTGCTGCTCGCGCGGGAAGGCCTCGATCACGGGCTGCCCGCGCTGGAGCAGCACGCGCTGGCGGACTTCATCGAACGCGGCGCCTACGATCGCCACATCCGGCGCTCGGCCCGCGCGTACCGGCGGCGCCGGGACGCGCTGCTGGAGGCGCTCGCGCGCGAACTGCCGGACGCCACCGTGAGCGGCGCCGCGGCCGGGCTGCACGTCGCCGTCCACGTCCCCGGCGCGGACGAGGGCGCGCTCGTGGCGGCGTGCCGGGAGCACGGCGTGGTGCTCGACGGCGCCGCGCAGCACGGCGCGCACAGCGAGGGGGCGACGCTGTTGATCTCGTTCGCCGCGGTGCCGGACGCGGCCGCGGGCCACGTGGCGGCGCTGATCGCTACGGCGCGGGGACGCTGAGCACGGCGTCGCCGACCGTCACGGTCGCGAGCGGCGTCACCTGGCTGTAGGTGACGTGCGCCTGCACCCCGGCGACGTGCACCGTGGCGTCGACGGCGCCGGTCGCCGGTGACCAGATCCCGTCGCCATTGACGGGTTCGTCGGTGACGAAGCGGGTGTTGATGAGGCGGAAGGTCACGCCGGCCTCGTTCTCGGCGGCGGTGAAGTGCCCACCGCGCAGGCCGGGCCCGCGGTTGCCGAAGGAATAGAGCCGGCGCGCGACCGCGTCACCGAACGCGTCGACGGCGACCGTGGCCGCGCGGCGCACCGCTTCACCGGGATCGGGGCCGGAGACGAGCGTCGCGGGCGCGGCCGCCGCGAGCGTGAGCGGGTAGGCGCTCGCCGTGTGGACGGCCGGGATGAGCGCGGCGCAACGGTCGTCCAGATCGCTGCGCAGGAACGAGCGGATGACGCGCCGCGCGCAGTCCGTTCCCTCCACCAGGTGCGTCCCGCCCTGCGAAGTGACGTGGACGGTGTTGCGCAGGGTGACGATGCGGAGGTCGGCGGCCAGCTTCGGGCCGAAGTCGGGCGCGTCGGAGAGCGGCGTGAGCGAGTCCAGGTCGCCGCCGACGATCAGCACCGGCACGGACGCGGGAAGCTTGCGGTTCGGCAACGCGGGCGGCTTGCGGTGCGGCTTCGGCCAGTCGTCGCAGACGTCGTACGGCTGCGTGAAGCCGCTCACCGACATCCATTCGGTGGGGGTGAACGGCGCGAAGACGTCCGGCGGCGGGCCGGAGACCTGCGGGTAGTCGGCGCACGCGACGGCCAGGTACAGACCGCGCGAGAAGTACGCCGCCTCGGTCGGGGTGTGGCTCCAGGTGTTGGCCTGACCGACAAGGCGCAGCAGCGGCACGTCGTCGCCCGCGAGCGCGGCGGTCACGGACGGGTCGAGCTCACGCAGGATCACCGGGTCGCTCGCGGAGTCCTGGACCAGGTCCGACAGCGCGCGCGGGTCGATGCGGACCCGCAGGGCGGAGCCGTCGGAGTCCTGGGTGGCGCCGCGGATCGGTTGCGCGCGGACGCGCTGGAGCAGTTGATCCAGCCGCGCTGTCGCGCCCGGCGAGACGAGCTCGAGCGCGGACCGCACGGTCGCCGCCGACGACGCGTACCACGGGTCGGTGCCCCGTCGCGGATAGGCGGAGTCGAGCGTCACCGAGTGCAGCACCGACGCGTGGCGCGCGGCAAAGTCCTGCACGAAGTACGTGCCGTACGAGTCGCCGTACAGGTCCACGCGCTTGTAGCCGAGCGTCTTGATCACGGCGGCGAGGTCGTCGGCGGCGTAGGCGGTGGCGAACAGGCTCGGATCGCCGTAGCGCCGCTCGATCTCAGCCGCGCAGCGGGCCGCCCGCCGCGCGAACGCCGGCCCGCTCGTGCGCCCCGTGTACGACTGCACCGAGCGGCAGTCGATCAACGCCGACCCGCCCGTCCCGCGGTTGTCGACCAGCAGCAGGTCACGGGTCTTCAGCAGCGGCCCGAAGATCGCGCGGTACTCCGCGCGCGTCCCGGTCGACGGGTACCCGGGCCCGCCCTCAACGGCGACGATCGGCGGCCCACTGGCCCTGTCCTCGGCCCGATAGAGCCGGAACGCGATGTCGATCGTGCCCGCCTTCGGTCGCTGCGGGTCGAGCGCGCGCGCCACGGTCCCGCACTCCGCGCCCCCACACCGGCGTAGCTGCACCGCGGCCGACGCGGGCGCCGCGAGCCACCCGGCGGCCAGCACCGCGACGAGCGCGACGAGCCGGCACATGCCCGCAGCCTACATAAAGGTGCCTGGCACCTTTAGGTTCGGATGCGGACCGCGGCCGTGGTGCGGACGACGGTGGTGGTGCCGATGGCGGTGATGCGTAGGCGGATCGCGTGGCGTCGGTCGGCGCGGCGGGCGGTGTAGGTGCGGTGGGTCGCGCCGCGGATGGCGCGGCCGTTGCGGAGCCACTGGAAGCGGATGGTCTTGGCGTCGCGGATGTGGATGTCGGCGACGAGCCGGCTGCCGGCCTTGGGGGGCACGGCGATGATCCGGGCGCGCAGGATGGTGGGCGCGCGCTTCGCCTTGGCTGTGACACCACCACCGAGGGCGATGACTCCCGGGGCTGCAGTGCCCGGGGTGGCCACTTCGGGCGTGGTCTCCGTGGGCGGGCTTGTCTCCGGCGGGCCCTTGTCGCCGCCCAGGGTGATCCAGCCGAGGGAGGTGCCGAGCCCGCGCGGGCTGCCCGCGCGGCTGAGCGGGGTGACCCGGATCGAGGCGCCGCCGGCGGTGGCGGTGAAGCTCGTCGAACGGGCTTCGGGGCCGAGCGTGACGTCGAGCAGGCCCGCGACCTGGACGCGGTAGCCCGTGACCGGCACGCCGCGTTCCACGGCGGCGTCCCAGGCGACGGTGACGACGTTCCCCGCGTGCGAGGCGCGCACGGCGACCGGCAACGGCGTGTCGGCCACGAAGGTGGAGACGCGGTAGCCGTGGCCGCCGGCGACGACGTCGATCTCGCGGTCGTCCGGGGCGAGCGCGACCTTCCATGCCAGTGCCGGGCCGCCGTAGCCGTCGGTCACGACGCGGACGCCGCTCACGGCCCGCGCCGCGCCACCCACGGACACGTTCACGGTCGCGCCGGACAGGTCTGTGCCGGGCGGGAACTCCGCCGACCACTCCTCCGGCACCAGCGCCGTCGGCAGCCACCCGGCGGGCGGCCAGCTCACGACGGTCGGCCCGCTCGGTGCCACGCGCGCCCCCGTCGCGAACAGCAGCGCGTGCGCGCTCCCGGTCGATCCGGTGCCGAACGCCCCCGTCGCGCGATCGAGCAGGAACAGCCGGTGCGGGAGTGCGGCGGTGTAGCTCAGCACCGCGTCCGCGCCGGATCGGGCCGAAGCCAACAGCGAGTGCCCGGCCGCCTCGGACGGGCAGCCCGCCAACGACAGCGCCGCCCCCAGCGCCTCGCGGTTCAAAGCGGGATCGAACGTCACCGGCGCGAGGCCCGCCAACGCGCGCAGCCCGTTCACGGCGGTGAGCGTCGCCGCCACCGACGCCGCGGACTCCGTCCCGACCGCGCACGACGCGGCGGAGCCGGTCCAGCCGGCCGGCACGTCGGCGGCCGAGCGGACCGTCAGCCACTGCTCGTACGCGGACGCACGATCGCTCGCCGCGGCGGACGGCGCCACAACGAGCAGCGCGACGAACACCAGCACGACGAGCTTCAAGGCGGCGACCCTCGCAGGCCGCCGCCTCGACGTCAACGCAGATGGGCTAGTTGAGCCCCATGTTCGGCTCGCCCTTGGCGTTCAGCCCCGTCCCGCGGGCACACGATCCGCCGGTCGGGTTGCCGCCGTTGTAGGCCTGGCGGAAGCAGTTGCGCAGCGCGAGCTGGCCCCAGTAGTTCGGGTGCCCGTCCTCCTGCAGCTGGTACGGGCCGAAGATCGTGCTGACGGTGCGGATCTGGTGCACCCACTCGGTCTTGTCCACCGCGCCGGCCGACTGCCAGGTGGAGACGCCCTTCTCCTCCAGAACGCCGACCGTGTTCTCGCACAACCGGCGGCCGTACAAAGCGCCGACGGCGTCGAGCACCTGCACGTTCGCCATCCCGCTGACGGCGTTCTTCACCGAGTTGTTGAGCGTGTCCACGACCGTGCTGCGCGCCCAGTTGATGTCGGCGTTCCAGGCGCCGCAGCCACCCACGGATTGACGTGACCAGCCGGACTCCGGGTAGCGCATGCCGCCGGACAGCGGCAGCGGCGCGGAGTAGGTCTGGGCGAGGATCTCGTACTGGGAGTCGTTGTAGCCCGCCCGCGTCATCGCGGTCTTGAGGTTGGTGAAGGCCGCGCGCACGTTGTTCGTGATCGCAGAGATGTTCGACGCCGAGAACATCGCCTTCATGTTCGAGTCGTCGTGGCAGTAGTTCTTCCACCACGACGGCGACGTGATCCAGTTGGTCACGCACGTCTCGAGGATGTCGGCGAAGCCGTAGTCGTTGGCGCCGATCAGGACCACGACGGCCTTGATGTCCGGGTCCGTCCGCGCGAGGTCCTCGAGCATCCGGGCCTGGCCCTTGTTCGCACCCGACACGGCGAAGTCCAGCCCCGGCTTCCACTTGCCGTCGCTGGTCCGGGAGTACGTCCGCGCGCCCGAGCAGGCGAGGTTGACGCTCTTGACGCCGTCGCCGATGTGCACCTCGGCCGACTTGGACCGATGGCAGCCGGGCGTGGCCTCAGCGCCGCCCGCGTCGTTGTAGGCGCCCGCGCCGAGCGCGTCCGTCTTCGACGCCGCCTGGTTCGTGTTGCCCGCCCAGCGCCCGGCCTCGCCCGAGATCGCAGAGTCACCGACGGATACCACCGTGTCCGCGGACGCGGCAGCGGGCAAGGCGGCGGCGAGACAAACAGCGGCCAGCGGGATCCAGCGTCGGCGCATCGGGACTCTCCTCGTGGTTCGGACGAGGTGGAGCAGACCACGTGCGCGTTGGTGAAAGCTTGGCGACTTCCGTGCGCCAGTTCTCCACTGAGCACCTCGTCGTCCTCGCGCTCACCGCCGCGGCGATCGTCGTCGCGATCAAAGCGCCGAAAGCCCTCCCTCCCAAGGCGCTCGCGGTCGCCATCGGCGGCGCGTTCGCGATCGAGTTCGCGGTGCGCGCGACGGACGGGAGCTGGGACTGGGGCTTCGACCTCCCGCTCCACCTGAGCGACGTCGTCTCGATCCTCGCCCCGATCGCCCTGTGGACCCGCAAGCCGATCCTGGTCGAGGTTCTCTACTTCTGGGCCCTGACCGCGTCGCTGCAGGCGGTGATCACGCCCGACCTGCACCAGACCGTCCCGAGCGTCTTCTTCTTCACGTACTTCGTCACGCACTCGGGCGCCGTCGTCGCCGCCTGCCTGCTCGTGTTCGGCCTGGGCATCAAACCCCGTCCGCACGCCGTCCCGCGCGTGTTCGCCGTCACGCTCGCCATGGCCGCGGCCGCGGGAATCGGCAACCTGATCACGGGCGGCAACTACATGTACCTGCGCGCGAAACCGTCACAGGCGAGCTTGCTCGACCAGCTGGGTCCGTGGCCCGTCTACATCGTGGTCGCCGCCGCGATCGCGCTCGTGCTCTTCACCGCGCTCGACCGGCTGGCAAGATCCCCCCGGTGCTGACCGCCGAGATCGACCCCGCCGAAGCCGGCTTCGACCCGAACCGCCTGCAACGCATCGACCGCCACTTCACCCGCTACGTGGACGAGGGCAAGCTGCCCGGGTTCCAGGCCGTGATCGCCCGCGACGGACGCATCGTGCACGTGGCCCAGGGCGGGATGGCCGACATCGAGGCGAGCCGTCCCGTCGCCGATGACACGCTGTGGCGCATCTACTCGATGACCAAGCCGATCACCTCCGTCGCCGCGATGCTCCTGTGGGAGGAGGGTGCGTTCGAGCTCAAGGACCCGGTCGCGAACTTCATCCCCGCGTTCAAAGATGCGCGCGTGTGGGCGGGCGGGAACCAGAACAGCCCGGTCACCCGGCCCGCGATCGAGCCCGTGCGCGTGTGGCACCTGCTCACCCACACCGCCGGGCTCACGTACGGCTTCCACTACGCGCACCCACTCGACGGCGTCTATCGCGCGAAGGGGTTCGAATTCGGCAGCCCGAGCGACCTCGAGACCACGGTGAACGCGTGGGCGGAGCTGCCGCTGCTGTTCGAGCCGGGCACGGAGTTCAACTACTCCGTCGCGACGGACGTCCTCGGGCGCCTGGTCGAAGTGCTCTCCGGCCAGACGCTGGACGTGTTCTTCCAGGAGCGGATCTTCGGCCCGCTCGGCATGACGGACACGACGCTGCACCCGGTCGATCCCAACCGTCTCGCCGCGCTGTATGAGCCGGGCCTCAAGCGCAACGACCGCATGGGCTCGCACGGGCTGCGCACGCCGGAGATGCTGTCGGGCGGCGGCGGGTTGATCGGCACCGCCGCCGACTACCACCGCTTCACCTCGATGCTCGTGGACGAGGGACAGCCGCTGCTCGCGCCGCGCACGCTGCGCTACATGGCGCGCAACCACCTGCCGGGCGGCGCCGAGCTCAAGGATGTGGCGCGGCCGACCATCTCCGAGACGCAGAACGACGGGGTGGGCTTCGGGCTCGGCTTCTCCGTCGTGCTCGACCCGGCGGCGACGAAGCTCGCCACGCACCCCGGGGAGCTCGGCTGGGGCGGCTTGGCCTCCACCGCCTTCTACGTCGTGCCGGAGGAGCGCCTGAGCGTGCAGTTCTTCACGCAGATGATGCCGTCGTCGGCCTATCCGCTGCGCTCGCAGTTGCGCCAGCTCGTCTATCAAGCCATGCTCGGCTGATGCGCGCGAAGCTGATCGGCGTCCCCGGGTCGCACCCGTGCCTGAGCGTGGAGCTGATGCTGCGCCACAAGGGGGTCGAGTACACCCGGCTGGACCTGCCGAACATGACGCACAAGGCGCTCGTGCCGCTGCTCGGCTTCCGCGGCAGCACGGTGCCGGTGATCAAGCTCGACGGCCAGCGCATCCGCACCACGATGCGGATCGCGCGGGCGCTGGAGACCCTGCAGCCGGACCCGCCGCTGTTCCCGCGCGACGACCTCGAAGGCGATGAGGCGTGGGCGGATTCCGCGCTCCAGGACGGGGTGCGCCAGTTCGCCCGCTACGCCATCGGGCAGGACAAGGAGGCGATGGCCTCGTTCCTGCACGAGCCGCTGCTCGGCATCCCGGCGAACCTCGTCAAGCCGACGGTCCCGCTCATCCGGCCCGTCGTCTCGTGGCAGATGGCGCCGAAGACCGGTACCGCCGAGGCCTGCCTGGAGGCGCTGCCGGGCCAGCTGGATCGCGTCGACGCGCTGATCGAGGCGGGCACGCTCGGGTCCGAGCAGCCGAACGTCGTCGATTTCCAGGTCGCGCCGTCGGTGCGGCTGATGCTGAACTTCGACCAGCTGCGCGAGCACATCGACGCGCGGCCCGCCGGAGCGCACGCCCGCCGCTTCGTGCCCGATTACCCTGGCCGGTTCCGGGCAGTATTCCCGGACTCATGGCTGCCGTTCTGAGACAAGACATCACGCTCGGGGGCGAGGTCGCGGCCTGGCTGTGGCACCCCGAGGGAGCAAAGGGTTGCGTCGTGCTCGGGCACGGCTTCAGCGCCGTCCGCGACATGCGCATCGACGCGTACGCGGAGCGCTTCGCCGAGGCCGGCCTCGCCGCGCTGCTGTTCGACTACCGCCACTTCGGGGCGAGCGGTGGCCAGCCGCGCCAGCTGCTGGACATCAAGCGCCAGCTCGAGGACTGGCGGACCGCGGTCGCCTACGCGCGCGGGCTCGACGGGGTGGAGAAGGTCGGCCTGTTCGGGTCGAGCTTCGGCGGCGGGCACGCGATCGAGATCGCCGCGAGCGACCCGAACGTGGACGCGGCCGTCGCCCAGTGCCCGATGACCGACGGTCTGCTGGCGGCGCAACGGATGCCGGTCAAGACGGCGCTGAAGGTCGGCAAGCTCGCGCTCCAGGACGAGCTCGGCTCACGGCTCGGCCGCAAGCCGAAGTACATCGCCGCCGCGGGCAAGCCCGGTGACGTGGCGATCATGTCGGCGGAGGACACGTTGCCCGGCTTCGAGTCGCTCACGCCGCCGGATTCGCAGTGGGTGAACGCGGTCGCGGCGCGGATCGGGCTGTGGGTCGGCACCTACCGCCCCGGCCGGCACGCCGCCTCGATCACGTGCCCGATCCTGATCAGCGTGTGCGAGAAGGACTCACTCGTGTCCGTGGACGCGGCGGCGAAGGTCGCGGATGACGCCCCGCAGGGCGAGCTCACCCGCTACCCGATCGGCCACTTCGAGATCTACACGGGCGAGTGGTTCGAACGGGCGGTGACGCGCCAGGCGGAGTTCCTGGCGCGCCACCTCAACTAGCTACTCGGTGATCTGGACGTAGACGCGCTTGCGTGGGATGGTCGTGCCGTTGGTCGCGTCGCCGTTGCTGTCACGTGCGCTGAACACGAACGCGTTGACGGTCTTGGAGTTGGCCGGCGCGCACTCGACCGCCACGGTCTGGCACCGCGCGACGCTGACCTCACCGTCGAAGTTGATGTCGGCCGTGCCGTCGCCACTCGTGTCGATCTTGTTCTGGAGCGCGATGGTCGCCTGCAGCCCCTTGCCCTCGAGCGAGGCGCCCGAGTCGATGTAGACGTTCTGGTTGGTCTGGTAGGCGTCGAGGATCGTGAAGCCGCCGGACTGCTCCTCGATCTGACCCGCCTCGTTGACGAGCAGCCAACGGGTCTTCAGCGCGGCGGCTTCGACGCCGTCGACACGGTCGGCGTTCAAGCCGGTAGCCACGCCCGTGGCGTTGGTCGTGAACGGCTTCTTGGCGTCGCCGCCGGCGCCGACGGTGATCAGGCCGGCGCTCTCGGCGCCGACCGCGTTGAACTCGAACGCGAAGCCGGTGGACAGGTTGTTCGCGCGGATGCACGGGTTCTTGGGCGGGTTGGCGGCGGAGCCGCCCGCGGTGGAGCGGCAGCCGTAGATGGCGCCGCCGCCGGTGGTGGACTTGTTGGACTGGCGGGTCGTGTAGCCCGTCCCGTTGGACGAGACGATCTCGGTCTCCTTGGTGGCCGTGCCGTTGCGCACGCCCTCCCGGAGCGCATCACCCGTGGCCGCGATACCGAACGGCGCGATCCCGAGGACCAGGATCGTGGTGGCGATGACGACGGAGCGGGTGCGCGGACCGCGCTTGTCAGATGAACCCATGTTGAGGGATCGCTGAGACCGGTCCGATGGATGTTGCCCACGGCAAACTGGCGCGCTCGCGACACGCAACGGAGAGGTTGCTCAACACCCTACGGTCGAATCCGAATCCGACATCCGGTCCAATGTGAAGCGCCAATAAGGCCGCCACTCTCCCGGCCTATGAAACTCGCCCGAACCGCGGCACGGCTGCTCGCGGTCACGTGTGCGCTCGGCCTCACGGCCGCGCCCGCCTCTGCCGCTGACCTGGATTTGGAGTCGCTGGACGGCCCTACCGCCGTCAAGCTGATGGAAGAGGGCAAGCTCACGTCGGTCGAGCTGACCCGCGCGTACATCGCTCGCATCACGGCGCTCAACAAGAGCGGCCCGGGCCTCAACGCCGTATCGCAGCTCAACTCGCAGGCGATCAAGGACGCCGCGCTGCTGGACAAGGAGCGCAAGGAAGGCAAGCTGCGCGGTCCCGCGCACGGCCTGCCGATCCTGCTCAAGGACCTGATCGACGTGAAGGGCATGTACACGTCGGCAGGCAACTTCTCGCTGCGCAACTCCTTCCCGGCGATCGACTCGGGCGTGGCCAAGCACCTGCGTGAGCGCGGTGTCGTGATCCTCGGCAAGCTCGGCCTCTCCGAGTACGCGAACTACTTCGGCAGCCAGCCGTCGGGCTTCGCGAACCTCACCGGCCAGGTGCTCAACGGCGTCGACGCCGACCAGAACCCCTCGGGTTCCTCCTCCGGCTCCGGCTCCGCGGGCGCCGCCGCGTTGAGCACGCTCGTCATCGGCACGGAAACGAGCGGCTCGATCATCTCCCCGTCGCAGGCGAACGGCCTTGTCGGCCTGCGCCCGACGGTCGGCCTCGTGCCCGGCTACGGCATCGCGCCGATCTCGGCCTCGCAGGACACCGCCGGCCCGATGGACCGCACCGTCGCCAACGCGGCGATGACGCTGCAGTCGATCGCGGGCTACGACGCCCACAACGCCGACTACTACAAGGGCATCTGGGGCGCGGGCGTTCCCGACGAGGAGATCATCCCGCCCGTCCCGGCCACGGTCCCGAACTACATGTCGGCGCTGGACGCGAACTTCGTGCGCGGCAAGCGCATCGGCTACAACGGCACGCTGACCGAGGGCACGCCGCTCAAGCAGGCCTACGACGCGCTCGTCGCGGCCGGCGCGATCATGGTCGAGCGGGCGAACATCAGCCCGGCCGGCATGCCCGGCGGCGTGCTCGGCTACGAGGCCAAGCGCGACATCGGCTCCTACTACCGCCACCTCGGCCCGGACGCGCCGATCAAGACCGTCGAGCAGGAGATGGCCGACAACACGGCCAACGCGCAGGAGGCGCTGAAGTTCGGCAACGGCACGCACGCCAGCGCGTTCGCGATCGACATCACGCCGGACTCGGCCGCTTCGGTCGCCTACCGCAACGACGTGCTCGTCGGCAAGCGGCTGAGCCACTCCGGGATCGACCGGATGATGATCAACGACACGCCCGCCGACACGAGCGACGACTTCATCGCGATCCTCGGCAGCGTCTCCAACGGCGCCCGCGCCGGCTACCCGCAGCTGACGATCCCGATGGGCTACAACGACACCCAGCGGCGCACGCTCAACGTCTCGATCCACGCGAACGCGTACAAGGAGCGGGACCTGATCGGTGTCGCGTACGTGATCGAGCAGGGCACGAAGCTGCGCAAGCCGGCTTCGCAGGTCAACCCGAGCATGTACCGCTGCGCCGACACGGTGCCGGCCCCGCCGTTCGCTTCGCGCGGCGCCTGCAACCCGGACTACAAGTCGACGCTCGCGCTCGCGGGTGGCAAGACGATCCTGCCGTTCTCGCTGGAGACGGAGTCCGCTTCCGCGCTGCGTGACCGCCTCGCTTCCGGGACGCTCACGTCGGAGACGCTGACGAAGGCGTACCTGACCCGCATCGCGATGACCAACGCCGAGGGCCCGGCCCTGCAGGCCGTCCGCTCGCTCAACACGAGCGCGGTGACCGAGGCGAAGGCGCTCGACGCCGAGCGCGCCGCCGGCTCCGTCCGCGGCCCGCTGCACGGCCTGCCGGTCCTGCTCGACGACACGATCGACGCGAAGGGCCTGCCCACCACGGGCGGCTCGATCGCGCTGCAGAACTCGATGCCGGCCGCGGACGCCGCCCTGGTGGCGAAGCTGAAGGCGGCGGGCGCGATCGTGCTCGGCAAGACGAACGTCACCGAGCTCGGCGGCCTGTTCGACGCGAACCTGCCGGAGGGCTACAGCTCGCTCGGCGGGCAGGTGCTGCTCCCGTCGGACACCGACAAGACGCCGGCCGGCTCCTCCGCGGGTTCCGCGGCGGCGACGGCGGCCGGCCTCGCGGCGCTGACGATCGGCACCGAGACCTCCACGGACACGGCGCAGCTGATCGCGCCGGCGGGCGTGGCGGGTGTCGTCGGCCTGAAGCCGACGGTCGGCGCGGTGTCGACCGCCGGTGTGCTGCCGGTCGCCAAGTCGCAGGACGCGGCCGGCCCGATCACCCGCACGGTCGCCGACGCGGCGAGCGCGTTCGAGGTGCTGTCGGGCAAGACGGTCTCGCTCTCGGCCTCGGCCACCGGCACGCGCGTCGCGGTCATCAACTCGACCACGGCGCCGTACCCGACCGCGATCACCGCGCTGCAGGGTGTGGGCGCGACCACGGCGGTCAAGACGATCGCGACGCCGGCGAACGTCGCGAGCGTCATCTCGCGCTCGTTCGAGAAGGACGTCAACGCCTACTTGGGCGGGAAGAGCACGCTGGCCGCGATCGTCGCGTACAACACGGCGAACCCGGTCGAGGGCCTCAAGTACCAGCAACGTGAGCTGACGGCGGCGCTGTCGCCCGACGTCTCCACGCTGGACGCGGACACGGCTGCGGGCATCGCCGCCAACGCCGCGGTCATCGACGCGGCTTTGACGGACGCCGACGTGATCATGGTCCCGAGCGGCAACGCGCTGGTGGGCTACGCGGACCGCGCGGGCTACCCGGTCCTGACCGTCCCGGCCGGCTTCGGCACAGGCGGCTCAGGCCGCAACCCGATCGGCGTGACGTTCGTCGCCGCCAAGGATGCGGAGGCGAAGCTGCTCAACGCGGGCTACGCCTTCGAGCAGGCCACGAAGGTCCGGCTCGCACCGTCGTTCACGAACCCGAGCATGTTCCGCTGCGTCGAGGGCTCGACGTTCTACGCGCCGCACCACTGCCACCCGGGCGACCTCGCGTCCCCGACGGCGGACGGCCCGAACGAGACGGCCACGGCGGGCGACGTGGGCGGCACGGTGCCGGCGACGCTCTCGCTGACGCTGGGCGCCTCGCCGACGTTCGGCGCGTTCACGCCGGGTGTGGCGCGGGAGTACACGACGTCCACGACGGCGACCGTGATCTCCACCGCCGGTGACGCGACGCTGTCGGTCGGCGATCCGGGCCACCTGATGAACGGCGCCTTCAGCCTCCCGCAGCCCCTGCGGGTGGAGTTCTCGAAGGCGACGTGGACCGCGCCGGTCTCCAATGAGGCGGTCGCGGTGACGTTCAAGCAGGCGATCGGTGCGAATGACGCGCTGCGGACAGGGTCTTACTCGAAGACGCTGACGTTCACGCTGTCGACCACTACGCCGTAGCAAGTTGCAGGGGGTTGCGCCGTTGTCGGGTGCCGTTGAGGGGCGGTCCGGGGGAACAATGGCGTGACGCGGTCTGGGGCCGGCGGGTGACGTGAGGGGAAAGCCACGTCACCCGCCCCGACCGCGTTCGATCACGCCGTGCTCGTAGGCGTAGATCACGGCTTGCACCCGGTCTCTCAGACCGAGCTTGCCGAGCAGGTTGGAGACGTGGCGCTTGGCGGTCGGCTCCGCCACCACGAGCGCTCGCGCGATCTCCTGGTTGGAGAGGCCGCCGGCGATGAGGTTGAGGACCTCTCGCTCGCGGTCGGTCAGCTCGGACAGCGTTGCGTTGGGCGTCGTCTGCGGGAGCCGGTGCGCGACACGGTCCAGGAGTTGTCTCGTGACCTTGGGGCCGAGGACGGCATCGCCGTTCGCGACCGCCTTCACCGCGGCCACCAGCTCCTGGCGTGGGACGTCCTTGGTCAAAAAGCCCGAGGCGCCGGCTCGCAGCGCTTCGACGATGTACTCGTCGAGGCCGAAGGTGGTGAGGATGAGGACCTTGTGGCGCGGGAGCCTGCGCGTGGCCTCGATCCCGTCGAGGCCCGGCATCCGGATGTCCATCAGGATCACGTCCGGGTGGTGCTGCGCGGCGAGCTCGATCGCCTGCGCGCCGTCGTCGGCTTCAGCGATCACCTCGATCTGTCCCGTGGCCTCGAGCACGGTCTTGAAGCCGGTGCGCATGAGCGGCTGGTCGTCGGCGATCAGGACGCGGATCATGCGTACGGGAGCTCCGCCCGGACCTCGAAGCCGCGGTCCTTCGGGGCGGCGTCGAGCGTCCCGCCGAACGCGGCGACGCGCTCACGCATCCCGATCAGCCCGTGCCCGTTGGTGAGCGCGGTCGAACGGCCGCCCTCGTCCTGGATCGTGAGGCTCAGGGCGCTGGCGCCGTATACGATCGTGACGGTCGCGGGCGCGCCGTTGGCGTGTCGCACGACGTTCGTCACCGCCTCCTGCACGATCCGGAACGCGGACGCTTCCAGGCCCGGGGTGAGCGCGCGCGGGGTGCCCTCGATGGCGAGTGTGATCGGCACGCCGGCGGCGCGGGCGCCGTCGACCACCGTGTCGAGCTCGTCGAGGCCTTTGCGCTCAGGGTCGTTGCGCAGCACGCGGTGCAGCTCGGCCATCGTGCGCCGGCCCTGAGCGGCGATCGCGTCCGCGCGCTCGTCGCCGGTGACCGCGGCGAGTGCCTCGGCCTGCACGACCATCAGGGAGACGTCGTGGCCGACGGCGTCGTGCAGCTCGCGCGCGATCCGCAGGCGCTCCTCGGCGGCCGCGTTCTTGCCCAGCAGCTCGCGCCGGATGGCAATGAAGCGGGCGCTCGCGATGGTGGCGACGGCGAGGACGGCGCAGGTCACGGGTTCGGCCCAGTGGTCGAGGTCGGCGAGCTGCGCGACGGTGAGCACCGCGCCCGCCGCGACCGCGGGCTTGAGGCCGCGGTCGGCGGCGATCCAGTACAGCGGCACGAGCGCCAGCAGCAGGAAGAACGGCAGCACCACGCTCACCGCGACGATCGCGATGAACAGCGGGATGGCGTGCCGGCGGGGCAAGGTCAGATCTCCTGCGTCCTCGTCCTCCACAGGCCGGCGCCGAGTGCGGCGGCGGCCCACGCGAGGATGATCCCGATCGCGCCGAGCAGGGGCAAGGTGGCCACCAACCCGTCCGCGTTGTCCAGCCGGGCGATCGCGACGGCGGGGATGGCGAAGCGGCCGTCGCCGAGCACGTCGAGCTGGGCGAGCAGCGGCGCGACACCGAGCTGGAACGCGAGCACGAAGCCCATCACCTGGCCGCTGCGGCCGGTGAGCGCGGCGAGGCCGACGCAGACGGCGGCGGTGAGCGCGCCGCTGACGAGCACGGTGAGCCCGCCGCGCGCGACGTCGCTGAGGGCGGGGCGGGAGATGATCGCCGAGGCGATCAGCGCGACGGTGAGGATGCTCAACGTCAGCACCCAGGCCGCGGGCACGCGGGAGAAGAACAGCGCGCCGCGGTTGCGGCCCGTGGCGACGAGGTCACGGAACACGCCGGACTCGATGTCCGCCCCGCCCGCAGTGGCGCCGATGATCGCGCCGGCCACGGCGGCGAGCAGCGTGAGGATGCCGACGGCGCTCTCGAAGTCCGTCGACTTGTCGAGGATCGCCCCGACCGCGTAGTAGATGACGACGGACGCCAGCACGAGCCCGGCGACGACGGCGACCATGCCGCGGCGGCGCTGCAGCTTGAGCAGGTCGGCTTGCACGAGGCGCAGCATCACGCGTTCTCCAGGCGGGTCGTCATCGACAGGAACTGGTCCTCGAGGCTGCGCCGGACGGGGATCACGCGCTCCACCGAGATGTCCTCCGCCAGCAGGCGGCGCAGCAGCACGGTGACGACGTCGGCGTCACGCGGGGCATTGCGCGCCAGCGTCGCGCGGATGCCGCCCTCGTGCTCCACGGCACGCTCGATCACCGGCACGGCGGCGAGCACGGTCGCGGCCTTCACGGCGGGCGCGGCGACGATGTCGATCGTGCGCTCGTCGCTCATGGCCGTCAGCGCCTCGATCGTCCCCTGGGCGACGACGCGGCCGTTGTCCACGATCGCGGCGGCGTCGCACGTCTTCTCCACCTCGTCGAGCAGGTGCGAGGAGAGCAGGACGGTGCGGCCCTCGTCCACGAGCGAGCGCACGAGGTGGCGGAACTCGAGGATGCCGGCGGGGTCGAGGCCGTTGACCGGCTCGTCGAGGATCAGCAGCTCCGGGTCGCACAGCAGGCAACGGGCGATCCCGAGCCGCTGACGCATGCCGAGCGAGTAGCCCTTGACGACGTCGTCCGCGCGGGCGGCGAGGCCGACGCGCTTGAGGGCGTCGGGGATGCGTCCGGCGGCGTGCTTGTCCCGCGCGGCGGCGTGCACGAGGAGGTTCTCGCGCCCGGTCAGGTGGGGGTGGAAGCGCGGCTCCTCGACGATCGCTCCCACCCGGGCGAGGGCTTGTGAGCGCTCGTCGGGCAGGGTGTGGCCGAGCAGGCGCATGGTGCCGGAGGTGGGCTCCGCCAGCCCGAGCAGCAGGCGCACGAGCGTCGTCTTTCCGGCCCCGTTCCGGCCCAGGAAGCCGAACGCGGTCCCGCGCGGCACTTCCAGGTCGATCGACTCCAAGGCGGCCCGGGCGCCGAAGCGCTTGCCGAGGCCGTGGGTCTCGATGGCGAGCGATGTCATGGATCTCATGGTCCGCGCGACAGGGTGTCCTGTCGTCGGCCGAGCGATCCATCTCCTCGTCCCATGTAATCCGATCGGATCACCCCTATTCTGGGGCGATGCCGTTGACGGTGGAAATTTGGTCCGACGTGGTCTGCCCCTGGTGCTACATCGGCAAGCGAAGGTTCGAAGCGGCGTTGGAACGCTTCGAGCACCGGGCTGAGGTCACGGTCATGTGGCGCTCCTTCGAGCTCGATCCTGACGCGTCGCGCGACGTCCACGGCTCGGCGGCCGAGCGGCTGGCCGGCAAGTTCGGGATGAGCCAGGAGCGTGCGCTGCAGCTGCACGCCGAGATGGAAGAGCGGGCCACCGGCGAGGGGCTCGAGTACCACATGGATCAGACCAAGGGCGGCAACTCCTTCGACGCGCACCGCATGATCCACCTGGCCGCGACCTACGGGCACCAGGCGGACGCCAAGGAGCGGCTGCTGCGCGCGTACTTCACCGAGGGCGAGTCGCTCGGCGTGTGGGACACGCTCGTGCGGCTGATGGAAGAGGTCGGCGTGGACCCGGTCGAGGCGCGCGAGTCGTTGCGGCTGGACAAGTTCGCCGAGGACGTCCGCGAGGACGAGGCGCTCGCCCAGCAGCTCGGCATCCAGGGCGTGCCGTTCTTCGTCTTCGACCGCCGCTACGGGCTCTCCGGCGCGCAGCCGGTGGAGACCATGCTCACCGCGCTCGAGCGCGCGTGGGAAGAGGCGGTTAACCTGCAGGCGTGAGCTACTCCGTGTTGCCGGCGGGCGAGGCCTTCTGGCGCCCGTCGAACCAGATGGGCGTGTTGAACACCGACCTGGCGAAGCAGCTCGGGGCCGAGGGGTTCGGCGCGCGGTTCTGGCGCCTGCGGCCCGGTGAGGCCTCCACGAAGCACCGGCACCGGCTCACGGCCGAGCTCTACGTCGTCTTGGACGGCGAGGGGCGGATCCGGATCGGCGAGGACTCACTCGTCCTGCCGCGGTTGTCGGCGGTGTACGTGGAGCCCGAGAGCGTTCGGCAGCTCTTCAATGACGGCGATGCCGACACGCTCTGGCTGGTCATGGGGGCGCCGCACGAGGCCGCCAACACGCTGGAGATGAGCGAGGAGACGCTGGCGTTCCTGTATCCGGACGGGCCGAAGGCGCTTCCGCCGGAGCTGGCGTCGTGATCGCGGACCGCCTGCACTTCACCGGGGTCGAGGAGGCCGACCGGCTGCTCGTGGAGGACCCGTTCGCGCTGCTGATCGGGTTCGCGTTGGATCAGCGCGTGCCGGTGCCGAAGGCGTTCATGGGGCCGTGGGTGTTGCGGGAGCGGCTCGGATCGTTGTCGCCCGCGGTCGTCGCCGGAGCCGATTTGGAGCCGATCTTCCGGCAGATCCCGGCGATCCATCGCTTCCCGGCGATGATGGCCAAGCAAGTGAACGCGCTGGCCGTGCACGTGGTGTCCGTGTACGACGGCGATGCGGCTGCCGTCTGGACGCGCGCGTCGACGTCCGACGAGCTGCGCGAGAACATCGACGGGCTCCCCGGCTACGGGAAGATGAAGGTCAAAGCCCTGGGGTCGGTGCTGTTCAAGCGCTTCGACGTCGCGTTGGCGGAGCCGCTGGTCCCGTGGCATCCCACGTTGGGCGACGTGGACTCCGCCGAGGCGCTGGCGAACTACCAGGCGTCCAAGAAGGCCAACAAGGCCTTGTGGGAAGCCTGACGGCTGAGCACCGCGAACGCGTTCTCGCCCGGCTTCTTGCAGTCGCCGTTGGGCTTTGACCCGAACGCGCAGAAGTGCCGGATGCGCTCGCAGTTGCGGACGCGGTAGTCGTCGCGCTGCCAGCGCGTCTGCGCGTAGTCCTTGTTCCCCGGGCCGCAGTCGATCAGCCCGCGGCCGTAGTAGGCGATGATCCGGTCGTTCCCGGCCCCGCCGTACATGTTGTTCTTGCCGTGGCTGGGATAGAGGAAGTCGTTCCCGCCGCCGCCGCGCATCACGTCGGTCTGGTTCGACGGGTTGTCCTTCTCCCAGTCGCCCCACAGCACGTCCTTGCCCTCGAGGCCGTACATCGTGTCGTCCCCGTGGTGGCCGAGCAGCTCGTCGTTGTCCTCGGTGCCCGTGCGCTCGTGATCGCGGCTGTCGAGCACCTTCCACAGGATGCCCGTGATCTTCGGCCAGCCCTTGTGCGACACGTTGCCCGTGTCCCCGCCGCCCGGCGTCTGGCGCCCGTTGCCCTCACCGCATTGCTCACCCTGCTTGCGCGGACCGCAGCGGTCCTCTTCGTCCTGGGCCAGCGCGGTGGCCGGCGCGATCAGCAGCATTGCGGTGAGTAGCAGCGCGAGCCTCATCGCGCGACACTACCCGCTCGCGCGCCAGCAGAGGACGCGAAGTGGTGAGAACACGATGAGCGGTCCGGGTGGCGGCGTCGCGTAGGCCGGGTAGCGCCGCTGCAACGCGGCGAGCGACGTGGGGTCGAGCTCGCGGATCGTGGCCGTGGCGAGCACCTGCACCCAGGCGAGCTGCGTCCAGTCGTCGTCGTAGCGGTCGATGGTGATCGTCGCGCGCGGGTCGGCTCGCAGCCGCGCGAGCCGGGCCGGGACGCGCTGCTTCGGCTTGTCGTCGATGGCGCTCACGAGCGTGTCCCCGACCCGAGCGAACGTGATCGGCTGCACCCGCGGGTGCCCGCTCTCGTCGAGCAGCCCGAGGTGCGCGACGCGCGTCTCGTCAAGAAGTTCGCTCGCCCAGTCCGGCAGCTCGAAGAGGTGACGCACAGTGGCGTTTTACACCAGGTCGGCGCAGACCCAGTTGTGACGGCCCGCGCCGCCGGCCCACAGGCGCGCGGCGAGGCGGTCCTGCTCGGCCTTGGAGGCCTGGTAGGCGTGCGGCGTCGATCCGCCGAGGCCCTTCCAGGTGGCCTGCATGAACTGGTAGTAACCGGAGGCGCCGGCGTGGTTGGGCGGGAGGTTCTGGCCGCCGGACTCGCACTGGACGATCGGCCACGGGATCGCCCACGGGCCGCCGGAGGTGGAGGGCGCGCGGGCGGCGCGGGCACGGGCGGCGAGCAGGCGGGAGAGCTCGCGCTCGGCCTTGCGACGGCCGGAGCGGGTCGCGTTGAGCGCGGCGACGCGGGCGGCGTGGGCGCGGGAGATGGTGTCGCGGCGCTCGCGCAGGCCGGCCGTGATGCTGGCGAGCGCGTTGCGGCGGGCGAGCACGGCGGTGCGCTCTCGCGCCTGCCGGGCCGCGAGACGTTCCAGCTCGCGCTGCTCTGACCCGGCCTCGCCGCGAGCGTCACGGACGAGATTGAGCACGCGGGTGTCCGCGCGCTCGACGCGCTTGACGAACGACAGCGTCTCGAGCAGCTGCGGGAAGCCGTCGGCGTGCAGGACGACGGTGACGAAGTCCGGCCGGCCGCCCATGTAGCGCTCGCGCAGGAGCCCGGAGAGCTTGTCGCGCACCTCGGAGAGCCGCTCGCGCAGGCGGGTGACGCGGCGGCGGGCCGAGGCTTCACGCGCTTCGGTGGCCGCGAGGCGCGTCTCGGCCTCGTTGAGGTCCTGCTGGGCGGCGCCGAGCCGGCCTTCGAGGATCACGACCTCGCGCGTGGCCTTGCGTTCCAGCTCGCCCAGCCGGTCGGCCGCGCTGGCCAACGAGCGCTCTCGCGACTTGCCGTCGCCGATCCGGTCGCGCAGCGTGCCCTCGTCCTGCGCCACCGCGACGGGGACGAACAGGAAGACGGCAAGGACCAGCAACACCACGCGGCGCATCGCGTCCAACCTAGAAGCGCGTTCCCGGCGATCCTGCAATCCCGCTGTCAGGGGTAGCCTCAGCGGCGTGGCGACGATCTTCACCATCGGGTACGAGCGCCTGTTGCCGCCGGAGCTCGTCGCGGAGCTCGAGGCCGCGGGGGTGCAGCGGGTGATCGACGTGCGGTTCCGGCCGCAGTCGCGCCGGCCCGGGATGTCGAAGACGCGCCTCGGCGAGCTGCTCGGAGATCACGGGATCGTCTACGAGCACCGGCGCGAGCTCGGGACGCCCGCCGACATGCGCTGGCTGTTCCATGCGGGTCGGGTGCAGGAGGGGGCGGCGGCGTTTCTCGCCCACATCGAGGAGACCGCGCCGGACGCGCTCGACGGCCTGGCGAAGGAGCTCGAGCACGGGCCGGCGACCGCGCTGCTGTGCCTGGAGGCCGATCCCGCGGGCTGTCACCGCCGCGTGCTCACCGACTCGCTGCAAGCTCGAGTACCAGACCTCCAAGTAGTCGATCTCTAGACCCTTGAGCGGTTGAACAGGCTTGACCGGCCTGCGAGTTGCCGCCATTCTGATCCCCGGCGTGTGCCCCCGGAACGTTGGTCGGGGGCACACGATCCGCTTTCACGGCTAGCGTCTAGCTCCGACATGCGCGGCCCCGCCTTGACCTCCGCGGCCCTGCGGGGACTGCTCGACGCGACGCCCGCCGCGATCGGGTGCTTCGACGCGCAGCTGCGCGCGGTCTACGTGAACACGGCGTTCACGATGACCACCGGCGTGCAGACCGGTCGCCTCCTGAGCGAGGGGCCGCTCGCGATCGAGGTCCGGGCAATGTTGGTCGGGTCCGGGGCGCCACGCCGCGTGCGGATCGCGGAAGCGCACCGGATGCCGATCTCCGGCACGCTGTTCGTGCTCGAGGACACGCTGGTCGGGTTCGTGCTCGACGCGGGCGCGTACGAGGCGCTCGCCGTGCTGGCCGAGGAGCAGTCCGCGCTCCGGCGCGTGGCGACGCTGGTGGCGAGCGACCCCGAGCCCGAGGCGATCTTCCACGTCGTCGCCGAGGAGGCGGGTCGGCTGCTGCACGCGCGCAGCGCGGCGACGATCCGCTACGAGGGCGACTTCGCGCTGACCGTCGGCCGCTGGGTCGACGACGACCTCGGCGGGTTCGAGGTCGGCACCGTCGTCCCGACCACCGACAGCGACGGGCTCACCGCCGTGGTCGCGCGCACGGGTGCGCCGGCGCGGATCGAGGACTATCGCGGCGTGCGCGGCGTCGCGGCCGAGACGATGGTCGAGCGGGGCTACCGGTCCGCGGTCGGTGCGCCGGTCGTGGTCACGGGCGGGCGGGTCTGGGGCCTCGTCCTGGTCGCTTCGGCGGGCGCGCTCGGGGAGGACGCCGAGCATCGGCTCGCGGGCTTCGCGGAGCTGGTCGCGCTCGCGCTCGAATCGGCGGAGGCCCGAGCGGAGATCAAGGCCTCGCGCATCCGCATCCTCGAGGCGGGCGTGACGGAGCGCCGGCGGCTCGAACGCAACCTGCACGACGGCGCGCAACAGCGGCTCGTCGCGCTCGCGGTGCAGCTGCGCGTGCTCGAGAAGCGCCTGGGTGAGCCTGACAAGGCGATCGCGCTGCTGCGCGGCGCGGCGACCGAGCTCGAGCAGGCGCTCGCCGAGCTGCGTGAGCTCGCCCGCGGGCTGCATCCCGCCGTGCTCGCCGACCGCGGACTCGCCGCGGCGCTCGAGACGCTCGCCACGCGCTCGCCGTTGCCGCTCGAGCTGGAAGGCGTGCCCGAGGGCCGGCTGGCGGAGCCGCTGGAGGCTGCCGCGTACTTCGTCGTCGCGGAGAGCCTCACCAACGCCGTCAAGCACGCCGAGGCGAGCGAGGTGCGCGTGCGCATGGCCACCGAGGCGGGTGAGCTGCGCGTGGAGATCTCCGACGATGGCCGCGGCGGTGCTGATCCCGCGAGCGGCGGGACCGGGCTGCGCGGGCTCGCGGATCGGGTCGAGGCGCTCGGCGGCCACCTCACGCTCGAGTCGCCGCCCGGGGCGGGCACGACGGTGCGCGCGGCACTTCCTCTCGGGCCGGCGTAACACTCGCGGCGCTCCCGGACAGAGGCCTTGGTGTGACCGACTTCGACGCCCTCTACGCCGCGCACCGGGATGACGTGTGGCGCTACTTCCGGCGCCGCGCTCCCGCAGACCACGAGGACCTCGTCACCGAGGTGTTCCTCATCGCCTGGCGGCGACGCGAGGACGTGCCGCGCGAACCGCTCCCGTGGCTGTACGGCGTGGCCCGCAAGGTGCTGGCGAACCATCGCCGCGCCGGCGACCGCCGCGACGCGCTGACCGAGCGCGCCGCCGCCCACGCCACGACGTCCGCGCCCGACCTGGCGGAAGCCGTCGGCCTGCGCGCCGACCTCGCCCGCGCGCTCGCCGCGCTGCCCGACCACGATCGCGAGCTCGTCCTGCTCGTGGCCTGGGAAGGATTGACGCTCGCCGAAGCGGCCGCCACGCTCGGCTGCCGCCGCGGTGCCGCGGCCGTGCGCCTGCACCGCGCGCGCCGCCGTCTGCACACCGCACTGACCGACGAGAGCGGACCCGCGCTCGCGTCCATGACCGCCTTGGAGGAACGATGATCGACGAGCTCGCACAGGCCGACCCGGCCCGCGACACGGCGCCGACGGCGGCCGCCGGCACCCGGATGGACGACGAGTTGCGCCGGTTGATGGCCGCAGAGACGCCCGGTGACGTCCGCGCTGGGCGAGGCGGAGAGGTGCCGGCCCGCGTGGCGCGGCCGCGGCGCGCCCGGCGCCGGCTCGTGCTCGCTCCGGTCGCGCTCGCCACGGCCGCGCTCACACTCGGCGTCGCCCTGCCCGGCGGCAAGACCACCGCGGTCCTCGAGCCCGCGCCCGCAAACGCGGCGACCGTGCTGACCAGCCTGCGCGACAAGGTCGCCGGCGCGCCCACCCAGCAGGGCCGCTACGCGTACCTCAAGCAGATCTCCTACACGTCGCACATGGGTCAGGACTACGTCGCCGTGATCCCGCACGAGTACGAGCAGTGGGTGGCCGACGACGGCACCGGCGTGGTCAAGCAGATCATCCACTGGGACCGGGCCACGTTCCCGAAGCCGGAGGACAAGCTGGCCTACGAGGGGCAGCGGCGGCCGGCGCTCGACGACTCGCCGCAGCGGCAGGAGGACATCGAGGTGCTCGGGATGAGCCTGGCGGAGGTGCGGGCGTTGCCCACCGACCCGGTGGCGCTCAAGGCCAAGCTTGAGGACCGCGACAACGTGGTCGTGACGGCCTACGCGGGCGCCCTGCTCTCGTTCGCGGGGACGCCGCACGACGTCAAGGTCGCGCTCTTCAGCGTGCTCAAGAGCCTGTCCGGGGCGGAGCTGGTCCCGAGCGTCACCGACCCGCTCAAGCGCACCGGCGTCGGCGTGCAGTTCGAGGACGAGGCCTGGCGCACGCTGTTCCTCTTCGACCCGGATACCGGAGCGCTGCTCGGGACCAAGTCGATCGGCAAGAAGGAGGTTCCCGGGCGCACGATCGAGGACTGGAACTTGACGGTCGAGTCCGGCCGGACGGACACCGCGCCGACGACCGCGCGCTGACATCAGGGGGTTGCGCAAACGGCCCGTCTGCGCCATGGTGTGAGCCAGGCAATGGAAGATCCGCCGGACCCCTTAGGGCGATATTTCGGCGGCGAGTCCTTACTCGCCTTACCACGGCTCTGAAGCCTGGTGGTCGCATTGAGCGGCCCCCAAAAGATTCGGTGGCAGCTCGGACGAGTGACAGCGTCCGGGCGCCCCGCCGTTACTCTCCGCGCACGCTGAAATCGAACGCGCGCTCCACATCGGGACGTTCCTCGACGAGGCCGATCTCGGCGTCGAAGTCGGCCCACTGCTCGAGCACCGCGCGGTCCAGCTTCAGCCCGTCGGCGAAGATCGGCAGCACCGCGTCGAGTTGAGCCCGCACGAGTTCGCGGTCGTCGGTCTCGGCCGCCTTCGCGATCACGTCCACGGCCTTCTCGGGATTCGCCCGCGCAGCGTCCAGCCCGGCCGCGATCGCGTCCAGGGCGGCTTCGACCCGCGGACGTTCCGCCGCCAGCGTCTCCCGCGAGGTGAAGAACACGACCTCGGGGTAAGGCGGGGCGCCGTACTCCTCGACGCGGAACTCGTTCGCCTTCAGCCCCCGCTGCTTCAAGGCCACGCCCTCGGCGTTCCAGAACACCGGCACCGCGTCCACCCGCTTGGTCAGCAGCCGCGACACGGCGTTGAAGCCGATCGTCACCTGCTTGATCTTCGACACGTCCCCGCCGTCGTGCTCCACGATCGCCTTCAGGAACGCGGGGTCGGACGGCAGCCCGGAGACGCCGACCGTGCGCCCCTCCAGGTCCCGCGGCCGCGCCACGTCGGGCTGCGCGACCAGCGCCGCCAGCGGCTTGCCGACCAACGCGCCGACGGCGACCACGTCGGTGCCCGCGGCCCGCGCGATCGCGAGGTCGTGGATGTCCAGCACGCCGAGCTCGACCTTCCCGCTCGTCACGAGCTTGAGCCCGTCCGGCCCGGACCCGGGCGTCTGGATCCGCACGGCCGCCTCGTCGGCCAGGTAGATCGGCGCGTGCACGGGGTTGGGGACGAAGTCCAGCGCGACCGTGACCGGCCGCTGCGAGGGGGCGGAAGCGGGCTCTTCATCGCCGCCGCACCCGGCGACCGCGAGGAGCGTCAGAAGCACGACAAGACGACGCATGCGGTCCAAGACCGTAGCCTGTCCGGCTGTGCTCGCCGACGAGGTCCGCCGCCACTGCGCTCAGATCGCCGCGACGGCGCGCCACGTCCGGATCGACGTCGACGCGCCGATCGAGCTGGGCGGAATCGCCGGTCTGGACCCCGAGCTGCACTTCCTCGAAGGCTCGCCGGACGACGTCGCCCGTTACGTCCTGATCCTCGACACGATCAACTTCGGCTCCGGCTACTTCCACGAACTCGACACCACCACCGACGCGATCACCGAGCGCCTCACCACCCATGCCCGCGCCGACGGGCCCTGGACGGCCGAGCAACTGCACGCGCTCGACGCGAACGTCGTGGCCACCACGCTCGGCTTGGAGCCCAGCCACCGTCTCACCGGGCTGTACGCCGAGGCGCTCAACCAGCTCGGCGCCTGGCTCCCCGAGAACGCCCTCGGCACCACGGCCGACGACCTCGCCCGGCGCCTGAGCACGATGCCGTTCTTCGCCGACCACGGCTTCTACAAGCGCGCCCAGATCG
The DNA here is from genome assembly GCA_027587225.1 of Solirubrobacter taibaiensis. Taxonomy (GTDB): domain Bacteria; phylum Actinomycetota; class Thermoleophilia; order Solirubrobacterales; family Solirubrobacteraceae; genus Solirubrobacter; species Solirubrobacter taibaiensis. Next base: position 61,379 of record JAPDDQ010000013.1, read on the forward strand.
CCGCCAACGACCTGCACCTCGCGAACGTCGTGGACTTCCCGGACGTCGACCGCCTCACGATCTTCGCCGACAACCTGGTCCCGCACGTCCTGCGGCTGGACGGCGTCCTGATCTACGACGACGCGCTCGCGCACGCCATCGACAACAAGCACGAGCTTCCCGCCGGTGAGGCGTTCGAGCGCGAGGTGCGCGCCACCGCCGTCCACGCCTGCGAACTGCTCGCGCAACGCGCGAACGTCCCGCCGCGCACGCTCGACAACTGGCTCTGGAACCGCGGCCAGCACCCGCCCTACAGCGAGCAGCCCGCGCACATCACGAAGACGGTCTTCTACTGATGCGCGAGTTCGAAGGCATCGTCGGCGACCTCGAGTACCCGATGTTCATCGTCACCGTGCCCGGCCCGTTCGGCTGCCTCGTCGGCTTCACGACCCAGGCCAGCATCGACCCGCCGCGCTTCATCGCCTGCCTCTCGCACAAGAACCGCACGTTCCGCGAGGGCAAGGACGCACCCGCGCTCGGCGTCCACGCCGTCCCGGCCGAGGCGGAGGACCTCGCGCAGCTCTTCGGCGGCGAGACCGGTGACCAGACGGACAAGTTCGGGCGCACGCAGTGGCGTGAGGGGCCGCTCGGCGTCCCGATCCTCGACCGCTGCGAGAACTGGTTCGTCGGCCGCGTGCTCGCGCGCGTCGACGCGGGTGATCACGACGCGTTCCTGCTCGAGCCGATCGACGCCTCCTCGGGTGACGGCGAGGAGTTCACGTTCCACCGCGCGAAGCGGATCGATCCCGGTCACGAGGCCTGAACCGACTCTCACGGTCGGACGTCTGACCGCATTCATGCGGAGCAAAACCACGCGTGCGTAGGTTTCCGGGGGCAGATGCGCCACACGGGGGAACTGTGGAGGCGCGCTCGCCTGGGTGACAGCCATGCGCGGAGCCGCCTGATCGAGCAGCACATGCCGCTCGCGCGATCACTCGCGGTGCAGTACCGCCACGCGCGGGAGCCGCTGGAGGACCTGTGCCAGGTGGCGAACGTCGGCTTGGTCAAGGCCGTGGACCGCTACGACCCGGTGCGCGGCATCGCGTTCACGTCGTTCGCCGTCCCGACCATCCTCGGCGAGCTCAAGCGCCACTTCCGCGATCGCACGTGGACGATCCACGTCTCCCGCGGGACGCAGGAGGCGATCGCCCGTGTCGAGAAGGTCAGCGAGGGCATGCGCCAGGAGCTCGGGCGCTACCCGAGCGTCAACGAGGTCGCGCACGCCACGGGGATGAGCGTGGAGGAAGTGACCGAGGCGCGCCTGGCCGCCGGCGCTTCGCGGCTCGCCAGCCTCGACGCACCGGTGACCACCCGCGACGACGCCGGCGACACCGGCCTCGCGGACACGCTGGGTCGTGACGACGACGGCCTCAACCGGGTCGAGAACGCGCTGTGGATCGAGCAGCTCAGCGGCACGCTCACGGAGCGCCAGCGCGAGGTGCTGCGCCTGCGCTTCGTCGAGGACCTCGTCCAGCGCGAGATCGCCGAGCGCGTCGGGCTCTCGCAGATGCACGTGTCGCGGATCCTCCGCGACACGCTCGCGCAGCTCGCCTCAGCCGACGCGACTTCAGCCGACGCGGCGTAGCCCCAGCAGCGCGATGTCGTCGTCGCGCGCGGCGGGGAGCGAGACGAGGAGCTGGTCGGCGATCGCGCCGAGCGGCCCCTCGGCGCGGCCCGCGGCGTCCGCGAGCATCGCCAGCCCGGTGTCGATCGGCCGCTTGCGGCCTTCGACCAGCCCGTCGGTGTACAGCCACAGCGTCTGCCCGACGGCGAGCGAGAACGCGCTCGACTCGCAGTCGGTGGCGCCGCCGAAGCCCAACGGCGGGCAGCGCGGCATGTCCACGAAGCCGACGCCGGCGATCAGCGGTGGGAGATGGCCCGCGGTCGCGACTTCGCCGCGGCCCGTGGCGAGGTCGAGCACGACGTACACGACGGTCACGAAGGCGATCTCGCCCCCGGTCTGATCCACGAGCGCGTGCAGGTCGTCGATCACCTCGGCCGGGGACACGCCTTTGAGCGCGTAGGCGCGCAGCGCGTTGCGGATCTGGCCCATCGTCGCGGCCGCCTCCAGCCCGCGCCCGCCGACGTCGCCGATGACGATCCCGACGCGCCCGTCCGGCAGGAAGAACGCGTCGTACCAGTCACCGCCCGCGTGGTCGCGCGCGTCGCTCGGGACGTAGCGGACAACGAGCTCGTAGCCCGGCAGGTCCGGGAGCCGCGAGGGCAACAGCGCCCGCTGCAGCAGCTCCGCGGTGCGATGTTCGCGCGAGAACAGCCGCGCGTGGTCGAGCGCGAGCCCGGCGCGGCGGCCGACCTCCTCCGCCAGCTCCAGGTCACGGCCGGTGTAGCGGCGCCCGGACTCCGCCCACACGAACGTGATCGCCCCGAGGGTGCGGTCGCGCACCGTCATCGGCACCACCATGACCGAGTGCATCTGCAGGTCCCGCACGAGCTGGATCTGCTCCTCGTCGAGCGCCGCCGCCTCGAGCAGCGCGCGGTCGATCTCGGGGTAGAGCTCGGAACGGCCCGAGCGGATCACGGCGGGCGCGCCGGTCGGCGCGTCGGGGTCCGGCGGGTAACGCTGCTGGAGCTCGCGTGCCCAGCGCACCTTCTCGGGGTCGACATGGGCCACGGCGACCTGCTCTTGCTCGAGCTGGACGGCGCACCAGTCCGCGAGGCGCGGGACGGCGAGCTGCGCGACCTCCTCCAGCGCGCGCACCGGGTCCATCGGGGCGGCGAGGCGCTGCGAGGCGGTGTCGAGGAACACGCGCGCCTCCTCGCGGTAGCGGCGCTCGGTGACGTCGGAGAGCAGGCCGATGATGCGTGCCGCGCGGCCGTGCTCGTCGGCCAGCACCTGGGCGCGCGTGTGCAGCCAGCGCTCACCCCGGTCCGGGAGGGCGACGCGCAGGTCGAACTCGTACCCCGTCACGTCCCGCAGGGCGGTCTGGATGATGCCCGCGATCCGCTCACGGTCCTCGGGGTGGACGATCCGGTCGAGGAAGTCGGCGATGCCGTTGGGCTGCGTGCCGCGCGGGAGGTCGTAGAGCGGGCCCATGTTGTCGGACCACTCGACGGTGTCGGTGGCGACGTCCCATTCCCAGAACCCGGTCTCGGTCCCTTCCAGGGCGAGCCGCAGCCTTTCCTCTAGACCCCGAAGCACGGGGCCACTCTATGGCTAGCGCAGGATCAGGTGTGAATCGCCGAACTCGTGGCGGCGGTATCCGGCGGACGCGGCGTACGCGCGGCGGATCGCGTCGACGCCGATCGCCTCGAGCATCAGCAGGTGCGAGGCATCCGGGTCGTGCCAGCCCGTGAGGAGGCCGTCGACGACGCGGATCGGCGACTTCGGCGTGATCATCAGGTTCGTCCAGCCGCTGCCGGCGTGGACGCGGCCCCGGGCATCGGCCACGGTCTCGAGCGCGCGCACCACCGTGGTCCCGACCGCGATCACCCGGCCGGTGCGCTCGTTGATGCGGCGCGCGGTGTGAGCGGAGACGTGGTAGCGCTCGGGGTAGGGGCGCTCCCCGCGCTCCTGCGAGGAGACGCCGGTGTGGAGCGTGATGCGCTGGACGCTGACCCCGCGGTCGCGGAGCGCGCGCAGCGTGGCCTTCGTGAACGGGCGTGCGGCGCTCGGCATCTCGGCGCTGCCGGGCTCGGTCGCGAAGATCGTCTGGTAGTCGCTGAGCGGGCGGGGAGCGGTGTGGTGGGCGTAGCGGATCGGTGCGCCGTGTCGATACAGGTAGGGGAGCAGCGGCTCCGGCAGTTCGAGCTGCGCGATCCACAGCCGGCCGGGGCTGAGGTAGGGAGCGAGCAGGGTGGCCCGGCCGCCCGCGGGGAGCGTGAGCGCCTCGGCGTGTGCCTTGACGCGGCGGCCGTGGCGGCGCACCTCGACCACGTAGCCCTCCTGGTGGGGCGTGGAGAGGTGGAGATCGACGGCGGTGCCGTCGGGCCTGCGCGCGGGCAACGCCGCCGGAATCGTCGCCGACGCATTGGCGATCAGCAGGTCGCCCGCGCGCAAGTGGGTGGGGAGGGAATCGAAGTCGGTGTGGATCAGGCGGTCGCCGTCACTCACCATGAGCCGCACGGTGTCGGCCGCGGGTGCGCGGAGCGCGCTCACGCCGGCACCAGCTCCGCGGCGCGGTAGCGGCCGGAGCGCAGGTCGCCCTCGACCAGCGCCAGGATGCCGGGCACGCTCGCCTCGGGCGGTGGGCGGTCGGAGATGTCCTCGCCCGGGAACGCCTCCTGGTGCATGCGCGTGTTCATGTCGCCGGGGTCGACGGAGTAGATGCGCAGGTCGTGGTGCTCGACCGCGAGCACGGCGGTGAGGTGGTCGAGCGCGGCCTTGGCCGAGCCGTAGCCGCCCCAGCCCTCGTACGGCTCCTCGGCTGCGTCGGAGCTGAGGTTGATGATGCGCGGGCGGTGCGGGAGCGCGAGCTGGATGAGCGCGAGCGGCGCGAGCACGTTGACGGCGAAGACCTGCTCGAGCGTGTCGAGCGGGTAGTGCGCGAGCGGCGGCTGCGGGCTCGGCCCGAGGATCGACGCGTTGTTGATCAGCAGCTGCAGGTCGTCCCCCGCGGCGGCGATCAAGGCCGCGCGGTGCTCGGGGTCGGTGACGTCACCGGGGATGGCGACGGCACCGAGTTCAGTGGCGACTTCCTCGAGCGGGCCGGAGACGCGGGCGTCGATGACGAGCCGCCACCCGCGCTCGGCGAGGGCGCGGGCCAAGGCGAGTCCGAGGCCGCGGGAGGCGCCGGTGACGATGGCGGTGGGCATGGCTTCGAAGCTACGCCCGGCCCTGTCGGGCCACCATCGGGAATTGGGCCTAGGACTCCTCGATCAACCCGTGGCGCACCGCGAACAGCGCGGCCTGGGTGCGATCGGTGAGATCGAGCTTGCCGAGGATGTGGGAGACGTGGGTCTTGACCGTCTTCTCCGCCACACCCAGCTCGAGCGCGATCGCCTTGTTCGAGCGGCCCTTGGCGATCAGGACGAGCACCTCGCGCTCGCGCGCGGTGAGGTCGTCGACCTCGGCGGGCGCGCCGCCACCGGCCGCGATCTCCTCCACAACGCGGGTGGCGATCGCGGGCGAGAGCGGGGCGGTGCCGGTGTGCGCGGCGCGGATGGCCTTCACCAGCTCCGCGGGCTCCACGTCCTTGAGCAGGTAGCCCGCCGCGCCCGCGCGCAGCGCCGCGAACAGCTTGTCGTCATCGCCGAAGCTCGTGAGGACGATCACGCGGGCACGGGTGTCGCGCAGCTTCTTCAGCGCGCCGACGCCATCGAGGCGCGGCATCACGAGGTCGAGCAGGATCACGTCCGGGTCGGTGCGCTTGGCGGCGTCCACGGCGATCTCGCCGTCACCGGCCTCGGCCACCACCTCGATGTCCTCCTGCAGGTCCAGGAACGTGCGCAGTCCCTGGCGCACCACGGCGTGGTCGTCGGCGAGCAGGACGCGGATCACGGGGCGAGCTCCAGTCGGACGGTGGTGCCGAGGCCGTGTTCGCTGCGCACGGTGAGCGAGCCGCCGGCCTCGGTCGCGCGCTCCTCCATGCTCGTCAGGCCGAGCCGCTGGCCGCGCACCTCAGGCCCCGCCGGGTCGAAGCCGACCCCGTCGTCGGTCACGGTCAGCGTGTGCCCGTTCAGGCGCACCTCGATCCGCGTGGCGTCGGCGTGGCGCAGCGCGTTGGAGAGCGCCTCCTGGGCGATCCGCAGCACCTGCGTCGCGCACTGCGGGCTCAAGCGCGGCACTTCGCACACCTTCAGGTCGATCTCCTGGCCGGTCACACGTCGCAGCACCTCGACGTGCTTGCGGAGCACCGTCGCGAGCCCTTCGGCTTCCAGCGAGGCAGGGCGCAGCTCGAACACGACGGCGCGCAGCTCCTCCATCGCCTCGCGGGCGAGATCGCTGACGCGCTTGAGCTCCACCCCCGCCGCACACGCGTCGCGGTTGAGCAGCGTGAGCGCCGACTCCGCGGCCAGCTTCACGCCGAACAGGCGCTGCGTGACGCTGTCGTGCAGATCACGCGCGAGCCGGTTGCGCTCCTCGACGATGCTCAGCTCCCGCGAGCGCTCGTGCAGGCGGGCGTTCTCGATCGCGATCGCGGCGTGCGCGGCGAGCAGCCCGATCAGGCGCTGGTCCTCCTCGGTGAATTGCCCACCGCCCTCTTTGACGGTGAGGTAGATCGCGCCGATGATCTCGCCGCGGGCGACGATCGGCACGCCGAGGAAGGAACGCATCATCGGGTGTGCGCGCGGCCACCAGCCCCGGAAGCGCGGGTCGGCTGTGATGTCGTCGGTCAGCTGCGGCTCGGGCGACTGCAACATCGCGCCGAGCATCCCGTGCGTGCGCGGGAGCGGGCCCATGGCCTCGATCAGCTCGTCGCTCATCCCGGACGTGATGAAGCTGGCGAACGCGCCCTCGCCGTCGGGGATCCCGAGCGCGGCGTAGCGCGCGCCGCCGAGCTCGCGCGCGGAGTGCACGATCCGCTGCAGCACGGAGTCGACCTCGTGATCGGCGGCGATCGCGAGCACGACATCGCTCAGCGTGCGGAAGGTGGTGCTCTCCATGCGCGCGTCCAACGTTACGCGCCGGAGCGCCGGGTTCAATCCGGCACTGGTCCTAGGACCTTGCCCGGGTTGAAGAGGCCGTCGGGGTCGAGGGCGGTCTTGATCGCACGCATCATCGCGAGCGCGTGCGGGCCGTGCTCGAGCTCCAGGAACGCCGCCTTGCCGTAACCGACGCCGTGCTCGCCCGTGCACGTGCCGTCGTAGGCGATCGCGCGACGCACGAGCCGGTCATTGAGGTCCTTCGCCCGCTGCAGCTCGTCCGCGTCGTCGGGATCGACGAGGATCGCGAGGTGGAAGTTGCCGTCGCCGACGTGCCCGACGATCGGCGCCGTCAGGCCCGATTCGTCCAGGTCCTGCTTGGTCTCCTTGAGCATCGCGGCGAGGTTGGAGATGGGTACGCAGGCGTCGGTGGTGAAGCCCTGGGCGCCGGGGCGCAGCGCGCGGGCGGACTCGTAGGCGCCGTGGCGGGCGTGCCACAGCGCACGGCGCTCGGTCTCGTCGGCGGCCCACGCGAAGCCCAGCGCGCCGTGGCCGTTGGCGATCGCCTCCACGTCCTTGGCCTGCGCCTCCGTCTCGGCGGGCGTGCCGTGGAACTCGAGCATGAGCGTGGGAGCGACCTCGAGCTGCAGCTCGAAGTGGCGGTTGACGGCGTCGATCTGGGCGTCGTCGAGCAGCTCGATGCGCGCGACCGGGATGGCGTGCGCGAGCACCTCGATCACGGCGTCGACGGCGTTGTCGAGCGTGGGGAACGCGCACGCCGCGGACGTCATCGACTCTGGCGTGGGCTGCAGGCGCAGCGTGATCTCGGTGATCAGGCCGAGCGTGCCTTCGCTGCCGATGAACAGGCGCGTGAGGTCGTAGCCGGCGGAGGACTTGCGGGCGCGCGACTTGGTCTTGACGATCTCGCCGTCGGCCGTGACGACCGTGAGGTTGATGACGTTCTCGCGCATCGTGCCGTAGCGGACGGAGGTCGTGCCGGATGCGCCGGTGGCGACCATGCCGCCGACGCTCGCGTCCGCGCCCGGGTCGACGGAGAAGAACACGCCTTCCGGTCTGAGCCGAGTATCCAGCTGGCGGCGGGTGACGCCGGCCTGGACGGTGACGTCCATATCCTCGACCGACAGGCGCAGGATCTGGTCCATCTGCGCGGTGTCGATCGACACGCCGCCTTCCAGCGCGGCGATGTGGCCCTCGAGGCTCGTGCCGGCGCCGAACGGGACGATCGGCGTGCCGTGCCGCTTGCACAGGCGGACCACGGCCGCGCACTCCTCGGTGCTGCGCGGGTAGACGACGATGTCCGGCGCCGCGGGCGGATGCCAGCTCTCGTCGGTGCCGTGACGCCGGCGATCGTCGTTGCCCGTGCTCACGCGCTCCGCGTCGAGCGCGGCGATCAGGTCCTCCTGCAAGCCCATCGCGGACTCACTCTACGTAGAGGCTGCGCGTGACGGTGCGCCCGTCCTTGAAACGAGCGGTGGCGGTGGCTTCACCTCCCGGGAACCGGCCGGCGTAGACGGTCACGAACGCGTGGTGCTCCGGGGTCGGGATCAGCGTGCGGACGTCGTGCGGGGTGGTGATGGTGATGCTGACGACGTCGGGGTGGACGGTGCCGGAGAACACGATCCGGCCCTCCACGACGCGGCGTTCGATCCGGCCGCGCGGATCGGGGTCGGCGATGCCGCTGATCAGCGTCTCGGTCCGCATGGGGAAGGCCCGCGTCGGAGGCTTGCGCTTGCAGTTGAAGAAGCCGCCGATCCCGCCGGCGAAGGCGATGCCGAGCCGCGAGTCGATGTACGCGTAGGCGTCGCCGACGAGCTGCTCGGGCGAGGAGAGGCAGGTCTCGCCGCGCCGGCTTCGCCCGATGATCAGGCCCCAGGGGCGCCCGCCCGCGGGATCCGGCGCGACCGCGGCGAGCGTCCTCGTCTCCGGCGCGGGGACCTCGCCCCGGAAGCCACCGCGTTTGAGCTCGTCGATGTGGCGGCGGGTGCCGTCGGAGCGCTGAAGCGTGCGCTGCAGCGGCGCCGCGGGCATCCTGCCGGTCTCGAGGCGGAGGAACAGCCCACCGCGCGGAACGATTGGCGGCTCGTCCGGGAGCACGATCTCGGCGATCTGGGGCTGCGCGACGCCCCACGTGATCGAGCGGTCCGGCTGCGGGGAGCCACCGGGCGGCGTCGTCACCGTGGCGTAGCGATACACGACGGCCTCGATCGCGTCGAGGACCTTCGCCGACGGGCAGTCGCCGGGGGTCTGGCCCCGGCCAGGCTCGGTGGCCTTGAATGTCCCGTCGGCGCCGATCCAGCCGAACGTCCCGTCCTGCACGCGCCCGACGTCGTAACACGTGCCCGGGGTCTGCTTGCCCTTGCGTGAGGTGAACGTAGTGTCGAACTGGCGGATCGCCCACGCCGCAGCGCCCTTCGGGTCGGGCACCTCGAGGACGACGCGCGGGTCGCGTGCCTCGATCGGCTCGGGCGTCGGCTGCGCGGGCGGGACGACGGTCTTGACGGCCGGCACGGCGGGGCGCGGGGTCGGCGCCGGCTCGTCGGCGAGCACGACGGCCGCTCCCACGGCGGAGCCGACGAGCGCGGCGGCGACGGCGAGGCGGGCGATCATCGCGCTCTCCTGGACTTGACGGGGTCGGGCGTGAGGCCTTCGCCGGGCTTACCGCGCTGCACGGTGCCGTCTTTGAGCGTGACCTCGAGGCGCAGGTCCGCGATCTTCGTCGTCGGCGCCAGCACCGCGGCGAACGCGCCATCCTCGGACACCGCGACGGGGCGCGGCGCGCCGGCGCCGCGCAGCACCACCGAGCGCACCGCGTCGTTGGTGCGCGCGACGCCCCACACGACGGTCCGGTCCGGCGCGCCGCGCCAGCTCCAGCGGTCGAAGCCGGGGACGCCTCGCTCCCCGGTCCGCAGGAGCCGCGCGTCGGCGACCCAGGTCCGCTCGGATGTGCGAAGGCCGAGGCAGACCGTCGGGCTCTGCACCCGTTCTTGGCCGCCCAGTCGCGCCTCGTGGACGAGCGCGCACCGCCAGCGGGTGCCCATCGCGTACCGCGTGACCTTCCACGCCTGGGCGCCCTCGGGGTCGGGGATCGTCGGGCGGGCGGCGCTGAATTTGTGGCGTTCGCCGCGGCCGTCCGCGAACGTGAGCCGCAGCGACACCGTGTGGTCCTCGGGGTACCCGCGCAGGACGGCGACGTAGGTCCCACCCGCGCCGAGCTCCAGGGTGCGGTCGCCGGTCGCGGTGAGCAGCGTGGCGGTGCGCAGCGTGTCGCCCGCGACGCCGTACACGACCGAGCGCACGTCGCGCCGCGCGTCGGCGGCCATCACCCGTACGCCGGTCAGCGTCCCGCCCTGGCCGCACGCGTCGGAGAGCTCGCCGGGCAGCCGCCGGAACACGCCGTCGAGCCCGGTGAGCCCGAACACGTTGTCCCGCACCTGGCCGACCGTCGTGCACGTGAAGCCGGTCTTCGAGCGCGCCACCCGGAGCGTCCACGGCAGCTCGCCCTTGTCCGGCCCGGCGCCGCGCAGCTCGCTGACCACCGCGGTGCCCGCGAGCGGCGTCTGCTCGTCCGGCACGGTCGCCGGGTCCGGCGGCTGCACGACCGTCTCGCGCAGCACGACCGCGGTCGCCGCCCCGCTCGTGGCCGCGACGGGGACCATCACCGCGAACGCGACCGCGACCGACCGCCAGCGCCGCCGGCGCGGCTTGCGCGCCCGGGCGACGAGCCGCTCGCCGAACGCCTCGATCGACGGCAGCTCGTCCCGCCGCGCCGCTGCGACCAGCGCGACGCCGAACGCGGCGATCGCGGGGAGCTCGCCGCCACCGCGCGCCGCATCGCCGCCGCGCGCCGCATCGCCGCCGCGCGCCTCGTGACGCCCGCTCATGCCGCGTTCCTCGCGCCCTCGAGCTCCGCGGCGAGGCCGCGCAGCGCACGCGACACCCGCGCGCGGGCCGCCGGCTCGGCGATCCCCAGCGCCGCGGCGACCTCCGGGTACGGGCGCTCCTGCAACACGCGCAGGCGCAGCGCGTCGCGCGCCTCCGCCGGCAGTTCCGCGAGCAGCGACGCCACTCGTGCGCGCAGCTCGTCCAGGCCCGCGAGCTCCTCCACCCGCTCGTACTCGACGTCGCTGAGCACCGGCGGCTCCAGCCCGAGCTTGCCCAGCATCCGCCGCTCGACGGCCGCGCGGCGGTACCAGTTCGAGAGCTGGTGGCGGGCGATCCCGTACAGCCACGCGGCGGCCGCCTCGTCGCCCGACCCGCGGAACGCGCGGCGGTCCGCGACGGCGGACGCGAACGTCTCGGCCATCAGCTCGCTCGCCACCTGGGGATCGAACGTGCGGCGCGCGAAGTAGGACACGAGCCCGCGGGCGTGCGCGGCGTACAACCGCGCGATGTCGTCGGCGTTCAAGGCCATCGCTTGCTTAGGGACGCGAGCCGCCAGACTTGTGACGCATGGCCAAGCGCTCCGCCGGGATCCTGCTGTTTCGCCGCGAGCCGCTCGAGGTGCTGCTCGTGCATCCGGGCGGTCCGTTCTGGGCCAAGAAGGACCTCGGCGCGTGGTCGATCCCGAAGGGCGAGCACGAGGAGGGCGAGGACGCGATGGCGTGCGCGATCCGCGAGTTCGGTGAGGAGACCGGCTCGGAGCCGAACCCGGGCGAGCTGATCGACCTCGGCACGATCAAGCAGAAGGCGGGCAAGGTCGTGCAGGCCTGGGCGCTCGAGGGCGATCTGGACGCGAGCGCGGTCACGTCCAACACTTTTTCGATGCAATGGCCGCCGCGCAGCGGCCAGTTCCAGGACTTCCCGGAAGTGGACCGCGCTGAGTGGTTTTCCCTGGACGTTGCGGCCGAGCGCATCAACCCCGCGCAGGCCATGTTTCTCGACCGACTGCGTAATCGGTTCGGTTGATGACTTGACAGCAGGTGTAAAGCCGTCAGGGGCGGGAATACCCCTTCGCATGAGCATGGTTGTGGAGGCCACCTTGCTCGACGTAGACCTGCCGGCGGAGCCCCGAAGCGCGTCAAAAGCGCGCCGAGCGGTGCTGGACGCACTCAGCGGGATCGCCGTCGACAAGGATGCGGTCGGAATTGTTGTGTCGGAGGCGGTCACCAACGCCGTCATCCACGCGTATCGCGATCAGACGACCGTCGGGCGCGTGCACGTCTCGGCGAGCCTGGACGATCACGGCGTCGAGGTCGCGGTGGACGACGACGGCTTGGGCATGCGCCCGCGTGACGACAGCCCCGGCGTGGGCCTCGGCCTCCCGCTGATGGGTGATCTGGCCGACCGTGTGGACATCTCCAACCGCGGTCCGGGCACCCGGATCGCCGCCTTCTTCTCCCTGATGGGCCCCGCGGGCCCGCACGGCCGCTCGCTGGCGCGCCACGTATCAGGACGCGCCGAGCGGCGACTCGCGCACCTCGTCTAACTAGCTCAGCGCCGGCGCCTGAGCCGGGAGCGCTGAGAGCGCCGCCTGCAGATCCTCCTCCGAGAACTCGGGATCCTCGAGCGTCCCGCCGAGATAGGCGTCGTAGGCGGCGAGGTCGAAGTGGCCGTGGCCGCTGAGCCCGAACAGGATGGTGCGTTCGTCGCCCGCCTCCTTGGCCGCCAGCGCCTCAACGATCGCCCCGCGAATCGCGTGCGCGGACTCCGGCGCGGGAATGATGCCCTCGGTGCGGGAGAACTGCACCGCGGCCTCGAAGGTCTCGTTCTGGCGGTAGGCGCGCGCCTCGACGACACCCGCCTTCACGAGCCCGCTGATCATCGGCGCGGCGCCGTGGTAGCGCAGGCCTCCGGCGTGCAGCGGCGGCGGGACGAAGTCGTGGCCCAGCGTGTGCATCGGCATCAGCGGGGTCAGGCCGACGGTGTCGCCGAAGTCGTACGCGTAGACACCGCGCGTGAGCGTCGGGCACGCGGCCGGCTCGGCGGCGACGTAGCGGATCTTGTTCTCGCCGCGCAACGTCCCGCGGACGAACGGGAAGACCAGCCCGGCGAAGTTGGAGCCGCCGCCGACGCAGCCGACGATCACGTCCGGGTAGGCATCCGCGAGCTCGAGCTGCTTGATCGCCTCCTGCCCGATCACGGTCTGGTGCAGGAGCACGTGGTTGAGCACGGAGCCGAGCGCGTAGTTGGTGTCCTCGCGCTGCGCCGCGACCTCCACGGCCTCGGAGATCGCGATCCCGAGCGAGCCCGTGGGGTTGCCGGCCTGCGCGCGGCCGGACTCGGTGCGATCCGACGGCGAGCGGTGCACGGTCGCGCCCCAGGTCTGCATCATCGAGCGCCGGTAGGGCTTCTGGTCGTAGCTGGAGCCGACCATGTAGACCTCGCACTCGAGCCCGAAGAGCGAGCACGCGAACGCCAGTGAAGAGCCCCACTGGCCCGCGCCGGTCTCGGTGACGAGGTTCGTGATCCCGGCCTGCGCGTTCTCGTAGGCCTGCGGTACGGCCGAGTTCGGCTTGTGCGAGCCCGCCGGCGAGACGCCTTCGTACTTGTAGAAGATCTTCGCGGGCGTGCCGAGCGCCTGCTCGAGCCGACGCGCGCGGTACAGCGGCGTCGGGCGCCACAGCCGGTACGCGTCGCGCACGGCGTCCGGGATCGCGATCTCCGGGTCGCCGCTCACTTCTTGCAAGATCAGGGCCATCGGGAACAGCGGCGCCAGATCCTCCGGACCGGCGGGCTGGCCGGTGCCCGGGTGCAGCGGCGGCAGTGGCTCACCCGGCAGGTCGGGGAGCAGGTTGACCCAGTGGGTCGGAATGGCGTCTTCGCCCAACACGAATTTCGTGTTCATGCGCGGACCATAAGGGTTTCGCCTGCCAGCCGAGCGAGGCTCCGCGGGCCATCGCAGTGTGGCGGGATCGGCGGCCTCGCCCGACTTCGGCGACGTTACAAAGGAGGGGTGGGCCGCCGCGTTGGTCAGACGCGACGGCCCTGATGCTTCAACGGCGGCGAGGGTCGGAGGGGGACATCCCCGGTGCCGGAGCTTGGAGGAACTGGAAGCAATCCTGGCGGTGGAACCTTGGCGCCACCTTGCCCGGACCTTGAGAACTCATAAGTTCGGAGCTTTAAAGGGAACGAGCCGCCGCGCTGGTCAGGCGCGACGGCTCAAAGTTGCGGGCCGGCCGGCGAACGTCGGAGGGGGAAAAGGGCGCCCTGGGGCCGGTGCGAGGAGAGAAAGCGGCCCGTCCGTGGGCCTTGTGATGAGTCCTTAGGGAACGAACTGCATGATTTCATCCCCCGAATGGGGGAGGGCTACGGCTTCCATGCCAGAGATGGTGTGGACAGCCACACCCTCATCACCTCTACGGTTACGCAAGTGAGCATCACGGAGGATGCGCCGGTCCAGGCGCCGCAGTCAGGCAGCACCTCTGGGCCAGCTCCCGTGGCCTGGTGGTGGCTGGTCGCCGCCTCCGCACTGGTGCTCGTGATCGTGGCCGCCGTGCTCGTGATCTGGTCGATCCGCTCGCACGAGCAGCGCACCACGCCCTATCGCATCCTCGGCGACGTCACCGGCCTGCGCCTCGACGTGGGCGACGCCGACGTCGAGATCGACGGCGGCGCCACCGCGATCGAGATGACCCGCATCGAGGAGTTCTCGTTCGGACGCCCGTCCACGGGGGAGCCGCGTGTGGAGAACGGCACCGTGAGCGTCGTCTCGCGCTGCCCGGAGCAGGTCATCGGCTCCTGCCGCGTGAGCTACCGCCTGACCGTGCCCGACAACGTGCCGATCGTGATCGAGACCTCCAGCGGCACCGTGGACCTCGCGGGCGTGCGCGCCTCGGTGCAGATCACCACGGGCTCGGGCGGGATCCGGGCCACCGGCTTCTGCGGCTTCTCGTTGCGCGCGGTCTCTGACAGCGGCGACGTCTCGACCACGTCGGAATGCTCGGCGGACCGCCTGGAGCTGCGCTCGCGCACGGGCGACGTCCGCGCCGTCGTTCCCGCCGCGCGCTACACCATCGACGCGCAGAGCGACACGGGCGAGGTCCGCACGCGCGGGCTCGTGCCCAGCGAGGACGCGCCGTTCCAGATCCAGGCCTTGTCCACGAGAGGCGACGTCACCGTTGCGGCGGCCGCCTGAGTTGACCGCCGCGATCGACCTGTCGCCCCACCTGCGCGCCGCACGGCGGACGTTGCTGTACCTGGTCGTCGGCCTCGGCCAGGGGCTCACGTACCTGCTCGTGATCGGCGGTGGGCTCGCGTTCGGCGTCCTGCTCGCGCCGCTGTGGATCGGGCTGCCGCTGCTCGTGGGCACGGCGCGCCTCACGTGGCGGCTCGCGGAGGGGGAGCGCCGCCAGGCGAACCGGCTGCTCGCCTCGCACATCCCGCCCGTGCCTCCGCCGCCGCCCGGGCGCGGCGTGCGCGAGCAGCTCGGCAACCGCACGTACTGGCGGATCGCGGCCATGCTCCTCCTCAAGCTCCCGACGGTGCTGCTCGGGCTGGTCGTCGGGCTCGCGCCGGTGCTGCTGGCGATCGTGCTCGCCGGGCTCGGCGTCAGCGGGCTCGCGGGCGACGACACGCGGCTCGTCGGGCCGTGGGAGCTCGGGCCGTTCGTCGGGATCGCGCTGTGCCTGCTGGCGTTGCCGGCGACGATCGTGTCGATCGCGCTGCTGGAGGCGATCGGGAACGCGATGTGCGCGGTCGCGCGGCGGCTGCTCGCCACGCGCGCCGTCGAGAGTGGTCCCGTGCGCGAGATGCTGGCCGAGCGGCTCGGGGATCGCTCCCTGAACATCGCCTACTGGCTGCCCGAGCGCGAGATCTTCGTCGACGACGCGGGGCGCAAGGTGGAGCTGCCGGACCCCGGCTCCGGGCGCGCGTGGACCGCGGTGGAGCACGAGGGCGTGCGCGTGGCGGCGATCGTCCACGACGCGGAGCTCGACGCGACGCCGGAGCTCGTCACCGCGGCCGCTTCCGCCGCGGCGCTCGCGATCGACAACGAACGCCTGAAGGCCGAGCTGCGCGCGCGGGTGGAGGAGCTGCGGGTGTCGCGGCTGCGGATCGTCGAGGCAGCGGACGACGCGCGCCGGCGGATCGAGCGCGACCTGCACGACGGGGCCCAGCAGCAGCTGGTGTCCTTGGCGCTGGACCTGCGGATGCTCAAGGCGCGGCTGGGTGACAGCGGGCTGTCCGGCACCGTCGACGAGATCGGCGAGAAGCTCGCGGTCGCGTTGGCCGAGCTGCGGGAGTTCGCGCGCGGCATCCATCCCGCGTTCCTGTCCGAGCGCGGCGTCCAGGCCGCGGTGGAGGCGCTGGTGGCGCGGGCGCCGCTGGATGTACAGGCCAGCATCGAGCTCCCCGAACGCCTGCCCGCCCCGGTCGAGGCCGCCGCGTACTTCGTCGTCGCGGAAGGCCTGACGAACGTCATCCGCTACGCCGACACGCGCAACGCGACCGTGCGCGTGTTCGAGGAGGGCGGCGAGGTCGTGGTCGTCGTCACCGACGACGGCAAGGGCGGCGCGACCATCGCGGGCGGCACCGGGCTGCGCGGGTTGATCGACCGCCTGCAGGTGCTCGACGGACGGCTCAAGGTCGTGTCGCCCGTCGGCGAGGGCACGCGGCTGGAGGCGCACATCCCGATCGAGGCGGGGTCGCTGGTGGCCGAGGCGTCCGAGATCCGCGCGTGGCCCGTGCACCCGCTGCCCCCGATCGAGCCCCAGCCATGAAGCGCCTCCTGTTGCTCTGCCTCCTGCTCCTGCTGGCCGGCTGCGGCCAGGAGACGACCGTGCCCGCGCGCGAGATCGTCGTGCAGAGCGAGGACGCGGCGCCCCGCGAGCCCGAGCAGCAGGCCCGCGGCCTGCGCCTGGCGAGCTCGCGGATCGTGTTCGTCACCCACGGCCAGGCCTCCGACCAGTTCTGGACGGTGGTCCGGCGCGGCTCTCGCGAAGCCGGGCGCCAGACCGGAGCGGCGGTGTCCTACCGGGCGCCGGACTCGTTCTCGATCGCGCGCATGCGCCAGCTCATCGACCAGGCCGTCCTCGATCACCCGGACGGGCTGGTGGTCTCCGTCCCCGACGTGGAAGCGCTCGGCCCGTCGATCAAGCGCGCCGTCGAGGAAGGCATCCCGACGATCACGATCAACAGCGGCGCGGACGCGTTCAAGTCACTCGGCGTGCTCGCCCACATCGGGCAGCCCGAGTACAAGGCCGGTGTCGAGGCCGGGGAGCGATTGGGCCAAGCCGGCGTCAAGCGCGCGTTGTGCGTGAACCAGGAGACGGGCAACGGTGGGCTCAACGAGCGCTGCCGCGGGCTGCAGACCGGGCTCCGGCGCTCCGGTGGGACGATCCGCGAGGTCTCTGTGCCGCTGCAGGACCCGGCGGCCGCGCAGCGCCGCCTGTCGGAGGCGATCACCGAGAACTCGGTCGACGGCATCGTCACGCTCGGTCCGGGCGCCGCACAGCCGGCGATCCGGGCCGTGAGCGCCGCCGGCGCGCGGGCGCGCATCACGCTCGCGACCTTCGACCTCAGCCAGGAAGTGCTCGAGGCGGTCCGCGACGGCGAGATCCTGTTCGCGGTCGACCAGCAGCCGTACCTGCAGGGCTACCTGCCGGTGATCCTGCTGTCCGAGCAGGCCCGCCACCAGATCTTCCCGGGCAAGGGCTCGCTGATCCCGACCGGCCCGCAGTTCGTCACGAAGGAGAACGCGGAGGACGTGATCCGGCTCAGCGCCGAGGGGATCCGCTGATCGGCGCGAAGGTGGCGCGGGCCAGGCGGGCCAGATCCTGCGGGGCGAGCTCGATCTCGAGGCCGCGGCGGCCGCCGCTGACGTGGATCGTGGGGTGCTCGGTGGCGGATTCGTCGATGACGGTGGGCAGCGCCTTGCGTTGGCCGAGCGGGGAGATGCCGCCGGCGACGTAGCCGGTCGTGCGCTCGGCCTGCTTGATATCGGCCATCTGGGCCTTCTTCGCGCGTTGCGCGCTCGCGAGCGCTTGAGGTCCAGCTGGCGCTCGACGGGGACGATCGCGACGGTCAGTTGGCCGTCGACACTGGCCACGAGCGTCTTGAACACGACGGCTGGGTTCAGGCCCAGGCGCTCGGCCGCTTCCAGCCCGAACGACTCGTGCTTGGGGTCGTGCTCGTAGGCGTGGGTCGTGTAGGCGACCTTGGCCTTGTCGAGGGCTCTTGTGGCGGGAGTGGCGCTCATCTGTAACTTGCGGCCATGCGCCGCTTGAGCCTATTGCTTGCCGTGTCGTTCTTCGTGCTCGCCTCCGACGCCGCGGCGATGATCCAGATCGACCGTGGGATCGCGGGTGCCCGGCTGGGCGCCACGCGCGATGACGTACGCGCGGCGCTCGGGAAGCCGACCAAATCGGCCGGCGGCACGAACGAGTTCGGCCGCTGGGTCCGGTACGACTTCGCCGGTGGGCTGCGGGTGTTCTTCCAGGGCCGCACGAACGTGACGTCGGTGACGACGACAGGGCTGGGCGACCGGACGGCGAAGGGCGTCGGCGTGGGTTCCACGGAGGCCGACGTGACGGCCAACGTGCCCAAGGTGAAGTGCGAGACGTTCGAGACCATCCGGTCCTGCCACACGAGTGACTTGTTGCCGGGGAAGCGGGTAACCGACTTCCTCATCACGAACGGGAAGGTCGCCCGCATCACCGTGGGCATCGTGATCGACTAGGGGGAAGGGACGAAGCCATGGGTGACGAGGTCGCCGATACCACGTTCAGCCGTGAGAACCGGCAGCGCTACCGCGACAAGGTCAAGCTGTGCCTGGACGTCTTCGCGCGGATGCTTGCCGAGGCCCGCTTCGACCCCGACAAGCGCTCGATCGGACTGGAGATCGAGCTCAACCTGACGGAGGAGACCGGCGACCCGGCGATGGCCAACACGCACGTGTTGGAGCTGATCGCCGACGACGACTTCCAGACGGAGCTCGCGCAGTTCAACATCGAGATCAACATCCCGCCGCGCAGGTTGGAGGGAGCGGTCTTCGGCGAGCTCGAGGAGACCGTGCGGCGCGACCTCAATCACGCCGAGCAGCAGGCCCAGCTGGCCCACGCGCACATGATGATCATCGGGATCCTCCCGACGCTGACGGAGCAGCTGCTGAACGGCGAGGCGCTGTCGGCCAACCCGCGCTACAAGCTCCTGAACGAGCAGATCTTCGCAGCGCGCGGGGAGGATCTGGAGATCAACATCGCGGGTGTCGAGCGGCTGGCCATCCTGGCCGACACGATCGCCCCCGAGGCGGCGTGCACGTCGGTCCAGCTCCACCAGCTCGTCGATCCCGCGGCCTTCGGCGCGCACTGGAACGCGGCGCAGGCGATCGCGGGCGTGCAGCTCGCGATCGGCGCGAACTCGCCGTTCTTCTTCGGGCGTGAGCTGTGGCGGGAGACGCGGATCGCCTTGTTCGAGCAGACCACGGACACGCGGCCGGAGGAGCTCAAGGCCCAGGGCGTGCGCCCGCGGGTGTGGTTCGGCGAGCGCTGGATCACGTCGATCTTCGACCTGTTCGAGGAGAACGTCCGCTACTTCCCGGCGCTGCTGCCGGTGGTCGAGGACGAGGACCCGGTGGCGGTGCTCGAGTCTGGCGGCGCGCCGAAGCTGCAGGAGCTGCGGCTGCACAACGGCACGATCTACCGTTGGAACCGGCCGATCTATGACATCGCGGGTGGGCAGCCGCACCTGCGCGTGGAGAACCGCGTGCTGCCGGCCGGGCCGACGATCGTCGACACCGTCGCGAACGCCGCCTTCTACTACGGGCTCGTGCGGATGCTGGTCGACGACGAGCGGCCCGTGTGGACGCAGATGTCGTTCTCGGCCGCCACCGACAACTTCTACGCGGGGGCCAAGGACGGGCTGGATGCGCGTGTGTACTGGCCTGGTGTGGGTGAGGCGCCCGCGACCGAGCTCGTGCTGCGGCGGCTGTTGCCGCTGGCGCGCGAGGGGCTGGCGCGGTGGGAGGTCGACTCGGGCGACGCCGACCGATTGATGGAGATCATCGAGCGCCGCTGCGTCGATCAGGTCAACGGCGCTTCGTGGCAGGCCGCGGCCTTCCACAAGCTCTACGACCGCCTCGACCGCGCCGACGCCCTGCGCGAGATGACCATCCGCTACCGCGACCACATGCACTCCAACGAACCGGTGCACACCTGGCCCTTGCCGTCATAGGGCCGCGTGTGGGAGGGTCGACGCATGCGCCTCGTCCTTGTCGCCTTGGCGGCGCTGCTGTTGTCGGCTGCGCCCGCACACGCCCAGAGCTTCGCGCAGCTGCCCGGTGAGGGCGGCTGCATCCTGCAGACCGGCATCGACCTCGACGACTTCGAGGAGGACGGTGACGCGCCGACCGGCTGTGGGCGAGCCGGCGGCCTGATCAGCGCCGACGGCGTGGTGTTGTCGCCCGACGGCAAGCACGCGTATGTCGTGGCCGGCGGCGGCGCGGTGAGCGGCTCGAACGGGGTCGCGCTGTTCGGTCGGGACGGCACGAACGGTGCGTTGGCGGCCGGCGCGTGCGTGACCGCGACGGGCGGGGACGGGCGGGTCGGCTCCGACGGGCTGTGCGCGCGGGCCAACGCGTTGCGCGGTGCCGCGGCGCTGGCGTTCTCTCCCGACGGGCGTTTCGCCTACGTGGCCGCGACGGGGTCGAACGCGATCTCCTGGTTCGAGCGCGACGCTGCCACGGGCGCACTGACGCAGCGCGGCTGCGTCAAGCACGTGTTCGGGATCGGCGAGGCGTGCTCGGGCGGCTATGCGCTCGACGGCGCGTCGGGGGTCGCGGTGAGCCCGGACGGCAAGCACGTCTACGTGGCGGCCAGTCGCAGCAACGCGGTGGCGGTGTTCACGCGCGACGAGACCACGGGTGCGTTGACCGAGGTGGGGTGCGTCAGCGACACGGGCTCGGACGGCGCGTGCACCGACGGCACCGCCCTGGCCGGGGCGGGCGAGGTGCTCATCGCGGCCGACGGCGCCGACGTTTACGTCATCTCCGCGCTCTCCGCGTCGGTCACGGCGTTCCGGCGCGAGGCGACGACGGGCAAGCTCACGGGCAACGGCTGCCTGCTGGCGGATGCTCCCGCCGGAGGACCGTGCACGAGCGTGAAGTCGCTCGAGGGCGCGGCCGGCGGGGCGATCACGGCCGACGGGCGAGCGCTGTACGTGGCCGGCGAGGTGGAGGGCACCTTGACGGCGCTCACGCGTGATCCGGGGACCGGCAAGCTGTCCGCGGCGGGGTGCTGGCAGGCCCGCGAGCCGCGCGAGGACGAAGTCGTCGACCCCGACGACTACTACGGCGAGGAAGAGGGCGAAGCGATCCCGGGCTGCGAGCGGGTGCTCGGGCTCGGTTCGGTGACGGACGTCGCGGTCGCCGCCGACGGGCGGTCCGTCTTCGCCGCCGGCGACTACTCGCTGGCCGCCTTCACGCGCGATCCGTCCAGCGGGGCGCTGGCCGCGCTGGGGTGCGTGCAGAGCTACGCGTACTTGAAGGCGTGCTCGGTGGCACGCGGGCTCGGTTCCAGCTCCGGGATCGCGGCGAGTAGCGACGGCCGCAACCTCTACGTCACCAACGCGTCGACCAACAGCGTCACCGTCTTCGCGGCCTCCGTGGCGATCGCGTCCTCGTCGGCCCGCGTGTCACGGGCGGGCACGATCCGCGTCCGGCTGACGTGCCCCCAGGGCCGCGTGTGCACGGGTGACGTGCGGGTCGCGGGCGCCCGGGCGGCGCGCTACCGGCTCGCCTCGGGCAAGGCCCGCGCGGTCACCGTCCGCGTGGCCCGCGGGGCCGCACGCCGCCACGTCGGGGTGGTCGTCGCCCGCGACGGCCGCGCCGAAGTCCGCCGCCGCGTCACCCTCCGCTGAACCTAAAGGGCCTGGCCCTTTAGGTTCACGCGCTTCCTAAAGGGGCCTGGCCCCTTTAGATTCGCCCGCGTGCTCGCGGTGCTCGGGTTGGTGCTGGCGCGGGCCCGCCGGCGGGCGGGTGCGCTGCTCGCGGTCGCCGTGGGTGTGGCGGCGGCCGCGGCCGTGGTGCTGGCGGCCGGGCCGCTCACGCTCGTCGCGCGGGACGCGGCGATGGAGCGGTCGCTGGCCGGCGCGAGCTCGAGTGAGCGGGCGCTGCGGCTGACGGTCCAGCGCGCGGGGGAGCGTGAGGGCGGCTCCGGTGTGCTGGCGGGGCTGGAGACACAGGTGCGGTCCGGCTTCCCGGGCGCGGGGGCGCGGGCGGTGCGCTTCAGCGGGCGAACCGTCGGGCGCACGCCGGTGGTGCTCGCCGGGGTGGACGGGCTCGCCGGGTTCGTGCGGCTGAGCTCTGGGCGTTTGCCGACGCGCTGTGACGCGCGTGTGTGCGAGGTGATCGCGCTGACCGAGCGCGCGCCGGCGGCGGTGCGCCTGCAGGATGCGCGGCTGCTCGTGGTCGGTCGCGGGCGCCTCGACGGCGTACCGCTCGGTCCGTTGCCGCCCCGGGCGGGAGGCTTGGACGCGGGCGCGACGTTCCTTGTCGCCGACGGCGTCGAGCCCTTGCTCGCGTTGGAGGCGCTGGACGGGTTGCCGCGCACCTTCGCGTGGACGCGCGTGGTCGATGCCGCCACCGTTCATCCGTGGAACGCGGACCGGGTGTTGCGCGAGTTCGCCGACGTCCAGGACGCGTTCTCCGGCACCGTCGACGGCGCGCAGGTCGCGCTGCCGACCGCGCCGATCGCGGCGGAGTTGGCCCGCGGGAAGGCCGCAGCGGCGTTCGCGCTGATCGTCGCCGGACTGGCCGCCACGATCCTGCTCGCGTTCGCCGCCTTCGCCGCCGCCGAGCGCCACGACGACGTGGCCGCCGAGGTCCGCCGCCTGCGCGCGATGGCCGCGAAGCGCCGCCACGTCGCGACGCTCGTCGTGGGCGAGCCCGCGGTGCCCGCGCTGGTGGGCGTGCTGGCGGGCGCGGCGATCGCGCTCGGGGCGACCGCGGCGCTCTCGGCGGAGGCCGTGCGGGAGGGGTTCCTCACGTCTGGGACGTTGTTCGTGGGCGGTGCGTTGTGGCTCGCGGCGGTCGTGCTCATCGGCAGCGTGCTCGCCGGGGCGCAGTCGCGCGGCGTGCGGATCGCGCTCGAGGCCGCGTGCGTGGTGGTGCTCGGCGGGATCGTGTGGCAGGCGGCGTCGCGCGGGAGCGTGGACGCGGGGGAGCTCGCGGCCGGCGGGACCGTCGATCCGGTGCTCATCCTCGCGCCGGGGGCGGCGGCGCTCGCCTGTGGGTTGCTCGCGCTGCGGGTGGTGCCGGCGGGCCTGCGCGGGCTGGCTCGGGCGGCCGAGCGGTTGCCGGTCGGGCCGTATCTCACGCTCGTCGCGCTGGCGCGCCAGCCCGCGCGGACGGCCGCGGCGGTCGCGGTGGTGGCGGTGGCCGCGGCGGCGGGGACGTTCGCGCTCGGCCACGCGCGCACGCTGCAGCAGGGCGCGCTCGACCAGGCCGCGTACCGGACGGCCGGCGACGTGCGCGGGCTCGCTCCCGCTCCCGGCGCGCGGCCGACGGCGGACGAGACGCCGATCGTGCGGATCGACGCCGAGACGCTCGGGCGGCCGCTGCCGGTGCAGGTGCTCGGGGTCGGCGCCGACGCGCTGCCGCGGCTGCCCGGCTGGCGTGAGGACTTCAGCGCGGTCCCGATCGCGACGCTCGCGAAGCGGCTCGAAGGTGACCCGAAGGGCCTTGACGTCGAGGGAGTCGAACTCCCGGTCGAGGCGCGCGAGATCGCGCTGCCGCTCACGCTGACGGGCGCCCGCGCGGTGATCCAGCTCGCCATCCAACGCCCTGACGGGACGTTCGGGCGCCTGTTCTCCGACGAGGTGCCACCGGGCGAGCACGTGCTCCGTGCGCCGGTCACGCGGCTCGATCGTGGCGGGCGCGTCGTCGCGCTCGAGGTCGCGCTCGGGCCCGGCGGGAGCGGCACGAGCGACCTCGGCGAAGTCATCCCGGGCGAGCTGCGAGCCACGCTCGCGGACGGCCGCCGCGCGATCCTGACGGACTTCACGGAATGGATGCCGAGCAGCGGCGGGAGCTTCACCGGCGGCCGGTTCTCGTACTCGATCGCGGGCGTCGCCGGGTACCTGGGCATCCGCCCGCAGCAGCCGTCGGCGCGCGAGCCGATCCCGGTCCTGGCCACGCGCGCACTCGCCGCGCGCACGCAAGGGAACCTCGTGCTGCGGCTCCCGGGCGGCGGGCAGACGCGCGTGCAGGTCGTCGGCACGATCCGCCACGTCCCGACCACCGGCGCGGGCGAGGCGATGATCGCCGACGTCGGCCGCCTGTTCGCCGCGCTCAACACGCAGTACCCCGGCCTCGCGTCGATCTCCGAGCACTGGCGGATCGGCCCCGCGCCGCCCGCCGGCCGCGAGCTGCGCCTGACCGACCTGGCCGCGGCGGCCGCCGCCGACCCGCTCTCCCGCGGCGTGCTCGCGGCGCTGCGCGGCCTGGCGCTGCTCGGTGCGCTCGTCGCCCTCGCCGCGGTGGCGCTCGCCGTCGCCGCGACCGTCCACGACCGCGGCGGCGAACAGGCCGAGCTGGAAGCGATCGGCGTGCCGCCGCGGACCCTGCGCGCACAGATGATCGCGGCCGCCGCCGTCACCGCGCTGGCCGGCCTCGCGGCGGGGCTGCTGGGCGGCGCCGCGCTGACCGGCCTGTTCACCGACCTCGTCGCGCTCGGCGCGGACGGCCGTCGCCCGCTCCCCGAGTTGCTGCCGGCGTTCCCGTGGCCGCTCGCCACGATCGCGGTCACCGCGGCCGCGTTCGCCGCCGTCCTGGCCGCCACCGGCCAGGCCAGCCGCGCGTTCCGGGGCGATGCCGTGGGGAGGCTCCGCGCGTGAGGCCCGGCGGAGAGACCGCGCGGGGCGGCGGCGCGAGCGCGCGGGGCGGCGGTGAGCCGGCGCGTTGGTGGGGGTATGCCCGGAAACGTCCGTCTGGCGGACGTTTGTGGGCATACCCCCTCGGAGGGGGCGGGCGTGGCTGAGCGGGCCGTCGATGCGCGCAAGCTGTTCGTGGTGCACGAGAGCGCGACGGGGAACGTCGTGTCGCTGCAAGGGGCTTCGCTCCAGGTCGATGTGGGCGAGCTCGTGGCGGTGATGGGGCCGAGTGGGTCCGGGAAGTCGACGCTGCTCAACTGCTTGGCCGGGCTGCAGTCGATCACCGCGGGGCAACTCCGTGTCGAAGGGCCCGTCGCCACCGTCGCGCAGGACGCGGCCAAGGCGCTCGGTGACGATCAGGCGATCGCGCAGCGGATCGCGCTCCGCGCGCGGCTCGCCGGAACGCGCCGCAAGGCCGCGCAACACCGGGCTGAGCTCCTCCTCGCGCGCGTGGGCCTCGAGGGCCGCGGCCAGGCTCGCCGCGCGCAGCTGTCCGGCGGCGAGCAGCAGCGTGCCGCGCTCTGTGTCGCGATCGCGGCCCGGCCACGACTCCTGCTGGTCGACGAGGTCACCGGCCAGCTCGACGCCAACACCGGCCGGGGCATCCTCGAACTCCTCAAAGCGCTCGCGCACGACGAGGGCGCGGCGGTGTTGCTCGCCACGCACGATCCGCGCGCGACGGAGGTCGCCGACCGCACGGTGACCATCCGCGACGGCCGTGTGACCGGCGAGTACCAAGGCCGCAACGGGCGCCGCTACGTGTTCGTCGACGACGGCGGCCTGCTCCGCCTCGACCCCGACGACCTCCAGGCGGCCGGGATCGCCGGCAACGCGGAGGTCAGCCTCGCGCCCGGCGCCCTGATCCTGCGCGGCACGCACAAAGCGCAATTGCGCGACGTGTCGCACCGACCCGAACTCAAGGGCGGCGACGAGCTCGTCCGCCTCGAGCACGTGCGCCGCCGGTTCCGCACCCGCGCGGAGACGGTGGACGCGGTCGCCGGCGTGAACCTCGCCCTCAAGGCGGGAGCGTTCCACGCGCTCGTCGGCCCGTCCGGCTGCGGGAAGACGAGCCTCCTGCACCTGATCGCGGGCCTGGACCGCCCCGACCACGGCCGCGTGACGATCGGCCACCACGACCTGAGCCACGAGGACCGCGCCGGCCTTGCCCGCGTGCGCCGGGAGCTGATCGCCGTCGTCCCGCAGGTCAGCGCGCTGGTCGCCGGCCTCTCGACCCTCGACAACGTCGCGCTCGGCCTGCGCGCTCGCGGCACCACAGCCAAAGTCGCAAAGCAGGCGGCGTATGCGGCCCTCGCCGAGCTCGACTTGCAAGATCTCGCCCACCGCCCCGCCGGCGGCCTCTCCGGCGGCGAGCGCCAACGCGCGGCCCTCGCCCGCGCGTTCGCGACGAACGCGGCGCTGATCGTTGCCGACGAGCCCACCGCCAACCTCGACGAGGCCAACGCCATCAAGGTCGCGGAGCTGCTCGCCACGAAGGCGCTCAGCGGCGCCTGCGTCGTGTGCGCCACCCACGACGCCTCCGTCACGGCGCGCGCCACCACGGTCATCGCCATGCGCGACGGGAAAGTGGCTCCGGGCGCAGGCGGTGCACAGGCTCCCCCTGCGATCGCCTAGTGCAAACGCGCCACGTCACATCCGGGACCCGCATCGTTTCCAGCCGAAACGGCATGGGCAGCCGAGCATTGATGGAAGCGCACATGCTCGATCTCACGCTCCCCGCCCTGGCCACCTCGGTGGCTCGCGCGCGCACCGAGCTGTGCGACGCGATGGCGCCCGAGCTCGAGCAGGAAGAGCTGGACACGCTCCGCCTGCTCGTGTCCGAGCTCGTCACCAACGCCGTCCGCCACGCGGACGGCGCAGAACCGGTCGAGGTCCACGCGCACTGGGACGGCGAGGTCCGCATCGAGGTCTCAGACCACGGTCCGGGCTTCACGCCCAAGCCCCGCTTCGGCCGCCTGGACGAGCCGGGCGGGTTCGGCCTGTTCCTCGTCGGCCGCCTCGCGGATCGCTGGGGCGTGGAGACGAAGGACGGCACGACCGTGTGGTTCGTCCTGCAGCGCCACTGAGTCACACGGTGCGGTAGCGTCCCGCGGACGAGCACGAACGGTGGCCCAACTCGCTGGAAAGTCACGGAGGTCGCCGACCTGCGCGGAGACCGCACGCTCGTCGTCTATGGCGAGCTGGACATCGCGACCGCCCCGGAGCTGGTCGAGATCCTGGCCCGCTTGAGGCACCACCACCATCCCGTCGTGGTCGATCTCGCCGAGGTCACCTTCATGGACTCCACCGGCCTCACGACGCTCATGGACGCGCACCTGGCGGCGCAACGCAACGGCTGGTTGTTCACCGTGCGCCGCCCGTCACCGGCCGTCACGCGCGTGTTCGACCTCGCCGGCGTGCGTTCCCTCCTCGACGAGGGGTAGGCTCGACCGCGGTGGAGAGCCATACCGTCCCCCCAGAGCCGACGGTCAGCATCGACGCGCTCGAGACGTTCGTCGAGCTGCTCGGTCGCGTCGAGGCGTCCCCGAACACGGACGACTTCTACAGCCGCCTGTGCGAGGCCACGTGCAAGCTCGCGGACATGGACCGCGCCGTCATCTTCCGCTACGACGGGGCGAGGAGACGCGTCCGTGCGGCGGGCGCCTATGGCATCGATCTCGAGCTGTTCGCGGACGCCCAGGTGACGGTGGAGACGGTCCAGGTGGCGCGCGACTCGCTCGTCGAGGATCGGGTGATCGAGATCACGGGCGCGATGGTCGAGGACGTGCCGGACGAGTATCGCCCGCTGATCACCGCGACCAACACGCTCGTGTGCACGCCGATGGCGGCCGCGGGCCGCTGGCTGGGCGTGATCCTGTCCGACCGCAGGCCGGACCGGCCCCCGCTGAGTGACTCCGAGCGCTACGTGCTGTGGACCCTCGGCAAGACCGCCGCGCTCGCCGCCTTCGCCCGCCAGGCCACCAACAAGCAGGCGCAGGCCCGCCAGCTGCAGGAGCGCATGGACCTGGCGCGAGAGGTCCACGAGTCCGTGATCCAGCGGCTCTTCGGCATCCAGCTCGTCTTCTCCAGCCAGGCGGAGCTCAGCGCGGCCGCCCGGCAGCGCATCGCCGCCGAGCTGCAGGCCGCGCTCCACGACCTCCGGCGCGCCCTCCAGCGCCCGCTCGCGCGCCAGGCGCCCGAGACGCACACGACGTTGCTGGAGGAGATCGACCGGCTGCGCAAGGAGCATCGGGACTTGCACCTCGTCCTCACCGACGGCAGCGACGCGGTCCAGATTCCGAACACGCTGGAGCCGCTCGCGCAGTCCGTACTGGCCGAGGCGGTCCGCAACGCGCACAAGCACGCCGCGCCGACCAAGGTCGAGGTGAGCCTGCGCACCCACGACGACACGCTCACGCTCGACGTCGTCAACGACGGCGTCCGCGGGCGTGCCCGGCAATCCGGCATGGGCCTCAAGCTCGCGGCGCTGGAAGCGCTGCAGTTCGGCGGGATCGTGGAGTTCGGCGAGCGCGAGCCCGGCAAATGGCGAGTCAGATTGGCGGTGCCGCTTGACCGGACCTGACCTGAACCCGAGCCGGATCGCCGCCGGCACGTCCGACCGCAAGCTGCGCGTCCTGGTGGTGGACGACCACGAGGTCGTGCACTGGGGCCTGCGCCTGATGCTCGGTGAGCAGCCGTGGGTGGAGCGCTGCCTGTCGGCGCGCAACACGGAGGAGGCGCTCGCGCTCGCCCGCCGCTACGACCCGCACGTCGCGCTCGTGGACCTGTTCGTCGGGCAGGAGTCGGGCGCGGAGATCTGCGCGCAGCTGATCGCCCTCAGCCCGCGCCTGAACGTGCTGCTGATCAGCGGCGCCGGCCGGATCTCCCCCAACGCCGCCCGCGCCGCGGGCGCCTCGGGCTTCATCTCCAAGGACTGGCCCGCCGCGGACATCGCGGGCGCGGTGCGGATGGTCGGCCTCGGCATGACCGTCTTCAAGCCGCACGAGGCGCCGGCCGGGCCGCCGCTCTCAGAACGCGAGCGCGAAGTGCTCGAATCGATCGCGAACGGCGCCACGAACCGCGAGATCGCGGGCGAGTTGTTCCTCTCGCCCCACACGGTCAAGGAACACACATCGAGTCTCTATCGCAAGCTCGGCGTGCGCAATCGCGCCGAAGCGGTGCAAAAGGCCCAGCGGCTCGGTCTGATCTCGTAGGGAGCGAGTGGGGGTGCGCCACCCCCTAAGCGGGGGGTAGGCCGTCGGCGGAGGTGGGACACACAACGCCTCTGCGTGAAGGTGCAGGGCGTGAGCAACGCAACCCTCCCTCCTGAGCTGCATCAGATCGCGCGTGACGCCGCGCGCAACGGGAGGCGACCCGCACCCCCGCGGACCGCGACGATCCTCGGGCTCGGCCATTACCTGCCCAGCGAGGTCGTCCCCAACGCGGACATCGCGGAGCGCATCGGCGTCGACGACCACTGGATCGTCAAGCGCACCGGCATCAAGGCGCGCCGCCGCGCCGCCGCCAACGAGGGCACGACCGACCTGGCCGTCAAGGCCGCCCGGCGTGCCCTGCAGGACGCGGACGTGCAGGCACGCGACGTGGACTACGTGATCGTCGCGACGATGAGCGCGGACGAGATCACGCCGAACTGCGCGCCGCTGGTCGCCCACGCGATCGGCGCCGACCGCGCCGCCGCGTTCGACATCGGCGCCGCCTGCACCGGCTTCCTCGCCGGCCTGTCCCAGGCCGCCGCCCTGATCGAGGTGGGCCGCGCGGAGCGGATCCTGCTGATCGGCGCGGAGAAGCTCACCCGCATCACCGACTTCAACGACAAGAAGACCGGCATGCTGTTCGGCGACGGTGCGGGCGCGGTCGTGCTCGGCCCGTCCGACACGCAGGCCGGCGTCGGCCCGATCGACCTGCTCGCCGACGGTGGCCTGGGCGACACGATCCTGGCCACGCACGAGGACCCCTACATCCGCATGGACGGGATCTCGACGTTCAAGATCGCGGTCAAGAACCTGTCCGCGTCGACCGTCTACGCCGTCGCCGCCGCCGGGTACGAGCTCGACGACATCGACCTGTTCGTCTACCACCAGGCCAACAGCCGGATCCTCAAGGCGGTCGGCGAGCGGCTGGAGCTGGACCCCGCGAAGGTCGCCGACTACATCAGCCAGCTCGGCAACACGTCCGCGGCGTCGATCCCGCTCACGCTCAGCCTCTCCCGCGAGGACGGGCGCCTGAAGCCGGGCATGAAGGTGCTGATCGGCGCCATCGGGGCAGGCTTCACGTGGGGCGCCGGCGTGATGGAGTGGACCGCTTCATGAGCCGCCCCGAGAACGCTGTAGCCCTCGTCACCGGTGCCTCCAAGGGCATCGGCTCGGCGATCGCCAGGGCGTTGGCCGCCGACGGCTGGGCCGTCGCGGTCAACTACCGCTCCGACCAGGCCGGCGCCGACGCCGTCGTCGAGGCGATCGAGGAGGCCGGCGGCAAGGCCAAGGCCATCCACGCCGACGTGACCAACGGTGACGGCAAGGCGCTCCTCAAGCAGGTCGAGGAGGAGCTGGGCGGTCCCGTGCTCGCCCTCGTCAACAACGCGGGCGTCGCGCGCGACAACATCGTGCTGCAGCTCACGGACGAGGACTGGGACACGGTCATCGGCACGAACCTCACGCCGGCCTTCCGGCTCACGCGGGATTCGCTGCGCCCGATGATCAAGGCCCGCTACGGCCGCGTGATCAACATCGCGTCGGTCGTCGGGCCGCGGGCGAACGCCGGGCAGTCCAACTACGCCGCGGCCAAGGCCGGCCTGATCGGCATGACCAAGACCATCGCCGCGGAAGTCGCGCGGCGCGGCGTGACCGTCAACGCGGTCGCACCGGGCTTCATCGCCACCGACATGACGGCTGACTTGGCCACGGACGAGATCGTCAAGGCGATCCCGGCCCGCCGTCAGGGCACGCCGGAGGAAGTCGCCGCCGCCGTGCGGTATCTCGCCTCCGACGACGCCGGGTACGTCACCGGCACCACGCTGTATGTCGACGGCGGCATGTCCGCCTAACCCCCCTTACGCAACCAAGGAGAGCAACAATCATGGCCAACGCCATCACCGAAGAAGCCGTTCAGAAGACCGTCTACGAGGCGCTGCCGCAGTTCGGCGTCGACGAGGGCGACATCACGCGCGAGGCCACTTTCGAGGACCTCGACGTCGACTCGCTCGACCTCGCCGAGCTCTCACAGATCATCGAGGACGAGTACGGCGTGGCCCTCAAGGGCGACGACGTCGGCAAGATCAAGACCGTCGGCGACGCGATTGACCTGGTGGTGCAGAAGGGCGCATGAGCCGCGAGGTCGTCATCACCGGCGTCGGCGCCGTCACCCCGCTGGGTGTCGGCGCGCGCACGCTGCATGAGCGCTGGAGCGCCGGCGTCGTCGGCATCGCCGACGGCAAGGGCGTCGCAACCGAGTTCGAGCCGACCGAGCACCTGTCCGTCAAGGAAGTGCGCCGGGCCGATCGCTTCACGCAGTTCGCGCTGGTCGCGGGCGACGAAGCGCTGGCCGAGGCGGGCTGGAGCGACGAGCTGCCCTACGAGGGCGATCGCATCGCGTCCATCCTGGGCACGGGCATCGGTGGTATCGGCACGCTCGAGCGCGGCAAGGAGCTGCTGATCGAAAGCGGGCCGAAGAAGGTCCCGCCGCTCTCCGTGCCGCTGATGATGAGCAACGCCGCCGCGGCGGCGGTCTCCATGCGCTTCAAGCTGCTGGGCCCGTGCCACGGCATCGTCTCCGCCTGCTCCGGCGGCGCGGACGCCATCGGCGCCGCGAAGATGATGATCGAATCGGGCCTTGTCGACGCCGTCGTCACCGGCGGCTCGGAGGCGGCGCTCACGCCGCTCTCGAACGCGGCGTTCGCGGCGCTCGACGCGCTCTCGGACCTCGGCATCTCGCGTCCGTTCGACAAGGACCGCGACGGCTTCGTCATGGGCGAGGGCGGCGCGATCCTGATTCTCGAGACGCGTGAGAACGCCGAGAAGCGCGGCGCCAAGATCCTCGGCACGCTGCGCGGCTATGGCGCATCGGCCGACGCGTACCACCTGACCGCTCCGGACAAGGACGGCGGTGGACCGTCGCGGGCCATGAAGGCCGCGATGAAGGACGCGGGCATCACGCCCGACGACATCGTCTACGTCAACGCCCACGGCACCTCCACCGGTCTCAACGACGCGGCGGAGACCAAGGCGCTCAAGACGGCGCTCGGCGACCGCGCGTATGAGGTCCCGATCTCGTCGCTGAAGTCGTCGATCGGGCACCTGCTCGGCGCCGCCGGCGCCGTGGAGGCCGTGGCGACGATCCTCGCCCTGCGCGACCGGATCGCTCCGCCGACGCTCGGGCTCGAGAACCCGGGCGAGGGCCTGGACCTCGACTACGTCCCGCACAGCGCCAAGCCGCTGGACATCGGCGACAAGCCCGCGATCGCGATCTCGTCGTCGTTCGGCTTCGGCGGCCACAACGCCGTTCTGGCACTGGAGGCCGCATGAGCAACCTCGCAGGCAAGAAGCTCCTGATCACGGGCGTCATCAACCGCGAGTCGATCGCGTACGAGGTCGCCAAGCAGGCGCAGGCCGCGGGTGCGGAGATCGTGCTGACGGGCTTCGGTCGTGCCAAGCGCATGACCGATCGCTCCGCCGGCAAGCTCGATCCCGTGCCGGACGTGTTGGAGCTCGACGTCAACAAGCCCGAGGACATCGAGGCCGTCGCGGCGGACCTGAAGGAACGCTGGGGCCGGGTGGACGGCGTGCTGCACGCGATCGCCTTCGCCCCGGAGGACGCGCTCGGCGGCAACTTCCTCAACACGCCCGCCGAGAGCGCCATCACGGCGTTCACGACGTCGGCGTTCTCGCTGAAGGCGCTGACCGTCGGGTTGAGTGACCTGTTCCCGGAGGAGGGCGCGGCGATCGTCGGGCTCGACTTCGACGCGCAGGTCGCCTGGCCGGTGTACGACTGGATGGGCGTCGCCAAGGCGGCGCTGGAAGCCACGGCGCGCTACCTGGCGCGGGACCTCGGTCCCCGTCGCGTGCGCGTGAACCTCGTGTCGGCGGGGCCGCTGGCCACGCTGGCCGCGCGCGGCATCCCCGGCTTCTCCGACCTGGCCGCGGCCTGGGAGAAGCAGGCCCCGCTGCCCTGGGACGTCGAGGATCCCGCGCCCGTCGCGGAGACGATCAACTTCCTGCTCAGCGACGCCGCGCGGGCGATCACCGCCGAGATCATCCACGTCGACGGTGGCTTCCACGCCATGGGCACGCAGATCACGCCCGTGCGTGAGGAGGTCGAAGCGTGAAGAACCCCGTCTTCCTGACCGGTGCCACCGGCTTCCTCGGCATGGAGGTGCTCGCGCGCCTGGTCGAAAAGGGAGACCGGGACGTGGTGGCGCTCGTGCGCGCGGAGGATTCGGCCGCGGCGACCGAGCGCCTCCACGGCGTGATGGCCAAGCTGTGGCGGGACCCGTCGCCGTACTACGACCGCGTCCGCGCGGTCGCCGGTGACGTCACCTCGCCCGGCCTGGGCATGGACCGCGCCGAGCGGGCCGAGATCGCCGAAGAGGTCACCGCGGTGATGCACTGCGCGGCCTCGATCTCGTTCGACCTGCCGCTGGACGAGGCGCGCCAGATCAACGTCGAGGGCACGCGCGAGATGATCGGCTTCGCTCGCGAGGCGAAGTCCTGCGGGCGCCTGGACCGCTTCGTCCACGTGAGCACCGCGTACGTCGCGGGGATCACGGAGGGCATCTTCCGCGAGCGTCAGCTCGACGCGGGCCAGGAGTTCCGCAACACGTACGAGCAGACCAAGTGGGAGGCCGAGCACGTCGTCAACGACGCGGCCGACCTGGACCCCGTGATCGCGCGTCCGTCGATCGTCATGGGCGAGTCGGGCTCCGGCTGGACGCCCGCCTTCAACGTCCTGTACTGGCCGATCCGCGCGTTCTCGCGCGGGCTGTTCGAGAGCGTCCCGGCCCGGCCGGAGGCGCTGGTGGACGTGGTGCCGGTGGACTACGTCGCCGACGCGTTGGTGTTCTTGCTCGAGGACACGTCCTCGAGCGGCGTCGTGAACCTGGTCTCCGGGCGCGAGGCGTGCACGGTGGACGCGCTGGTCGGGATGACCTCGGCCGCGTTCGGTCGTGAGCGGCCGCCGGTGGTCGCCCCCGGCTCGACCGGGACGGGTTCCGCCGCCGCCGACGATCACGCCCAGGTGTACTTCCCGTACTTCGACATGGACATGGTCTTCGACGACACGCGCGCCCGCGCGCTGCTCGGGTCGGCGGGCATCAAGTGCCCGCACCTGACGGACTACTTCCCGCGGCTCATCGAGTACGCCCAGCAGACCCGCTGGGGGAAGTCGCCTCAGACGCGCGAAGAGGCTGCCGGCGCGCACGCCGCGGCGTAGCCAGGTAGGGATACAGGCAGATCAGCGCGCCCGTGTAGAGGCCTCCGGCCAGCAGCACGGGCGCGAGGTGCAGCGGGTCGCTGTACCCGACCTCGAGATGGACGAGGGTCGTCGCCGCGAACCCGGGCAGCCCGGCCGCGGCGAGCGTCCACCACAGGCCCTTCGCGCCGCGGTACACGCCGCGCAGCGCGACGATCAGCAGCCCAACGCCGGCCGCGGCCAGCGCGCCGCCGAAGCCCGCGCGGTCGTGCGCGATCAGGCTCAGCAGCTGCGGGTCGATGGCCTTGATCTCGGCCTCCGTCGCTTGCAGGAACGTCAGGTCGGACGGGACGAACACGCCCGTGATCCCGATCGTGGCGATCCCGAGACCACCGACGGTGACGCCGAGCGCGGCGGAGACGAGCAATAGCTGGCCGGTCTGCGCCCGGCGCCAGGTGGTGTCGTTGTGCAGGTCCGGCGGTGGGAGCGCACGCGGCGGGCGGTCCCGGAGCGTGAGGAAGAACGTCGGCAGCAGCCCCGCGGTGAGCCCGAAGTGCAGCGGGTCGAAGTAGCCGTAGCCGAGGAAGAGCAGGAACGACACGAATCCGATCGCGGCCGAGCTGACCACCGCCGCCCACTCCCAGCGCGTGAGCCCGTCCTGCCCGAGACCGGTGTAGAGGGCGCCGAGCGCGATCATCACGCCCGCGAGCGTCGCCCGGTCGTGCTCCATGAACGGGAGCAGCCGGTCGTTGGCGACGTCGAGCTGTGCCTTGGTGAGGCCGACGAACGCCTCGTCGTAGCTCAGCAGCACCGGGCCGCGGGCCACGAGCCAGACGATCACGCCGGCGAGCATCATGCTGAGGCCGAGCGCCTGCGCGGCGCCCCCGCCCGCCTTGGCCGGCGGACCGGCGACGGCGGCGTTGATGCGGCGCGGGAGGCTCGGCCCGGCCGCCTGCAAGCCCGCGGCATCCACATAGACCCGCTCGGCCGTCTTGAGACGCTCCAGTGCCTCTGCGGGGCTGCTCACGGTCGGCTCGGGTGGCTCCGGCCCGACGACCACCCCGGCCGCCCCGAGATGATCGAGCGCGGGGTGCGGCCGCGTGGTGTGGATCCACACCGGCGAGGTGATGCCCGCGGGCGGTTTGCCGTCGCCGACGAGTTCGATGACCAGCCCACCGCCGGGCAACCGCGCGACCGCGTCCGCGGCGTGGATCAGCAGCCGCGCGGGCAGGCGGGAGAGCAGCGGGTGGTAGCTCCAATCCGGCATCGCACCAGAAAGCTTGACAAAGGTGAGCGATGGTGGAGAAGGTCGCGTGCATGATCACACGCAAGGGACTGCTCACCGGGAGCGCCGCCGCGGGTGCGGCCGCGCTCGCCACCGCTTCACCGGCGCTCGCGCACGGCGACGATGACGACGAGCTGGTCGGCTCCTGGTACGGCCGCGTCACCGCCGACGACCCGGCCCTCGGCGCCTTCGAGGAGCTGATCAGCTTCCACCGCGACGGGATCGTCACCGACGCCCACCGCCTCTACCTCCCGGCGACCCCGTTCGGCCCGCTGCTGGAGACGTCCGGCCACGGCGCCTGGAAGCGCGTGCGCGGCGGCGGCTACACCGCGTTCTTCCGCTTCCTGCTCCAGCAGGCGCCGCCGTCCGCGGGCGCGGCGGTCGGCACCGACAACGTGCGCCTGAACTTCCGGGTCGTGCGCGGCCGCATCACCGGCCGCTTCGAGTCGCAGATCAAGGACACGAGCGGCGCACTCGTCTTCACCGCGACCGGCGCGATCGCGGCGGAGCGCATCACGGCGTAGCCGGGGCCTGCAACTCCACGACCTCGAACTCCATCACGGCGGACCCGTGGGCGACCGCGCCCGTCGAGTCGGCGCGCGCCTGCACGTGACCGCGGGTGAAGGCCGCGCTCTTGACCCAGTTCTGGAAGGCCTCGTCGGACTCCCAGTGGGTGACGACGAAGTAGCGCGTCTCGCCCTTGATCGGGCGCAGCAGCTCGAACCCGAGGAAGCCGGGCTGGTTGTCGACTTCACGCGCTCGCGCGGCGAAGCGCTTCTCGAGCTCGGGCCCGCGGCCCTCGGCGACCTCAATCGCGTTGATCTTCACGACCATGGCAGCGAGCGTACTGCGGCGGCGACGTCCGCCGGCCGTTCCTCGGGCACGAAGTGTCCGCAGCCTTCCAGGAGCATCGTGAGCGCGTCGTCGCCGTGGCGGTCCAGACCCTCGGCGAGCCGGGTGCCGATCGGGTCCCGTCGACCCTGCAGCAGCCGGGTCGGGATCGTGAGCCGCCCGGTCGGTCCGCGGAACAGCTCGCGGGTGAGGAACTGGCGGTAGTACTGGCTCGCCGCGCCCGCGGTGGACTTGTACGGCTCGGCGAAGATCGGCTCCGCGGCACGGTCGTAGGTCTCGCGATCGCCCCACGCCCCGCGCAGGATCCGGGTGACGACGTTCGGGATCAACAGCGGGCCGAGGATCGGCGCGGCGATCGGGGGCTGATAGAGGAACCGCGGCGCCTCGCGGAGCATCTTGGCGGGCTTGTTCCACGGGTGCACGATCCCGGTCGCGACGTAGCCCGCGAATCGCTCCGGGTGGCTGAGGGCGAGGTACCAGCCGACCCACGCGCCCCAGTCGTGCGCGACGAGCAGCGCGCGGTCGATCCCCAGCGCGTCGAGCAGGGCGATCTGGTCGGCGGCGATCGCGGCCTTGCGGTAGTCGCCGTCCGGCGCCTTGCTCGTCCAGCCCAGCCCGCGCAGATCCGGGGCGATGATCCGGTGGTCCGGGAGCGCCGTGAAGAGCCGCCGCCACTCGTACCAGTGCTGCGGAAAGCCGTGCAGCGCGAGCACCGGGGTGCCGGTCCCGTGCTCGGCCACATGGACGCGGAGACCGTTGGGGAGATCGACGTAGCTGTGGGTGACGCCGTCGAGCTGGGGAGGATTCACACCTCCGAACCTACCCGCGCGCTCGCTGTTGGCCGATAATGCCCCGCGCAATGCGGAGCATCGCCTTCATCCTCACCGCCCTGACGCTGACCCTCTGCGCGCCTGCGTCCGCGCGCGAAAAGGCTCCCGGCGCGCCGGGGGACAAGGCCCGCTGGGCCAAAGCGGACAAGCACGGGTTCGGGACGAGCGCGTCGCGCGCCAGCCGCGTCTGGTTCACGCTGCGCCAGACGGAGATGACGGAGGTCTACTACCCGGACCTCTCGCACCCGTCGGCGCGCGCGCTGGAGTTCATGGTCGACGGCAAGCCCGTCACCAGCGGGACCGTCGCCAACGACGCGCTCACCTACACGCAGACGACCGAGACGCGGGCATGGCGACTCATCCGCACGTACGTCACCGACCCTGAGCGCGCGACGGTGCTGATCAAGGTGCGCTTCGAGTCCAAGGACTCCGAGGAGCACAGCGTCGAGATCGAGTTCGACCCGCAGCTCTACAACGACGGCAGCGACGACGTGGGCTGGAGCCGCGGCACGGCGCTGCTCGCCCACGACCGCCACATCGCGAGCGCTCTCGTCGCCCGCCCGAGCCTCACGCGCACGAGCTCGGGCTACAAGGGCCGTGAGGAATCGACGCTGCTCGAGCACACCTACGACGCGCTGCGGCCTGGCAACGTCATCCAGCAGGCGCACACGCGGCTCACGGGACGCGGCGAGCACCGCGACATGGTGCTCGCGCTCGGGTTCGCCCAGGTCGCGAGCCAGGCGCGAACCGTCGCCGAGGACACGCTGGAGCAAGGCTGGGACGCGACCGCCGCCGCCTACCGCGACGGCTGGACCACCTACCGCAACACGCTGTTCCCGATCCCGGCCGCCGCGCTGCCGGTCACCGCGGCCTACGAGACGAGCCTGTACACGCTCAAGGCGCACGAGGACAAGGACAACCCCGGCGCGTTCGTCGCCAGCCCGAGCCGGCCGTGGGGGCAGACGCCCTACCACCGGGTGCGGGCGCGCGATCTCTACCACGTGGCCACCGCGTTGCTCGCGGCGGGAGACAAGGTCGGGGCGAACCGCGCGCTGGACTTCCTGCTCGAGCAGCAGGACGACGACGGCCTCTTCCCCGCCTACACGCGGGTGGACGGCAAGGGGGACGGGGAGGCGACCGCGCAGGGGCTGCCGATCGTGCTCGTCCACCAGCTCGGGCGCGAGAACTGGTCCCGCGTGCGCCGCGCCGCGGACGCGCTCCTGGACCGAGCGCCCGACGATCCAGCCACGCTGGCGTCCGATGTCGCGGGCCTGATCTGCGCGGCCGACATCGCCCGCCGCAACGACGACGCGACCCGCGCCGCCCGCTACGAGCGTGTCGCCGACGCCCGCCAGCGGCGCAAGCTGGAGCTGGACGGCAAGGACCTCGGGTTCCTGGAGCTCGTCCGGCTCGGCGTGCGCAAACCGGACGACCCGGCGATCGTGAAAGCGCTGCGGACGGCGGACCGCCGGCTCAACGCGGGCGCGTTCTGGCGGCGCTTCGTCGGCGACGACTACGGCGAGCGCTCCGACGGCAGCTCCTACCGACCGGACACCGACGGCACCCGCGGCCGGGCCTGGCCGCTGCTCGGCGGAGAGCGCGGCGAGTACGAGCTGCGGGCGGGCCGGCCGGCGAACGCGTTCTTGCAGACGCTGGCCGGTGCGGGCAACGACGGTCTGATGCTCCCGGAGCAGGTCTGGGACGGCGCCGCGCCCACCGGGAAGACCGGGTTCAAAGCGGGGCAGGGCACGTTCAGCGCTACCCCTTTGGCCTGGACTCACGCACAGTTGATCCGGCTCGCCTGGTCGATCGAGGCCCGTACTCCCGTCGAGTTGCCGCAACTCGTCGTGAGCCGATACGGGTGAGCGCTATTCTTCTCTGCCACCTCGCGCCGGAGCGGGGTTTTGTTCTGCCCCGGCGCAATCCACGAACCCACGACTCTCGGAGCACGCCTTCATGGCCCGCGGAGACGTCCGGATCGCAGTGACCCTCGCGTGTGAGGATTGCAAGCGCCGGAACTACCAGACGAAGAAGTCCAAGCGCAACAACCCGGATCGCATCACCCTGCGCAAGTACTGCAAGTGGTGCCGCCGTCATACCGGGCATCGCGAGACGCGCTAGGTAAGCAAGGAAGACCCAGAGATGGCCACCGATCGTCCACCCCGCGGAAGCGACTCCGACGCTGATCTCAGCGAGGACCGCGTCCGCAACGATGAAATCGCGCGCGACACCGGCGACAGCGAACCTGCTGACCCGCTCGGGCAGGCGATGCCCAACGTCACCAACGCGCATCTCGCCGAGATGGGCGGGGACGATCGCGATCGCTCAGCTGCGCAGCCGCCGGCCCCGCCCAAGCCGCCCAAGGGTGGCGGCGACGGCGATTCCCACGAGCACCACGAGCACGCTCCGGTCCACCGCAAGAACATCTTCGCTCGCGCGGTGGACTTCCTGCGTGCGTCCTGGGCTGAGCTGAAGCGCGTCCAGTGGCCCGACCGCCGTCAGGTCGGCCAGGGCACCGCGGTCACGCTCGGGTTCGTGGTCGTCGCGGGCGCGTACCTGGGCGTCCTCGACGCCATCTGGAACCCCCTGATCCAGGCCATCCTGTAGAGGCCCCACACCCATGTTTCGCTGGTACGTCATCAACACCTATTCCGGGCACGAGAACAAGGTCAAGCAGAACCTCGAGCACCGAGTCACTTCCCTGAACCAGTCGCGCGCCGTCCGCCAGGTCGTCGTTCCGACGGAGACGGTTCAGGAGATGAAGGACAACCAGAAGATCTCGGTCGAGAAGCGGACCATGCCCGGCTACGTGCTGGTGAACATGGACCTCAACGAGGACTCCTGGCAGGTCGTGAAGGGCACGCCGGGCGTCACGGGGTTCGTGGGTGCTTCAAACGAGCCGATCCCGCTGACCCAGGCCGAGGTCGATCGCCTGCTCCACCGCGAGGTGGCGCAGAAGGTCCCCAGCCGGGCCCAGTTCACGATCGGCGAATCTGTCAAGGTGATCTCCGGTCCTCTCTCCGACTTCTCGGGCGAGATCTCGGAGATCAACGAGGACGCGTCCAAGCTCAAGGTGCTTGTTTCCATCTTCGGGCGGGAGACGCCCGTCGAGGTCGGGTACGACCAAGTGAAGAAGATCTGACATGGCTAAGAAGGTTCTGACGACGATCAAGCTGCAGGCCCCAGGCGGCCAGGCCTCTCCGGCCCCGCCTGTCGGTCCCGCGCTCGGTCAGCACGGCATCAACATCATGGAGTTCGTCAAGGCGTTCAACGCCCAGACCTCCAGCGACATGGGGGTCACGATCCCCGTCGTCATCACCGTCTACGAGGATCGCTCGTTCACGTTCGTGACCAAGACGCCGCCGGCCGCGGTGCTGATTCGCCAGGCGATCGGCATCGACAAGGGGTCAGGCGAGCCGAACCGCACCAAGGTGGGCACGATCACGAACGAGCAGGTGCGCGCGATCGCTGAGAAGAAGCTCAACGATCTCAACGCGCACGACGTCGACCAGGCGGCCAAGATCATTGCGGGCACCGCCCGCTCTATGGGCGTGGAGGTCGTCGCGTAATGGCGAAGCACGGAAAGACGTACGAAGAGTCCCGTTCGAAGGTGGATCGCTTGCGCGAGTACGCCCCGAACGAGGCAGTCAAGCTGATGAAGGAAGCCAAGCGGGCGAAGTTCGACGAGTCCGTCGAGGTTCACATCCGCACCGGCCTGAACGTCCGCCATGCCGACGAGCAGCTGCGCGGGACCATCGCGCTGCCGCACGGTCTCGGCAAGGAGGTCAAGGTCGCCGTGTTCGCCAAGGGCGACAAGGCGAAGGAGGCCGAGGAGGCCGGTGCTGACTTCGTCGGTGCCGACGACCTCGCGGCCAAGATCCAGGACGGCTGGATGGACTTCGACGTCGCGATCGCGACGCCGGACATGATGCCGGTGGTCGGTCGTCTCGGCCGCATCCTCGGCCCGTCGGGCAAGATGCCGAACCCCAAGGTCGGCACGGTCACGATGGATGTCACCAAGGCCGTCACGGAGTCCAAGGCCGGCAAGGTCGAGTACCGCACGGATCGCACCGCGATCGTGCA
Organism: Solirubrobacter taibaiensis; assembly: GCA_027587225.1. Taxonomy (GTDB): domain Bacteria; phylum Actinomycetota; class Thermoleophilia; order Solirubrobacterales; family Solirubrobacteraceae; genus Solirubrobacter; species Solirubrobacter taibaiensis. The sequence continues at coordinate 102,254 of JAPDDQ010000013.1, forward strand.
CATGACCGTCGGCAAGACGTCCTTCTCTGACGAGCAGCTGCTCGACAACTACCGCGCCGTGATGGAAGAGATCATCCGCGCGAAGCCTTCCGCCGCGAAGGGCAAGTACATCCGCACCGTGACGATGGCTTCGACCATGGGCCCCGGCATCAAGGTCGATCCCTCGCGCCTCAAGGACTTGAACGAGACGGAGGCTGGCGCGGCCGCGTAAGCGGACCTACCGCATTCACCAGCCTCTCCACTGACTCCGGCCGCCCTCGAGGCGTAAGACCGGGATAGGAGAAAGCGCTTGAACCGAGAGCAAAAGGCTCAGGTCATCCAAGATGTGGCCGGGGCTCTACGTGAGTCCTCTGCCGTCTTCGCGGTTGACTATCGCGGCATCTCCGTGGCCCAGGCCGCTGCGTTGCGTACCACGCTGCGCGGCACCGACGCCACGTTCACCGTCGTCAAGAACACACTCGCCGAGCTCGCTGCCGGCGAGGTGGGCGCCGACGGGCTGAAGCCGCTGCTGAAGGGCCCGACGGCGATGACCTTCGTCCGTGGCGACGCCGCCGCGGCCGCGAAGGCGTTGCGCGACTTCCGCCGCTCCACGCAGAACACCCTGCTGGAGTTCAAGGGCGGCTGGATGGACGGCCAGGCGCTATCGCCTGAAGACGTCGACGCCATCGCCCAGCTCCCGTCGAAGGAGGTCCTCGTGGGCCGCCTCGTCGGCATGATCGCCTCGCCGCTCAGCGGCCTGGTGACCGCACTGAACAACTTGCCGGCCGGCCTCGCCCGCCAGCTCCAGCAGATCGCCGACCAGGGTCTCCTGGGCGGCGCCGCTGCGCCCGCTTCGACTGACTCGTCTACGGAGGAATAAAGACATGGCTACCAGCACCCAGGATTGGATCGACGAGCTCAAGTCGATCAGCGTTCTCGAGCTCTCTGAGCGCATCAAGGCCCTCGAGGAGGCCTTCGGCGTCTCCGCGGCGGCGGTCGGCGTTGCCGCGCCGGTCGGCGGCGGCGGCGGCGACGCGCCCGAGGCCGAGGAGGAGCAGACCGCGTTCGACGTCGTCCTCACGGCGGCCGGCGACAAGAAGATCCAGGTCATCAAGGTCGTTCGCGCGGCCACCGGCCTGGGCCTCAAGGAGGCCAAGGCGCTCGTCGACGAGGCTCCCAAGCCCGTCAAGGAAGGCGTCGACAAGGACGAGGCCGAGAAGCTCAAGGGCGAGATCGAAGAGGCCGGCGGCTCCGTCGAGATCAAGTAGTCCGCTGCTCCCCTAGCGGGAGCGCGAAAGCAGCAAAGAAAAGGGCGGCCCAGTGGGCCGCCCTTTTCTGTTCCTCCAACTAGAGGGGGGTGAGGAGCGGTGACGGGCCGCTCCTCGGGGTGCTGGGGGTTCGGACAAAAGGGACGATACGGACGTCCAGGGAGCCGCGCCATCCCCCGAAAGCGGTAACCGGAATCTGGAGTGGCCCGGGTAGGCAGCGGTTGCGTTGCCCGCTATCCTTTGGCCACTCGACCGATAGTCGCAGCCGTCCACAGTGCCCTTCCCGCCACATACGGGAGCCGGGTCGGACGGGGTCCGTGAGCGTCGAGCGCCCCCGCCGGGGGGTCCATGACCCCCTGTGCTATCTTGGTTGGTCGCGCCTGTATGCCTTTGGCACCTCTTGCGCACCTCCCCGCCGCCCTACGACCCTCCCGAGGAGTCGCCGTCTTGGCTTCCGTTGATGCTCCCCGCACGCGACGTACGTTCGCGCGTCTCGACCGGTCGATCGAGGTCCCGAACCTCATCGACATCCAGAAGAAGTCCTTCGCCTGGCTTGTTGATCCTGAGGGTGGGGGTCTGCGCGAGACGATCGACGACATCTCGCCCATCGAGGACTACACCGGCAATCTCGCCGTGCAGTTCGGGGAGTTCACGTTCGACAAGCCCGTCGCGTCGCTGGACGAGTGCCGTGAGAAGGACCTCACGTACGCGCGGCCGCTGACCGTCACGGTCGGCTTCATCAACCGTGAGACGGGCGAGATCCGCGAGCAGTCGGTGTTCATGGGCGACTTCCCGTGGATGACCGAGCGCGGCACGTTCGTGATCAACGGCACCGAGCGCGTCGTCGTGACGCAGCTGGTCCGTTCCCCGGGCGCGTACCTGATGGAGCCGAAGGACTCGGAGAAGCAGGTCTTCGTCGCCAATCTCATGCCGGCCCGCGGTTCGTGGCTCGAGCTCGAGATCGACAAGAAGGGCCGCGTCTACGTCCGCATCGACCGCAAGCGCAAGCTGCCCGTCACGGTGCTCTTGCGCGCGATGGGTTACTCGAGCGACGAAGAGATCCTGAACCTCTTCGACAACTCGCTCTACATCCGCAACACGGTGGACGCCGACACGGAGGTCACGCGCTCTGAGGAGGGCGCGCTGATCGAGCTGTTCAAGAAGCAGCGCCCGGGCGAGCCGCCGTCGGTGGACAACGCGCGCAACCTGCTGCACCAGCTCTTCTTCGACCCGAAGCGCTACGACCTCACGCGCGTGGGTCGCTACAAGCTGAACTCGCGCCTGAGCCTGGACATCGACCTCGACGTCCGCACGCTCACGCACGACGACATCATCGCGCTCGTCCGCGAGCTCGTGAAGCTCCCGAACGTCCTCGGCATCTCCGAGGAGCTCGACGAGGACCTCAAGGACTACGCCGCGGAAGCCATGAGCCGCCCGCGCGAGGCCGTCGAGGACTACCTGGACGAGTACGAGCACTTCGGCAACCGCCGTCTGCGCACGGTGGGCGAGCTCATCCAGGAGGCCTTCCGCATCGGCCTCTACCGGATGGAGCGCGTCGTCCGTGAGCGCCTCACCACCGAGGACGCGGACACGATCACGCCGCAGACGATCATCAACATCCGCCCGGTCGTGGCCGCGCTGAAGGAGTTCTTCGGCTCCTCGCAGCTCAGCCAGTTCATGGACCAGACCAACAGCCTCACCGGTCTGACGCATCGCCGTCGCCTCAGCGCCCTCGGCGCCGGCGGCCTCACGCGTGAGCGCGCGCCGATCGAGGTGCGCGACGTCCACCCGACCCATTACGGCCGGATGTGCCCGATCGAGACCCCCGAGGGTCCGAACATCGGTCTGATCGGCTCGCTCTCGTCGTACGCGGAAGTCTCCGAGCACGGCTTCGTCACCACGCCCTACCGCGTGGTCACGGACGGCAAGCTCACCGAGGAGATCGTCCGGATCGACGCGACGGAGGAGCAGGAGCGCCTCATCGCGCAGGCCAACGAGCCGCTCGACGAGAACGGCAAGCTGACCGGCGAGAGCATCCTCTGCCGCACGCAGGCGGGTCAGTACGTCTATGTGACGCCGGAAGAGGTCGACCTGATCGACGTCTCCCCGGAGCAGATCTGGTCCGTGGGCACGGCGATGATCCCGTTCCTCGAGCACGACGACGCCAACCGCGCGCTCATGGGCGCGAACATGCAGCGTCAGGCCGTGCCGCTCCTGAAGACGGACGCGCCGATCATCGGCACCGGCATGGAGCTCCGCGCGGCGCTGGACTCGGGCGACCTGGTCCTCGCGCGCAACGCCGGCACGGTCGACTTCGTGGACGCGACGCGCATCGTCGTCGCCACCGAGGACGGCAACCGGGACGAGTACGAGCTGCAGAAGTTCATGCGCTCGAACCAGGGCACGCTCATCCACCACAAGCCGATGGTGAAGGCGGGCCAGCAGGTCAAGGAAGGCGCGCTCCTGGCCGACGGCTCGTCGTCGGACAAGGGCGAGATGGCGCTGGGCAAGAACCTGCGCGTCGCCTTCATGTCCTGGGAGGGTTACAACTTCGAGGACGCGATCATCCTGTCGCGCCGCCTGGTCAAGGACGACGAGCTCACCTCGCTGCACATCGAGGAGTACGAGGTCGACGCCCGCACGACCAAGCTCGGCGACGAGGAGATCACCCGCGACATCCCGAACCGCAGCGAAGAGAGCCTGCGCAACCTCGACGATCGCGGCATCGTCCGCATCGGCGCCGAGGTCGTGTCCGGCGATCTGCTCGTGGGCAAGGTCACGCCGAAGGGCGAGACCGAGCTCACCGCCGAGGAGAAGCTGATCCGCGCGATCTTCAAGGAGAAGGCGCGCGAGGTGCGCGACACCTCCCTGAAGGTGCCGCACGGCTCGTCCGGCGTCGTCATCGACGTCAAGACGTTCAGCCGCGCCGCGGGCGACGACCTGTCGCCGGGCGTGAACGACCTCGTGCGCGTGTTCGTGGCCAAGAAGCGCAAGATCTCCGAGGGCGACAAGCTCGCCGGCCGCCACGGCAACAAGGGCGTCATCTCGAAGATCGTCCCCGAAGAGGACATGCCGTTCCTCGAGGACGGCACGCCGGTCGACGTCATCCTGAACCCGTTGGGCGTGCCGTCGCGCATGAACATCGGCCAGATCCTGGAGACCCACCTCGGGTGGGCCGCCGCCGAGGGCTGGTACGACGACGGCACCGAGGCGTTCAAGACCAAGGACACCAACGAGCGCGGCAAGGTCTACGTCTCGACCCCCGTCTTCGACGGCGCGTCGGTCGCCGACGTCGATCACGCCCTGCTGCAGTGGCAGCGCGAGCACAAGGGCGCGATCCGCATGGAGATCGACGAGGACGCCCGCGCGGGCGAGCGCGCCTCCGGCAAGCTCCAGCTCTACAACGGCCGCACCGGCGAGCCGTTCGAGAAGCGCGTGACCGTGGGCTACATGTACATCCTGAAGCTCAACCACCTCGTGGACGACAAGATCCACGCGCGTTCCACGGGCCCGTACTCCCTGGTCACCCAGCAGCCGCTGGGCGGTAAGGCGCAGTTCGGTGGCCAGCGGTTCGGCGAGATGGAGGTGTGGGCGTTGGAGGCGTACGGCGCGGCGTACACGCTGCAGGAGATGCTCACGATCAAGTCCGACGACACCGTCGGGCGCGTGAAGGCCTACGAGGCGATCGTCAAGGGCGAGAACATCGCCGAGCCGTCGATCCCCGAGTCCTTCAAGGTGCTCCTGAAGGAGATGCAGTCGCTCGCACTGGACGTCAACGTCGTGTCTGACGACGGGGCCCGCGCCGAGATGGGCGACGAGGACGACGACTTGCTGCGCGCCGCCGAGGAGCTCGGCATCGATCTCTCGGGCGTGCGCGCCACCGACGGCCAGGCCGCCGACGAGACCGAAGCCCTCGAGATCAGCGAGGGCGAAGAAGGCCAGACATCAGACGACGCTGCGACGGACGCCGGATACATCGAGGCATCCGCCACCACCGACGGTGAGGAGACCGAGTAAGTGATCGACATCAACAACTTTGACGCCATTGAGATCGGTCTCGCGTCCTCGAAGCAGATCCGGAGCTGGAGCTCCGGTGAGGTAACGAAGCCCGAGACGATCAATTACCGCACGCTCAAGCCGGAGAAGGACGGCCTCTTCTGCGAGCGCATCTTCGGTCCCACCAAGGACTGGGAGTGCTACTGCGGCAAGTACAAGCGCGTCCGCTACAAGGGCATCGTGTGCGAGCGCTGCGGCGTGGAGGTCACGCGGTCCAAGGTGCGCCGTGAGCGCATGGGCCACATCGACCTGGCCGCCCCCGTGAGCCACATCTGGTTCTTCAAGGGCGTCCCGTCGCGCATCGGCTACCTGCTCGACATGGCTCCCAAGGAGCTCGAGAAGGTCCTCTACTTCGCGGCCTCGATGGTCACGTGGGTGGACGAGGACGCGCGCGCGGCCGACCTCGAGGAGCTGGCCGGCAAGGTCAACGAGTCCCTCGACGAGTACGCGGCCGAGAAGAACCTGCGCCTGCAGGAGATCGACGAGTCGCTCGAGCGCCGCGAGGAGTACCTGCGGTCCGGCTCCGAGAAGGGCTTCGGCGACGAGGACCACCTGTGGGCCGAGCACCTCGACATCGAGGTCAAGAAGCTCGAAGACGACGAGCGCGCCAAGCACATCAAGGACATGCGCAAGTCGCTGGAGGCCGACCGTAGCGATACGGAGGCCTACATCGAGGACGCCATGGAGCGCCTGCGCCAGGTCTGGGACCTGTTCCAGGACATGACGCCCAAGCAGGTCGTCAACGACGAGACGCTGTTCCGTGAGCTCAAGGAGCGCTTCGGCTCGCCGTACGGCTGGGGCGAGTACTTCCGCGGCGGCATGGGCGCCGAGTCCGTCCGCGACCTCCTCGAGCAGGTCAACCTCGAGGAAGAGCGCGTCGAGCTCGAGGACCAGGTCCGCACGGCCAAGGGCCAGAAGCAGCAGCGTGCCGTCAAGCGCCTGAAGGTCGTCTCGGCCTTCCTGCACTCCGGCAACAAGCCGGAGATGATGATCCTCGAGGCCGTTCCGGTGATCCCGCCGGAGCTGCGCCCGATGGTCCAGCTCGACGGTGGCCGCTTCGCGACCTCCGACCTCAACGACCTCTACCGCCGCGTCATCAACCGCAACAACCGGTTGAAGCGTCTGCTGGACCTCGGCGCGCCGGAGATCATCGTCAACAACGAGAAGCGCATGCTGCAGGAGGCCGTCGACGCGCTGTTCGACAACGGCCGCCGCGGCCGGCCCGTCACGGGTCCGGGCAACCGCGCCCTGAAGTCCCTGAGCGACATGCTCAAGGGCAAGCAGGGTCGCTTCCGTCAGAACCTGCTCGGCAAGCGCGTCGACTACTCGGGCCGTTCGGTCATCGTGGCCGGCCCGTCGCTGCGCCTGCACCAGTGCGGCCTGCCGAAGCTGATGGCGCTGGAGCTGTTCAAGCCGTTCATCATGGCCCGCCTCGTCGAGCGCAAGGCCGTCCAGAACATCAAGGCGGCCAAGAAGATGGTCGACTCGATGATCCCGGAGGTCTGGGACGTCCTCGAAGAGGTCATCCACGAGCACCCGGTGCTCCTCAACCGCGCGCCGACGCTCCACCGCCTGGGCATCCAGGCGTTCGAGCCGGTGCTGGTCGAGGGCAAGGCCATCCAGGTCCACCCGCTCGTCTGCCACGCGTTCAACGCCGACTTCGACGGCGACCAGATGGCCGTGCATCTCCCGCTGTCCGCCGAGGCCCAGGCCGAGGCGCGCGTGCTGATGCTCTCCTCGAACAACATCCTGTCCCCGGCGCACGGCGCTCCGCTGGCCACGCCGACGCAGGACATGATCCTCGGCACGTACTACCTCACGTACGGGCCGGAGACGGAAGAGCTCGAGAAGATCGACCCGGCCACGTTCGAGCCCAAGGTGCACGTGTTCCGCTCCGCCCAGGAGGCCGAGCTGGCGTACGAGCACAACCTGGTGCAGCTGCACAACGTTGCGCAGTACCGCCCGGGTTGGGTCGAGGGCGGCCACATCCTGACGACCGTCGGGCGCATCATCTTCAACGACAAGATCGAGCGCGCGCTGGAAGACACGATGGGCGAGGAGTTCGATCGCTCGGCGTACACGTTCATCAACAAGTCCCTGCGCAAGCGCGACACGACGCAGTTCGTGGACGACCTGGTGCAGGCCTTCGGTGCGGGCGCGATCTCGCAGGTCCTGGACGCGTTCAAGGACCTCGGCTTCCGGTTCGCCACGCAGGCCGGCATCACGATCTCCAAGAACGACGTCGTCGTGCCGCCGTCGAAGGAGAAGATCCTCGCCAAGTACGAGGAGCGGGTCGCCAACCTGCAGGAGCAGTACGAAGACGGCCTGATCACGCAGGAGGAGCGGCACATCGCCGTGACCGATCAGTGGAACGCCGCGACCGACGAGGTCGCCGACGCCATGATCGAGAACATCCAGAAGACCGACCAGCTGAACTCCATCTACATGATGGCCAGCTCCGGTGCCCGTGGCTCCTTCAAGCAGATCCGTCAGCTCGCCGGCATGCGCGGCCTGATGGCCAATCCGAAGGGCGAGATCATCGAGCGCCCCGTGAAGGCGAACTTCATGGAAGGCCTCGACGTCATCGAGTACTTCACCTCCACCCACGGTGCCCGTAAGGGCCTCGCGGACACGGCGCTGCGTACGGCGGACTCGGGCTACCTGACCCGCCGTCTGGTGGACGTCTCGCAGGACGTGATCATCCGGATCGAGGACTGCGGCACCACCGAGTTCCTCGAGAGCCCGCTGTGGAAGGCCGACGGCGAGCCCAACGAGATGCTGCTCGGCCGCGCCGCCGCCGCGGACGTGAAGGTCGGCAAGGAGTTCATCGTCAAGAAGGGCGTCGAGATCGACCGCCACATCTTCGCGGCGCTGCAGACCGCGTTCCCGCTCGGGGACGTCAAGCAGGCGACCGTCGGCGATGGCGTCGTCCGCATCTCGGTCCGCTCGACGCTCAAGTGCGAGGCGACCGTCGGCGTGTGCCAGAAGTGCTACGGCCGCGCCATGGCCACCGGCCAGACGGCGATGATCGGCGACGCGGTGGGCATCGTGGCCGCCCAGTCGATCGGCGAGCCCGGCACGCAGCTGACCATGCGTACGTTCCACACCGGCGGCGTCGCCGGCGCGGACATCACGCACGGCCTCCCGCGCGTCGTGGAGCTGTTCGAGGCGCGTAAGCCGAAGGGCCTCGCGCAGATCGCGGCGGTCGACGGCACCGTCACGATCGAGGACACCGACAAGTCGCGCACGGTCGTGATCACGGACGAGGCCGGCGAGGAGCATCGCCACGCCTTCCCGCGCCGCACGCGTCTGCACGTCGCCAACGACGAGTCGATCAAGGCCGGCAAGCAGCTCAACGAGGGCTCGCTGTACCCGCACGAGCTGCTCGAGCTCCGCGGCCGCACCGAGACCGAGGTCTACCTGGTCAAGGAAGTCCAGGAGGTCTACAAGTCGCAGGGCGTGGACATCCACGACAAGCACATCGAGCTGATCGTGCGTCAGATGCTCAAGAAGGTGCGCGTCGAGCAGAAGGGCGACAGCGACCTGCTCCCGGGCCAGTTCGTGGACCGTCACGAGTTCAAGCGCATCAACGACAAGGTGATCGCGGGCGGCGGCGAGCCGGCCCAGTTCACCGAGATCATCCTCGGCATCACCAAGGCCTCCCTGGCCACGGACTCCTTCCTCTCGGCCGCCTCCTTCCAGGAGACGACGAAGGTCCTGACGGACGCTGCCCTCGAGGGCAAGATCGACCGTCTCGCGGGCCTGAAGGAGAACGTGATCATCGGCAAGCTGATCCCGGCGGCGACGGGCCTCAAGCGCTACCGCTCGATCGAGATCGAGCCGTCGGAGCCGCTCCCCCGCGGCATCGACGACGTGGGCCTGCTCGACGGCGACGACCTCGCCGCGGAGCTGGGCCTGGACGACGGCGAGGGCCTGCAGGGCTTCGGGCCGGCGTTCGACACGACCGAGCTGGACGAGATCAACGCGGGCTTCGGTCCCGCGGGCGGCTCGTTCGACGACATCGGCGCCGATCTGGACAGCGACGATCGCAAGTAGCGACTACGTGAAGTAGTTCTCGAAGGGCCCGCTCCGGCGGGCCCTTCGTCGTTTAACGATCTCCACGACATAAACAGTCCGTGGCGGTCCAGTTCCCTTCACCCTGCTCTCATGAGAGGGTTGTTTACACGCGCGACGCTGCTGGCAGCGGCGTTGGCGCTGGGCGCGAGTGGACCTGCGTACGCGCAGGACACCGAGAAGCGCTTGATCAAGGTCACGCACCCGAGCGAGGAAGCCATCCACGCGCTCGAGGAGACCCATGACGTCGGCTACGTCGGCGATCACACGGAGGCGGCGGTCTACCTCGACGCCTCCGAGGAAGGCGTCCTGCGGGCGCAGGGGTACACGATCGGAGAGGTCGTCGAGGACGCCTCGACCTGGGAGGCCCGCAAGGCGGAGATCGCCGCCACCACGGAGAGCGAGGCGCGCGCCGCCGAGTTCGCCGAGGAGGGCGTCGACACGTCCAAGCTGCGCGGCGCCGTCCCGCCCGTGGGTGAGACCGTGGTGATGCGCTCGTACACGTTCACGAACTACGCGGGCCGCTTCCTGTACGTCGAGGCGCACAACAAGGGCCACGAGCCGAACAACACGGGCGGCCCGGCGCTGCAGCTGTCGTACGCCGGCCCGGACGGGCAGTTCACGACCCCGGTCAACGGCACCCGCTTCCAGGACGCCGGCCAGTACATGTACCACCGGTACCTGGTCGCGCTGCGCGGCGCGTTCGCCGACGTGCCGACCGAGGACATCGACATTCGCGTGGCCGCGGCCACGGGCTCCAGCGACACGGCGACGCCGATCGAGTGGGCCGGCAGCGCGATCCCGCCGCGGATCGCGGAGTTCCAGAAGGACTTCATCACCAAGTACATGGACCCGACCGAGGTGTACTCCCGGGTCGACGCGCTCGCCGCGGCGAACCCCGAGATCGCCGAGATGGTCGACATGCCGAACGACACGGTCGGGTACCAGCGCCAGGCCATGGCGATGATGGCCGGCACGACCGCGCCGGGCTCGAACCCGGCGACGGCCGCGCAGGGCTCCGCCGTCCAGCTGTGGTCGAAGGCGATGGGGCACCTCGGCGGCAACGAGATCACCGCTGAGTTCGTCGCTCCGACCACGCCCGACGCGGCGCTGGGCGTGGTCGTCGACGGCAAGAGCATCACCGTCAACCTGCCCACGAACGCGGCCGGCGCGCTGACGGCGACCGCCGCGCAGGTGCGCGACGCGATCAACGCGTCCGCCCCGGCCAGCGCGCTCGTCACGGCCTACCTGGTGGCCGGCAATGCCGGCGCCGGCGTGGTGCCCGCCCGTGCGCGGGTGACGCTCTCGGACTACCTGGCGGCGCCCGCGCACGTCCAGCGCGGTCCGTTCAACCAGCGCATCCTGCGCATCGGCAAGGATCGCTCGGGCGCCAAGACCGGCGTCTACATCTACTGCCAGCAGCACGCCCGTGAGTGGGTCACCCCGATCACGTGCCTGGAGACCGCCGAGCGGCTCGTCAAGAACTACGCCACGGACCCGACGACCAAGTCCTACGTCGACAACCTGGACATCTTCATCCTGCCGTCGGCGAACCCGGACGGCGGCCACTACTCGTTCTACGACTTCGGTTCCAAGCGCCGCAACATGTCGAACTACTGCCCGCCCGGCTCGGCCAGCGGCAACGTCGGCAACCGCAACAACTGGGGCGTCGACCTCAACCGCAACGCGACCATCGGCTCCGTCTTCGACGGCTACGACGGCGCGTCGGCGACCAGCTGCACCAGCGACACGTTCGCGGGCCCGTTCGAAGGCTCCGAGCCGGAGATGAAGAACGAGCTGTGGGTCGCGGACAACTTCCCGAAGATCAAGTTCGCCATCAACATCCACACGCACGGCGGCTACTTCATGTGGGCGCCGGGCGCCTACAAGGCCCAGGGCCGCGAGCCGCTGCCGTCGCCGAACATCGGCGTCGAGCAGTACTTCTTCGAGGTCTCGGAGACGATCCTGTCGCACATCAAGGACTCGCGCGACACGGTCCTGCTGCCCGAGCGGACCGGCCCGATCTCCGAGGTGCTGTACTCGGCCGCGGGCAACTCGGCCGACGACCAGTACTACCGCAAGGGGATCATCTCCTACTCGTTCGAGGCCGGCGCGCAGCGGATGTCGGTCAATCCGACCACCGGCGCGATCTCGCGTACCGACGTCGGCTTCCAGCCGTGCTTCGGTGGCCCCGGCACGTCGGGCTCGATGGGCTCGAGCTGCGGCACGGCTGACAACCCGAACCCGCTGCTGGTCAACGAGGGTCGTCTGTCGACCCAGGAGTTCGCGGACGGCAACTACGGCCTGCTCCAGGGCGCGCTGGACTACTCGCAGGACGTGACCGCGCCGGACGTCAGCATCGACTACTCGGCCGCGCAGACGGCGGGCGAGGAGATCCGGTACCGCTTCAAGTGGAACGACGAGGCGGCCGTGATCCATTACACGACCGACGGCTCGACGCCGACGACCAACTCGCCGACGTACGAGTCCCAGGGCATCCGCATGCCGGGTCAGGTGCTGACGCTCTCCGCGCCCGGCGCCTACACCGTCAAGTGGATCGCGGTCGACATCAAGGGCAACGCCTCGCCGGTCAAGAGCCAGCGCCTGCTGGTCGCGGCCGACGACGCGGACGGCACCGTCGGTGGCACCGTGCCGGCGACGCTCTCGCTCACGCTCGGCACCCCGGCCTCGTTCGGCGCGTTCACGCCGGGCGTCGCCCGCGAGTACACCGCCTCTACGGTGGCCACGGTCACCTCCACCGCCGGTGAAGCGACGCTGACCGTCGCCGACCCGAGCCCGACCAACACCGGCAAGCTGGTCAACGGCGCGTTCGCGCTGCCCCAGTCGCTGCAGGGCCTCGGCGTCGTCAAGACGTGGGCGGCCCCGACCTCCAGCGAGGCCGTGCCGGTCGAGTTCAAGCAGGCCATCGGTGCCAACGACGCGCTGCGCACCGGCAGCTACAGCAAGACGCTCACCTTCACGCTGAGCACCAACACCCCGTAGTTCGAACCCCATGAAGCGAAGGGCCCGCCACGTGCGGGCCCTTCGTCGTTGAGGTTGCTCCACACCCCTCCCTCATGTTTCGATTGACCCCTCGTCAATTGCAGGAGGGGGAAGGTTGAAACTCGCATTCATTGCCGCGGCCGCGCTCGCGCTCGGCGTCGCGGCCCCGGCGGTCGCCGCCGACGAGTTGCCGGCGGCGGGCACCGCGCTCGTGCAGGTGTTCGTGCCGGCCGGCACGGACGTCTCGGCGCTCAGCGAGCGCTACGACCTCGCGGAGTACAAGCACGTCGAGGAAGACGGCCGGCTGCTGATCGTCGCCGACACCACCGCGGCCGACCGTGCCGCCCTGCGCTCCGAAGGCTTCGAGATCGGCGAGACGATCGAGGACGACGGGACGCGCGCGTCCGTCGCCGAAGAACGCGACGCACAGCGCGAGGCGGAGAGCCTCGCCACGGCGTGGGCCGAGAACGGCGTGCCCAAGAGCCGGGCCGCCGCCGCCCCGCACGGCGAGACGACGATCCAGCGCGCCGACCGGTTCACGAACTACGCCGGCACGTTCCTGTACGTGGAGGCCTTCAGCAAGCAGACGATCTCCACGGGCGCCTCGACGTTCAGCGGCCCCACGCTGGCCATGTCGTACACGGGCGCCGACGGCGTCTACAGCGCCGCGACCGAAGTGCCGCGGTACATCGACACGATGACCAACCCGGACACCTACATGTTCCACCGCTCGCTCGTCCGCCTGACCGGCGCGGCGGCGGAGATCCCGGTGGCCGACATGGTCGTGCGCGTCGCGTCGACCTCGGGCGCCGTCGACACGAGCGCGGTCAATGCCTGGCCGACCGGCAAGGCCCTGCCGCCGCACGTCGCGCAATACCAGGAGGGCTTCTTCAACCGCTATCAGGACCCGACGGAGAACCGCACGCAGCTGGACCGGCTCGCGGCCGAGTTCCCGAACCTGGTCACCGCGGTCAACCTCCCGCACCTGTCACCCGGCTACCAGCGCAAGGCGCAGACGATCGCCGGCGCCTGGGCCGGCACGGGCACGAACCTCGTCCCGTTCACCAACCAGACCGGTTCGCTGGCCGCCGCGGAAGCGCCGCGCGCGGTGATCCTGTCCTCGAAGGCCTGGGGCCATGAGGGCGGCAACGGGATCACGGCGCAGCTCGTCGCCGGCACGGGCGCGAACGCGCCGCTGCTGGTCGGCGTCGACGCCAAGGCGCTCAAGGTGACGCTCGCCACGGGCGCCGACGGCGCCGTCACCAGCACCGCGGCGCAGGTCGTCGCGGCCATCAACGCCAGCCCGGCGGCGAGCGCGCTCGTCACGGCGGCGACCTACCGCGGCAACACGGGCACCGGCATCCCGCGCACGAGCGGCGAGGTGCAGACGCTGGGCGACTTCCTCAACGCGCCCGCGCACGTGCAGCGCGGTCCGTTCCAGCAGCGCGTGTACCGGATCGGCGCGCACCGGGACGGCACCAAGGTCGGCGTCTTCTTCACCTGCCAGGTCCACGCGCGCGAGTGGACGACGGGCCTGACCTGCGTGGAGACGGCCGAGCGACTGGTCCGCAACTACGCGACCGACCCTGAGACCAAGAAGCTGCTGGACAACACCGAGGTGTTCATCCACGCCAACGGCAACCCCGACGGCGGGCACTACTCGATGTACGACTTCGCGTCCCAGCGGCGCAACCTGTCCAACCACTGCGACGCGGCCACCAGCAACGACCCGCTGGCCCGCAACACCTGGGGCGTGGACCTCAACCGCAACTACACCGAGTACTCGCGCTTCGACGGCGCCTGGGTCGGCGCGTCCGCGGTGTGCACGAGCGACAGCTACTCCGGTCCGTCCGAGGCCTCCGAGCCGGAGACCAAGAACGACATGTGGATCGCGGACACGTACCCGAACATCAAGTTCGCCTCCAACATGCACTCGTTCGGCGGCTACTTCATGTGGTCCCCGGGCGCGTACCTGGACGACGGCAAGCGCACCCTCTCGCCGGCGCCGAACATCGGCGTCGAGAAGTACTTCTTCGAGGCGGGCGAGAAGATCCTCGGTCGCATCAAGGAGCACCGCGGCACGGTCATCACGCCCGCGCGCACGGGCCCGATCGCGGACGTGATCTACTCCGGCGCCGGCAGCTCGGCGGACGACCACTGGTACCGCAAGGGCATCATCGGCTACGGCTTCGAGACCGGCGCCGACAAGTTCATCTCCACCGAGACGGGCACGCAGCAGATCCAGACGGGCTTCCAGCCGCCGTTCGCCGAGGCGACCGGCAGCGCCGACCCGCGGCTGGCCAACGAGGGCCGCGGCCAGGCGATGGAGTTCGCCTCCGGCAACTACGGCATGATCGAAGCCGCCTACGACTACGCGCTGGACACCACGGCACCGCAGACGGCGATCGACGTGTCGGCGGTCAAGACGGTGGGCGAGCCGGTGCACTTCACGTTCAACTGGCTCGGTGAGGCGGCCGTGATCCGCTACACCACGGACGGCTCGACGCCGACGCTCGCCTCGCCGACGTACAACGCCGAGCGCCCGCGCATGCTCGGCGAGGTGCTGACGGTGTCGACGCCCGGCGTGACCGACGTCAAGTGGTTCGCCACGGACATCAAGGGCAACCAGTCCGCGGTGCGGACGCAGCGGATCCAGATCGGCGAGCAGGGTACGGTCGGCGGCTCCGTGCCGGCGACGCTGGCGCTGACGCTGGGCGCTCCGGCCACGTTCGGCGCGTTCACGCCGGGCGTCGCGCGCGAGTACACGGCGTCGACGACGGCGACCGTGATCTCCACCGCGGGTGACGCGACGCTGTCGGTCGCGGACACCGGGGCCAACCCGGGCCACCTGGTCAACGGGGCGTTCGCGCTTCCGCAGCCGCTCCAGGGCCTGGGCGTCGTCAAGACGTGGACGGGTCCGACCTCGAACGAGGCCGTCCCGGTCACGTTCAAACAGGCCGTGGCCGCCAATGACGCGCTGCGCACCGGCACCTACAGCAAGACGCTCACCTTCACGTTGAGCACGACCCAGCCCTGATCAACAGCGCTGCGGCGTGACGGCTCCGGGCGCGAGGCACAAGCTTCGCGCCCGGATGTCCTTGCGGACGACCCGGAGCTCGCGCACCTTGCCGACGGCGTTCGGGGTCGTCACCGCGATGGTGACCTTCGCGCCCACGCGCAGCCGCTTGCGGAAGAGCCGGGTGAGCGAGACGCTGCCCTTCGCGGACGTCGTCAACGTCTGCGTGCGCGGGCAGCCCTTGTTACGTCCGCTGCAGGTGACGGTCACCGTCGCGCCCGCGGGCGCCTCCGTCACCGAGATCTTCGTCAACTTCGACGACTTCGCGCCGTACCGGGCCTTGAACGCGACCGTCGCGCTCACCCGGCCGGCGACGTCCGCGCCGCTGCAGTCCTGGTCGACCCCGTCGCCGGGGAAGTCGGGGGCGCCCGGGTAGGTGCGCGAGTTGGTGTCGTCGCAGTCCGTCGGCGGCGACACCCCGTCCTTGTCCGCGTCCACCGCCGGCGTCCCCGGCTGCGGCGTGGGCTGGGGAGTCGGCGGCGATCCCCACAGCCCGGTGTAGGCCGGCGGCGTCCCGTGCGCGCCGCTACAGGGCGGCGTCCCGCCGCCGAAGCTCCCGTAGTCGTCGCCGCCCGAGGCGTCCAGCGCGCTCGCCCAGCCCCATGTCCCGTTGTCGGCCAGCGTCCAGCCGAACCAGTGGTTCCGGTAGCCCTCGGGCGAGCGCATGTCGCCGCCCTTCTCCTCGCACTGGATCCAGTTGCGACCCTTGTGGAGGTAGCCCACGGTGGTGGTGCCGACGGCGACGATCGCGCCCCCGGTCTTCCCGTCGCCGGCGCGGTGCCAGTCGCACTCGTAACGCCCGCTGCCGATGTTGGTGCACGGAACCTCGGCCTGTCCCAGCGCCGGCTCTGCGACGGCGAGCGCCAGCAACGCGCCCGCGATGAGTCCTGCCCTCATCTCGCCCAGTCTGCCGCGCCGCGCTTGGGACAACCTTGGTGCTAGCTCCCGTACGCTGAGGCCCGTGTCGACGCCCGCTGAAGTCAAAGCCCGGTTGGACGCGGAGCGCGAGGGCACGCCGTTCCTGGTCTTCCGCGACGCCGCCGCCGCGCAACACATCCACGCGCTGCACGGCACGACGACGATCGGCCGCCGCCCTGAGCGTGACGTGGCGCTCACCTGGGACACCGAGGTCAGTCGCTTGCACGCGCAGCTCGAGCCGGTCGGGCCGGACTGGATCGTCGCCGACGACGGACTCTCCCGCAACGGGACCTACGTCAACGGTGAGCGCGTCAACGGGCGCAAGCGGCTCAGGGACGGGGATCGGCTCGTGTTCGGCGAGACGCCGGTGACGTTCCGGGCGCCGAAGGACGTGTCGGACTCGACGGCAGCCATAACCGTCGAGCACACGGTGACACTTACCGAGACGCAGCGGAGGATCCTCGTCGCGTTGTGCCGTCCGCTGCAGGAGTCGGCCTACGCGACGCCCGCGACGAACCGGGACATCGCCGCCGAGGTGCATCTGAGCGTGGACGCGGTCAAGGCCCACCTGCGCGCGATCTTCGAGCGCTTCGGGCTCGACGATCTCCCGCAGAACCAGAAGCGCGCACGGCTGGCGGCCACGGCGCTCGTCAACAACGTGGTCCGCAAGCACGAGTTCTGAGTGGACCTGAAGGCCCGCAAAGTGGACAATGAGCGCCAGAGGAAGGCCTACCTAGGAGGGTATTGTCCAGATGGTCGGGAGAACTGCGCTGGCGGCCGTAGCCGCGACAGCATTGGCGTTCGCGGGTGGGGGTCTGGCCTACGCCGACAATGACTTCCCGGATGCCGATTCGTCGCTGATCGAGGTCTACGTCCAGAGCGAGTCGGACATCGAGAAGCTCGTCACCGACGGCTTCGATCTCGCCGAGTACAAGCGCGTCGAGGACGACCGGATCGTCGTCGCCGTCGACGCCACGCCGATCGAGGTCGGCGCGCTCAAGAAGCGCGGCTTCGGTCTCGGCCGCACGATCGAGAGTCCCGCGCATCGTGCCGTGATCGCCGCCGAGCGCGACGCCCAGCGCGAGATCGACAGCCGCACAGCCGACTACGCGAAGCACGGTGTGCCCAAGACCCGGGCCGCCGTCGCCGTCCCGGGTGAGACGGTCATCCAGCGCGCGAACAAGTTCACGAACTACGCCGGCACGTTCCTGTACGTCGAGGCCCACAACAAGGCCATCGTCCGCACGACGCCGACGGGCAACACGTTCACCGGCCCGACGCTGCAGATGGCGTTCGCGGGCGCCGACGGCGTCTACACGCCGGCCGCCACGGCGATGCCGCGCTTCATCGACACCGACCCGACGCCTGACGTGTACCTGTACAACCGTCAGCTGATCCGCCTCACGGGCGCCGCGGCGAACATCCCGGCCGCCCAGATGACGGTGCGCGTCGCCGCCAGCACGGGCTCTGTGGACACGTTCAAGGTCACGGAGTGGGTGGGCCAGACCCTGCCGCCGCACGTCGCGGGCTACCAGCAGGGCTTCTTCAACCGCTACCAGGACCCGACGGAGAACCGCAACCAGCTCGACGCGCTGACCGCCCAGTTCCCGAACCTGGTCACCGCGGTCAACCTCCCGAACCTGACGAACGGCTACCAGCGCAAGTCGCAGGCCATCCTGGCCGGCACCGGCGGCATCGGCACTGCCCCGCCGGCCCAGTACGGCGCTCCGATCGCCCAGTCCACGGGCGAGATCACGGCGGCCGCCCCGGTGGCCTCGATCCCGTTCAACGGCACGGCCGGCCAGCGGATCTTCGCGACCGTGGACGGCGTCCCGAGCGGCTCGACCGACTTCATCTTCACGCTCAAGAACCCGGCGGGCCAGGTCATCGGCGGCCCGATCGACACGGGCACGAGCCCGGAGTTCATCACCAACCTGAACCTGCCCACGACCGGCACGTACACGTTCGAGGTCTCGGGCTACCTGGGTGATGTCGGCGACTTCACGTTCAAGGTCCAGCCGGTCACCGTCTCGGCCGCCGAGGCGTCCGCGGGCGCGGTCGTCCTCACGACCAACGATTGGGGCCACCAGGGCGGCGATCAGGTCGCCGCGGAGGTCAAGAACCCGGGCACCAACAACGCGCCGTTGTCCGTCACCGTGACCGGCAAGGACATCGTCGTCAACCTGGCGACCAACGCCTCCGGCGCGGCCACCAGCACGGCCGCGCAGGTCGTGGCCGCGATCAACGCCAGCCCCGCCGCCACGGCGCTCGTGTCGGCCGCGACCTACCGCAACAGCCCGGGCGCCGCCATCGTGCAGCCGCGCGCCAAGGTCAACCTGGACGACTTCCTCAACGCGCCCGCTCACGTGGCGCGCGGCCCGTTCCAGCAGCGCGTCTACCGCATCGGCTCCGTCCGTGACGGCTCCAAGGTGGGCGTGTTCCTCTACTGCCAGCAGCACGCTCGCGAGTGGACCACCGGCCTGAGCTGCGTCGAGACCGCCGAGCGGCTCGTCCGGAACTACGCGACGGACCCCGGCACCAAGCGGCTGATGGACCAGATCGAGGTCTTCATCGTGCCGAACATCAACCCTGATGGCGGCCACTACTCGATGTACGACTTCGCCGCCCAGCGCCGCAACATGACCAACCACTGCGCCGCCGCCCTCGGCGTCGGCGACCCGGCCGCCCGCAACGCCTGGGGCGTCGACCTCAACCGCAACAACGGCGAGTACTCGGCGTTCGACGGCTACTTCGGCGCGTCGACGAGCTGCACCAACGACGTGTACCAGGGCCCGGCCGAGTACTCCGAGCCCGAGATCAAGAACGAGAAGTGGGTCGTGGACACGTTCCCGAACATCAAGTTCGCGAACAACATCCACTCCTTCGGCGGCTACTTCATGTGGGCGCCGGGCTCCTACATCGGCGCCGGTCGCATCACCGCGCCGGCTCCGAACATCGGCATCGAGAAGTACTTCTTCGAGGCCGGCGAGAAGATCCTCGCCCGCATCAAGGAGTTCCGCAACACCGTGATCCTGCCCGAGCGCACCGGCCCGATCGCCGACGTGCTCTATTCGGCCGCCGGCAACTCGGCGGACGACCAGTGGTACCGCAAGGGCGTCATCTCCTACTCGTTCGAGACCGGCGCGGACAAGTTCGTCGCCGTCCAGGGCGGTCTCGCGCAGGTCGCGACCGGCTTCCAGCCGTGCTTCGCCGGCCCGGGCACCCACGGCCAGGCCAACATCGACTTCGGGCACGCCACCTGCAGCGACTTCCCGGAGCTGATCAACGAGGGCCGTGACCAGGCGATGGAGTTCGCCTCCGGCAACTTCGGCATGGTCGAGTCCGCGTACGACTACGCGATGGACACGACGGCGCCGAAGACATCGGTCGAGGTCTCGGCCGACGAGGGGACCTTCCCGGTGAACTTCAAGTTCAACTGGGACGACGAGGCCGCCGTCATCTACTACACGACCGACGGCTCCACACCGACCCTCGCGTCGACGAAGTACAACAACCAGCGCGCGCGCTCGATCGGCGAGGTGCTCACGATCACCAAGCTGGGCGCCACCGAGATCAAGTGGTTCGCCGTGGACATCAAGGGCAACCAGTCCGCGGTCCAGACCAAGCGCGTGCTCGTCGGTGCCAGCGAGGAGACGGGCACCGTCGGCGGCACCGTGCCGGCGACGCTGGCCCTGACGCTGGGCGCTCCGGCGACGTTCCCGCCGTTCACGCCGGGCGTGGCCAACACGTACACGGCGTCGACGTCCGCGAACGTCATCTCCACCGCCGGTGACGCGACCCTGTCGGTCGCCGACCCGAGCACGAACCGCACCGGCCATCTGGTCAACGGCGCGTTCTACCTGCCGCAGCCCCTCCAGGGCCTCGGCGTGATCAAGACGTGGACCGCCCCGACGTCCAACGAGTCGGTGCCGATCACGTTCCGCCAGGCGATCGGCGCCAATGACGCGCTGCGCACGGGCACGTACAGCAAGACGCTCACGTTCACGCTGAGCACCACCAACCCGTAGTCGCACCCAGGGGGCTCGCCCGGTTGGGCGGGCCCCCAACGCGCCAGAGTTTTGAGCGACGGCACCGGAACTGGCCATTCGTCCTAGTGACGGATGCCACCGGTGAGTCCATTATGAAGTCTTGAGGAAGGCACGGACCCTGCGTTGATCGCGGGGTCTTGTTGTTTTGGGTTCTACTAGGAGGGTTCTGCCCAATATGGTCGGGAGAACTTCGCTGGCGGCGTTTGCCGCTACTGCGTTGCTGTTTTCGGGAGCCGGTCTGGCGTACGCCAGCGACGAGCTGCCCGCTGCTGATACGTCACTGATCGAGGTGTTCGTCGACAGCGAGTCGCAGATCGACTCGCTCGTCGCCGAAGGCTTCGACCTCGCCGAGTACAAGCGCGTCGAGGACAACGGCGACATCCTCGTCAACATCGATGCGAACGCCGCCGACGTGAAGTCGCTGAAGGCCAAGGGCTTCCGCATCGGCGCCACGATCGAGAGCCCCGCACACCGCGCCGCGGTCGCCGCCGAGCGCGACGAGCAGCGCGAGATCGACACGCTCGCCCTCGAGTACGCCGAGAACGGCGTGCCGAAGAGCAAGTCCGCGGTGCCCACGCCCGGCCGGACCGTGATCCAGCGCGCGAACAAGTTCACGAACTACGCGGGCACGTTCCTCTACGTCGAGGCGCACAACAAGGACATCGTCCGCACCGCCCCGAACGCGAACACCTACGTCTCCACCCCGACGCTGGCGCTCTCGTTCAAGGGCGCGACCGGTGACTACGGCACGGCGACCACGATGCCGCGCTTCATCGACACCGATCCGACGCCGGACGAGTACCTCTACAACAAGGTGCTCGTCAAGCTCACGCCCGAGCAGGCCGCCATCCCGGCGTCCCAGATGACGGTCCGCGTGGCCGCCAGCAACGGCACCGAAGACACCTTCAAGGTCACGGAGTGGCTCGGCACGGGGCTCCCGCCGCACGTCGCCGGCTACCAGCAGGGCTTCTTCTCCCGCTACCAGGACCCGACCGAGAACCGCACCCAGCTCGACAAGCTGGCCGCGGACTTCCCGAACCTGGTGACGGCGGTCAACCTGCCGAACCTCACGGGCGGCTACCAGCGCAAGTCCTCGGCGATCCTGTACGGGACGAACGCCATCGGCGCCGCTCCGTCCGCCAACATCGGCGCCCCGATCTTCAACTCCGAGGGTGAGATCACCTCGGCGGCGCCGCTCGCGCGCATCCCGTTCACGGCCACGGCGGGTCAGCAGATCCGCGCGACCGTCGACGCGAAGCCGTCCGGTGAGACCGACTTCATCCTGACGCTGCGCAACGCCGCGGGCGCCGTCGTCGGCGGCCCGATCGACACGGGCACCAGCCCCGAGTTCCTGACGACGACGTTCGCCACGGCGGGCGAGTACACGTACGAGATCACCGGCTACCAGGGCGACCTGGGCGACTTCACGTTCCAGCTCCAGCCCGTCACCGGCACCGCCGCGATCGCGACGGCCGGCTCGGTCGTGCTCACCTCCAAGGACTGGGGCCACCTCGGCGGCGACCAGGTCACCGCGGAGTTCAAGACCGGCGCCGCCGGTTCGCCGCTGTCCGTCGCCGTGACCGGCAAGGACATCGTCGTCAACCTCGCGACGGACGCCGGTGGCGCTTCCACCAGCACCGCCGCGCAGGTCGTCGCCGCGATCAACGCCAGCCCCGAAGCGGCCGCGCTCGCGTCCGCCATGACCTACCGCAGCAACGCCGGCGCCGGCATCGTCATCCCGCGCCCCAAGGTCAACCTGGACGACTTCCTGAACGCGCCCGCGCACGTCGCGCGCGGCCCGTTCCAGCAGCGCGTCTACCGCATCGGCTCCGTCCGTGACGGCTCCAAGGTCGGCGTCTTCCTCTACTGCCAGCAGCACGCTCGCGAGTGGACGACGGGCCTGTCCTGCGTCGAGACGGCCGAGCGCCTGGTCAAGAACTACGCGACCGACCCCGAGACCAAGAAGCTGATGGACCAGGTCGAGGTCTTCGTGCTCGCCAACGTCAACCCTGACGGCGGCCACTACTCGATGTACGACAACAACGCGCAGCGCAAGAACCTCACGAACTACTGCGCCGCCGCGGTCGCCGACCCGGCCAACCGCAACACCTGGGGCGTCGACCTCAACCGCAACAACTCGCAGTACTCGCTGTTCGACGGCTACTTCGGCGCCTCGACGAACTGCGCCAGCGACACCTACTCGGGCCCGGCGGAGTCCTCCGAGCCGGAGATCAAGAACGAGCAGTGGGTCGCCGAGACGTTCCCGAACATCAAGTTCGCGAACAACGTCCACTCCTACGGCGGCTACTTCATGTGGGCGCCGGGCTCCTACATCGGTGCCAACCGCGTCACCGCGCCGGCTCCGAACATCGGCATCGAGAAGTACTTCTTCGAGGCCGGCGAGAAGATCCTCGCCCGCATCAAGGAGCACCGCAACACGGTCATCCTCCCGGAGCGCACCGGCCCGATCGCCGACGTGCTCTACTCGGCCGCCGGCAACTCGGCGGATGAGCAGTGGTACAAGAAGGGCATCATCAGCTACTCGTTCGAGACCGGCGCGGATCGCATGATCACCAACGCGAACGGCACGATCTCGCAGGTCATCACCGGCTTCCAGCCCTGCTTCGCGGGTCTGGGCACCGGCGGCGGCACCGGCACCTGCAACTCGAACATGATCAACGAGGGTCGCGACCAGGCGATGGAGTTCGCCGGCGGCAACTACGGCATGGTCGAGTCCGCGTACGACTACGCGACGGACACGAAGGCCCCGGGCGTCTCGATCGAGTACTCCGAGGCGCAGACCAACGGCACGCCGATCAACTTCAAGTTCAACTGGGACGACGAAGCGGCGGTCATCTACTACACGACGGACGGCTCCACGCCGACCCTCGCGTCCAAGAAGTACGAGAACCAGCGCGCTCGCTCCATCGGCGAGGTGCTGACGCTGTCCACCCCGGGTGCCTACACGGTCAAGTGGCTGGCGGTCGACATGAAGGGCAACCAGTCCGCGGTGAAGTCCCAGCGTCTGCTGGTCGCCGCCGATGACGAGCCCGGCACCGTGGGCGGCAACGTCCCGGCCACGCTGGCGCTGTCGCTCGGCACCCCGGCCTCGTTCGGTCCCTTCACGCCGGGCGTCGCCCGCGAGTACACGGCCTCCACCCAGGCGACCGTGATCTCCACGGCCGGCGAGGCGACTCTCACGGTCGCCGACCCGAGCACGACCAACACCGGCAAGCTGGTCAACGGCGCGTTCGCGCTGGCCCAGCCGCTGCAGGGCCTCGGCGTCGTCAAGACGTGGAGCGCCCCGACGTCCAATGAGGTCGTCCCGGTCACGTTCAAGCAGCAGATCAACGCGAACGATCCGCTGCGCACGGGCACGTACAGCAAGTCGCTGACGTTCACCCTGAGCACGAACACCCCGTAGTCATCACCCGATCGATCCGGCCGTGGAGTGATCTCCACGGCCGGATCGCGGTGATCTTCGGCTCTTCTCATCCGTGTTTGGTCCCATGGGGCCAGGCGTTCGCCCGTCGCAGGCGAGCGTGGGTCTATACACGGAGGAAGTGCCCATGGTTGGGAAAGCTTCGCTCGCCGTTTTCGCGGCGTCAGCGTTGTTGTTGGTCGGAGGGCAGGCGGCGTTCGCCGCGGATGACGGTCTCCCGTTCGAGAAGCTCGTCGAGGTCACGGTCCCGTCTCAGGCCGACGTCGACAAGGTCGTCGCGGGCTACGACGCCGCGGAGTACAAGCGCGTCGAGGCCGACGGCTCCATCCTGCTCAACGTCTTCGTCACCTCGGACGAGGAGAAGGCTCTCAAGGTCGCCGGTTACAAGATCGGCGCCACCATCGAGGACACGAACACCGGCATCCAGCGCATGCAGGAGCGCCAGGAGCTCATCGACCAGGACGC
Source organism: Solirubrobacter taibaiensis (assembly GCA_027587225.1). GTDB lineage: Bacteria > Actinomycetota > Thermoleophilia > Solirubrobacterales > Solirubrobacteraceae > Solirubrobacter > Solirubrobacter taibaiensis. The sequence goes on from JAPDDQ010000013.1 coordinate 126,584, forward strand.
GGTCGCGCAGACCGTCGCCCAAGAGGGTCTGAAGGGCACCAAGTTCGAAGGTCGCTCGGTCGTCCCGCTGCCGGGTGACACGGTCATCCAGCGCGCGAACACCTTCACGGACATCGTCGGCCCCTCGGGCGCCACGACGACGGCGCGCTTCCTCTACGTCGAGGCGCACAACAAGTCGACGAAGGTCACCGGCAACAGCACGGTCTCCGGTCCGGCGCTCGCCGTTTCCTACGCCGGCCCCGACGGGGTCTACAGCGCGGCCAGCACCGTGAACCGCTTCGTGGACACCGATCCCACGCCGGACGTCTACATGTACCACCGGCAGCTGATCCGCCTGCCCGCCGACGCTCCCGCCAACATCACGAGCGTCCGCATCGCCACCACGGCGACCGCGGGTGGCGCGGCCGCGTCCGTCGAGACCTTCCCGGTCACGGAGTGGCTCGGCAAGAACCTCCCGCCGCACGTCGCGGGCTTCAAGAACTCGCCGTTCTTCACGCACTACATGGACCCGACCGAGAACCGCGCGGACCTGGACGCCCTGGCGGCCCGGTACCCCGAGCTGGTGTCGGTCGTGAACATGCCCGAGAAGTCCTCGGGCTACCAGCGCAAGTCGCAGGCGATCATGTCCGGGTCCAACGGCATCGGCACGGCTCCGGCCGCGCAGACCGGCGCCCCGTTGCTCGACACCACGGGTGAGATCACGGCCGCCGCGCCGATCTGGCGCCAGACGTTCACCGTCACCGCTGGGCAGACGCTGCTCACGACCGTCGACGGCGTCCCGTCCGGCTCCACCGACCTCATCCTGACCCTCAAGGACCCGAGCGGCGCGACGGTCACGACCGTCGACACGGGCACCAGCCCCGAGGTCCTCAACCGCACGTACACGACGGCCGGCACGTACACCTTCGAGGTGTCGGGCTACCAGGGCGATCTCGGTGACTTCACGTTCAAGGTCCAGCCGGTCACCGGTACCGCCGCGACGGCTCAGGCCGCCGCCGTCGTGCTGACGTCCAAGGACTACGGCCAGAACGGCGGTGACCTCGTCACCGCCGAGTTCAAGGACCCGGGCGTGGCCAACGCCCCGCTCAGCGTGAGCGTCGTCGACAAGGCGATCACGGTCTCGCTCGGCACGGGCGCCAACGGCACGCTCACCTCGACCGCCGCCCAGGTCGTCGCGGCGATCAACGGCGACCGCACCGCCGGGGCGCTCGCCACCGCCGCCACCTACCGCGGCAACGCGGGGGCCGGCATCGTGCCGGTCCGCGCGAAGGTCAACCTGGACGACTTCCTCAACGCTCCCGCGAGCGTCGAGCGCGGCCCGTTCCAGCAGCACCTGTACCGCATCGGCACGCACCGCGACGGCACCAAGCCGGGTGTGTTCCTGTTCTGCCAACAGCACGCTCGCGAGTGGGCCACGGGCCTCACCTGCCTGCAGACCGCGCACGAGCTGGTCGAGAACTACGCGACCGATCCGCAGACCAAGGAGCTGCTGGACAACGTCGAGGTCTTCATCTCGCCGAACTCCAACCCGGACGGCGCGCACTACTCGATGTACGACTTCAACTCGCAGCGCAAGACGATGGTCAACTACTGCGCCCCCACGGGCAACGTGGACCCGGCCGCCCGCACCACCTGGGGCGTCGACATGAACCGCAACAGCGGCGAGTACTCGCTGTTCGACGGGTACTTCGGCGCTTCGAGCTCGTGCACCGGCGAGACGTACGCCGGCCCGTCGGAGTTCTCCGAGCCGGAGACGCGCAACGAGAAGTGGGTCACGGAGACCTTCCCGAACATCAAGTTCGCGAACAACATCCACTCCTACGGCGGCTACTTCATGTGGGCGCCGGGCTCGTACAAGAACGACGGGCAGCGCACCACGGCGCCCGCCCCGAACATCGGCGTCGAGCAGTACTTCTTCCAGGCCGGCGAGAAGATCCTCAAGCGCATCAAGGACTCGCGCGGGACGATCATCCTCCCGGAGCGCACCGGCCCGATCGCCGACGTGCTCTACTCGGCGGCCGGCAACTCGGCCGACGACATGTGGTACCGCAAGGGCATCATCAGCTACTCGTTCGAGACCGGCGCGGACCGCATGCTCAGCACCACGTCCGGCACGGCGGCCACGATCGTCGGCTTCCAGCCGTGCTTCGGCGCGGTCGGCACGGGCGGCGGCGCGGGCTCCTGCCCGGCCAACGGCTCGCTCGTGAACGAGGGTCGCGACGAGGCGCTCGAGTTCGCGGCCGGCAACTTCGGTCTGGTCGAGTCCGCGTACGACTACGGCAAGGACGCCACCGCCCCGAAGACCTCGGTCGAGGTGTCGGCGGACGAGGGCGGCTTCCCGGTCAACTTCCGGTTCAACTGGGACGACGAGGCCGCGGTCATCCACTACACGACCGACGGTTCCACGCCCACGCTGTCGTCGCCGACGTACAACAGCCAGCGCGCTCGTTCCGTCGGCGAGGTGCTGCAGATCACCAAGCTCGGCGCGTCCGAGATCAAGTGGTTCGCCGTGGACATCAAGGGCAACCAGTCCGCGGTGCAGACCAAGCGGGTCCTCGCGGGCGCGAGCGAGGAGCCCGGCACCGTCGGCGGGTCGGTGCCGGCGACCCTGGCGTTGACGCTCGGCGCTCCGGCCACGTTCGGCGCGTTCGTCCCGGGTGTGGCCAACACCTACACGGCGTCCACCACGGCGACCGTGATCTCCACGGCCGGCGACGCGACGTTGTCGGTCGCCGATCCGAGCGCGACCAACACCGGCAAGCTGGTCAACGGTGCGTTCGCGCTGCCGCAGCCCCTCCAGGGCCTCGGCGTGGTCAAGACGTGGTCCGCTCCGACCTCCAACGAGGTCGTCCCGGTGGAGTTCAAGCAGGCGATCGGCGCCAATGACGCCCTTCGCACGGGTACGTACAGCAAGTCGCTGACGTTCACGCTGAGCACCACGACGCCGTAGTTCCTGGTCGATCGGTCCGGGCGTGGAGACACTTCCACGCCCGGACCTCGGCGTCCGCTTTCAGTTTCTGTTCATATCGGCCGAAGGGCTGTCACCCGGGTGACAGCCGAGGGTCATTGAACGGAGGATCTTCCATGGCTGGGAGAGGGTTGGGATCGCTGCTGGCTGCAGCGATAGCGCTGGGATGCTGCGCACCGGTGGCACTGGCTGACGCACAGCGGCTGACGATGGTCGAGCACTCGCCGGCGATGATCGAGTCGCTCGAGGACAACGGCTTCGACGTCGGCTACGTGGCCGGCGACACCGAGGCCGCGGTCTATCTCGACGATTTCGGCGAGGCGCAGTTGCGCGCCGATGGCTACAAGATCGGCGACGTCGTCGCCGATGAGCACAACTTCGAAGAGCGCAAGGCCGAGATCGCCGCTACGACGGCCGCCGAGGCGCTCGCGGCCGAGGTCGCCGCCAACGGCCTCACCAAGACGGCGAGGGCCCAGGGCGCGGTCAACGTGCCGGGCAAGGTCGTGATCCAGCGCTCGTACACGTTCTCGAACTACGCCGGGCGCTTCCTCTACGTCGAGGCCCACAACAAGGACCACACCGACACCACCGGGCCGGCGATGTCGTTCACCTACACGGGCCCGAACGGCACCTCGCAGGTCTACACCTTCGGCGGGAGCATCACCCCGGACGGCGGCGACGCCGCGATCGGCGGCAACAAGATCCGTGATACCGACGCGGGCGCCGGCGCGCAGTACATGTACCACCGCGCCCTGGTGCTCCTGCGCGGGGCGGACGCCACCCTGCAGCCGAATCAGATCTCCGTGCGCGTCGCGGATGCCAACGGCGCCTTCGACACGGCCACGCCGGTCGAATGGACCGGCAAGGCGCTGCCGCCGCGCGTCGCCGGGTTCCAGAAGGACTTCATCACGAAGTACATGGACCCGACCGAGGTCTACAACCGGATGGACCAGCTGACCACGGACAACCCGACGATCGTGGAAGCCATCAACCTGCCGAACAAGACGGCGGGCTACCAGCGTCAGGCGAACGTGGTGCTGGAGGGGACCACGGTCAGCCCGAGCGCCACGACCGGCCTGTTCCCGAACCCGTCGACCGGGACCACGGCCGCGAACATCGCGTCTCGTTCGCGCGCGGTTCAGCTGTTCTCGAAGGCCCTGGGCCATCTGGGCGGCAACAACATCACGGCCGAGCTCAAGGCGCCGGCCGCCGGCACCCTCAACGCGCCACTGTCGATCACGGTGACCGACGGCACGTGGGAGGAGGTCGACCCGGCCGACACCAACGCGGCCGACGGCTTCAGCCGCATCCAGGTGCCGGTCAAGGACATCACGGTCAACCTGGCGACCAACGACACCGGCGCGATCACCACGACGGCCAAGCAGGTCATCGACGCGATCAACGCCCATCCCGCCGCGAGCGCGCTCGTGACGGCATACACGTTCGCCAACAACGCCGGCGACGGCGTCGTGGTGCCGACCCCGTCGCGCACCTACAACTTCCCGCTGGGCACGAGCAACACGGGCCAGACGTACGCGAGTTCCCGGGCGCGACTGCTCGACGGCATCCGCGGCGGCACGGTCTACTGGACCGGCAACGCCACGGCCACCCCGTCGACGCTGGTGCGCACCGACTCCCGCTACGTCCAGCGGGGTCCCTTCCAGCAGAAGGTCTACCGGATCGGCAAGGACCGCTCCAACAACGCCGTCGGTGTGTACCTGTACTGCCAGCAGCACGCTCGTGAGTGGGTCACGCCGATCACCTGCCTGGAGACGGCCGAGCGGCTCGTCCGCAACTACGCGACGGACCCGACGACCAAGGAATACGTCGACAAGCTCAACATCTTCATCCTTCCGGTCTCCAACCCGGACGGCGGGCACGCGGCGTTCCACGAGAACTCCGTCCAGCGCAAGAACCTGACGAACTACTGCCCGATCACGGAGTCCACGGGCGGCGCCGGCTCGCGGTTCACGTGGGGCGTCGACCTCAACCGCAACAACACGGTCGGCACGCTCTTCGACGGCTACGACGGCGCGAGCTCGAGCTGCACGAGCGAGACGTTCTCGGGACCGGCCGAGGCGTCGGAGCCGGAGATCCGCAACGAGCACTGGGTGGCGGACACGTTCAAGGGCATCAAGTTCGCGAACAACATCCACACCCACGGCGGCTACTTCATGTGGGCGCCGGGCGCGTACAAGGACGCGGGCCGCGAGACGCTGCCGGCGCCGAACATCGGCATCGAGAACTACTTCTTCGAGGTCGCGGACACGATCCTGTCGCACATCCGCTCCTCGCGGAACACGGCGATCCTGCCGCAGCGCGTCGGCCCGATCGCCGACACGCTCTACTCCGCGGCGGGCAACTCGTCCGACGAGGGGTACTACAAGCGCGGCATCATCGGCTACTCGTTCGAGGCGGGCGCGCAGCGGATCACGGTCAACGAGACGACGGGCGCCATCTCCCGCACCGCGGTCGGCTTCCAGCCGTGCTTCGGCGGCCCGGGCACCAACGGCGGCCAGGGCGCGACCTGCACCACGGGCAACCCGCCCGTGCCGAACCCGCTCATGGTCAACGAGGGGCACGACTCCACGATGGAGTTCGCCGAAGGCAACTTCGGCATGATCCAGGGCGCCCTCGAGTACCACGAGGACGTCACCGCGCCGGCGACGACGATCGAGTACTCGGCCGCGCAGACGAGCGGCGACCCGATCAACTTCCGGTTCAAGTGGGTCAACGAGCCCGCGGTCATCTTCTACACGACCGACGGCTCCAATCCGGTGGTCGTGCCGGACGACAAGACGACGGAGATCAACGAGAGCTGCGCCAACACCTCGGCCACCGGCACCCGTTGCTACAACAACCAAGGTCCGCGCATGCCAGGCGAGGTCCTGACGCTGGGCCTCGGCGCCCACACGGTCAAGTGGATGGCGGTGGACATCAAGGGCAACCGCGAAGCCGTCAAGTCCCAGCGGCTCCTGGTCGCCGCTGACGACGCCGACGGCACGGTGGGTGGCAACGTCCCGGCGACGCTCGGCCTCTCGCTCGGCACCGCGGCCTCCTTCGGGCCGTTCACGCCGGGCGTGCCGAAGGACTACACGGCCGGCACGGTCGCCAACGTCATCTCGACGGCCGGCAACGCGACGCTGTCCGTCTCTGACGGTGGGGCCAACCCGGGCCACCTGATGAACGGCACGTTCAAGATGCCGCAGCCGCTCCAGGCGACGGCTTCCAGCCTCGGCGGCACCGCCGCCGCGGGTGGCACGGTCGGCGCCGCGGCGCTGAGCCTCATGAACTACAGCGTGCCGGTCTCCAACGACTCGGTGACGGTGCAGTTCAAGCAGTCCATCGGGTCAACCGACGCGCTGCGCACCGGCGCCTACAGCAAGTCGCTCACGTTCACGCTGAGCACGACGAACCCGTAGGTCGGTGAACCCGATTGCGGACACCCCCCGCTCGGGGGGTGTCCGTTTCGGGACCTCTCACGCCGCGATGCCACGCGGCTGCAGCGTTCCTGGCGCGCCGATATGCCCCCAGTTCGGGGAGTTTCGCGGAATTCTTGACGCGATCTTGAACATCGGCGGTACGCTGGCCACAGCTTGAGGGCTAAAGCCCGTCAAGCGGGGAACCGATGTAGGTGGAGACAGCGCCGGGGACATCGCTTGCGAGCGATGGGCGAGGTCAATCCACTCAATCGACGTACGAGGACACGTTGTCGCTGAATCTGGGCATTCTGCTCGCGCTCGCCTGCGCGATCGCTACGCAGCTGGGCTTTCTCTATAAGCACAAGGGCGCCAACGAGGCTCCGTTGGTCGACGTCAAGCACCCCTTCCGCTCGGCCAAGCAGCTGTGGTCGTGCAAGTGGTTCGCGATCGGCATGGGCATCGCCGCCGGCGCGTGGTTGCTGCACGTCGCGGCCATGACGATCGCCCCGCTGTCCGTCGTCCAGGCGGTCCTCTCGACCGGCGTCGTCATCCTCGCGGTGCTCGCCGATCGCATCTTCGGCTTCAAGATCGGCATGAAGCAGTGGATCGGCGTCGCGATGACGGCGCTCGGCCTCCTGCTGCTCGTGATCACGCTTCCGGGCAGCTCGCACGGCTCGCACTCCGCGTACTCGCTCGCCGGCATGATCGCCTTCGAGGGCGGCCTGCTCGTGATCGGCGCGATCCTGATCGGCGGCAAGAAGCTCGGCATGCCCGACCATCACCACGGCGTGATGCTCGGCGCGGCCGCCGGCATCCTCTTCGGCGTCGGCAACATCGCCATCAAGGCGCTCACCGGCGCCGGTGGCTTCGAGGGCATCATCACCTCCCCGTGGCTCGCCGTCGCGGTCATGTCCTCGATCATCGCCTTCTACACCAGCGCCCGTGGCATGCAGGAGGGCGAGGCCGTCCCGGTCATCGCCGCCACCTCCACCGCCGCCAACGTGGCCAACATCCTCGGCGGCATCATCGTCTTCGGCGACCCGATGCCCTCCGGCACCGTCGGCATCTGCGTCCAGGCCTTCGCCTTCGTCCTCGTCGTCGCCGCCGCGCTGCTCACCCCGCCGCCGGTTCGCGCCGCGGCCGCCAACGCCCCGGCGTAGCGCCCCAGCACTTCACTCGAACGAGCCGCCCGTGTCCTGGCGGCTCGTTTGCGTTTAAGGTGGCTTCGTGCTGCCTTTGCGCGAGCTGTTGGGAGAGCTGGAGCTGGACGTCGTGGCCGGCGCGGCCGGGCTCGACCGCCCGGTGCGCTGGGTGCACATCTCCGAGCTGGCCGATCCGACGCCGTGGTTGTCCGGCGGCGAGGTCCTGCTCACCACGGGCCTCGGTGTCGGCGAGGGCTACCTCGAGCGGCTCGTCGCGCACGGGCTGACGGGGCTCGGCTTCGGTACCGGCTTCTCGCACGCCACCGTGCCCGACGCACTGCGGGAGACCGCTGAGGCGCACGGGTTCCCCGTGTTCGAGGTGCCGTACGAGGTGCCGTTCATCGCCATCACCGAGCGCGCGGCCTCCCTGCTCGTCAACGAGCAGTACGCGCTGCTGCGGCGGGCGCTGTCGGCGCACGAGCGACTCGAGCAGATTGTGCTCTCCGAGCGCGGTCTGGACGGCGTGGCGAGCGCGCTGGCGACGATGATCGGCGGTCCGGCGCTCATCCTCGACGCGCGCGGGCAGGTGCTGGCGCGGCGGGCCGGGCGCGGGACGATGGATGTCGGCGCCGTCCAGGCGGAGCTGCGCGCGCGGTTGGTCGCCGGCACGCGCCGCGGCTACGCGCCGGAGGGCCTTCCGGGAGGTGCGCTCGCGCTGCCCGTCTCGCGCGGGGACGCGTTGCCGGAAGCGTGGCTGATCGCGGCGCGCGACGCCGGGCCGCTGAACGAGCTCGACCGGCTCACGCTGCACCAGGCGGTGACGATCGTCGCCCTCGAGCTGCTGCGCCGGCGCGTGGTGGACGACACGGAACGCCGGCTGGCGGGCGACGTGCTCAGCGCACTCGTGAGTGGCGACCTGACCGGCGCGGAGCTCGCGCGCCGGCTGGAGCCGTTCGGGCTGCGGGAACGGGCGGGCGTGCTCGTGCTCGCGCCGCCGCGCGGCGTGCGCGCCGCGGCGGAGGAGGCGCTGGCGCGATCGGTCCGCGAGGAGGCCGGCGGCGGTCTCGTGGCCGGGGCCAACACGCTGTTGTGCGCGCTGCTGCCCGCGGCGTCCGACGACGACCTCTTCGCGCTCGCGCAACGGCTGCTCGCGCGCGTGGAGCAGGAGACGTCCACGAAGCTGCCGGCCGGCGCGGGCCGGTGCGTCGCGCCGGGCGAGCTGCGGCGCGGATTCCACGAGGCGCGCTGCGCGCTGGAAGCCCGGACGCTCGCCGCTAACGGCAGCGGTGTCCCGGCCGGGCTGGCGACCTACCGCGACCTCGGCTCCTTCCAGCTGCTGCTCTCGCTGCAGGACGACGACGCGTTGCGGCTGTTCTGCGACTCGATCCTCGCCCCGATCGAGGATTCCGAGGGCGCCTACGGCGGCGAGTTGATGCGCTCGCTCGAGGCCTTCATAGAGTGCAACGGGCAGTGGGAGCGCGCGGCGAAGGCGCTGTTCTGTCACCGTCACACGCTGCGCTACCGGATCCGGCGCGTCGAAGAGCTGACCGGCAGGTCTTTGGACTCCGCCCGTGACCGGATCGACTTCTGGCTCGCGCTGCGCGGCCGTGAGCTGGTCCAACCTGAGAGGTAAATTGACATGAAGGTCGGCGTCCCCACCGAGATCAAGACCGATGAGTACCGGGTTGCTTTGACGCCCGCCGGCGTCCGTGAATTGGTAGAGCACGGGCACGAGGTGTTCATCCAGGCGGGTGCGGGCGAGGGCTCGGCCATCAGCGACACCGAGTACACCTCGCAGGGAGCGAAGATCCTGCCGGACGCCGCCGCGGTGTTCGCCGAGGTCGACATGATCGTCAAGGTCAAGGAGCCGCAGGCCGTCGAGGTCGCGATGCTCGAGCCGCGCCACACGCTCTTCACCTACCTGCACCTGGCGCCGGACCCCGAGCTCACGCAGGGCCTGGTGGACTCGGGCGCGACGTGCGTGGCCTATGAGACGGTCGAGGACATCCGCGGCCGGCTCCCGCTGCTGGCGCCGATGAGCGAGGTCGCGGGCAAGATCGCCACGCAGGCGGGCGCGTTCATGCTGGAGAAGCCACTCGGCGGACGCGGCATCCTGCTCGGCGGCGTGCCCGGCGTCGCGGCGGCGAAGGTGATGATCATCGGCGGCGGCGTGGTGGGCATGAACGCGGCGTTCATCGCGCTGGGGATGGAGGCCACCGTCTACGTCTACGACCGCAACATCGACCGTCTACGTGAACTTGACATCGCGTTCGGCGGGCGCGCGGACACGTGTTACGCGTCCACGCTGGACATCGAGCAGCGGCTGCCCGAGGTAGACCTCGTGATCGGCGCGGTGCTCGTGCACGGCGCCAAGGCCCCGTACGTGATCCGGCGCGAGCAGCTCGGGCTGATGAAGAAGGGCGCCGTGCTCGTGGACGTGTCGATCGACCAGGGCGGATGCTTCGAGACCTCGCGCGCGACGACGCACAGCGACCCGACGTACGAGGTCGACGGCGTCCTGCACTACTGCGTGGCGAACATGCCGGGCGCCGTGCCGGTCACCTCGACCCGGGCCTTGACCAACGCGACGATGCCGTACATCGTGCATGTGGCCGACTCCGGCGCCGCGCAGGCCGCGCGCGAGAACCCCGGCCTGGCGAAGGGCGTCAACGTCGTCGGCGGCAAGGTGACGTACGCGCCGGTCGCCGAGGCCACGGGGTTGCCGTACTACGACGCGCTGGAAGCGCTGGCCTAGATGTACGACGCCGTCATCATCGGTGGCGGCCATAACGGCCTCGTCGCCGCCACGCTGCTGGCCAAGGCCGGGCGTTCGGTGCTGGTGCTCGAGCGGCGCGACCACGTCGGTGGCGCCGCCGTCTCCGAGCGCCCGTGGGCGGGCGTGGACGCGCGCATCTCGCGCTACTCGTACCTGGTCTCGCTGATGCCGCGCGCGCTGCGCGAGCAGCTCGGCCTGAAGACCGAGATGCGCCGGCGCTCGGTGTCCTCGTACTCGCCGCGCCAGGACGGCAGCGGCCTGCTGATCCGCTCGGGTGAGCCGCCCGGGGCGAACTGGGCGGCGTTCGAGGAGCTCACCGGCAAGGTCGCGCGTGCCGTGTTCCCGACGCTGACCGAACCGCTGCGCTCACGCGCGCAGCTGCGCGCGCGTGTAGGCGACCTCGCGGCGTGGGAAGCGCTGTTCGAGCGGCCGCTCGGGCACGTCCTGCGCAAGTACTTCGAGGACGACTTCGAGCGCGGGATCATCGCCACGGACGCGCTGATCGGGACGTTCGCGGGGCTCGAGGACGAGTCGCTGCGCCAGAACCGGTGCTTCGTCTACCACGTGATCGGCAACGAGACCGGCGACTGGGATGTGCCCGTGGGCGGGATGGGCGCGTTGACGGAGGAGCTCGCGGCGCTGGCGTGGGCCGCGGGGGCGGAAGTGCGGCTGGAGTGCGAGGTGACCTCGATCGAGACCGACGGCGTCGGCGCGGAGGTGTTCTTCGATGGCGGCTCGGTGCCCGCGCGGCGCGTGCTGGCCAACGTCGCGCCCGCGGTGCTCGCGCGGCTGATGGGCTCTCCGCCGCCCGACGACCCCGCGCCCGAGGGCGCGCAGCTCAAGCTCAACATGCTCTTGAAGCGGCTCCCGAAGCTGCGCGACCCGTCGCTGGACCCGCACGAGGCGTTCGCGGGGACGTTCCATGTCAACGAGTCCGCCACGCAGCTCGCCGTGGCCTACGCGAGCGCGCAGCGGGGCGTCGTGCCCGAGCTCGCGCCGTGCGAGATCTACTGCCACTCGCTGACCGACCCGACCATCCTCGGGCCCGAGCTGCGCGAGGAGGGCGCGCACACGCTCACCTGCTTCGTCCTGCACATGCCGACGCGGCTGTTCCTCGGCGGCGACCACGAGCAGGCCAAGGCGCAGGCCATCGAGGCCACGCTGCGGTCGCTGAACAGCGTCCTGGCCGAGCCGATCGAGGACGTCTTGTACATGACGCCGTCCGGCGAGCCGTGCCTGGAGGCCCGCACCCCGGTCGAGCTCGAGAACGAGCTGGGGCTGCCCGGCGGCAACATCTTCCATCGCGATCTGGCCTGGCCGTTCGCCGAGGATGAGTCTGCGGTGGGGACGTGGGGGGTAGAAACGCAGTGGGATAATGTCCTGCTCTGCGGCGCCGGCGCGCGCCGCGGCGGCGGGGTCAGCGGTATCCCCGGCCACAATGCCGCGATGAAGGTTCTGTCGGAGCGTTAGCACCCGCTGCTACCATGGCGCGCCGTATGCCGACGACGTCCCAGCTGGTCCGAAAGGGCCGCAACCCGAAGACGAAGAAGCTCGCTACCCCTGGCTTGAAGTCCGGTAAGGGCCGAAAGAAGAAGGTGGCCGCGCCGCAGCGTCGCGGGGTCTGCACGCGCGTGTACACCACCACGCCCAAGAAGCCGAACTCGGCTCTGCGCAAGGTGGCCCGTGTGCGCCTGACGAACTCGATGGAAGTCACGGTCTACATCCCCGGCGAAGGCCACAACCTGCAGGAGCACTCCGTTGTGCTCGTGCGTGGCGGCCGCGTCAAGGACCTTCCGGGCGTCCGGTACAAGGTCGTCCGCGGCACGCTCGATGCCGCCGGCGTCTCTGACCGTAAGAAGGCCCGTTCCCAGTACGGAGTGAAAGCCAAGTAATGCCTCGTCGCGCCGCCGCAGGGCGCCGGAACATCGATCCGGACCCCGTTCACCGCTCCAAGCTCGTCCAGCAGGTCATCAATCGTGTGATGCTGGACGGCAAGAAGTCAACCGCCGAGCGCATCGTGTACGACGCGTTGGCGATCCTGGCTGAGCGCACGGGCAAGGAGCCGGTCCAGGCCCTCGAGGACTCGATCAAGGCCCTCACGCCGGTGCTCGAGGTTCGCTCCCGCCGCGTCGGTGGCGCCACGTACCAGGTTCCGGTCGAGGTGCCCGCGCCCCGCGCTCGCACGCTCGCCGTCCGCTGGCTCGTCGAGTTCTCGCGCAACCGTCGCGAGAAGTCGATGGCGCAGCGCCTCGCCAACGAACTGCTGGACGCGCAGTCCCAGCAGGGCGGCGCCTACAAGCGCAAGGACGACATCTTCCGCATGGCCCAGGCCAACAAGGCCTTCGCGCACTACCGCTGGTAGTCGCACCCCGCCATCTGAGTTTGCTGAGCGCCGGCCATGTGCCGGCGCTCCGCGTTTAACGGCTCACGACACCCCACCCTCGCCCGCCAGGCTGTCGACCGCGTCGTAGCTCGGGAGTTGCGCGCGGCTCAGGTCGTCGCCCGCCCGCAGCGCGACCGCCGCGGCGACGCCCGTCTGCAACGCCGCCCGGAACAGCATCGAGCCGGTGCTGATCCGCGCCGCGCCGCGCGCGGCCAGATCCTCCACGGTCTGCCCAGGCTGGTACAGGACGTTGAGCGGCGCGTCGATCTCGTCCGTGAACGCGTCGACGTCCTCGAGCGGCAGACCGGGCACGAACACCCCGTCCGCGCCCGCCTCGACGTAGAGGCGGGCGCGGGAGAGCGCTTCCGCGAGTTCGCCGTCCCGCAGCCAGTGCGTGTCGGTGCGCGCGTTGACGAACAAGTCCGGGAGCCGGTCCTTGACGGCGGCGATCACCGCGGCGTGGTGGGCGGGATCGCCGTAGCGGTCCTCGAGGTTGATGCCGGCGACGCCCTCGAGCTGCGCCGCGTGCTCCGCCACCTCGGCCGGGTCGTCGGAGAACCCGTGCTCGAAGTCGATCGTGACGTGCGCATCCAGCCGCACGAGCCGCAGCGCGAGGGCGCGGGTCTCCTCCCACGCGTTCCCGACCCCGTCACGCTTGCCGAGGCCGGCCGCGACGCCGAGGCTCGTCGTCCCGATCGCCTCGAACCCGGCCGCGACGAGCGCCGCCGCGGACGCGAAGTCCCACGCGTTGGGCAGGATGAGCGGGTCCCCGATCTGATGCAGGTCGGCAAAGCTCGTCACTTCAGGGCCTCCGCGAGCGCTCGCGCGTGTCGTTCACCGGGGCATCGACGAGCCCCTTCACCGAACGGCCGGCCGGTGAGATCGACGGCGACGATCGTCCCGTCCGCGGTCACGCGCTTCGTGGTCTTCACAGGGAGATCATCCCCGCGCACGAGCCCGGCCGTCGCCTCGCATGTCTGGACGAGCAGCGCGACGTGCTGCGCGAGCGCCTCGGGCTCGTCGGGAGGCAGCAGTGCGAGCAGCGCGGCGAGCGCCGCGTCCGCACCGGCCGCGTCCGTCCCGGGGTGATACGCCGCGGCCACCACGCGGGTGGCCGCGACGGCCGCCTCCACCTCGCGCACTCCGGTTGCCGCCGCGAATGCGGCCACGGGGAGGTAGGGGCGGTCAACCGGTACGTCCATGTCGATGACGAGCCGGGTGGGGTCGAGCGCTGCGAGGCGTGCCTCGACCAGGGCGCGGCGGCGGGTGTGGGTCTCGCCGTTGGCGAAGCGGGATACCGTCGCGCGGAGCCAGGGCATCGTGCCGTACGGGCCTGGCGGGCCGGGATCGGGGACGGGGAGATCGAGCATGGGTGCAACGGTAGGCGCGGGACGTTTCGGCGCGGGCCGAAACGTCGCGGGCGTACGCTGAGCGGCATGTCCGAGCTCGCCGACGTCGCCGCGCTGCTCGCGGACCGCACCCGCGCGCGAATCCTGGAGGAGCTGCTCGGCGGACCCGCGCTGCCGGCCGGTGCGCTCGCCGTGCGTGTGGGCGTCGCGCCGTCGACGGTGAGCGGGCACCTCGCGAAGCTCGAGGCCGCCGGCCTGATCGTGATCCACGCGCGGGGCCGGCGGCGCGAGGCGAACTCGCGCGCCCCGAGGTGGCGGACGCGCTGGAAGCGCTCTCGCGGCTCGCGATCGGCGAGGCGCGGCCGATCGGGCTCCGCGCGGTGAACGGGCACGCGGCGCTGCGCGAGGCCCGGTCGTGTTACGACCACCTGGCCGGACGCGTGGGCGTGGGGTTGGCCGACTCGCTCGTCGAGCGCGGTGCGCTCACCGAGGCGTTCGCGATCGCCGACGAGACGTATTTCGAGCGAGCGTTCGGGATCGATGTACACGCGTTGCCGCGCCGGCGAGCCGTGGTGCGCGCGTGCGTGGACTGGACGGAGCGGCGGTCGCACGTGGCCGGCGCTCTGGGCGCGGCGCTGCTTGACGTGGCGTTGGAGCGGGACTGGGTGCGGCGGCGGGATGACGGGCGCGCGTTGAATCTGACGGCGGCGGGGCGCGCTGCGTTGGTGAACGGCGAGCACACCGTCTAGCCGCGCGTCAAGAAACCCGTGCACCGGCGGTGGGGTGGGGCAGGCGGTCGTCACGGGTTTCTTGACCCGCCGCGGCCGGCGCGCTCTTGTGTGGGTGAGCCGGTTGCACCGGGTGCGCCCGGGCGCGGACCGAAGCGCCTGCTCGGCGGGGGTGGTCGACGTTTGTTTCGGAAAACGAAACGTTCGTCGACCACCCGAGCGCGCCGAGCGGCAACGCGCCACCCAGGCACGCCGGTGGTCACTTTGTCGGCCTGAGCCCGCCCCGATTAACTCACCACTCGCGTGGCGTGGACCGTCCCTCGGCGTGAAAAGACGTGAACGCCTCGGCGTTCACGTAGTGCGGGGCTGGGGCTAACCCCACCCCGCACACTGCGGTGTACGCCATACACAAACGCCCCGCCACCCCAGCGAAACACAGCGGCTCAACCGCGAAGTTCCAGGGCATGCCTGCCAACGAACTTCTCGCCCGCCTCACGCGGGCCTGTGCGGCCGCTTCCGCGCGTCGGCCGAAGACCACCGTCCTGCTCTGGCTCCTGCTCGTCGCGGGCTTCGTGACGGCCGGGGCGATGACCGGGACGAAAGCGCTCACCGGGGCTGACGCCGGGGTCGGCGAGTCGGCGAAGGCGGACCGGATCCTCGCCGACGCGCACCTGCAAGGACCTTCACAGGAGGCGGTGCTCCTGCGCTCGAACGACGCGGCCAAGACCGAGGCGGCCGCCGCCGACCTCACGCAGCACGCGGAGGCGCTGTCCGACGTCAAGGGTGTCCGCGCTGATCTGCAAGCCGACGACGGCCGCACCCGTCTCGTCCAGATCACGCTGCGCGGCGATCCCAACGATGCGGCAGACCACGTCGACGGGGTGATCGCCGCCGTGGACAAGCTCGAGCAGACGCACCCGGACGTGACGGTCCAGGCGGCGGGTCCGGGTACGACCGACAAGGCGATCGGCGAGGTCGTCACGCGTGAGCTCCGCACGGCGGAGCTGATCTCGCTCCCGGTCACGCTGCTCATCCTCTTCCTGGCGTTCGGGGCCCTGGTCGCGGCGCTCGTCCCGCTGTTCCTCGGGCTCACGTCGGTCATCGCGGCGATGGGCGGCATGGCGGTGCTGTCGCAGATCACGCCGATGGACGAGGCCACGTCGAGCCTGGTCGTCCTACTCGGCCTTGCGGTGGGCGTCGACTACTCGCTCTTCTACATCCGGCGCGAGCGGGAGGAGCGCAGGGCAGGCCGGGACGAGCACGCCGCGCTCAACGCCACGGCGGCCACCATCGGCCGCGCGATCGTCGTCTCCGGCGTGACCGTGATCGCCGGCCTCGCGGGGCTGCTGCTCACCGGCATCACGCTGTTCGCCAGCATGGCGCTGGCGACGATGCTCGTCGTCGCGATTGCCGTCGTCGGCAGCCTCACGGTCCTCCCCGCGATCCTCGCCCTCCTCGGCGACCGGATCAACAAGGGCCGCCTGCCGTTCATGCCCCGCACCGGTGGCGAGAGCCGGGTCTGGGGCGCCCTCGCGCGCGTCGTCACCCGTCGCCCGCGCACCGCGCTGGCCATCGCGGCCCTCGCACTGCTCGCCCTCGCCTCGCCGGTCCTGGGCCTGAAGACGAGCGGCACGATCCCGAGCCTCCCGACCGACGAGCCCGCCATGGTCGCCGCGCGCGCCATCGAGCAGACCTTTCCGGGCGCGCCCGAGTCCGTGAGCCTCGTCACCACGCAGCCCGACGACCTCGAACAACTCGCCGCCACCGCCCAGGAGATCACGGGCGGCAGCGGTGACGCCGAGATCACGCGCAGCGGGAACACCGCGCTCGTCACCGTCCCGATGCCGGACGCCGCGGCCGTCGAGCGACTCCGTGACGAACTCCCCGAGCACGTGCTCATCACCGGCGAGGCCGCGGCCAAGCTGGACTTCGCGGACCGCCTGCGCGTGACCACGCCGCTCGTGATCGCGTTCGTGCTCGCGCTGGCGCTCGTCCTGCTGCTCGCCAGCTTCCGCTCCCTGCCGCTCGCGCTCGCGGTCATCGGCCTGAACCTGCTGTCCGTCGGCGCGGCCTACGGCGTCCTGACCGCGATCTTCCAGAACACGTGGGCGGAGTCGACGCTCGGATTCACATCCCACGGAGCGATCGTGGACTGGGTGCCGCTGAACACGTTCGTGATCCTGTTCGGCCTCTCGATGGACTACACGATCCTCGTGCTCGAACGCATCCGCGAGGCGCGCCGCAACGGCCGCAACCCGCGGCAGGCCGCCGCGGAGGGCGTGTCGGCCACGGCCGGCGCGGTCACGAGCGCGGCGGTCGTGATGGTCGCGATCTTCGCCATCTTCCCGACGCTCCCGCTGATCGAGATGAAGATGATGGGCGTCGGCCTGGCGATCGGCGTGCTGGTCGACGCGACGCTGGTGCGCGGGATCGCGCTGCCCGCCGCGGTCGCCCAGCTCGGCGAGCGCGGGATCAAAGCACGCGGTGCGATCGCCCGTCCGGGTCGACGGTTCGAACCCGCAACGGACCCCGCGGCGCGCTGATCACGCGCGCCTGATCCCGGCGCACGAAGACGGTCTTCGCGCCCACGCGCACGCGACACGCGCGCGTGGGCGCGTTGATGCACGCCACGCGCACCCGACCGCCGCCGCGCACCGATTCCGCTGCGACCTCGGTGCGCGCGCACGGCCCGGCCGGCAGCGTGAACGCGGAGGCCGAGGCCACGTACAAGCACGACGGCGTCGAGAACCCGAGCCACGCACCGTCGAAGGACAGCGACGTCACGTCGTACACGGGCGGCCCGCGCAGCACCTCGCGCGGGCCCGCCGGATCCACGACCACCGCCCGCACGCCCTCGCGCAGGTCCGCGCCTGTGACGTAGGCCACCCGGCCACTGGCCACGGCGACACGCCCCAACCGCGAAGCACCGCGCGCGAGCACCTGTACGCCGGAGTCTCCCGCGGGCGCCCACACGAGCACGCCCGTTCCGTCCCCCGCGGGCACGGTGGCGGCGACATCCCCGGCCGGCGACACGGCGAGCCCGTCCAGGTTCACCGGGTCGTACTCCCCCAAGGACACCTGCCGCAGCTCCACGCCGGAGCGCAGATCGAACACGACCAGGGCGCCCTCGGGCACGGGCGCCACGCCCACCGTCCCGGCCACGGCCACGAGCTCGGGGTTCGCGCCCGGCGGTAGCGCGATCTCCTCGCGCCGCCCGGCGCGCCGCAGCCACACGCCACCGTTCTCGAGCGTCACCATTCCGAGATCGCTCACCTGCACGGGATCGACCACCGCGAACGGGGACACGTCACCGAGCGGGGGTGAGAGCGCCGCGAAGGCGCCGAACGGGGCGACCGGCGCGCGCGGCCCGCCCCACAGCGGCTCCGCGAACACCGAATCCCCTGCAGCGAACGACACCTGATTCCCGGTGATCACGGGACCGGTGCCCGCGCCCGCGAGCGCGCGCACGGGAGAAGCCTCAGCTGGAGTGCAGAGCGCCGCAAACCCGAGCAGCGCGGCGATCAGAACCCGCATCGAGACACAGTTCTAGCGGCTGCACCAGCCGTGCGGCCGCGGCGTCGACCCCCTGCTATATTCGACTGCCGTCGTCAGGTCAATGGCCTGTGCGGCGACCCCGGTCCTTCACATGGAGTCACGCGAGACATAGCCCAACGGGTCACCTCGCGACATGTGAACGACACGGGCCCGAAAGGGCCCGTTTTTTTGCCCGCTGTCGGGGCACCCTACGCAGGAAGACCGTAGAGACAGAGAAGAGATCTGCATGCCGCGCAAGTTCACACTCGAAAAGACCCGAAACATCGGGATCATGGCCCACATTGATGCGGGCAAGACGACGACGACCGAGCGCATCCTCTACTACACCGGAAAGTCCCACAAGCTCGGCGAGGTGCACGAAGGCGCCGCGACGATGGACTGGATGGAGCAGGAGCAGGAGCGCGGTATCACGATCACGTCCGCTGCGACCACGTGCGAGTGGGCCGACCACCGCATCAACATCATCGACACGCCCGGTCACGTCGACTTCACCGTCGAGGTGGAGCGTTCGCTGCGCGTGCTCGACGGTGCTGTGGCGCTGTTCGACTCTGTCGCCGGCGTAGAGCCGCAGTCTGAGACCGTCTGGCGTCAGGCCGACAAGTATCAGGTCCCGCGCATCGCGTACATCAACAAGATGGACCGCATCGGGGCCGACTTCGAGCGCGGCGTGCAGACGATGATCGATCGCCTGGGTGCCCACCCGGTGCCGATCCAGCTGCCGATCGGCGCCGAGTCCGAGTTCCTCGGGATCATCGACCTGATCGAGATGAAGGCCGTCGTCTACAACGACGACCTCGGCAAGGACGTTGTCGTCAAGGACATCCCCGGCGAGTTGCTCGAAGCGGCCGAAGCGGCCCGCGAGCACCTGCTGGAAGAGGTCTCGCACTACGACGACGAGCTCGTGGAGATGATCCTCGAGGAGCAGGAGATCCCGGCGCCGCGACTGGTTGCGGCCATTCGCAAGGCGACGCTCTCCAGCCAGCTCACGCCCGTCCTGTGCGGCAGCTCGTTCAAGAACAAGGGCGTTCAGCCCCTGCTCGACGCCGTCATCGCGTACCTCCCGTCCCCGCTGGACGTTCCGCCCGTCACCGGGCTGGAGCCCGTCCGTGGCGGCGACGACGTCGAGGCCACGCGCAACGCGTCCGACAGCGAGCCGTTCGCGGCGCTGGCGTTCAAGATCATGGCCGACCCCTACGTCGGCAAGCTCACCTACTTCCGCGTCTACTCGGGCAAGCTCGAGGCCGGCTCGCGCGTGCTCAACGTGTCGACCGGCAAGAACGAGCGCATCGGCCGGATCCTGATGATGCACGCGAACGAGCGCGAGGACGTCACCGAGGTCTTCTCGGGCGACATCGCCGCGGCCGTCGGCATCAAGCAGGTCGTCACGGGCGACACGCTCGCGGCACCGGACAAGCCGATCAAGCTCGAGGCCATCACGTTCGATGACCCGGTCATCTCGGTGGCCATCGAGCCGAAGACGAAGTCCGACCAGGAGAAGATGTCGGTCGCGCTGGGTCGCCTCGCCGAGGAGGACCCGACGTTCCAGGTCCGCACCAACGAGGAGAGCGGCCAGACCGAGATCTCGGGCATGGGCGAGCTGCACCTCGAGGTGCTGGTCGACCGCATGATGCGCGAGTACAAGGTCGACGCCAACGTCGGTCGCCCGCAGGTGTCCTACCGCGAGACGGTCAAGGGCACCGCCTTGAAGGTCGAAGGCCGCCACGTGCGCCAGACCGGTGGCTCGGGCCAGTACGGCATCGTCTACATCAACATTGAACCGGCGCCGGGCGAAGGTTTCGACTTCGTCAACAAGATCAAGGGTGGGTCGATTCCGACCGAGTTCATCCCCGCGATCGAGAAGGGCGTCGAAGAGTCGCTTTCGAACGGCATCCGCGCCGGCTACCCGGTGGTCGACGTGCGGGTGACGCTCGTGGACGGCAAGTTCCACGACACGGACTCCTCGGAGATCGCGTTCAAGATCGCCGGCTCGCTGGCGTTCAAGGAAGCGTCCCGGCGGGCCAAGCCGGCTCTGCTCGAGCCGATCTTCGCCGTCGAGGTCGTCACGCCCGAGGAGTACATGGGCGATGTCATCGGCGACCTCAACCGTCGCCGTGGGCGTGTGAACGGGATGGAGCCGCGCGGTAACGCGCAGGTCATCTCGGCGCATGTGCCGCTGAGCGAGATGTTCGGTTACGCCACCGACGTGCGGACTATGTCCCAGGGTCGGGCGACGTACACCATGCAGTTCGACAAGTACGAGGAGGTGCCGCCCAACATCGCCGAGAAGGTGATCGAGGGTCGCACCGGCGAGCCAGTCCCCGCGTGAGCGCGGTAGTCTGGATGGGTTCGCCCCAGCACGGGATTCGAGATAGGAGCGAGTAGAAAGTGGCGAAGGAGAAGTTCACGCGGGACAAGCCGCACGTCAACGTCGGCACCATTGGTCACATCGACCATGGCAAGACGACCCTGACGGCGGCCATCACCAAGGTGCTGTCGGAGAAGTACGGCGGTCAGGCCCGCTCCTTCGACGAGATCGACAACGCTCCTGAGGAGAAGGCTCGCGGCATCACGATCGCGACGTCCCATGTCGAGTACGAGACGGAGGCGCGGCACTACGCGCACGTCGACTGCCCCGGCCATGCGGATTACGTCAAGAACATGATCACCGGTGCCGCTCAGATGGACGGCGCGATCCTCGTGGTCTCGGCTGCTGACGGCCCGATGCCCCAGACGCGCGAGCACATCCTGCTCGCTCGCCAGGTCGGCGTGCCGTACATCATCGTGTTCCTCAACAAGGCCGACATGGTCGACGACGAGGAGCTCCTGGAGCTCGTCGAGGTCGAGGTGCGCGAGCTGCTGAGCGAGTACGACTTCCCGGGCGACGACGTTCCGTTCGTCATCGGGTCGGCGCTGAAGGCGCTCGAGGGCGATGCGGAGTACGTCCAGAAGATCATCGATCTCGGTGACCAGCTGGACAACTACATCCCGGAGCCCGAGCGCGCGCTGGACAAGCCGTTCCTGATGCCGGTCGAGGACGTTTTCTCGATCACGGGTCGCGGCACGGTGGCCACGGGCCGCATCGAGCAGGGCATCGTCAACACGGGCGACACGGTCCAGATCGTGGGCATCCACACCGAGGTCGGCTCTACGGTCGTCACCGGCGTCGAGATGTTCCGCAAGATCCTGGACGAGGGTCGCGCGGGCGACAACGTCGGCTGCCTCCTGCGCGGTATCAAGCGCGAGGAGATCGAGCGCGGGCAGGTTCTCTGCAAGCCGGGCTCGATCACGCCGCACACCAAGTTCAAGGCTGAGGTCTACGTCCTGAAGAAGGAGGAGGGTGGCCGCCACACTCCGTTCTTCAACGGGTACCGGCCGCAGTTCTACTTCCGCACGACGGACGTCACCGGTGTTGCCAACCTGCCCGAGGGCACGGAAATGGTCATGCCGGGCGACAACATCGCGATGGTCGTCGAGCTGATTCAGCCGATCGCCATGGACGCCGGCCTCCGCTTCGCCATCCGTGAGGGTGGCCGCACGGTGGGCTCCGGCGTCGTGACGGAGATCATCGAGTAACACGCTGTAATTGACGCGGCGGGCGCCATCGCCCGCCGCGGTGCGCAAGAAGTCGACCGATACGACCTTGGAGGGCGGGCCCCGTAGCCCGGGGGCCGCCCTCATTGCGCGCAAGAACCCAGCACAGATTTCACTCCAAGTACCGGACAGAACGTGGCCATAGCCCAAAACAAGATCCGCATCCGTCTCAAGGCGTACGACTCGTCGGCCATCGAGACCGCGGCCAAGGAGATCGTCGAGACCGCGACGCGGACTGGCGCCACTGTCTCCGGCCCGGTGCCGTTGCCGACCGAAAAGAACGTGTACGCCGTGGTGAAGTCCCCCTTCAAGGACAAGGACTCCCAGGAGCACTTCGAGATCAGGACGCACAAGCGCCTGATCGACATTCATCAGCCCACGCCCAAGACCGTCGACTCGCTTCAGCGTCTCGACCATCTTCCTGCCGGCGTGGACATCGAGATCCGACTCGCCTTTAACTGACATGCCCGCCATCCTCGCCAAGAAGCTTGGGATGACCCAGCGATTCCTCGACGACGGTCGCGTCGAGCGCGTGACCGTGCTCGAGGCCGGTCCGTGCCCCGTGACCGCCATCCGCACCTTCGACGTCGACGGCTACGAAGCTGTTCAGCTCGGCTTCGGCGCGGTGCGTGAGAAAGCGCTGAACAAGCCCAAGCTCGGCTACCTGAAGAAGGTCAACGCCTCCCCCGTCCGCAAGCTCGTGGAGTTCCGCGACGAAGCGGGCGAGCTGGTCGTCGGCGACACCGTGACCGTGGAGGCCTTCGAGGTCGGCCAGCAGGTCAAGATCGCCGGCAAGGGCAAGGGCAAGGGTTTCCAGGGCACGATCAAGCGCCACAACTTCGCCTCCGGCCCCAAGTCGCACGGCTCGCACAACAAGCGTGCGCCGGGCTCGATCGGTGCGTCGGCCACGCCTTCGCGCGTGTTCAAGGGCATTCGCGGCCCCGGCCAGATGGGCGGCAAGCGCGTGACCCAGAAGGGGCTCACGATCGTCGAGCTCCTGCCCGAGCAGAACCTGATGCTCGTCCGCGGCTCGGTTCCGGGCTCCAAGGGCGACACCGTGGAGGTCCGTACGGATGCCTAGCTCCGCTCCCACCCTGGGCGGCGGCAACGCCGTCACGCTGGACGCCGACGTCTTCGAGCAGCCGTTCAACGGCCCGCTCGTGCACGAGGTCGTGATCGCCGAGCTGGCCGCGCGCCGGCAGGGCACGCACGCCACGAAGACGCGCGGCATGGTTTCCGGCGGCGGCGCCAAGCCGTGGCGCCAGAAGGGCACCGGTCGCGCCCGTGCGGGTACGAGCCGTTCCCCGATCTGGACCGGCGGCGGCGTCGTCTTCGGCCCCAGCCCCCGTTCTTATGTGGTGAAGGTCAACCGCAAGGCGCGCAAGTCCGCGCTGCGGAGCGCCCTCTCGGTGCACGCCGAGCGCAGCACCATCCACGTCGTGGATGCGGCCGCGTTCGACGCGCCGGCGACCGCCAAGGCCGCCGACCTCCTGAGCGCCCATCGCGGCGGCTCGGTGCTGGTCGTCATCGCCGACGGCGAGGTCAACACGCTCAAGTCGTTCCGCAATATCGCGCGGGTGAACGTCCTGCACGTCGAAGACGTGGGCGTGGCCGACCTGGTCCGCGCCGCGACCCTGGTGATCAGCCAGGCCGCTCTGGACACCCTCACGGCGCGCGCCCGCAAGGAGGCGAAGGCCTGATGGACCACAGCCAGGTGATCATCCGCCCGGTCGTCTCCGAGAAGAGCTACGTCCTGGCCACCGCCGACAAGTACACGTTCCGCGTGCACGACAAGGCGCACAAGACCCAGATCAAGCAGGCCGTGGAGGCCCTCTTCGACGTCAACGTCGTCGAGGTCCGCACGTCCAAGGTCCCCTCCAAGCCCAAGCGCCGCGGCGTCACCGCCGGCCGCACCCGGGCCTGGAAGAAGGCCGTTGTGCAGGTCAAGCCGGGTCAGTCCATCCCGATCTTCCAGGGCCTCGAGGCCGACATCTAAGCCATGCCGATTCGTAAGCCCAAGCCCACCTCCGCCGGACGACGTTTCATCACGTTCCCGGATTTCGCGGAGATCACGAAGACCGAGCCGGAGAAGAGCCTCACCGAGGGGCTCAAGAAGTCCGGCGGGCGTAATGCGCTCGGCCGTAAGACGGCTCGTCACCGTGGCGGCGGCGCCAAGCGCCTCTACCGCAAGATCGACTTCAAGCGGACCAAGGACGGCGTGCCGGCCAAGGTCGCCGCGATCGAGTACGACCCGAACCGCACCGCATACATCGCGCTGCTCCATTACACGGACGGCACGAAGGCCTACATCATCGCCCCGAACCGCTTGCGGGTCGGGATGAACGTGATCTCGGGCGCCGGCGCGGACATCCAGGTCGGCAACGCGATGCCGCTCTCGGCCATGCCGGTCGGCACCCTGGTCCACAACGTCGAGCTCAAGCCGGGCCGCGGCGCGCAGATGGCGCGCAGCGCCGGTGTCGGCGTGCAGCTGATGGCCAAGGAGGGTGCGTACTCCACGCTCCGCCTGCCCTCCGGCGAGATGCGTCAGGTGCTCTCCGCCTGCCGGGCGACGGTCGGCGTGGTCGGGAACTCCGACCACCAGAACGTCACCATCGGCAAGGCCGGACGCAAGCGCCACCTCGGCGTGCGCCCGCAGACGCGCGGCAAGGCCATGAACCCGGTCGACCATCCGCACGGCGGTGGCGAGGGCGGTGGCTCGCTGGGCAACCATCCGAAGACCCCGTGGGGCGTGCCGACACTCGGCTACCGCACCCGCAAGAAGGGCAAAGCTTCAGACCGATACATCGTCCGCGGCCGGCGCCGTGGCAAGAAGGGTGGCCGCTGATGAGCCGTTCCTCAAAGAAGGGGCCTTGGGTCGAGGATCGTCTCATGACGCGCATCGAGTCGATGAACGACTCGAACTCGCGGCAGATGATCCGGACGTGGTCGCGAGCTTCGACGATCTTCCCGGAGATGGTCGGCCACACGATCGCCGTCCACGACGGCCGCAAGCATGTCCCCGTCTTCGTCTCGGAGTCGATGGTGGGTCACAAGCTCGGCGAGTTCGCGCCGACGCGTACCTACCGCGGCCATGACTCCAAGGGCAAGGTGCGATGACTCCCGACAACGAGAATCCCAAGGACCAGGTCGACGAGAACGTGCCTGACGACGCCGTGGAAGAGACTCCGCAGGCCGAGGGCACGTCCGACGAGCCGGTCGATCAGCAGGAGCGCGCCGACGAAGAGGCCGCGCGCGCGACGGCTGCTGCCGAAGAGGCCGTTGACGCGGCCGACGAGGCCGGCACCGAGACCGCGATCGCTGCTGCCGAGGAGGCCGAAGAGGCCGCCGAGAAGGCGCAGAGCGCTGCCGAGGTCGCCGCGGACAAGCCGAAGGCTGAGAAGTCCCGCAAGGCCCGCGAGGCCGAGCAGGCTGCCGATCAGGCCGAGGCGGCCGCCGACGAGGCCAAGAAGTCCGCGCGCCGTGTGCGCGGTCGTCGCGGCGGTCGGACCGAGGAGCCCAAGACCGTCCCGGTCGGGCTCAAGGTCTCCGCACAGGCCAAGTACGTGCGCACGTCCGCCCGCAAGGCGCGGCTCGTGTGTGACCACATTCGTGGCAAGGACGTCGTGGAGGCTCGCGCCATCCTCGCGTTCACGCCGCGCGGTGCCGCCAAGCCCTGGCTCAAGCTGCTCGAGTCGGCCGTGGCCAACGCCGAGCACAACCACGAGCTCGTCGGTGAGGACCTGAAGATCTTCTCCGTGCACGCCGACGAGGGCCCGACGCTCAAGCGCTACCGGCCGCGCGCCATGGGCCGCGCCACGCGCATCCGCAAGCGCACCTCGCATCTGTCCATCACGCTCACCCCGAAGGAGTCCTAGACCTCATGGGTCAAAAGGTTCATCCCGAGGCGATGCGCGTGGGCTACATCCACGACTGGAAGTCGAACTGGTTCTCTGAGCGCAATTTCTCGGACTTCCTGATCGAGGACGTCCGGATTCGTGATCACATCACGAACAAGCTCGCGCACGCAGGCCTCTCAGACATCACCATTCGCAAGGACGCAGCCGAGGTGGAGGTCAACATCCACACGGCCCGTCCCGGCATCGTCATCGGCAAGTCGGGTTCGGAAGTTGACGCCCTTCGGCGTGACCTGCACCGGATCACCGGCAAGTCGATCAAGGTCAACATCCTCGAGATCAAGCGTCCTGAGCTGGACGCCAAGCTCGTGGCTCAGTCGATCGCCGAGCAGCTGCAGAACCGCGTGGCCTTCCGCCGCGCGATGAAGCGCGCACTCACGAGCGCCATGCGCTCGGGTGCCAAGGGCTGCAAGATCCAGGTCGGCGGCCGCTTGGGCGGCGCCGAAATGGCCCGCTCGGAGTCCTACTCCGACGGCCGCGTGCCGCTGCACACGCTGCGCGCCGACATCGACTACGGCTTCTACGAGGCCCGTACGACGTTCGGTCGCATCGGCGTCAAGTGCTGGATCAACAAGGGCGAGATCATGCCCAAGGGCTTCACCGGTCAGGATCTGACGTCGCTCGACGAGCCGGCGCAGAGCCAGACCGATCGCGACGACGACCGTCGTGGCGGACGTGGCCGTGACGGCCGCGGTCGCGGTGACGGGCGCGGCGCGGGTGGCGGCGGTGGCCGTGGACGCGGTGGCCGTGGCGGCCAGGGCGGCCAGGGCGGCGGCCCGGGCGGGTGGCGTCGACCTGATCGCGATGACGCGGGCGATCATCGCCGATCCC
>JAPDDQ010000143.1 GCA_027587225.1 Solirubrobacter taibaiensis
TGGTTTCAGTACCTATGCTATCCAGTGCTAAAACTCAACGAGGGAGAGGTGCATGTATTTTGTCATACACAAAAACTGTTTTTATTTATGTCTACTAACAGTCTTTGTGTGGACTCTTTTAACTGCGAATTCAGACCTTTACTCGTTTTGAGTAAAGGTCTTTTTACGTCTATATGCACCTTACTATGAAACAAACATAGCATATTCAGAAACTACTAAATTGTACGGAGGTGAGGAACAGTTGGCAATTGATGATTCGGCCCAGATACCCATACGTTTTACATTCTTATTTCATCATGTAGGTAGGAAAGAAACTGTTCCTCACCATTTCAAATAGTTAGGTAACAGATTGTTTCCTCCTTCATGACAGAGGAGGAACTACCGATGTTTAATTTACAAAGACAAGAAACAAAGCATGCTTATGAGCAAGATAGCATGAAAACAAATAACGAATTATTAGTGGAGGTTGCAACACAAGATGTAAGCTCTGCGTTAAAACTTTTAGAAACAACACAAGATGGATTATCTAAACAAGAAGCGTCTCGTAGACTTTCTTTATATGGTCCGAACGAAATAGCTCATAATAAAATGGCGCCGTGGTACATTCAATTTCTGTTGGCATTTAAAAATCCATTTATTTTCGTTTTATTAGCTCTTGGAGCACTCTCCTTTTTCACGGATGATATGCAAGGAACAATTGTCGTATCTGCAATGGTACTACTTAGTGCAACAATTCGGTTTTCCCAAGAATTTCGTTCTCAAAAAGCTGCCGATAAGTTAAAAGCTATGGTTCGAACAACTGCAAGCGTATTTAGAATAAATGGATTTGTACATGAAACAAAAAATGTAACGAATTTAAATCGAAATTACACAACAGAAATTCCAATTGAGGAACTTGTACCTGGCGATATCATTTCCCTTTCAGCCGGTGATATCATTCCAGCTGATGTGCGTATTGTATCCGCTAAAGATTTATTTGTTAATCAATCTTCTTTAACAGGGGAAGCACTTCCTGTAGAAAAATACGAACACTGCTACCATACAGAAAATAAGCATATCTTACCGACAAACATGACAAAAAATTACAATCCACTCGATAAAGTCGGAGGCCAA
>JAPDDQ010000144.1 GCA_027587225.1 Solirubrobacter taibaiensis
CTACGGTGAACGTGAAACCTTCGATGGTCGCACAGGGACGGATAACCGCATCAACATGATGGCGAGTTATGACTTTTAATACTAGGGTGTGTTGACACTTTTAGCTTAAAAAAATAGCGAAGTAGTAAAATCAAATCGCCAAACCCAATTTTACTATTCGCTATGCCTCGTACCATGCTGACAGATCAACACTGGCAAAAGTTGAAAACTATTTTGCGTAATTTATCTATTCATCACAACTCAAATTTACGTAATTTTATTGAAGCTATTCTCTATAGAATTAGAACAGGCTGTCCGTGGCGAGATATTCCTTCCTATTTCGGTCAATCAAACTCTATTTTCAAACGTTTTAATCGTTGGTCAAGCAGCGGTAAGTTGCTTAGATTATTCAAATTATTAGCATCATGCCCCGATATGGAGTGGATTTTTATTGATGGCTCTCACGTACGTGCTCATCAACATTCTGCCGGTATAGCGAATCAATCCATTTCTAAAAGTGTAGGAGGAAACTCCTCAAAAATACATTTGATTGTTGATTCACATGGCAATCCTATTGATTTCATGATTACCGATGGCACTACACATGACATCAAAGTTGCACCTGATTTAATAGCAACATTAGATTTAAAAGAGACAGAAGTGGTATGCGCAGATAAAGGCTATGATTCAGAACCACTGCGTGAGCAGATCAGAAAAACAGGAACAAAAGCGAATATACCAAAGAAAATAAATAGCCAATCGAACAATGATCATATGGACTGGTATTTATATAAAATCAGGCATTTAGTTGAAAATATGTTTTGTAGATTAAAACAATTTAGAGGGATAGCTACTCGATATGACAAGCTCAAAAGAAATTATCAAAGTGCTGTTGCCTTAGCCTGTATATTTTTATGGCTACCTTTATAGGTTTAATTATGAACAGTAAATGTCAACAGACCCTAATAAAAAAACAATAAGTGAAAAATAATTACAGCGTTACAAGGGTGTAGAGCTTTTTCTACATCCTTATTTTTTTGATTTTCTTTTCATCAAATTACCATGCAGAGAAAATATTAAATCGTTATTGTAGATCACCAATAAAAAGTTTTGCTGAGTGCTGAAAACTT
>JAPDDQ010000145.1 GCA_027587225.1 Solirubrobacter taibaiensis
AATGCAATTCCCAAGTTAAGCTCGGGGATTTCACATCCGACTTAAAAAGCCGCCTACGCACGCTTTACGCCCAGTAAATCCGATTAACGCTCGCACCCTCTGTATTACCGCGGCTGCTGGCACAGAGTTAGCCGGTGCTTATTCTGCGAGTAACGTCCACTATCCAAGAGTATTAGTCTCAGTAGCCTCCTCCTCGCTTAAAGTGCTTTACAACCATAAGGCCTTCTTCACACACGCGGCATGGCTGGATCAGGGTTCCCCCCATTGTCCAATATTCCCCACTGCTGCCTCCCGTAGGAGTCTGGGCCGTGTCTCAGTCCCAGTGTGGCGGATCATCCTCTCAGACCCGCTACAGATCGTCGCCTTGGTAGGCCTTTACCCCACCAACTAGCTAATCCGACTTAGGCTCATCTATTAGCGCAAGGTCCGAAGATCCCCTGCTTTCTCCCGTAGGACGTATGCGGTATTAGCATTCCTTTCGGAATGTTGTCCCCCACTAATAGGCAGATTCCTAAGCATTACTCACCCGTCCGCCGCTAAGATAAGGTGCAAGCACCTCATCTCCGCTCGACTTGCATGTGTTAAGCCTGCCGCCAGCGTTCAATCTGAGCCATGATCAAACTCTTCAGTTAAAATCATTTTGCACCTTAGTTAAGACAAGGTGCTAATTCTGGCTCATCAATTTTCTGACTAAAAATTCGCTCAAATAAACTTCGAGAAATTTCTACCATTCAATCAATGAAAATTATTTCGATCGATCAACCAGTAAAAATCCACACAAGTTGTTCTTCTATTCTCTTAATGATCTTCTCGATGATTCGTCATCATCAAGCTAGGTCGGCTATATTACTCTAAATTTCTTTAAAGTCAACAGGTAATTTAGATATTTTTAAAACTTATCAACCAACCCAAGAATCCAACCATTTTAGCCAAATCCTTGTTTCTCAACAAGTTTTTATCCGCATCACCGCCGATGGATGTGCATTCTACAGCATTTCTAATCGCTTGCAACCCTGTTTTTTATTATTTTCTTTTGCATGTTTCTTTTTTCTACAAATCTGATGTTTTCGTTGTTTTTATCATCTATTTATGT
>JAPDDQ010000146.1 GCA_027587225.1 Solirubrobacter taibaiensis
AAAGAAAATGTTTTTCTTTCTTTTTCCATCTTCCCTTTCCCCCTTTTTATAAGCAATATAAATACTACCTATATATTATTATCCATATTTTCATTATAGAAGGATATAGAGATTTTAAAAATCATTATTTCTTTGAATATCAAATTGCACGAAAAAAATAAAGGATTCTGACAATTTATGACTAATAACAGAAATACAGGGCAACATTTGTAAAATATATTTTTAACTGGGGGTTTTGTATGATTCAAGTTCGAAATCTAGTAAAATCATTCGGTTCACTTGATGTGTTAAAAGGAATTGATTTAGAAGTAAAAGAAAAAGAAGTTGTTGTTTTAATTGGTGCCAGTGGTTCTGGTAAAAGTACATTACTTCGCTGTCTTAACTTTTTAGAAATGTACGATGAAGGCGAAATTCACTTACAAGGTGAGCGAATTGATCCAAAGCATTCAAATTTAAATAAAGTCCGTGAAAATGTCGGTATGGTTTTTCAGCACTTTAACCTCTTTCCTCATATGACCTCACTAGAAAACATCATAGAAGCACCTATTCACGTAAAAAAATTAGAGAAAGCAAATGCAAAGGATATTGGAACTCAACTTCTCCAAAAAGTCGGCCTTCAAGATAAAGCGGATGTAACTCCTCATCTTCTTTCAGGTGGTCAAAAACAGCGCATTGCCATTGCACGAGCTCTTGCAATGAGCCCTAAGATTATGCTGTTTGATGAGCCTACCTCAGCTTTAGACCCTGAACTTGTTGGAGAAGTATTGCAAGTTATGAAAGAACTTGCTGAAGAAGGGATGACAATGGTTATTGTTACTCATGAAATGAATTTCGCAAAAGATGTAGCTGATCGCGTCATCTTTATGGATGATGGAAAGATTGTAGAAGATGCTCCGCCAGCACAATTCTTTTCAGCTCCATCACATGAACGGGCAAAACAATTTTTACGCAACGTTTTATAATGTAACTTTTGTTTCAAACGAAAAGGAATACATTCATACGGTGCACAACTAATCATCCAAATAAAATATTTCAATAACATACTAAAAAACCATCCGTATGATCAATATATAGGAGGGGTTTTATG
>JAPDDQ010000147.1 GCA_027587225.1 Solirubrobacter taibaiensis
TTGATGTTACATTAGAGGAACTTGAACGAATTACAGAAAAGCAAAAGAAATCGAACCTAATTACTGATTTCAAAAAAATAGAACATGTTGTAAATAACCAAGAACTAGAAATATCTAAATTCTTCATTTTAACGTTTAATGCAGCGCATCGCGCACAACTATTAAGTATATTACAAGAAGATGCTGATATTATGGTTACAGCATCGGCTCCTACTAACTTAGCAATTATGGATAAGAATGGACATAAAGGAAACGGGATACAGCAGATGGCAGCTCATTTTAATATCCCTATTGAAGATACAGTTGCTATTGGTGATAATTTTAATGATGTACCGATGTTAGAAGTAGCGGGCT
This sequence comes from Solirubrobacter taibaiensis, assembly GCA_027587225.1. GTDB lineage: Bacteria > Actinomycetota > Thermoleophilia > Solirubrobacterales > Solirubrobacteraceae > Solirubrobacter > Solirubrobacter taibaiensis. Next base: position 355 of record JAPDDQ010000147.1, read on the forward strand.
TATCTGTTGCAATGGGCAACGCTGAAGAAGATGTAAAAAAGCTATGTGATGTTGTAACACTAACAAACAATGAACATGGTGTTGCTCACGCAATCGAGAAATTTGTATTGAAACAAACTTCATCTATTAAATAAAAAAAGGACTCTTTCAATTTGAAAGAGTCCTTTTTTATACGTGATGACAAGCAACAAAATGCTCTGCACCAACATTACGGAATTCTGGTACTATTTTTTTACAAACATCCGTTGCAAATGGGCAACGTGTATGAAAACGACAGCCCGAAGGTGGATTTGCTGGACTTGGAATATCCCCTTCTAGTATAATTCGCTCTCGCTTCACTGTTGGATCTGGTATTGGAACAGCTGATAACAATGCTTTCGTATAAGGATGTAGCGGATTGGTAAATAACTCATCACGCGGTGCTGTCTCCACAATCGTACCTAAATACATAATTCCGATTTTCGTACATAAATGTTCTACTACACTTAAATCATGCGAAATGAATAAATAAGATAATCCCTTTTTCTCTTGTAACTCACTAAATAAATTAATAATTTGTGCTTGGATAGATACATCTAGTGCCGCCACAGGTTCATCAGCTACAATAAATTCCGGATTTAATACCATAGCTCTTGCGATTACGATACGCTGACGTTGTCCACCAGAAAACTCATGGGGATACCGGTCAATATGATAAGGAGCTAATCCACATAACTCCAATACTTCAATTACC
>JAPDDQ010000148.1 GCA_027587225.1 Solirubrobacter taibaiensis
AGAAGAAAATTTAGCGGCATTTATGGTATATGGCATGAATAAAGTAAAGAATTTACCGCAGTTTCATAAAGATGAAATTCCAACTTTAGTGCGTATTCTTCGCTTATGCCAAGAGATTGGTTGGTATGAAGAGGCAAATGATTTTATGATAGCGCAAGGATTAGCTGAGTTTGTTCATACTTCATTGGAATATGAAACATGGGATCTTTTGACGCAATCAGTTGCTTTAAATTATTTAATTATTAAATATCGTATAGGTGAATTGACAGATAGGGATATTGAAATTTGGGATAGAGTTAAATTTAATGAGAAGTGTATAACCGATTGTAAACATTTATTATCTCATAAAGAAGTATTGGAATTTACATTCTTTTATATGTGCAAGAGAGCGAAATCATTATCAAAAGAGCAATTAAATAGTGATATGATGAGTTTAGCAATGTATTGTAATACTTTTGTATATGATTTGTATACACATGATTTATTACGGAAATATCGTAAGTGTACAGATTTCCTATCATATTATGGACCTAGTCAGGCAGTTTTAGCATGTCAAAGAGCTGTATTATCTCAAATTTCCGATCGCTTAGACCCATTAAAGACAACGCATGTAGATGATTATTTATATGTGATGAAAGAAATGATGGAGCATATGACGATAGGAGTAATGGATCGATATGGTCATTTTATTGGAAAGCTACTATCTTATGTGCCATTTTTCGAAATGATACAAGTTCCACAGCATGCATATTATTGTGAAGAATTACTGTATATTTGTAAGGGGATTGAATATAAAGAAGAAACACTACGCAATTATATATTTATACAATTACATGATTGTTTACCATCATTCTTTAGGCTATTTCTTAAAAATAAGCGTTACGCAACGATTCATGATATTCTTTTCTATTGGTGCGATGACGAACAACGAATGAGCTTAGAGAAAAAATATAATCTGAGCTTTATTTATGAAAAATATGCTTGTGGATAAACAATATTTTCGATATGAAAAATTAATATAAATTAAAAAGGATCTCCAGTTTATGTGAGGTCCTTTTTTGTTAGTTAAACAAGGAGAAACTGAT
>JAPDDQ010000149.1 GCA_027587225.1 Solirubrobacter taibaiensis
TTATCAGATATGAAGGCACGAGCGAATATTGTGCTTGATACATCGGATTTAAAAGCGAAAGAATTACCTGAAAAAATTGTTCACTTGTTCTCAACAGAAACTGAGCAAGCATTTCGTGTAAATGTTATGTCATTTGGATTTAAGTACGGTATTCCAATTGATGCAGATTTAGTATTTGATGTTCGTTTTTTACCAAATCCATATTACATTCCACATATGAAGCCATTAACAGGACTAGATGAAGAACTTTCTTCGTATGTACTGAAATTTAATGAGACACATAAGTTTTTAGAGAAGTTGACGGATCTGATTACTTTCATGCTGCCTCATTATAAAAGAGAAGGCAAAAGTCAACTTGTAATTGCAATTGGATGTACAGGTGGACAGCATCGTTCTGTTACGCTTACAGAATACCTTGGGAAACATTTGAAACCAGAGTATAGTGTTCATGTATCTCATCGTGATGTGGAGAAGAGAAAGGGCCATTAAGGGATGAAAAAAGAGAGAAAGCCTAAAATTGTCATCATGGGAGGCGGAACTGGACTCTCTGTTTTATTAAGGGGATTAAAGCAATATCCTGTTGATATTACAGCAGTTGTTACAATCGCTGATGATGGTGGCAGTTCGGGTCGATTACGTGATGAGCTAGAAATTCCACCTCCAGGTGACATCCGTAACGTACTTGTTGCGTTATCGGATGTAGAGCCACTGGTGGAAGCTTTATTTCAGCACCGTTTCACAACAGGAGACGGACTGAAAGGTCATGCGTTAGGAAATCTATTGTTGGCAGGTATGACCTCGATTACAGGAGACTTTTTCCATGCAATTACAGAAACAAGTAAAGTATTAAATGTCAGAGGACGTGTATTACCAGCAGCGAATCAAAGTGCGGTACTTCATGCGGAACTTGAAGATGGGGAAATTGTAACAGGTGAATCAAAGATTCCTTATTACGGAAAGAAGATTAATCGTGTCTTTTTAACTCCAGAAGATGTAGAGCCATTGCATGAAACGTTGGCTGAGATTAAACGAGCTGATTTACTTGTTTTCGGTCCTGGAAGTTTGTATACGAGTA
>JAPDDQ010000150.1 GCA_027587225.1 Solirubrobacter taibaiensis
ATCGTGAGCTGGAACTGCCATTACAGCACCTGTTCCGTAAGCTGCAAGAACATAGTCAGCAATCCAGATTGGTAATTTCTCACCGTTTACTGGGTTAACTGCGTAAGCACCAGTGAATACACCAGTTTTTTCTTTCGCAAGTTCTGTACGCTCTAGATCACTCTTCATTTTTACAGCGTTAATGTAAGCTTCTACCGCTTCTTTTTGTTCTGCTGTTGTAATTTCTGCAACAAGTGCATGTTCTGGAGCTAGTACACAGTATGTTGCACCAAATAATGTATCAGGGCGCGTTGTGAAAACTGTGAATTTCTCGTCTGTACCATCGATGTTGAAGTGTACTTCTGCACCTTCAGAACGACCGATCCAGTTACGTTGCATATCTTTTAAGCTTTCAGGCCAATCAAGCTCATCTAGATCTTCTAATAGACGATCTCCGTAAGCTGTAATTTTTAACATCCACTGTCTCATCGGACGACGCTCAACTGGATGTCCACCACGCTCACTCTTACCGTCAATGATTTCTTCGTTTGCAAGTACTGTACCAAGTGCTGGGCACCAGTTTACAGGTACTTCATCAACGTAAGCTAAGCCTTTTTCAAATAGTTTTAGGAAGATCCATTGCGTCCACTTATAGTAGTTTGGATCTGTTGTATTTACTTCACGGTCCCAATCGTAAGAGAAACCTAATGATTTAATTTGGTTACGGAACGTATTAATATTATGCTCTGTAAATTCAGCTGGGCTGTTTCCAGTATCAAGTGCATATTGCTCTGCTGGAAGACCAAATGCATCCCATCCCATTGGATGCAGAACGTTATATCCTTGCATACGCTTCATACGAGATAAAATATCTGTCGCTGTATAACCTTCTGGATGTCCTACGTGTAAGCCTGCACCTGATGGATATGGGAACATATCTAGTGCATAAAATTTTGGTTTTTCTGTCTCATCTGGCGTACGGAATGTTTTATTCTCTTCCCAGTACCCTTGCCACTTCTTCTCAATTTCTTGATGATTAAAGCTCATGAGATACCCTCCTTGAAATTCTATTTATTTTCACCGCCCAAAATACAA
>JAPDDQ010000151.1 GCA_027587225.1 Solirubrobacter taibaiensis
TTACGATTATATTGATTATAAATACGAAGAACTTCAAGCACGCGGTATTGAAGAGGAAGAATTAGAATTACTAATAGAAAATGATGTTCAAAGCTTTTTCGTACAATATTTTAACCAAATATCCAAAAAAACAAGCCATGAAAATGTTTTTAAAATTGTGGATCGTAATATCGTTTCCGTATGTGAAAAAATAGCGGAACTTGCTGAAAAGCATTTATCTAAGACGTTTGATGAAAAAGTATTTCTTGCTTTAAGTTTACATGTACAGACAACTCTACAACGTTTACAAAGCGGAAAACAAATACATCACCCACAATTAAATCAAATTCGTACGAAATATAAAGAAGCTTTTTCCGTAGCTATGCAATGCATTCAACTACTGGAGGAAGAATTACAAATAACAATGCCTATTGATGAAGCTGGCTTTTTAACAATGTTCTTCGTTGTTGATCCAATTCCTGCCTCACAAACAGAAGTAAAAGTATTAATATTAGCACACGGTAATGGCATCGCAACTGAAATGGCAAACGTTGCAAACGAACTTCTCGGCATTGAGGAAGTAACCGGTATTGATATGCCGTTACACGAATCACCGAAAGATTTCTTGGAACGTGTGAAAGTGTATATGAAAACACTACAAAATGTAAATGCGCTTCTCTTACTTGTCGATATGGGGTCACTTGCTTATATCGGTGACATATTAGAAACGGAGTTCAAAATCCCTGTACGTGTTCTCTCGATGACGAGCACACCACATGCACTAGAAGCAGCTCGAAAAGCTCAGCTCGGTTATTCATTAGATGCGCTGTATGAAACAGTAAAAAATTTAACACCGTTTTACTTAAACGTACAAGAAGAAAAGAAAAAACCTCTCTCTCCAATGAAATCTGTTATTTTAACAGCTTGTTTAACTGGTGAAGGAAGTGCTTTAGCTATTCAAAAAATGTTAGAGAACTATTTACGATTTGATAAAGACTTAATTGAAATTATTCCGATTAGTATCGTCCATGAAAAAGATTTAACGAAAATGATCGAGAACATAAAAAAAGAGCGTAATATCA
>JAPDDQ010000152.1 GCA_027587225.1 Solirubrobacter taibaiensis
TTGAAGAAGCACTTCAGCTTTCGAAAATTTTCTCTGACATGATGCTAGGAAAAGAGTACGATGACAGCATCGATTTAGGAGATATTGAAGCATTACAAGGCGTATGCAAGTTCCCTGCACGTATTAAATGTGCAACATTAGCGTGGAAAGCGTTAGAAAAGGGCTTAAACGAAGATAAGTAATGTTAAAGGTTTCTAAAAACGAGGTTATCTAAGGAGGGACACACCAACATGGCGAAGCAACTGCCAGATATCGGCGATTATAAATATGGTTTCAAAGACAAAGACGTTTCGATTTTCCGTGCTGGACGCGGTTTAACAAAAGAAATCGTTGAAGAAATTTCACGTATGAAAGAAGAACCACAGTGGATGTTAGACTTCCGTTTAAAATCACTGGATAAGTTCTACGAAATGCCAATGCCACAATGGGGCGGCGACTTAAACGACTTAGATTTCGATGAAATTACGTACTACGTAAAACCATCTGAGAAATCTGAGAAGTCTTGGGATGAAGTACCTGATGAAATTAAAGCAACATTTGATAAATTAGGTATTCCAGAAGCTGAGCAAAAATATTTAGCTGGTGTATCTGCACAGTACGAATCTGAAGTTGTATACCACAACATGAAAGAAGACCTAGAAGCTCTAGGAATCGTCTTCAAAGATACAGATAGCGCATTAAAAGAGAACGAAGATATTTTCCGTGAGCATTTCGGAAAAGTAATCCCACCAACAGACAACAAATTCTCTGCATTAAACTCTGCAGTTTGGTCTGGTGGATCATTCATCTACGTTCCAAAAGGTGTTAAAGTTGATACACCACTTCAAGCGTATTTCCGTATTAACTCTGAAAATATGGGACAATTCGAGCGTACGCTTATCATCGTAGACGAAGGCGCACACGTACACTACGTAGAAGGTTGTACAGCACCTGTTTACACGACTAACTCACTTCACAGTGCGGTAGTAGAAATCATCATTAAGAAAGATGCATATTGCCGTTATACAACAATCCAAAACTGGGCGAACAACGTATACAACCTAGTTACAAAA
>JAPDDQ010000014.1 GCA_027587225.1 Solirubrobacter taibaiensis
GGGCGGCGGTGGCCTGGGGCGCGGCGGTGGGCGCCGTCGCGGCGGTCGTCGGGGCGGGCGCGGGCGCGTTGTCCCCGGGCGCCGTCACGGTCGGGGCGGTGGCCGTCGGCGTGGCCTTCCCGCGGGTGGTCGGCGCGATCCCGAGGCTCGGGCCGCCGGCGCCTCGGCGCTTGGAGGTCGTCAGCGTCGAGTCGATCTTCGCCTTCTCCTCCTCGACCTGCTGGCCGAGGGCGCGGGCGATCGCGATCGCCGTCGCGCGCAGGAGCGGGTCCTCGCCGACACCGTCGACGCCGCTCGTCACGGCCTTCACGGAACTCGACGTGGCGGCCTGCGGATAGTTCGCGTTGCAACCCGACACCGGCCGCACGGCGTAGGTCGTGCACGCGTTCACCAGCAGACCGGCGCGCAGGTAGTGGCCCGTGGCGTCGTAGCCGTTGATGGCGGTCGCCTGGAAGTAGATGTAGTCCATCAGGCGCTGGATGCCTTCGGTGTCCCGGAAGGACTCGAGCACCTCGCGCAGGTTCGTGCCGACGGGCCGGATCGATTTGGCGAGCGCGCGCAGGTCGGCGATCACCGGCCGCGCGTCGGTGACCGCGGGGGTGCCCGTCTTGGCCGCCTCGCCGAGTGAGTCGACGGCCGGGATCGCGGCCTGCGAGAACGGGCCGAGCCGGCGGACGAGGTTGTTGATGTCGGTGGCGCGGGCGCCGAGGTCGGTCAACAGCGGCGTGCCTTCGTCCGCCAGCTCACCGAGGGCCACCATCGTCGGGTCCAGCTCGTCGAGGAACTCCGGCAGCGTCTCGATGTCGTCCGCGAGCGCCTCGCGCCGCTCGGCCGTGGCCTTGGCCACGTCGCTCGAGTTGCGGATCGCGCTCGCCACGCGCGCACGGTCACGCGCGAGCGGGGCCAGGATCGTGTCCGAGTTCACGGCCAGCTGCTCGAGCACGGTGTTCTGGCGGGCGAGGATTTCCAGCACCTTGTCGGTCTCGCGCAGCGCCGGGTTCGCGCGCCGGATGACCTCGTTGAGGTCGCGGCCGCGGCCGGCGACACCGGTTCCGAGCTCGTTGAGGATCAGCGAGAAGCGCTCCCGTTCGGGCTCGCGCATCGTGTTGCCGATCAGGTCGATGTCCACGGACTGCGTGGTGTTCTCCACCGGCAGGAGCCGCTGGCCCTCGCCGGGCCCTTCGTCGATCAACTTCAGCTCGGGCGGCGGCTCGGCGTTCGCGGAGCGCACCTGCGTCGGCTTGCACTCGACGAAGCGCTCGCCGATCAGGTTCTGCGGGCGCACGATGCAGCTCGCGTCCTGCTTCCAGTCCGTGTAGCCCGGCTCGGTGATCTTGAGCACCACGGCGGCGCGGAAGTCCTCCGTGACGTCGATCGAGTCGATCTGGCCCACGCGGACGCCGGCGATCTTCACATCCTCGCCCGGGATCACGAAGCCGGCGTTGTCGAAGATCGCGCGCACGCGGTAGCTGCCGTCGTCCTCGGGAGCGTTCCCGAAGATCAGGAAAGCGCCGACGGCGATGACCGCGACGATGGCGACGGCGGCGAGGACGCGGATCATGGGCCCGCGACCACCTGCGTCGGATCGCAGTCCAGGTTGCCGCCGGAGTCGCGATAGGGCGCGGAGCCGTCCACCGCGGGCTGGCTCGCGGAGCCCGGGCAGCGGCGCAGCATGCCGGTCTGCAGGCCGGCGAGGCGCTGCGCGACGGGCAGCGGCACCAGCTGCGCCGGGCCGACCGGCATGTCGTGGAGCTGGAAGGCGTTGAAGATCGGCTGGATCCGCGCGTAGTGGCCGTTGGCGTCGTAGTTGGCGGCGCCGACACCGAAGTCGCGGAACCAGCCGACGAGCTCCGGGATGTACGGGCGGATGAACTCGAGCACGGGCTGGCTCTTCTGCAGCGCGCTCGTGGAGTTCTTCATCGCGGGGCTGGCGACGCGCTGGAAGCCGGGCAGCTTCTGCGTGGCCTCGACCAGGTCGTTGTCGCTGCCGGGGCGGCGGACGAGCGTCGAGAGGTCGGCGACCGTCGGCTTGGCGTCGCGCACGAGCGGGCGCAGCTCGCGCAGGAACGGTGCGAGGTCCTTCGTCGCGGGCTTGGATTCCGCGACCAGCGGGTCCAGGTCGTCCAGCGTCGAGCGCAGGTTCACGAACGTCGAGTTGCCGCGCCGGAGCGTGGTCGGCAGCAGCGCGAGGGCTTCGCTCAGCGCCCGGTTCTCGGCCGCGATCGCCCCGGTGGTCGTGTTCGCGTTCCCCACGAGCGAGCTCAGGTCGTCGCGCTTCTCCGCGAGCGCCGTGACCGTGCGCGAGGAGGAGACGATGAAGTCCTCCAGCGCGCCCTCGTCCTGCGTGGCCTCGTTGACGAGCCGGCGGGCGCTGGAGAGCAGCGGGTTGAAGTACTCGGTGGCCTGGGCGGCCTCTTCGCCCTTGCCGTCGAGCTGCGTCCGGAAGCCGGCGATGATGCCCTGCAGGTCGCGGCGGGCATCCGGCGTGAGCGTGTTGAACAGCTGGTCCAGGTCGACGGCCGTCGTCGTGTTGACGGTGCCGATGGTGGTGCCGTCGGCCAGCGTCCGGCTCGCGTCGGGGCCGGGCGAGATCGCGACGTAGCGGTTCGCGATGCCCGAGAGTGACGTGAGCCGGATGACCGCGTCGGTGCCTTCGCGCAGCGGCGCGTACGGCTCCTCCACCAGGATCCGGATGGCCGCCTGGTTGTTGTCGGTGAGCCGGATGTCGTCCACGGTGCCGACGGCACGGCCGCCGATCTGGACGTTGTCGCCGACCACGAGCTGGCCGGCGTTCTCGAAGATGAGCGTGTACTCGTGGCCGCTCGCCCGCAGGACGAACAGGTACACAGCCAGCGCCACCAGAACGGCGACACCGATTGCGATTGCGGCACGAGCGAGCGCCACTTACTCCATCCCGAGCGGGCCCTGCGAGGCCCCCGACAAGAACTGGCGAACGAACTGGTTGTCGGAGTCGAAGAGCTCCTCGGCGGGACCGGACTCGACGATCCGGCCCTTCCACAGCACGGCGATGTACTCGGCGACGCGCTTGGCGCTCATGATGTCGTGGGTGATGACCACGTAGGCGCCGCCGTTCTCCTCGTGGATCTCCTGGATGAGCTCGCACAGCAGGGCGGTGCGGACCGGGTCCAGGCCGGAGTCGGGCTCGTCGAAGAGCACGATGTCCGGGTCCAGCACGAGCGCGCGGGCGAACCCGGCGCGCTTGCGCATCCCGCCGGAGAGCTCGTTGGGCATCTTGTCGCCGGACGCCTCGAGGCCGACCTCGCGCAGGCGCAGGTTGACGATGTCCTCGATCTCGTCCTCGCCCTTGTCCGTGTGCTGGCGCAGCGGGAAGGCGACGTTGTCCCACAGGTTCATCGACCCGAAGAGCGCGCCGTCCTGGAACAGGACGCCGAACTTCTTGCGCATCTCGAACAGCTCTTCGTCGCGCATGCCCGGGACGGACTCGCCGTGGACCAGGACGTCACCCTCGTCGGGGTACAGCAGCCCGACCATGTGCTTGATGCACACGGACTTCCCGGTGCCCGACGGGCCCAGGATCATCGAGATCTTGTCGTTCGGGATGCCCATGTTCAGGCCGCGCAGGATCTTGTTGCGGCCGAACGCCTTGTGGACCTCGACGAACTCGACGGCGTCTTCCACCCCGGAGGAGCGCTTCTTCCCGGTGTGCCACTTGTATTCGTCGTCGTGCTGCTGGTCGGTGCTCATGTCACCCCCCGATCGGTGCGCGTGGATTCGCACCCCAGAACACCTGGGTGCCGAGCATGCCGATCAGGTGGACCAGCACGATGTTGAGGACCATGGATTTGGCCGTGGCGGTGCCCACGCCCACCGGTCCACCGCTCGCCGTGTAGCCGTAGTAACAGCCGACGAGCACGATCACGGTGGCCATGACCATCGCTTTTATGAGGCTGAATAAGAGGTCCGGTGGGTTCTGGAACATCCAGAAGATGAGGCTGTAGCCGCCGCTGGAGACCTCGCCGATCTGCTCCACCACCGCCAGGTAGGAGGCGAGGAACCCCGCCCCGATCCCGGCCAGATAGACGAACGGGAGCACCAGCCAGGCCGCGAGCAGGCGCGTGGCGCACAGGAACGTCATCGAGCTGATGCCCATCACCTCGAGTGCGTCGATCTCGTCGGAGATGCGCATGGAGCCGAGCTCGGCGACGATGCCGGTGCCGACCTTCGCGGCCATCATGTAGCCGAACGCGTACGGGATCAGCTCACGCAGGTCGCACCAGGCGGCGAACACGCCCGCGTAGGCGGGAGCGCCGGTCGCGCGGTTGAAGTACGCGGCCTCGATGCCGCACTGGAGGCCGATGATGAACGTCAGGCCCCAGATGACGAGCGTGCTGCTCAGGATCAGCACGCCGGCCTGACGCAGCGCCTCGCCGAAGTAGCGGAAGACCTTGAGGCCGTAGACCTCGCCCACGACGCGCCCCGAGAAGCGCGCGATCTCGCCGAACGTGGAGAGCCAGTCCCGCGGGACCTGCAGCCATCCGCCGTTGTTCACTTGATGTTCACGATGTCGGGGTGGGTCGCCAGCAAGGTCTGCGTGAAGACGTAGTTGAAGGCGAAGACGCCGAGGGTCGAGATCACGACCGCCTGGTTGACCGCGCGGCCGACGCCCGCCGCGCCACCGGACGCGGTCATGCCCTTGTAGCAGCAGACGACGGCGATGATCGCGCCGAACAGCGTGCACTTGAGGACGCTGCCCCAGAGGTCCGGGATGCTCGCGTTGGTCAGCAGGCTCGCGAAGAACGGGCCGACCGGCTGGTGGTTGACCGCGTTGGCGAGCAGGCCGCCGAAGATGCCGAACAGCACGGCGAACACGTCGAACATGCCCGTGACGATCATCAGCGCCAGAAAGCGCGGCACGACGAGGTTCTTCACCGGGTCCACGCCGAGCACCTGCAACGCGTCCAGCTCCTCGCGGATCTTGCGCGCGCCGAGATCGGCCGTGATGGCGGTACCCGCCACGCCGGCGAGCACGATCGCGGTCACGAACGGCGCGAACTCGCGGATGGAGGCGAGGACGAAGAAGCCGCCGAGGCGGTCGTTGGCGCCGAACAGCGTGAGGAAGTTGGAGGCCTGCAGACCCGGCGCCGCATATCCGAACGCGATCGTGGACACCATCAAGGGGAACCAGCACAGGCGCAGCGCGAACAGGAACTGCTGGACGAACTCTCCCCCGTACGGGTACGGCGGCCTGAGGGCAGACACGATGGTCTTCCCGGTCAGGATCATCATGTCGCCGACTTCCTCCAGCAGATTCTTCGCCGGGAGGAAGAGGCGATCAGCGGCGCCTCGAACCAAAACTCTCCTCTTTTTGACGCCGCGTAAAGGGGCGTTCAGGCCGGAAGATTATGCGACCTGTCACGCACGCGTGCCAGCAACACCACATCGACCCGCCGACCTCGCTCCAGATTGCGGGCGATCATCACGCCCTCCTCCTCGAATCCGAGCGAGTGCGCGAGTGCCCGCGCGGCCGTGTTCTCGGGCGTGGTGGTGATCTCGATCCGCTCGAGCCGGAGCTCCTCGAAGGCCCACTCGACCACCAGGGACACCGCTGCCTTGCCGATTCCGCGGCCGCGCGCCTCAGGGACGAGCCAGTAGCCGACCTCGCCGCGCCGGTGGCGCCACGCGAGCGTGTGGAGCATCACGTGGCCGAGGAACGGGCGCTTGGAGGCGTCGGTGACCGCCATCCCGAGGAATTCGCCGCGGGCGCGCAGGCCAGGTTGGCGCGCGATGAAGCGACGCACCCCGTTCTCCGTCGGGTCCTCGTCGGCGCCGATCTGCACGCCGAGTTGCGGGTCCGCGCGGAAGGCCCCCGCGAACGCGTGCGCGTCACGGGCCCGCAGCCGCCGGAGCGCGATGCCGTCGCGCTCTAGGCCGTCGGGGAACGGGAGGCTGTTGGGCGCCACCGATGTATCTTCACGCACATGCGCCGAGTCCTCCTTCTCGCCGTCCTCGCCTTCGCGGGCTGCGGTGGCGACTCGCGCCAGGACGCGGACGAGCCGTCAGGTGACTTCAAGGTCGAGGTCGTCGACGCCTCGTTCCCGCGCGTGCAGCACATCGCGGAGAGCGTCGAGCTCAAGATCAAGGTCCGCAACGGCGAGAACGACGAGTCGCTGCGCAACGTCGCCGTGACCGTCGAGACCAAGCCGCGCGGTGAGGACGCCGCGCTCGCCTTCGGTCGCAACGTCCGCGGCGCCGGGCTCTCCGACGCCGGGCGGCCGATCTGGGTGCTCGACGAGGGCCCGATGGGCGGCGACGTCGTCACCGTGAACACGTGGTCGGCCGGCCAGTTGGGTCCCGGCCAGGAGAAGGAGCTCACGTGGAAGGTCGTGCCGGCCAAGGCCGGCACGTACGAGATCGCCTACAGCGTCGCCCCCGGCCTCACGGGCACAGCCCGCGCCGCCGAGGGCAAGACCAGCGGACGCTTCACCGTCGTCATCAGAGATGAGCCCGTTCCCGCGCGCGTCAACAATGACGGCGAGGTCGAGCGCATCCGCGACGCCGGCTAGACCTGAGTGACGTTGACGGCCTTCGGGCCCTTCGGGCCGGGCTCGGAGTCGAAGCTCACGCGCGACCCCTCGCGCAGCGTGCGGAACCCGTCCGAGTTGATCCCTGAATGATGGACGAAGTGGTCGGCACCCGTGTCATCTGGGGTGATGAACCCGAATCCCTTGTCGTCGTTGAACCACTTCACGGTGCCGGTAGGCAAAGCAGCGTCTCCATCGTGCGGTTGGGCTGAAGCGGCGTGAAGGTACCATGAGTTGCGGCGTCAGCGTCTGTTTACACGCTCGCAACTGACCAATCGGTCACGCCGGTCCGCTCGCACCGTGTCCCGCCCCGGCCCGCAGTTGACCGTGTCGCGCTCGCCGTCCCGCACGTCGATCGTGTCTCTGCCCGATCCGGCGTTGATGTCGTCGCGCCCGCGCCCGCCCGTGAGGCGGTCGTTGCCGCTGCCCGACTCGATCTGATCGTCGCCCGACCCACCGTCGATCCGGTCGTTCCCGGTCTCCGTGGCGATCAGGTCGTCTCCGGCACCGCCGTCGATCCGGTCCGATCCGGGTCCGGTCGCGATCCAGTCGTCCCCGGCCCCACCCTCGATCTTGTCCAGGCCCGTGCCGCCGTCGACCTCGTCGTCGTCGTCACCGGCCTCGACCGTGTCGTTGCCGGCGTCGGCGGACAGCGAGTCCACGCCCGCTCCGCCGTCGAGCAGGTCGTTGCCGCGCCCGCCGAGCAGCACGTCGTCGCCGTCCTCGCCGCGGAGCACATCGTCCCCGCCGGTGCGGTCGTCGTCGTCCGTGCACACGTCGGGACGCTCGGTGCCCGGCGGACACACCCCGTCCCCGTGCAGCACGTCCCGCCCGGGCCCGCCGTCGATCCGATCGTCGTCGCCGAGGCCGAAGACGATGTCGTCGCCGCCCTTGGCGAGCACCTGATCGGCTCCCGGCGTGCCCTGCAGGAAGTCCGTGAGGTCCGTGCCCTCGATCGTCGCCGCGGACAACGCGAGTGTGGCGGCCGCGGCCGCGATCCATCCATGCACCATCCCCAACTTAAAGGGGCCAGGCCCCTTTAAGTTGCGGTGGCGTCAATCCCCCCTAACGGTGCAGGCGCGGAGCGATGATGCGGTAGGCCTTCAGGCCGAGGCCCAGGCGCTCGCGGTCCTCGCTCAGCAACGGGTCCAGGCCCGTCAGTTCCTTCACGCGTTCCAGGCGGTACGCGACCGTGTGCCGGTGGGCGTAGATCGCCGAGGCGGTCGCGTTCATGTTGCAGTTGCGCTCCAGGTACGCGGACAGCGTGCCCACCAGGTCGGTGGAGTACTGCCCGTCGTACGCCACCAGCGGGGCGACCGTGTCCTCGTAGAAGGACCGGACCTCCTCAGGGTGGGAAGCCAGCACGCGGAACAGCAGGCGGTAGGTGCCCGTGCCGATGTCCTCGTCGATCGGGACGTCCGAGCGGCGCAGCACGTCCAGGACGAGCTCCGCCTCCTGGATCGCGCGGCCGAGGTCGGCCACGTCGGCATAGAAGGACGACACGCCCACGGTGCCGTGGCGCTGCAGCCGCGCCGCCAGACGGCGTGCCGCCGCCAGGGTCGCCGAGGCATCCGCGCCGCCGACCGCCGGCAGGAGCGCGTACACGCGCCCTGACCCGCCGCCGCCGTCCATGTGCTGCGCCAGCGCGCCCGGATGCTCCCCCGCGATCGTCGCCACCACGTGGCGGGGACGATCTGAGGACAGCTCCGCGCACAGCGCGACGGCGCCCTTCGAAAGATCACAGCCCAGACGCGCCGCGCGTCGCAGCACCTCGTCCGGCTCGATGTCGTCACGCCCGCGCAGCTCCTCCAGGAAGGACCCGCGCAGGTTCTGCTCGACCTCCAGCCGCGCCTCCTCGACGGCGACCTCGGTCAGGCACGCCACCGCGGCGACGTGCAGGAACTCCAATGCGTCCGGGGCGGGATCGTCCTCGCCGAGCAGGAGCACGGCTCCGAGCTGCTCGTCGCCGGAGACGATCGGCACCTCGGCCACGATCCCCGGCGGCACCGCCGCCGCCCGGTTGCGCGCCCGCTCACCCACGTACCGTCGCAGCGCGGGCAGCTCGGCCACCGGGCCCGACGCGGCCGCCGCGCCAAGGCGCGGGACCACGATCGCCACCACGCCGCCGGTCTCGCCGGCCGCGAGCGTCGCGACACCTTCGAGACCGTCACCGCTGAGCACGGCGTCGACCATGCGCAGGTGGATCGCCCTGACCCGCTCCATCACGGTGGCCCCGCGGTCATCGCGGGAGGCCTCCATCGCCACGTTCAATACGCCTCCTTCACACGCGGGGCGGCTGTGAAGCCGCCCCGCGCAAGTCCGCCGGTCTTAGATCAGCGCCCGCTAGGACGCCGCCTGCGCGACGCCCGGGTGGGCCTGCAGGGTCTCTTCGCCGGACTCGCCAGTGCGAATCCGGTATGCCTCTTCGACGGGCAAGATGAACACCTTGCCGTCACCGATGGAGCCGGTGCGGGCGTGCTTGAGGATGGCGTCAACCACCGTCTGCACGTCACCGCTGGCCACCACGCACTCCAGCTTGACCTTCGGCCGCAGCCAGTTGGTCAGCTCGGCGCCGCGGTAGCGCTCGGTGATGCCCTTCTGCCGCCCGGAACCCTTGACCTCCGAGATCGACAGGGACGGGAAACCGAGCTCTAGGAGCTCCATCCGGATCGGCTCGAACGCCTCATGTCGGATGAACGCTTCGATCTTTTTCACGCCGGAACCTCACGGGTAGTGGCCTTGGGAGCCGCGGCACCAGCCGGCGCGGCCGGCGAGTAGCCCACGAGCTCCGGAGCCGGGATGAACTGTTCCGGATACCCGTACATGCCGTGCTCGGAAATGTCCAGACCCGCATCCTCTTCGTCAGCCGTCACGCGCAGGCCGTACGTCTTCTTGATCAAGAAGAAGGTGATGTACGAGAGCGTGAAGACGAACACGAAGGCGACGACCACACCGACGAGCTGGTTGAACAGCTGACCCGGGTCGCCCGTGTAGAACAGGCCGGCCTCGCCGACGGCGTTCTTCTCGGCCAGACGCGGCGAGGTGAACAGACCGCAGGCGAGCGTGCCCCAGATGCCGGCCAGACCGTGCGCGGAGAGCGCACCGACCGGATCGTCGATCAGCTTGTCGATGGCCAGGATGCCGAAGACCACGATCGTGCCGGCGACGAGGCCGATGATCGGAGCCGCCCACAGCTCGACGTAGCCCGACGGCGCCGTGATGGCCACCAGACCGGCGATCGCGCCGTTGCCGGCCATGCCGATGTCGATCTTCTTGACCTTGATCCACATCACCGCGACGGCGGCGAGCACGCCACCGGCAGCGCCGAGGTTGGTGACCGCGGCGATCTCCGGGAAGCGGCCGTCCAGCGCGCCCAGGGTGGAACCCGGGTTGAAGCCGAACCAGCCGAGCCACAGGATCAGGACGCCGAGGCCGAACAGCGGCATGCTGTGGCCCGGGATGGCGCGCGGCTTGCCGTCGTTGCCGTACTTGCCGCGACGAGCGCCGAGCAGCAGGAGCACCGCGAGGGCGCCGGAGGCGCCGATCAGGTGCACCACCGTGGAACCGGCGAAGTCCTGGATCGCGAAGCGCTCGGCCACCCAGCCGCCGCCCCAGATCCAGTGCGCGCCGATCGGGTAGATGACCGCTGAGAAGACGATCGCGTAAATCACATACACGCCGAACTTGACACGCTCGAGCGTGGTCCCCCAGACGATCGCCAGCGACACCGCGCAGAAGACGAACTGGAAGAAGAACAGTGCCTCGACGGTGACCGTGCCGTCAGGCAGGCTGATGAGCGGGAAGTCCGCGGTCGGGTTGTCCCCGGCCAGGAAGAATCCGCTCGTGCCGATCAGAGATCCGCCGTCACCGAAGGCGAAAGCAAAACCAACAGCCCAGAAGCAGATGGCGGCGATCGAGAAGTTGACCAGGATCTTCGCGATGATCGTGCCGGCGTTCTTGCCACGCGAGAAGCCGATCTCCAGGAAGGCGAAGCCCGCCTGCATGAACATCACGAGGACGGCCGCGACCATCACCCAGATCGAGTTGATTCCGACCTCGATGGGGAGCTTGCCCTCATCCGCCATCCGCAAGGTCGCCGGGTCCGCCATCGCTACCGCGGGCACGGCCAGTAGTGCGAGCAGTCCGGCCCCCATACCGGTCGCCCAACGGGTCCTACGCATCGTTCCTCCTCTGTGAAACAGCATCGAGGAGCAGTCTCCGCGCTGGCGCTCAGGCCATCATTGTCCCGGTGTCGAAGATTCGTTCGCCACACTTCTCCCTACGGTCGATCGGGCTTGTGCCACGAGTACAGCGATGTCATCGCGGACCTCGCCACCGCCCGCCAACGCTGCCGCTGAGAGGCAGTTGGCCACCGTTTCCCGTGCGTGTGAGGCGCGCGCGACGCGCAGCAGCTCACCCACGTCCTCGGTGCTGAGCGTGCGGGCCGGCGCGCCCGCCTCCGTCAATCCGTCCGTGTAGAGCAGGAGCGTGTCGCCGGGCGCCAGGACGGCCTCGACGTCGTGCACGAGCGGGTCCTCCAGCACGCCCAGCAGCGTCCCCGTGCAGTCGAGCGGCTTGACCGTCCCGTCCGCCGCGAGCAGCACCGGCGGCGGGTGCCCGCCGCAGGCCACCGTGAGCCCGAACCCGCCCTCTTCGTGCGCGCGCAGTCGCGCGTAGATGCCCGTCAGGAACTGCCCCGGCCGGCCCTCGGCCAGCACCGCACGGTTCAGGGCGCGCAGGACGTGGCTCGGCGCTGCGCCCTCCACCGCCGCGGCGCGCACGGTGTGGCGGGCGAGGGCGGTGAGGGCCGCCGCGTCCACGCCCTTGCCGCACACGTCGCCGATCGCGATCCCCCATTCGCCCGGCACGATCGCGAAGGCGTCGTAGAAGTCACCGCCGACGTCGAGCCCCTGCGCGCCGGCCACCAGCTCGGCTGCGAGGTCCAGGCCCGGGATCGTCGGGACCTGGCGCGGGAGCAACGAGGCCTGCAGCGTCTGGGCGACGTCGCGCTCGCGTTCGTAGAGCTGAGCGCGCGCGAGTGCGATCGCGCACTGGGTCGCGAGCGACGCGAGCAGATCGCGTTCGCCCTCGTCGAGGCCGCGTGGCCCCTTGAAGTCGATCAGCAGCACACCGAGCGGCTCGCCCGCGGTGACCAGCGGGAACGTGACGAGCGCGGGCACGTCGACCAGCTCTGGGAAGCGCTCCGCCATCTCCGCCGGGGTCCGCACGTGCACCGCCCGTCCGGTCCGGGCGGCCTCGGCGCTGGGCCGCCGGGCAGTGAGCGGGACCTGTGAGAGCCGACCGTGCTTCTCGGCGTTGAGCCCGTCCATCGCGACGAGCTCGAGCCAGTCGCCGCGCACGAGCAGGAGAGCGGCGCCGTCGGAGTCGAACGTCGCTCGCGCCTCCGCCACCGCGATCTCGGCGACATCCGTGACGGTGACGGCCGCCGCGAGCGTCGCTGTAGCGTGCTGCAGGCGCTCGCGCGCCTCCTCCGCCCGCCGCCGGGCCTCGATGTCGGAGACCGCCGCGCCGACCGCCACCGGGGCGGCGCCGCCGGCGCGGACCGGGAAGTAGCTGGCCTCGAAGCGCCGTCCCTCCACGGCCACCTCCACGTTGAGCACGGGCTCCCCGGTGGCGAGCACGCGTTCGAGCGCGGCGACCGCGTCCGGGTGCCGCACGCGCTTGCCGACCATCGCGGCGGCGGACTGGCCGTTCATCTCCGCCAGCGCGTCGTTGACCCGCAGGTAGCGCAGCTCCTGATCGACGAACGCGAGCCCGAGCGGCGCCTCGGCGAAGACGGCGTCGAGCTCGGCCAGATGGCGCTCGCCGATCCGCCGCAGCTCCGCCTCCGCCGCCTCCAGGCTGACCGCGGTGGCGTTGAAGGCCTGCGCCAACTCCACGGTCTCAGGCGGGCCCGACTCGGGCAGGCGGGCGCCGTAGCGGCGCGCGCCGAGCTCGCGGGCGAAGTCCTGCAGGCGGTCGACCGGGATCACGACCCCGCGCACGGCGCCGTAGGAGATGAGGCCGATCAGGACGAGCAGGACGGCGAGCCCGATGCCGGCGGTGACGATCGAGCGCTCGCGCAGATCCGCGCTCTGGGCGCGGCGCTGGAGCAGCTCGCGGCGCTCGGAGGCGTCCAGCTCGGCGACCGTGGCGCGGATCGCGGCGAACTGGCGCCGGCCCTCCTGCGCGGTGATGGCGGTCGCGTCGGCGCGCCCGATGACATCCTCGAGGTACGTCGTGTAGGCGTCGAGCGCACGCCGGAGCTCGGCCGTCCGCGCGCGCTGAGCGGCGTCATTGGGGACGGCCGCGAGCGCCGACACCTGCTGGGGCAGCTCGCGCCGCGCCGCGGTGTACGGGTCCAGGAACGAGCGATCGGCGGTCAGCAGGAAGCCGCGTGCGCCGGTCTCCAGGTCCTGCGAGAGCCGCTGGATCGCGTTGATCGCGTTGCGCGCCTCGGTGACGTTGCGAGCGGGCCCCGCCGCACGCTGCTGGTCCAGCAGCGCGTTCAGCAGCAACCCGAACGTGATCGCGGAGACGAGCGCGATCGTGCCGGCCGCGGCCAGCACCCGTATCCGCAGCCCCCAGGGTCGTCGCCGCACGCCGGGCACTCTATGGCGTAAGTCGAAGTGCGCGCGCGTCGATTTGGACACGTGGACAAAGAGCCGGACCACGCACCCGCCTAGGTTAAGGGCCGCTGTCTCGATCCTGAGGAGGATTACGCCCGAATGCCGTCTCGTACCCGTACGCCGAATGTCGCCGCCGCGCAGTGGAGCCCGAACGGCGGAGCGCTCGGCGTCACGGACCTCACGCTGCCCAACGCCAACGTGTTCGGCGAGAACGTCTTCTCGATCGCCGTTCAGCGTCAGCGCCTGCCGAAGGCCCAGTTCCGCCAGCTCGAGGCGACCGTGGCCAAGGGCGAACCGCTCGAGGGCTCGCTTGCCGACGCCGTCGCCTCGGCGATGCGCGAGTGGGCGATGGAGCGCGGCGCCACGCACTACACCCACTGGTTCCAGCCGCTGACCGGCACGACCGCCGAGAAGCACGACTCGTTCTACGGCCCGACCGGCGACGGCAACGCCATCGCCGAGTTCTCCGGCAAGGAGCTCATCCAGGGCGAGCCGGACGCGTCCTCGTTCCCGTCAGGCGGCCTGCGCTCGACCTTCGAGGCCCGCGGCTACACCGCGTGGGACCCGTCCTCACCGGCGTTCATCCTGGAGAACCCGAACGGCGCGCTGCTCTGCATCCCGACGGCGTTCACGTCCTGGAGCGGCGAGGCGCTGGACAACAAGATCCCGCTGCTGCGCTCGATGGACGCGCTGTCGCGCAGCGCCGTCCGTGCGCTCGGCCTGCTCGGCGAGACCGCCCAGCACGTCTACACCACGGTCGGGCCCGAGCAGGAGTACTTCCTGATCGACGAGCAGTACTACTTCGAGCGCCCTGACCTGCTCATCACCGGCCGCACGCTGTTCGGTGCCAAGCCGCCCAAGGGCCAGGAGCTCGACGATCACTACTTCGGGTCGATCCCGGAGCGCGTGCTCGCGTGCATGATGGAGACCGAGAACGAGCTCGCGAAGCTCGGCGTCCCCATCAAGACGCGTCACAACGAGGTCGCGCCCGCGCAGTACGAGGTCGCCCCGATCTTCGAGAACTCGAACATCGGCTCAGACCATCAGCAGCTGACGATGCAGATCATGCAGAACGTCGCCCGCCGGTACGGGCTCGTCTGCCTGATGCACGAGAAGCCGTTCGCCGGCGTCAACGGCTCGGGCAAGCACAACAACTGGTCGATGGGCACGGACACGGGCATCAACCTGCTCGATCCGGGTGACACGCCGCACGAGAACCTGCTGTTCCTGTTCTTCTGCTCGGCCGTGATCAAGGCCGTCAACAAGCACCAGCAGCTGCTGCGCGCCTCGGTCGCCAACGCCGGCCAGGACCACCGCCTCGGCGCCAACGAGGCACCGCCGGCGATCATCTCGATCTTCCTCGGCGCCGACCTCGAGAAGGCGTTCGACGCGATCGAGTCCGGCTCCGGTGACGCGGCGACCCCGCAGGCCTACCTCGAGATGGGCGCCTCCGTGCTCCCGCGTCTGCCGCTGGCCGGCGGCGACCGCAACCGCACCTCGCCGTTCGCCTTCACCGGCAACAAGTTCGAGTTCCGCGCGCTCGGCTCGTCGATGTCGCTCGGCATGCCGAACACGATCCTCAACACGATCGCCGCGCAGGCGATCGACACCCTCTCGGACGAGCTCGAGGCGGCCACCAACGGCGGCAGCTCGATCGAAGAGGCCGTGCTGGCCATCGTCAAGTCGACCTACACGGCCAACAAGGCGATCGTGTTCTCGGGTGACGGCTACTCGGAGGAGTGGCACGCCGAGGCCGAGAAGCGCGGCCTGGCCAACCTCGCGCAGTCCCCGGACGCGCTGCCGTGGCTGATCGAGGGCTCGACGGTCGAGGCCTTCGAGGCCTACAACGTCCTCTCCGAGCGCGAGCTGCACTCCCGCTACGAGGTCGCGGTCGAGCAGTACGTGACGACGATCAACATCGAGGCCGAGACGGCCGCGTCGATCGCCCGCACGATGCTGCTCCCCGCGGCGATCCGCTGGCTGATCGCCCTCAAGGAGGCCGGCATCGAGAAGCTGACCGCCGAGACCGCCGGCCTGGTCGACGAGTTCGTCGAGACGATCTTCGCCCTCGAGTCGGTCAACGCCGACGAGAACCACCCCGAGGACGACCACGGCCTGGATGGCGCCAAGTACATCCAGGGCACGGTCATCCCGGCCATGAACGCCGTGCGCGACATCGCCGACAAGCTCGAGAAGATCGTGCCGGACGACCTCTGGCCGCTCCCGAAGTACTCGGAGATCCTCTTCATCAAGTAGAGGAAGTGGAGGCAAGCGCGGCGTCCTCGCCGCGCTTGACCTTCCACAGCAGCCACCCCAACCCGCCGAGAACGACGAACGCGCCACCGAAGATGAGCCGGAACGCGGTCGGCGCGGTCGAGGTCAGCGCGCCGAGGCCGATCGCGCCGAACAGCCCTCCGAAGAACTGCCAGGCCTCGATCGGGCTGCGCGTGGAGGCGCCCGAGCAGATCGCCAGTGGCAGGCCGAGCGCGACCAGCGCGACGTACCAGCCCGTGTGGCTCGGGCACTCCGGCGCCGGACCGAAGCGTGTGTAGCCCGTCGAGGAGCACTCGCCGCCGCTCAGCAACTGATTCACGCCCACGGCCTCCATCAGCAACGCGACGACCAGCAATGCCACCCAGGGAGCGCCTTTGCCGGCCACGCGCACCATCTTGCCAGCCCTGAGCCGGACCTAAAGGGCCTGGCCCTTTAGGTCCGGCCGGTGATCGCGGCGACGTCGCGTTTGAGCGCCATCAAGCGCAGCATGTCGAGACGGTCGGCGTCCTCGGACGCCCGCCGCTCGTCGCCGGTGTCGCCGTGTTTCTCGCGCTTGGCGCTCCCGGTCACCGGGTCGTTGTTGCGGACCGGCACGGCCTGCACGCCGACCCGTGCGGCCGCGGCGACGTCGCGGGAGGTGAGCTCGGTCACCGGCGGTGGGGCCGGAGGCATGGACCGGGCTGGAGCGAGGCTCGCTCCGTTGATGTTGAGGCTCATCCCTCATGGCTTCGGCGCACCTCGTCCCGCCGCTGAGACGAAGCGTCCCGACTGGACATGTGTCTCCGAACTCCCGTGGGGGAGCAACACTCGAGAAATCCTAACCCTAAGGGCAGGTGACGAGACGCCACTCACGCGACCTTCACACACGCAAGCACTGTTCTTCGCGGCTTGCATGGTCCGTCGTACGAGACGAAGTTGTGAGGCACGATGCACCGGAGGGTGGCGTAATGGACGACGAGCGTCCCGAGAGCGAGCCGACGCGGGTCTGCCCGCGCTGCTCAACCCAATCCACAACGAGCGGACAGTACTGCCCGCACTGCGGTGCTTCGTTCGTCCGCCGCAGACGGCGACCGAGCCGGCGTGCCGTTCTCATGGTTCTCGCTGTTGCTGTGCTCGTCTTTGGGGGAGGGGGAGGAACGGCGGCCGCCCTCAAGATCCGCAGCGACAACGCGGAGCAGGCTGAACGAGAGCGCACGGCGGCAACGGCTGCGCGACTCGCGCGTGAGGAACAGCAGCGTGAGGAAGCGCGGGAGAAGCAGGCCGAAGAGGCACGGCAGAACGAGGCCGAGGCGCAACAGGCGCTCGACGAGATCGAGTTGGAAGGTCGCGAGGATCTTGAGCGATCGCTTCGCAAGGCGATCACGAAGGACGCGCGCGCCAGCGTGCGAGACGGCCTGTTGGACGGCCCGATCCTTCGCACATCGTGCGATCCGGTCGGAGGTGGGCGCGACGACCTCACATCTCGCACCGGAAAATACGACTGCCTTGCAATTACGGAGACCGACGCGGACGGCACCTCACGCGGCTACAGCTTCCACGCGACCATCAACTACGAGGAGTACTCGTACACCTGGGGTCTCGGGCGCGACTGAGCCGCCACGCTCGACCAGTACCCGCGGCGGGCGCCTGCCCGCCGCGATTGCTTCGCACCTTCCGTCCCGCCGCTGAGACGAAGCGGGAGTGACTCGACGCATGTGCGGGGAGGACCGCTCGCGGTGAACGCGCGACGGATCGTGGATCGGAGCCTGCTCGCGCTGTGGAACGCGTGCGTGGAGTTCGTCGACGACCGCGGGCATCGCGATGCCGCGCAGATCGCGTTCTTCGCGGTGCTCTCCTTCATCCCGCTCGCGATGTTGCTCGTGGGCGGCTTCGGTCTCTTCTTCGACGACGCGGAGATCCGCGAGCGAGTCGTGGTGGTGATCTTCGACAACGTGCCGCTGTCGGAGGACAGCGACCGCGAGCGCCTCGAGCGCACGGTGGGCGACGCGCTCGACAACACGGGCCGGCTCGGGCCGGTCAGCGTCCTGCTGTTGATCGTCGCCGCGAGCGGGGTGATGGGCGCGCTGCGCCACGCGATCAACCAGGCGTGGGACATCCACACGCGCCCGCCGATCATCCGCCGCAAGCTCCTGGACCTGTCCCTCGTGCTCGGCTCGGCCGCGCTGATCGTGTTCAGCCTGAGCATCAGCGCGACGCGCGAGGCAGCGGACGATCTGGGCGAGGAGGGCTGGGCGGTCGACCTGATCGGGGACGTGCTGCCGTTCGTGTTCACGGTCGGCGTCGTGCTCTTCCTCTACCGCGTGCTGCCCTCCCCGCGGCCGAAGACGCGGGAGATCTGGCCGGGCGCCGTGGTCGCCGCGGCGCTCATCAGCATCACGCGCGGCGGCCTGGAGATCTACTTCGAGTACCTGAGCGACTTCGGCGCGCTGTACGGCTCGCTCGGCGCGCTGATGGCGCTGTTCATCTTCGTCTACGCGGTCTCGCTGATCCTCGTGTTCGGGGCCGAGTACGCGTCGGAATGGTCGCGCCTGCCGGAGGACGATTCCGACGTTCGTCGAGACGTGCGAAAAAACTTCTCAAGGATCCGGGAGCTGCTGCCGAAGAAGTGATTGAGCCCACCCAACCCCCTCAGGGCTCACCTCCCCTCAATAACCCCGGCATTTCCGGCCCCGTACTCTCCCGAGCGGGGCCGGACGCCGTTAATCGACCAATCCGCGCTTGGCCGCCCAGTGCGAGACCTCGTGCCGCGAGGTCAGCTGGAGCTTGCGCAGGACGTTGCCGACGTGGGTCTCCACCGTGCGGTCGCTGATCCCGAGCCGCTGCGCGATCCGCTTGTACGCGTAGCCGCGCGCGAGATGGTGCAGCACCTCGCGCTCGCGGGGCGTCAAGGACTCCAGCTCGTTCTTTTCCGGCGCGGGTGCGGAGAACGCCTGCAGGACGAAGGCCGCGAGCCGCGGCGAGAAGCACGCCTCGCCGGCGGCGACGGTCTTGATCGCGTCGAGCAGCTCGGACGTGTCGATCGTCTTGGTCACGTAGCCGAGCGCGCCCGCGCGGATCATCGGCACGACGTCCTCGGCCGCGTCGGAGACGCTCAGCGCCAGCACCTTCGGCGCGGTGTCGTCGCGCGGCAACGCCTCGAGCACGGCGACGCCGCCGCCGTCGGGCAGGTGGACGTCGAGCAGGACCACGTCGGGGTGCGTCTCCGCGATCACGGCCAGCGCCTCACTCGGCGTCGCCGCTTCCCCCACGACCTCGTGGTGCTGCGCGAGCTCGGCCTTCACGCCGGCGCGGAACAGGTGGTGGTCATCGACGACGACGAGCTTCATCCCGTCACCCCGATCCGCAGCGCCACTTCGGTGCCTTCACCGGGCACCGAGTCGATCTCGGCGTGCCCGCCCACCGCCTTCATACGGCCGATGATCGAGTCGCGCACGCCGCGGCGTTCCGTCGGCACGCGCCCGAGATCGAACCCAGGTCCCTCGTCGCGCACGAACACCTCCGCGCCGTCGGGCGAAGCCTGGACGAACACGAAGATCGGCGAGCCCGCGTGGGTCGCGGCGTTACGCAGCGCTTCACGCGCCGCGGCCGCCAGCGCCTCGGTCTCGCGGTCGAGCACCCGCTCGCCCAAAATCGTCAACTCCACCGTCGCATCATGATCGTCCTCCACTTCGGCGACCGCCTTGCGCAGCGCGGCGCCCAGGGTCTCCGTGCCCAGCTCGACCTCGCCCGCCATCCAGGCGCGCAGCTCGTGCTCCTGCCGGCGCGCCAGCCGCTGCACCGCGGCCGGGTCGTGCGCCTGGCGCTGGACGAGCGCGAGGGTCTGCAGTACGGAATCGTGCAAGTGGGCGGCGACGCGGCGGCGCTCGTCCTCACGCGCGGTGGTCAAACGCGCGCGGTCCGAGCGGGCCAACCCCGCGATGAGGAGGGGCACGGCGATGATGGCCGCCGCGCCGCCGCCCAGCACGAGCAGCAGGGCCAGGGACAAGAGGCCCCCGCTGCCACTGGCACCGATGTAGCCGAGCCCGAGGATGAGAGCCAGGCCAACCAGTGCAAGTCCGCCGAGCGCCCGCCAGGGCGCCGGCATGGGAGTGTCCGCCGTGCCCGTCAGCCGCTGCCACGGCGTGAGGCCACGCTGCGCGAGCCCGAAGCGGGTGCGCAGGTCGTCGGCGATCAAGATCAGGCCGCCCAGCGCCGCGAGCGCGATGATCGCGAGCGGCATCAGGGCGAAGACGAGCTCCGGCAGTGCCCACAGGGCGCGGCCGTCGGCGAAGTAGCCGAAGAACACGATGAGTACGAACGGCACCGCGGCCACGGCCGCGCCGACGAGCAGGACGGGCTGGCGGCGGATCCGCGCCACTGCGCGCGGGACGAGCACGAAGAGCGCGAACACGGTGCCCGCGCCGAGCAGCGCGAGCGGCAGCGTGTCGCCGCCGTCGCCGAGCGCGACGGCCAGCGCGGCCACGAGCAGCGCGCCCGCGACGGCGGTGATGCGCCCGGCAGGGTCGGTGAGCACGTTCATCGGTTGCGCTTCTTCTTCTTCGTCTTCTTCGTCTTCGCCTCGGGCTGCGGCCGCGCGCACGGGCCGGCCATGAAGCGATCCACGCGCGCCTTGTCCACGTCCTGCGCCGCGCGGCGCTCGCGCCACTCGCTCAGCAGCAGGTCGGCCTCGGCACTCGGGAGCCCGGTGGTGTCGGGGCGCTCCTCGGGATAGACCTCGTAGCCGGGCCAGTCCGGGAACTCGCGCGGGTTCACGGCGTCCGGGTAGTCGCGGACGACCAGCTCGCCTCCCATCGTCGTGTAGTCGATGTCGAGCGTCGGCGCGGGAGCCGACGTGTCGGTGGGCGCGGTGAAGGTGGGGTCGCGACGGCTCGCCGCCTCCTCGTCGGTCACGGCGCCGTACTGGCCGAAGAGGATCGGCGTCGGCGAGGACAAGTTGCCCTCCCCGAGCAGGGCGGTGCCGACGCGCAGCACCATCGGCGGCTGATGCTGCGTGACGCGCACGTGCACGCAGCGGTCGTGCGGGAGCGCGACGAGCGTGCGGCGCACACCCGCTTCGATGTGCAGCGGGACCGTCTCGTTCGGCAGCGCCGTGTCGCGCAGGTCGAGCGTCAGGGTGTTCAAGCCGCTCGTGTAGTCGCGCAGCTCCGCGGAGTCCTTGGGAGCAACGGTGACCGCCTGCGTGGTCGGCTCCACGCGCACCCCGCCGACGGCGAGCGCCGCGCTCGGCAGGACGAGCGCGCCGATCGGCAGCAGCGCCCACGCCGGGCCGAGCTTGGCCCAGCCCGCGAGCGTGCCGACGAGGATCGCCGCGGCGAGCGCCACGATCACCCAGCCGAAGCCGAACACCGTCGCCACGGCACCCGCGCCCGCCAGGGTCGCGAGGCCGATCAGCGCACCGCAGGCCTGGGCCAGCAGCACGATCCCTCGCTGCCCGCGGCCGTCCTCGCTCTCGGCCGGGAAGATCAGCCACGCGGCCACGTACACGAGCACGCCGAGGCCGAGCAGGACGCTGCCGAGCGCGAACCACAGCCGCACGGTGCCGGCCGGGACCTCCCAGCGGCGGGCCAGCCCGGCGCAGACGCCGCCGAGCCAGCGGCCGGCGCGGGGGCGGGTGATCGGGGTGGGAAGGCCTTCGTCCATCGCGAAGCATTGTCGGGCGGCGATGCCGGGTTCACCAGTCGTGATGGCCCGGACGCCCTCTCCGGGATTTCCCTGAGATCCGCCGACGAGGGTCAGCCGTAATCTCCCGGTGCATATGGACCGTGTGGTGGTGGATCAGCTCCGCGCGCGCTTCGACGCGCCGGACGCGCTCGGGTACGGGATCGAGGAGGAGCTCTTTCTCGTCGACGGCGAGACGCTCGCGTTGCTTCCACAGGCGCGCAAGGTGCACGACCGCGTCGCCGATGAGCCGCGCTTCAAGCTCGAGCTGATGGCCTCGCAGCTCGAGATCGTCACGCCACCGTGCGCGGAGCTCGAGACGGCGGTCGCCGAGCTCGCGCAGGCCCGGCGCGACCTCGCGGCGGCGGCCGCGCCGGTCGGGCGGCTGGTCAGCGCGGGCGCGCACCCGACGGCGCCCGAGCTCGGCGCGCTGACCGACGACCCGCGCTACCAGCACACGCTCGACGACTACGGCGAGCGAGCACGACGCCAGGATGTCTCCGGCCTGCACCTGCACATCTCGCTCGGCGGCGCGGACCGGACGCTCGCCGTCTACAACGCGCTGCGCTCGCATCTGCCCGAGATCGCGGCGCTGGCCGCCAACGCCCCGTTCCACAACCAGCGCGACACGGGCTTGGCCTCGATCCGCCCGGTCATCGCGGTGAACCTGCGCCGGCAGGGGGTGCCGCCCGCCATCCCGAGCTGGGAGTGGTTCGCGAATTCGTTGGCGTGGGGCGCCGCGTCCAACACCGTCCCCGACACGCGCCGCTGGTGGTTCGAGCTGCGCCTGCACGCCACGTACGGGACGCTGGAGATGCGCGTGCCGGACGCGCAGGCGTCCGTCGCCGACGTGCACGGCGTGGCCGCGTTCGCGTTCGGGCTCGTGGAAGCGCTGGCTGCTCGCTACGACGCGGGTGAGCCGCTGCCCGTGCACGACTCGTGGCGGATCGACGAGAACCGCTGGTCGGCGATGCGCGACGGCGTGGGCGGCACGCTCGCGGACCTCGACACCGGCGAGCGCGTGCCGACCCGGGAGCTGCTGCATTCGCGCGTCCCGGACCTGCACCCCGAGACCGAGCGGCTCATCGAGGCCAACGGCGCCATCCGCACCCGGCAGGCCGGGTTGGATGGCGCCGCCGCGTACCTCGTGGATCAGTTCTTGTCGTGACCGAACCAGTCGTTCACGCGTAGCCACGCCTGGGCGGCGGCCTGCGCGTTGAACCGGGCGGGGTTCGTGTCGTTGAAGAACGCGTGCTGGGCCTCGGTGAACGTGAGGATCTCGTAGTCCACGCGGGCGGCCTCGAGCGCCGCGCGCGCTGCCTCGCGGGTGGCGTTCACGCGGTCGTCCACGCCGGCGAACACGCCGAGCACGTCGGCCTTGATGCCGCGCACGTCGCCGCCGGTCGGGAACGGGCCGTAGAACGGCGCCGCCGCTGACAGGCGCTTCTCCTTGGCGACGAGCAGGCGCCAGATCATGCCGCCGCCGAAGCAGAAGCCGATCGCCGACAGCGGCGCGTGGCGACCGGCGCGCTTGCCGAGCTCGGTCAGCGCGGCCTTCATGTCCTCGTCGAAGCGCGTCGGGTTGTTGGCCGAGATCTCCGACAACTTGGCCATCAGCGCGGCCTCGTCGGGGAACGCGCCCGTGCCGCCCTCTTCGCTCAGCAGGTCGAGCGCCAGCGCGCTGAACCCGTTCGCCGCGAAGCGGCCCGCGACGTTCGCGATGTGCGGCGTGAGCCCGCGGTTCTCGTGGATGACGAGCACGCCGCCCTTGACCTTCTGCTGCGCGGACGGCGCCCACGCGCCCATCAGGTTCCCGCGCGGGCCCGGGAACGTGATCGCCTGCGTCGCCGCCGGCGCCCACGCCGTCACCGCACGGTCCGGATGGCCGTGCCCGTGACCGTGGCCGCCGTGTTTGTCACCGCCGCTGTTCTTCCCGCGCGTACGCGCCTCGGCCTCGGCCGTGATCATCCCCACGGCGGCGGTCGCGCCCACCCCGAGCAACGCCAGTCGCCGCAACGCTTCGCGGCGGTTGATGATCCCGTCGACATGGTCCTCGGCGATCTCTTCCGCGAGATACCGCTCCAGCTCAGTCATCCGACCCTCCCTGAGTACGTTGACCAACCTCGACTGAGGTTGCCACATGGGATACGCATGAGAACGCGTGCCGCCGCGCCAACCTAAAGGGGCCTGGCCCCTTTATCTTCGAAGCGTGGGCGCGATCGCGATCTCCGGCCTCGTCAAGACGTTCGGATCGTCGCGCGCGCTTGACGAGCTGGAGCTGGAAGTGGCCGCGGGCGAGGTGCACGGGTTCCTCGGACCGAACGGTGCCGGGAAGTCGACGACGATCCGCGTGCTGCTCGGGTTGCTCCGCGCCGACGCCGGGCGGGTGACGCTGCTGGGCGGTGATCCGTGGCGGGACGCGACCGCGCTGCACCGACGGCTGGCGTACGTGCCGGGTGACGTGACGCTGTGGCCGAATCTGAGCGGCGGCGAGGTGATCGACCTGCTCGGCAAGCTGCGCGGCGGTCTGGACGAGCGGCGCCTCGCGGAGCTGCTGGAGCGCTTCGAGCTCGACCCTAAGAAGAAGGGCCGCGCGTACTCCAAGGGCAACCGCCAGAAGGTCGCGCTCGTCGCGGCGTTCGCGTCCGACGCCGAGCTGCTGATCCTCGACGAGCCGACGTCGGGGCTGGACCCACTGATGGAGGAGGTGTTCCGCGCGTGCGTGAGCGACGAGCGCGCGCAGGGCCGCACCGTCCTGCTCTCGAGCCACATCCTGTCCGAGGTCGAGGCGCTGTGCGACCGCGTGACGATCATCCGCGCCGGGCGGACCGTCGAGACCGGCAGCCTCAAGGAGCTGCGGCACCTGACCCGGATCACGATCGAGGCGGAGACGCCGGACGGTCCGGTGCACGAGCAGGTCGAACCGAGCGAGCTGCCGGCCACGCTCGAGCGCCTCGCGCGCGCGGGCGTCACGAACCTCGTCGCCCACCCGCCCACGCTCGAAGAGCTGTTCCTGAGGCACTATGGCGGGGCTGACTGAGCTCCTGCGCCTCGCGCTGCGGCGCGACCGCGTGATGCTCCCCGGCTGGGTCCTCGGGCTCGGGTTGGCCGTGCTCGTCACCGCCTCCTCGTACGCGGACCTCTACAAGGACCCGGCGTCGCGGCGCGAGGTCGTCACCACGCTCGGCGAGACGCCCGCCACGCTCGCCCTCTACGGCCGCATCTACGCGGACTCGATCGGCGGGCTCGTGGGCTGGCGCCTCGGCGGGATCGCGCTCGCGCTCGCCGGCCTGATGACGATCCTGCTCGTCACGCGCCACACCCGCGCGGAGGAGGAGAGCGGGCGCGCCGAACTCGTCGGGGCGGGCGCCGTCGGCCGCTACGCCCCGCTCGCCGCCGCGCTCTGCGTCGCCGCCCTCGCCAGCCTCGCGCTCGGCGTGGTTGTCGCGCTCGCCGTGCTCGTGGTGGGCGGCGGCGACACCGCCGCGACCGCGTCTTCCGGCGGCGCTGTCGCCGCGCTCGCCGCGGCCACGTCGGCCGGCGGCGACGGGCTCAGCGCCTCCGGCGCGCTCGCGCTCGGGGCGACGTTCGCGGCCGTCGGGCTCTTCTTCGCGGGCGTCGCCGCCATCACCGCGCAGGTCGCGGAGACGGCGCGTGGCGCGAACGGGCTCGCGGTCGCCGTGCTCGGCGGGTCGTTCGCGCTGCGCGCCATCGGGGACGCCGGACCGCACTGGCTCTCGTGGCTGTCGCCGCTGGGCTGGGGCCAGCAGGTGCGCGCGCTGGCCGAGAACCGCTGGCCGGTGCTGCTCCTGCTGCTCGCGGCCGCCGCCGCCCTCGCCGCGGCTGCGATCGCGCTCTTCGCCCGCCGCGACCTGGGCGCCGGCCTCCTCCCGCCGCGCCCCGGCCCGTCGCGCGGCGCGCTCCACACCCCGCTCGCCCTGGCCTGGCGACTGCAGAAGGGCGCCCTCGCCGGTTGGGCCGCGGGGTTCGCGATCCTCGGCGCCGCGTTCGGCAGCGTCGCGCAGGACATCGGCGACGTGATCGGCGACAGCGCCGACGTCAAGGACGCGCTGCAGAAGCTCGGTGGCCAGGAGAGCCTCGTCGACGCGTACCTCGCGGCCACGTTCCAGATCCTCGCGCTGATCGCCGCCGCCTACGCCATCCAGGCCACGCTGCGCCTGCGCGCCGAGGAGACGAGCGGCCGCGCCGAACCCCTCCTCGCCACCGCCATCAGCCGTACGCGCTGGGCGCTCAGCCACGCCACGATCGCGTTCGCCGGCACCGCACTCCTGCTCGCCGCGGCAGGGCTCGCGGCGGGCGTGGGCCACGCGGCCCAGACGGGCGACGCCGGCCAGATCCCGCGCCTGCTCGGCGCCGCGCTGCTCCAAGCCCCCGCCGCCTGGGTGCTCGCGGGCCTCACGCTCGCGCTGTTCGGCGCGTTCCCGCGCGGCACCACCGCCGCCTGGGCCGCGCTCGCAATAGCGCTCGCTCTGGTCGAGCTCGGCCCGCTCGCCGACCTCCCGCAGACGCTAGTCGACGTGAGCCCGTTCGCGCACTCCCCGCAGCTTCCTGGCGGCAGTCTCGACGCCGCACCACTCGCGCTCACCGCGCTCGCCGCCGGCCTCACGGCAGCAGGCCTGGCCGCGCTGCGCCGTCGCGACGTGGCGGGTTGAGCCGCCTCACGCGGCTCAACCCGCCAAGCGGGCTACTTCTTGGCCGCGACCAGCGCGCCCGTGGTCGCCTTGCCCACGCGCACGGTGAACTGCTTGGTCGCCGTCCCCGATGACACCTTCACAACCAGCTTCTGCGTCTTGCGCAGCTTCTTGGCCGCCTTGAGCTTCACCTTCACCGCTCCGGTGCCGGTGCGCGTGACCGTGCGCTTGGTGTTCTGCACCCGCACCGCGCCCTTGAGCTTGGCGTCGGTATCGGGCCCGGCCGAGATCGTGCACGTGATCGAGCGCCCGTCACCGGAGAGATCACACGTGATGCGCACGTTCGGCGTGTCGCCCTTGTCGCCCTTGGGACCGACCGCGCCGGCGGGACCGGCGGGGCCGGGAGGACCGGGCGGGCCCGCGACGACCGTCGGCGTGGGCACCGGCGTCGGAACCGGCGGCGTCGTCGGCCCGGTGCCGCCGCACGGCCCGGCGGCGCTCCAGTCCAGCGTCACCCCGGCGCAGCCGCCGGCGTTCTTCTGCGTCTGCACCATCTCGGCGACGTCGGCCAGCAGCTCCTTGGCGTCGTAGACGACGCCGTTGCGGACCGTCCAGCGGATGCCGCCGACGCGCTCGATCTGGCCGGTCGCGTCGTTCAAGCGCCCGGTGCCGGTGCCGTAGAGCGTCTTGAAGTTCGCCAGCGGGTTCTCCGGCGTGATGATCAAGTCGGCGATCTGCCCGACGCGGACCATGCCGAACTCCGGGTCGGTGATGCCCTTCGGCTCCATCAGCGTGCGCGCGGCCTGGCGCGTGTAGGCGTTGATCGCCTCGTGCGGGGTGAAGCCGGCCTCCTGCATGAGCTCGAGCTCGCGGATCGCGGCGAACCCGTAGAGCGAGTAGATGAAGCCCGCGTCGGTGCCGGCCGCGACGCGCCCGCCGATCGACTTGTAGTCGTTGACAAGCTGCATGTAGCGGGCGATGAAGCGCTTCCAGGACACCTCGTCCGAAGTCGTCCAGTCGTAGTAGAAGGAGCCGTGGTTCTCGCGGTCGGGCTCCCAGAACTTCCAGATCGACGGCATCGCGTACGTGCGGTGCCACTCCTGCGTGCGGGCGCGCATCAGGTCACGGCCGGCCTCGTACACGCTCATGGTCGGGCCGAACGTGACGCCGTTGGCCTTCTGCTCGTTCAGGTACGCCCACCACTGCGGCGAGCCGGGCTCGAACGTGTAGTCGATCACCTTGGCCACGTGGCGCCAGCGCGACTGCTCGTCGGCGTAGTTGTAATCGTCCGGGAACGGGTGCGTGCGGCCGCTCTTGAGGATCGATTCGAAGTGCCCGTAGAAGTGCGTGACGGTCCCGAGCCCCATCCGCCCGGTCTCGACCGCGTTGACCTCCGGGTACACCGGCGGCGAGTGGTGCATCGTCGTGCCGAGGCCCAGCTTCTTCGCCTCATCGATCATCGCCGACAGGATCCGCTTGTCCTGGTCGACGCCGGTGCCGGCGAACTTGACGCCGTCGACGCCGTTGACCGAAGCCCAGCGCACCCACTCACGCGCCTTCTCCGGCGTGTTGGGCGAGCCGTTCGGCCACGCCGCCCCCGGCCGCTGGTAGTTGATGATCCGCGGCGCGACGATCGTGTTCGCCTCGCTTGCGGCCTTGTCGCGCACCGCCGCGGCGTTGCCGGTCAAGTTCACGCCGCGCACCGTGGTCACGCCGTGCGCGAGCCACAGCTTGTACGCGTACGTCAAAGGCGTGCCGCCCTGCTCGGCATGCACGTGCTCGTCGACCAGACCCGGCATCACCCACATGCCGGTGGCGTCGATCTCCTTGTCGAAGTCGCGCGGCGGCCGGTTGGGCTGCATCGGCAACCCGGGCGTCCCGGCCGAGCGGATCTCCGTGATCCGGTTGCCCTGGATGACGATGTCGCGCGGACCCTGCACCGTGCCGCCCGACCCGTCGATGACGTTCACGCCGCGGATCACGAGCTTCGTGAACGGGCCTTGGCCCTCATCCGGCCCGCGCGGCGGCGTCGTCGATTGCGCCCCGGCGGCGACCGGCAGCGCGCACGAAATCACGAGCGCGGTGGCGGCCGCGCGCGTACGGAACCCCATGAATCCCCCCTGTCTTGACCCCCCGCCGGGTGTCTATCAAACCAACCTTGCCAAACTTGTGTCAAGGTTGCGCTAGCCTGTGGTGCAATGCGCGATTTCCTTGCCGCCACACGTGACCGCGTCGTCGTCTTCGACGGCGGCATGGGCGCCACGCTCGAGCAGTTCGACCTCTCCCTCGAAGACGACTACAAGCTTCCCGGCCGCTGCCACGAGGCGCTGATCCTCAACCGGCCGGACGTCATCGAGGGCGTGCACACGTCGATGATCGAAGCCGGCGCCGAGGTCGTGGAGACCGACACGTTCCAGGCTTCCCGCCTCAAGCTCGAGGAGTGGGGGCTCGCGGAGTACACGCGCGAGATCAACGTCAAGGCGGCGCAGATCGCGCGCAAGGCCGTGGGCGAGCACAACTTCGTCGCCGGCTCGATCGGCCCGACCGGGTTCCTGCCCGCGTCCGAGGAGCCGAGCCTCGGGCAGATCCGCTTCCGCGAGCTCGTCGCGATCTTCAAGGAGCAGTCCGAGGGGCTGCTCGAAGGCGGCGTGGACCTGCTGATCGTGGAGACCGCGCAGGACATCCTCGAGGTCAAGGCCGCGATCTTCGGCATGCGCGAGGCGTTCAAGACCGCCGGCCGCAGCGTGCCGATCCAGGCTTCCGTCTCCCTGCTCCCCAACGGCGGCAAGATGCTGCTGGGCACGGACATCTCCGCCGCGCTCGCGACGCTGGAGGCGCTGAAGGTCGACGTGATCGGCCTCAACTGCTCCACCGGCCCCGAGGACATGCGCGACGCGATCCGCTTCCTCGGCGAGTTCTCGCCGGTGCCGATCCATTGCATCCCGAACGCCGGCATCCCGCATCAGGGCCCGGACGGCGAGACCATCTTCCCGGAGCAGCCCGGCCCGCTGGCCGAGGCGCTGGGCGATTTCGTCGAGCGCTACGGCGTCGGCATCGTCGGCGGCTGCTGCGGCACCACCCCCGAGCACATCAAGGCCATCAAGGAGCGCTGCGGGTCGCACTCGATCAGCGCCCGCCCGGCCCCGCGCCCGCCGCACGTGTCGAGCATGATCGCCGCGGCTCCGCTCGTGCAGGAGCCCGCCCCGACGATCGTCGGCGAGCGCGTGAACTCGCAGGGCTCGCGCAAGGCCAAGGAGATGCTCCTGGCCGACGACTACGACGGCCTGCTGCAGGTCGCCGAGGACCAGGTCGAGGGCGGCGCGCACGTGCTCGACCTGTGCGTCGCGCTCACCGAGCGCCAGGACGAGGACGAGCAGATGCGGCTCGTCGCCAAGAAGGTCTCGCTCACGCAGCCGGCGCCGATCCAGGTGGACTCCACCGAGCCCGACGTGATCGCGACCGCGCTGGACCAGATCCCGGGCCGCGCGATCGTCAACTCGGTCAACCTCGAGGCCGGCGAGGACAAGCTCAACGTCGTCACGCCGATCGCGATGGCGCACGGCGCCGCGCTGATCGCGCTGACCATCGACGAAGTCGGCATGGCCAAGACGCGCGAGCGCAAGCTGGAGATCGCGCAGCGCATCACCGACCTCGTCTGCAACCAGCACGGGATGGACCCCGAGCTGCTGATCTTCGACGCGCTCACGTTCACGCTCACCACGGGCGACGACGAGTGGAAGCCGTCCGCGGTCGAGACGATCGAGGGCATCCGCCTGATCAAGGAGCAGATCCCGGGCGTGAAGACGTCGCTGGGCGTCTCCAACGTGTCGTTCGGCATCGGGCTCGCCGCCCGTTCCGTCCTCAACAGCGTCTTTCTCTCGCACTGTGTCGAGGCCGGCCTCGACCTGGCGATGGTCAACCCGAACCACATCACGCCCTACAGCGAGATCCCCGACGTCGAGCGCGCGCTGGCCGACGACCTCGTCTTCAACAAGCGCGACGACGCGCTCGAGCGCTTCATCCAGCACTTCGAGTCCAAGGGCCCGGAGACGGAGGCCGACAAGGCCGACCCGACCGCCGAGATGGAGCCGGAGGAGGCGCTGCACTGGCACATCCTGCGGCGCAAGAAGGACGGCGTGGAGGCGCAGATCGACCGCGCCGTCGAGAAGCTCGGCGCCGTGCCCGTCCTCAACGACGTGCTGCTCCCCGCCATGAAGGAAGTGGGCGACAAGTTCGGCGCGGGTGAGCTGATCCTGCCGTTCGTGCTCCAGAGCGCCGAGGTCATGAAGCGCGCCGTCGCGCAGCTCGAGCAGTACCTCGACAAGCTCGAGGGCTACACGAAGGGCACCGTCGTGCTGGCGACCGTGTTCGGCGACGTGCACGACATCGGCAAGTCGCTGGTGAACACCATCCTCACCAACAACGGCTACACGGTCGTGGACCTCGGCAAGCAGGTGCCGATCCAGACCATTCTCGACGCCGCCAAGGAGCACGACGCGACGGCCATCGGCCTGTCCGCGCTGCTCGTGTCCACCTCCAAGCAGATGCCGCTCGCGATCCAGGAGCTGCACCAGCAGGGCCTCGAGTACCCCGTCCTGCTCGGCGGCGCCGCGATCAACCGCAAGTTCGCGCTGCGCGCCATGTACCCGAACGGCAAGGAGGACGACACGGTCTACGGGCCGGGCGTCTTCTACTGCCAGGACGCGTTCGACGGCCTCTCGGTCATGGACCGCCTGATCGATCCGGAGAAGAAGCCGGCGCTCGTCGAGGACGTGTTCGCCGCGGGCGTCAAGCTGCGCGAGACGGGCGAGGAAGAGGAAGTGCTGGACACCACGGACGACACCGTGCGTTCCAGCGTCCGCACCGACGTCCCGGTCCCGACGCCGCCGTTCTGGGGCGTGCGCGAGATCGAGGTCGACCGCGAGGAGCTCTACACCCACCTGGACACGCACGTGCTGTTCAAGCTCCACTGGGGCGGGCGCGGCGTGAAGGGCGAGGAGTGGAAGAAACTGCTCGCCGAGGACTTCCGCCCGCGCCTGGAGCGCATGTGGGCCGAGGCGGACTACCTCCACCCGCGCGCACTGCTCGGCTACTTCCCGTGCTACTCCGAGGGCAACGACATCGTCGTGCTGGACCCGGAGGATCGCGAGACCGTCCTCACCCGCTTCACGTGCCCGCGCCAGCCCAAGGGCGACCGCCTGTGCCTCGCCGACTTCTACCGCCCGAAGGACTCCGGCGAGCTGGACGTCGTCGCCGTGCAGACCGTGACGGTGGGCGACGAGGTCACCGAGCTGATGACCAAGCTCGAGCAGGAAGGCGAGTTCGCCGAGCAGCTGTTCACGCACGGCCTCGGCGTGCAGACGGCCGAGGGCCTGGCCGAGTGGCTGCACTGGCGCGTGCGCAAGGACCTCGGCATCGACGTCCGCCAGGGCCGCCGCTACTCCTGGGGCTACCCGGCGGTGCCGGACCAGTCCGAGCACCTCAAGGTCGAGAAGCTGCTCGACCTCTCGCAGATCGGCATGGCGATCTCCGACGGCTACGCGCCGATCCCGGAGCAGTCGACGCTGGCGCTCGTCTCGCACCACCCGCAGGCGGGCTACTACGGCATGCGCAACGGGCGCCTGCTGATCGACGGCTCGCCCGACGACGTCGTCCGCGGCACGCCGCGCGACCCGTCGACGTTCGCGGACGCGGAAGCGCTCGCTTAGACGAACTCGATGCCGTGGCGCTCGGCGAGCGGTCGCACCCCGGCCGGATCGTCCAGCGCCGCCGCGGCCCGCACGAACGCCTCCATCTCCGCGCCGGGAGAGAACACGACGTAGGCGAGCGCTTCTTCGCCCGACTCGTTCCGGACGGTGTGCGCGACGCCGCCCGGAATGTGGACCACGTCGCCGGGCCCGAGCGGGATCCGCTCGTCCTCGAGGTAGATGGTGAACTCGCCGCGCTCGCCGCGGTAGAGCTCGTCCGGTGCGTGGCGATGCAGGCCGGGCGGGCCGCCGCCCGGCGGCATCCGCACCTCGACGGCGAGCAGCGTTTCGCTGGTCACCTGGAACGTGAGCTCATCGGCTCCGACTCGAATGCTGTCCATACGGCTAAACTAGACAGTCGAACTGTCTATGTCGGTACGGTTGCCCGCCACGTCCGCGCGTGAAGCGCCCGAGAACCTCGCCATCTTGCTGCGGGAGCCGTTCCGCGCGATGTCGGACGAGGTGTTCGAGCGCTTGGCGGCCCGCGGCCACGGCGAGGTGCGGGCCGCGCACGGCAACGTGTTCCAGTACCTCGACGACGAGGGCACACGGGTCGTGGAGCTCGCCCAGCGCGCGCGGATGACCAAGCAGTCGATGGCGTCTCTGGTCGAGCACCTGGAAACGCACGACTACGTGGAGCGGATCACCGACCCCACCGACGGCCGGGCCAAACTCGTGCGGGCGACGGAGCGGGGCCGCGAGGTGTTCGCGATCGTGCGTGAGCTCGTGGCCGAGATCGACGCGCGGCTCGTCGCCGGGCTCGGCGCGGCGAAGCTGGAGCAGCTGCGTGGGCTCCTGATCGAACTGGACGAGGCGCTCTAGAACCCGAGCTGGTGCTCCTGCGTCAGGTCTTGCCACCAAGCAGGTGCACCGTGACCTTCAGCTCGCCGTCGTCGAGGTCGCCGGCCGTGCGCTGCGCGTCGATCAGCTCTTCCGCGCGCTCGAGATCCGGGTCGGTCATCTCGCGCCGCGGCATCGCGAACAGGTGTACCAAGAACGCCAGCACCGCTCGCAGGTGACGGCGGTAGAAGACGGCGAACGCCTCCGGGTCCGTCGCCGTCGCGGCGAGCAGCGCCTCATCACTCCGATCATCTTCACGACCCACGCCCTATAGATCGCACCAGGCGCGCAGCTGTGACAGGGTTCCGGCCCATGAGGAAGGCGCTCGCGATCGACGGGGGCGGCATCCGCGGGTACATCCCCGCGCTCGTCCTGGCCGAGATGGAACGGCGGACCGGCCGCGGCATCGCGTCCATGTTCGACCTGATCGCCGGGACTTCGACGGGCGGCATCCTCGCCTGCGCCCTCACCATGCCCGAGCCGATGACCGCTGTGGAGGCCGCCGGGTTCTACGAGCAGGACGGCCCGAAGATCTTCAACAAGCGGACGCTGAAGGCCATCACCTCGGCCGGCGGCCTGATCGACGAGCGCTATGACACGGCGGGCATCGCCGGCGTCCTGCGGCGCCGGTTCGGCGACACGCGCCTGGGCGCGGCGACGACCCCGATGCTCGTCACGGTCTACGACATCGCGGCGCGCGAGCCGCTCGTGCTGCACTCGAAGACCGACCCGGACGTGACGATGGCCGACGCCGCGCAGGCCTCGTCCGCCGCTCCGACCTACTTCGAGCCCGTCCAGGTCGGCGATCGCACGCTGATCGACGGCGGCATGTTCGCCACCAATCCCGCCGTCTATGCCTGGGTGGACGAAGACGAGCCGCCCGCCCTGCTGCTCGCCCTCGGCACCGGCCGCCAGACCCGCCCGTTGCCGTTCGAGGACGTCCGGGGCTGGGGCAAGATCGAGTGGGGCAAGCCGCTGGTCGACATCGTCTCCGACGGCTCGGCCAGCGCCGCCGACGCCTACCTCAGCAAGCTCGCCGGCGACCGCTACGTGCGCGTGCAGACGAAGCTGCGCCACGCGAGCGACGACCTCGACGACGCGAGCGCCACCAACCTCGCGGCGCTGCGTCGCGAGGCCGAGGAGCTGATCGCCGACCAGAGCGCGCTGATCGACCGCGTCTGCGAGCAGCTCGTCGCTTGAGCCAGGCGCTCCCGCCGATCGTCGCCCCCGGCCTCGACGTCCTCTTCGTCGGCATCAACCCCGGGCTGCGTTCGGCCGAGGTGGGCCACAACTTCGCGCGCCCCGGCAACCGGTTCTGGGGCGCGCTGCACGCGTCCGGCTTCACGCCGCGGGTGCTTCGCCCCGAGGAAGACGTGACGCTGCCGGAGTTCGGGCTCGGGATCACCAACATCGCGCCCCGACCCACGCGAGCCGCGTCCGAGCTGAGCGCCGAGGAACTGCGCGAGGGCGCGGCGGCGCTCGAGCGGCTCGTGGCCGAGCTGCGGCCGCGGCTCGTCGCGATCGTCGGCGTGACCGCCTATCGCACCGCCTTCGGGCGCCGCGACGCGCAGCTCGGGCTGCAGGAGGACACGATCGGCGGCCGGCCGGTGTGGATCCTCCCGAACACGAGCGGCCTCAACGCGCATCACACGCCCGCGGACTTCGCGCGCCTATTCGCCGAGGCGCGCGCCTTCGTTCAGTAGGAGCAGTCGCGCGCGCCGCGTGCCCACTGCAGCGGACCGAGCTGCTGATCCGGCGCCCCGGTCTGCGGCGAGCGGCCCGGGCCCCAGTAACGCCCGGTGGCCACACCCTGGTTCGAGACGCTCCACGAGTAGAACGTCGTGCTGCCGTAGGAGCTCAGGTAGTACTCGACGCCCCACGAGCCGTCCGCGTTGTGCTCGGCGCCGGCGATCTGCGCGATCTCCCCCACCGAGCGGATGTCGCTGCCCGACGTGGACGTGAGCCGGCAATACCAGTGCGTGCCGTCGGCGAAGTGCGAGTAGCGCTCCTCCACGACACAGTTCGGCCAGCCCGCCGGGCAGTCGGTGAACCGCGAGTCGGCCAGGTAGCCCTTGATCGCCTCGAACGCCGCGTTCCCGGTGGTGGCCGCGGCGGGCGGCGGGAACAGCACCGGCACACCCGGTATCGGCGCGTCCACCGGCGGCGGCGCCTTCGGCAGCGGCGCGGGCACCTTCACGCTGAGCGTCTTCGTCGCGCCGCGCTGCGGGCGCACCTTCACCCGCACCGTCTTGCCGGCGAGCGCCGCCACGGCCGCGCTCTTCTTCGAACGCCAGCGCGTCCGGTCCTTGCTCAGCGTGTACGTCTTCCCACCCGCGACGACGCTCACCGCCTTCACCTTCGTGCCTTTGATCGTGACGATCAGGCGGTCGCCGGAGATGGCCACCGTCGCGGTGACGGCGGCCTGGGCGGGAGCGGCGAGCAGCGCGGCCAGGAGCACCGTGAGCGCGAGCAGACGAGCGGGCATGGCTCATCCTCTCCGCTCCCTCCGCCGCTGACAACCCCCACCGGTCCAGCTACGCTGCGCCGCCGTGCGCACATCCGGTCTGATCATCCTCGCCGCGCTCCTCCTCGCCGGCTGTGGCGACGAGGAGAAGCAGGTGCGCGCGACGCTCGACGCGGACCATCGGGCGAGCGAGCGGCGGGACTGGGCCGCGATGTGCGCGCTGCGCACGGATGTCGGCCGCGGCGAGGTGCCGTTCTGCGCGACGCTGGACGCGTACGACCGCGCGTTCGCCCTCGGGGACCGCCCCGCGGCGTGCGCGCTCATGACCGAAGCCGCGCACCGAGAGCTCCTGCGCCACGACCCCTCCGGTTGTGGCGCGACGTCCACGCCGGCGGCGAGAGCGTTCGGCGTCTCGGAAGCCGAGCTCGTCAGCGAGGTTCAGGGCGACCTGCAGCGCATCGACATCGACGGCGACACGGCCCAGGCCCGCTATGACCGCTCGGTCACGACCCTGCGCAGGGTCGACGGCCGCTGGCTCATCGACTGACGTACTGCGCGGCGATCGCCTCCGAGGTGACGGGGATCACCTGCACGACGTCAACGGCCACGCCGTCCGGGTCGCGGGTGATGAAGTGCCGCTGGCCCCAGTCCTCGCTGCGCAGGGTCAACTCCATCGGCAACCCGAGCGCGACCGCCCGCTCGTGCACGGCGTCGACGTCGTCCACCTCGACGGTGACGAGCAGCCCCGCGGGCAACGCCCCGCGGAACCGCTCCGGGATCGAGTCGTGGTCGCGGGCGACGAAGCCCATCTGGCCGGTGAGCTGGACGAACCAGTCGGCCTCGAACACGGCCTCGAGGTCGAGCAGGTCGGCGTAGAAGCGCGCGGACGCAGCGGGACGATCGGTCATTAGGACCGGGTAGAGCGCGGTGACGGTCATGCCGTCTCCTTTATTCGTAGGTGAGCAGGACTTCGGTGAGCGCCGCTTCGGGCGCGACGTCAGGCGGTGCGGCGAGATAGCGCTCGCGGACCTGGGCGCCCGGCCGGCGGCCGCGCTCCTCGGCGTGCGCGAGCAGCGCGAAGTAGGCGAGCGGGAGCTCGGCGTAGCGCCCGCGGTGCGTGGCGACGGCCGCGCGCGCGGCGGGCAGCTCCAATCCTGGCCCGGGCACGCCGACGAAGAACTCGATCTCGCCGTCCAGTTCCAACGGGTAGAGGCCCGTGACCGGCCCGTCGGGCAACTCGGCGATCAGGGCGGCCGCCGCGGCGTCGAGCTCGCCGGCGTCGCAGCGACCGTGCAGGCCGGTCAGCGTGAGCGCCGGCTCGGAACGCTCGGTCACGTCGTACGGGATCAGCTCGTCGGACCCGATCAGCCGGTCCAGCGCCCGCAGCGCCTGCTGCGCCCGCTCGACCTCGGCGGCCAGCCGCACCCGCTGGCGGTCGAGCAACGGCCCGACCCGCTCGGCCACGAGCAGCGCGTGGATGTCCGGCAGCGGTACGTCCAAGGACCGCAGCAGCCCGATCGTGATCGCGCTGCGCGCCTGCCCGCGGTGGTAGTAGCGGTAGCCGCTGTCGGGATCCACGTAGGCCGGCGCGAGCAGCCCGAGCTCGTCGTAATCGCGCAACTGGCGCGGGCTGAGCCGCACGCGCTGGGCGAACGTGCCGATCCCGATCAGATCCTGCGGGCGAGCCATGCGTGGATTGTCAGCCTTCCCCCAGGGGCAAGGTCAAGTCTCGGTGCGCCGCTTGCTGATCCTCACCGTCCTGCTGGCCGGCTGTGGTGCCTCCGAGCAGCAGCACGTCCAGCAGGCCTTGCGCGACTTCTATGCCGGCTGGGAGCACAAGGACTACGCGGGCACGTGCGCGCGGATGACCACGGAAGGCCGCCGCCAGTTCGCGTCCTTCGGCGGCAAGCGCAACCCTGCCGACTGCCCCGACGCGCTGCGGATCATGGACGAGGCGGCCGAGGAGTACAGCGAACCCGGCGAGGGCGAAGAGGCCGAGCTCCTGTTCGTGGACTTGGAGGAGCTCGAG
The DNA here is from genome assembly GCA_027587225.1 of Solirubrobacter taibaiensis. Lineage (GTDB taxonomy): Bacteria > Actinomycetota > Thermoleophilia > Solirubrobacterales > Solirubrobacteraceae > Solirubrobacter > Solirubrobacter taibaiensis. Next base: position 36,857 of record JAPDDQ010000014.1, read on the forward strand.
GACGCACGCATCCGGATCAACGGCGCCACCGCGATCCGCTACCGGGGCAGCTACGCGGTGGAGCGGCTGCGCAAGGTCGACGGCCGTTGGCTCGTCGACGCGAACGCCTAAGCCTCGGCGGGCTCGGGCGTTCTCGGCGGTGAGAGGCGGACGGGCGCGCTGTGCATCGCGCGCAGGCGCACCTCGCGCCAGGACAGGCCCTCCTTGACGAGCGCCGGCCCGCCCATGACCACGGCGCACGCCACCTCGACGGCCTGCAGGATGATCCCGTAGCCCAGCGCCTGGGCCGGCGCTACGCCGTACGCACCGACGAGCACGGCCATGCACGCGGCCTGGAAGACGCCGACGTTGGACGGCGTGACCGGCAGCACCGCGGTGACGTTGACGGCGAACAGGATCGCGGCCGCGGCGCCGAGATCGGCCTTGTGCTCGAGCCCCAGCGCGACGAGCAGCACGTAGCAGGAAACCCACTGCAGCGCCCAGGCGCCGAGCTGCATCGTGATCGCCACGAAGCCTTCGCGCGGGCGCTTGAACACGACGAGGCCGGAGCGCACCCGGGCCACCGCGTCGCGCCCCTGCGCGACCCAGCGGGACCGGGCAGGCCGGCCGGAGCGGATCAGCGCCGGGGCCACCAGCACCACGACCAGCAGCCCGATCGGTGCCAGCGCGTACCAGAGCAGCGCCTGCTGCTTGCCCGCGAACAGCCCGATGGTGATGAACATCACCGCGCCCAGGATCACGAGCGCGAACACGTTGATGAGGGTCTGCGACACGATCGTGCCCAGCACGACGGGCAATCGGTCCCGCGCGCGACCCAATCGGCGGGCCACGATCAGCGCACGCGAGGGCTCGCCCAGGCGGGCGGGCAGCGTGGCGGACATCAGCACGCCGATCGTCGTGCCCTGGACGGCGTCGGCCAGCTTCGGTCGTGCGCCGGGCAGCGCCGCCTTCAAGATCGCGTGCCAGGACACCGCGCGCAGCAGCATCGAAGCGCACATCAGCGCCAGGCCGAACAGCACCCACGGGGGACTCGAGCGCACGAGCGCATCGCCGATCCGGGCCGGCCCGATGTGATCGACCGCCAGCACGGCGCCGACGACCGTCGCGAGCCCGGCCAGGCCGATCGCCCCACGCCGCAGGGCCGCGCCCCGCCGACGTTCCGGCGCCGGTTCCAGCGAGGGCAGGCGCTGCACGGCCACGCGCGGCAGGCCGTCAGCAGGCACCGCGCCGATCCGGACCCCTGCGCGGCGCATCGTCCCTACGGGCTCCGGGACGGCGATCGCGTCCTCGTACGCGGTCACGACCTGCTCGGCCACCCGCGGCCATGCATAGCGCTCGGCGCTCACCGCCGCGGCGCGCGCGAGCCCGTCCACGCGTGCGGGGTCCAGCGCCAGGTCACGCAGCGTCTCGGCCAGCGCCGTGGCGTTCCCACGCGGGACGAGCACCCCGTCGACCCCGGCGCTCACCACGTCGCGGTAGCCGGCGATGTCGGAGGCGACCACCGGCGTCCCGGCCGCGAACGCTTCCGTTAGGACCATCCCGAAGGACTCGCCGCCGAGCGACGGCGCGCACAACACGTCGGCGTCGTGCAGGACGGCGGCCTTGACCGTGTCGTCGACGCGTCCGAGCGCGGTCACGCCCTCGCCTTCGACGAGCAGCGGCGCCAGCTCTTCCGGCGTCAGACCGATGACCGTCAACTCGGCGGGCACCTGGCTGCGCAGCGCCTCGAAGGCGCGCAGCAGCACCGGCAGGCCCTTGCGCTCGACGGCCTGGCCGACGAACACGATCCGCAGTGGCTCGTCCGCGACCCGCGCACGCGGCGCGGGCACGCCGCCCTCGGGGACCACGACGCCATTGGGGATGATCCGGTAGCGCCCGCCGTAGAAGCGCCGGCCCGTCCAGGCGGCGGCCTCGGACACGGCGATCGACACGTTGAGACGGTTGAGCTTGCGGCGCGCGCCGAGCAGCGCCGCGGTCTTGTGCGGCAGCGCGGACTCCGAATAGCAGTGGAACGTGCCGACGAGCGGCGCATCCGCGCTCGTGAGCGTGTCCCAACCCGCCATGGGCGCGACCGGCTCCTGCAGGTGCACGACGTCGAAGCCGCCCGCGCGCAGCTCGCGCCGCAGCGTGGAGACCGCCAGCGGCGACGGCGAGCAGTTCGACACGGCGCCGTTCAAGGGCCACCCGACGGTCGGGCCGAGCGGCGTCAGCCACTCCGGCACTTCACGCGCCTGCGGGCGCGCGCCGCGGTGCAGCACGGCGGTCATCCGCCCGTCGGAATCGAAGGGAGCAAATACCCGCACGTCATGTCCCGCGCGGTCCAACTCGGCCCGAAGCGCTTCGATGTGGCGGGTGACCCCGCCGGGATATGTCCACGAGTACGGGGAAACCAACGCAACCCGCATGGCCGCGATCCTATGAGGCCGAGCGGCGTTTGAGGGTGCGGCTAACCGCTCTTCACCTATCCTGCGAGCCATAGCCATGCCAGAACGCCAGTTCGTCAAGTACACGTTCCTGAAGGTCGATCCCGCCTGGCGGCGCCTGCCCGCCGAGGAGCGAGCCACCCACAAGCGCGAGTTCATGGCCGCCTGCGAGGACTTCGCCTCCGAGCGTCTGCTGCGCGCGTTCTCGACGGTCGGCACGCGCGGGGACGCCGACCTGTTGCTGCTCACGCAGGCCACGAACCTGGAGCGCATCCACGAGTTCCACGTCGTGCTCGCGCAGTCCGGCCTGATGGGCTGGGCCACGACGCCTTACAGCTACCTGGCGATGACCAAGCCGAGCGAGTACTCCGACGAGTCCCGCCTCGAGGTCCGCGAAGCGCACTCCAAGTACCTGTTCGTCTACCCCTTCGTGAAGACCCGCGAGTGGTACGGGGTGGACCCGAAGGAACGCTGGCGGATCATGCAGGAGCACATCCGCGTCGGCCGCGAGTACCCGAGCATCGACCTCAACACGAGCTACTCCTTTGGTCTCGACGACCAGGAGTTCGTCGTCGCGTTCGAGGGTGACGAGCCGGCGGTCTTCCTCGACCTGGTGCAGCGCCTGCGCACCACCGAGTCCAGCCTGTACACCAAGCGCGACACGCCCACGTTCACGTGCGTGGCGATGTCCGTCGAGCGCGCGCTGAACGCGCTCGACGGCGCGACGGCCACCGTTACGGCGTAATTATCTCGGGCGTTCGGCCGCGTTCTTCGCGGTCGAAGCGTCCGGTCGTCTCGAGGTCCTCGCCGCGCATCGCGGCCTCGACCTCGCGGTCGATCATCTCCGGGTCGTGCAGGACCTTGTGGAAGTGCTCCTCGTCGAGCTCGCCCTGCCACTTGGCGATCACCATCACCGCCACCGTGTTGCCGATGGCGTTCGTCAGCGCGCGGCCCTCGGACATGATCCGGTCGATGCCGACCACGAGCGCGATGCCGACGGCGATCGACTCGGCGGAGAAGAACGTGCCGCCGAAGGCCGTCAGGGAGGCGGTGAGGGTCACGAGGCCCGCACCGGTGATGCCCGCTGCCCCCTTGGAGGTGAGGATCATCAGGCCGGCGAGCGCGATCTGCTCCCCGATGGCCATGTCCTGCCCCGTCGCCTGGACGATGAACAGCGCGCCCAGCGTCAGGTAGATGCAGGTGCCGTCGAGGTTGAACGAGTAGCCGGTCGGCAGGACCATGCCGCTGACCTGCTTGGACGCGCCCGCCGCCTGCGTCTTGGCCAGCAGCCGCGGCAGCACGGTCTCCGAGGACGAGGTGCCGACGATGATCAGCAGCTCGTCGCGGATGAGCCGCACCAGGCGGAAGATCGAGAAGCCCGCGGCGCGGCAGACCGCGCCGAGCACCACCACCACGAAGAACGCGCACGTGCCCCAGAAGACGGCCATGAGCATGCCGAGGCTCGTGAGCGATTCCGCGCCGAACACCGAGACGGTGTAGGCCATGCCGCCGAACGCCCCGAGCGGCGCGACCCACATGATCAGCCGGATGACGCCGAAGACGACCTTCGAGGCGACCTCGAAGACGCCGACGATCTGCTTGCGCTGCTTGTCGGCGAGCATCGAGATCGCCGCCGCGACGAGGATCGCGAGCACGAGGATGCGCAGGATCTCGTTCTCGACGAACGGCTGGACGAAGCTCGTGGGCAGCAGGTCGTCGGTGATGAAACCGACCAGGCCGCCCTCCTCGCTCGCGCCCGCCTCGTCGATCGACTCCTGCGCGCTCTCCCGCGCGGAGTCGCTCGGCTCACCGTCGAAGCCCGAGCCCGGGGCGAAGATGTTCGCCGCCAACAGGCCCAGGGTGAGCGCGATGACGGTCATCCCGAAGAAGTAACCGAGCGCCCGCACCGCGAGCCCGCCGGCGCGCGCGAGGTTCCCGAGCGAGGCGATGCCGATCACGACCGTCAGGAAGATCACCGGGCCGGTGACGGTCTTGATCATCTGGATGAAGGCGTCCGCGAGCCACTTCGCGCCCTCCGCCGGGCCTGGCGCCACCAGCCCGAACACGATGCCGAGGGCGATCGCGATGATCACCCAGAACCACAACTGTTTGACCAGCTTCCTCTCTCCCATGGCCAGGTTGGTACCCGCTCATTGAACTTTCAGCGCGTACAGGCCGATGCCAAAGGGGATGAGTACGACTATGACCTCCACGCACGCCGAGCGCTATCGGCTCGTCACCCGCTCGGACTTCGACGGGCTCGTGTGCGCTGCACTGCTGAAACACCTCGGAATCCTCGACGACATCCTCTTCGTGCACCCGAAGGACGTCCAGGACGGCAAGGTGGACATCGGGCCGAACGACGTCACCACGAACCTGCCGTACAACGAGCACGCGGCGATCTCGTTCGATCACCACAGCTCCGAGGCCACCCGCGTCGGCGGCCCGCGTGAGAACCACGTGATCGTGCCGGACGCCCAGTCCGCGGCCCGGGTGGTCTACGACTACTACGGCGGCGCCGAGGTCTTCCCCGGCATCGAGGAGCTCATGGACGCGGTGGACAAGGGCGACGCCGCCCAGTTCAGCCTCGACGAGATCCTGCACCCCACCGGCTGGGTGATGCTCAACTTCCTGATGGACCCGCGCACCGGCCTCGGCCGCTTCCGCGAGTTCGAGATCTCCAACTACCAACTGATGATGCAGCTGATCGACGTGATCGTCGCGATGTCGATCGACGAGGTGTTCGAGAACCCGCACGTCGCCGAGCGCGTCGCCCTCTACAACGAGCACGCCGAGCAGGCCGAGGAGCAGATCAAGCGCTGCTCCACCGTGCACGGCAACCTCGTGGTGCTCGACCTCCGCGAGGAGGAGGTCATCCACCCGACGAACCGCTTCACGCTCTACGCGCTGTTCCCGCAGTGCAACATCTCGATCCACGCCCTGTGGGGCCTGCGCCAGCAGAACACGGTGTTCGCGACGGGCAAGTCGATCATCGACCGCGGCTCGAAGACGAACGTCGGCGAGCTCATGCTCACCTACGGCGGCGGTGGCCACGAGGCGGCCGGCACCTGCCAGGTCGAGAACGAGGACGCCCCGCGCGTGCTGCAGGAGCTGATCTCCAAGATCAACGCCGACGGTTAGTCTCCCGCGGCGTTATGGACGCCGCCGACGCGCATCTCGCCAAAGACCCCGTGATGGCGGGGCTGATCGAGCGCTTCGGCGGCCCGATCGCCCACGAGGAGGACGCCGAGCCCCGGACCGATTTGTACGGGGCTCTCCTGCGCTCGATCACCGGCCAGCAGCTGTCCGTGAAGGCCGCGGCGGCGATCTACGGGCGGTTGATCGCGCGGTTCGGCGACCGCGCGCCGACGCCCGAGGAGCTGCTCGCGGACGACCCGGACGAGCTGCGCACCGCCGCCGGCCTGAGCCGCGCCAAGACCGCGTCGCTGCGCTCCCTGGCCGAGCACGTGATCGACGGGCGGCTGCGCCTGGACGCGCTCGAGGAGCTCCCGGACGAGGAGGTCATCGCCGAGCTCGTCGCGGTCAAGGGCATCGGCGAGTGGACGGCGCACATGTACCTGATGTTCACGCTCAACCGGCCGGACGTGCTGCCCACGGGTGACCAGGGCGTCAAGAACGCGGTCATGACCTCCTACGGGCTGGACGCGGTGCCCAAGCCGGACGCGATGACCGAGATCGCCGAGCCGTGGCGCCCGCACCGCACCCGCGCCTGCCTCTACCTCTGGCGCTCGCTCGACAACGAGCCGATCTAGCGTAGGCGGGCCTCTTCGAGGTCCAGATCACGCTCGATCACGCGCTGGATCTCTTGCGAGATGCGGCCCTCGTTGCGCAGCCCGAGCACGGCGGAGCGCTCGGACTGGATCAGATCGCGGCGCACGGTGGAGTAGCGCAACCGCTGCTCGTCCGCGACGTCCGGCGCCTTCTCGCCGCCGAGCACGGCCACGCACTGCTGGAAGCGGGCGCGGTAGAGCTCGCGCAGGCGCCGCAGCGGCTCCTCGGCGATCCGGTGGTCGTCCTCGAGCTCGTCGAGACGGTCCAGCGCCGTCTGCGCGGCCTCCAGGCGGGCGATCGCCTCTTCCGGCGACCACTCGCGCTCCTCCCGCAGCTTCAGCGCCCGGACCACCGCGGGCAGCGTCAGGCCCTGCCCCACCAGCGTCACCAGGATCACGATGAACGTGAGGAAGATCACCTCGTCGCGGCCGGGGATGTCGGTCGTGATCGAGAGCGCGGCGGCCAGCGAGATCGCGCCGCGCATGCCGCACCAGCCCACCACCACCCGCTCGCGCAGGCCGAGCCCGGGCGCCACCGGCAGCAGCGCGAACGCCATCCGCACGGCGATCGTGAGCCCGGCCAGCACGACGCCGATCCCGATCAGCGTGCCGACGTTGTCCAGGCCTTCGCTCGCATCCTCGAGCTGCAGGCCGAGCAGGATGAACAGCATCGCCTCCAGCCCGAAGGTGAGGATCCGCCAGAAGGCGGTCGCGGTCAGGCGCGTGTCGGCGTCGAAGTAGTCCGACTGCTTCCAGCCGCTGACCACGCCGCACGTCGCCGCGGCGAGGATGCCGGAGGCGTGGATCTCCTCGGCCGCGATGTAGCTCGCGTACGCGGCGAGGATGGTCAGCAGCACGGAGACGGTCACGTCGGACTGCTTGCGGATGGCCAGCAGGAAGAACTTGGCCACCGCCGCGCCGACGACCACACCGCCGACGGCCGCCACGAGGAACTCGAGCGTCGCGTCCACCAGCGAGAACGTGCCCACGGTGGCCGCGCCGAGCGCCACGCGGAAGGCGGTCAGCCCGGTGGCGTCGTTGATCAGCGACTCGCCCTCCACCAGCCGCCGCACCCGGTCGGGCACCCGCACGGAGCTGAACGTCGCGACCGCCGCCACCGCGTCCGTGGGCGCGATCACCGCGCCGAGCATGAACGCGGCGGGCCACGTCATGCCGTCCACGAGCCCGTGCGCGGCGACCGCGACGAGGCTCGTGGTGGCGAACACCAGCGCCAGCGCGAGAAACCCCAGCGCCCGGCTCTCGGCCCGCAGCTCCCGCGCCGACGAGGACCAGCCGGCGCTCATCAGCAGCGGCGGCACGAACACGAGCAGCACCACGTGCGAGTCCAGCTCGACGCGCGGCACGCCCGGGATGAACGCCAGCGCCGCACCCGCCAGGACGAGCACGATCGGATACGGGATGTGCACGCGGTCAGCGGCGCGCACGAGCAGCACGGCCGCGAACAGCAGCGCGAAAAGCAGCTCGAGCTCGCCCACTGGTGCCGAGATTCTAGGATCGACGCCGTCTATGCCCCAGTTGCCGCCTGTCGATGAACACGATCACGTCGCCGGCCCGTTCGACGCGCCGCTCGAGCTCGTCATGTACGGCGACTTCCAGTGCCCGTACTGTGCCGCCTCGCAGTCGATCGTCCGGCGCGTCCGCGAACGGCTCGACGGCCGCCTGCGGTTCGTCTTCCGCCACTACCCGCTGCCGGAGGTCCACCCCGAGGCCGAGCGCGCCGCCGCGGCGGCCGAGGCGGCATCGCTGCAGGGCTCGTTCTGGGAGATGCACGACGCCCTGTACGCCAACGGTGGGCGCCTCGCCGACGCGGACCTGCTCGCGCTGGCCGACCGGATCGGGCTGGACGTGGACCGCTTCCGCGCCGACCTGGATTCAGGGGCGCCCGCGGCGCGCGTCGCGCGCGACGCGCAGGCCGCGCGCGAGCTGGCGATCAGTGGCACGCCGGCGTTCTTCGTCAACGGCGTCGCCCACACCGACGCGTTCGACGCCCGTTCGTTGGTCGAGGCACTCACGTCCGATCCAGCAAACGCCGACTAACCTAGCCCCGCTATGCCTCGGTTCGTCGCCCTGTTCGCCGCTGTCCTCGCCCTGCTCGTCGCCGCCTGCGGGGGAAGCGAGAACGCCGACACGCCGAAGGACCCGGTCGAGAACGTGCCGGAGGAGTCGGGCGTCCGCGAGCGCGTGCAGATCGCGGTGAACCCGGACGAGACCGAGTTCCCGGCCACGGACGGCAAGACGCTCGAGCAGCTGGCCGGCGAGATGACCGCGGGCCCTTCGCTCGCGCTCGCGACCTCGATCTTCACGACCGGCGGCGACAGCCGGATGGCGTTCGGCGTGATCGGCCAGGACGGCAAGCCCGTCTACGGCCCGACGGCGGTCTACGTCGCGCCCGCGCCGGGAGAGCCGGCCGAGGGCCCGTTCGTCGCGCCCGCCGACGTGCTGCTGACCGAGGCGCGCTACCGCTCCAAGCAGGCCGCGACCGAGCAGGACCCGTTCGCCGCGATCTACGCCGCGGACGTGGACTTCCCCAAGCGCGGCCAGTACGCGGTGCTGTCGGCGACCAAGGGCGCGGACGGCAAGTTCTCCGGCGCCACCAGCCAGGTGCAGGTGTCGACCGCGAGCGCCGACCCGATCCCCTCGGTCGGGGACGACGCGCCGGTGGTCCAGACGGACACGCTGGAGTCCGTCAAGGGCGACCAGGCGATGCTGGACACGCGTGAGCCGCCGAGCGACATGCACGACAACTTCGCCGACGTGGTGGGCAAGAAGCCGGTCGCGCTGCTGTTCGCGACGCCGCAGCTGTGTGCCTCGCGCGTGTGCGGCCCGGTCGCGGACATCGCGCTGCAGCTCAAGGCCAAGTACGGCGATCAGATGGACTTCATCCACCAGGAGGTCTACACCGACAACGACGTGAGCAAGGGGCTGCGCGAACCGCTGCGCCAGTTCAACCTCCCGTCCGAGCCGTGGCTGTTCGTCGTCGACAAAGACGGCAAGATCACGTCCCGTCTCGAAGGCTCGATCGGCGTCCAGCAGTTCGAGGACGCCGTCAAAACCGGCCTGTGAGAAAGCTCTTCCCGGCGGCGACGCTCGCCGCCCTGCTCTTCCTCCCGGCCGTCGCCGAAGCGCACGGCCTCGCCCAGCGCCCGCCGCTGCCGATCCCGCAGTGGCTGTTCGCGTGGGCCGCCGCCGCGGTACTCGTGATCTCGTTCTTCGCGCTCGCCGTGCTGTGGCCGACGCCGCGCCTGGAGCAGGACAACTGGCGGCCGCTCGTCAGCCGGTGGGTGAGCCTGCCGCTGGAAGTGCTGTGGGGCGCGATCGGCGTGTTCCTGCTGGTGGTCACGATCATCGCCGGCTACGTCGGGTCGGGCTCGGCGCTGGACAACTGGGCGCCGACGTTCGTGATGATCACGTTCTGGGTCGGGCTCGTGTTCGTCTCGATCCTGTTCGGTGACGTGTTCAAGGCGCTCAGCCCGTGGCGCGCGCTCGGGCGCCTGCTGCCGCAGCTCAACCGCCCGTATCCCGAGCGGCTCGGCCGTTGGCCCGCAGCGGTCGGCCTGTTCGTGTTCGTGTGGATCGAGCTCGTGTCGGGCTGGAGCGAGGACCCGGCGATGCTGGCCACGGCGATCGTCGGCTACACGGTCCTCACGCTCGCGGCCCAGGTGTACTTCGGCGTCGACGCGTGGACCCGCCAGGGCGAGGCGTTCTCGGTCTACTTCAACTTCTTCGCGCGCATGTCGATGCTCGAGGTCCGCAAGGGCAAGCTCGGGTTGCGGCGCCCGCTCGGCGGCCTGCCGCGCTTGGACCCCACCCCGGGCACCGTCGCGGTGGTGATGGTGATGATCGGCACGGTCACGTTCGACGGCCTCTCCCAGGGCCCGCTGTGGCGGGACCTGCAGTCCGGCGTGATCGACACGCTCGACAGCCTCGGGATCGCGACGCTGACCGCGGACAAGATCGCCAAGTCGCTCGGCCTGCTGCTCGGGGTGATGCTCGTCTGGGGCTTCTACCGGCTCGGCATCGAGGGCGCCCGCTCGGTCGGCGGGAGCCTCAGCACGCGCAAGCTCGAGGACGGCTTCATCCACTCGCTGGTGCCGATCGCGGCCGTATACGTCGCCGCGCACTACCTCACGTTCCTCGTCTTCGAGGGCCAGGCCATCAGCTACCTCGCCAGCGACCCGTTCGGGCAGGGCTGGGACCTCTTCGGCACCGTCGATGGCGGCATCGACTACACCGTCTTCCCGCAGGAGAACACCTGGTACGTGCAGGTGGCGGTGGTCGTCATCGGTCACGTCGCGGCCCTCGCGCTCGCCCACGACCGGGCGCTCTCGATGTACGGCGAGGCCAAGCTCGCCGTCCGTTCGCAGTACTGGATGCTCGGCGTGATGGTGGGCTTCACCTCGCTCGCGCTCTGGCTCCTGGCGCAAGCCGGGTCCTAGCCGGCAATCTCGCGGCAAGCCGACGGCAACCGGCGCCGCGCACCATGCGCGGCATGTTTCGCTCCCTCCTCGCAGGCCTCGCCGCCGCCGCCATCGTGTTGGCGTGCGCGGCGACCGCCTCAGCCGACTCGATCGCGTACATCAAGGAAGGCAACGTCTGGCTCACCACACCGGACGGCGCCCGCCAGTACCAGGTGACGACCACGGGCGGCTACTCGGACGTCACCCAGTCCGACGACGGCACGATCGTCGCCTTGAACGGCGTGCGACTGCACAAGCTCGCCCGTGACGGCGCCGTGCTCGCCGACTTCGCCACGCCCGTGTCCGACACGCGCCCGGCCGGCTCCAAGCAGTTCTGGGGCCCGTACGACCCGGCCATCTCCCCTGACGGCACGAAGGTCGCCTACACCTACTACTGGCTCTCGCAGACGACGACGCCGAACTGCTTCCCGCCCAAGTGCCTCGTCGCTCTGAACGAGGGCGGGACGGGCTACACGTGGTCGGACCGCCTGACCGACTGGAAGACCGGCGACGCGATCGGCTACCACTCCGGCTGGCGCCACCCGTCGTGGGTCGACAACGACATGACGCTGCTCGCCAACCCGACCCACATGCCCAACCACGACCTGCTGCTGGACCGCATCTCCGACGGCGGCAACGGCAAGGGCAACATGGTCATGGCCTGGTTCAGCGACGTGGTCGACAACCCGCACATGAGCGGGGCCGAGGTCACGCGCGACAAGCGCAAGCTCGCCGCCCAGACCGGCTCCAGCGACAGCACGTTGACGGTCTACCTGGTCCGCGGCTTCCCGAGCGGCTGGAAGGACGGCAACCCGATCGGCTCCGACGTGGTCCGCTGCTACCGCTACTCGGGCCCCGAAGGCGGCGCGTACGGACAGCCGACGTGGTCGCCCGACGGGTCGCGGATGGCCTTCCACGACGGCGGCGGCCTGCGGATCGCGGCCGTGCCGAACTTCGCCTCCGAGTGCACGCTGGAGGGCGCCACGCCGCAGCCGGCCGTGCTCATCGCCGGCGCCACCGAGCCCGACTGGGGCCCGGCCGACGTCCCCGCCGCACGCGTGCCCGTCACCCCGCCCCCGCCGGTGACGCCGAACCCGCCGGTCCAGCCGTCCACGTCTATCTCCGTCGCGGTCAAGGGCGCCACGAAGCGCGCCGGCATCAAGCTCGAGGTCAAGGTGGCCGGCAAGGGCAAGCTCTCCGCCGTCGCCAAGTCCGGGTCACGGACCGTCGGCAAGGCCTCCACGACCGTGAAGAAGGCGGGCAAGGCCCAGCTCAAGCTGAAGGTCTCGCGCAAGGGCAAGTTGTCCGTGAAGGTCACCTTCAAGCCCGCGACGGGCGCGACGATCACGAAGACCGTCTCCGTGAAGGTGCGCTAACAGGCGGACGCGGGCGGCGGGGCGGTCGATGGCCGCCCGCCGCCCCAGGCCTGCCACTCGGCGAGCGCGGGTCGTTTCTCGGCCATGTCGGTGGAGAACAAGCCGACGGGGAACTTGTCGTCTTCGCGCACGGTGTACTGGAACGCGACGGTCACGCGCGGGTCGTTGAACCACTGCACGAGCCGGTCGTGCAGGTCGCGGCAGCCCGCGGCCGCGGGGTCGGCGACGGCGGAGTACTCCTCCGGCGCGGGGCCGACGCCGGTCTCGGTGATCCAGATCGTGTGCGGCTCGGGGCAGCCATGGGCGGCGAGCGCGGTCGCGGCCTGCTCGACCGGGTCGTCGCCGCCGATGTACGCGTGCTGTGAGTACACGGGCGAGGCGCAGACGACGTCCGGCGGGAGCCCCTCGATGAACTGCCCGACGCTCGTGACCAGCTTCGTGTTCTTCAGCAGGCCCGCGGTCTCCCCGATCACCACCTGCTGTTCACCGGGCGCCTCGTCGAGCGCGCCGATCATCGTGCGTGCGAGCTCGGTGTAGACGGCGGGCGCGAGGCTCGGCGAGTCCGCGTCGCACTCGGCGCGCTGCGGCGACACGAACGGCGGCAGGTTCGGCTCGTTCCACGGGCTCCAGAAGTGCAGCGACGCGCCCTCCTCATCGGCCACCTTCAGCACGTCGAGGATGAGCTGACGGTAGGCCGGGAGCGCGTCCGGCCGCGGCGCCCGGGCGCGCGGCGTGGTCTTCTCGCGCTCACACCCCGAGGGCGGGGAGGCGGCCCAGTCCGGCGTGCCGGTCATCACCACGAGCGTCTGCCAGCCGCCGTCGCGCTGCCGGGTCGCGAGTGCCCGCAGCTGTTGGCGCACGCCCACCCAGCCGAGGCACGGCCCGACCTCGCGCATGCAGCCGGTCTCGGGCTTGTTGAGGTCGGCGGGCTGCTCGGCGGCCGGCTGCAGGAGGTTCCACGGGATCACGAGCCGGAAGAACTCCGGCTGGAGCGTGCCGATGGCCTGGCGCACCTGCTCCCACGGCTCGGGCGCGGGGGTGTCCGCGTCGACGAGGTTCGGGTTGAACTCGGTGATGCCCACGGCGAGGCCGGGACCGGCGCCGGGAATCGGCGTGAGCGCCGCCTCGGCCGTCGGCATCGGGCTCGCGGACGCCCTCGCGGTCGGCGTGGCCGCGGTGCGCGTGGGCTCAGGGTCGTCGAACTCGCGCACGAGCGCAACCACCAGCAAGGTGGCCGCGAGCGCGTACAGGAGCAGGGGCCACCGCCGGAACACTCCCTTCGAGGCTACCCGCGGCGCTACGGAATGTACGGCGGCGCCACGCCCCAACCCCAGCGCGGCACCGGGGCCTCCCCGACCGGCTCGGCGTCCGGCTGCGAGTTCTCGACCGCGAGCCGCGTCCCCCACTCCGCGTAGCCCATCAGCGCCGCCCGGAACTCCGGGTCGGCGGGCAACGCGGCCAGGTCCGCCGCGTGCGAGAGCAGCGTCACGAACGTCAGCCGCTGCTCGGGCGTGATCCCGAGCCCGACGTGCTTGGACAGCATGTGCGTGTAGCCGCCTTGGTGCGCGGTGTAGTCGGCCGGCCCGCCCATGACCTCGCACCACCAGGTCGTCACGTGCTCGCGGTGCTCCTCGGTCACGGTCCCGCCGAACAGGCCAGCGAGCTCCTCGTCGTCCTCGACGAGGTCGTAGAACGCGTTCAGCCAGCGCGCGAAGGCCTCGCGGCCTCCGGCCCACTCATAGATCGTCGGTGTGTCCTCCACACCCGGCACGCTAATAGATCGAGGATCCCGCCCCTGGACGCGCGTTCTCCGGGTAGGTCACGAAGTCGTCCACGAAACCCGGCAGCGCGCGCACGCGGTCCAGCCACGCGGCCACGTGCTCCGGGATCTCCACCGGCGACACGCTCACGTACGGGAACAGGCCGAGATCGGCGATGCTCGGCGCGTCGCCGACCAGCCAGTCACGCGCCGCGAGGTGTCCGTCGAGCACCTCGAGCGCACCGCGGCCGGTCGCCAGGCGCGGCTCGACCTGCTCGGGCGTCGCCCGTCCGGTCAGCAGCCGGAACCGCGGACCGCCGAGCCCGCCCATCACGCGCTCCTGCTCGAACGACAGCCACTGAGCGACCTGCCCGCGCTCGAGTCGGCCTTCCGGCAGGAACGGCGTGCCCTCGCCGAGGTACCAGAGAATCGCGTTCGACTGCCCGAGCCGTTCGCCCCCGTCCAGCTCGAGCACCGGCGTCTCCCGCAGCGGGTTGATCATCGCGAACTCGCAGGTGAGCGTGTCCCCGCCGAAGATGTCGATCGGCACCCGCTCGTACTCGACACCCAGCATCCCGAGCAGGAGCCGGACCTTGAAGCAGTTGCCGGAGGCGGCGTAGTCGTAGAGGCGCATACGCCTCCAACGCACCCGCCTAGAACAGTGTGAGCAGGTCCCAGTCGCCGTACAGCGCGGGCACGTTCGAGCTGTAGACGTCGCCGTCCATCCGCGCGAACTTGCGCGTCCCGTCGGCCAGCAGCGCGGAGATCACCCGCGTGTGCCCATTGTCGAAGTGCCCGACCGTCCCGGGCGGCGGTGCGTCGTCCGGCCCGGCCAGCGCGACGACGTCGGAACCGAGGTCCTTCTGCAGCTCCGCGAACGACAGCGGGTCCTCGTCGAAGATGATCGTGGCGATCTCCATCGTGCGCGCGTACGCATCGACGTAGGCACGGCCCTGGTCGCTCATCGCGACGATCGCCCGCAGGCACTGGGGCGCTTCGCCAGGCACGAAATCCGGCACGCGGGCGAACAGGCAGCGGTCATCCGAAGCGCGCATCGGCGACGCGATGAAGCACACATCGGCCCCAGGCAGACCCGAGATGTAGAGACGGGAGCGCTTGCGCGGGGCGCGATCGCCGGGAAGGTCGCCCGAGGTGCCTTCACCGCCGGGCGGATCGGCGATGCAGCCCGACGTGTACGTCCGGCCGGCCAGCTTGCGATAGAGCTTCGCCGCCTTCGGGCCGAAGCGCACGTACATCTCGCCCCGCGCCGTGCCGACATGGACATCATCGGACACGTCGACGAACGGCACGAACCGGTCCGCGTAGGCGGCGTTCGCGCTTGGTACGACGATGAGGAGCGCGACGAGCGCGAGCAGTAGGGCGCGCAGCATCAGAAGACCGTGAAGACGGCGTCGTTGTCGAGGCCCATCAGCGCCGGGTCGTTGGTCGAGTACACCTCGTCCTGGAATCTGACGAACCGTCGCGTCCCGTCGGCGAGGAGCGCCACCGCCGCGAGGTTCTTTCCGTCGGTCCAGTAGCCGACCTTCCCCGCGGGAGGCGTGTCATCCGGTGTCGTGAGCTCGACCACGTCCGGCCCGAGCATCCGCTGCATCTTCTCGAGCCGGGTGGCGCCCGGGACCTTCAACGCCGGGCTGTCCGCCATGCCCAGCGTGAGCACGGTGAGCGAGAGCTCGACCGTCCGCGCCCGGGCCTGGATGTAGGCGAGCCCCGAGGGCCGGACGGCCACGATCACGCGCGTGCAGAGCTTCGAATCCTCGGTGAGCGGAAAACACGTCCGGTCCGCCTTGACCCGCTTGGACGCGATCGCGCACAGCTCGAGGTCGGGGTTGGACTCGTACATCCGCACCGCTCCGCGCCGCTTCGGGAGCGTGTCGGTCGACTCGCCGTGGCCCGTAGAGAAGAATCCGTCGCCGTCGGGCTCGCCCGTGACCGTGCCGCACGCCAGCGTGACGCGCTTGCCGCCGATCGTCTTGTACAGCTTCGCGGCCTTGGGCCCGAAGTGCAGCACGACCTCACCGGTCGACTTCTGCACGGGCCGGACGCCGTCCGAGGCGTCGTAGAGCGGGATGATGTGGTCAGCGACCGCGGCGTTCGCCGATGGGGCGAACGCGGCGAACGCGAGCAGGGTCAGACAGAACGCGTGGATCTTCACGCGCCGCATTGAAGCGGCGCGCTACGCGCCGCTCAATGGGACAGGTGTCTAGACCGCGGAAACTTCTTCCTCTTCCTCAACGCGGAAAGAGGAGCCGCAGCCGCAGGCGGCGATGACGTTCGGGTTGTCGACCTTGAAGCCGGCGCCCTGCATCGACTCGACGTAGTCGACGACGGCGCCCTTGACGTAGGGCAGCGAAGGAGTGTCGACGAGGATGCGCAGGCCGTGGTCGGTGAAGACCTCGTCACCCGGGCGCTCCTGGTCGAACGCGAGCGCATACTGGAAGCCCGAGCAGCCACCGCCGCGCACGCCCACGCGAAGACCCGACGTCTGCACATCGGCGCTCTGCGACGCCAGGAATTCCTGAACCTTCTCGGCGCCCTTTTCGGTGAAGGTGATCACGTGTCAGTACTCCCGTAGGGGTTCCCGTCCAATACTTCCCGAAGTGTAGCGACCGCTACCCTCTCGGTGAATGCCCTCCACGGACGACCTCAAGCAGCGCATCGAGGCCGCGATCCCCGGCTCCACAGCCGACGTGACCGATCTCACGGGCACGGAAGATCACTTCCGCGCCACCGTTGTCGCGCCGGAGTTCGCCGGGATGAGCCGCATCGAGCAGCATCGCCGCGTCTACGCGGTCTTCGGAGCCGACATCGGCGGCCCGATCCATGCCCTATCCCTCGTCACGAAGGCGGAAGCGTGAGCGCCACCGAGAACCCAGTCCGCGACGAGATCTCCAAGGCGATCTCCGAGCACGAAGTGATCCTCTTCATGAAGGGCCGCCCGGAGCAGCCGATGTGCGGCTTCAGCGCCCGCACGGTCGCCGCTTTGGACGCGCTCGGCGCCTCCTACGCGGCCGTGGACATCCTCCCGGACCCGCGCATCCGCCAGGAGCTGTCGGCCATCTCGAACTGGCCGACGATCCCCCAGCTGTTCGTCAACGGCGAACTGGTCGGTGGCTGCGACATCGTCACCGAGATGTATGAGACGGGCGAATTGGCCACCACACTCGGCATCGAGCCGAAGGCCGACGCGCCTGCGGAGGCCCCCGTGGCCTCGGAGCCGGGCGCCCCGCCCCTCCAGATCCGCAACGACCTCGCCTAAGACCGGCTTCTTCGCTGTCGCGACGGCCGCACTGGCGGTCGTCGCCGGCAGCGGCAACGAGCAACCCGCACGCCGGACCGAGCCCAAGCCGCTCGTCGTGAGCGCGGGACTGCCCGCGGCCACGAAGTACGCCCAGCAGCGCGCCGGCACGGTCGCCTGGGCCGTGGCCACCGAGGACGGCCGAATTCGCGGCGCCAACCTCACCGTCCAGTTCCGCGCGGCGAGCATGGGCAAGGCGATGCTGCTGGTGGCCGTGCTGCGCCACGCGGCGACCCGCCCGCTCACCACCCGCGAGCACGAGCTGCTGCGGCCGATGATCACCGAGTCCGACAACGACGCCGCGCGCGAGGTCTACGCGCAGTACGGCGGCGACGCGGCCTTCCAGTCCGTGGCGCGCGCGGCGCGGATGCAGCACCTCACCCCGGTCGGCGCGCCGTTCGAGGTCCGCATCACCGCCGCCGACCAGGCGCGCCTGTTCCTGCGCATCGACAAGCTCGTCCCGAAGCGCCACCGCGCCTATGCGCGTGAGCTGCTCGGCGGAATCATCAAGCCGCAGCGCTGGGGCATCGCCCCCGTCGCCGAGCGTCGTGGCTTCCACGTCTTCTTCAAGGCCGGGTGGCGCAAGGGCATCACCCACCAGGCCGCGCTGCTGGAGCGGGATGGCCGGCGAGTCGCGCTCGCGGTCCTCACGAGCGACGGGCCGAGTGTGGCTTACGGGCAAGCCACACTGGGAGGCGTCGCCGCGCGCGTGCTGAACCCATGACCCGCATCGCCGTCATCCACCACCTCCAGCAGCCCTTCCTGGGCAACGCCGCCGCACCCCTCGGGGCGGTCGAGGAGCATTTCGGCGGCACGCTCCCGTCGCTGGACGGCCTCGATGGGCTCGTGTCCTTCGGGGGTGAGCAGGACGCGTGGGACCCAGCGCTCGCGCCCGAGGTGGAGCTGATCGCCGAGGCCGTGGAGCGCGAGCTCCCGTTCCTCGGCGTCTGCCTGGGCGCCCAGTTGCTCGCTCGCGCGACGGGCGGGGAGAACGTGCGGCTGCCCAAGCGGTTCGTGAGCTGGGAGCCGCTGACGGTGATCGCCGAGGACGAGGTCCTGGGCGCGATCCCGCCCGGAGCGCACGCGTTGCACTGGAACCAGGACGGCTTCGAGCCGCCGCCCGGCGCCGTCGAGATCTACGCACGGCCGAACGGCGGCCGCGCGGAGGGCTTCCGCGTCGGCCGCCGCGCGTGGGGCGTCCAGTTCCATCCCGAGGTCGACGGCGCAGCGGTCGACGGCTGGTACGCCGGATGGCCCTATGCCGTGACCGAGGCCGGGACCACCGTGGAAGACGCCCGCGCGGCGGACGCCCTCCATCTCCCCGATCAGGCGGCGCTCTCGACCGCGATCTTCGGGGCCTTCACGCGGGTCGTGCGAGCGAACGCGCGCTCGGCCCACGCCTGATCGCTCATCCGCGCGACCTTCACGCCGATCGAGCCGAACACGGCGAGGATGAGCAGCGCGCCGGCGACAGCCGGGACGAGGCCGGTGCCGGACACGATCGGGAGCAGCCAGCCGGCGGTGAGGACGAACGGCGCCCAGCCACCGATGACGTTGGCCCGGTACGCCGCGACGGCCAGCACGACCGTGCCGACGAAGACCGGGAGGATGCCGGTGATGAACATCACGGCGGGCGCCCAGCCGGAGGCGGCGGCGTCGGCGATCTTCACGGACTCGGCGCGCGGCAGCGCCTGTGCGAGCGCGAGGTCGTAGAAGTCGGTCACGAGCAGGCCGGGGAGCGTGGCCAAGCCGGCGACGGCGAGCAGGCCGCCGATGTGGGCGACCTTCGGCGTGGCCTTGCGGGCCAGGTGCATGATCCCGAGCGCGGCCGGGAGGAGCAGCACGAAGCCGAAGTGCAGCAGCGTGGCGGAGACGTTCGCCTGGCTCGCGTGAGCGGCGAGCGCGTCGTGGTAGGAGGCCGTCGTGGCCTCGTCCTCCCAGGGCGTGGCGATCATGCCGGCGAGAACGACGATCGGGCCGAGGAGGAGCGCGATCGCGGCGATGAGACGAGAGAAGCGGCGGGGGTCAGAGAGCATGCCGAGGAAGCTACGGCCGGGTTTGTGAGCGGTCATCGCCCGCGGCGGCGATTCGCGATCCCCCGCGCGGCGGACGTCGCGATCATCCGCGCGGACGATGATTCAAGCCCCGCGCGCCGGTACCTTGCGGGCCACGATGCGCCTGTCCCGTGCCCAGCAGATCGACCTCGCGATCGCGCTCCCGATCCTGGCGCTCGGCATCCTCGAGGCGTTGGCGCGCGACAACACCGGCCGCTGGCTCGCGGCTGCCCTCGTGACCGGCGGCGCGGTCGCGCTGCGGCGGCGCTCACCGCTGCTCGCGCTGCTGGCGATCGTGCTCGGCCAGGTGATGGCCCACGACGCCACCTACGACACCGACCCGCTCTCCCCGTTCCTCGCCGAGCTGCTCCTGCTGTTCACCGTCGCCTACCAACTGCGGCTCCAGCCGGCCGCCCTGGGCCTGGCCATCGGGCTCGCCTACGTGTGGCTGGACTTCGCGTCCGGGCGAGACGTGGGGTTCGCGCAGGCCGTCGCGCAGTGCGGGTTCTACGTGCTGGCGTGGGCACTCGGGCGGCTGCTGCACGGGCACGAGTCCCGCCGGGTGGCGGCGGAGCGCGACGCCGCCGTGGCCGAGGAACACGCGCGGACGGCGGTTGCCGACGAGCGCGCGCGGATCGCGCGCGAGCTCCACGACGCGGTCGCGCACAGCGTGTCCGTGATGGTGCTGCAGGCGGGCGGGGTGCGGCGGCTGCTCAAAGACGACCCGACGCGTGAACGGGAGCGGGAGGCGCTGGCCGGCGTGGAGGAGACGGGCCGCCAGGCGGTCATGGAGCTCCACCGCATGCTCGGCATCCTGCGCAAGCGCGACGACGGCGCGGAACTTGCGCCGTCACCCAGCCTCGCGCGGGTTGGCGCGCTGGTCGAGCAGGTGCGCGAGGCCGGGCTCGACGCTTCGCTGAAGATCGAGGGCGAGCCCGCACCGCTCGCCCCAGGGCTGGACATGTCCGCGTACCGGATCGTGCAGGAGGCGCTGACCAACGCCATGCGGTACGCGCCAGGCGCGCGCGTCGCCGTCTCCGTGCGCTACGGCCGCGACCTGCAGCTCGAGGTCCGCGACGACGGCCCCGGCCACGCGCCGTCGAAGGGCACCGGCCAGGGCATCGTCGGTATGCGCGAGCGCGCCGCGCTGTTCGGCGGCGAGCTCGAGGCCGGCCCGCTGCCCAGCGGCGGGTTTCGCGTGCATGCGAGGCTCCCGGCATGACCGTGCGCGTCGTCGTCGCCGACGATCAGATGCTCGTCCGGGCGGGCCTGAAGATGGTGCTGGACGCCGAGCCCGACATCGAGGTCGTCGGCGAGGCCGGGGATGGCGAGGAGGTGTTGCGCGTCGTCCGCAACACCAGGCCCGACGTCGTCCTGATGGACATCCGCATGCCGGTCTTGGACGGGCTGGAGGCCTCGCGCCGGCTGCTCGCCACCCCCGACCCGCCGAAGGTGCTCGTGCTCACGACCTTCGACGAGGAGGAGTACCTCTACGAGGCGCTGCGGGCAGGCACGAGCGGCTTCCTGCTGAAGGTCTCACCGCCGGAGCAACTGATCGCCGCCGTCCACACGGTCTCCGCGGGCAACGCGCTGATCGACCCCGCCGTGACCCAGCGCGTGATCGCCGCGTTCGGCCGCCGCGCCGCGGTCAAGCCCCCGCCGCGCGAGCTCGAGGAGCTGACCGCCCGTGAGCTCGAGATCCTCACCTTCCTCGCCCGCGGCCTGTCCAACCAGGAGATCGCGAACGCGCTGATCATCGGCGACGCCACGGTCAAGACCCACGTCGCCCGTGTGCTGATGAAGCTCGGCCTGCGCGACCGCGTCCAGGCCGTCGTCTTCGCCTACGAGCACGGCATCGTCGAGCCCGGTCAGGCGTAGACGGGCTCGCGCACGAACGACCGTTCCGCCCACCCCTGGTCGTCCATGCGGGCGACGATCAGGCCGATCCAGCCCAGTCCGGCGGTCATGAGCGCGGCGCCGAGGACGCCGAGGACCAGGCCGCCCGAGGAGGCGAAGGGCACGATCCAGCCCAGCGTGAGGAGGATCGCCGCCCAGATCGGTGCCACCCGCGCGCGCCAGACGGCGAACGCCAGCACGATCATCCCCACGAACACCGGGATCGTCCCGGTGAGGCTGATCAGCATCGGCGCCCAGCCGTCCAGCGCCGCGTCCGAGATCGGGACCGACTGCTCGCGGGGCAGCGCCTCGGCGAGCGCGAGGTCGTAGAAGTCCGTCACGAGCAGGCCCGGCAGCGTCGCCAGGCCGAAGATCGCGAGCAGCCCGCCGACGTGCGCGAGCTTCGGCGCGGCGCCCCGCGCCAGATGCATCAGCCCGAGTGAGGCCGGCAGCAGGAGCAGGAACCCGAAATGCAGCAGCACCGCCGCGATCTGCGCCTGCTCCGGATGCGCGGCGAGCGCGTCGTGGTAGGAGGCGGTCGTGAACTCGTCCTCCCACGGCGTCGCGGCCATCCCCGCGAGCACCAGCAACGGTGCAGCGAACAGCGCGAACACGGCCACGAGACGGGAGAACCGGCGGGGATCGGAGAGCATGCCAGCGACGCTACGGCTGCCCCGGCCGCCCGTCATCGTCCACTCGGTGCAGGGACCTCAACCTAAAGAGGGACAGTCCCTCTTTAGGAAACTTGCCTCGATGGCAATGGGACTTGGCGGAAGGCGATCGGGTTTCTATCGTCGCTGCCGTGCCTGCTCCTGACGCCATCGCCTTCGTTCGTTCCGCCCTGCCGCCCGCGCCCGCGCGGGTGCTCGAGATCGGCGCTGGGGACGGCGCGCTCGCCGCGGTGCTGCGCGGTGCCGGGTACGACGTGACCGCCATCGACCCGCGGGGTGAGGGCGACGTGCTGCCCGTGTCGCTGCTCGACCTCGAAGCGGAGCCGTTCGACGCCGCCGTGGCGATGACGTCGCTGCACCACGTCGAGCCGCTCACCGAGTCGTTGGAGCAGCTCGCCGGGCTCCTGCGCCCGGGCGCGCGGCTGGTCGTCGACGAATACGACGTCGCGGCGCTCGACGAGCGCGCCGCCGCGTGGTGGCTGAACATCGCCGGCGAGGACCAGGACCCCGCGGAACACGTGGCGCACATGCGCCACCACATCTTCTCGGTCGCCCGCATCCGCACCGAGCTCGCGCCGTGGTTCGACGTGAGCGAGCCCGTCCCCGGCGCCTACCTGTACCGCCACAAGATCGGCTGGGACCACCGCGCCGAGGAGGAAGCGAAGATCGCCGCGGGCGAGATCCCGGCGACCGGGTCCCGCTTCATCGCCATCCGGCGCTAACGCTTGGCGAGGCGGCGCGCGCCCTCGCCGGCGGGCGCGTAGTCCATCGAGTAGTGCTCGTACGTCTTGGCCTCGTCGTCGAGTGTGAGCTCGGCGCCGGTGTCGAAGCTGGGCGCCTTCTTGAACACGGCCTTGCGCCGGTCCACGCGCACGTAGTCACGTCCGACGCTCGCCCGCAGCAACGGCACGAGCGTCAGCGACTTGGACACGAGACCGGTCTTGACGGCGCCGAACACCGGCTCGTCGGTCTCGCCATCGAAGTAGATCTCCTCGAGCTTGCCGAGCTTCTCGCCGTTGGGATCGACGACCTCCTGGCCGCGCCAGTCTGCGATGTTCTCGACCGGGATCATGGGTCGTGAACTACCCAGCGTCGGCGCTCACAAGTCCCGGCGCTTGAACGCCCACAGCGCGACGGCGGCGATCGCGGCGAGATAGACCACCGTGTAGGGCCACAAGAGCGCGCCGAACTCCTGCGCGCCGCCGAACGGGCCGAGGTCGATCGCGAAGCGGTTGAACCCGATCGTGTCAGCCGTGATCTCGCTCAGCGCCGTCTGGTAAAGCGCCTCGAACGGCAGGATCCACGACGCGGTGCGCGAGACGTCCTCGAGCGTGTCCGAGTTCAGCGCCTCACCGATCTGGCCCAGCAGGCCCGCCGTCAGGCCGGCGCCGAAGAGCATGAAGATCGCGATGCCGTTCGCGGTGCTGGAGAGCAGGACGGACCCGCCGAGCGCGAGCGCCGCGATCACCGCCACCGCGACCGCCATCTCGATCGCGGGCACGATCGTCCGGTCCGGCCACCAGTCGATGAAGCCGTTGGTGATGATCACCGACGCGATGAAGACGAATAGCGTGTAGACCACGCACACGCCCGCCGCGGCCACGTAGCGCCCCGCGAGCAGCGTCCCGCGCCCGAGCGGGCGCACGATCATCGGCTGCAGCAGCCCGCGCTCGGCGTCACCACGCACCGCGTTCAAGGTCAAGAAGACGGCGAGGATCGCGCCCAGGAACAGCGTCGCGAACATCGAGAGGCCGAGCAGCGTCGCGCCCGCGACGATCTCGCCGTCGACGCCCTGGGCGCCCGGGCCGAACTCGTCCACCTCGCGCGACACCCGCCAGACGCCGAGGCCGTACAACCCCAGGAACGCGACCGTCAGCAGCGCGACCACCACGAACACGCGCCGGCGCACCGACTCACGCAGGGCGAACCCCGCGACGATGCCGACGCCCCTCATCGCCCGCCGACCAGCTCGAGGTACACGTCTTCGAGCGAGGAACGCAGGACGCGGATCTCGTACACGTCCTCCCCCTCGGCGACCAACTCGCGCACGATCCGCGGCAGGTCCTCGCGCGTGGCCTGCGCGAACAGCCGCACGCCACGTCCGGTCGTGACCTCCACCCCGCCCGCGTGCGAGAGCTCCGCCGGCGTGCCCGCCGCGACCACCTCGCCGCGCGCGATCATGATCACGCGGTCGCACACGAGCTCCACCTCGCTCAGCAGGTGCGAGTTCAGGAGCACCGCGACGCCGCGGCTGCGCAGCGTCTCGAGCAGCTCGCGGACCGTCCGCCGACCGGCCGGGTCGAGCGCGCTCGTCGGCTCGTCCAGCATCAGCAGCTTCGGGTCGCCGAGCATCGCCTGCGCGATCCCGAGCCGTTGCTGCATGCCCTTCGACATCTGCCCGACGCGCCGGTCCGGCACCTCGCCGAGCCCCACGAGCTCCAGCAGGTCCCGGCGCTCAGTGGCCCCGCCGCGCGAGCCGTTGAGCTTCTGATGCAGCTGCAGCAACTCGTCCGCGCTGAGCCAGTCCGGGAACCGGAACAGCTCGGCCAGGTACCCGAGCTTGCGGTTGGCGGCGTTGGAGCCGGCGGGTTCGCCGACCACCTGCGCCGTTCCGCTCGTCTGCATCACGAGCCCGCACGCGATCTTCACGAGCGTCGATTTACCGGCGCCATTCGGGCCGAGCAGCCCGACGAGCTCGCCCTCGCCGACGGTGAGGTCAACACCTTTGAGCGCCTCGTTCGCGCCGTAGCGCTTGCGCAGTTCATGGATAGCGAGTGCTTCAGCCACGGCCGCCATCCTGCCCGATCAGCCGGTCATTCCGGCGATCTGCACGAAATCTCCTCGATCCGTGCACACAGGAAGTCACGCTCCACTGCGCTGTCCGTCAGCGCGAGCGCGGCCTCGTAGGCGGTGATCGCCGCCTCGCGCCGATCCAGGCGGCGCAGCAGGTCGGCCCGGGCGGCGTGGAAGAGGTGGTAGCCGTCCAGGTCGCGGATTCGCTCCAGCTCGACCAGGCCGGCTTCCGGCCCGTCGCGTTCGGCGATCGCCACGGCGCGGTTCAGGGCCACGATCGGCGTCGGCGAGACCGCCCACAGCTCGTCGTAGAGCCGTGCGATCCGCGTCCAGTCCGAGCCGCGCGCGTGCTCGACGGCGATCGAGGCCTGGATGAGGTGCACGCCGATCCGGCCCAGCCGCCAGCCACGGGCGACGAGCTGCTCGCCCTCGGCGATCTGCTCGCGGTCCCAGAGCGAGCGATCCTGGTCGGCGAGCAACACCAATCGACCGTCGGCATCCACCCGCGCGGCCCGGCGCGAGTCGGTCAGGAGCATCAGCGCGAGCAGCCCGATCGCCTCGCCCTCGTCCGGCATGAGCGCCACGAGCAGCCGGGCGAGCCGGATCGCCTCGGCGCACAGCGACGCGCGCACGGGCGGGCCGTAGCCCGCGTTGAAGATCAGGTAGAGCGTCGCGAGCACGCTGCGCAGCCGCTCGGGCAGGTCGGCGTCGCGCGGGAACTCGTACTTGATGCCCGCGCCCGCGATCTTGCGCTTGGCGCGGGAGATGCGCTGCGCCATCGCGGGCTCGGCCACGAGGAACGCGCGCGCGACCTCGGCGGTGGTGAGCCCGCCCAGCGCGCGCAGCGTCAGCGCCACGCGGGCCTCGGGGGCCAGCGCGGGATGGCAGACGGTGAAGATCAGCCGCAGCCGGTCGTCGACGATCGGGCTCACGGGCGTGTCGTCCTCAGCCTCGGCGTCGCCGACGGTGCGCAGCTCGGCCTCCAGGGCCGCGCGCCGCCCCGCCCAGCGTTGCTCCGAGCGGATCCGGTCGAGCGCGCGGTTACGTGCCGCAGTGACGATCCACGCCGCCGGGTTGTCCGGCAGCCCGTCCCGCGGCCAGCGCTCCAAGGCCACCAGGAACGCGTCCTGCACGGCCTCCTCGGCCCGGTCGAGATCGCCGAGGACCCGCGCGAGGATCGCGACCGCCTGTCCCGACTCACGCCGGAACAGACGGTCGACGATCGCGGCTTGCGGCCCGGCGCTCAGCCTTCCATGCCCGTGAAGTCGATGATCGGGCGAACCTCGACGCTGCCGATCTTCGCCTCCGGGATCTGCGCGGCCCAGCTCAAGGCCGCGTCGAGGTCGGCGGCCTCGATCACGTAGTAGCCGCCGAGCTGCTCCTTCGTCTCCGCGAACGGGCCGTCGGTCAGCATGCGCTCGCCGTCACGCACGCGCACCGTCGTCGCCGCGGTGGTGGGCTCGAGCGCTTCGCCGCCGGCGAGCGCCCCGGCCTGGCCGGCCGCTGAGCTGAAGACGTTGTGCGCCTCCATGGTCGCGTTCATCTCCTCTGGCGTGGCATTCACCCAGCGGGTCTCGTCGGCGTAGATCAGCGCAAGGAACTTCATCGGTAGTGCCCTCCAGTTGGTCGCTTGTCGACCCTATGACGTCCGGCATTCTCGCGTTCGACATTCGTGGCGCGCAAACGCTCGTCTGACCACGACACCGGCTAGGGTTGACCCGCGATGTCCAGGATTGCTGTGGTCACAGACACCACGCAGTACCTCCCCCCGGAGGTGATCGAGCGTCACGGGATCCACTTGGTGTCCCTCTACGTCAACTGGGACGGCCGGACCGATCGCGAGATCGACCTGCCGGACTACGACGGCTACTACGACTTCCTGAAGAGCGCGGGTGAGCTGCCGACCACGTCGCAGCCGTCCCTCGGGGACTTCCTCGCCGTCTACGAGCCGCTGATCGAAGCCGGCGACCAGGTGCTCTCCATCCACCTGAGCGGCGGCATCTCCGGCACGGTCCGGGCCGCCGAGCAGGCGCGTGACCTGCTGATCGAGCGCGGGATGCCGGCTGAGCAGATGATCGTGCTGGACTCGCGCACGGGCAGCGCCGGGCACGGCTTCATGTCCGTCGCCGCCGCCAACGCCGTCGAGCGCGGGGCCGACCTCGCGGGCGCGCTGGCCGCCGCCAACACGCTCCGCGAGGACCTGCAGATCCTCGTCATGGTCGACACGCTGGAGTACCTGCGCCGTGGCGGACGGATCGGCGCGGCGTCGGCGTGGATCGGCGCGACGCTGAAGGTCAAGCCCATCCTCACGATCGAGGGTGAGATGCGCCCCGTCGAGCGCGTCCGCACCGCGGGCCGCGCCTTCGAACGGCTCGTCGCCCACCTCGAGCAGCGCCACGAGAACGGCTGCGACGCGTTCGCGATCCAGCACGTTCAGGCCGCCGCCGATGCCGAACGGCTCGCCGAGCGGGGCCGCGAGATCTACGGCCGCGACCCGGAGATGGTCTCGGAGATCGGTCCCGTCATCGGCACCCACATCGGCCCGGGCATCCTCGGCGTCGCCGGCCTGAGAACGGAACTGCTCGGTCCGATGTAGGAAGGATTCCGCCGCGCGGGCTGGAAAGCCCCGCGCGGTGGGCGTCCCGCTAGATCCTCCGAAGCGCCGCGAACAGCCGCCGCTCGTGCGCGTGGTGCCCTTCCTGTCGCCGCAGGTGATCGTCCGCACGCTGTTCATCGCGGTCCTGTTCACGCTGCTGCTGTACCTCATCTATCTGCTGCGCAAGCCGATCAGCTGGGTGCTGATCGCGGTGTTCCTCGCGGTCGCTCTGTCGGGCCCGGTGAACGTGCTCAACCAGTGGATGAAACGCGGCTTCGCGATCACGATCGTCTACCTCGGGCTGCTGCTGATCCCGATCGGGATCGGGATCATCATCGTCCCGCCGCTCGTCACCCAGGGCAACAACCTCATCCAGGACCTCCCGCAATACGCGCAGGAGGCGCAGGACTTCGTCGAGGGCAACTCACGCCTGCGGAGCCTGGAGGAGGACTACAACATCACGGAGAAGCTGCAGACGGAAGCCGAGAAGCTCCCGGCGCGCATCGGCGATGCCGCGAACGTGCTCGGGGACATCGGCCTCGGCGTCGTCAACTCGCTGTTCGCGCTGTTCACGATCCTCATCATGACCGCGTTCCTGCTCGGCAGCGGGCGCAACTGGATCCAACGCGCGATCGAGCTCCAGCCGGCGGCGCGGGCGGTCCGCATGCGCACGGCGCTCGAGCACATGGGCAAGGCCGTCGGCGCCTACGTCGGCGGGGTGATCGCGCAGGCCACGGTCGCCGCCGTCTCGGCCTACATCGTGCTGATCATCCTCGACGTGCCGTTCGCGGCCGCGCTCGCGATCATCATCTTCTTCGCCGACCTCGTGCCGCTGATCGGCGCGACGATCGGCGCGGTCATCGTCGGTGTCGTCACCGTGTTCGCGGACTTCCCCACGGCCACGATCGTGTGGGCGATCTACTCGATCATCTACCAGCAGGTCGAGAACACGCTGATCCAGCCGCAGATCCAGAAGCGCGCGGTCAACGTGCACCCGTTCATGGTGCTCGTCGCCGTGCTCTTCGGCTCGACCCTGTTAGGCGTGCTCGGCGCGCTGGTCGCGATCCCGGTCGCCGCCTCCCTGCAGATCGCCCTGCGCGAGTGGTGGGACTGGCGGCACGACCAGAACATGGCGGAGCTCACCGCCGGCGCGGTCAAACCCGAGGACATCCCACCGCCCCCGAAGCCCGCGCCGGCGTAAGGCTCAGTAACGCCTTGAGGAGCGGCGGCCGGTAAGCAGGCCGGTCATGGCGGCGATCCCGCCGCCGAGGACGAAGCCCGCGACGGCCGCGCCGATGATCACCTCACGCTTGTGCGTGCGCAGCTGGGACTTCCAGTCCGTGGCCTTGACGATCTCGCCGCGGAGGTTCTCCACCGCGAGCCCGAGCTCAGCCCGGTTGGCCTCGATGGAGCGCCGGATCTCCTCCGGTGAACGCTGGGCACTCATCGCTTCGCCTCCACCTTGCCGGGCGTGGTCGGCGCGACGACGCCCTCGGGCGTGGCCGGGTGCGCGTTCTGCAGCGTCGCCTTGATCAGCTGTGCCTCCTCGATCGCCATCTGCGGGGTGGGCGGCGAGCCCTTCTTGAAGAAGCGCATGGCCAGGAAGGCCGCGAGACCGCCGAACAGGAACAGCGCGCCCGACAGGATCAGATAGCCGAGCCACGGGTTGGACCCGAGCACGTCGGCGATCAGCAACGCGAGGAAGTGCAGGAAGTAGATGAGACCGGCGAGGACGAAGATGCCGCCGGCGGCACCGATCGCGATGCCCTTGACCAGGCCGGAGACCTTCTCGGTCACCTCGGCCTTGGCCAGCGCGATCTCCTCGCGGACGAGCAGCTGGCCCTTCTCGGTGACTTCTTGGATCGCCTTCGCGAGCTCTGACGTCGTGTGATCAGCCATCTAGTCGACCAGCCTCTTGAAGATGCGGGCGGCCAAGAACGCGCCGGCGAAGACGATCCCCGCCAGCACCTCAGGGCGTTCCAGCGGGCTCGACTCGCCCGTGGACGGCGTGTCGGTGACCGGCGGGCGGTAGGCGCCCGCCGCCGACGCGGCCACGGCCGGGTCGGTCTCTGAGCCCAGACCCGGGCTCATCACGTTGGCGCCCGAGACGGTTGCCGGCCGCTCCTTGCCGGGCGTCGAGCTCTGCACCGCGAGCCGTTCGGCGTTGCCGGCCTGCT
Organism: Solirubrobacter taibaiensis; assembly: GCA_027587225.1. GTDB lineage: Bacteria > Actinomycetota > Thermoleophilia > Solirubrobacterales > Solirubrobacteraceae > Solirubrobacter > Solirubrobacter taibaiensis. The sequence continues at coordinate 66,187 of JAPDDQ010000014.1, forward strand.
CGCGCGCCTTGCGCGCCTCAGCCTCGGCCCGCTCGGCCGCCTCGCGGGCCTTGCGCTCCTTGCGCGACTGCTTCTCTTCCTGCTTCTCGGCGGCAGCCGTGGCGTCGTGCGCCTTGGCCGTCTCCTCTTCGGCGCGGCGTGCGTCGGTTTCGCGCAGCTCTGCACGTAGCTCGGCGCCGCGGGCCTCGGCCTTCGTGCGCTCGGCCTGGGCCTGCGCCTCACGGGCGGCCGCGGCCTCTTCAGCCTCTTTGGCCGTGGAGCCCGCGGCAGCGCTCCCGGCCTGCGCGGGCACGCCCGGCTGCTCGAGGTCCGGCGGGGCGTCCCATTCCTGGGTGCGATCGGGATCGTGCGAACTCACTCCGGCGGATCTTCCCCAAAGATGCGGCGGAAAACCACTGCGGCCACCTTCGTCGTCACGATCGAGGCCAGGGCCCCGGTGCCGGCGAGCAGGCCAGACCAGGCCAGGCGCTTGACGAGATCGTTATCCATAGCGGCGGAGTCTATGCGGCGAGTCCACCGCAGATGGTCTGGACGATGTGGGCCTTCGCGCTGTCGTACGCGTCCTCCCCTTCATCCAGCAACCCGAAGATCCAACCGGTGAGCACCTGCTCGATGGCGCCATAGAACGACATCACGGCGAACTCGGCCGGGATCTCGGAGCGGAACTCTCCGCTCTGCTGCGCCTTCTCGACGACCCCGCGGATCAAGGCGTAGGCCTCGTCGATCTTGCGGATGTGCACCGCGCCGAACGAGTTCGCGGCCCGCGTGACCTCGACGATGATCACCTTCATCAGGTCGGGATCGTGACGGTAGGAGTCGATGATGAACCCCGCGATCGCGTGCAACTTTTCTTCCGCCGGCAGATCCGTCGCGTCCGTGTGACGGATCGCTTCGAGCAGGACCTCCCAGCGCTCCAGGAAGAGCGTGTCCAGCACCTGGTCCTTGGACTTGAAGTAGTGGTAGACGAGCCCGTAGGCCACGCCCGCCTCGTCCGCGATGTCCGACACGCGGCACTTGTGGAACCCGTCGCGCGCGAACACGCGCACCGCGGCGTCGAGGATGATCCGCCGCTTGTCGACGGGCGCCGCCTTCGCCATCTACGCGGTGACCTCGTCCGGCCAGCGATAGGCGCCGGGGCGCCGGTTGGCCAGCGACGGCAGCGTGCGGCGGATCTCCGCCTGCCGCTCGAGGTCCAGCTCGGCGACGATGAACGTCTCCGTGTCCGGCGCGGTCGCGAGCACGACGCCCCAGGGGTCCACGATCATCGAGCGCCCGCCGGAGCGGATGCCGGGCGCGTGCTCGCCGACCTGGTTGGCGGCGACGACGAACGCCTGGCCCTCGATCGCGCGGGCGCGCAACAGGATCTCCCAGTGGTCGCGCGTCGTGGCGAACGTGAACGCGGCCGGGACGGCGATGACTTCCGCGCCCTTGACCGCGAGGATCCGGTAGAGCTCGGGGAAGCGCACGTCGTAACAGATGGACAAGCCGAGCTTCGTGCCGCTCGCGGTCTCAGAAGTGACGATCTCCTCGCCCGGCGCCTCGTGCGCGGACTCCTTGTAGACGCGCCCGCCGACCTCGACGTCGAACATGTGGATCTTGCGGTAGGTCGCGTGGACCTCGCCGTCCGGGCCGACGTGCAGCGACGTGTTGCTGTGGCGCTCTTCGCCCTGCTCGGTGAACGAGCCGGCGATGAGGTCGATGCCGAGCTCGGAGGCGATGCCCTGCGCCCATTGCGCGACGGCACCGTCGAGCGGTTCAGCAGCGGCGATCGTCTGCTCCGGCGTGCCCAGCGCGGGCCACTTCTCCGGGAGCACCACGAGCTCCGCCCCGGCTTTCGCCGCCGCTCGCGTCAAGCGGTCGGCGGTTTCGAGATTGCGGTCGCGGTCGGGGGTCGACTGCAGCTGGACGGCGGCGGCTCGCAAGGTCATCTCCTTCGGTTGACTCATGGGTCAATCCGGTCGCGGAGCATATCGTGTGAACGCCATGTCGCTTCGCAAATCCTGGCGCTGGGTCGGCGCCTTCGGACCCGACCTGATGTTGTGCGTCGCCCACGCGCGCGTCGGCCTGATCCCCCGCTCCTGGTGGGCGGTCTGGGACGGCAGCGGGTTGCACGAGGGCACGCGCGCGCCGTTCGAGCTGGAGCTTGAGCACGGCGAGCCGATCGAGGCCACCACCGGCCCGGCCTGGACCCGCAAGACACCACTGCGCGTGCGCGGCACCGTGCTGGGCCGTGAGATCGACGCGGCCGGCTTGCTCGACGAGTCGCACGGACGCCACGCGCGAAGAACCTCGTGGTTGTGGTCGGCGGGCGCGGGCGTCACGGTGGACGGCGTCCCGGTGACCTGGAACCTCGTCGAGGGCATGCATCCGGGCGAGAACACCGTGTGGGTGGACGGCGCGCCGCACCGTGTGGACCCGCCACCGTTCGACGGGATCGCCGGCGTCGGCGACCTGCGCTTCACCACGCTCGCGACCCGGGCGAAGAAGGAGAACTACCTCGTCATCGCCTCCGACTACGAGCAGCCGTTCGGCACGTTCACGGGCCGCCTGCCGACGGGCGAAGAACTCGCAAGGGGATGGGGCGTGATGGAGCGCCACGAGGCGCTCTGGTGAGGAGCGCGAGTAGGTCCGAGGGACGAAACGCCGCTGCGAGCGGGGCGGGCACTTGATCACCGCCGCGGTGGCGCTCGTCGCCGCCATCGCCGCCGCGATCGGGCGGCGTGCGCCGGAGGCCGTCGTCGCGCTGGTCGGCGCGGCCGTGCTGATCGTCTTCGGCGTGCTCGAACCGAGTGACGCGCTCGACGAGGCGGAGGCGATCGGGCCGACGCTCGTCGTGCTCGCCTCGTTGCTCGTGCTCGGCGACGGGTGCGAGCGCGCGGGGTTGTTCGACGCGCTCGCGGCGCGGATGGCCGTCCGTGCGCGCGGCGACGGATCGCGACTGCTCGCGTACATCTTCGGCGCGGCCGTCGCGGTGACCGCGGTGCTCGGACTCGACGCGACCGTCGTGCTGCTCACACCCGCCGCGTTCGCCGCCGCGGCCAAGGCACGGCTCGCGAGCCGCCCGCACGTCTACGCCACCTCGCACCTGGCCAACAGCGCGTCCCTCCTGCTCCCCGTCTCCAACCTCACCAACCTGCTCGCGTTCAGCGCGACCGGCCTCTCGTTCGCGGGGTTCGCCGCCCACATGGCGCTCCCGACCGCGGTCGCCGTCGTGATCGAGTGGATCGTGATCCGGCGCGTCTTCAGGAGCGCGCTCGAAGCGCCCGGACGAACGCCGCGGACCGAAGTCCCGCCGCTCCCGAAGCGTCCGCTGATCATCCTCGCGCTCACGCTCGCCGGGTTCGTCGCCGCCGGCCCGCTCGACATCGACGTCGCCTGGCCCGCGGCCATCGGCGCACTGCTCATCATCCCGCGCCCCAAGGCCATCGACGTCCCACTGCTGGTGTTCGTGCTCGGCCTGAGCCTGATCGTCCGGGCGCTCGCCGACGCGGGCCTCGCCGACATCGTCGCCAACGTGCTCCCGAGCGGCAGCGGCCTCCTCGCGCTGCTCGGCGCCACCTTCCTCGCCGCCGCCCTCGCGAACGCGCTCAACAACGTGCCGGCGCTGCTCGTCCTGCTCCCCGCGGCGGCCATGGCCGGCCCGCACACGGTGCTCGCGGTGCTGATCGGCGTCAACGCCGGCCCGAACCTCACGTACACCGGATCGCTCGCGACGCTGCTGTGGCGGCGCGTGCTCCGCGAGCGCGGCGAGGAGGTCGGGCATCGCGAGTTCCACCTGCTCGGCGCGCTGTCGGTCCCGCCGATCCTGATCCTCGGTACCGTCGCCCTGTGGCTGACGACGTGAGAGTGCTCGCGTGGATCACCGAAGGCGGCTGGGAAGCCGTCGTCGACACGGTCGCGAAGCTGCGAGCGAGCAGCGTCACGCTCCTCCATGTCGACACCGTCGACGTGCCCGGCCGCGGGCACCGCCACGAGCAGGTGCTGCAGCGCATGCACGCACTCGCCGGTGAGGCGGCGCAAGCCCTCCTCGAGGACGCGGAGGAGCGCCTCGGCGCACCCACGGAGAAGATCGCCGAGACCGGTGTGGCCGAGACGATCGTCTACGAGCACGCCCACGCCCACGATGTGTTGGTGCTCGCGCGTGACGGACGTCACAACGGGCCGCACTCGATCGGGCATGATCAGCGGTGGGTGATCGATCACGCCCCGTGCGCCGTCCTGCTCGCCTGGTGCGAGGGCGCTCCGGACGACAGCGAGCCGCCACCCAAACCCAAGCCGAAGCCCAAGCCGAAGCCCAAGCCGAAAGCGAAGCCGCTATGAGCAGCCTTCCCCCCGGTCCGCCGCGCCCCCATCTCGCGCAGACGATCGGCTGGCTCACGCGCCCCGGCCCGTACTCGCGCCGCATGCGCGAGCGCTACGGCGACGTCTTCACCATCCACGTCGAGCAGCGTGCCCCGTGGGTGATGCTCGGTCACCCGGACCACGTCAAGCAGGTCTTCACCGGCGACCCCAACGTCCTGCACGCGGGCGAGGGCAACAACATCCTCAAGCCCCTGCTGGGTGCGCGCAGCGTGCTCCTGCTCGACGGCAAGGAGCACATGCAGCACCGCAAGGCGCTGCTGCCGCCGTTCCACGGCGAGCGCATGCAGGCCTATGGCGACATGATCCGCGCGATCGCGCAGGAGGAGGTCGCGAGCTGGCCGGTCGGCACGCCGCTGGCCACCCGCCTGCGCACGCAGGAGCTCACGCTCGAGATCATCATGCGCGCCGTCTTCGGCTCCCGCGACGAACGCCTGCGCGAAGCCCTCCACGGCCTGCTCGAGTTCGTCGGCCGGACCAGCACGCTCGTGCTGTCCGTGATGGGCGGCAAGCGCGCGAACACCGCCGTCTTCGACCGCGTCCGCGTGCCGGTCGACGCCCTGCTCGGCGAGCTGATCACCGCCCGCCGCGCCGACCCCGACCTCGAGGAGCACGCCGACATCCTCTCGGTGCTGCTGGCCGGCACCGACATGGACGACGCGACCCTCAAGGACGAGCTGCTGACGCTGCTCGTCGCCGGCCACGAGACCACGGCCACCGCGCTCGCCTGGGCGCTCGAGCGGCTCGCCCGCCACCCCGGCGCGTGGGAGCGGCTGCGCGAGGGCGACGACGACTACCTCGACGCCGTGTGCAAGGAGACGCTGCGGCTGCGCCCGGTGCTGCCCGGGGTGATCCGCATGCTCAAGGAGCCGTACGAGATCGCCGGCTACTCGCTCCCCGCGGGCATCGCCGTCGTGCCGTCGATCCACCTCATCCACACCCGCGCGGACGTCTATCCGGACCCGCTCGCGTTCCGCCCGGAGCGGTTCTTGGAGAAGCCGGCGGGGACCTACACGTGGATCCCGTTCGGCGGCGGCGTGCGCCGCTGCCTCGGCGCGACCTTCGCGCTGTTCGAGATGAAGTGGGTGCTGCGCGCGATCGCCGACGCCGTCGTGGAGCTGCAGCCCGGCACGCCGCACGCGGAGGACACCAAACACCGCTCGATCACGCTCGCGCCGAAGGCCGACGGCCGCGTCATCGTGGCGCGACGAACAGCGCCTGTGCGCCGCGCGCAACCGGTCCCGTCCGGTCGCTGAGCACGGAGGAGGCGATTCCCGCCCCGCCTTCGGCGATCTGGGTCGCCGCGTCGAGCAGCACCCACTCTCCGGCCGGCGCGCGCAGGAAGTGCACGGTGAGCTCCGTGTTGACGAACAGGTAGCGCCCCCAGTCGAGCACGCTGGAGACGCCGCTCGCGCTGTCGGCGACGGCCATCACCCGCTGTCGCGGCGAGGGCTCCTCGCCCTCGACCAACGGCGTCTTCATCCGCGTCCACACCGTCGCCGGCCCCTGCTCCTGCCACTCGCCGCGCGCCCAGCGCCACTCGATCGAGTGCGCATACCCGAACGTCTCACCGAGGACGGGCGGCGGCACGGACTCTTCCGCCGGCAGCTCCGGCGGCGCGAGCTCCTCGGTGCTGACCGGAGCAGGGCGCACGCGCCACGCCCGGGCGCGCATCACCTCGCGCCCGTCGACGGCCAGCGTCCCCGCGAGCAGGTCGACCGACCGCCCGGGCCGCTCGACCGCCGTGCTGACGACCAGCTCCCCGATCGGGACCGGGCCGAGGATCTCGATCGTGATCCGCGCGATGACCAGCTCTGAGGGCTCGAGCTCGAACGCGCGCATCAGCAGCGCCGAAGGCGGCCCCGCGTGCTGGTGCTTCGGGTCCCACGGTCCGGAAGTCCGCTCCGTCGCCTGGAAGCGCCCGTCGCCCACGTCGACGTAGAAGCTCACAACCGAGCGACGAAGAGAGAGGAGATTGCGTGACGCATAGCGCTAGGTTCGCGGGAAGAATTCGAGGCGAGCCCATTCGCTCTCCTCGAGTTGGCTTCGCCGTCGAGCGAGAAGCTCTTGAGTGCTGCTCGACACCTGACTTCGACAGTGGGAATCGGGGTCCTTCATTTGTCGATTCACCCTCACGGCAACACTTTCACTGTAGCGTTGAGAGACGCCTGCACGAAGAATTAGTCGCAGCGCGAATTGACACGTCTCGGGATCACTCGCCAGACGGTCAACCCACGGGCCTAGCGGGTCCTCGTTGAGCAGGCGCAGCAGTTCACCCCACTGTCCGGCGCCGGGGTGCACCATCCAGAGCCCAGGGCGCTCCAAGTGACGGTTACCTGCCAGGCTACTGACCAGCACCTTATGCAGATGAGGGTCCTCTGGGTACGCGACGGCTAGCCCAATGAGCTCGTCCAGGACCCGCCCACCACCCGCCGTGGAACCGTACGCGGGCCACTGCGAGAGCAGTCCTATCACCACACGCAGTCGATCAGCTCCCTCGCTTGCAAAGTCTATCGCGGCAAGCAAGCCGTAGTCAACGTAGTACATGTCACTGCTGTCAAGACTTTCCAACAGCTTCTCCATGATCGTGGCTGGCATCTTGTAGTCGCCTTCAGACGCCGCAATCACGCTGGGAACAATCCCTGTAGCGTTGTGCGCGAAGAATCGCCTTGCTTCGGGATCAGTCGCGCCGCTAAACAACTGACAGTATGCTTCGACGAGATCCTCGACGCTCGCCAGTGCTGGTGAGGATTCCGATGCCGCAATCGGGAATCCCCGCTGAGCCACTGTCGCGTCGAATGGCCACCTGCCGGTCTGGCTCACCCACTCAAGGTCTTCGCGCGACACCCCACGTTGTCGCCACCTTACTTCCGCTTCCCGCCAATGTTCGATATCACCGTAGGTACCGCCGGCGGCAAGCTCCGCACGCGCTAGTACCTCTTCTGCGGCGCGAGCCGAACCCACGCACGCGGCAAGCGGCCACGGCATCGCAATCCCGCTCACCGCATGCACGCCGTACGCCGCGGCCTGTTTCCCTGCAAGCCTCAGCGCGCTAGCCAGCGAACCGGCTGTTGGGTTCTGACCGAACACAATGACGGCTTTATGAAGGTCCCAAGCATGCCCGGGCACAGCATTAATGTCGTTCAACTTCGTCCATGAGTCACTCTCAGTGAGAGATACAATGGACGGTGCCATAATCTCGCCAATCGGAATCGATAGCCGAGGCACCGCATTCTCGATGTTTCGCCTCACGGGGTGTGTCCGCGCGGCGCGTATTGCTTGAGCCCAGACAGGAAGATCCATGATACGGGCGAGCCGCTCCAGTAGCGCTGTGAGTTCCCACGGAGCAGGCGTATTAGCCGTCCACACGTGATCGATCAACTGCGGCACGACCCCGGAAATAGGGACGTCCACTGGGGCATAGATATGCGGTTCTATGAGCTCGGTGCGAGCTCGTTCGGTGTCGGGCCACCACTGCCCAATAAGCTCTTCGGCGATCGTCTCTCCGCGAGCCGCGAGGGCAAGGACCACGGCCCATGCACCCGTAGGCGAGCCCGTCGAGTTGCCCCCTACACGAGGAGAAAGAAAATCCTGGTACGTCGTGCGGAGCCGTGGTTCGAATACGGTGGCGAGTCTGCGATGCATATCAGGAACAGGTTCGTCGACCAGACCAAGTGCCAGTTGCGCGAAGGCCTCGGCGTACCGCGGCTGGCGTCTCGCAGGCCCATCATCGAGAAGGTCGAGTGCCAGACTCGATCCAGCGCGCCCCGCGCGAACGAGTGCGTCGTCCGCGATCGTGTTCAGCTCCGCGCAGATGGCGAAGATCGAATCGCGAAGGTACTCGCGAACAGCAAAACATTTGCCTGCGGCGAAGAGGAACACGTTCCGCCAAGACGGCACGGGAGCAATGGCTCGCAGTCGACCCGGAATAAGGTCATCGCGCCCGTCCATTATCCCCTCGGAAGCCATGAACTCCTGAAGGCTGCGAATCTCAAATCCCACTTCCCCCTCCTCGAGACCAACTAGAAACACTAGGCGTTCGCCCGCGGCCTCGATTATCTGGTCCCGCACCTGCTCAGCTTCGGTGGCACCGAAGCCTTCTTCGCTCAGTCGCTGACCCACGATGCGCGCAAGATCATCGAGGCTCATCTTGGCGTCAGCTGCTTCGCCGGTCTCACTCGCCACCTGCAGCAGAAGTCCTACACGCGCATGGATGTTGTCAATGTGCTTCTTATACGCGCGCAACACGTCTGCCGCTGGGATATCCCGCTCTACTTCGCGCTGATAAATGACGCGGTAGTACTCGTCGAACAACGACCAACGGTCCTCAGGCGGTTGCCCCATTCGGTCCACTAGCGTCGCCATGATGGTGACCTGCAGCGGGCTTCGCATCAATCGAGCAGTAGCGCTGTGGCGGACTGCCCGGCGGAGTCGGGCTACAGTCGTCTCGCGCTTGTCAGCATTACCGGCGTGTCGGGCCTCGGCAAGTCGTTCGCCATACATGAGCGCGCGAGAATCAGACAAGGGTGACAGGTAGAAGTGTTGATAGTAGCGGTCCGAGAAGGCATCGTTATAGCCTTGCGGGCGGCTTGTAGCAACCACAAGAATGTCGGCGTCTGCTGCCGCTAAATCTACCCACAAGTCTTCAATGGCGGCGAGCACTTCACCGCGATTCGCCGAGGCTGGGACTTCGTCGAGTCCGTCAAGTACTAGAAGCCACGGATAGCGCGACAACCAATCAATGAGCTCGACAGCTGATACGTCGCGCCCAGACCGACGAGACATCTGACTGGCGACATATCCGAGCAGCGTTGCGGTACGGCCTGCGGCGAGGTCTTCAGCAAACTTACTCAAGACAACTCGCACTGGGAAGCGCCGCACCCCGGGCGCAGGAAGATCACTCGCGAGACTTTGAGTAGCAAGAACAGCCATGGCCTGTCTAACCTCGGGGGAGACAGGCGCGTCACTCGATCCAAGGATCTCTGTCCGATAGGCCTGACAGACGTACTGACCCAGCGTCGTCTTTCCTTGACCGGGGCCACCGATTAGAACATACCTCCCCAGCCGTGGACGCTTCGAGCTTCCCTTGACGTCGAACGCTTCGCCCGCCGCCAGTCTTTGACCTCCTGCGCGCAATACGCGCGCGACGAAGCCCGCCCTCGACTCGTCCTCGACCCGAAGGGGTTCTGCTTGTCGATCCGCAGACGCCGGCAAATCAATGAAGACCCGCCCGAGAGGTATTGCCTCGTCCGCAGCGCGACCTGCTTGCTCCAGTTTTACATACTGATCCGCGAGCAGCTCTTTCTGTAGGAAGGACGCGATCACGTCCTTGAAGTCGACCCGCGTGGGCGAGAATTGCGTGACTATTGCGTCCAAGACGTCTCCAGGAGTGATCCAAGCCGCATACGCGGTTCGGATATCGGCCGCGCCGTCTAACAGAGTCCGGATTTTGTCGTAGTCCCAGATGTCGTAGTCACGCATGCCGAGTTCGCCTGCGATCTCATCGACACGCGTTCGCAGGCGATCACTGAATCCTCGATCACTAACAGGGCTGAGAACCGCGTTCGTGGCGAAGATGTAGAAGTCGGGGGTCCGTCGACGACCCGTGAGGTACGGGTCCATTTCAGCGTTGAGCGCCTCTAAAGCCCATTGACCGTCGGGCTTGCGGCCATCGTGTCGTTGCCGGAACTTAGCCTGCACGACGAGGTACCCGTCCCACTCGCGCTGCCCGTACCGCAGTGGCCCTTCGTGGGTTGCCTCCCGGCCACCGTCGCGTCCGTCTCCAAAGACGACGACGTTCGGTCCAAGGACATGTACGGACAACGCCTGGACGAGCTGCTCAAAGCTTCGCGTACTAAGCCGACTAAGTTCGTAATCCATAGCGCAATGAAGCTACATGAAATGTACGAAGACGTGACCGTCTGCGAGAGCAGCGTGGGACTTCATGCAAGCGCCAGCAGCGCGCGCGCCTCATCCACGGTCGCCAGCCGACGCCCCGCGTCGGTCGCCATGCGAGCGCCCCGCGCCACGAGGTCCCCGTTCGAGCGCGCCATCTCCCCGTCGGGCAGGTAGAAGTTGTCCTCCAGCCCGACACGGATGTTCCCGCCCAGCGAGAGCGCCGCCGCGAGCAGCCCCCACTGCGCGCGCGAGATCCCGATCACGCCCCACTGGTGCGGGACGTCCGGCACCTGCTCGGCCATATGGGCGACGTTGCGCGCCGTCGGGCGGATGCCACCGGTCACGCCCATCACGAACGACACCTGCAGCGGCGGCGTCAGCGCCCCCATGTCCAGCAACGGGTCCAGCGAGGCGACGTGGCCGGAGTCGAAGCACTCGTGCTCCGGTCGGATCCCGCAGTCCACCATCGTCCCCAGCAGCGCGCCGATCGTGTCGAACGAGTTCTCGAACACGGCCTTGAAGACGAAGTCCTTGCGCCGTGCCGAGTACTTGGCGTAGTTCATCGAGCCCATGTTCAGCGCGCCGACCTCGGGCCGCAGCTCGCGCAGGTACGCCTGGCGCGTCTCGATCGGCACGCCCAGCGCGCCCGTCGAGTAGTTGATGATCAGGTCCCGGCCGACCTCGGCGCGGATCGCGTCGGTGATGGCGCGGAAGTCCTCGATCGCGTACGACGGCGTCCCGTCCGGCGTGCGCGCGTGGATGTGGACCATCACGCCACCCTCGTCGGCGATCCGCCGGGCCTCGGCCGCGTACTCGGCCGGTGTGTAGGGAATCGCGGGACACTGGTCACGCGAGGCCAGCGCGCCGGAGATGGCGCACGTCAGGATCACGGGGTCGTCCACCCCGTAAGCAAAGCAAGATCCGCGAAGCGATCTCGCTTTGCAAGCCGAACCGGTCACGCACCGGCGAAGCCGGTCGCGAACGGGAAGCGCCGACTACCGCAACGAGCCGTTGCGCGCGCCCTTGTCCACGTACATCGCCCGATCGGCGTGTGCGAGCAGGTCGGCGGCGGTGGCGCCCTCGGACGGGAACATGGCCACGCCGATCGCGGCCCGCAGCTCCTGCTCGTCGAACGGGGCGGCGAGCCCTTCGCGCACACGGTCGACAAGGTCGGCCACCGGTCGGGTGGCGTCCTCGAGGTCGGTGAGCACGAGCACGAACTCGTCGCCGCCGAGCCGGGCCACGAGGTCGCGTTCACGCACGCAGCGCCGCAGCCGGGCGGCCACCTCGCGCAGCGCCGCGTCGCCGGCCGCGTGCCCGCGAGAGTCGTTGATCGCCTTGAAGCCGTCGAGGTCGAGCATCACCACGCCGACCGAGCGCGAGCGCGTGCCCGCCCGGGCCAGCGCCGCCTCCAGCATCCGCTCGAGCGCACGCCGGTTCGCGAGCCCGGTCAGCGCGTCGGTGTCGGCCTCGTGGCGCGTGCGCCGGTCCTGCTCCACGCGCGCGGTCACGTCGTCGTAGGAGGCGACCGCGCCGTACTGGGCGCCGTTGCCGTCGTAGAGCGGGTTGGCGTGCACCTCCACCCACAGCAGCGAGCCGTCCCGGCGCACGAATCGCACGACCTGGCCGCGCACCTCCTCGCCCTTCAGGGCCCGCATGAGCGGCAGCCGGTCCTCGCCGAGCAGGTGCCCGCGGTCGTCGAGCAGGTCCACGGGGATGGCGCTCAGCGCGGTCTCCGAGAGCTCACCCACGGACACGCCGAACAGCGCGGCCGCGGCCTCGTTGGCCACCACGACGCAGGCGTCCATGTCGACCACTACTACGCCCTCCTGCAGCCCCGCGAGGATCTCGCGGTTGAGCTGCTCGGAGGCGCGCAGCGAATGCTCGTGCGCCTTCTGCGCCGTGATGTCCGCGAACGCCACCAGGATCGAGCGCGCGCCCAGCGGCGTGATCTGGACGCGCCACCAATGGTCCCGCCCTTCCCACTCGAGCACCGCGGGCTCCTGCGCGGCGCAGGCGGCGGCGAGCGCTTCGTCGTCGCTCGGGAGCGCCACCCGGCGGCGCGCCTCCTCGTTGGCCCACGTGCGCGTCAGGCCACCGCGAAGCGCCCACACCTGGAGCGCGGCGGGCACAGCATCAAGCACATGTCGGTCGGCCACGCGCGGAACATTTACCCACTCACACGGGAACGACACCATGCTTGCGGTAAGGACGCTCCAATTTCTTGCCTTCCGCGAGCTGGAGCGCCTTGATGATGGTCGGGCGCGTCTCGCGCGGATCGATCACGTCGTCGATCATCCCGTTGCCGGCGGCGACGTAGACGTCGATCAGCCCACGGTAGGTCTCGATCATCTCGGCCTTGTTCGGCGCCTCGCGGAACAGGATCTCCGCCGCGCCCTCGGCGCCCATCACCGAGATCTCGGCGGACGGCCACGCGACGATCAGATCGGGCTCGAACGCGCGCCCGTTCATCACGTAGTAGCCCGCGCCGTACGCCTTGCGCAGGACCACCGTGACCTTGGGCACGGTGGCGGAGGACACGGCGTGCAGCATCTTCGCCCCGTGCCGGATGATGCCCGCCTGCTCGACCTTCGTGCCGACCATGAACCCCGGCACGTCGACGAGGAACACGAGCGGGATCCCGAAGGCGTCGCACAGGTTCACGAACCGTGCGGCCTTGTCGGCCGAGTCGTTGTCGAGGATGCCGCCGAGGTGGCGCGGCTGCGAGGCGACGATCCCCACCGGCCGCCCGCCCATCCGCGCGAGGCAGGTGATGACCGTCCGTGCCCACTTGGGCTTGAGGTCCAGCCAGGAGCCGTGGTCGACGATCAGCTTGATCACGTCGTACATGTCGTACGGCTTGCGGTTGGACTCCGGCAGCACGTCGAGCAGTGCTTCCTCGGCGCGATCCACCGGGTCGGTGACGTCCAGCCGCGGCGGCGCCTGCTCGCAGTGGGCCGGGAAGTACGACAGGTACTCCTTGATGCGGGCGATGCACTCGGCGTCGTCGGCCACCTCGAGGTCACCCACGCCGGACTTGCGGCAGTGCACGCGCGCGCCGCCGAGCTCCTCGGGCGTGACCTCCTCGCCGATCGCGGCGCGCACGAGGTGCGGGCCGGCCAGCGCCATCGAGCCCTGCCCGGACACCATCGGCACGAAGTCGGCCAGGCCGGGGATGTACGCCGTGCCCGCCGCACACGGTCCCATCACCGCGGCCACCTGCGGGATCACGCCGCTCATCACCGACTGCTCACGGAACAGGTGGCCCGTCTGCGCGAACAGCGCCCCCACCGCCTCCTGGACGCGCGCGCCGGCGGAGTCCAGCAGCCACACGAGCGGGATCCGCTTCGTGAGCGCCAGCTCGCGGATGCGCGTGACCTTGATCTCGCCGGTCATGCCCATCGACCCGGCCATGACCGTGAAGTCGTACGCGACGATCGCCACCGGCCGCCCGTCGACGTTCCCCCAGCCGGTGATGACGCCGTCCGCGGGCGCCGCTCTGTCGTCCATCGCGCGCTGCGAGAAGTGCGGGCGCGCGTGCACGCCCAGCTCCGTGAAGTCGTCGGTGAGCAGCGCGATCCGCTCGCGCGCGGTCAGCTTGCCCGCCGCGTGCTGGCGGGCGATCTTCTCCTCGCCGCCGCCCAGACGAGCGGCGGCCCGGCGTTCCTCGAGTTCAGCGGCCAGCGGTCGCAACATGCGAGTAGCCTGCCAGCCGGCTGTCCGCGAGGCGCAATACGGACGCCACGCTCCCGCCTTCGCGCGGCAGGTCCACGGTCACGGCGCGACAGCGCACGCCGCTCGTGCGGTCGGCGGTGGCGACCCGCGCCAACTCGACGATGTCCTGCGATCCCGCGTCCAGCAGCGCGCACAGCTGCACGCCGCCGAGCCGGTAGACGTGCCCGTGACCGACGAGGAGGCTCTCCAGCCGCCCGCCCAGCTTGGCCAGGAGCGCGTCGCCCGCGGGGTGGCCGTGCTGGTCGTTGTAGCCGCGCATGCCGTGCAGGTCGAAGAGCGCGAAGGTGGCGGCGCGGCCGTCGGCGAGCAGCTGCCCGAGGTCGTCGAGCAACGCGCGGCGGTTGCCGAGGTGCGTGAGCGTGTCGTGCGTGGCCGCGAAGTGCAACTCCGCCGCCGCCGCGGCCACGGCGCGGTTGGCCCGCCGCAGCTCCACCTCGGCCATCGCCGCACCGGCGAGGTCCTCCAGCACGCCCTGGTCGCGGCCGGTCCACTGGCGGGGCTCGTGGTCGATCGCACACAGCGCGCCGAGCCGCTCGCCGTCGGAGGTCGTGAGCGGCATGCCGAGGTAGGAGACGATCCCGAAGTCCTCGATGGCCGGGTTGTCGCGGACCTTCGGGTGCACGCGCGCGTCGACGACTTCCAGCGGCGCCCCGGACTCCACGACGTGCTTGCAGAACGAGTGCGAGAGCGGCGTCGAGCGCACGTTCCCGACGCCGACCGAGCTCTTGAACACCTGGCGGTCGTCGGTGACCAACGTGAACAACGCGACGGGGACGTGCAGCACCTCGGCCACGAGCCGCGTGACGCGGTCGAACGCGGCTTCGGAGGAGCCCTCCAGCAGGCCGGTCTCGGCCAGCGCCGCGAGTCGCCGCGGGTCACCGACGCCGGTCACGGGAGGACCGCCCGGACGATCGATTCCACGAGCTCCACGTTGCCCTCCGGGTACTCGAACGCGGTCACCTCGAGCCCGACCACATCGCACTCGATGGCGACCTCGGTGAGCAGCGCGCGCAGGCCGGTGTCGCTCAGCCCGCCCGGCACCGCGAACTGCGACGGCAGGATGGTCGGGTCGAGCACGTCGAGGTCCAGGTGCACGTAGACCTTGTGGCCGCCGAAGCGCTCCACGACTTCGGACGGGCGCACGTTCTTGACGCCGGTCCTGTCCACCAGCACGCGCTCGCCGGCGTCGAGGTCGCGCACGCCGCACATGAGCACCCGCGCGGGGTCGATCGATGCTTCGAAGCCGGAATCCCACACGCCGCAGGACGCGGCCAGGCACATGCCGCCGAGGAACCCTGACGGCGTCGTGTCGGGCGTGTTGTAGTCGCCGTGGGCGTCCAGCCACAGCACACGGACGTCGGGCTCGTGGCGGGCGACCGCCTGGAACGTCGTCATGCAGATCGTGCAGTCCGAGCTCGTGAGAATCGGGAACGCGCCGGCCGTCAGCATGTCCTCGACCTGACCTCCGGCTTCGAGGATGCAGCCGTGCGAGTCGCGCAGGTCGTCGTCCCAGTTCGCGATCCGCGCGTCGCCGAACGTGCCCACCAGGCGCGCCTCGGGGTCCAACGCGAGCGCGAGCGCCTCCGCGCCGCGCGATGCGCCCGGCGTGCGGTCGGAGGTGCGACAGCGCAGTGCCGTGACGCTCAGTGACCGGTCCACGCAGGCTCCCGCTTCTCCATGAAGGCGGTGACGCCCTCTTTGATGTCGTCGGTCGAGAACGCGAGGCTGAGCTGTGCGTGCAGGTACTCGAGTGCGTCGTCGAAGGCCATGTCCTGCTGGCGGTACATCGCCTCCTTGCCCATGCGCATCAGCAGCGGCGACTTGGCGGCGAGCTTGCCCGCCCAGTCGGCGACCGCGGCCTCGAACTCGGCGTCCGGCACGACCCGGTTGACGATCCCGATCCGCTCCGCCTCGGCGGCGCTGACCTGCTCGCCCAACAGCAACAGCTCGTTCGTCTTCTTGCGCCCGAGGTTGCGGTAGATGAGCGCCATGATCATGAAAGGAAAGACGCCGACATTGATCTCCGGCGTCCCGAACCGGGCGGATTCCTTGGCCACGATCAGGTCGCACGCGAGCGCCAGGCCGAGCGCGCCCGCGAGCACGTGACCGTTGGCGGCGCACAGCGACGGCTTGCCGAGGCTGCCGATGGCCTGGAACAGCTGCACGAACTTGCCGCTCGCGAAGTGCTTGCGCACGAGCGGATGCTCGGACGTGAAGCCCTTGAGATCACCGCCCGCCGAGAAGACCTTCTCGTGCGTGGAGGTGAGCACGACCACGCGCACGTCGTCGTCCGCGCGAGCCTGCGCGAACGCGGCCAGCAGGTCGTCGAGCAGCTCGTCTGAGAGCGCGTTGCGCACCTCCGGCCGGTCCATGGCGATGGTCGCGACGTGATCCTGGACGTCGTATCGCAAATTGGTGAGACCCATCTGCTGCCGAGCCTATCCGCAGCGAGTACGGTCTCGCTCATGGCCGCGACGAATGTCCAGAAGCCCGACCACGCCGCGCCCCGGCGGCACTTCATCTTCACCGAGGAGCACGAGGCGCTCCGGGAGTCGATTCACAGCTTCGTGATGAAGGAGCTGGCGCCGCACGCGGAGGAGTGGGAGGAGACGACCTTCCCCGATTCGGTGTTCCCCCGGATGGGGGAGCTCGGTTTCCTCGGGCTGTCGATGCCGGAGCAGTACGGCGGCCAGGGCGGCGACTACTTCTGCAACCTCGTGCTCGCGGAGGAGCTGTCCTTCGCCGGCAGTGGCGGCCTGTGCATGGGGCTCGCCGTGCACACCGACATGGCCACGCCGCCGATCCTGCAGTTCGGCACCGAGGCGCAGAAGCAGGAGTACCTCGTGCCCGCGATCGCCGGCCAGAAGATCGCCTGCCTCGGCATCACCGAGCCCGACGCCGGCTCGGACGTGAAGGCCATCCGCACGCGGGCCGTGCGCGACGGCGACGAGTGGGTCATCAACGGCTCCAAGACCTACATCACGAACGGCCACCGCGCGGACTTCATCGTGCTCGTGACCAAGACCGACCCGGACGCGGGCTACGACGGCTTCACGCTCTTCATCGTCGACATGAACGCCGAGGGCGTCATCCGCGAGAAGAAGCTCGAGAAGCTCGGGATGCACGCGAGCGACACCGCGCTGCTGGCCTTCAACGACGTGCGCGTGCCCGACACGGCAGTGTTGGGCCAGCTCGGCAAGGGCTTCTACCACATCATGTGGGAGCTCCAGGGCGAGCGCCTGATCGGCGCCGCGGGCTGCGTCGCCGGCGCCCAGCGCGCCTTCGACCGCACGCTCACCTACGCGATGGAGCGCAAGGCCTTCGGCCGCGAGATCGGCCACTTCCAGGTCATCCGCCACAAGTTCGCGGCCATGGCGACCAAGATCGAGCGCTCCCGCCAGCTCGTCTACTCCACCGCCTGGCGCTTCGCCAACGGCGAGTACCCCGTGCGCGAGATCTCGATGGCCAAGCTGGACGCGAGCCAGATGTGCTGCGAGGTCGCCGACGAGTGCCTGCAGATCTTCGGCGGCGCGGGCTACATGCGCGAGTACAAGATCGAGCAGGCCTGGCGCGACCTGCGCCTGAACCGGATCGGCGCCGGAACCGACGAGATCATGCTCGACGTGATTGGACGTTCGTACGGTTTGTAGCGCGCTGCGCTTCAGGTAGTTTCGCGCAATGCGGAGGGTCTACCTCGGCGCCATGGTCGGCGCCCTGGCCTCGCTCGGTTTCGCGCAGCCTGTATTGGCCGCGGACCCGGTCGAGCCACTGAACCAATACATCGTCACCGGCACGGATGCCGAGCTCAAGTCGCTCGGCGCGCTCGGTTATGACGTGGCAGAGGGCGCCGACGCGCCCGGCAGGACCGGCATCGTCGCCACGCCGGCGCAGGCGGACGCGCTCGAGGCCAAGGGCTTCGACCTCGCCGTGCTCGGCCAGGAGAACACCAAGACCTACGCGGCGGTCGCCGCGGGCATCCCGCTCGCCGACCCGACGTGGGGCTACGACGTGTTCCGCCCGTACGCGCTCAAGCCCGCCCCGTGCCAGACGACGTGCTCCGGCGCGGTCGACGCCGCCGGCGCGCCGGTGAACCTGCGCACCTACTACGACACCCTCGCGGCCGCCAACCCGACGCTGGTCAAGCGCGTCGTCTACGGCCAGTCGCTCAACGGCCTGGACCTCGTCGCCTACCGCGTGACGGCCGGCGCCAACACGAGCGCCGAGGGCTCCAAGCCGGGCGTCATGTACCACGGCGCGCAGCACGCGCGCGAGTGGATCTCGGCCGAAGTCGTGCGCCGCGGCTACCAGTACTTCCTCGAGCACGCGACCGACGAGGCGTCCGGCATCCCGGCGGTGCTGGCCTCGACCGAGACGTGGTTCATCCCCGTCCTGAACCCGGACGGCTACGACTACACGTTCCAGACGCGTGGCTCGCGCCTGTGGCGCAAGAACCTGCGCGACACGAACAACAACGGCACGATCGCGGTCGGCGACGGCATCGACACCAACCGCAACTTCTCCGAGAAGTGGCGCTACGACAACGAGGGCGCGTCCGACTCGACGACGAGCGACACCTACCGCGGCCCGACGCCCGAGTCCGAGCCCGAGGTCAAGTCCTTCCACGAGCTGATGGCCCGCATCAAGCCCAAGTGGTACGTCGATTACCACTCCTACGCGAACCTCGTGCTGTACCCGGTCGGCTGGCAGGTCGAGACCTACGGCGGCGACACGCCGCTGATGGAGGCCATGGCCGGCACCGATCAGATCCCGTCGGTCGCGGGCTATGACCCCGACGTCGGTGGCGAGCTCTACACCACCAACGGCGAGATCACCGACACGATGTACCTGCAGCACGGGATCCTCAGCTACACGATCGAGCTCGACGGCGGCTCCGGCGCGGCTGTCGGCGGCACCACGACCGCGGGCAACACCGTCGGCTCGAACCCGGGCGGCTTCGTCTTCCAGGACCGCGAGGCCGACGTGCAGGCCGTGTTCGCCAAGAACCTGCCGTTCATGCTCGACCTGGTGAAGTCGGCGCCGACGCCCGACCAGCCGTCCTCGCACATCAACGCCAAGATCCCGGACTTCGTCCCGGCGTCGTTCGCGACGTCCTACGGCTCGCCGCAGACCGTCGAGGTCAACGTGCGCCGCGCGCTCGGGAACGTGCAGGTCAAGTGGCAGGTGCAGGGCTCCTCGACCGTCCAGACCGGCTCCACCACGGAGTTCAACGGCGGCGAGCGCTACGGCCAGTCCGGCGTCTACTACCACCGCATGCGCGGCTCGGTGACCGGCTTCACCGCCGGCCAGAAGGTCGACGTGTGGTTCGAGGCCGGCGGGAAGAGCTCCGAGAAGTTCACCTTCACCGCCTCGCCCCTCGGCCGCGGCAACCAGGTGCTGATCCTCAGCGCCGAGGACTACAGCGGGATGTCGCCCAACACGACGCCCGGCACGGGTCCGAACTTCCTCGCGACCTACACCGAGGCGCTCGCCGACGCCGGCATCCCCGCCGACGTCCACGACATCGACGCCAACGGCCGCACGCTCGCGGACCTGCACGGCGTGCTCGGCCACTACAAGGCCGTCATCTGGTACACGGGCATCGACGATTTCGTGCGCGATCCCGGCCAGACGATCGGCATCTCGAAGCTGTTCGACGACCAGCTGATCGCGGTCCGCGACTACCTCAACGAGGGCGGCAAGGTCCTCGTCACCGGCCAGCGCGCGCTCGACGGCGCGTGGTCGCAGTACGCGTACAACCCACTCGGCCGGTTCCCGGACAAGCCGCAGTGCCGCTCGAACACGAACTCGGCCACCGGCCAGGGCCCGATCGGCCAGCTCGAGAACTGCGTGCAGACCTCGAACGACTTCCTGCAGTACTGGATGGGCGCGAACGCGCGCGCCACGCACTCGAGCAACGCGACGGCGATCAGCGCCGCGTCGGTGGTCGGCCAGGCGCCGTTCACGGGCACGTTCTCGCTCACGGGTCAGTCGTACCTGCCGCGGTTCACGCCGATCTCGTCGGCGCTGTCGCCGACCGCGTTCCCGCACTTCGCCTCGGCGAAGGCGACGCACACGGCGCTGATCGGCACGACCAACGGCAACGTCGGCGTGTCCACCGACGACACGCTGTTGTGGGGCTTCGGGCTGGAGAACGTCGCTTCGCGGGACACGCGCAAGGCGCTCGTGTTCGAGGGCATGAAGTTCCTCGGCGTGAACCCCTACAGGTCGGAGTCCAACGGGGTGTACGCCTGCGTGTGCGTGGCGACGCTGTCGCTGTCGCTCGGCGCTCCGGCGTCGTTCGGCGCCTTCACCCCGGCGGTGACGCGCGAGTACACGGCGTCGACCTCGGCCAACGTCGTCTCCACCACGGGTGACGCGACGCTGTCGGTGTCCGATCCTGGGCATCTGACCAACGGCGCGTTCTCCCTGGCGGAGCCGCTGCGCGTCGCCTTCAGCAAGTCGGTCTGGGACGGCCCGGTGTCCAATGAGTCGGTGGACATCGCGTTCAAGCAGCTGGTCAAGAACACCGATCCGCTGCGCTCGGGCGCCTACGGCAAGACGCTGACCTTCACGCTCAGCACGACTCAGCCGTAATCCGATAGTCGGGGGTCCGCGTATCTTGCGGACCCCCGATATCGTCCTCGTCCATGGGAGTCCTGGACGACAAAGTCGCGATCGTGACCGGCTCGGCACGCGGCATCGGCCGCGCGACCGCCGAGCTGCTCTCCGAGCACGGCGCCAAGCTGATCATCAACGACCTCGATGCCGATCTCGCCGAGCAGGCGGCGTCGGAGATCGCGGGTGAGACGGCGGTCTACGGCGGTGATCTGACCAAGGACGGCTCCCCTGAGGCGCTCGTCCAGACGGCGATCGACGCGTTCGGCAAGATCGACATCATCGTCAACAACGCGGGGTACACGATCGACGCCCCGATCCACAAGATGTCCGACGACGCGTTCCAGCGCATGCTCGACATCCACACCGTGGTGCCCTTCCGCGTCATCCGCGCCGCCGCTCCGCACCTGCGCGAGCCCGCGAAGGCCGAGAAGGAACAGGGCGTCGAGGTCTTCCGCAAGATCGTCAACGTGTCCTCGATCAGCGGCACGATGGGCAACGCGGGCCAGGCCAACTACGCGTCCGGCAAGGCCGCCGTGGTCGGCTTGACGAAGACGCTGGCTAAGGAGTGGGGCCAGTTCAAGATCAACGTCAACGCGGTCGCGTTCGGCTGGATCGAGACGCGGCTGACGGCGACCAAGGACGCCGACAACACGATGGAGATCGGCGGCCAGACGGTGCAGCTCGGCATCCCCGAGCAGATGCGCACCATGGCCCCGATGCTGATTCCGATCGGCCGCCCGGGCACGCCGGAGGAGGCCGCCGGCGGCGTGTTCTTCCTCTGCTCGCCGTGGTCGAACTTCGTCCACGGCCAGGTGCTCAACGTCACCGGTGGCCAGTTCACGGGGATGACGACATGAAGCTGGTCAAGCCGTCCGGGGAAGAGCGCGACGTCCCGCGCGGGGTCGTCGGCGGCGCCGAGATCTCGCAGGCCACGACGGGCGCGCACAACCTCTACATGGGCATCTTCCGCGTGCCCGCCGGAGCCCGCGGCCGCCCGCACTACCACGACAACTGCGAGAGCGCGCTCTACATGCTCTCCGGCTCGATCGAGATCCGCTTCGGCGACCAGCTCGAGGAGTCGCTGATCGTGGAGGCCGGCGACATGCTGTATGTGCCGCCGCGCGAGACGCACACGGTCACGAACACGTCCGACAGCGAGCCGGCCGAGTACGTCGTGGCGCGCGACTCGCCGACCGAGGACTCCGTCGAAGTGCCCTGGGCGGATCGGCCCTCGTAAGTAAGCAGTAACTAACTTGGCGCGCGGACGCTCGACGCGCCCTTGAAACGACATGGAAGTGAGTGGACACTTACTTCCATGTCGCGTTCAGCTTGGACCTTTGCGATCGTCTCGGTCGCCCTCTTCATGGTCGTGCTCGACAACCTCGTCGTCACGACCGCGCTGCCCTCCATCCGCACCGACCTCGGGGGCAGCCTCGAGGACCTGCAGTGGACGGTCAACGCCTACACGTTGTCCTTCGCCGTCCTGCTGCTCACGGGCGCCGCGCTCGGCGACCGCTTCGGCCGCCGCCGGATGTTCGTGGTCGGGCTGGCGATCTTCACGGTCGCCTCGGCCCTGGCCGCGCTCGCGCCTTCATCCGGCGCCTTGATCGCCGCGCGTGCCGTGCAGGGTGCGGGCGCCGCGATCGTCACCCCGCTCACGCTCACCCTGCTGTCCGCGGCGTTCCCGCCCGGCAAGCGCGGCCTGGTGATCGGCGCCTGGTCGGGCATCTCCGGCCTCGGCGTCGCGCTCGGGCCGGTGATCGGCGGCGCCGTCGTCGCCGGCATCTCCTGGCACTGGATCTTCTGGATCAACGTGCCGATCGGCCTGGCGCTGCTCCCGCTCGCGTGGACCCGGCTGAGCGAGTCCTACGGGCCGGAGGGCCGGCTCGACCTGCCCGGGCTGACGCTCGCCGGTGTGGGCCTGCTCGGAGTGGTGTTCGGCATCGTCCGCGGCGAGACGCTCGGCTGGACGTCGGGCACGGTGGTCGGCGCGCTGGGGACGGGTGTCGTCGCACTCGCCGCGTTCGTCGCGTGGGAGCTGCGGGCGCCCGCCCCGATGCTGCCGATGCGCTTCTTCCGCTCCCGCGCGTTCGCCGCCTCCAATGGCGTGTCGCTGGCGATGTACTTCGGCGTCTTCGGCTCGATCTTCCTGCTCGCCCAGTTCTTCCAGGTCACGCAGGGCCTCTCGGCGCTCGAGGCCGGCTTGCGCACGCTGCCGTGGACGGCGATGCCGATGATCGTCGCGCCGATCGCGGGCCTGCTGAGCGACCGGATCGGCTCGCGCCCGCTGATGTTCACGGGTCTGGCCCTGCAGGCGGTCGCGATCGGCTGGATCGCGTCCGTCTCCACGCCGGACGTGGCGTACAGCTCGCTCGTCCCGCCGTTCATCCTCGCCGGTACGGGCATGGCGCTCGTGTTCGCGCCGACGGCCAACGCGGTGCTCGCCGCGGTCCGGCCGGAGGAAGCGGGCCAGGCGAGCGGCGCGACGAATGCGATCCGCGAAGTCGGCGGCGCGCTCGGCGTCGCCGTGCTCGCTTCGGTGTTCGCGTCCACCGGGTCCTACGCCTCCCCGCAAGCCTTCGTCGACGGCATGACGAGCGCCGCCTGGGTCGGCGCGGCGGTGCTGGCCGTCGGTGCGCTGCTCGCCCTGCTCGTGCCCGGAAAGCCGCGGCCCGCCGCTCAGGAAGCGGCCGAGCCCGGCTTGGTCGCCGCCTCGTAGAGCTTGCGCACCTCCGCGAAGATGGCGTCGGCGACGGCCTGCTCCTGGCCGCGCGTCGGCGCCTCGACGCGTTCGTAGGCGAACGGGTCGCCGTAGTACACGCGGATCTTCGGGAACTGGCCACGCTTCCAGTTGCGCACGTGGCTGGAGCCGACGATCGCGATCGGGACGACCGGCGCGCCGGACTGCAGCGCGAGGCGCCCGATCCCGCGCTTGGCCTTCTTCGCCGGCTCACCCGTGCGCGAGCGCCCGCCTTCGGCGTACATGGCCATCGTGTCGCCGCGGTCGAGCACCGCCAGCGCCGTGGTGAACGCGTCCTGGTCGGCGACGCCGCGCCGGACGGGGAACACGCCGCCGTGCGTGTAGATGAACTGCATCGGCGGCTTGAACAGCTGCGACTTGGCCATGAAGTGGACCTTGCGCCGCAGGGCCACGCCGAGGAAGAAATGGTCCAGGAACGAGAAGTGATTCGGCGCGAGGATCACGGGCCCGACGGCCGGGACGCGCTCCGCGTGCGTGTTGCTCACGCGGAAGAACACCCACCCCATCAGGCTCGTCAGGATGCGCACGACCTCGTAGATGAAGTCGGGCTCGCGCGTGCGGGTGCGCTCGTGGAAGCGGTCGAAGTCTTCCTTCGTCCGCGCGTCCTTGTACTGCTGCTCTTTGAGCTCGACGAGTTCGGGCTCGCTCATGGACGCGGATTATGGCGGGCCGGTCGTGGTGAGCGGGACCGTCCAGGAGTCCCGCCCACCACTTCCTTCGCCGGTTCGCCGTGCGCCGCGGGAGGAGAGATCGCGACGAACAGCAAGGAGAATGGTGCCGAAGGACCCCAGTAGTCCCTATCGACAACGCGTAGGTATTGCACGGGTGACAATCGACCGGCGGTCTATATCGTGCTGTCAAACACGACCAGGAGACACCGCGTGGCGCAGATCGAGGCCCACATCACGGGCACCGTGTGGAAGATCGAGGTGGCGGTCGGGGACACCGTCGCGGAGGGCGATTCCGTCGTGATCCTCGAGTCCATGAAGATGGAGATGCCGGTGGAAGCCGAGGACGACGGCACCGTGGCCAAGATCCTCGTCGAGGAGGGCCAGTCCGTGCAGGAGGGCGACCCGCTCGTCGTGCTCGAGTAGTGGGAACGGTTCAGGTAGACGCGCCCGCCGACGGTGTGGCGCGGGTCACGATCGAGAACGCGGCCAAGCGCAACGCGCTCGACGCGGAGATCCTCGAAGGGCTCGCCGCGACGCTGCCCGCGCTGGACGCGCGCTGCGTGATCCTCACCGGGGCGGGCAGCGCGTTCTCAGCCGGATACGACATCGGGAACCTCACGCCGGAGCGCCTCGCCGACGTGCTCATCCACCCGTTCGAGGCGGCCTTGGCGGCGCTGGACGACGTGCCGGTTCCCGTGATCGCGGACGTCAACGGCCACGCCTTCGGCGGCGGCCTGGAGTTGGCCCTGGCGTGCGATCTGCGTGTGTGCGCGCCCGGGGCGAAGCTGGGCATGCCGCCCGCGCGGCTGGGCGTCGTCTACTCCCACACGGGCTTGCGGCGCTTCGTCGACGCCATCGGGAGCGCTCGCACGCGGCAGCTGTTCTTGACCGCGGAGCCGGTGGACGCCGAGACCGCGCAGGCGTGGGGTCTCGTGAACTGGATCGGCGAGGACGCCGTGGCGCTGGCGGCGCGGGTCGCGGCGCTCGCACCGCTGTCGCTGCGCGGCAACAAGCGTGTGCTGCGGGCGCTGATCCCGCCGCTCGACCCGGCGCTGGAGGCCGAGCTCGAGGCGCTGCGCCGCGAGGCGTTCGCGTCCGAGGACTTCGCCGAGGGCGTGCGCGGTTTTATAGAGAAACGTCCACCGCGCTGGCAGAGTGAGTGATCGAGCGGGGGCCCCGCCCGCCCAGCGGAAAACGTGGCAGAGCGTCCGCTGGGCGGGCACCCCCGAAGCCGTCCGATCCAGGCCGTAGCTTCCGCGCAACGTCACTCGACAGAGGATCGTGGATGCTGGATCTCGAGGACCGCCTGGACGAGCTCGACCAGCTCGGCCGGCACCAGTGCATGCGGATGGTCTCCGGACCGCAGGGACCGCGCGTGGTGCTCGACGGGCGGCCGGTGCTGTTGCTGTGCTCGGGCAACGCGCTCGGGTTGGCCGACCATCCGAAGGTCCGCCAGGCCGCCGCCGACGCGGCCATGCGCTGGGGTGTCGGCGCGGGCGCCGCGCGCGTGTCCTGCGGCACGATGACGCTGCACAAGCGCCTCGAGGAACGCCTCGCGGCCTTCACCGGGCAGCGTGCCTCGCTGCTCTTCGGCTCCGGTGCCCTGGCCAACATGGGCGTGATCGCGGCGCTCGCCCGCCGCGGCGAGGTCGTGCTGCACGACGAACTCGCGCACTCCTCGATCGTCGACGGCTGCCGGCTGAGCGGTGCCGAGGTGGTGGCGTACCGCCACGCCGACGCCGACCATCTGGCGTGGGCGCTCCGCCAGTGCGACGGCCGCGCGACCCTGATCGCCACCGACGGCATGTTCGGCATGGACGGCGACGTCGCGCCCCTGCGCGAGATCGTCGACCTGGGCCACCGCTACGACGTCCGCGTGCTGGTCGACGAGGCCCACGCGCTCGGCGCCCTCGGCCCCGACGGCCGCGGTGTGGTCGCCGAAGCCGGGCTGCAGGGCGAGGTCGACGTCATCACCGGCACGCTCGCCAAGGCCCTCGGCTCCTACGGCGGCTTCGTGGCCTGCGACCACGTCACCGCGAGGTTCCTCGTGCATTCCGCACGCACGCTCCTGCACTCCACGGCGCTCCCCCCGGTCGCCGCCGCGGCCGCGATGGCCGCCCTGGACCTGCTGGAGGAGCAACCCCGCCGCGTGGCGAAGCTGCGCGCGAACGCGGAGACCTTGCGCGACGGCCTCGCCCGCGAGGGTTTCGACGTCAGCGGCGCCGCGGCCCACGTCATCCCGATCGTCGTCGGAGACTCCGAGACGGCCGCGCGGATGGTCGAGTTCGCGCTCGATCAGGGCGTCTTCGCCGAGGCGGTCCGCCCGCCGGCGGTGCCGGAAGGCACCGCGCGGGTGCGCGTGTCCGTGATGGCCTCGCACCAGCGGGACGAGCTGCGCGAAGCGGCCGTCGTGTTGGGCCGCGCGGCCCTGCGGGCCGGGTTCCGGCCGGGCGCGGGTGTGCCGGTGGCTGCGGCGCACGGGTTGCTCCGCGCCGCCTAGAGGGACGAACACCAGTACCGATAGGGGTGAGACGGACCGCGCGACTGCGTGGCGGCTTGAGCCGCCTGACGCGGCTTAACCCATCTCGCGGTTGCCGCGCGGCGGGCTCACCACCCCCTTACCAGCGCAATTGCCGTTACGTTGCGAGTTCGCCTCGCCGCCAAACCTCCTGCTCAGCGGCCCCTTTAACCACCCTGTACACCCCGCGCCCGCAAATCTCGGACGCACGTCCAAACTGAAATCACCCGCGCGAGAGTTGACTGTTCTCGTATGGCCGCTCCCGCCGCAGAGCTTCATGTGCTTCCGCACGCCACCACCGGGGGCTGGACCCTCGACGCCGCCGGCAACGGGCCGGCATGGTTCGCAACGCTGAGCGAGGCCGAGCAGGCCGCGCAGCGGCAGGCCGCGTCCCGGGACGACGCCCGGATCTACCTCCACGATCGCTACCACCGCGTGCGCCGGATCGGCGCTTCGCGTCAGCGGTAGCGCAGGACGGCTTCTACGACGAGCGCGGCGTTGTCGGGGGCGCGGCGCCCGTCAGGGAGCGTGGTCACGTCCTCGAGGCCGATCCGGATGTCGTGCCCGCGCGGTACGGCCGCGTCGAGCACCGCCCAGGTCGCCGGGCCGACGCCGTGATGCAGGCGCGGGACCGAGCTCCCGCCCTCGTCGAGCACGACGTCGATCTCGTCGGCCATCGCGATCGCCTCGGCTGAGGTCTCAGAGCGCGGTTCGACGAGCACGCGCCGCACTTGGAGCCCACTCGCCAGCAGGTCCTCCGCGCCGGCGGCGTTCCACACACCCGCCTCGATCCCGATCCCGTGCCCGGCGAGCACGCCGGCCAGGTCCTGCCAGCCCTCCTCGCTCAGGTTGAGGGAGACGAGGTCCGGACACTCGGTCCACTCCGTCACGGCCCGCAGCCGCGCGTCGACGTCGCCGGCGGTGATCCACAGCCCGGTGGAGAGCGAGACCTCCACCCCGGCAGTCCGCAGCTCGCGGACCGCGGCGGCGATGTCCACCGGGTCCAGCGACTCGTGCCCGTCGGGGTCACGCGGGTGCGCGTGGAGCGACGCCGCGCCCGCGGCGACGCACGCCCGGGCCTCCGCGCCCAGTTCCTCGGGCGAGCGCGGGACGCCGGACTCGCGGTCCCCGTTCAGGCAGGCTTGGAGGACCATGCTTTCGGGAGACAGACGGCCGCGAGCAGGGCGGCCGCGATGATGAAGGTCCAGGTCGTGCCGACGAGCGGGATGAGCGCGAGCGCCGCGGCGAAGTTGCCGACGAGCCCGCCCGCCGTGGACAGCGCGTAGAGCCGCCCGGTGGTCTCGCCGGCGGCGTCCACCGAGTCCACGCGCAGCCGGATCGCCCACGGTGTCAACGCGCCGAGCACCACGAGTGGGGGCGCGACCAGCACGAGTTGCGCGAGGAAGGAGCCGCCGAACTCGCCGACATCCTCGGTGACGTTCAGCAGTGGGATCGCGATGAGCGGGATCAACGCGACCATGACGGCGCCCGCGAGCCCGCCGCGCGCCATCGCGCGCGCATTCGGATGGCGGTCCGCCAAGCGGCCGCCGAGCCAATAGCCGATCGCCAGAGCTGCCAAGGCGATAGCGATGGTATTCGCCCACACGATCGTCGAGGCGCCGAAGGCGGGGGCGATGAGCCGGGCGGCGGCGAGCTCGGCCGCGAGCGTCGTCACCCCGCTCACGAACTTGACGGCCTCGACGAAGCCCCAGCGGACGGGCACCCGCTCGACGGCGGCGGCGCTCACCGGGTCTCCTCCGCGGCGTAGGACACGATCGAGGCGTCGATCAGCCACTCGACCGGCGCGCGGTCGTCGGTGAAGACGTTCCCGCCGCGCAGCGGGGGTTCCAGCCGCCCGGCGTTGTCCTGCGCGAGCGTCTGCAGGTCCGAGGGCACCGACGCGCTTGCGATGGCGGACGCGCTCAGCGGCGTGTCGGACGCCATCACGAGCGAATTCTGCGAGCGGATCGGGTCACGCACGACGTGCTTGAAGACCGCGCCCATCGTCGCGCTCATCGCCTGCTCGAGCGCGGGCGAGTCGTTCGGGTGGCCGATGTTGACGATCACCGACCCGCCGGGGTTCAGCCGGTCCTGCACGAGCTCGAAGAACTCCTTCGTCGTCAGATAGAAGGGGATATAGGGCTGGCGGTAGGCGTCGACGAAGATCGCGTCGTAGCGCTCGTTCGTCTGTCGCAAAAACGGCCGCGCGTCCTGCGTGTGCTCACGTAGCTGCGGCCGCGCCTGCAGCCCGAAGTACCGGTGCCCGATCTTGAACAGCTCCGGGTCGATGTCGACGGCGTCGATCACGGTCTCCGGGTAGTACTTCGAGTACGCGCGGGGGACCGTGCCGGCGGCCGTGCCGAGCGCGGCGATCCGTGCGGGCGGGCGTCCCGAGCCCGTGGCGAACGGCATCGTCAAGAAACCGTCCCAGTAGCCGCCGGTCAGCACCGTGTCCGCACGCCAGAGGGAGTGGATCGCCTGCCCCTCGTTGAGCTCGAGCAGGCGGTCGCCGTCCTCCTGCTGGACCACCCGCGCGTACTGGTACGGGGTCTCGGTCTCATACAGCACACGCGCGCCGTCGGCGGACTTGGTGGCCCCGGGCGGGATGAAGAACGCGGCGACGAGCGCGATGGGGACGAGCGCGGCGCGGGCGGAGAGCCCGGCGGCCGCGACGGCGGCGGGCAACACGGCGAGCACGAGGAACGTGCGCTGGGAGCCGATCGCCTCGATCGCCCACAGCGCGACGAAGAACACGCCGATCAGCGAGCCGACGGTGGAGATCGCGTACAGCCGCCCCGAGACCGCGCCCGCCTCCTCCACCGACGAGAGCGCGATCCGCGTGGCCCACGGGGACACCGTGCCCAACAGCAGCAGCGGCACGGCCACGAGCACGAGCGTCCCGAACAGCGACGCCGCGAACGCGCCCACCGACACCTCGTCGAACGCGCTCACGCTCAGCGACAGGAACGGGTGCGCGATGAACGGCGTCACCGCCAGCAGCGCCGAGCCGACGAGCACCGTGGTGCACAGCGCGGCCATCGACGGGCGCCGGTCGCCCAGCATCCCGCCCAGCTTGTAGCCTGCCGCCAAGGCGAGCAGGACGACCGCGATCGTGTTCGCCCAGATGACCGTCGAGGTCCCGAAGAACGGCGCCAGCAGGCGCGTAGCCGCGATCTCGGCACCGAGGGTGCTGAGGCCGACCGTGAAGACGAGCGCCTCGAGCGGCACCCGCAGGCGCCGCTCAGCGCCTCGGGACTCGAGGGCTGTCACTTCCTTGAGGCTAGTGCCAGCCTCGCCGCTCTACCCCTCGAACGGGGAGAAGTCGGCCTTTCTGGCGCCGCAGACCGGGCAGTACCAGTCCGTCGGGACGTCCTCGAAGGCCGTCCCCTCGTCGATCCCGCCGTCGGGGTCGCCTTCCTCCGGGTCATAGATGAAGCCGCAGGATTCGCAGATCCACTGCCGGTCCGTGTCCGTGCTCATGTGCGCGCATATTAGGCTGGCGGGATGCCGCAGCCCGGACCCGAGCCTGGAACGATCCTCAACGAGAGCGGCGTTGCGACCACGCCGCGGCAGGCCGCGACGGTCCTCGTCGTCCGTGGTGGGGCGGATCGGCTCGAGGTGCTGCTGGCCCAGCGGACGCCCAAGGCGCGCTTCATGGGCGGGGCCTGGGTGTTCCCCGGCGGAGCCGTGGACGGCGACGAAGATCACCGGGCCGCAGCGGTGCGCGAGGTCGAAGAAGAAGTCGCGATCACGCTGCCGGACCCGGCGGCGCTCGTCCCGTTCGCGCGCTGGATCACGCCGCCGGAGGTGTCGATCCGCTTCGACACCTACTTCTTCATCGCCGTCGCGCCCGCGGACGCCGAGGTGAAGATCGACGGCTCCGAGATCGTCGACGCGCGCTGGTTCGAGCCGTCGCGCGCCCTCGAGGGCGCCGAGGCCGACGAGCTGCTGATGGTGTTCCCGACGATCAAGACACTCGAGCAGGTCGCGCGCTTCGACTCCGCCGACGCACTCGTCGAGTGGGCCTCGACGCACGAGGTCAAACCGGTGCAGCCCCGCGTCGAGGGCCAGGGCGAGACCGCGCGGATCGTGATCGACGAGCTCTAGCCCAGGAGATCGAGCGCGGCGCCGACCACTGACTCGGCGTCGATCTCGTGGTGCTGGTAGAGCTCGAGGATGTCGCCGGCCTGGCCGAAGCGCTGCACGCCGAGGCACGTGATCGGCGAGCCGAGGAACGCGAGCGTATGCGGGTGGCCGTCGACGAGGCTGACGATCGGCACACCGGGCGGGAAGAGGGCCGTCAGCGTGTCCGGGTTGCCGTCGCCGAAGCCGGAACGGGCCTGGAAGGAGCGGAACAGCAGGTCGGCGGAGGTGATGCAGACCACCTCGGCGTCCTCCAGGATCGCGGCCGCCTCCAGCGCCTCCGGGACGAGCGCGCCCATCACGGCGATGATCACCCGCGGGCGTTCCAACCGCTTGAGGCGATAGCCGCCCGCGATCGCCTCCTCCCGCGTGCCCGTGTGGTGGGTTTGGTCGATCGGGCGCGTGGACAGCCGGAAGTAGGCGCTCGTTCCGCCCGGCTTGCCGAGCTGGGAGAGCGCGTGCAGGAAGCACCACTCGAAGTCCTGGCCGAACGCGGGCTCGTACGCGACGCAGCCCGGCTGCTCGATGCCGATCGACGGCGTGATCACGGACTGGTGCGCGCCGCCCTCGGGGCCGAGCGTGACGCCGGACGGGGTGCCCACGAGGATCGACTGGCCGCCGGCGTAGATCCCGAACGACCACGGCTCCAGCGCGCGGCTCACGAACGGGTCGTAGATCGTGCCCACGGGCAGCAGCGGCTGGCCGTCGCGGGACCACGTGGCGCCGAGCTCGCCGAGCAGGCCGACGAGGTTGACCTCCGCGATGCCGAGCTCGATGTGGCGGCCGTGGTCTGATTCGCGCCAGCGCACGAGCGTGTCCGTGTCGTCCGCGAACCAGTCGATGCGGTCGCCCGGGTTCCAGATGCCGGCCTTGTTGATCCAGCCGCCGAGGTTGGTCGAGGTGCCGACGTCCGGGCTCACCGTGACGACGCGGTCGGCCACCGCCGGCGCTTCCCGCGTGAGGTCGACGAAGAAGCGCCCGAACGCCTGCTGGGTGCTGGCCTTGCCGGTGTGCTTGCGGCCGAGGTCGGGCGGGAGCGTCGGCGTGGGCACCGCCGGCGTGGGCTCGCGCCGCAGCCGCTCGCCGACCGTGCGGCACAGCTCGCCCGCGGCGCCGTCGAGCGGCTGGAACGGCGCGTCCGGGTCTTCCCCGAGCTTGGCGGCGAACTCGCGGTACTGCGCGTGGTTGAGCAGCGCCGAGTGGTTGGCCGGGTGCCCTTCGGTGGGCAGCGACCAGCCCTTGATCGTGTAGGCGAACACGACGGACGGGCGGTCCTTGACCGCGTCGGCCTGGCGGTATCCGTCTATGAGGCCGGCGAGGTCGTGGCCGCCGAGGTCGCGGAAGGTGGCGAGCAGGTCGTCGTCGCCCAGGTCGTCGGTATCGACCTCCAGGCGGCGCCGGAGGTCGGGCGCGTCGGAGCGCAGCAGCCGCTGGTACTCCTCGTTGGGCATCGCGTCGATGCGGGCGCGCAGGTCGGGTCTTTGGGCGAGGCGCGGGCCGTACTTGACCATCACCGTGTGCCAGCCCGCCGCCTCGAACATGGCGGCAAGGCGGCCGGCGGCGATGTCCGGCACGACGCGGTCGAGCGACTGGCGGTTGAGGTCCACGACCCACATCACCTCACCGAGGCGCGCCACCATCGGGTCCGCGATCGCCTCCCAGCAGGCGCCCTCGTCCAGCTCGGCGTCGCCGATCAGCGCGATCTGACGCCCGCCGCGGGCGACGTCGAAGTGGCCGGCGACGTAGCGGTGCGCGAGCGCACCCCAGATGGGAGCGGTGGCGCCGAGGCCGACGGACCCGGTGGAGTAGTCGACCGGGTCCGGGTCCTTCGTGCGCGACGGGTACGACTGCAGGCCGCCGAACTGGCGCAGCGTCGTGAGGTACTTCGCGTCCAGCCGGCCGAGCAGGTGGTTGATGGCGTGCAGCACCGGGCTCGCGTGTGGCTTCACGCTCACCCGGTCGGGCGCCTCCAGGACCGCGAAGTACAGCGCGGTCATGAGCGACACCATGGACGCGCTGCTCGCCTGGTGCCCACCCACCTTCACGCCTGACGGGTTCGGCCGCACGCGGTTGGCGTGATGGACGATGCTCGCCGCCAGCCACAGCACCCGTTGCTCGACCCGCTTGAGCGTCTCGAGATCGATCTCCGCGGTCACGCGCCGAAGATAAAGGGGCCAGGCCCCTTTATGTTCCGAAGCAGTAGCCGACGGTCTGGAAGCCGGCGCGGAGCTCGAGGGCTTCCTGCTTGACGTGCTCCGGGTCGCGGCCCTCGACGAGGACGCCGGCGATCATGTCGGCGATCGCCTGCATCTCCACCTCGCCCATGCCGAGGCGGGTGACCTCGGTGGTGCCGATGCGCAGGCCGGACGGGCGGTCCCAGTCCTGCGGCGAGTCGTTGGGGAGCAGGTTCTTGTTGGTGATGATGTTCGCCTTGGCCAGACGATGCGCGACCTCGAGGCCGCCGCCGAACTCGCGCACGTCGCCGATCACCTGGTGCGTGCGCGTGTAGCCCTTGTGCGCGCCGAGGACGGGGACGCCGCGCCGGTCCAGCGCCGCGGCGAGCGCCTGGGCGTTGGCGACGATCGCCGCCATGTACTCCGGGCCGAACGCGAGCAGCTCCGCGGTAGCGGCCGCGAGCGCGGCGACGCGGTTGACCTGGTGCGTCGCGGCCAGCGCGGGGAACACGGCGTCGAGCAGCGGCTTGGTGAGCTTCGGGTCGTTCCAGACCGCGACGCCCGACTGCGGGCCGCTGAACGTCTTGCCCGCGCTGCCGGTGATGATGTGCGCGCCCTCGCGCAGCGGGTCCTGGAACTGGCCGCCGGCGATCAGGCCGAGCTGGTGCGCGCCGTCGAAGTAGACGATGCCGTCCCACTCGGAGACGATCTCGGCGATCTCCTTGACCGGGAGCGGGAACAGCGTCATCGACGCGCCGAGCGCGACGAGCTTCGGGCGGTGCGTGCGGGCGACCTCGGCAAAGGCGTCGAGGTCCACCTCGAGCTCCTGCGCGTTGAACGGGATGTCGACGATGTTCAGGCCGCGGATGCCGGCCGGGCCGTCGACGCGGTTGGAGCTGTGACCGCCGACCGGCTGCGGGATCGTCATCACGGTGTCGCCCGGCTCCGTGAGCGCGGCGTAGACGGCCATGTTGCCGATCATGCTCGCGACCAGGCGATGCTCGGCGTAGTTGCTCTTGAACAGCCGCTTGAGCAGCTCCACGCACAGCGCCTCGACCTCGTCGATGTGCTTCGTGCCCGCGAACCAGCGGTTGACCGGGCCGATATGGCCCTCGGCGGCGCGCTGGCCGATCTCGGCGGAGAGGAGCTTCCTGACTGTGGGGCTGACGAGCGCCTCCGGGGCGAGCAGGTTCACGCACTCGTTGCCGCGCCACTGCTCGTTGCGGGAGACCGCGGCGAGCACCTCGCGCTGCATCGCCTCGGGATCGGCGGCGGCATCGAGCAGCGCGCGGGCGGCGCCGAGCGTCTCCGCGTCGTGGATGTCGGGCGGGGCGATGGCGGTCATTCGAAGCTCCGGTCGATCAAGGCTCCAAGCGAGAGCCAGTTCTGCTTGACGAGGTCGGCGACGTCCGCGGGGGCCGCCGTGAGGATCTCGGCGTGCTGCTTGACGGACGCACGGCCGCCGAGCGAGCTGAAGCGCAGCCGTTCGAGGCGGCGGATGCGCGGCATCAGGCGGTCGAGCGCGCGGCTGATCTCAGCGTTCGCGGACGCCGTGACGAACACGCCGTGGAAGGCGTCGTCAGCGGCGAGGGCCGCGTCCACATCGGCGGCGCGCAGCGCGTGGGCGAAAGCCTCGTTCGCCGCGCGCATGGCGCCGCGATCGGCGTCCGTGAGGCGCGGGAGCGCCAGCTCGGCGGCGAGCTGATGCAGGGCGGCGACGACCGGGAACGCGTCCCGCGCCGCGCGGCGGTCCAGCGGCGCGACACGCGTGAAGCGCTGCGGCGCCGTCTCGACCAGGCCGTCCTGCTCGAGCCGGCTCAGCGCCTCCCGCACCGGCGTCCGGCTCAGGCCGAGCCACGCGCAGAGCTCTTGGTCGCGCAGCCGCTCCTCGGGCGCGAGCGTGCCGTCGACGATCGCGTCGCGAATCGCCACGTACGCCTGGTCTCGGAGCAGGTCGCGGTCGAGCGCTCCATGTTCGGCTGGAACTGGCATGTGAAATATCAGTATGCCACACGTATCCTTCGGGGATGCGAGGAGTCGACATGCACGTGCATCTGCCGACCGGCGATTGGGTGTGCGGGTGCGTCGGGCACTACGCGGACTCGATCGAGCGGTACTTCGGGTCGCAGCCCGAGACGACGTCGATCGAGGACTTCGTCGCGCTCTACGAGCGCCTGGATCTCGTGGGCGTGCTGCTCGGCTGGGACGCGCAGGGCAAGACGCTCGACAACGCGGAGATCGCGTCGATCTGCGAGCAGTCGGGCGGGCGGTTCGTCGGGTTCGGCAGCGTGGACCCGAATCGCGAGGACGCGATCCCGCGACTCGAGCACCTGGCCGCACTGGGGCTGCGCGGGCTGAAGCTCCACCCCACGCTCCAGGGCTTCGACCCCGGCGACGACCGCTTCCTGCCGTTCTTCGACGCGGCCGCCGAACTGGGCCTGATCCTGCTCACGCACGCGGGCACGAGCGGCCTCGGCGCCGGCGAGCCCGGCGGGCAGGGCCTCCGCATCGACCTGGCCCGGCCGATCCTGCTCGACCGGATCGCCGCGCGGCACCCGGGGATGCAGATCGTGCTGGCGCACGTCGGCTGGCCGTGGCACCTCGAAGCCGTGGCCATGGCGCTGCACAAGTCCAACGTCTACCTGGACATCAGCGGCTGGAAGTACCGCTACCTGCCGGACGAGGTCAAGCGTGAGATCCCGCGCCGGCTGCGCGGGCAATTCTGCTTCGGCACCGACTACCCGATGTTCGATCCCGAGGCCTGCCTGGCCGAGCTGGACCGGTTGGAGCTGCCGCCGGAGGCCGCCCAGGCCGTCCTGCGCGACAACGCCGCGGAGTTGCTCGGGCTACCAGATCGGGCGTAGGCGGCCGCCATAGAGCGCGGCGAGGCCGCCCAGCGCGGTGATCGCCGCGTCCACTTCGTCGCCCTGAGCGCGCCACTCGGTGAGCAGCTCGTCGAAGATCTCCGCCGACGCGCGTAGGCAGTCGAAGCCGCGCGGGGTGAGCGTGACGAGCCGCCGCCGGCCGTCGCTGGGGTCCGGCGTGCGGTCCACGTAGCCGAGCCGGATCAGCTCGTCGACCATCTGGCCCGCGGCCTGCTTGGTCACGCCGAGCCGCTGGCCGAGCTCGCCCGCGGTCGTGCCCTCCCGGCCGATGGCCTGGAACGCGTAGCCGTGCGCGGGCCGCACGTCTGGATGCCCCCGCTGCGCGAGGCGGCGGTGCAGCTCGTCGATCGCCGCCCGCCCGGCGCGCAGGATCGCCTCGACCGCCATCCAGCCGGGCACATTTGACGAATTAGACAAGCTGCTTTACCTTTTCCGACATGATCGACAAGCAACTTGACCATATCTACGAGACGCCCACCGCGGTCATGCGCACCCTCGCCGCTCCCTCGCTCGGCTCCTCCGACCTCGCCGTCTGGACCGTCGAGATGCGCGCGGGCCAGGCCGGCCCGCTCCACCGCGCCGAGCACGAGCAGGTCTGGGTCATCCTCGATGGCCGGCTGGCCGTCAACGACACCGACTACACGTCCGGCGAGACCGTCGTCATCGCGGCCGGCGAAGAGCGCCGCATCACCGCCCCCGAGCCCTCCCGCGCTCTCGTCGCCAGCCGCGCCGGCGGCACCGTCACGACCGCCGAGGGGACGCAGCCGCTGCCCTGGGCAACCTGAAGGTGCCTGGCACCTTTAGGAACGCGAGGCCGATCGCGGCCGCGATCACCGGGGCGAGGCCGGCGAGGAAGAGCGCCGGCTGGGCGCCGAGCACGCCGACGAGCAGGCCGCCCGCCGCGAGCGCGCCGAGCTCCGCGGTGTTGCGGGCCGCGCCGTAGGCGGCGAACGCGCGGCCGTGCGCCTCCTCGGGCACGCGGCGCTGGATGAGCGTGCGCAGCAGCACGTTCTTGACGCCATGGCCGACGCCGCCGACGAAGTAGCCCGCGAACGCCCAGGGCAGGACGGCCCAGAGCGCGGAGGCGGCCATGCCACCGCCCTGGATCGCGAGGGCGATGAGCGCCGCGATCGCCAGCGGCGCGGTGATGCGCCGGGCGAACGCGACGGCGCCGAGCACCATCCCCGCCGTCCAGCCCGCGATCACGAGCGAGTAGCCGGCCGGCCCCGCGCCGACCACGTCGCGCACGTAGAAGACCTCGACCGTCAGCGACGCGGTGATGAAGAGCAAGGCCGCGACCGCGGGGACGAGCGCCGCGCGCAGCACGCCGTCACCGAGCAGCAGTGCCAGCCCGCCGCCCGCGTCGGCCCGCGCCGTCGCGCTGGGCTCGCGCCGGGCGCGCAGCAGCAGCGCGGCGAGCGCGACCACGCCGAAGCTCACCGCGTTCGCGATCAGGCCGAGCGACGTGCCGCCGGCCGCGATCAGCACGCCGGCCAGCAGCGGCCCGGCGGTGAAGCCGATGTACCGCGCCGTCTCCACCCATCCATTGGCTTTGGTCAGATCGTCACCGCCGGCCGCGGCGGCCGGGACGAGCGCGGCCTCTGCGGGCGAAGCCACGGCGGCGGTCGCGCCGAGCAGCGCGGTGAGCGCCAGGATCGAGGCGACGCCGTCCGCGAACACCAGCGCGCCCGCCACGGCCACCTGCACCAGCGAGACGAGGAGCAACACGCGCCGGGTCTCGACGCGGTCGACGAGCCGGCCGGCCCACGGGGACAGCACGACCACCGGGACCATCAGCGCGGCGAACAGGCCCGCGACCGCGAAGCCGCTGCCCGTCAGCTCGTGCACGCGCAGCGCGAGCACGACGTTGAGGAGCATGTCACCCGCGGCGGAAAGCGCGATCGCGGCCGACAGCAGGCGCAGGTCTCGGGTCATCCCAACGCGAGACGCCCGTCCGGCGCGCCATATTCCTCTCATGGAACTCGTCGAGCTCCCCGGTGATCACGATGAGATCGAGCGCGCCCAGCTGATCGATGGCGAGGCCGACGTGTACGAGCTCGCGAACTTCGTGCTGCCGCCGGGGCGCGGCAAGGACCGGCGCTTCGTGCTGCGCGAGGACGGCCGCCCGATCGCGTCGGCGGGCATCCTCACCGCGGCGGTCGCGATCGACGAGCACGCGTTCTCGGTCGTCGGCATCGGCGGCGTGCTCGTTACCCGCTCGCGGCGCGGCCAGGGGCTGTTCCGGCGCGTGATGGAGCCCGCACTCGAGGCGGCCGAGGAGCTCGGCCCGAACTACGCGCTGCTCTTCTGCCTCCGGAAGAACGCGTATCTGTACGAGAAGCTGGGCTTCGCCACGATCGACGCGCCGGTCACGTCCACGGGCCTCGTGATCCCGCTCGACACGATGTGGCGCCCGCTCGCCCCGGGCGCGCAGTGGCCACCCGGACCCGTCACGCTGCTCGGACCGATGTTCTGACCCGAGGAGGACCGCATGGCCAGTTTCCGCCAGCTCGAAGACCTTCCGCTGCACTCGGCCTTCCCCGGGATCGCCTTCCGCCACGTGCACGGCGAGCAGGCCACGTTCAGCGTCTTCGAACTCGACCCGCACGCCGAGCTGCCGACGCATAGCCACCACAACGAGCAGATCGGGATGCTGATCCGCGGCAGCGTCACGTTCCGCACCGATCAGGGCGAGACCGAGGTCGGGCCCGGCCAGATCTGGGTGATCCCGGGCGGCGAGGAGCACGGCGGCGTCGCCGGCCCGCAAGGCGCCACCGTGCTCGAGGTGTTCTCCCCGCCGCGGACCGACTGGCCGCAGCCCTAACCGCGCAGCGCGGGCAGCACGTCGCGCCCGTAGACCTCGATCGCCTTCAGCGGGTCCGCGCCTGAGTTGTTCTGGAGCACGATCACGGTCGGGCCGAGCTCCTCGAGCTCGCGAATCCGCTCCGCGTGCAGCGCCGGGTCGGAGCCGATGATCGCCTTCTCCGCCAGCTCGGAATCGGACATCTGCTCCTCGCCGTGCGCGTACATCTTGCGCGGCTCGTGCCAGTCGTCCTTGTAGTGCTCCTGTGGTTGCGCGCCCTTCCACTTGCGCGCGGCGTCCATGGCCGCTTCGTCGTCCCGCGCCCACGAGAACAGCGCCTGGAACACGACCTCGCCGGAGCCGCCGGCGTCGCGCCACGCGTCCAGCAGCCCAGGCGTGGACTCCGGGTCGGGCAGCGTCCAGATCCCGTCGCCCCACTTCGCCGCCACGGCCGCCGCCTGCGGCCCGAACGCGCTGATCCAGATCGGCACCCGCCGGTCGCTGAGCGTGTGCAGCTTGAGGTCCCGGCACGTGTAGAAGCGCCCCTCCTCGGTGATCGTCTCGCCCTTCCAGAGCCGGTCGATGATCGACAGCGCCTCGTCCATGCGGGCGATCTGGTCGCCGACCGACGGCCAGTCGTCGCCGATCGGCACCTCGTTCAACGCCTCACCCGACCCGATCCCGAGGAACGGGCGCCCCGGGAACAGCCGCTCGAGCGTCACCCACGCCTGCGCGATCAGGGCTGGGTGGTAGCGGGCACCCGTCGGCGTGACGCCCGTGCCGAGCGGCAGCTTCGAGGTCGCCATCCCCGCCGCCCCGAGCCACGGCCACGTGTGACCGGACTCGCCCGGCTCCCACCACGGCTGCAGATGATCGGAGGACGAGAGGCCGTCGAAGCCCGCCTTCTCAGCGGCGACGGCCTGCTCGAGCAGCGCTTCAGGCGGGAACTGCTCCTGCGAGATCCCGAGGAAATAGCGTGTCATCCACAGGCGCTACCCAGTCCAGGACGCGGAGTGCGCGTTGCGGATGATCGTCCGCCGCTGCATCGTCGCGAAGTCCGCGAGCACGAGGTTGTGCCGGTCGGTGGGGTCCAGGCTGCCCGTCTGCAGCAGCACGCGCGAGCCGTCCCGGCTCATGCCCAGCGGGACGATCTCCGTGGTCCCGAAGTCGCGGATCGACCCGTTCGAGAAGTCGATCAGCATCGCGGCGAACTGGCTCTGCCCGCTCACGGCCGCGACCAGCCGCAGACCATCGGCCGAGCGGGCCACGGGCACCGGACCGCTGATGAGGTCGTTCGCGACCACCGGGCGCGTGGTGAGCTCGGAGACGACGCCGGTCTGCGTGTTCTGCTGGAAGATCTGGTAGAGCGGGGCCTTGCCCTCTTCCTGCACTTCCTGGCGATTGAACACGACGCCCTGTGCCGTCCACAGCGGGTTCAGCGACACGCCGTCGGTCGTCAGCTGCCGCAGCCCGGTGCGATCGCGCTCCACGATCCACAGGTCCCGCGGGTCGGTGTTGTAGATGTCGTCACCCGGGGTGCGCAGCCGCTCGAACACGATCGCGTGGCCGTCCGGGGCGAACGAGAACCCGCGGATGGCTCCGGTCGCGAGCACCGCCGCGCGACGCGTGGCCACTTCCATGATCGACAACTTGTTGCGGTAGCCCAGGGCCACCAGCTTGGAGTCAGGCGAGAACTCCGCGCCGAGCGGGTCGCGCGCCCGCGAGATGCGCTTCATGCTCTTGCCGTTGGTGCGGGAGAGCCAAGTCTCCCAGCGGCTGCCCTTGATGATGAAGCGCGAGAACGTCATCCAGCGCCCGTCCGGCGAGATCTCGACGAGCGAGCCCTTCGTCACCCGCTTGAGGCTCGACCCGTCGTCATCTGCGGTGTAGATCGACTCGCCCCGGACAAAGGCGATCCGGGCCTGGGCGGGGCCGGCGAGCCCGAGCGCCAGGCCCGCGAAGATGAGGAGAAAGACGGCGCGCTTCATGAAGGCGACACGGTAGTCACCCGTCGTCGCTCGGGCGTCGCCGGCCCTTCTTGGTCTCCGAGCGCTGGCGCTTGGTCTCCAATCGGCGGCGCTTGCTGCCCGCCGTCGGCTTGGTCTTCGTGCGCGAGCGCGGGACGCGCAGGGCCTCCTCGATCCGGCGCGCCAGCCGCTCGAGCGCGAGCTCGCGGTTGCGGGCCTGCGAGCGCGCGTCCTGGGCGACCGCGGTCACGCGTGGGCCGACCTTTGCACTTATCCGGGCTTTCTGTACAGGGTCAAGACTCCCGGACGCGAACACGTCGAAGATCGCCTCGATCTTGGATTCGGTGACGTTCGCGTGCTGACCTCCGGGGCCGGACGAGCGCGAGGCGCGCAGCTCGATTTCGGCCATCGGCAAGGAAAGTCCGTCACGTATGCGAAGCGAATCGGTCACAGGGGGGAGGGGAAATCACACCTATAGGGCAGAACTTCTTCCGACCCGTACAGTTACAGTCGCCAGGACGGCGGTGTCAGGAGCCCAGACCATGGAAGCCTCAGCAGTCCACGCAACAGGCCTAGCGCGACTCCCTCTCGGGGGTTCGCTGCTGCGGTTGCGTTCGGACGAGCAGCTCGTGGCCCTGTTCCGCGGCGGTCATGACGAGGCGTTCCGCGTCCTGCATGACCGGTATCGCCAGCGGCTGTTCGCCTACGTACGACAAATGCTCTCGGCGTCCACCCGCCAGGACGCCGAGGACGTGCTGCAGGACGTGTTCGTGCGCGCGTACGGCGCGCTGCGCAACGACAACCGCGAGATGAACGTCCGCGCGTGGCTCTACCGCGTGGCCCACAACCGCTGCATCGATCATCTGCGCCGGCCCGTCCCGCCGCCCGCGGAGATCTTCGAGGTCTCGCGCAAGCCGCTGCACGACCCGGTCGAAGAGGCCCAGCGCCGCGACGACCTGCGCCAGCTCGTGCACGATGTCGGCAACCTGCCCGAGCAGCAGCGCTCCGCGCTGCTCATGCGCGAGATCGACGGCATGACGTACGCCGACCTGGCGAACGCGCTGGACGTCACCGTCCCCGCCGTCAAGTCACTGCTCGTCCGCGCTCGCGTGGGCCTCGTCGAGGCCGCCGAGGCGCGCGACGCCGACTGCACGGAGATCCGCGCCGACCTCATGCGTTCCTACGACCGCGGCGTGAAGGCGTCCGGCCGGGCTCGCAAGCACATGAAGACCTGCGACGCCTGCGCCGAGTACCGCGGCGCGCTGCGCGGGATGAAGCGTTCGTTCGCCGCGCTGACGCCGATCGGCTTCGCGCCGTTCGCGCTCGCGGCGAAGATCATCGGCGTCGGCAGCGGGGCCGGCGGCGCCGCGGCCGGTGGCGCTGCCGCCGGCGGCGGGGTCGCCGCCTGCAAGGTCGCCGCGGTCGTGTGCACGGCCGCGATCGCCACGGGTGGCGCAGTCGAGGTCCAGCGCGCGGTCGTCCATCACGCACCCTCCGCGCCCGCCAAGGCCGAGAAGGAGACGACGAAGGCCAAGGCCGCGGCCAAGCCCGAGGTCGCCCCGCCGGTGGTCGTCAAGTCGGCGAGTGGCCCGCAGCTCAGGACCGTCAGCACCGCTCCGGTCGCGGCCGCCGCGGCCGCCAGCGACCACAAGCGGGAGAAGACCGCTTCGCTCAAGAAGGGCGTGCTCGCTCCGCCCGCCGAGACCAAGGCGCCGGCCGTCGAGGACGACATCACGCCGGCGGCCGCGGTGGACCCGCAGGTCGAGACCGGCGGCACCCGCGCGCCGGACGCGGCCCCGGTCGCCACGCCCGCCCCGGTGGCGACGCCCGCGGCCACGCCGGCCGCCGCCACGCCCACGGCCGTCCCGGCCACGCCTTCCACGCAGGAGCCCGTCACGCCGCCCACCGCGGATGGCGGCACCGTCGCCCCGCCGGCCACCGGCGGCACAACGGCGCCACCGGCAGGCTAGGCGTCTCCGCGCTAGGGTCCGGGCCATCGACTATCCCGAGCCCCTCGCACACGAGACGTTGCTGGTCCGCCGGGGACGGCGGTCCGGGTTGTTCACGATGGTCGCCGTGCACAGCACGGCGCGCGGGCCTGCCCTGGGCGGGTGCCGGATGTGGACGTACGACGATGCGCGCGCCGCGGTGCGCGACGTCCTGCGTCTGAGCCGCGCGATGACGTTCAAGAACGCGGTCGCCGGGCTCCCGCTCGGTGGTGGCAAGGGCGTGATCATGCTGCGGCCCGACGAGGCGGTGCTCACGCCCGAGCGCCGCGAGGCCGCGCTGCAGGACTTCGGGGACACGGTGGAGTCGCTCGGCGGCGACTACCTGACCGCCGAGGACGTCGGCACGTCCGAAGAGGCGATGGACGTCATCGCCACGCGCACCCAGTACGTGACCGGGCTGGCGTCCGGCTCCGGCGACCCGAGCCCGTGGACGGCGCTGGGCTGTGAGGTGGCGCTGCGGACGACGTGCGAGTACGCGTTCGGCACGAGCGACCTGAGCGGCCGGACCGTCGCGGTGATCGGCCTCGGCAGCGTCGGTGGCCGCCTCGCCGAGCTGCTGCACGCGGGTGGAGCGGAGCTCGTCGTCGCCGACGTCGACCAGAGCAAGCGCGAGCTCGCCGAGCGCCTGGGCGCGACGTGGACCGACCCGCACAGCGCGATGACGGCCGAGGTGGACGTGCTCGCCCCGTGCGCGCTCGGCGGCGTGCTCAACGACGACACGGTGCCCGCGCTGCGCTGCAAGGCGATCGCCGGCGCGGCCAACAACCAGCTCGCCTCCGACGCCCTGGACGCCGCCCTGGCCGAGCGCGGCATCCTGTGGGCGCCGGACTTCGTCTGCAACGCCGGCGGCATCATCAACATCGCCGTCGAGCTCGAGCCCGACGGCTACTCGACCGACCGCGCCGACACGAACGTCAGGGCCGTCGGCGACACGCTGCGGCAGATCTTCGACAGCGCCGCGGCGAGCGGCTCCACGCCGCTGCGCGCCGCGCTCGAACTCGGTCGCGAGCGGCTCAGCCCTCGCTGACCTGCAGCTGCTTCTGCAGCTCCTCCTCCGTGATCCACTCCGCCTTCGGCGGCGCCTGCACGGAGTCCAGTGACACGCCGTACTCGAGGATGTCCATGGTCATCTTCATCTTCTCGCCGGCGGCCGCGACGTCCAGAGCGATGCGCGCGGGGCGGCCGTCCTCGGCGACCCAGATCTCGATCGGGAACGACTTGACCTGGCCGTCGAGCATCTTCATCCAGCGGTCCATGTCCTCGCTCTTGGCGGCGTCGGCCATCTCCTTCACGTTCAGCTCGCCCCCGTAGTGCGTGACGCGCTGCCCGCGGATCTGCTCGGTGCCCTTCTCGGAGATGTTCTCCGCCTTGCTGATGAACGCGGCGTATTCGGAGAAGTTCATCGCGGCCGGACCGGTCATCAGGTTCTGCTCGGCGTGCAGCCACTTCTTGCCGTCCGGCAGGACCGCCTCGAGATCGGAGCCACCCACGAACACGTCCTTGCCGAGGACCATGATCGTCTGCTTCTGCGTCTGCCCGGCGACGGTCGTGTCCGTCTCCATGCGCACGCGGGTCGAGTCGGCGCTCTGGATGGCGGTTCCGGTCATCTTCGTCTCGGCGCCGGCCATCGTCGCCTCCATGGCGATCTGCATCCGGACGTTCTGGCCCTTGAGCTTCTCACCCGCGCTCGCGAGCGACGTGTCGCCGGAGCCCAACAGCAGCACACCGGTGAGCACGGCCACCGCGATTGCGGCGAGAGCGCCGCCTCCAATCAACAACTTCATAGGTGCATTATCGCGAAGGGATTCGAT
This sequence comes from Solirubrobacter taibaiensis, assembly GCA_027587225.1. GTDB lineage: Bacteria > Actinomycetota > Thermoleophilia > Solirubrobacterales > Solirubrobacteraceae > Solirubrobacter > Solirubrobacter taibaiensis. The sequence continues at coordinate 110,539 of JAPDDQ010000014.1, forward strand.
CTTCCCCGCGCAATTTGTCCAGGTGCGCGTTCAGCGTGATCGCCGCGAACGGGCGCACCGCGGCCGGCGCGTCGGCCCAGGCCGCGTCGAGCAGCGCGTCCTCGTCGTCGGGCGCGATCCCCGACTCCAGTGCGGCCAGCAGCTTGCGCTCGCGCTCCGCGCGGTGGGCGAGGTACTCGTCGAGCTTCGCGTCGGGGTCGCCGATCCCGTCCCCGTGCCCGGGATGGATCCGCTCCAGCCCCAGCGCGCGGAGCCGCTTCAGCCCGTCCAGGTACTCGCTCAGGCGGCTGCTGACGAACACGCTGCCCTCACCCAGCACGGTGTCACCGGTGAACGCGTGCCCCTCCGTGACGAACACGAGGTGGTCGTCGGCGTGGCCGGGAACGTGCAGCACGTCGAACGGGCCGATCGTGTCGCCGTCGGACAACCCCTCCACGACCGGCACGCCGAGCCGTGCGGACAGCTCCGGCGCCGCTTCGGAGTGGTCCGCGTGCGAATGGGTGAGCAGGATCCCCGCCGGAGCCTCAACCGCGCTCACGATCGCGTCCAGGTGCGAGTCGATCAGCGGGCCGGGATCCACCACCCAGGCACTCCCGACGACGTAGGTGTTGGTGCCCGAGAGCGTGAGCGGGCTCGGGTTGGGCGCGCGTAGGTGGGTGATCTTCATCGCTCGACGAGACGGTAGACCGGACCGTCGAGCGACAGCGCGTAGATGCGGCCCTGGGCGTCCTCGCCGAAGGAGGACAGCGACTGCACCTCGAGCCCGCTGTCGCGCGGCTCGCCTTCCGGCAGCTCCGCGAGCCGCAACGGGGCGCGGCACAGGTCGCCGTAGAGGTAGCGCCCGCTGTAGCTGGCCAGTTTCGGGTCACGCACGACGTACCCGCCGGTGATCGAGCAGTTCCCGTCGTCGTGGGACTCGTCGATCGCGGGCTCGATCGCGCCCTCGGCCTCTTCGCCCTCGGTGTAGCGCGAGGAGCCTTCGAAGACGCGCCAGCCGAAGTTCGCGCCCGCGGCCTCGTCGGAGCGCACGAACGAGATCTCCTCGACCGCGTTCTGGCCGACGTCGCCGATCGTCAGGTCGCCGGTCGAGCGGTCGAACGAGAAGCGCCACGGGTTCCGCAGCCCGTACGCGTAGATCTCGCCGCGGACGCCCTCGCGGCCGACGAACGGGTTGTCATCCGGGATCGTGTACGGCCTGCCGCGGTCGGCGGCGGGATCGATGCGCAGGATCTTGCCGAGGATGGTGTCCAGCGCCTGGGCGTTGCCGATCTCGCCGTGCTGGTCGCCGCCGCCTCCCCCGTCACCCATGCCGATGTAGAGCTTCCCGTCGGGCCCGAACGTGATCATGCCGCCGTTGTGGTTGGGCTCGGAGTCCTCCTGGGCGATCAGAATCCGCTCGGAGTCCGGGTCGGCGCGGTTGTCTTCCGCGCGCCGGTACTCCGCCACCGTGTTCGCCCCGTCCTCGGCCGTGTAGTAGACGTAGAACCGCCCGCTGTCGGCGTAGTCGGGCGGGAACGCGAGGCCGAGCAGCCCCTGCTCGCCGCCCGCCTCGATCCGGTCCGAGATGTCCAGGAACGGCTGCTCGATCGTCTGCTCGCCGTCGAGGATCCGGATCGTCCCGTTCTGCTCGACGATGAACAGCCGCTCATCGTCCGGCGGGGACGTCAGGAAGACGGGCGAGTCGAAGGACCCGACCTCTTGCAGCGACACGCCCGACACCGTCGTGCCGGGGGCCTCGGTCGGCTCGGGGTCGTCACTTCCCCCGCAGGCGGCGAACGCCAGCAGGGCGAGCAGCACGAGCCGCTTCATCGATTGACGAGGCGATAGACCGGCCCGTTCAGGGAGGCGGCGTAGACGCGGCCGCGCCCGTCCTCGCCGAACGTGGACAGCGACTCGACCTTCAGCTTGCGGTCGGTCACCTTGCCCTTGGGCGTGGCGGTCTGGATCACGCCGCGGCAGAAGTCGCCGAACACGTAGCGCCCGCGCCACGGCAGCGCGGCGTCGCGGATCATGTAGCCGCCCGTAATCGAGCAGTTGCCCTTCCCGTGGGACTGCGTGATCAGCGGTTTGACGTGCCCCTTGGCGGACTCACCGGGCGCGAAGCGGGCGTTGCCCTCGAACGGGCGCCAGCCGAAGTTCGCGCCCTTCCCCTTGCCCTTGCGGACGAAGTTGATCTCTTCCCACTCGCCCTGGCCGACGTCGCCGATCCAGAGGTCGCCGGTCTCGCGGTCGAAGGAGAAGCGCCACGGGTTGCGCAGGCCGTACGAGTAGATCTCGGGCAGGCCTCCGGCCTTCGGGTCGATGCGCAGGATCTTGCCCAGCAGCGACTTGCGGTCCTGGGCGTTGCCACGCGAGCCGTGCTGATCGCCACCACCGCCGCCGTCGCCCGTGCCGATGTAGAGCCGGCCGTCCGGCCCGAACTGGAGCTGGCCGCCGTTGTGATTGCCCTCGTCGTCCTCCATCAGCAGCACCTGACGCGCGGAGGCCGGGTCGGCGACGTCGCCGGAGGCCTTGAACTCCACCACCTGCTGGTCGGCGCTGGAGTCGGTGAAGTAGACGTAGAACAGCCCGCTCGTCGCGTAGTCGGGCGCGAAGGCCATCGACAGCAGGCCCTGCTCGCCGCCCGAGGTGACGTTGGCCGTGATGTCCAGGAACGGCGCGTCGCGGCCGATGATGCGGATCGTCCCGGCCTGCTCGACGACGAACACGCGCGAGCGGTCCTCCGGCGGCGCCGTGACGTACACCGGCGCCGCGAAGGTGCCGACCTTCTTGAGCCCCACCGCGGCCTGCGCAGGCGCCGCGATGGCGCCGAACGCCATCAGCGTGAGCAGCAGGCGCTTCACTTCAGCGCCTGCCGCAAGCTCTCGACGATGCCTTCCAGGAAGCGCACGTCCGCCGTGCCGAGGTCCGGCCGGACCTCGTGCGCGAGGCAGCACAGCACGTAGGCCCGCGCGTCGGCGGTGGTGAACGGCACGCCGATGTAGGCGCGCACGTCGCCGGCCTGCACGCCGTGCAGCGCGGGCTCGTTGCGGACGTCGCTGACGACGGAATCGATCCGGCCGCTGAGCAGCCGCTCGCAGATCGTCTGCGCGAGCGGGACGGAATGGCCGACGTAGGGCCCCGAACCGGCCTGCCAGCGGATGTGCTCGTGCCCGTCGCGGACCTCGGTGAGCAGCGCGGTGTCGGCACGCAGCTCACGCATCGCCACTCCCAGCTTCGTGCGGATCTGCTCGTCCGCGACGCTCCGGGGACCGGCGGGTGGCGACGTCCTCCGCAGTGCGGTACCGCAGGAGGGGCACGTGCCTTCGCTGACGATGTACGTCCGCGAGCCACAACTCGAACACTTCAGGTAGGGCATCCGGCTCCGCCGAGTCTACGGGTCACACCGGCTATACGGACGCGGTTCGCCTAACGTTCCACGAGGCGCACGAAAACTCTCGCGAGTTCCGCGCTCGGATCGCTCGTGAGGCCGGTGTGGACCGGCCCGGCCTGCACGATCGTGCTCGCGGGCGCGACCAGCCAGTGGAAGCGTTCGGACTGCGGGAGCTGCGCGATCGGCCCGCCATTCGGCTCTCCCGCCGCGATCCGCTCCATCGTCTGCAGGAGCCCGGCGACCGCAACCGGGTCGCAGTCGGGCGCGAGCGCCTTGAGCAACCCCTCGTCGAGCTGCGTCTTGGCGCCGAGGAACCGCAGCGGGCGGCAGAACAGCACGACGCCCGCATTGACCGCCTCGCCACGCTCGACGCGCGGCACGACCCGGAGGGCCGCGTACTGGAACGGCTTGCGGTCAGCCATCGATGTCCGCCCACACCCGCGGCGCCTGCAGCCGCTGCGTCAGGAACTCGCCGTAGACCGAGCCGTCGGCCCATTCCGGCGGGACGAGCGAAGCCGCGCGCGACGGGTCGGCCTTGGCCGCCAGGCGCTCGTCCGCCGCGGCGATGCTCGAGGCGGCGGGCAGCAGCACGTGGTCGCGGATGGCCGGGAACGCGCCCCGCGCCCGGGCCAGCGGATCGGGCCCGTGGAACGCATACAGGGACGCGCCGTGGTCGATCAGCCACAGGTTGCGGTGCCAGCGCAGCAGGTTCGGGTTCCGCGGCGTGCGGTCCACGTTGGTGATCAGCGCGTCCAGCCACACCACGTCGGCGGCGAGGTCGGCGTCCGGCGGGTCGGTCGGGTCGTACGGCAGCGAGCCCGGCAGGAAGTCCACGCCGAGATTGATGCCAGCCGAGGCGTTGATCAGCTCCTGGATCTCCGGGTCGGGCTCGGCCGCCCCCAGGGCGGGGTCGACCTCGATCAGCACGAGCTCGGGCACCGGCAGCCCGAGATCACGAGCCAGCTCACCGGCCACGATCTCCGCCGCCAGCGCCTTCGGACCCTGGCCCGCGCCGCGGAACTTGAGCACGTAGAGGCCGTCGTCGTCGGCCTCGACGATGGCCGGCAGCGAGCCGCCCTCGCGCAGCGGGGTCACGTAGCGCGTGGCGGTGACCGTGCGCAGCACAGCGTGAAATGATGGCGGATCGATGACGCCGCCCGTTCTCTGGACGCCGCCCGACTCGCTGCTGCAGCGCTGTGAGCTCGGTGCCTACCGCCGCGAACGCGGCTTTGACACCTACGAGCAGCTGTGGCGGTGGTCGGTCACCGAGACCGAGGCGTTCTGGGCCTCGATCTGGGATCGGTACGGCCTCGGCGAGCGCGGCGACACCGTGCTGGCGTCGGCCGAGATGCCCGGCGCGCAGTGGTTCCCGGGCACGCTGGTGAACTACGCCGAGCGTGCGTTCGCCGGTCGCGACGACGCCGCGCTCGCGATCATCGCGGGCGGCGAGGACCGCGAGGACGCGCACATCACGTGGGGCGAGCTGCGCGCGCAGACGCAGCGGTTCGCGGCCGGGCTGCGCAAACTGGGCGTCACGCGCGGCGACCGCGTCGCGGGCTATCTGCCGAACATCCCGGAGACCGTCGCGGCCTTCCTGGCGACGGCTTCGCTCGGTGCCGTGTGGTCGAGCTGCTCACCCGATTTCGGCCCGCGGTCGGTGATCGACCGGTTCGCGCAGATCGAGCCCAAGGTGCTGCTCGCCGTGCGCCGCTACCGCTACAACGGCCGCGAGTTCGACCGCAGCGCGGCGCTCGAGGAGATCACCGCGGCGATGCCGGCCACGCAGACGGTGATCCTCGGGGAGGACGACTGGGCCGCGACCGACGAGCCGCTCACGTTCGACCGCGTCCCCTTCGACCACCCGCTGTGGGTGCTCTACAGCTCCGGCACCACGGGACTGCCCAAGGCGATCGTCCAGTCCCAGGGCGGCATCCTGCTCGAGCACCTGAAGGTGCTGCACCTACACGTGGACGCGCAGCGGGGTGACCGTCTGTTCTGGTTCACCACGACCGGCTGGATGATGTGGAACTTCATCGTCTCCGGGCTGCTGACCGAGGCCACGATCCTGCTCTACGACGGCTCGCCCGGCTACCCGTCGCTCGACGCGCTGTGGGACTTCGCCGCGCGCACCGAGATGACCACGTTCGGGACGAGCGCGAGCTACATCGGCGCGTGCATGAAGGGTGAGGTCGAGCCGGCCACGGGCCGCGACCTGAGCGCGCTCAATGCCGTCGGCTCCACCGGCTCCCCGCTCTCGCCCGAGGGGTTCCGCTGGGTCTACGAGCACGTCGGAGAGGACACGTGGCTGTTCTCCACCAGCGGCGGCACCGACCTGTGCACCGCGTTCGTCGGCGGCGTGCCCGAGCTGCCGGTCTATGAGGGCGAGCTGCAGGCGCGCTCGCTCGGTGCGTCGATCGAGTCGTGGGACCCCGAAGGCCACCCCCACGTCGGCGAGGTCGGCGAGCTCGTGCTGACCAAGCCGATGCCGTCGATGCCGATCTACTTCTGGGGCGACGAGGACGGCGCCAAGTACCGCGACGCGTACTTCGACACCTACCCGGGCATCTGGCGCCACGGGGACTGGATCGAGATCACCGACCGCGGCACGGCGATCATCACGGGCCGCTCCGACGCGACGATCAACCGCGGCGGCATCCGCATGGGCACGGCCGAGATCTACCGCGCCGTGCTCGCGGTGGATGCGGTGACGGACGCGCTCGTGGTCGACGTGCCGGTGGAGGGCGAGGACGCCTGGATGCCGCTGTTCGTCGTCATGCGCGAACCCTTGACCGACGAGGTGATCAAGGCGATCCGCAAGCGGGTGCGCGAGGACTGCTCGCCGCGCCACGTCCCGAGCGAGATCATCGAGGTCGAAGAGGTCCCACGGACGCTTTCGGGCAAGGTGCTCGAGCTGCCGGTCAAGCGCATCCTGATGGGCACGCCGCCCGAAAAGGCCGCCGCCCGCGACTCGCTCGCCAACCCGGCTGCGCTCGACCCATTTGTCGCGTTGGCGACAGATCGCGCAGCTGGCGGCTAACCGCACTGTTCACAGGGACTCCCGTGTGGGACGGTCCCACGCGCGATGGTGCAACCACTCACGAGATACGGCGTCTGGATCCTGTTCGTGCTGGCCGCGGCGAACGGGCTCTGGCTCTACCTGTTGCCGGGCCAGGCCGACACGGACTACGCGTGGTCGATCAAGCCGGCGGTGAACGCCGCGTTCATCGGCGCCGGCTTCCTCGCCGGCACGCTTGCGACCGGCCTCGTGCTGTGGAAGGCGCAGCGCTGGCGGACGTTCTCGACACTGCCGATCGCGCTCTGGGTGCTCGCGTTCACGCTCCTGCTGGCGACGATCATCCACCGCGACCGCTTCAAGTGGGACTACCCGCCGACCTGGGTCTGGACGGCGGTCTACGCGGGTGTGCCGATCGCGATCCCGTTCCTCGTGCGTGGTCAGCGCTACGGGAAGGAGCCGACGCCGGCGGCCGACCCCAAGCTCAACGTCCTGCGGGCCGTCTCGGCCGTCTTCGGCACCGTGCTGCTGATCGGCGCCGCCGCGCTGTACCTCTTCCCCGCCGACCTGCTCGAGTACTGGCCGTGGGACCTCACGCCGCTGCTCGCCCGCGCCGTCGCCGCCTGGTACGCGCTGTTCGGGACGCTGCTGGTGAGCAGTGCGTACGGCCTCCGGCGGCCGCACGAGGCGTTCGTCGGCTACGCGACGCTCACCTGCTGGTGTGTCCTGCTGCTGCTCCTGCCGGTCCTGCACCCGGACGACGTCAGCGGCGGCGCCGCCTGGTACGTCGGCATGATCGCGCTGCTCGCGCTGGGGATCTACGGCGTTCTACGTGGTGCCGGCGGCTTTGCGGCGCGCGCGTGAGCGCTGGAGCGCGGCGCGCGCCTGCTCGCCCGTGATGGGCTTGAGCGCAGGGAGCGCTCCCTCCGCGCCCGGAGAGCCACCCGAACGCTCCTTGATCCCTTTGAGGGACTTGGGTTCGCGACGGAAGAAGTCAGCCAGACTCATGGGCGCTTGGCGGTCGCCGGTGCACGAGCGACCTCAATGGACAGAATACCCGCTGTGACAAGGGCCACGACCGCGCCGATGCCCCACGTCCAGTTCAGCAACGCCTCCGAGCCGCGGAACGCGAGCGTGCCGCCGGCGGCCACGGCCGCGAGCGTCGCCGTGCCCAGCAGCATCCGGTAGCGCGCCAGCACGAGCTGGACCAGCGGATGCTCGCCCGCGCGCAGGACCAAGCTCGCGAACACGGCCGAGATCGACAGCAGCACCGCCACCGCCGGGCCGCCGGCGACCGCGATCCCGCGCAGGTCGGCGAACGCCCACGCCAACCCGAGCTCGAGGGTGATCACCCACGCGACGAGCATCGCCGGGACGAGGAACCCGCCGCGCTCGGTGGCGTAGTTCACCCGCAGCCCGGGCTCGATCTCCGCCCCGGCGCCCGCGACGTAGTGCAGCCCCGGCCGGTCCGAGTCCTGCGGCCCCTCGAGCAGCTGTTCGCCCGTCCGGTTGTCGACGATGTCCGCGCTCCGGGCCCGCATCCCCTCCGGCACAGCCAGCTCCACGTGGTAGCTCGCCGCCTCCGTGCAGCCCTGCGTGCCGTAGAAGTGCGACCGGCGATCCGGGCGCCCGAGCGGCTCGTCGTACGCGAACTTGACGAGGCGGCGCCGGCCGACGTCGTCGAGCACCGCGCACAGCAGGAACTTGCTCGTGAGCACCCGCGCCAGCGCGGCGAACTCCGGCGCCTGCTCCGCCACCGCGTCCACGCGCGCCGTCACCGTCTCGGTGTCGTTCGGGCCGGCGGCCAGCACGCGCTCGATCAGGTCGCTCGCGTCGAAGTCCAGCTCGGCGTCCTCGACGTCGATGTCGAGCATCAGGTACAGCAGCTCCCGCGCGATCAGGCGCACCTCGTCCGACCGCAGCAACGGCAGCGCGTACTCGTCCTCGCCGAACAGGTCGAAGTGGACGAGCTTGCGCTTGTCGAGCACGGCCAGCGGCACGACCCACTCGCGGTCGGACAGCCGCAGCTCGTCGCGGTGCTCGAGCGGGACCGTGAAGTCCACGGACACCGAGCGCCGAACCTCCTCGTGCGAGAGCACCTCGATCGTCTCGACCCGCCGGTGCCGCCACGCCGCCTGGCGCGTCAGCAGCGCGGCGAACCCGACCGCGATCTCACCCGAGCGCTCTTCGAGAACCTCACCCGGCCAGGGCTGCACGCAGCGCGCCCTCCAGCGCTTCGGGCTCCCAGCCGCCTTCCCAGCGGACCCCGTCGATGAAGATCGCGGGCGCTCGGCGCGCCCCCGAATCCACGGCGCTGCGGATGTTGTCCACGATCCGGTCCGCGTGCTTCTCGTCCATCATGTCCTGCATCAGCGTGGTGACCTCGAGGCCGATCTGGCTCGCATAGTTCAAGAGGTCGGGCACCGACAGCGAATCCTGACGCGCGAGCAGGACGTGATGAAACGCCCAGAACGCGTCCTGGACGCCGGCGCACTCCGCGGCCAGCGCGGCGCCGTTGGCGCTCGGGTGCTCCTCGGCCATCGGGAGGTGGCGCCACGCGTAGGTGAAGCCCTCCCAGCGCTCGCGCACGGCCATGACGCCCCGGTGGGCGGCGGCGGTGTCCTGGTCCTCGTAGTCGCCGAAGAGCACGAGCGCCGGACCGGCGTCGCCGAGGTGGTGGTCGTAGCTGCGGACGTAGGGCGGGGTGAGCATGACGGGGGCTAACCGTACCCGGCCGCGTGGCAACCCCACCGTCCGGCGCGAGCAGGCTCCGTACCATCGCGCTTGCACGCCCATGGCCGCCCTCCCCGACTCCCTCGAGACCTCCCTCCTCACCCGGCTGGCGACCGGCACCGCCGGCGTCGTGGGCACCGAGTTCCTGCGATGCCTCGTGGCCGAGCTGGCCGCCGCGCTCGACGCAGAGCTGGCATTCGTGGCCGAGCTGTGCGGGGAGGGCGACGCGGTCACGCTCGCCAGCGCGGGCAAGCCGGGCGTCGAGCTGCGCGAGGGTCAGGCGTTCGCCCTCGTCGGCACGCCGTGCGAGGACGCCTACCTACACGACATCTTCCTGGTGCCCCGCGGCGCGCGGCTGCGCTATCCGCGGGACCGGTTCCTGCGCGCCCACGGCCTCGACGGGTACCTCGCGATCGCGCTGCGCGACGCTCGCGGCCGACCGATCGGCCACATCGGCGTGGTCGCGCGCCAGACACCGTTCCGGCCCGCCCCGTCCGAGCTGCAGGCGCTGCGGATCTTCGCCGCCCGCGCCGCGGCCGAGCTCGAGCGCCAGCACCAGGAGCTGGCGATCCTGGAGGCCGCCGACAAGGAGCGCCTGCGGATCGGGCGCGACCTGCACGACGGCGCGCAGCAACGGCTGGTCGTGCTCGGCCACGCGCTGGACCTCGCGCTCCGCGAGCTGGAGGCCGACCCGTCGCGGGCCGCGCGGCTGCTCAGTGCCGCCCGCGAGCAGGCGGTCACGGCCGGCCGCGAGCTGCGGGAGCTCGCCAAGGGCCTGCACCCCGTGAGCCTGGACCGTGGCCTGGCTCACGCGCTGTCCACGCTCGCCGGCGGCTCCCCGCTGCCCGTGCAGCTGGACGCGGTGCCCACGGAGCGCCTGCCCGCCCTCGTCGAGGGCACGGTGTGGTTCCTGGTCTCAGAGGCGCTCTCGAACGCGATCAAGTACGCCGGCGCCAGCGAGCTGCGGGTCGCGATCACGGTGGACGGCGAGCTGCTGCACGTCCGGCTCAGCGATGACGGACGGGGCGGCGCCTGCCCTTCGCGCGGGACCGGGCTTCAGGGCCTGGGCGTGCGGGTCGAGACGCTCGGCGGCACCTTGAGCGTGAGCAGCCCGCCGGCCATGGGCACGACGCTCACGGCTCGTCTGCGGCTGCGGCCCTGATCAGCGGCTCGATCCGGTAGGGGATCTGCCGCGTCATCGAGATCGAGCTCGTCGAGCGCTGGATCGCGCCCGTATGCAGCATCGCGTTGATCACGTCCTGCAGGTGCGTGTTGTCGCGGGCCACGACGCGGCACAGGATGTCGCTGTTGCCGGTCACGCCGTGGGCCTCGAGCACCTCGGGGACGGCGCGTAGCCCCTCGATGGCCTCGTCGAGGCGGCCCTGCACGATCTCCAGCGCGACGAACGCCATCACGGGATAGCCCATCTCCGACGGCTCGCACTCCGGCCCGAAGCCGGTGATCACCCCGCGCCCCACGAGCTTGTCGAGCCGGGCCTGCACGGTGCCGCGCGCCACGCCGAGCCGGCGCGCCACTTCCACCAGTCCGATGCGCGGATGCTCGCGCAACGTCAACAGCAGCCGGGAGTCCAAACCGTCGATCACTGCACGGCAGACTAGGGAAACCCGCACGATCTGCCTCCGTTGTGCCTATAGTCGGCCCAGGAGAGGCAGATGAGCAGCATCTACCGGAACATCTTGGTGGCCGTCGACGGATCGCCGGACGCCGATGCGGCACTCGCCCACGCGGCGGCGCTGGCGCGCGATCAGCACGCTCGGCTGACGCTGCTGACCGCCATCCCGCCGATTCCGGCGACGGCGCTGCTGGCCACGGGCGCCGCCCCACCGCGCGGCGAGGTGGTCAAGCACTACTCCGAGATGCTGCGCCGGGCGACCGACGCGCTCCCGGCGGACGTGAGCGTCACGACCCTGCTGGTCGAGGGCCCTGCGGCCAAGGCACTGATCGAGCGCGCCCGGTCCGGCGCCTTCGACCTGATCGTGATGGGCTCGCACGGGCACGGCCGGCTGCACCAGTCGCTGCTGGGCTGCGTGTCGCAGAAGGTCCTGCACGCGAGCCCGATCCCCGTGCTGCTCACCCGAGCCCCGTCGGAGGAGCCGGCCCCTGCGCCGTCGCCCGCGATGGAAAGCTCGCTTGACATCTCGCCGATGACAAGCTAGCTTTACATCAGCACCCGACATACGGAGGCCCGCGATGAAGCTCCCAGCCAGACCGGCGTGGGGCCGTGCTCATGCGAAATGAGGTGCGAGAACTCCGAACGGACCGCGGACTCTCCCAGCAGTCGCTCGCCGAGGCCATGGACGTCTCGCGCCAGACCATCAACTCCATCGAGAAGGAGCGCTACACGCCGTCACTGCCATTGGCGATCGCGCTCGCACGCTTTTTCGAGACCACTGTGGAAGAGGTGTTCCATGTCGACGAATGAGATCCACCGCAGCCGCTGGTTCATGCCGCTGTTCTGTCTGTTCCTGGGCGCGATCATGTTCGCGGCCTTCACGATCGGCGGCGACGTGATCCAGGGCACGTTCTCCTTCGGGATCATGGCCGCGCTCGCCGCGGTGTTCGCGTTCGCCCGCCGTAGCGAGACGGTGCAGGGCATCGGCGGCCCCGGCCGGGACGAGCGCTGGGACATGATCGATCTGCGCGCCACGGCGTTCGCCGGCGGCGTCGTGCTCGCCGTCGCGCTGGTCGGCTTCGTGGTCCAGGTCGCGCGCGGGGAAGACCCCGGCCCGTACGTGCTGATCGCGGCGACCGGCGGCGCGGCGTATGTCGCCGCCGTGCTCTGGTTCCGCTCGCGCGGCTAGAAACGACGAAGGCCCCGCCGGAGCGGGGCCTTCGCAGAGTCCTTCTCGGGTGAAAGGACCGTTCATGTATCGGGGCGCCCGGATTTGAACCGGGGACCTCGCCGACCCGAACGGCGCGCGCTACCAGGCTGCGCCACGCCCCGAACGCAGAGCAGTCTAGCCACCCGCCTCAGGGACGCGGCTTCAACCCACCCGTAAGTCCATCCACGGTGTCGCCGACACCGCCCACGGTCTGGTCGAGCGTCTTGCCGACACCTTCGACGACGTCGTCGACGACGTCGGTGACCTTGTCGACGGTTTCGGACACCGGACCGCCGCCGGTGACGCCCTCGACGACCTTGTCGACGGTCTCTGTGGCCGCCTGGGTGGTCTCGTTGACGGTCTCGGTGACCGCTGAGGTGGTCTCCTCGACCGCGCCCGTGGTGTTGGTGACGGTGGTGCCGACGCTGCTCGTGGTCTCCTGGGCCGCGTCCTTGACCGGCGTGCGCTTCTGCGCCGGCTGCTTCTTCTTCTCGGCCGCTGCCGGCTTCGACGAATCCTCCGGCGGCGGACTCGAACCCGAGTCGGACTGGGTGCCCGGCGTGGTCGGCGCGCCACCCGCCGCGGGGGTCTTGGCGGTCGTGGTCTTCGGCGCGGCACCGGACACGCCGCCACGCTTGGCCGCGGCCTTGTCGCTGCTGGACTTGCCCTGCTCGCGCTGGCTCGTGTCCGCGCCGCCGCTCGAAGGCTTCTCGCTCGCCAGGACCGACTGCTCGTCGCCCGTGGCTGTCGCCGCCGGGGCGGCGGCCTTCGGCGCGGAGCTCTGCGTCGCGGACTGGACGGCGGCCGCAGGTGGCGTCGCGGTCGTCGTGGCCTCCTTGACGCCGACGCCCGCGCCCACGCCGGCGACGATCACCGCGGCGCCCGCGGCGACCTTGCCCCAGCCGCTCTGCACGTGGTCGGAGAGCATGGGCATGTGCTGCATGAAGGCGGCCGCGCGTCCGCTCGGCGGCGGCGCGGCGCTCTCGGCGCCTTCGGTGCTCTTGCGCAGCTTCGCGAAGATCGGGAACGGCAGGATGCCCGCGACCTTGTTCGCCACGCGCTCGCGCACGGTCGGGCGCGTGAACAGCTCGCGGTCGAGCCCGGCGACCAGCGCCTCGCGCCGGCACGGCTGACAGTGCGAGAGATGGCGGGCGAGCCGGCGCGTGTCGCGCGTGCCCAGCTTCGCCTCGACGGCGGTGAGGATGATGCCCTGGATGCGCTGGCAGCGGGCGCCGGAGACGATGTCGTCGTACTCCTCGGTCAGGCGCCGGCGCGCGCGGAAGAGCGTGGACTCCACGGCCGGGCGGCTCATGCCCATCCGGTCGCCGATCTCCGCGTAGCTCAGGCCCTCGAGCTCACGCAGGACGAGGATCTCGTGGTGGGTCTCCGACAGCCCACCGAACGCGCCGCACAGGCTGTCGAGCTCGAGTTTGGCCGCGACGGCCGCGTCGGGGGACGCGCCGGAGGCCACGAGCTTGGAGTGGTCGGCGGGCCCGAGCAGGTCATCCGCGTCGTAGGAGACCTCCTCGGTGCGCTGTGAGCGGCGGAAGGCGTCGATGCAGGAGTTCTTCGCGATCTGGTAGAGCCAGGGCTTGAACGCGAGCGGCTGCTCGGTCGCGCGCATCCGGCGCAGCGCGGAGAGGAAGACCTCCTGCGTGACGTCCTCGGCGCGCCCGTGGTCCTTGACCATCCCGAGCACGTAGGCGTGGATGCGCCGGTGGTAGCGCTCGTAGAGCAGCTCGAAGGCCCGGTCGTCGCCGCGCCTGATCCGCGCGACGAGCTTCTGGTCGCTGTCCGCCGGGCTTCCTGCACCGTCGATAACCGACGCCGTCGAGGCGTCGCTGCTTCCCCTACCCACCGTGGAGGTCCTCCTGCGCGGACTCTGATCTACTCAACCGAAGGCCTGGCCCCTGTACCAGGTCATCTGGACAACACAAATGCTGATCGCCCGAAGTCCACGGGCGCAAACCCCATGGCGCAGATAACGGACATCCTTTCGACCCTCGACGCATTGCTCAAGCCCGGCGAGTTCGACGATCTGGGCCCCAACGGGCTGCAGGTTCCGGGCGCGCAGGAGGTCACCCGAGTGGTCACGGGTGTCAGCGCGAGGCGGGAGTTGCACGAGCGCGCGGTCGAGCTCGGCGCGCAGCTGGTCCTGGTCCACCACGGCCTGTTCTGGAAGTTCCACCCGACCGGGCTGACGCCGCTGCTGGCCGAGCGCCTGCGACCGCTCTTCAAGCACGACATCAACCTCGTCGGCTACCACCTCCCGCTCGACGCGCATCCGGAGGTGGGCAACAACGCGCTCCTCGCGCACGCGCTCGGGTGCGTGGAGAGGGAGCCGTTCGGCGACTACAAGGGCCGCCCGATCGGGAGTCGCGGACGGTTCCCGCAGCCGCTCTCGCCGGCCGAGCTGGGCGCACGCGTGGCGGCCGCCACCGGGCGTGAACCATTGCTACTCGGAAACTGCGCTACGGACATCTCCACTATTGGGATCGTCTCGGGTTCTGCCGCTGACACGCTGCACGAGGCGGCGGCGCTCGGGCTCGATGCGTTCCTCACCGGCGAACCGCGCGAGCACATCACGGCCGACGCCGAAGAGCTCGGAATGACCTTTGTAGCCGCGGGTCACTACGCCACCGAGACGTTCGGCGTCCGCGCACTCGGCGATCTGCTGGCGGACCAATTTGGGGTGGATCACGTATTCGTGGACCTTCCCAATCCGGTCTAGCCAGACGTTTAGCTCAGATTGAGCAGGTCCCGGTTGTAGACATCCGGTGAAGTCGCTACCGTGCCTTTCACGTGGCAAACCTCACCAGGAGGACTCGTACTGATGGCAATCCATCTCACGCCCACGGAGCTCGCTCGCGAAGCCGGCATGGAACGGCGAGACGTGATCGAGAAGTGCATGGAACTGGGCGTGCCGATCTTCCAGGGAAGAATCGACAAAACCCTCTTCCTTGCGACCATGGAAGAGTCTGGAGCCAGGCAAGTAGCAGCAGCCTAAGCGGCGGCGCTTAGGGCGCCACGCAGGTAGGATCGCTCCCCTCTAGAGGAGGAGAGCGAAATGCAGGAGACCACTTCGTCCGGAACGGGTTCTCGGACGATCGCTGACATCGTGAGTCTGGCCGCCGAGCGCTTTGGAGAGCAACCGGCGGCCCGCTTCAAGCGCGACGGCGAGTGGACTGATCTCAGCTACACGGCGTTGTCCGAGATCGTCTCGGAGATCGCCCGTGGCCTCATAGACCTCGGCCTCGCGGCCGGCGAGCGCGTCGCGCTGTTGTGCACGACACGCGTCGAGTGGACGTACGCGGACTTCGGCATCACGTGCGCCGGCGGCGTCGTCGTCCCGGTCTACCCGACCAACTCGCCCGAGGAGTGCGCGTGGGTGGTGGGGAACTCCGAGGCGCGCTTCGCGATCGCCGAGAACGCGGAGCAGGTGGCGAAGCTCGTCGCCGTCCGTGACGAGCTGCCCAAGCTCGAGGCCATCGTCTCGATCGAGCCCGGTGTGGAAGGCACGATCTCGCTCGACGAGCTGCGCGAGCGCGGCCGTTCCCGGGCCGCCGGCGAGGTGGACGAGCGCGTCGCGGGCGTGCAGCCCGAGGACCCGTACACGATCATCTACACGTCGGGCACCACGGGTCCGCCCAAGGGCTGCGTGCTCTCGCACGGCAACTACCGCTCGGTCACCCGCATGTGCGAGGAGATCGACGTGATCGTGACGGGCGAGCCCGTCTACCTCTACCTGCCGCTGGCGCACTCCTACGCGCTGCTCATCCAGCTGCTCGGCGTGGACCTCGGCGCCCCGGTCATCTACTGGAGCGGAGACCCGCAGCAGATCGTGCCGGACCTGATGGCGACCAAACCGGTCTATCTGCCCAGCGTCCCGCGCATCTTCGAGAAGATCTACACGCTGGTCACGAGCAACAACGACCCGGCGAAGATCGCCGCCGCCACGCAACTCGGGTTGCAGGTCAGGCGCATGCGCGAGGCCGGTCAGGACGTGCCGGCGCCGCTCGCCGCCGCCTTCGAGAAGGCCGACGCCGAGCTCTACGCCAACGTGCGCAACATCTTCGGCGGGCGCCTCAAGCAGGCCACGTCCGGCGCGGCCCCGATCGGCAAGGAGATCCTCGAGTTCTTCTACGCCTGCGGCGCGCCCGTGCTCGAGGGCTACGGGATGACGGAGACCTCCACCGTCACCACCACCTCCACCGTCGCCGACCACAAGCTCGGCACGGTCGGCCGCGCGATCCCGGGCTCAGAGCTCAAGATCGCCGAGGACGGCGAGATCCTCGCCCGCGGGCCACACATCTTCGGCGGCTACTACGGCCTTGGCGACACGACCGCGTTCGGCGAGGTCGACGCGGACGGCTGGCTGCACACCGGCGACCTCGGGGCCATCGACGACGAGGGCTACCTCACCATCACCGGCCGCAAGAAGGACATCATGATCACCGCGGGCGGCAAGAACCTCACGCCCGCGAACGTCGAGAACGACCTCAAGCGCTCCCGCTGGATCTCCCAGGCCGTGATGCACGCCGACCGCCGCCCGTTCCCGGTCGCGCTGATCACGCTCGACCCCGAGGAGATCGTCCACTTCGCCCGCGAGCACGAGCTCACCGAGGACGTCGCGGCGCTCTCGCGCGAGCCCAAGGTCCTCGAGCTGATCCAAGGCGAGCTCGACGCCGTCAACGCGCGCTACGCCCAGGTCGAGCAGATCAAGAAGTTCTTCCTCCTCGACCACGACCTCTCCCAGGAGACCGGCGAGCTCACGCCGACCCTCAAGGTCAAGCGCAACGTGATCAACGACCTCTACGCGGCGGACTTCGACGCGCTCTACGTGACCTGATCCGAAGTTCGCCCCGTCCGAAGTACCCGCGGCGGAGGAAGGTGCCGCACTCGGGGCTCCGCGTGGCGGGGAACCGCGGGTGCCGCTCTCAGTCAAGTTACGGGCCACTGACACATCGTGGGGCGCCGCAACCTCCGCCGGCCTCAGGCGGATCCCGCGCAAACGAACACGCACTGGGAGGGGCGCGGTCGTGATCGGGTGCGCGCGGCGGGGGCCGGAGCTGGGCGAAACAACCGCAACCGCTCCACGCGATCTCCGGTGCCCGTAACTTGACGGAGAGCGGCACGCGGAGGGTCCGTGCACAACGGAGGGCGTTCAAGCCCGGCGAGCGGCGCCGCTCCTCTCTCCCTCGGTGAGCCGTTCCGGACTTAGTCGCCGGCCGACTGGCGCAGCAATGCGCCGGTCGTCTGCTCCAGGATGCGCCGCCAAGCGCGGGTCTTCTCGCGCTCGGCGGAGAAGTGGCGCACGACCTTGCGCACGCGCGTGGCGGAGATCTCGATGCCGTGGCGGTGGCAGACCTCGCGCATGTCGTCGTAGTCCTTGGCGAGCTTCAGAGTCACCGACTCGAAGCCGTGGCGGGCGACGTCGACGCGCGAGGCGAAGTTGAGGATGTTCGTCTGGAACATCAGCTCGTCGTCCGGGTCGGGCTCGATCAGGACGATGTCGACGCCGGGGTAGCGGGCCTTCCAGTGCGAGGCCATCTCGTGCAGGCGCTGGTAGGCGAGCAGCTTGAACGTCTGGTAGCCGATCTTCGGGAAGCCCATGTCGCTGACGCGCCGCGTGCGGGTGCCGAAGAGGGTGGGGATCGACTTCGAGAAGTCGTTGACGAACGGGACGAGCGGGTTGACGACGACGATGAACTTCGCGCCCGCCTCGACGGCGATGTCGAGGTTCGTGGTGGAGACGATGCCGCCGTCCACCAGCTCGCGGTCGCGGACCCGGTAGGGCGAGTAGACCATCGGCAGCGCGGTACTCGCTCGCACGGCGGCGGAGATCGGGATGTCGTCCCAGCCCTCGGCGCCGAGGACGATGCGCTCGCACGTGTCCAGGTCGGTCGCGGCGAGGTAGAGCTCGCGCTCGAGCAGGCGGAAGTCGTCGGTGCGGCCCTCGGCGGAGAGCGTCTCGCGGACGTAGTCCTCGACGCCTTCGCCCGTGTAGATGCCTGAGGGAAGGGCATCGCCCAGTGCGAGGATGAGATCGACGGCGCTCAGCGAGGTGAGTGAGGCCGCCACGTTGCGCGCGACGCTGATCGCGTGCAGCGGCAGCTTGAGCGCCTTGAGCGCGAACTCCGTCTTGTTCAGGCGCAGGAACATCTCGCGGTCCAGCGGCGGGAGCGCGTACGGCTGCTGACCGTTGACCGTGCGCATCATCTGCTCCGGCGTGATGCCGTTGGCGACGAGCGACGCGATCAGCGCGCCCGCGCTGGTGCCGACGTAGATGTCGAACTGGTTGACGGAGCGGTTCGAGGACAGCAGGTCGAGCGCCCGTAGCGCACCGATCTGGTAGACGCCGCCCGTGAACCCACCGCCACCGAGAACCAGCGCGGTCCGCGAGGAGCGGCGCTTGCGCCGGGCGGGAGCATTCATCTCGACGACTTTGCCCACCACGTCCATGGTACGGCGCAACCTGCAGGCATCCGCCGGGTTTCGTAGGCTCGACATGCCCATGGTCCGTCTCAGCGCGCTGTTCGCCGTCCTGCTTGCCCTCGTCGTGGCGCCCGCCACGCACGCCGCGAGCCTCGCCGCGACCCAGAAGTCGCTCGCTCGCGAGATGGCGCGCGCGGGGTCCTACAGCGGCGCCTACGTCGTGGACATGGACACCGGCGAGCAGATCTACGCCAACAAAGCGGACGTCGCGCGCATGCCCGCGTCGGTCGAGAAGCTCTACACCTCGGCCACCGCGATGCTGCTCTACGGGCCGCAGGGGACGCTCACCACCTCGGTGCTGTCGACGACGCTCCCGGACGCCGCGGGGGTCATCACCGGCGACGTGGTCCTGCGCGGCGGCGGCGACCCGACATTCAACGCCACCACCGCGGCGGCGCTCGCCAGGCAACTGGCGGACGGCGGCCTCAAGCGCATCACGGGCCGCGTGATCGGCGACGAGTCCGCGTTCGACGCGTTCCGCGGCCCGCCGTCGTCGAACTTCCAGACCTCCAGCGACGTCGGCCCGCTGAGCGCGCTCGCGTTCAACCACGGACGCACCGGCAAGGCCCGCCCGTACTTTCAGGCGAGCCCCGCCAAGTTCGCCGCCGAGGCGTTCCAGGCGGCCCTCAAGAAGCGCGGCGTGAAGATCGCCGGCAAGGCCCGGAGCGGCCTCGCCCCCACCGGCATGACGCCGCTGAGCGAGTGGACCTCCCCCACGATCGCGTCGATCTCGCGCCAGATGAACGTGCCGTCGGACAACTACATCGCCGAGATCCTGATCAAGAGCATCGGCTCCCAGTTCGGCGGCGAGGGCTCCACGACCGCCGGCGGCCGGGTCATGCGCGAGACGCTGGCCCAGTTCGAGATCTCCCCGGCGATCACCGACGGCTCCGGTCTCTCGCGCGAGAACCGCACGTCGCCGCGCGAGGTCGTCCGCATGCTCACGGGCATGGCCGAGACCGAGCACGCCGAGGCGTTCGACGCGTCCCTGGCCGTCGTCGGCCGCACCGGCACCGTCGGGTCCCGCATGCGCGGCACCGCGGCCCAGGACAAGTGCCACGCCAAGACCGGCACGCTGCGCGACGTCTCCGCCCTCGCCGGCTACTGCACCACCACCTCCGGCAAGCGCGTGGCCTTCGCGTTCATGATGAACCGCGTCTGGCCCGCGTCCGCCCGCACGCTGCAGGACCGCATGACGTCCACGCTCGCGCGGTACGGCTCCTAAATCCGGGGTACTAGGGCGGGAGCCATGCGCTCCCTCACCTTCGCCCTCGCGCTGCTCCTCGTCCTCCCCGCGGCTGCCGAGGCCCGCGACGCCACCATCACCTCGTTCGACGGCACGCAGATCGTGCTGTCGTTCCACCCGTCGCCGGGCGGCGGGAAGGCGCCGACGATCCTGCAGGGCCACGGCTGGGCCGGCTCCCGCGCCACGGACCCGAACGCGGCGAGTGACGAGACGACCGGGAACGTCGGCGTCGGCGCGCTGCGCAAGGCCGGGTTCAACGTGCTCACGTGGGACTCCCGCGGGTTCGGAAACAGCGGCGGCACCGTCACCGTCGACGCGCCCGACAAGGAGGCGCGGGACGTGATGGCGCTGATCGACTGGCTCGCGCAGCAGCCTGAGGCGCAACTCGACAAGGCGGGCGACCCGCGCGTCGGCATGACCGGCGTGAGCTACGCCGGCGGGATCGAGCTGACCACGGCCGCGCTGGACAAGCGCATCGACGCGATCGCGCCGATCATCGCGTGGCACAGCCTCACCACGTCGCTCTACAAGGAGCAGACGGTCAAGGGCGGCTGGGCGAGCGCGCTCACCGCGGCCGGCATCCCCGGCTCCAAGGGCCGGCTGGACCCGCACATCCTGTCCGCCTTCACCTCCGGCGCAACGACCGGCAGGCTCTCCGACGAGGACCGCGACTGGTTCGCCTCCCGCGGCCCGGGCGACATGGTCAAGCAGATCACGGTGCCGACGTTCCTGGTCGAGGGCACGGCCGACACGCTGTTCACGCTCAAAGAGGCGATCACCAACGCCGAGCAGCTCAAGGCCAATGGCGTCCCGACGAAGATGATGTGGTTCTGCGGCGGCCATGGCGTCTGCCTCACCGGCGCGGGGCCCAAGGGTCACATCGAGGCCGCGGTGGTCGCCTGGCTCAAGCGCTACGTGGCGCAAGACGCCGGTCAAGACACCGGCCCCGAGTTCGAGTGGCTCGCCGACGACGCCGTCTGGCGCTCCACCACGAGCTACCCGGTCGCGCCCGGCACCCCCGTCACGGCCTCCGGCAAGGGCACGCTGGTGCTGAACCCGGCGGACGCCGTCAGCGGCACGATCGCCACCGCCGCCCCCGCGGCCAACGCCGTCAATGTCGCCGTCACCGCTCCCTCCGCCGCCCAGCTCGTGGGCGAGCCGAAGCTCACGCTGACCTACTCGGGCACGGGCGTCGGCACGCACGTCTTCGCCCAGCTGGTCGACGTCAAGCGCAATCTCGTCGTCGGCAACCAGGCGACACCGATCCCGGTGACACTGGACGGCCAGCCGCACACGATCTCCCGCCCGCTCGAGGCGATCGCCGCCTCCGCCACCGCGGGCACGCAGCACACGCTGCAGCTCATCGGCGGCACGCAGCTCTACGGCCCGGTGCGCGGCGCCGCGGCGATCACGTTCAGCGCCATCGACCTCAGCCTTCCCACTGTCGGCGCAGCCGCCGTGTCCGGCGGCGCGAACCTCCTCCCGCCCACGCGCACGTGCCTCTCCAAGCGCAAGTTCGCGATCCGCGTCCGCGGCGCGAACCCGAAGGTCACGGTCGACGGCAAGCGCGTGAAGGTCCGCAAGGGCCGCGCCACCATCGACCTGCGCGGCAAGCCGAAGGGCACCGTCAAGGTCAAGGTGACGGTCAAGCGCAAGGGCAAGACGGTGCGTGAGACCCGCACCTACAAGACCTGCACCGCCAAGACGAAGCGCTAGTCGCGCTCGGCGTACCGCTTGCGAGCGCGCTCGATCGACTCGAGCGCCTCCTCGCGGGAATACCAGCCGTCCACCCGGACGACCTTCCACTCGGGCGTCTTGTAGATCGAGAAGAAGTGCGAGATCTCGTCCCGCAGCGTCATCGGGAGGTCGTCGAGCTGGTCCACATGTGACCAGTTCGGGTCGGTGTACGGGACACAGAGGATCTTGTTGTCCTCGGCGTTCTCGTCGCGCATCCGGAACAGCGCGACGGGCTTGACCTCGATCAGGCAGCCGGGGAACGTCGGCTCGGAGACGACGATCATCGCGTCCAGCGGATCACCGTCGCCGGCGAGCGTCTCGCGGAAGAAGCCGTAGTCGGTCGGATAGCCGAGCGAGGAGAACAGGAGCCGGTCGAGCTTGATCGCTCCCAGCTCCTCGTCCCACTCGTACTTGTTCGAAGACCCCTTGGGGATCTCGACGACGGCGACGAGCGGCGAGTCGGGCACCGCGCGCCAATCTAGCGCGCGGTGCCCATGTCGCGCGTCAGGGGTTGATCGTGATGCGGCCGGAGCCGCCGACCGGGTACTTGGCGGTGGTGACGGCGCCGCCCAGGTCGGTCTTGATGTAGTCGAACAGCGACTGCTGGTACGGGATCTGCGTCAGCAGGAACGGCGTGCTGAACGGATACGCGTCACCGTTGTTGGCCGTGAAGTTCGTCGTGGCCAGGGTGACGTTCGGCGCACCGGCGACGACAGCGCCGTTGTCGACGATCTTCGTGCCGTTGTCGAGCGTGATCGACTGCACACGGCTGCCCGGCTTGGTGATGGTCGCGCCGGACTGCGTCTGGGCCGTGGCAGGGGTGCCGATCCCGTTCACGACGATCTTGAAGCCGCTGATCTGCGGGAACTTGCCGTTGCCGTTGGACTCGTCCAGCGTGCGGGCCGCGACGCCCCACTCCATCAGGTCCTTGAACTTCTGCGGCGTGATGTTCGGGACGGTGACGATCAGGTTGTCGAACGGCAGCACGTCGAACGTCTGCTTCTCGCTGATGTTCGCGGTCGGATCGGCGCCGGCCGGGCCCGCGATCGACGTGCGGATGCCGCCGCCGTTGGAGAAGGCGACGTTCGCCACCGGGCGGCCGTCGGCGACCGCGGTGCGGTTGGCGGCGGCGAGGAAACCGTCGGCCACGAGGTTGCCGAGGTTGCTCTCCTTCACCCGGATCGGGTTCGGGTTGCCGCCCTGGAGCGGGACCTGGGTGGTGCCGATGATGTTGGCCGCCAGCACGGCCTTGTACGCGTCCAGCGGCGCGATGATCTGCGCCTTGAGCACCGGGTCCTCGTCGGCGACGTAGTCGGGCGTCGTCGACGTGGCGGACACGCGCACCGGGCCGGAGCGGGCGGTATCGGTCGAGGTCAGCTGGCCGGCGCCGTCGAACTCGACGGTGAGGCGGCCGACGTAGCGGTACTCGCCCTGGGTGGTGACAACCGGCACCGTGGCGCCGTTGGCGTCCTTGGCCGGCAGCGGGTACGTGCCCTTGACGACGGTCGCCGGGCTGGTCGGGACGATCAGGTCGCCCTGGTTGGCCAGCAGCTCGTCGCCGCCGCCGGAGATGACGATGTCGACGTTGCGCAGCTGCTTGATCAGCTCCACCTCGGAATCGACGTTCTGCAGGTGCGAGGACATGATGATCTTGTTCACGCCCGCCGCCGTCAGGCGCGCGGCCTCGGCGTTGACGATCCCCGCGACATCGGTGAGGAACTTCACGTTGCCCGGCGAGGAGATGCTGGGCACGTCCGGCGTGGTGACGCCGATGATGCCGATCGGCTGGCCGCCCTTGTAGACGACGGTCGAGTCGGCGATCCGGCCGCTGGCGCGCAGCGCCTGCAGGCCCGGCACCGCGCCGAAGTCGGTGTTGGCGCTCAGGAACGGGACGCCGCTCGTGGTGCCCGCGATCAGCTGCTGGAGACGGGTGGGACCGAAGTCGTACTCGTGGTTGCCGATCGTGATCGCGTCGTAGCCGATGCGGTCGAGGGCCACCGAGTCGTAGAACGGGCCCTGGCCGGCGTCGAAGCGTTGCAGCGAGGCCTTGAAGTTCAGGCCGGCGAGGAAGTTGTCGCCCGAGGAGATCGTGACGGTGCCCTTGTCGAGCTTGCCGGCGCGCAGATCGGCGCTGTTGAACGAGTCGGCCTCGCCGCGGAGACGGTCGAGCACCGTCTTGAAGCGCGTGACGCCGCCGTAGCCGTTGATCGA
Source organism: Solirubrobacter taibaiensis (assembly GCA_027587225.1). GTDB lineage: Bacteria > Actinomycetota > Thermoleophilia > Solirubrobacterales > Solirubrobacteraceae > Solirubrobacter > Solirubrobacter taibaiensis. Next base: position 134,190 of record JAPDDQ010000014.1, read on the forward strand.
GTCGCCGACGCCGTACTTGGACTCACCGTCGTTGTTGTGCAGCAGCGTCAGGCGGAAGCCCTTGGGTGCCGAGGCGACGGGCGCCGGCGCGGCCGGGACCGTGACGATCGGGCCGGGGGTGGTGACCGTCTTCGTCAGCTTCTTGATCCAGAGCTGCGTGCGCGTACCACCCGAGCAGTAGTAGGTCACCGTGCGGACACGGTTCTTGGTCGGGCGGCTCGTCGAGCGCTTGCGGATCTTCGTCGCCGACTTGCTCTTCCCGCACGCGCGGTTGAGGTTCTTCGACGTCGTCTTGGGCAGGACGTCGACTTGGTTGACCGTGACCGTGTGCTTGGGCGGCTTCGCCTTGGCCGCGGCGTTGCCGGGCACCGCGAGAGCGAGAACGGCTACGCCGAGCGCCGAGGCGCGGACGAGCTTTGACATTCCGATGAGGCTCCTTCCAGATGAGACTTGTGGCGTCCATGCCGGGAGCCACCCGCGCAGCCTATCCGCTGGAATCCAGTAGTGATAACAATTGCGCTTCGTCGAGCACGGTGACACCGAGCCGCTCGGCCGTCGCGAGCTTGGATCCGGGCGAAGCCCCCGCCACGACGTAGCTCGTCTTCTTGGAGACGCTGCCCGTGACCTTGCCGCCCGCGCGGGTGATCCGCTGCGTCGCCTCCTCGCGCGTGAGGTCGGGCAACGTGCCCGTGAGCACGAACGTCTGGCCGGCGAGCGGCCCTTCGCCGGGCGGTGGGCCCGCTTCCTCGAGCTGGAGCACACCGCGCAGCTCCTCGAACAGGGGCCGGAGCTCCTCGAGCTGGGAGTGGATGAGCTCCGCGACCACCGGGCCGATCCGCGGCGTCTCGGCGATCTGCTCCGGCGTGGCGGCGAGCAGCGCGTCGGCCGAGCGGAACTGCTGCGCCAGGCTGCGCCCGGTGACCCAGCCCACGCCCTCGATCCCGACGGCGAACAGCACCGTGCTGAACGGCCGTGCACGGCTCGCCTCGACCGATCCGAGCAGCCGGTCCACGCTCACCTCCCCGAAGCCTTCAAGCTCGAGCAGAGCGTCACGGTCCAGGCGGTAGAAGTCGGCGACGGACTTCACCAGGCCGAGCCGCTGGAAGAGCGCGACCTGCTTCTCGCCCAGCCCGTCGATGTCCATCACGTGCGCGAAGGTGGTGAGGAGCTGCCAGCGCCGCTCCGGGCACTCGCGGTTCGGGCAGCGGGTGAAGACGCCGCGCTTGACCGTCGGCGTGTCGCAGAACGGGCAGCGCTCGGGCGGGAGCGGCGGCTCGCCGCGATCCGGGCGCTCGACGGCGTGCGGGGCGGGCGAGATGACCTGCGGGATCACGTCGCCGGCGCGCAGGACGATCACGTCGTCGCCCACGCGCACGTCCTTGCGCGCGAGGTCCTCCTCGTTGTGCAGCGTCGCGGCCTTGACCGTGACGCCGCCGACGTGGACGGGCTCCAGCGCCGCGAACGGGTGCAGGTCGCCGAACTTGCCGACGTTCCAGTTGATCGCGTTCAGGCGCGTGACCGCGGTCGTCGGCGGGAATTTCCACGCGATCGCCCAGCGCGGGTCGCGGCCCACCACGCCGAGCCGGCGTTGCAGCTCGAAGTCGTCGACCTTCACCACCACGCCGTCGATCTCGAAGTCCAGGGCGCCGCGCCGCTCCTGCCAGCGCAGGCACTGCTTGACGACCTCGTCCTCGGTGGTGAGCTGCTTGACGTCGCCGTTGACGCGGAAGCCCTGCTCCCGCAGCCACTCGAGCGCGTCCCAGTGCGAGCTGAGCGACAGATCGTTGACGCCGATGGCGTAGCACCACATCGACAGCGGACGCTCGGCGGCGAGGTTCGGGTCGAGCTGGCGGATCGTGCCCGCGGCGCTGTTGCGCGGGTTCATGAACGTGGACAGGCCCGCCTGCGCCCGCCGCTCGTTCAGCGCCGTGAAGTCCGGCAGCGACATGTACACCTCGCCGCGCACCTCGACCCGGCCCGGGTGGGGGATGCGCAACGGGATCGACCCGATCGTGCGCAGGTTGTGCGTGACGTCCTCGCCCACCTCGCCGTTGCCGCGCGTGGCGCCACGGACGAGCACGCCGCCCTCGTACAACAGGGACATCGCGAGCCCGTCGATCTTCGGCTCGGCCACGAACGTGAACGCGGGCGCCTCTATTCCCTCGCGCGCGAGGTGATTGCGCATCCGGTCCACCCACGCGCGCAGCTCCTCCTCGCTGCGCGCGTTCGCGAGCGACAGCATCGGCTGGAGGTGCGTCACCTTGGTGAGCTTTGACACCGGCTCTCCACCCACACGCTGGGTGGGCGAGTCCGGCGTCAGCAGCTCGGGGTGCTCACGCTCGATCGCCCGTAGCTCGTCGAGCAGCGCGTCGTAGGCGTCGTCGCCGATCTCGGGGTCGTCGAGGACGTAGTAGCGGTGCGAGTGGTGGTTGAGCTGCTCCCGCAGCTCGGCGGCACGTGCCTCAGGAGGTGGGGTCGACGTCATCAGCTTCGAGCAGCTGGGTGAGGTCGTACTCGCGCAGCGCGTCCATCGCGTGCTCTGCGGTGAGGTCGAAGTGCAGCGGCGTGACGGCGATGTGCCCGGCGGACACGGCCGCGAGGTCGGTGCCCGGGTCGTCGCTGTGCAGCGGCACGTCGCCGTAGACGCGGTAGAGCTTGCGGCCGGAGTCCTCGTCGATCAGGTCCAGCCGGTCCTGGTAGACGCGTTTGCCGAGCCGCGTGACCTCGACGCCGCCGATCTCGCCCGACGGCACGTTGATGTTGAGCAGCATGCCTGCGGGCAGCGGGACGTCGTCGAGCCGGTCCACGACGCGGGCGACGAACGCGGCCGCGTTCTCGAACGCGAACCGACGGCCCATCCGGTGGTCCAGATCGCCGCGCTCGGAGAGCTGCGAGACGGCGATGCCCGGGATGCCGAGCACGATCCCCTCCAGTGCCGCGGCCACCGTGCCCGAGTAGGTGATGTCGTCGCCCAGGTTGGCGCCGTGGTTGATGCCCGCGACGATCACGTCGGGCTCGAAGCCGTCGATGAGCCCGAGCGCGGCGAGCCGCACGCAGTCCACCGGCGTCCCGTCGGCGGCGTAGCCCACCGTGCCGTCGTCGAACGGCACCTCCTGCACCCACAGCGGGCGGCGGATGGAGATCGAGCGCGCCGTCGCCGACTGGTTCTCGTCGGGAGCGACGACCGCGAGCTCGATGTCGTCGAGCGCGACGAGCGCCCGGCGCAGGGTCTGCAGCCCTTCGGCGTCCAGGCCGTCGTCGTTGGTCAGCAGCACGCGGAGCACGCCGCGGAGGATACGAGAACCCTACGGATGTCCAGGCTCTCGTCCGTTTGCGTTGCCTATCTTGCCTATTTATGGCGCGGGGACCATCATGGCTGTGCGGAGCGCTGCTCGTGACGGGGGTCCTCCTGCTGGTGGTCGGGTCGCTTGCGCTCTACGGCCGGGCCACCGTGCTCGACGAGGAGGCGTTCGCCGACCGCGCCACGGCCGCGCTCGCGCAGGATGAGGTCCAGGCCGAGGTGGGCACCCGGATCGCGGACCGCGCGATCGAAGCCGAGCCGGCGCTCGCGCAACTGCGCCCGACGGTCGAGGCGGCCGTCTCGGACGCCGTCAAACGCTGGACCTTCCCCGCACACTTCCACGACGGTGTCGAGGCGATGCACCGCTCGCTCTTCAGTGGCGGGTCGGTGGACCTCGCCTTACCGGGAGCCGCCGCGGACATCCGCGCCGCCGTCCCTGAGCGCTCCCGGGCGCTCGCATTGCTCTCGAGCGACGATCCCATGCTCTTCCACCTCGGCGGCGGGGCCTTGGAGACGCGGCTCGTCGAGTCGGCGCCGACGGCGCGGCGCGCGGCGACGTTCGCCCCGGTCGCGCTGGCCGGTGGGCTGTTGCTGCTCGTCGCCGCCGCCTTCCGCGCCCCGACGCTGCGGCGCGGGGCACGGCGGGCCGCGCTCGGGCTCGCGCTGACCGGGGGCGTGCTCGTGGCCGTGACCAGCGTCGGGCGCGCCGTGGTCCTCTCCAGCTTCGACACGAGCCACGGCGACGCGGTCGTCGGCACGATCTGGGACTCGTTCCTCGGCGACCTGCGGTTCTGGGGGCTCGTCGTGGGTGCGGGCGGTGTCATCGCCGCCGCGCTGTTCGAGCCGGGGACGCGCGGCGCCTCACGACGGTTGCTCGTCAGGGCGCTGACCCCGTGCGGGTCGGCAGGGCGCCTGGCCCGGGCCGCGGCACTGCTGGTCCTCGCCGTGCTGCTCGTGTGGATACCGGAAGTTCCGGTCGATCTCGCGGTCATCACACTCGCCGGCGGGATGTTGTTCGTCGCCGCGGCCGAGGTCGTGCGCGTCTCCTCCGCTCGGTAATCGTTGCGCCGTCGCGGCGCTGCGTCCGATTACCCGAGATATGGAGGCCATCCGCCGGCTCCAAGGCACTGCTGTCGCCGATGAACGCCCGCTCGCCGGGAGGATCGTCGGCGCGATGTTCGCCGTCGGCTCGGTGCTCTCCACGCTGCTCCCGCTGCTCCCGGGCGCCGAGGGCAAGGTGCTCACGCCGACGTTCCCGCTCGTGATCATCGGGCTGACGTGGGGTCTGCACGCGGCGCTGCGCAAGGACTGGCGGCGTACGCCGGGGTGGGTGTTCCACGTGTCCGCCGTCGCGGGCATGGGGTGCATGGCCGCCGCGGTGTTCGACACCGGCGGCGTGAGCTCGCCCGCGCGCTTCTTGCTGCTGCTGCCGATCGTCTTCACCGCGTACTTCTTCCCCGCGCGGGAAGCGTGGCCGTACTTCGCGCTGGCGCTCGTCGTCCACGCCTTGCCGTTCGCCTACGACGCGGAGGCGCTGCACGCGTCGCTGCTCGGCGAGTTGCTGATCCTGTTGCCGTGCTACTGGCTGCTGACGTTCGTGCTGATCAGCGGCAAGCGGGGGATGATCGTTCTGCGCGGCGAGGCCGACGCGCTCGCCCGCCGCGACCCGCTCACCGGGATCGCGAACCGGCGTGCGCTGCTCGAGGCGATCGAGCGCGCGGACGGGCCGGTCGGGCTGCTCGTGCTCGACGTCGACGACTTCAAGAGCATCAACACCCGCTACGGGCATCCCGGCGGTGACCGGGCCTTGGTGCTCGTCGCGAACGCGCTGCAGGCCTCCTCGCGCGCCGTGGACCTGCCGACGCGGCTCGGCGGCGACGAGTTCGCGCTGCTGGCACCCGGGATCGACGCGGAAGGCATGGAGGCGCTCGCGCAGCGGTTGATGGCGGAGATCCGCGTCGGCGACGTCGTGCGCATCAGCGCGGGCTGGGTCGTGGGCGCACCGGACCCGTCGCAGCTGCTGCTCGAGGCCGATGAGGCGCTGGCGGCCGCCAAGCGCGCGGGCAAGGACCGCGCGCTGAGCTACGTGTAACGGACGCCGGCGAGGTAGAGCCCGTGCGGCGGTGCCGTGCGGCCCGCGGCCGACCGGGGCGCGCCCTCGAGCAGCTGCGCGAAGCCGTCGCGGTGGCCTTGCGCGACCTCGAGCATCGTCCCGACGAGGATGCGGTTCATGTTGCGCATGAACGACCGCGCTTCGATCCGGAACTCGAGCACGTCGCCCACGCACTCCCAGCTCGCGCTGAACACCGTGCGCTCGAAGCGCTGGTGGGCGGTCTCGGTCGGGGTGAACGCGGTGAAGTCGTGCGTGCCGACGAGCGCCGTGGCGCAGGCCTGCAGCGCCTCGAGGTCCAGCGGGTACGGCCACCACAGCGCGCGCCCGCGCTCGAACGGGTCCGGTGCCGAGCGGGTGTGCACCCGGTAGACGTACGCGCGGGCGGTGGCGTCGTAACGGGCGGAGAATTCGTCTGGGACGGTCTCGGCGAGGTAGACGGAGATCTCGTCCGGCAGGAGCGCGTTGACGCTGCGCAGGCGCGGACTCGGGCCGGGGTAGGAGACCACCTGGCCGAGCGCGTGGACGCCGGCGTCCGTGCGACCGGCCACGGTCAGCTTCACCGGCTGGCGCAGGACGGTCTCCAGCGCCTTAACGACTTCGGCGGCCACGGTGCGCCGGCCGGGCTGAACTGCCCAGCCGGCGAACGGGCCGCCGTCGTACGAAAGAGTGAGCTTGGTGCTCAGGCTCGTTAGACGAGCTCGAGGTAGACCATCTCGGTGCTGTCGCTCGCGCGCGGGCCGAGCTTGAGGATGCGGGTGTAGCCACCCGGTCGCGTCGTGTAGCGCGGCGCGATCTCCTCGAAGAGCTTGTAGATCACGCCCTTGTCGGGATGCTGAAGGATCGACGTCGCCTGGCGGCGAGCGTGGATGTCGCCCTTGCGCGCAAGGGTGATCAGCTTCTCGATCTCGGGCTTGACCGCCTTGGCCTTGGCCTCGGAGGTCTTGATCCGCTCGTGGTCGATGACCTCGATGCAGAGGTTGGCGAGCAGCGCCTTGCGGTGCGCGCTGTCGCGGCTGAGCTTATGACGAGTCTTCTGATGGCGCATGATGTCAGTCCGTGCGCAGCGTCAAGCCCCGCTGCGAGAGGGTCTCGATGACCTCGTCGATCGACTTCTTGCCGAAGTTCGGGATGGCGGCAAGCTCGCCCTCCGACTTCGACACCAGATCGCCGACGGTCTGGATGCCGGCACGCTTCAGGCAGTTATAGCTACGGACGCCGAGCTCGAGCTCCTCGATGAGGATGTCGTCCATCGGGCCGCCGCCGCGCTGACCGCCAGGCTGCAGCGCGTTGCCACCGGGGCCGCCGCCGTTGTCCAGCGGCAGGTTCGCGTGGCCCTGGCGCAGGTCTTCGATGCGATCCTCGTCGGTGAAGATCGAAAGGCTGGAGATCAGGATCTCGGCGGCCTCGCGGAGCGCGGCCTGCGGATCGATCGAGCCGTCGGTCTCGATGTCCAGCGTGAGCTTGTCGAAGTCCGTGCGCTGGCCGACGCGGGCCTGCTCCACGGAGTACGCCACGCGGCGGACCGGGCTGAAGATCGAGTCGATCGGGATGACGCCGATCGGCTGATCAGGCGACTTGTTCTCCTCGGCGGGGCGGTAGCCACGGCCGCGACCGATCGTCAGGTACAGCTCGAGCTTGGTCTTCTTGTCGAGCGTCGCGATGTGCGCGTCCGGGTTGAGGATCTCGACGCCGGACGGCAGGTCGATGTCGCGCGCGGTGATCTCCCCGGGACCGGTCACGACGAGCGGCGCCTCGACCTCGGTCGCATCGGAGTGCATGCGGCACACGATGCCCTTGAGGTTGAGGACGATGTCCGTCACGTCCTCGGTCACGCCCTTGATGGTCGAGAACTCGTGCGCCACCCCCTCGATCCGGACCGACGTCACGGCAGCACCGGCCAGGCTGGCCAGCAGCACGCGACGCAGGGAGTTCCCGAACGTGTAGCCGAAGCCGCGATCAAGCGGCTCAACCACGAACTGTCCGCGGTTTTCCTCAACCGATTCGGACGTGATCCGGGGGATCTGGAAGTCGAGCATCAAGTTTCCTAACTTCGTTCTCGTGTGGGGAGCAAGCCCTGGCGGCGCCGGTTGCGCGGCCGGGGGGATGGGGAAGTCTTTTGCCTACTTGGGGAAGAGCCCCACGACGGGCCGCGCCTGGACCGGCGCGGCGTTCCCCGCGCGCTTCGGTCGGCGCAGCTCATTCGCGGTCAGCAGGTTGTGGTCGTCGATCTCCCGCACCTGGTCGCTCGGGGGCCACACTTTGGGGTTAGACGCGCCGCCGCTTGCGGGGGCGGCACCCGTTGTGAGCCTGCGGGGTGACGTCCTTGACGCCCGTGACCTCGAGGCCGGCTGCCTGCAGCGAGCGGATCGCGGTCTCGCGGCCCGAGCCCGGACCCTTCACGAAGACTTCGACCTTCTGCATGCCCTGCTCGATGCCCTTGCGCGCGGCAGCGTCAGCCGTCACCTGCGCAGCGAAGGGAGTCGACTTGCGCGAGCCCTTGAACCCGGCGCCGCCGGCGGACTCCCAGGCGATGACGTTGCCCTCGCGGTCGGTCAGGGCGACGATCGTGTTGTTGAACGACGTCTTGATGTGCGCCTGGCCGATCGGGATGTTCTTCTTGACCTTGCGGCGGCCACGCTGAGGGCGGCGGGGAGCGGGCATTACTTCTTACCTGCCTTCTTCTTACCGGCCACCTGCATGCGCTTGGGACCCTTGCGCGTGCGAGCGTTCGTCTTCGTGTTCTGGCCGCGGACGGGAAGACCGCGACGGTGACGGAGGCCGCGGTAGCAGCCGATCTCCATCAACCGCTTGATGTTCTGGCTGCGCTCACGCCGCAGGTCACCCTCGACGACGTAATCGCGGTCGATGATGTCGCGGAGCTTCGACACCTCGTCATCCGTGAGATCGCGGACCTTGCGGTCCGGCTCAATGCCGAGAGCCGCGAGAATCTCGTTGGAGGTAGGACGACCAATCCCGTAGATGTAGGTCAGTCCGATTTCCACGCGCTTGTTGAGGGGGATGTTGATCCCTGCGATGCGAGCCATGCTGATCTCCCTTTAGCCCTGCCGCTGCTTATGCCGCGGGTTCTGGCAGATCACGAGCACCCGGCCGTGACGGCGGATGATCTTGCACTTTTCACACATCGGCTTGACCGACGGTCGTACCTTCATGATCCCTTTCGGCTGATGATCCAGACGGGGTGGCTCTGGTGGTCGGGCTGACCACCGCTACCATGCCCCCGGAGGACGCAGAAGCCTCCCGGCTCCGAGCGCGACAGAGCAGGATAGCAAAGGACCCGGAACGTCCGGTCCATCTGCTAAGACCCTGCAAACGACGTATTTCAGTCGTCCCGTCGGGGGATACGGGCGCCGTCTTGCGCGCACGTATCCCACGTTAGCGCACTTGCCGCGCCGCTTCTTGTTGGGAACGGCGAACGGCGAGCACACCGTCGCGCGGCGGGTACCCCGCACTGCGTGAACCCCCTGGCGTTCACGGCTTTCCACGCCAAGGGACGGTCACGTCACCCGAGTGGCGGGTTAAGCGGGCCCAGGCCGACAAAGTCGCCACACGCGCGCCCGGGTGGCGCGTTGCCGCTCGCCCGCGCGGGGTGATGAACAAACCGGTCCTGTCAGGACCGGATCGTGCACAACCCCCACCGAGCAGGCGCTTCGGCCCGCGCCCGGGCGCCCCCGGTGCAACCGGCTCACCCGCACAGAGCGCGCCGGCCGCGTCGGGTCAAGTCGCGCGGAACGCCACGCCCCCGGGTACGGTCCACCCCACGTTGCTCACCCAAGCCGCCAGCGCCCTGGCCCTCTTCGCCCCGGTCGTCGTCCACGACGCGAACGAGACCTCCCCCCTCACGGGCGTCAACAGCACCGCCCCGGCCGTCTACGCCAGGGCCGTCCCGGCGAAGGCCGGCGGCGAGTGGCTGCAGTACTGGCTCTACTACGCCTACCAGGACCAGGACCGCGGCTTCGTCCGGACCGGCCGCCACGAGGGCGACTGGGAGCTGGCCCAGTACCGCGTTGTGGACGACCGGCTCGTCGAAGCCGTCTACGCCCAGCACTCCGGCGCCGAACGCTGCGGTGCCGCCGAAGTCGAACTTCGCGAGAACCGGCCGGTCGTCTACGCGGCTCACGGTTCCCACGCGTCCTACCTCCACGCGGGCACGCGTGACCGAATGTGGCCGGACCCGAACGACGAGGCCGACGGGCGCGGCCGCGTCACCATCGCCCCGGTCGTCGAGATCACACGCACGAGCCCGCCGTGGATGACGGACCCCGAGCCGTGGGGCAACTCGCGCGCCTCCCGCCTCGTCCCGATCGAGCAGGACTCTCCGCCCGGCCCGTACTTCCAGCCCACCCGCTGGGACGCGGAGACGTTCGCGGCCAACGCTCGCCCATGCCAGGCGGACTGCAACACCGTGGGCGAGTGCGACACCCCCGAGAAGGCGCTGTCCGACGGCGCCATCGCGCTGCTCGGCCTGGCGCTGTGGATCGCCGTGCGACGGTTCCGGTCCTCGAAGCAGCCGCGATGAGCCGGCGCTCGCGACTGCTCGCGGTCCCCGCGGGCGCATTGATCATCGCCATCGCCGTGCTCGTGCTTGTGCTTCGGGGCGACGATCTCGAGCCGCTCGACGCCGGGTCCGTGATCGACGTCGGCCAGCGCCTCGAGCCAGGGCAGACGTTCGCGGACGCCGATGATCACCTACACCAGCGACGGCGAACAGCGCAGCATCACGATCCCGCGCAACCTCGCGATCTGCAGCGCCCCGAACGCGCGCTGCGAGCCCAGCACGGACGCGGAGGACGCGTTCTAGGCTGCGGCGTGCGTGGAGTCGGAGGCGGAGGCCTCCGGGTGGTGCCACGGGGTGAGGATGCGCGGGCCGTCGGCGGTGATCGCGATCGTGAACTCGAAGTGAGCGGCCAGCGAGCCGTCCTGGGAGTAGATCGACCAGCCGTCGTCGCCCATGCGGACCATGTGGCGGCCGGCGTTGACCATCGGCTCGACGGCGAGGACCATGCCCTCTTCCAAGGGCGTGCCCTTGCCGGCGGGGCCGTAGTTGGGGATCTGGGGCTCCTCGTGCATGTCACGGCCGATGCCGTGACCGACGAGCGAGCGCACGATCGACAGGCCCTGCGATTCCACGTGCTTCTGGACGGCGTTAGAGACGTCACCGAGGCGGTTGCCGGCGCGGCACTGCTCGACGGCGGCGAACAAGGCGCCCTCGGTCACGTCCAGCAGCTTCCCCGCCACCGCGGAGACGTCGCCGACCGGAAAGGTCCGGGCGGCGTCAGCGACCCAGCCGTCCTTCACGACGCCGATGTCCACGGACAGGATGTCGCCGCGGTTGAGCTTGAACTTGCCGGGAATGCCGTGGACGACCATGTCGTTCGGCGAGGCGCAGATCGAACCGGGGAAGCCGCGATAGCCCTTGAAGGCCGGCGTCGCGCCCTGGGAGCGGATGAACTTCTCGGCGGCGGCGTCGAGCTCCAGCGTGGTGACGCCAGGGCGGATCTTGCCCGCCAGGAGATCCATGGTGCGAACCAGGATCTCCCCCGCCGCGGCCATCTGGTCGATCTCGGCGGGGGACTTCTTGATGATCACAGCCGTTCCTCGAGGCGAAGGGTCGCCAAGGTCGCGCGGATGTGGTCGTGGACCTCGGTCTTGTCGCGCGTACCGTCGAAGCGTCGCAGATATCCGCGTTCCTCGTAGTAGTCGCGCAGCGGCTCGGTCTGCTTGTGGTACGTCGAGAGGCGCTTGCGGATCGTGTCCGGCTCGTCGTCCTTGCGACGGAACAGTGGCTTGCCGTCCTGATCGCAGACGTCCGGGTGCTTCGGCGGGTCGAACTCCACGTGGTAGAGATGCCCGTTGGAGCACTGACGGCGACCCGAGAGCCGCTGGAGCACGACCTCGTCGGGCGCGTCGACCAGCAGGGCGGCGGTGAGCCGTCGCCCGAGCTTCTCGAACTCCTGGGTCAGCGCGTCGGCCTGGCCGACCGTGCGCGGGAACCCGTCCAGCAGGAACCCGTCGTCGCCCTCTTCCTCGACCTTGTCCAGGATCATGGCGATGACGAGCTCGTCAGGGACGAGGTCACCGTTGTCCATGAACTGCTGGGCCTTGACGCCGAGCTCGGTCTTGTTCTCCTTGTGCTCGCGCAGCAGGTCCCCGGTGCCGATGTACGCGAGCCCGAAGTCCTCGCGCAGACGCGCGGCTTGGGTGCCCTTACCGGCCCCCGGGGGACCCAGGAGGATGAGGTTCAGCTCCGACATCGCCTACTTGAGGAAGCCTTCGTAGTTCCGCATCATCAGCTGCGCCTCGAGCTGCTTCATCGTGTCGAGGGCGACGCCCACGACGATCAGCAGCGACGTTCCGCCGAAGTAGAAGCTCGACGGCGCGTTCGTGGTCGCGATGATGATGGTCGGGAGCGCGGCTACGGCCGCGAGGTACAGAGCTCCCGGGAAGGTCAGACGCGCGAGGATCCGGTCCAGGAACTCAGCGGTCGGGCGCCCGGGCCGCACGCCGGGGATGAACCCGCCGTACTTGCGCAGGTTGTCCGCCTGGTCGACCGGGTTGAACGTGACCGCGGTGTAGAAGTACGTGAAGAGGATGATCATCACCGTCTCGCCGAGCACGTAGGCCACGCCGCCCGGGTTGAAGAAGGTCGCGAGACCCTCCCAGCCGGGGACGAGCTGGCCGATCGTGGGCGGGAAGGCCATGATCGACGCGGCGAAGATGACCGGGATGACGCCGGCCATGTTCACGCGCAGCGGCAGATAGGTCTGTCCGCCGCCGCTCATGCGCTTGCCGATCACCCGCTTGGCGTACTGGATCGGAATCCGGCGCTGGCCTTCCTGGATGAACACCACCGCCGCGACGACGCCGAGCGCCAGGAACGGCAGGATGATCTTGAAGACCGGGTCCGGGTTGGTCCACCAGGTGGTGACGCCGCCCGGCAGGCCGGCGACGATCGACGCGAAGATCATCAGCGAGATGCCGTTGCCGATGCCGCGCTGGGTGATCAGCTCACCCATCCACATGACGAGGATCGAGCCGGCGGTGAGACACAGCACCACGAGCACGACCGTGCCCGCGTTGAAGTCCGTGAACACCGCCGTGCCGCCCGCAGAGCCCTGCGAGCGGAACAGGAACGTGTAGCCGATGGCCTGCGCGGCCGCGAGGCCGACGGTCAGGTAGCGCGTGTACTGCGTGATCCGCGCCTGGCCGACCTCGCCTTCCTTCTGAAGCTTCTCCAGCGAAGGCGAGACGACGACCAACAGCTGCAAGATGATCGACGCCGTGATGTACGGCATGATCCCGAGGGCGAACAGCGAGATTCTCGACAGTCCGCCGCCGGTGAAGGTGTCCAGGAGGTTCAGGACACCCGTGGAGTAGTTGTTCTGGATCTGCTCGACAGCGTCGACGTCGACGCTCGGCACGGGAATGAATGAACCGAGCCGGTAGAGCGCCAGGATGGCCGCCGTGAACAGCAGCTTCTTCCGGATCTCCGCGACGCGGAACGACTGCATGATCGTGGAGATCACGGTGCTTAGTCCTCGATGAGCTGAACGGTGCCGCCGGCGCCCTCGATACCCGAGCGCGCGGAGGCTGAGACCTTGTGGACGCTCACCGTGAACTTCTTGGTGAGCTCGCCACGGCCGAGGATCTTGACCGGCACGTTGCGCGCCTTGGCCAGGCCGGAAGCCTTGAGCTCCTCCAGGCCGATCGTCGCACCATCGTCGAAGCGCGCCTCGAGATCGTCCAGATTCACGTGCTGCGTGTGAGTCCGGAACATCTCGAACGGCATCGACATCTTCTTGTTCGGGCCGCGCAACTTGCGCATCCGCATGTGCAGCGGATTCTGGCCGCCCTCGAACCGCGCACGGTCCTTGGCGCCGGCGCGCGAGTTGTAGCCCTTGTGCCCGCGGCCGGACGTCTTGCCATGGCCGGAGCCATGGCCGCGCCCGACGCGCTTGCGGTCCTTCTTGGAGCCCGGAGCCGGCTTCAGATTATGAAGGCCGACCGCCTCGGCGGCGAGCTCCTGATTTACGGCGTCCTGCTCGCTCACGAGCCCTTCTCCTCAACAGTTACAAGGTGGCGCACGGCGTGGACCATGCCGCGCAGCGGCTCAGAGTCGGGCCGCTCCACCGTCTTGCCGATGCCACGCAGGCCGAGCGAGCGCAGCGTGTCCCGCTGACGGCCGTTCGTGCCGTTCGCGGACTTGACCTGGGTGATGACGAGCGTGCTCATGCGGACGTGACCTCCTCAGCGGGAGCGTCCGCCGAAGTGTCGTCGCCTTCGACGGGAGCAGACCCGTCAATGGTCGAGGTGGCCACGGGCTGCTTCGAGCTCAGGCCGAGGACCTTGTCCACGGACAGGCCGCGCAGAGCCGCGATCTCCTCCGGCTTACGCAGGTCCTGAAGACCGGCGATCGTCGCCTTGACCAGGTTGATCGGGTTCTGGGACCCGAGCGACTTGGAGAGGATGTCGTGGATGCCGGCGAGCTCGAGCACCGCGCGCACACCGCCACCGGCGATGACGCCGGTACCGGGTGAGGCGGGCTTGAGGAACACGCGGCCGGAACCGAAGACGCCGGTCGTCTGATGGGTGATCGTCGAGCCGTGACGCGGAACCTTGAACAGGTTCTTCTTCGCGCGCTCGACGCCCTTCTGGATGGCCAACGGAACTTCGTTCGCCTTGCCGTAGCCGACACCGACGACGCCGTTCCCGTCGCCAACAACGACCAGCGCGGTGAACGAGAAGCGCCGGCCGCCCTTGACGACCTTGGCGACGCGGTTGATCTCGACGACGCGTTCTTCTAGGTCGAAGCCAGAGGCTGAGGTGGATCGATCGGGGGCTGCCATGGAGTCCTTCGAGGGTAGCGGTCTTAGAAGCTCAGGCCGCCCTCACGGGCGCCCTCGGCCAGGGCCTGCACACGGCCGTGATACTGGTAGCCGCCGCGGTCAAACACGGCGGTGTCGACGCCGGCATCCTTGGCGCGGGTGGCGAGCAGCTTGCCCGCCTCCGTCGCCTGCTCCATCGGCTTGAGCGAGCGCAGCGCTTCCTCGGTCCACTGGACCGAAGCGAGCGTGACGCCGGCGTCGTCGTCGATGAGCTGGGCGAAGATCCCGCGGTTGGAGCGGAACACCGAGATGCGCGGGCGCACGGCCGAGCCGTGCACCTTGGCACGGACACGACGACGCCGCTTGAGGCGCTTCTTGGGGGGAGACAGAACCGTCATGCGCGCTTACCGACCTTCCGGGCCACGTACTCGCCCTGATAGCGGATGCCCTTGCCCTTGTAGGGCTCCGGCGGGCGCTGCTTGCGGATGATCGCCGCAATCTCGCCGACAACCTGCTTGTTGTTGCCCTTGATGATCACGCGCGTCGGCTGGGGCACCTCGAACTCGATGCCCTCCGGCGCCTTGATCGGCACGGGATGCGAGTAGCCGAGCGCCAGTTCCAGGTCGCGGCCCTTGAGCAGCGCGCGGTAACCGACACCCTGGATCTCGAGTGTCTTGGTGAAGCCGACGGTCACGCCCTCGACCATGTTCGCGACCAGCGAGCGGGTGAGCCCGTGCAGGGCCCGGTGCTCGGCGCGATCGGTCGGGCGGGTCACGATCAGCTGACCGTCCTCCTGCGTGACGTCGATGGCGCGGTTCTTGCGCTCCTCGAGATTGCCACGGGGGCCGGAAACGCGCACAACCTCGGGCTCCACCGTGACGGTCACGGTCGAGGGAACGGGGATGGGCTTTCTACCGATACGAGACATTGCGAGCTACCAGACCTCGGCGACGACCTCGCCACCGACGCCCGCTGCGCGAGCTTCGTGGCCGGTCATGACGCCATGCGAGGTGGACAGAATCGTGGTGCCCATGCCGCCCAGAACCTTCGGGATCGACTTGGAATCCACGTAGCGCCGCTGACCGGGACGGGACACCCGGCGCAGGCCGGAGATCACGGACGTCCGGTTGTCAGTGTACTTCAGGCGCACGAGGATCTTGTCGGCGGCGCTGCCGGGCACGCCCGGAGCCTCGTCGAAACCCTCGATGTAGCCCTGCTCCGTGAGGATGCGGGCCATCTCGCGCTTGAGCCGGCTGGAGGGGATCTCCACCGTCTCGTGCGCGGCCATGATGCCGTTGCGGATCCGGGTCAGGAAGTCGGCGATGGGGTCGGTCATCGACATGATGCGCCTACCAACTCGACTTCGTCATGCCGGGGATCATGCCGTTGTGGGCCAGCTGACGCAGGCACAGACGGCAGATGCCGAACTTGCGATACACCGCGCGCGGACGCCCACAGCGACGGCAGCGGGACTGCTGCCGCGACTTGTACTTGGGCGTGCGCTGCGAGGCGACGATCTTGGATGTCTTAGCCATTCGAGAAGTTCTCTCTTGTCTATGTTGCGGCGACGAGTTCGCTGTTACGCAGGCTCACGTACTGCTTCGGGCGCCCGTCGCGTGCGAAGGGCAGGCCGAGCGCGTCGAGCAGCGTAAAAGCTTCGGCGTCAGTCTTTGCGGTCGTCGTGATCGCGATGTCGAATCCGCGGGTCGCGTCAACGGTGTCGTAGTCGATCTCCGGGAAGATCACGTGTTCCTTGATCCCCGTGTTGTAGTTCCCGCGGCCGTCGAACGACTTGGGGTTCAGGCCCCGGAAGTCGCGCAGACGCGGGATGGCCACGGAGACCAGGCGGTCGATGAACTCGTAGGCCCGCTGGTCACGCAGGGTGACCGTCAGGCCCACCGGCATGCCCTCGCGGAGCTTGAAGTTGGCGACGGACTTGCGCGCGCGGCGGATGTTCGGCTGCTGGCCCGCGATGTCCGCGAGCTGCGACTTGGCCGCCTCGAGCTGCTTGGAGTCCTGCTTGGCCTCGCCGACGCCCATGTTGAGCGTCACCTTGACCAGCTTCGGCGCCTGCATGGGCGTCGAGTAGCTGAAGGTCTCCACGAGCTGAGCGCGGATCTCGTCGTTGTATCGGTCCTTCAGACGTGCCATCAGTCGAGCTCCGTGCCAGAGCGGCGGGACACGCGCTTGCGCACGCCGCCCTCGCGGGTCACACCCACACGCGTGGGCTTATGGTCCTTGGGATCCACGAGCGCCACGTTGGAGATGTGGATCGACGCCTCACGCTCGATGACTCCGACCTCGAGATTCGGTCGGCCGGGCACCGGGCGCTGGTGGCGCTTGATCATGTTCAGGCCTTCGACGTACACGCGCTGGTTCGCCGGCTCGACGCGGAGGACCTTGCCGGTCTTCCCCTTGTCCTTGCCGGAGATGACGATCACGTTGTCGTCGGTGCGGATCTTCGCCATGGCTAGAGCACCTCCGGAGCGAGCGAGACGATCTTCATGAACCCGCCGTCGCGCAGCTCGCGCGCCACCGGGCCGAAGATGCGCGTGCCGCGCGGGTTGTTCTGCGCGTCGATGATCACGGCGGCGTTCTCGTCGAACTGGATGTACGTGCCGTCCTCGCGCCCGAATTCCTTCCGGGTGCGCACGACGACCGCCTTCACGACGTCGCCCTTCTTGACGGTGCCGTTCGGATTCGCCTGCTTGACCGTGGCCACGATGACGTCACCGACGCCCGCGTAGCGACGGCGCGAGCCGCCCATGACGCGAATCGTGAGGATCTCGCGCGCGCCGGTGTTGTCGGCGACGCGCAGACGGGTCTCGTTCTGGATCACTTCGCACGCTCCAGCACTTCGAGCAGACGCCAGCGCTTGGTGCGCGACATCGGCCGGCACTCCTGGACGCGAACCGTGTCGCCCTCATGGGCGTTGTTGCTCTCGTCGTGGACGTGCAGGGTCACCGAGCTGCGGAGGATCTTGTGGTAGCGCTTGTGCCGGCGCGCGATGTCCACGCGCACGACCACCGTCTTGTCCGGCTTGTCGGACACGACGATGCCCTGGCGCTCCTTCGGGCGGCCGGGACCGTGCTCGGGAGCGTGCTGCTCCTCGACCACGGGCGCCGCGGCACGCGCCTCGGCGCGCTTGGCCTTCTGCTTCGCGCGGTAGCGACGCCGCTGGGCGGCGTTGCGCTCCTTGTGGGCCTGACGCTCGGCCAGGCGCTCCTCAAGGGTCCGCGGACCGCTGGGCGACTTCGCCTTGGCGGCGCGAGCAGCGGCGTTGCGCTCCTTGCGGGTGGCCGTGGGGCCGGCGGGCTTCTCCTCGGAGGCGGGCGCGTCGGCGGTCGCCTCCGTGGAGGTCACCTCCTCCACGTTCTCAGTTGTCTCTTCGGATTCAGCCATCAGATCTTCTGTGTCGGGTCGATGCCGCGCTGACGCGCGACGGTCAGGGCGCGAGCGACGTCGCGCTTGGCGGACCGGAGGCCCGCCGTGTTCTCGAGCTCACCCGTCGCGTGCTGCAGACGGAGGCCGAACAGGTTCTTCCGCGCGGTCGCAAGATGCTCGCGCAGACCCTTGTCGTCCAGGTCACGGAGTTCGGTCGACTTCATCACTGACCGTCCTCACGCAGCACGAACTTGGTCTTCACGGGCAGCTTGTGGCCGGCCAGGCGCATGGCCTCGCGAGCGAGGTCCTCCGGCACGCCGGAGAGCTCGAACATCACGCGACCCGGCTTGACGACGGCAACCCAGCCTTCCGGGTTGCCCTTACCGGAACCCATGCGGGTCTCGGCCGGCTTCTTGGTGAAGGCCTTGTCCGGGAAGACGTTGATCCACACCTTGCCGCCACGCTTGATCTTGCGGGTCATCGCGATACGAGCGGCCTCGATCTGGCGGTTCGTCAGCCAGCCCGCTTCGGTGGCCTTGAGGCCGTAATCCCCGAAGTTGACCGTCTGCTGACCGCGCGAGAGGCCATGCCGGCGCCCGCGATGGACCTTGCGGAACTTGACGCGCTTAGGAGAAAGCATTTATCGGCCTCCGCCCTGCTGGTAGCCGCCGCCACCGCCGCCACGGCCACCGCCGCCACCGCCGCCGGGACCGCCGCCACGGCCACCGCCGTAACCGCCGCCTCCGCCGCCACGGCCACCGCCGCCGACTCAGCCGACCTGCGCCTGCCCTGCGTGGTAGTGACTTCTGATGTCCGACGGCGAGAG
>JAPDDQ010000153.1 GCA_027587225.1 Solirubrobacter taibaiensis
CAAGCGAACTTCGTGCAAGTGGAAAGAGTATTGGTTTTGTTCCAACAATGGGTTATTTACATGAAGGCCATGCTACTTTATTACGTAAGGCAAGAGAAGAAAATAAAATTGTAGTTTTAAGTGTATTTGTAAACCCGCTACAATTCGGCCCAAATGAAGATTTAGATCGATATCCTCGTGATATTGATAGAGATGAAAATGTAGCAAAAGAAAACGGTGTAGATTATTTATTTTATCCGAGTGTAGAAGAAATGTATCCAGCAGAACAAACAACAACAGTAGAAGTTGTGAAGCGCACGGACGTATTATGCGGTCAACAAAGACCTGGTCATTTCGCTGGTGTTGCAACTGTACTGATGAAACTATTTAATATTACGGTGCCAACGCGTGCTTATTTCGGTATGAAAGATGCTCAACAAGTTGCAGTAATTGAAGGATTTGTAACTGATTTCAATATTCCAGTTACAATCGTACCAGTTGATATTATAAGGGAAGAAGATGGTTTAGCGAAAAGTTCTCGTAACGTGTACCTATCACAAGATGAACGTGAAGAAGCTCTTCATTTATACCGCAGCCTATGTATAGCGAAAGAAAGAATTGAGGCAGGTGAACGTAATCCGGAAATCATTACAAATCTTGTGAAAGATTATATTGAGACGCATACGAAAGGCACTGTAGATTATGCGGATTTATATGCATATCCGTCATTAACAATGGTAGAGAAAGTCGAAGGAAGAATCATTTTAGCTATTGCAGTTAAGTTTGAAAATGTAAGATTAATTGACAATATAACATTAACGGTTAAATAAGGGGGAGCATCTATGTTTCGCACAATGATGAGAGCAAAGTTACATCGTGCAACTGTAACGGAGGCAAATTTAAATTATGTAGGTAGTATTACAATTGATGAAGACTTAATGGATGCAGTAAATATTGTAGAAAACGAAAAAGTCCATATTGTAAATAATAATAATGGTGCTCGCTTAGAGACATACGTTATTAAAGGGGAACGCGGTAGTGGTGTTGTTTGTTTAAACGG
>JAPDDQ010000154.1 GCA_027587225.1 Solirubrobacter taibaiensis
CGAAAGTTGTTAAGGGTGGTCGTCGTTTCCGCTTTGCTGCACTAGTTGTAGTTGGCGATAAAAACGGTCATGTTGGATTCGGTACTGGTAAAGCACAAGAGGTACCAGACGCAATCCGTAAAGCTATCGAAGACGCTAAGAAAAACTTAATCGCTGTACCATTAGTTGGTACAACAATTCCACACACAATCAACGGTCATTTTGGCGCTGGTGAAGTATTCTTAAAACCTGCTGCTGAGGGTACTGGTGTTATTGCTGGTGGACCTGTTCGTGCGGTCCTTGAATTAGCTGGTGTACAAGATATTCTTTCGAAATCTCTTGGTTCTAACACACCAATCAACATGATTCGCGCTACTGTGAACGGATTAAGCGAACTTAAGCGCGCTGAAGATGTTGCAAAATTACGCGGTAAATCTGTAGAAGAGCTACTAGGTTAAGGAGGGAAAACAAATGGCGAAAAAGTTAGAAATTACCCTCACTCGTAGTGTAATTGGTCGTCCACAAGATCAACGTGCGACGGTAGAAGCTTTAGGTCTTAAAAAGTTGAATTCAACTGTAGTTAAGGAAGAAACTCCTGCTATTCTTGGTATGATCAACAAAGTTTCTCACCTTTTAACTGTAAAAGAAGCTTAAGGATAACTCATTAATATAAGGAGGTGCCTGGGAATGAAACTTCATGAATTAAAACCTGCAGAAGGTTCTCGTAAAGTACGTAACCGTGTCGGTCGTGGTATCGGTTCTGGTAACGGTAAAACTGCTGGTAAAGGTCATAAAGGACAAAACGCACGTTCTGGCGGCGGTGTTCGTCTTGGCTTCGAAGGTGGTCAAACTCCATTATTCCGTCGTTTACCAAAACGCGGCTTCACAAACATTAACCGTAAAGAGTTTGCTATTGTAAACTTATCAACGTTAAATCGTTTTGAAGATGGTACAGAAGTAACACCTGAATTATTGCTGGAAACTGGCGTTATCAGCAAGTTAAACGACGGTGTTAAAGTTCTTGCAAGCGGAGCAGTAGAGAAAAAACTAACTGTT
>JAPDDQ010000155.1 GCA_027587225.1 Solirubrobacter taibaiensis
AGATTTTAGCGGAGCGTATTCATAATACAATGGGGATTACCATTGATCCAAATTCTATTTTTGATGTGCAAGTGAAAAGATTACATGCTTATAAACGACAATTATTAAATGTTCTTCATATTTTATATTTGTATAACCGTTTGAAAGAGGATGCTAGTTTTACATTTTATCCGCGTACTTTTATTTTTGGAGCGAAAGCATCACCTGGCTATTATTACGCGAAAAAAATTATTAAATTAATAAATGAACTCGCAAGAAAAGTAAATAATGACCCGTATGTCAGTCAATATATGAAAGTTATCTTTCTAGAAAACTATCGAGTTTCTTTAGCGGAAGATATATTCCCGGCAGAGGATGTAAGTGAACAAATTTCAACGGCGAGTAAAGAAGCATCGGGAACAGGTAATATGAAATTTATGATGAATGGTGCGATTACACTCGGAACGCTAGACGGTGCTAACGTTGAAATAAAAGACCGGGTCGGTGATGATAACTGTTTCATTTTCGGTTTAACAGCCGAAGAGGTTCTTCATTACTATCAAAATGGTGGATATCGTGCAAGTGATTATTATCACCACAATAGGCACATTAAAAAAGTAGTTGATCAATTAACAAATGGTTTCTTTGCACAATCGGGAGCTGAATTTGAAGCGATTTACGATTCTCTCGTTATTCAAAACGATGAATATTTCGTTCTGCGAGATTTTGGTCCATATCCTGAAAGACAAGAGGCTGTCGGTAGAGCTTATGAGAACCGAACGAAGTGGCTAGAAATGTCTATTTTAAATATTGCACAGTCTGGTCATTTTGCGAGCGATCGAACGATTTTGCAGTACAGTAATGAAATTTGGGGTATCGGTAATGCAGTTAAACAGTTTTAAAGAGGTTGCTATATTGGGAGATATATTATCGATTTACCAACAAAAATGGATATTAATAAATAAAACGAGCTTAATAAAATTAAGCTCGTTTTATTTATTTTGCTTAAGAAAGAAATGGAACAGTGGTATATATGATACCTGCCCC
>JAPDDQ010000156.1 GCA_027587225.1 Solirubrobacter taibaiensis
GCCTAAAATGTTCGTAGATGCTCATGTATTTACCTTCTTACTATAAGAAATAGCTTAATAAACTGAACAAACCAGTTTTAGCAAGTTTCAACGCAAAGATCGCAACGATTGGAGAAATATCAATCATTCCAAGCGGCGGAATAAAGCGGCGGAATGGTTCTAAATACGGTTCACAAATACGTGCCAGGAACTCTCCAAAAGATGATTCCTTTGCACCAGGAAACCATGATAGGAGAATGTAAATAATAAGTGCCCACGAGTAAATCTCGATAGCATAACTTAACACTATAAAAACTGTTGTCATGGCGTATTACCACCTCTTTATATTTGTTTCTTCTTCTTCACCGAATAACTCTGAAATCGCACCAACAATATCTACATTTTCAGGTGTACACATAAATGTTTTCGGCCCTATTTTTTGAATGTCCCCGCCTATAGCGTATACAGTACCACTTAAAAAGTCAACGATACGTACCGCTTGATCAGTAGACATTCTCTGCAAATTAATTACAACAGCTCGTCTACCTTTTAAGTGGTCCGCAATCCCTTGTGCTTCCGAATATGTGCGTGGTTCTAATAAAACAACTTTTGAAGATTGTTTTGCTGTTTCAATACTCACAACATTTTGCTTCGGTTGCGCTTTCGGAAACGTAACGTCTTGTTGTTCTGGTGGATCTTGCTGCTTTTTCATGTCTGTTTGCTCCTTTTCATAACCATATTGAGCTGCTTCTTTTTCTTCCGGTGTATCAAAAAAGAAGTATTTTACTTTTGACCAACTCATAATAAGATTCTCCTTCCTTTTACGCTTTTCCTACTAAAATCGTTCCCAAACGAATATATGTAGCCCCTTCTTCAATTGCAATCTTGTAATCGTTGGACATTCCCATTGATAATTCTTTACATGGCGCATGTAATAACTCTAGCTCCTGCACCTCTGTTTGCAGCATACGTAATTCCTTAAAACAGCGTCTGATTTCTTGCTCTTCTTCTGTAAATGGAGCCATCGTCATTAGTCCAACCA
>JAPDDQ010000157.1 GCA_027587225.1 Solirubrobacter taibaiensis
AAGCAAGGTTTAGTACAAGCATTTTGCGTTTACATTGATACATTATTTGTTTGTTCAGCAACAGCATTTATGATGATTATTACAGGCATGTATAACGTATTTGATGCAAGCGGAAAAAACTTTATCGTTAATAAACTAAACGGCGCTCAGCCAGGACCAGGATATACACAGGCGGCGGTAGAATCTGTTTTCCCTGGATTTGGAAACGGTTTCGTTGCAATCTCGTTATTATTCTTCGCGTTTACAACAATTATGGCGTATTACTACATTGCAGAAACGAATATCGCGTACTTAAATCGTGATAAAGATCGCCCTTGGATGTCCATGGTACTAAAGTTTGTATTTTTAGGAGCTGTATTCTACGGCTGTATAAAAACAGCAGCAACGGCTTGGGCTTTAGGCGACATTGGGGTAGGAATTATGGCATGGGTAAATATCATTGCGATTTTATTGTTACAAAAACCTGCATTAGTCGCATTAAAGGATTATGAAAAACAGAAAAAAGAAGGAAAAGATCCAGTATTCGATCCAGGGCCATTAGGAATTAAAAATGCTGATTTTTGGGAGCATGAATACGGGAAAGATAAGAAAGAAGAAGTATCTTAACTTAATAGAATAGAAATGAAAAAGCAAAGGGAAAATGCCTTTGCTTTTTTTTATGGACAAAATGAGGCTGGAAGTTATTTTTTTGCCTATTTTTGAATATAAAAAGAATGTACATGCATTGTTAGGGGAAGGGGGAGTATGTTGATAGAATTTCGTAATGTAAATAAATATTATGGTAGCTTTCAAGTTTTGAAAAATATTAATATGCAAGTGAAAAAAGGCGAAGTGGTGGTAGTTGTCGGGCCTTCAGGATCAGGAAAAAGTACATTGCTTCGATGTATAAATCAATTAGAGGCAATTACAGATGGAGAATTAATTGTACAAAATACAGAGGTACACAATAAAAAAACGGACATGAATGAATTGCGGCGAAATATTGGGATGGTCTTTCAACATTTTTATTTATATCCACA
>JAPDDQ010000158.1 GCA_027587225.1 Solirubrobacter taibaiensis
CGGCGGTGGAGAGCTGCCCCGTGCCGATCTGGCTGCCCGTCCTCGGGGCGGCGGCCGCGGGCGGCGCGGCGGTCAAGTGGGCGCGCGGCCGGCCGCCGGCGCCGGTGCGGCCCGCACTGCGCGCGTTGAGCAAGGCCGACGGGCCGGAGGCGGCGATGGCAGCCCGGGTGGTGCTGGGCGCGGCGTTCGACGCGTGGTGGGCGGAAGATCCCGAGGCCGCGCGGGATTGGTCGGCGCAACGCACTGACACGTTCGCTCGCCCGGGCGACGACGGGCTCGGCGAGATCCTGCTCGTCGGCATCACCGGCGCCGGCAAGAGCACGCTCGCGAACGCCGTCCTCGGCCGTCGCATCGCCGCGACCGGCAGCGGCGCTCCCGTGACCCGCGGCGTGAACCGCCACCGCTCGCGCGACGGGCTGACCACGCTGGTTGACACGGAAGGGCTCGAGCTGGGGGAGCTCGACGTGCGCCGCCGGGAGCACCTGCTCGCACTGGCGGCGCTCGCCGACGTCGTCTGGTATTGCGTGCAGGCCGGCGGCGAGCGCTTCCAGGCGTCGGAGGCGGAGCTGATCGAAGCGCTCGCGGCGGTCCGGCCCACGCTCGTCGTGCTCACACAAGCCCTCGAACCGCCCGCCGAACTCGCCCGCCTGATCCAGGCGCACCACGCCGATATCCCGGTCGTGGCCCTCCTCGCCGAGGAGCGCGTGCTCGGCGATCGGACCTTCCGGCGGGGTGGCCTGGACGCGCTGCTCGCGGCCACTCGGCAGATGTTCGATTGCTATGACCCTCCAGCAACTAGTTGATTGCCCGCGATGCGCGGTACTCCGTGGCGATGGTTCGTGGTCGTTCCCCTGATTTCAGGGGTGTTGGCCGCCCCTGCTCTCGCCACACCGCCCGGCGGCGGTGAGGGCGTGCCCGCGGCCGACACGCGCGTGCCGCCGAACCCCGAGACCGACCCGGCGATGCGTGCCGCGCGCGAGCACGCGCGTGAGCAGCGCGCCGCGGCGGCCGCCCGGCGC
>JAPDDQ010000159.1 GCA_027587225.1 Solirubrobacter taibaiensis
AATCTGCTGTTTTAAATAATTCATACTCGTCATCTCCAACAGTATCTTTACGAACATAAATTTGAACTTGTCCATGTAAATCTTGAACGTGTGCAAATCCAGCTTTCCCTTTTCCGCGTTTTGTCATAATACGACCAGCGATAGAAACAGCGATTTCCTTCTCCTCTAATTCTTCCTTAGAGAACTCTCCATATAGACTCACTAAATCAGTTGTTGAATTTGTGCGTTCAAATCTTTTACCGAACGGGTCAATTCCTTGTTCACGTAAATTATGTAGCTTTTCACGACGAACAATCAATTGGTCGTTTAATTCTTCGTGGTTCATGTTATCCATGATATTGATATCACTCCAGCTCTATTTATTTTTACAATATATACAGTATAGCATTTTCTACTCAACTAGAAAAACTGCCAGCAACTAACTGGCAGCTCTTCTTTCTTTCACGTAATTATAGGAAGTGTATAGAAGAATGTCAATCTCCTATGTCCATTATTAACCAACGTAAATTGTTTGTTGTTTCGCTTCCACTTCTTCTACAAATGTACCTAACACATTCGCAAGGTCTTCCCGTGTGTTACAAGCATTAATACCATTACGTACACTCGCATTACCACGAACACCTTTTAAATACCAAGCTGCATGTTTTCTCATCTCTCTTACAGCGACACTTTCATTCTTTAAGTCGATAAGACGATCTAGATGCAACATACATACATCAATTTTCTCGCGCACTGTTGGTTCCGGCATTAATTCACCTGTCTCCAAATACTTTACCGTACGATAAATCATCCACGGATCTCCAAGAGCCGCACGACCAATCATAACACCATCTACACCAATTTCATCAAGCATACGCTTTGCATCTTGCGGCGTTGCGACATCACCATTTCCGATAACCGGGATATTTACAGATTGTTTTACTTGTTTAATAATATCCCAATCCGCTTTTCCTTCATACATTTGCACTCGTGTACGTCCGTGAACCGCCACAGCTTGGCCACCAGCACGCTCAACAG
>JAPDDQ010000160.1 GCA_027587225.1 Solirubrobacter taibaiensis
CTACAGCAACGATATGCTTTGGTGTCTTATGTTCCATATTAAGCCTCCTAGAGATAATGAATATTTTATATATCCCTATAATCATATTCCCTACCTACAACAAAATACCTTTAATACTTCATCACCTTAATTAACTTCATAAAAAAGACCCTATCCGCTAAGCGAAAAGGGTCATCTATCGTATTACTCTCCTAAGTCTACGTTGTGATAAACTTGTTGAACATCTTCTAAATCTTCTAATGCATCAACCATTTTCTCAAATTGTGCTTGAGCATCTTCAGGAAGTGTTACATCACTTTGTGCAAGCATTGTTAATTCTGCAACTGTAAACTCCTCAACGCCAGCACCTTTAAGTGCAGATTGTACTGCATGGAATTGATCTGGTTCAGCATACACGATAACAGAATCTTCTTCTTCTAGAATGTCACGTGCATCTACATCTGCTTCCATTAAAATTTCAAGAACTTCATCTGATGTTTTACCTTCAAGGCCGATAACAGCTGTCGCATCAAACATGTAAGCTACAGAACCGTTTACACCCATGTTACCACTGTTTTTGCTAAATGCAGCTCGTACATCTGCTGCAGTACGGTTTACGTTATTTGTAAGTGTATCTACAATAACCATAGCTCCATTTGGTCCGAATCCTTCATAACGAAGCTCGTCATAATTTTCTTCTGAACCGCCTTTTGCTTTTTCAACTGCACGATCAATAATTGTTCTTGGAACATTGTATGTTTTCGCACGCTCTAATACAACTCTTAGTGCTTGGTTTGATTCTGGATCTGGCTCGCCTTGTTTTGCTGCCACATAAATTTCACGCCCAAATTTCGCGTATATACGGCTTGTATTTGCATCTTTTGATGCTTTTTTGTCTTTAATATTGTTCCATTTACGGCCCATACTTTCCACTCTCTTTCCCGTTTTAAATCTACATAAAAATATTAATATGAAATATAATGTGTGTTCAACACATTTTTAAAAGAAATATAAAAAGTTCATTTTTGATTCATATT
>JAPDDQ010000161.1 GCA_027587225.1 Solirubrobacter taibaiensis
ATGAACGGATAATAAAACGCTGTCCCGCAAAATACAAGAGACAGCGTTTTGTTATCAAACTATCTGTTTAACAAGCTACCTACATAGCGTAGTAATTCGTTTGCTGAAGAAGAATTATAGCCATGCTCATCAATTAAACGCGCAACAACATCATTGATTTTCTTAAGCTGATTTTCGTCCGGCGTTTTCGTTGATGTTGTAATTTTCACTATATCTTTTAAATCAGCAAATAGTTTTTTCTGAATCGCTTCACGAAGACGTTCATGTGAATTATAATCAAAACGTTTTCCTTTACGGGCATAAGCAGAAATGCGAATTAAAATCTCTTCACGGAACGCTTTCTTAGCATTTTCTGAAATTCCAATTTGCTCTTCAATTGAGCGCATTAATTTTTCATCTGGACTCATTTCTTCTCCTGTTAACGGATCACGTAATTTCGATTTATTGCAGTACGCCTCGACGTTATCTAAGTAATTATCCATAAGCGTCTTAGCTGATTCTTCATATGAATAAACAAACGCTTTTTGTACTTCTTTCTTCGCGATTTCATCGTATTCTTTTCTCGCTAATGAGATGAAGTTCATGTAACGTTCACGGTCTTCATTACTAATGGATGGATGCTGATCTAGCCCATCTTTTAAAGATCTAAGTACATCTAACGCGTTAATAGATGGTACCTCTTTTCGAATGATTGTAGACGAAATTCGGTTAATGACATAACGAGGATCAATACCCTTCATACCTTCATCTTGATATTCGCGTTGTAATTCTTCTACATCAATCGCATTATAACCTTCTACCGTTTCTCCATCATACAAACGCATCTTTTTAATTAAATCAATATCCGGACGCTTCGGATCTTTTAAACGAGTTAAAATAGTGAACATTGCTGCAACGCGAAGTGTGTGTGGTGCAATGTGAACATTCGATACATCACTTTCACGAATCATTTTTTCATAAATATGTTCTTCTTCACTTACCCGTAAATTATAAGGAACTGGCATTACAATAATT
>JAPDDQ010000162.1 GCA_027587225.1 Solirubrobacter taibaiensis
ATGCTGGGATCATACATTTTAGCTTTAAAATCATTGAAAAAGACAGTTAATATTAGTGATAAGGTTCGAAATAGTATTGTATATTCTACATTAATCATTAACGCAATTATGGTTATTTCTATTTCAACATCTACTGACTTTGGTAGTTATGAATGGATGAAGGTTGGTTCTCGAGGTTGGTTCTATGCAGGGAATGAACTAGGTTCAATCTTAGCTATTATTTTCCCTATTGTGGTACTATATTCTATTCAAAAAACAAAGAGCTGGAAACACATTTTATATTGGATTCCATCACTTTTAATGATTTATTCGCTAATTCAAGTCGGTACAAAAGTTGGAATGGGCTCAATTGGTGCTACGTTAGGGGCAGCAATCGGAATCATTGTACTACAATTATTATTTGATAGAAAAAATCCGAACAAAAAATCCCTTGCGCTTAATGCAGTAATTGCTATGGTCCTATTAGCTGGTGTAGTTGGGACGTTTAAACAAACACCATTAGCACAAAATATGGGTATTCACAATAATTATTTATCAGAGCAAAATGTGGCACAGCAAGGTCAAAAAGAAAAAGAAATTAAAGAGAAGCTGAAAAAAGAGCAAGAACTTAAAGCAAAAGAAGAAAATCATCATAAAGTTGAAAAGCCAGAAGAAAAGGCGAAGATAGAAGAGGAAGTTAAGAAAGAGCTTGAGAAAGAGCAAAAGAAAGAAAATCAAGAAAATCTTATTTTCAGTGGACGTCAAGTATATGAAGAAAGACATAAGCAGTTCTTTAAAGAAGCGCCAATGTCACAAAAGTTATTAGGAATGGGTTATGCAGGTAACTTTAAATACAATGAACAAAAGCAGCCAGATCCAAAACTAATTGAAATGGACTTCCATGATTGGTTTTATGATTTCGGGATTATTGGCTTTGTATTACTAATGATACCATTTATTTATTACGGGCTAAGAATTTTACTAGCATTTGCTACGAGATTTAAGGACATATTCAATATAAAATATGGAATG
>JAPDDQ010000015.1 GCA_027587225.1 Solirubrobacter taibaiensis
CTAATGGGGCTGATCAACCGATCAGACAAGAGCCTGTCCGGCGGCGCGCGGCGGCGAGCGCGGCGGCGACGCGGCGGCTCTCCGCGCGGCCGCCGAGGCGCGTTTCGGCCCGCTCGCGCGGATCGCGCGGGCCGTCTACGACTCGCCCGACCCGGTCGCGACCGTCGCCGCGTTCACGCGCGACGTCGCCGACCTGGCCCGCGGGGGAGACGCGGACGCCACCGCGATCTTCGCGGCGGCCGGCGCGGAGTTGGCTCGCACGGTGACCGCGGCCATCGACCGGACCTCCCCGCGGGTGGATGTCGTGTCATGGTCCGGAGGTGTGTTCGCTGCCGGTGAGCTCATCCTCGCGCCGCTCCGGGCGCACCTGCCCGCGGGCGTCGAGCTCCGGGCGCCGCTCGGGGACGGGCTCGACGGTGCGGCCCGGCTGCTCGAGCGACCGACCCTGTTCCGCGACCTGATCCACGGATGACACGACTGGGCCATCTCTCCACCGAAGGGGCGCGACCGGAACGCGCCGAGATCGACCGGCTGCCGACCGACGAGCTCGTGCGGCTGATGAACGAGGACGACCAGGCCGTGGCGCACGCCGTGGCGGACGCACGCGCACAGATCGCGGCGGCGGTCGACGCGATCGTGCCGCGCCTGGAGGCCGGCGGGCGGCTGATCTACGTCGGCGCGGGCACGGCCGGCCGCGTCGGCGTGCTCGACGCGAGCGAGTGCGGGCCGACGTTCAACTCCGATCAGGTGGTCG
This sequence comes from Solirubrobacter taibaiensis, assembly GCA_027587225.1. Taxonomy (GTDB): domain Bacteria; phylum Actinomycetota; class Thermoleophilia; order Solirubrobacterales; family Solirubrobacteraceae; genus Solirubrobacter; species Solirubrobacter taibaiensis. Next base: position 755 of record JAPDDQ010000015.1, read on the forward strand.
GCTTCATCGCCGGCGGGCCTGGCTCCGTGTCGACCGCGACCGAGTCGGCCGAGGACGACGCCTCCGCGGGCGCGGACATCCCGGTCACGGCCGCGGACGTCGTCGTCGGCATCTCCGCCTCCGGGCGCACGCCGTACGTGCTCGGCGCGATCGAGCACGCGATTGCCGCCGGCGCGCTGACGATCGGCTTCGCCTGCAACACCGGATCGCCGCTCAGCGCCGCCGCCGACCACGCCATCGAGGTCGTCGTCGGGCCCGAGTTCATCGCCGGCTCCACGCGCCTGAAGGCGGGCACGGCGCAGAAGCTCGTGCTCAACATGCTCTCCACGCTCACGATGGTGCGGCTGGGCAAGACGTACGGGAACCTGATGGTGGACGTGCGGGTGACGAACGAGAAGCTGCGCGACCGCGCGACGCGGATCGTCGAGCAGGTCACCGGGGCGTCGCACGAGGACGCCGCACGAGCGCTCGCGGAGGCGGGCGACGATGCGAAGCTGGCGACCGTGATGGTCCACGGGCAGATCGGCGCCGAGGAAGCGCGCGAGCGGCTGCGAGCGGCGGACGGGCACCTCCGGAAGGCGTTGGGCGAATGAGGGTCGTGGGCCTCATGTCGGGCACGTCGGTCGACGCCATCGACGCCGCCATCGCCGACATCACGTTGGAGGGCGAGACCGTCACGTTGCATCCCCTCGGCTCGGTCCGGGCGTTGTACGACGACGATCTGCGCGAGGAGATCCTGGCCGCGCTCCCGCCCGCGCCGACGACGATGGAAGCCGTCTGCCGCCTGGACACCCGCATCGGCCAGGCGTTCGCGGAGGTCGCGGTCGCCGCGATCGAGCACGTCGGGCCCGTCGACCTGATCGTCTCCCACGGCCAGACGCTCTACCACTGGGTCGAGGACGGCGCCGTCAAAGGCACGCTGCAACTCGGCCAGCCCGCGTGGATCGCCGAGCGCACGCACGTCGCGGTCGTGAGCGACCTGCGTACGCGGGACGTCGCCGCCGGCGGCCAGGGCGCGCCGCTCGTGTCGCTGCTCGACACGCTCCTGCTGGCCGGCCGTGAAGGCCGCCCCGCCGCGCTCAACCTCGGCGGGATCGCGAACCTCACGGTCCCGCCGCTCGCGTTCGACACCGGCCCCGGCAATGCGCTGCTCGACCGCGCCGCCCGGCAACTCGCAGACCAGCCCTACGACGAGGGCGGCGCGCGCGCCGCGGCCGGGACCGTCGTCCCCGAGTTGCTCGACCGCCTGCTCGCCGACCCCTACTACGCCCGCCCCGCCCCGAAATCGACCGGCCCCGAGCACTTCGAGCTCGGTGACGTCGGCGCGCACACCGTCGAGGACGTCCTCGCGAGCCTGACCGAGCTCACCGCCCGCACGGTCCTCGACGCCGCACGCGACCACGGCGCGACCGAGCTGATCGTCTCCGGCGGCGGCGTGCACAACGCGACGCTGATGTCGCGACTGGCCAAGGACCTCCCGACGATCACGAGCGACGCGCTCGGCCTGCCGGCGCAGGACAAGGAGGCGTACGCGTTCGCGCTGCTCGGGTTCCTCACCGCCCACGGCCTGCCGGGCACGCTTTCGCGTGCGACCGGCGCCACCCGCGCGAGCGTCCTGGGCTCGCTCACGCCCGGGATCGAGACCGGCCCGGCACCCCGGCGCCTGACGATCATGTGAGCGCGCTCGCGATCGTCCTCGGCTTGGCGATCGGCATGATCGTCGGCGCCGTCGGCGGCGGGGGAGCGATCCTCGCGCTGCCGGTGCTCGTCTACGTGCTCGGCGAGCCGGTCGGGCCCGCGTCCACGGCGAGCCTGGTGGTGGTGTCGCTCGCCGCCGCGATCGGTGCCGGCTCGCTCGCGCGCCACGGCCGCGTCTGCTGGCGGCTCGCGTTCACGTTCGCCGTGCCCGCCGCCCTCGGCTCCTTGCTGGGCTCGATCGGCAGTCACGAGATCGGCGGGCGCGCGCTGATCCTCGCGTTCATCCCGGTGATGCTGCTCGCGGCGGTGCTGACCTGGAAGCGCGCGGGGGAGCGCGACGACGACGGCTCCTGCCCGGACCCGCCGCTCTCCCGCACCGCCACCGCGGGCGTGCTCGTCGGCCTGCTGACGGGGTTCTTCGGCGTCGGTGGCGGGTTCGTGATCGTGCCGGTGCTGAGCGTGTGGCTCGGCTTCCCGTTCCGGCGCGCCGTCGCCACTTCGCTCGTGATCATCGCGCTCACCGGCGTCGCCGCGCTCGCCAGCCACCTCGCAGCCGGGTCGCGACCCGACCTGGCGATCACCGCCACGCTGGCGCTCGCGACCGGCGCGGGCGCGCTGCTGGGCACGATGTTCGCCGAGCGCGTCCCGCAGTCGCTATTGCGGCGCGGGTTCGCGGTGCTGGTCGCTGCGGTCGCGGTCGCGCTGCTCGTCGACGTGCTCGCGCTCGGCGGTCCACCGGGAGGGTGAGGGCCGGCCGGGGGCGAGCGAGACGCGGTGCACACCCCACGCCAGCGCGGCGAGGAACGCGAGGGCGATCGCCAGCACGACGCTGTAGGCGATCACCCACAGCCCGCCGGCGACGTCGGTCTTGCGCTCGCGCTGGAGCAGTTGCTGCTCGGGAACGAAGCTGGAACCGACGTTCGACTCGGCCGGGACGCCCTCGACGGGGATGGCCGGATCGGCGGGCAGGTAGATCGCCCGCGCAGCCAGCGTACGCCCGGTGTGCAGGCGCAGCATCGTCTTCCACTCGCCCGTGATCGGCACCGGTTCGGTGCTGCGGTACTCGCCCGGGCCGACACGCTCGAGCCGGTCGACGACCAGTCCACCGCCCTGCCAGGCCGTGGCGGTGAACCAGTTCGCGTCGTCGGCGGCATCGCGCGGGTCGACCGTGACCTGCAGGTTCGCGCGGCCCGCGCCGGCCGGCTCCAGCATCACCAGCGCGCCGGCGCCGGCCTCGCCGTTGGCGATCAGCCCGTAGCCGGTGAGCGCGAAGATCGTCGCCGCGCCCGCGATCGCGGCGCTGCGGAGCGACGGGGTGCGATCGGTGGACAGCCGGGCGCCGAGCCAGCCGCCCACGCACGACGCGGCCACGGCCATCGCCAGCCCGACGATCAGCCCTTCCGGCAGCAGCGCCGCGGGCCACGGCAGCGGCATGAAGACGTGCGTCCAGCCCCACTCGGCGGCGAGCCCGACGGTGCCGAGCGCCATGCCGGATGCGAGCGCGAGCGGCAACGGCTTCTTCACTCGCAGCGCGACGAGTTCGACCAGCAGCGCTTCGACCAGGAAGAGCGGGAAGTGCGGCGTCGGCTCACCCAGGACGGGGCCGACGATCACGGCCATGAGCCCGCGCATGGCCAGGAAGAACAGCGCCGCGCCGAGCGCCGCGCCGCGGCCGAGCCAGATCCGCGTCGCGACGAGCGCGACGCCCGCGGCGAGCATGATCAGCATCGGCTGGAAGATCATCTGGAACTGCGGGACGCCGAAGTCGAACTCGGCCTGGAAGGTCGAGAGCCCGAGCAACAGCGCGCCCGGCAGCGAGATCCGGCGCAGGAACACGACCCACGCCGGCGCCGAGCGCGTGCTCGCGCCGCCCGCCTCGACGAACAACACCGCCAGCCCGATCAACGTCATCGCGGCGCCGCCGATCAGCATCAGGTGCGTCGGGCCCCACAGCGTCACGTCCTGGCCGAACAGCCGGTGCCAGACGTCGTCGAGCGGGAACCCGATCAGCGCGAACGTGCCCGCGGAGGCGATCAGCACGCCGCCGAGCGGCGCGTACCAGCCCGGCGCGACCTTCACCGCCACGCGCGACGGCTTCTCGAGCGGCAGGCACATCGACAGGAAGCCGGACGCGAACACGCCGAACAGTCCGGCGAGGATGAAGTAGTGCGCGACGTTGGCCAGCGGCCCCTCGTCGCGGCCGTCCGCGATGTGCAGGGAGATGTCCCACAACATCCCGAACAGGGCGGTGATCAGCGAGACGACGATGATCCCGGCAGGGATCGCCAGCCAGGCGGGCATCCCGGAGACGCGCTCCGAGTAGCGGGCCAACCGCCCGAGCAGCGCCACCTTCCCACTGCGGTGGCCCATCCCGAGCCATAGCAGCACGACGGTGATCAGCCCGGCGGCGCCGGTCGCGATCGCGACCTGGTCCAGCGCGGCGCCGCCCGCGGGCTTGGCCTGAGCGAGCAGTTCGAGCATGCCGGCGAATGTATCGTCGTTTGACGTCACGTTCTGTGACGTCCGATACCCTCGAACGCGTGCTGACGATCGACGAGCTGGCGCGGGAGACCGGTTTGACGGTTCGCAACGTGCGCTCGCACCACGCGCGCGGGCTGCTCCAGCCGCCTGAGGTCCGCGGCCGCACCGGCTTCTACGGGCCGCAGCACGTCGCGCGCCTGCGGCTCATCCAGCGGCTGCAGGGCGAAGGGATGAAGCTCAGCGGCATCAAGCGCCTGCTCGGCGAGTCCGGCGAGCGGTTGCTGGCGCTCAAGGAGGCTTCGCTGGAGGTGGGGGAGACGCCCGAGGTGGTCAGCGCGCAGGTGCTCGCGGAGCGGCTGCGACTGACCGAGAAGGACGACCCGAAGAAGCTGATCGCCAAGGCCACCAAGCTCGGTCTCCTGCACCCGCTGGGCGAGGGGCAGTTCGAGGTCCCGAGCCCGGCGCTGCTGGCCGCGGCCGAGGAGGTGGTCCAGCGCGGCGTGGAGCTCGATCACGCGCTCGCGATGCTCGACAGCGTGATCCGCCACTCGCGCGCGGTGTCCAAGGAGTTCGTGCGGCTGTTCACCGACGACGTGCTCAGGCCGTACGCCGAGGCGGAGCGCTGGGACGAGCTCGAGGAGTCGATCCAGGCCTCGCGGCCGCTCGCCGCGCAGGCGCTGCTCGCGGTCTTCCGCCGGACGATGGACGAGGAGGTCGAGGCGACGTTCGCTGACCTTGCGCGGCGCATGGCGCAGAAGCGCTGACAGTGCGTAAGTAAGCTGCGTCCGGTGACTCCCCCGCAGCAGCGGCCCCGGCCGGTTCTTCTCACGCTCACGGGTGCGGGCATCGCCTTCGCCCTCTCGCAGACGCTCGTCGTCCCCGCGCTTCCGGCGCTCGCACAGGAGTTCGACGCGTCGCCGAACGCGGTCAGCTGGGTGCTCACCGGCTTCCTCGTCAGCGCGTCGATCGCGACCCCGATCGCGGGCAAGCTCGGCGACCTGTACGGCAAGGGCCGCGTGCTCACCGCGATCATGATCATCTTCTCGATCGGGGCCGTGATCAACGCGCTCGCGCCAACGATCGAGGTGCTGATCGCGGGGCGCGTGCTGCAGGGCGTGGCCGGCGGCGTCTTCCCGCTCGCGTTCGGGATCATCCGCGACACGTTCCCGCGTGACCAGGTGGCGAGCGGCATCGCGATCATCAGCGCGGTGTTCGGGATCGGCGGCGGCATCGGGTTGCCGCTCTCCGGGCTGATCGTCGACCACGTCAACCTGGACTGGCTGTTCTGGGTCAGCCTGATCGCGCTGCCGGTGGCGTACGCCGTGCACCGGTTCGTGCCGCCTTCTCCACCAGTAGAGAACACGAAGGTGGACTGGCTGGGGGCGGTCGTGTTGAGCACCGGCCTGGCCGCGATCCTGCTCGGCGTCTCGCAGGCCGGTGAGTGGGGCTGGGGCTCGCCCGCGAACGTCGGCTCGGTCCTGGGCGGCATGGTCCTGATCGGCCTGTTCGTGTGGATCGAGACGCGGGTCGCGCAGCCGTTGATCGACATGGCGGTGCTGCGCAAGCCCGCCGTCGCGTTCACGAACCTGACCGGCTTCCTGGTCGGCATCGCGATGTTCTCGAGCTTCCTCGTCTTCCCGCAGTTCGCGCAGGCGCCGGAGAGCACGGGCTACGGGTTCGGCTTCAGCGTCACCGCGGCGGGCTTCCTGCTGCTGCCGACGGCGCTGGCGCAGCTCGCCGCCGGGCCGCCGGCGGCCAAGCTCGGTGAGCGGATCGGCTTCCGCGGCGTGCTGACGATCGGCGCGGTCCTGATCACGTTCTCGTTCCTGATCAACACGTTCGCCCACGACCACCCGTGGGAGCTGATCATCGGCGGCATGCTGCTCGGCGTCGGCATCACGTTCGGCTTCGCCGCGATGGCGAACCTGATCGTCGATGCGGTGCCCCAGTCCGAGGTCGGGATCGCGACCGGCATCAACACCGTCATGCGGACCGTCGGCGGCTCCTTCGGCGCCGCGATCGTGACCGCGATCCTCACGTCCACGAGCGACCCGATCCCCAGCGAAGGCCTCTACACGGCCGCGTTCGCGTTCTCCGCCGTGGCCGGGTTCATCGCCATCATGGCCTCGTTGCTGATCCCACGTGGCCCGCGGCTGCAGGCCGCACTCGCCACCGACTGATGGAGCTCGGCCTCTACACGTTCGGTGAGCGCACGGACCCGGCGCTCACCGTCGAGCAGCGGATGGCGAACCTGCTCGACGAGATCGTCCTGGCCGACGAGGTCGGGCTCGACGTGTTCGGCGTGGGGGAGCACCACCGGCCCGACTTTACGGTGTCGGCGCCGGCGGTCGTGCTGGCCGCGGCGGCGGCGCGCACCTCGCGCATCCGGCTGACCTCGGCGGTGAGCGTGTTGTCGTCGGACGACCCGGTGCGCGTGTTCCAGGACTTCGCGACGCTGGATCTCTTGTCGCACGGGCGGGCCGAGATCATGGCCGGGCGCGGCTCGTTCGTCGAGTCCTTCCCGCTGTTCGGCTACTCGCTCGACGACTACGACGAGCTATTCTCCGAGCACCTCGCGCTGCTGCTCGAGCTGCGGCGCGGTGAGGTCGTGCACTGGCAGGGCAAGCACCGGACGTCGATCGACGGCCGCGGCGTCTACCCGCGCCCCGTCCAGGACCCGCTGCCCGTCTGGGTCGCGGTCGGCGGCTCCCCGCAGTCCGTCGCCCGCGCCGGCGCCCTGGGCCTGCCGATGGCACTCGCGATCATCGGCGGCCAGCCCGCCCGCTTCGCGCCCTTCGCCGAGCTGCACCGCAAGGTCGCGAGCGAATACGGGCACGAGCGGCCGCTGCTGTCGATCAACTCCCACGGCTTCATCGCCGACGACACCCGCACGGCGATCGACACCGCCTTCCCGGCCCACAAGGTCGTCATGGACCAGATCGGCCGCGAACGCGGCTGGCCCCCCATGACCCGCGCCCAGTTCGAGGCCGGTGCCACCCTCGAGGGCCACAACGTCATCGGCTCCCCCGAGCAGGTGATCGAGAAGATCCTCTACCAGCACCAGCTCTTCCAGCACGACCGCTTCCTCCTGCAGATGAGCGTCGGCACCCTCCCGCACGACGCCCTCATGCACGCCATCGAGCTCTACGGCACGGTCGTCGCCCCGGCGGTCCGCAAAGCCTTGTCGTAGTTGGCACACATTTGTTGCAGGTGCGCGTAGAGCCGTAACGCGGCTCTGCGCGAGGGTTCGCGCATGCCACGCGAACGTCAAGTTGGTCAACCAGCGGTTGACCAACTCATTGCTCGCGTGGCGGCCGGGCAGCACGGCGTCGTCGACCTGGCCGATCTGCGTGCGTGCGGGCTCTCCAAGCAAGCCGTCTCGAAGCGCGTTGCTGCGGGGCGCCTCGTCCCGCTCTACCGCGGCGTCTTCGCCATCGGGCACGCGAACGTCCCGTTCCAGGGGTGGTGCTTGGCCGCCGTGTTGGCGTGTGGCGCCGGCGCGGCGCTCTCGCACTTCGCGGCGGCGGTGCTGTGGGGCCTCTTGGACCCGACTGGTCGCTACCCCGACGTGATCGCTCCGACGCCAAGGCGGCACGACGGCATCAACACGTTCCAGGGGACGAACTACGACGTGACCGTCCACAAGGGCATCCCGGTCACAACCCCAGCGCAAACGGTGATCCACCTCTCCTCACTGGCGCAGTTCGCCACGCTGCGCCGGGCGGTCAATCAGGGCCTCAACCTCAGGCTGCTGACCCTGCGGGACCTCATAACTCACATCCACCGCGGCGCCAAGAACCTCCGCGCGGTCCTCGCCACCGCGGCGCCCACCCGCTCCGAGAACGAGAACGCCGTCCTCCATCTCCTCGACGACGCCGGCATCCCGAAGCCGCTCGTCAATCCGCAGATCGCCGCCACGAACCTCATACCCGACTTCCTCTGGCGCGACAAAGCGCTGATCCTCGAAGCCGACTCCGAGGCGTACCACGACCATTTGCTCGCCCGCGCCGACGACCGGACCAAGCAGACGATCCTCGAAGCCCTCGGCTACACCGTCATCCGCACGTCGTGGGCGGAGATCACGACCCGGCCGGACCGGATGATCGCGCGGGTCAGCGCGGGCCGTGCTGGGTGACGGCGAAGCCGCCCGAAGGAGCGGGCGCCGGCGCGGTCATCGTCTCGATCCGGCCGTAGAAGGCGCGGGCGACGCGGGTGGCGTGGTGTTTGGCGTAGCCGGCTCGCGGGCCCTCGAAGAGCTCGTCGACGGTGGTCGTCCACAGGACGAGCCAGCGCTCGAAGTGGCCGGCGCGGAGCGGCGACTTGTAGTGCAGTTGGGCGTGCGGGGCGAAGGCGCCGCCGCGGTAGGTCTGGGCGCCGAGCAGGATCGTCTCCCAGAAGGACGTGATATCCGGGACGTGGGCTTCGAGGTCCAGTTGGGCGATGTCGGTGAACAGGTAGCCGATCATCGGGTCGTCCATCGCGCGGCCGTAGAAGGCGCGGACGAGGCGCTCGACGTCCGCGTGGTTTTCGATGTCCTGCTTCACGCTTCCATGTCGCCGAGGTCGGCAGCCTTCACCGACGTGGCGCGACCGCCAGAGACCTTCCAGGTCCACACGGAGGAACGACGCACGTCCAGGCCTTGGCGGCGGCCGGTGATGTGGCCCATCACGATCACGGAGCCGGGGACGGCGCGGTAGTCCGTAGCGTGCAGGACGAGCTCATCCCAGAGGCGCTCGACGTCGGCGAAGTACTCGCGCAGGCCCTGGTGGCCGCGGTAGGGCTGGGTGCGGCCGGCGAGACGCGCGGTGCCCTCGAAATGCAGCTCGGCGTCGTCGGAGATGGCCGCGAGCATCGCGTCCAAATCGCGTCGTTCGAAGGCGTCGTAGAGGCCGCGGACGACCTCGATCTCCGTGACCAGACCGGCCGGGTTGCCGTAGTAGTCGGGGCGCGCCACCGCCTAGAGCGTGACATAGCCGGAGGCTCGACCCGTTCGGTCACCCCCGTGAGTGCACTAGGGTGGCGCCCATCATGAGCCAGATCGGAGTCACAGGGCTCGCCGTCATGGGGGCGAACCTCGCGCGCAACATCGCCAGCCGCGGTGTGCCCATCGCTGTACACAACCGCACCGCCGCGAAGATGAACGACTTCATCGCGGAGTTCGGTTCAGAAGGCGATTACACCGGGTCCGAGAGCCTGGAAGATTTCGTGCAGTCGCTCGAGCGGCCGCGCCGGATCATCGTCATGGTCAAGGCGGGCGCGCCCGTCGACGGCGTGATCGAGGACCTCGTGCCGCTGCTCGACAAGGACGACATCATCATCGACGCGGGCAACTCCCACTACGTGGACACGCGCCGGCGCGAGCAGTACCTGACCGAGAAGGGCCTGCGCTTCATCGGCACCGGCGTGTCCGGCGGCGAGGAGGGCGCGCTGAAGGGCCCGTCGATCATGCCGGGCGGCCCGCGCGAGGCCTACGGCGAGGTGGAGGAGATCTTCACCACGATCGCCGCGCAGGTCGACGGCGAGCCGTGCTGCGCGTACATCGGCGCCGACGGTGCCGGCCACTACGTGAAGATGGTCCACAACGGCATCGAGTACGCCGACATGCAGCTGATCGCGGAGGCCTACGACCTCCTGCGCTTCGGCATCGGCCTCGACGTGCCGACGATCAAGGGCATCTTCGACGACTGGAACACGGGCGACCTCGAGTCCTTCCTGATCGAGATCACCGCCACGGTGCTCGGCAAGACGGACGCGGAGACCGGCAAGCCGCTGGTGGACGTGATCGTCGACCAGGCCGAGCAGAAGGGCACCGGCCGCTGGACCGCCCAGGACGCGCTGGAGCTCGGCGTGCCGCTCACGGGCATCACCGAGGCCGTGTTCGCGCGCTCGCTCTCGAACCTGCGCGACCAGCGCAAGGCCGCTTCGAGCTTCCTCGCCGGCCCTCAGCCGGGCGGGCTCTCCGAGTCCCTGGTGGACGACATCCGCGCCGCGCTCTACGCGTCGAAGGTCGTCGCCTACGCCCAGGGCTTCGAGCAGATGGCCGCGGCCGCCAAGACGTATGACTGGGACCTCCAGATGGGCGAGCTGGCCAAGATCTGGCGCGGCGGCTGCATCATCCGCGCCCGCTTCTTGAACCGGATCACCGATTCTTACGCCGACAAGCCGGACCTCGTGAACCTGCTGATGGCGCCGTACTTCCGCGACGCCGTCGCCGACGCCCAGGACGCCTGGCGCAAGGTCATCGTCTCAGCGGTCGAGCAGGGCATCGCCGTCCCGGCGTTCTCCAGCTCGCTCGCCTACTACGACGGCTACCGCCGCGAACGCGGCCCCGCGAACCTCATCCAGGGCCAGCGCGACTTCTTCGGCGCCCACACCTACCGCCGCGTGGACAAGGAAGGCTCCTTCCACACACGCTGGTCGCAGGACGGCACCGAGGTCAAGACCGACTAGTGCTGATCCTCCTGCCTCCGTCGGAGGGCAAGACTGCGCCCTCCGACGGCGAGCCGGTGGATATCGCCACGCTGCCCTTCCCGGGTCTGAACAAGACCCGGGAACGCCTGCTGGACGTGCTGTCCCGGCTGACGTTCCCGAACGCCCTCAAGTACCTCGACATCGGCCCGGGGCTGGAGGAGGAGGCGCGGCGCAACCTCACGCTCCGCGAGGCACCCGCCGCGCCCGCGCACGAGGTCTACACCGGCGTGCTCTACGAGCACCTCGGCCTCGGCTCCTTCGACAACGCCGACCACGTCCTGATCGCGAGCGCGCTGTGGGGCTTCGTCCGCCCCGGCGACCGCATCCCCGCCTACCGGCTCTCGATGGGGGCCACGCTCCCGCGCATCCCGTCGCTCCCCGCGCTCTGGCGCGACCCGATCCGCAAGGCCCTGCCCGACGAGGGCCTGATCGTCGACATGCGCTCCGGCGCCTACACCGCGGCCTGGAAGCCCAAGCACGCCACGGTCGTCGGCGTCCGCGCGTTCCAGGACGGCAAGACGATCAGCCACATGGTCAAGGCCACGCGCGGCGACGTCGCGCGCATCCTGCTCAAGGGCGACCCGGTCGAGACGCCCGAGGACGTCGCCTCCGCCGTGCGCGCCGCCGGCCACACCGTCGAGTTGTCCGGCAGCGGACGCTCGTGGACGGTGGATGTGCTCAAGGCCTGATCGGACCAGGCCGATAACAGGGGTGTCAGACAGAGACGGCACCACGAGGGCTGAGACCTCTTAATTGATGTCCCCCGACCATTATCCGCCCGAACTTCTGATGGCCGAAACCCGCCCCCTGTGGCGGGTTTCCGCGTTTAAGGGGCTTCTTCGCGGACGACCTTCAACGGATCCTTGTCCTCGCGCAGCCCGAGGTAGCGCGGGTGGCGGAGCCGGCCGTCGTTGGTCCATTCCGCGAAGCCGCACTGGGCGACCAACGACGGCTCGATCCAGGTGACGTCGCGGAAGCGCGGCGCGTCGTAGAACGGAGCGTCCGAACGCTCCAAGGGTCGCATCAGCCCCGCCAGGCGCTCCAGCTCGGCACGATCGAAGCCCGTGCCGACCTTGCCCGCGTAGTGCAGCTTCGAGCCCTCGTAGACGCCGACGAGCAGCGCGCCGAACTCCACGCGCGAGCCCTTGGGCGGCGTGAACCCGCCGACGACCATCTCCTGGCCGTGCTCACACTTGAACTTGAGCCAGTCGCGGGAGCGCTTGTCGGTGTAGACGGAGTCCGCGCGCTTGGCGATCACGCCTTCCCAGCCGCTGGAGCACGCCTCGGCGAACATCGCCTCGCCGGCCTCGTTGCGGTACTCGGTGAGCCGCAGCGGGTCGTCCCAGCGCAACGCGTCTCGCAGCAGCGCCTTGCGCTCGCGCAACGGCAGGCCGCGCACGTCTTCGCCGTCCAGCCACTGCACGTCGAAGACGTAGAAGTAGAACGGTCCGGAGTGATCCTGGAACTTGCCGGACGCGGACACGACCTCGCCGTCCACGGCGAACCGCCCGCGCGACTGCCCGTCCAGCGCGTCGGCGATCAACGGGTAGCGCCCGTTCAGCGACAGGTCGTTGCGCGAGAGCATCCGCGTCGCGCCACCGTCGCGGATGGCGACGCAGCGGATGCCGTCCAGCTTGCGCTCGAAGATCCACTCCGGGTCGGAGAAGCGCTCGTCGGTCAACACCGCCTTCATCGCGCCTGACGTCTTGGGTGCCGCGCTCACGCGGCGAAGTATTACGCCACCACGAAGCGCCCGACGAGCGCGTCGAGATCGGCCGCCGTCTGCGACAGCCCCGCGGCCGACGCGGCGATCTCCTGCGCCGAGGCGCCGGTCTCCTGGGTGGAGGCGGACACCTGCTCGGCGGACGCGGAGGATTCCTCGGCCACGGCCGCGACGTCGTCGACCTCGCGCTCGGCCCGCTCGGCCTCGGCGGCGATCTGGGTCACGGCCGCGGAGATCTCCGCCACCCGGGCCGTCATCTCCTCGACGGTCTCCGCGATGGCCTCGAACGCCACCCGGGTGGAGGCGACGGTGGCCACGCCCTCCTCGGTCTCGCGCCGGCTGTCGGCCACGACGTTGACGACCCGCCCGGTCTCGGCCTGGATCTCGCGCACGAGCACGGCGATCTGCTGCGCCGCGCCCTGGGACTCCTCCGCGAGCTTGCGCACCTCGTCGGCGACGACGGCGAACCCGCGCCCGGCCTCGCCCGCACGGGCGGCCTCGATCGCGGCGTTGAGCGCCAGCAGGTTGGTCTGCTCGGCGATCGCGGTGATCGTGTCGACGATCCCGCCGATCTTGGCCGAGCGGGCCGAGAGGTCCTCGATCGCGGCGCCGACGGCGGACGACGAAGCGGCGATCCGCTCGATCGACGCGCTCGCGCCCGCGGCGGTCGCGGCGCCCTCGCCGGCGGCGCGGCGGACGCTCTCGGCGGCCTCCGATGTCGCCAGCGCGGTCACTGCGCTCGCGGAGGCGGCGCGCGCCGCCTCCTGCACGGCTGTGCGCGTGGACTCGACGAGCTTCACCTGACGCTCCGCGCCCTGGGCCACGTCGTTCACCGCGGACGCGATGTCACCCACCGCGCGCCCGGCATCCTGCGACGTCGCCGCCATCTGCTGGGAAGCGGCAGAGACGGTGCCGGCGTTCAGCGACACCGTCCCGATCAGCTCGGCCAGCGATTCGCGCATCGCGTTGTAGGCGACGATCGACCCGACGGTGCTCTCGCGGATCGCGTTGACCGCGACCGCCACCTCGCCGAGCTCGTCGCGCGAGATGTCGGTGATCAGCGGCGTGGCGGGCGTGACCTGGACGGTCAGGTCGCCGTCCGTCATCCGCTGCAGCGCGTTGGAGAGGTCGGTCGAGCAGTTGTCGCGCAGCGACGAGAGCCGGTCGGAGATGTCCCGCACGCCGCGGCGCGTGGAGACGAAGAAGCCGATGAACAGGAACAGGGCGACGAGCGCTCCGAGCAGCACCAGCAGCGCCACCCGCAGGCGCGCCGCCGCGAACTTGTCGATCCGCGTGACGAGCAGCGCGTCCAACGCCGGTGTGGCGGCGTGCGCGAGCGCCTGCAGGTCACGACCGCCGGCGAGCGCCTGTAGCGCCGGCTCGAGCTCCGGGTCCGCCGTCTCGGTGAACGACGTCTTGAAGCCGGTGCGCATCGCGGCGATCGTCCCCGCCAGCGAGTTCTCGGCCGCCGCCAGCGCGATCCGGTCGTCCATGCTCTCCGCGACCGTCTGCAGGTCGTTCACGCGCCCCGTGCCGTCGGCGATCGCCGGCAGCTTCGTGATCAGCGCGTCCATGACGTAGTAGGAGTCGAGGTCGGGATCGAGGATGAGCTTGGAGCCGTCGCCGGCCTTGATCACGAGTCCGAGCGTCGACGTGACCGCCTCCTCGTACGCCTCGTAGGCGGCGCGACCGGGCGCGGGTTTGGACCCGACGGCCTCCAGCACCGCGGCGCGGGTCTCCTTCCACGCCGCGTCCACGCCGATGACGGCACCGTCCGCCTTGTCCACGGCGGCCACCGCGCGTTCCACGGCCTGCACCGGCACGTCCTCGCCGCGCACGGCCGCCGAGCGGGCGGCCACGACCGTCAGCACGAGGTCATTCGCGGGCGCGACGAACGCCACGCCGGCCCGTTCGCTCTCGGCGAACGCGATCGTCTCACCCTGCACGTTCCAGTACGAGTAGAGGGCGAAGATGGCGGGAGCAAGCAGCACGAAGCCGAGCAAGAGGAACTTGCGGGCGTACGTGAGGCGCGCCATCAAAGCCGCCGCGGCGTTGAACGGGTTCATCGTGAACCCTGTTGTCGGCATTTCCCCTGACTAATTGAGCGGCGTGTCGTCCGATCGGACAACACGCAGCCCGTCCATCAGCACCCGCAGCATCCGCCGGGCGCGCTCGGCGTCGGTGACCTGCCACACGGCATTCAGCATTCCGCGCACGTCGTCGGTGTCCACGTCCGCGCGCAATACGCCGGCGTCGACGCCCGCGGCGCGGAGCGTCTCGACCGCCCCGCGGACCTTGCCCGACTGCGCGACCTTGAAGTCCGCGTCGAGCGCGGCCGCCATCCCGCGCTTGGTCGCCGTGTAGTCGATGAAGCGGTCCATCCAGCGCTCCAGCGCGACGTCTGGCGGGTGCTCGGCCAGCAGCACGTCGGCCGTGGCTCGCAGGTCCTCGACCTCCGCCTCGTAGGCGGCCGCGACGAGCTCGTCGCGCGTGGGGAAGTGGCGGTAGAGCGTCCCGATCCCGACGCCCGCGCGCTTGGCGATCGCCTCCAGCGACGCCGCGGATCCGCGCAGCGCGAATTCCTCCGCGGCGGCGGTCAAGAGCTTCTCGCGATTACGGGCCGCGTCACTTCGCATTGAACCGGAGGCATCCTCCGCTA
This sequence comes from Solirubrobacter taibaiensis, assembly GCA_027587225.1. GTDB lineage: Bacteria > Actinomycetota > Thermoleophilia > Solirubrobacterales > Solirubrobacteraceae > Solirubrobacter > Solirubrobacter taibaiensis. Next base: position 15,787 of record JAPDDQ010000015.1, read on the forward strand.
AGCTGGTCGAGGACAACCGGAGGAATCCTCCGGTTCACAGTTTAGGAGGCACGAAATGTCGAAGGTCTGGTTCATCACCGGAACGTCGAAGGGCTTTGGCCGCATCTGGGCGGAGGCTGCCCTCGAGCGCGGCGACCGCGTCGTCGCCACCGCCCGCAACGCGTCCACGCTCACCGACCTCGTCGAGCGCTACGGCGACAACGTGCTGGCGCTCAAGCTCGACGTCACCGACAAGCCCGCGGTCGAGGCCGCGATCACCCGCGCCCACGAGCACTTCGGGCGGCTGGACGTGGTCGTCAACAACGCCGGCTACGGCCTGTTCGGGATGGTCGAGGAGGTCAGCGAGGCCGACGCCCGCGCGCAGCTGGAGACGAACCTGTTCGGCGCGCTGTGGGTCACCCAGGCGGCGCTCCCGATCATGCGTGAGCAGCGCTCGGGCCACATCATCCAGGTGTCCTCGATCGGCGGCGTGAACGCGTTCCCGATGGTCGGGCTCTACCACGCGTCCAAGTGGGGGCTCGAGGGCATGAGCCAGGCGCTGGCGCAGGAGGTCGCGGGCTTCGGGATCCACGTCACGCTCGTGGAGCCGACCGGCTTCTCGACCGACTGGTCCGGCCCGTCCTCCGTGCAGTCCGAGCAGAACCCGGCCTACGCCGAGTTCCGCGAACAGGTGCAGGAGATGCGCAAGCAGCGTCTCGGCACGCCGGGCGACCCGGAGGCCACCGGCCCCGCGATCCTGAAGGTCGTCGACGCGGATGAGCCGCCGCTGCGCGTGTTCTTCGGCGTCGGCCTGCTCGATCAGATCAAGGGCGAGTACGGCAAGCGGATCGAGAACTGGGAGCGGTGGGACGACGTCGCGGTCGCCTCGCACGGGCTCAAGGAGGAGGCGGCCAAGTGAGCTTCGGATTCGCGTCCACCGCGGACGAGGTCGTCGCCGGGATCGACCTGAGCGGCAAGCGCGCGGTCGTCACGGGCGGCGCGTCCGGCATCGGCATCCCCACGGCGCGCGCCCTCGCGAGCGCCGGCGCCGAGGTGACGCTCGCCGTCCGCAACACGGATGCCGCGCAGCCGTTCGCGACCGAGATCGGCGCCGACGTGCGCCGGCTGGACCTCGCCGACCTCGCGTCGGTGGAGGCCTTCGCCCGCGACTGGGACGGCCCGCTGCACCTGCTGATCAACAACGCCGGGATCATGGCCACGCCCGAGTTGCGGCTGAGCCCCGAGGGGTTCGAGCTGCAGTTCGCGACCAACCACTTGGGGCACTTCGCGCTGGCGGTCGGGCTGCACCGCGCGCTCGCACAGGACGGCGCCCGCATCGTCAGCGTCTCCTCGCGCGCGCACCTGCGCTCGCCCGTGGTCTTCGACGACGTCAACTTCGCCTTCCGCGACTACCAGCCGTTCCTGGGCTACGGTCAGTCGAAGACCGCGAACGTGCTGTTCGCCGTCGGCGCCAGCCGGCGCTGGGCGGGCGACGGGATCTACGCCAACGCGCTGATGCCGGGTGGCATCGCCACGAACCTGCAGCGCCACATGGACCCGGACTACATCGACCGCGTCGTGGCCGCGGGCGAGATCCAGCTCAAGACGCCCGAGCAGGGCGCAGCGACCTCGATCTACGTCGCCACCGCCCCGGAGCTGGAAGGCGTCGGCGGTCGCTACTACGAGGACTGCGGCGAGTCCCCGGTGGTCGATCGGCGCGAGAATCAGGGCGTCGCGCGCTACGCGCTGGACCCCGAGAACGCCGACCGGCTCTGGGAGCTCTCCGAGCGCGCGGTCGGGCGCCACGTCACGGTGGGATAAGGATCACCCCGCCGGGTGATGTCTGATTCGTCGCCCGGCGGGCACACTTGATCTATGCCCTGCATCGTGAAGCTCATCATGGACGTCCTCTTCGGCCGCGAAGAGCAGATCGCCTACGTGACCGTGACGACGCGGTAAGACGCTCGGCCTGATCCTGTAGCCGCGTCTGCATCGCGTCTTCGAGCGCCTGCCTGAGCACCGGGCGGGCAGCGAGGATCGGCTCGTACTGCAGCCGGCCCACCTCGTAGACGAGCGCGCCGTCCACCGCCCGCACCGTGGCGGACCGGGGCGCGCCCGTCAGCAGTGACATCTCGCCCAGCACGGCGCCCTGCGGCCGCGTGCCCAGGTCCACCTCCTCGCCGTCGTGACGGCGCAGGAACACCTCGACGGTGCCGTCGACGACGACGAACAGGCTGTCGCCCGGCTCGTCCTGCACGATGATCCGCTCGGCCGGGCCGAACGTGAGCGGCCGCGCGGTCTGCGCCAGCGTGTCCAGCTCCTCGGCCGTCAACGCCGAGAAGATCGGTGACGCGCCCAGCAGCGCCGCGACGTCCTGCAGCGGCGGCGTGTAGTCGGACGGCAGGTCCTCGCCGACCTCCAGTGGGCGCTGCGGGTCGTAACCGTCCCGGGCCTGCAGCAGCGCCACCCGCGAAGGCTGGTTCATGTGCGCTTCCAGCAGGCTGACCTGCCGCGGGACGCATTCACCGCCGGCGTGCTCCATCAAGCCCTGCTCAGCGGCCCACTCGGCGACGTGGTTCATCGATGCGCGGTACTGGTTACAGGCGGACGCGAACAGCCCGTCCTGGTCGCCCACCAAGCGCGGCAGCGGGCCCGGCACGCGCAGCACCCGGCTCAGCCCGACCTGCCCGCGCCGGTGCCAGAGCACGAAGCGCCGCACTTCCGCGGGCAGCTTGTCGAGTTCCGGAAACGCGTCCGGCGTCTTGCACAGCACGGCTCGCTCGGCGTCCCGGAACACCCGGTGCCAGGTCTCTTGCGCGTTCGTGCGGTTCGGCCCGGCGAGCGCGATCGCGTGTTTGAGGTCCTCGTGGTGGACGTGCAGGAACTCGAGCGTCGCCTTGCGTTTGGCGAGCAGGTTGCGCATGCCGATCGGCTGGATCCTGCGCAGCGCCCACACCTCGCGCCAGCCCTCGACATTGACGGTCAGGTCGTCCCAGGAGTCCGCGGCGGTGCGCTCCTGCGGGGTCAGGAGGTCCCCGAGGTCGTCCCGGACCGCCTCGATCACGCCAAGCGCGGTCATCAGCTCCAGGTACAGCCCGACGCGCGTGAGCCAGCCCGGGTCCGCGAGGTTCTGGCGCTTGTGGACGACGTCGCCCACGAGCGCCCGCGTGTAGAGCTCGGCCTTGTGCGCGCCGATCAGCAACACCGGGAACCACGGGTGCACCGTGTGCGAGAGCCCGGGGGACTGACGCGCGGTGTCGGGCTTGATGACCCGCTCGACGATGCGCTCGTACAGCGACCCGAGCTGCTGCAGGTCGAAGACCTCCACCGTCGTCGACGCCTGCGCCTCGCCATGGCGCACGGTGACGGTGACCGTCTGCGAGAAGCGGTTGACGAACGAGTAGTCGCCGGCGAAGTCGCGGTCGGGGTCCAGGGTCAGCAGGAACGGCCGGCCTGGGCCGAGCGCCTGCGGCTTGAAGGACCGGCGCCGGATGTGACGGCCGGTGACCGTGGTGACCTCGCAGTCACCCTCACCCTCGAGCCTGATCAGCAGCAGGCACCGGTTCTCGTCGCCGGCGTTGACGAACGCGACCGGCTCGCTGGAACCCTGCCCGGCGCTCCGTGCCTCGTCGGTCGGGCGGCGCCCGGCGACGAAGGGGATGATCTCGACGCGCGTCACGGAGCCCTGCGGACGCTACCGTAAACCTGTTCCCACCTCTTCTGAGGAGACGCCGGCATGGCTTCTGTAGATGCTTCTCGCACGCGGCGCACGTTTGCGCGGCTCGAAAAGTCGATCGATATCCCGAATCTGATCGACATCCAGAAGAAGTCGTTCGCCTGGTTGGTGGACATGGACGGCGGTGGGCTGCGGGAGACGATCAACGACATCTCCCCGATCGAGGACTACACGGGCAACCTCGCCGTGCAGTTCGGGGAGTTCACGTTCGACAACCCGGTCGCTTCGCTGGACGAGTGCCGTGAGAAGGACCTGACGTACGCGCGGCCGCTGACCGTGACCGTCGGGTTCGTCAACCGTGAGACGGGCGAGATCCGTGAGCAGTCGGTGTTCATGGGCGATTTCCCGTGGATGACGGAGCGCGGCACGTTCGTGATCAACGGCACCGAGCGCGTCGTGGTCACGCAGCTCGTGCGTTCCCCTGGCGCGTATCTCATGGAGCCCAAGGACTCCGAGAAGCAGGTCTTCGTCGCGAACCTCATGCCGGCGCGCGGCTCCTGGATGGAGCTGGAGATCGACAAGAAGGGCCGCGTCTACGTCCGGATCGACCGCAAGCGCAAGCTGCCGGTGACGGTGCTCCTGCGGGCGATGGGCTACTCGAGCGACGAAGAGATCCTCAAGCTGTTCAACGACAGCCTGTACATCCGCAATACGGTCGAGGCCGACACGGAGGTCACGCGCTCTGAGGAGGGCGCACTGATCGAGCTGTTCAAGAAGCAGCGTCCGGGCGAGCCGCCGTCGGTGGACAACGCGCGGTCGCTCCTGAACCAGCTGTTCTTCGACCCCAAGCGCTACGACCTCACGCGCGTGGGCCGCTACAAGCTCAATTCGCGGCTCGGGCTGGACATCGACCTCGACGTGCGCACGCTGACGCACGACGACATCCTCGCGCTGGTCCGTGAGCTGGTGAAGCTCCCGAACGTGCTCGGCATCTCCGAAGAGGGCGACGAGGACATCAAGGACTACGCCGCGGAGGCGCTCAGCCGTCCCCGCGAGGCGGTCGAGGAGTACCTGGACGAGTACGAGCACTTCGGCAACCGCCGTCTGCGCACGGTCGGCGAGCTGATCCAGGAGGCGTTCCGGATCGGCCTCTACCGGATGGAGCGTGTGGTCCGTGAGCGCCTCACGACTGAGGACGCGGACACGATCACGCCGCAGACGATCATCAACATCCGCCCGGTCGTCGCGGCGCTGAAGGAGTTCTTCGGCTCCAGCCAGCTCTCGCAGTTCATGGACCAGACGAACTCGCTGTCGGGGCTGACGCATCGCCGGCGCCTCAATTCGCTCGGCGCGGGCGGCCTCACGCGTGAGCGCGCGCCGATCGAGGTGCGAGACGTGCACCCGACCCATTACGGCCGGATGTGCCCGATCGAGACGCCGGAGGGTCCGAACATCGGCCTGATCGGGTCTTTGTCGAGCTACGCGGAGATCTCCGAGTACGGCTTCGTCACGACGCCGTACCGGGTGGTCGACGGCGGCCGGATCACCGAGGAGATCGTCCGCATCGACGCCACCGAGGAGCAGGAGCGCCTGATCGCGCAGGCGACCGAGCCGGTCGACGAGAAGGGCAACCTGACCGGCGACAGCATCCTGTGCCGCACCCAGGCGGGTCAGTACGTCTACGTCGCGCCGGACGAGGTCGACCTGATCGACGTCTCCCCGCAGCAGATCTGGTCGGTCGCGACGGCGATGATCCCGTTCCTCGAGCACGACGACGCCAACCGCGCGCTGATGGGCTCGAACATGCAGCGCCAGGCGGTGCCGTTGCTCAAGACCGACGCGCCGATCATCGGCACGGGCATGGAGAAGCGCGCGGCGCACGACACCGGCGACGTCGTGCTCGCACGCAACGCGGGCACGGTCGACTTCGTCGATGCGACGCGGATCGTCGTCGCCACCGACGACGGCGAGCGCGACGAGTACGAGCTGCAGAAGTTCATGCGCTCCAACCAGGGCACGCTGATCCACCAGAAGCCGCGCGTGCGCGCGGGCCAGAAGGTGGACCAGGCCGAGTTGCTCGCCGACGGGTCGAGCTCGGACAAGGGCGAGATGGCGCTGGGCAAGAACCTGCGCGTCGCGTTCATGTCCTGGGAGGGCTACAACTTCGAGGACGCGATCATCCTCTCGCGCCGGCTCGTGAAGGACGACGAGCTGACTTCGCTCCATATCGAGGAGTACGAGGTCGACGCCCGCACCACGAAGCTCGGTGACGAGGAGATCACGCGCGACATCCCGAACCGCTCCGAGGAGTCGCTGCGCAACCTCGACGACCGCGGGATCGTGCGCATCGGCGCCGAGGTCATCGCGGGCGACCTGCTGGTCGGCAAGGTCACGCCGAAGGGCGAGACGGAGCTGACGGCGGAGGAGAAGCTGATCCGAGCGATCTTCAAGGAGAAGGCGCGCGAGGTGCGCGACACGTCGTTGAAGGTGCCGCACGGCTCGGCGGGCGTCGTGATCGACGTCAAGACGTTCTCGCGCGCCGCCGGTGACGATCTCTCCCCGGGCGTGAACGACCTGGTCCGCGTGTTCGTGGCCAAGAAGCGCAAGATCCAGGAGGGCGACAAGCTCGCCGGCCGACACGGCAACAAGGGCGTGATCTCCAAGATCGTGCCCGAGGAGGACATGCCGTTCCTGGAGGACGGCTCGCCCGTCGACGTGATCCTGAACCCGTTGGGCGTGCCGTCGCGCATGAACATCGGCCAGATCCTGGAGACGCACCTGGGCTGGGCCGCCGCGGAGGGCTGGTACAACGACGGCACCGAGGCCTACAAGACCAAGGACGCCAACGACAACGGCAAGGTCTACGTCGCGACGCCCGTGTTCGACGGCGCCACGCTCAAGGACGTCGATCACGCGCTCGTGCAGTGGCAGAAGGAGCACAAGGGCGCGATCCGGATGGACATCGACGAGTCCAAGCGGGCCGGCGAGAAGGCCTCCGGCAAGTTCACGCTCTTCAACGGCCGCAGCGGCGAGCCGTTCGAGAAGCAGGTCACCGTGGGCTACATGTACATCCTCAAGCTCAACCATCTGGTCGACGACAAGATCCACGCGCGCTCGACCGGCCCGTACTCGCTCGTGACCCAGCAGCCGCTGGGCGGTAAGGCGCAGTTCGGTGGCCAGCGGTTCGGCGAGATGGAGGTGTGGGCGTTGGAGGCGTACGGCGCGGCGTACACGCTGCAGGAGATGCTCACGATCAAGTCCGACGACACCGTCGGGCGCGTGAAGGCCTACGAGGCGATCGTCAAGGGCGAGAACATCGCCGAGCCGTCGATCCCCGAGTCCTTCAAGGTCCTGCTGAAGGAGATGCAGTCGCTCGGCCTGGACATCAACGTGGTCTCCGACGACGGAGCCCGCGCCGAGATGGGCGACGAGGACGACGACCTGCTGCGCGCCGCCGAAGAGCTCGGCATCGATCTCTCAGGCGTCCGGTCGACGGACGCCGGCCAGGCCAACGACGAGAAGGAAGAGCTCGAGATCACCGAGGGCGAAGAGGGCCAGACCGACGACGACGCGGCCACCGACGCCGGTTACATCGAGCCCGAGAAGACCGACTAGACGAGGGCTGCCGCCTGGACCGCCATCTCGAGCTCCTCGTCGGTCGGGACGACGAGGACGCTCACCGCCGAGGTGTCGGCGGAGATGCGCGGTCCACCGGCGCGGTTGCGGGCGTCGTCGATCTCGATCCCGAGCCGCTCCAGTCCCGCCAGGGACTGGGCGCGGACCATGGAGTCGTTCTCGCCGACGCCGGCCGTGAACGCGATCGCGTCGGCGCCGCCGAGCGCCGCGAGGTACGCGCCGACGTACTTCTTGATCCGGTAGCAGTACACGTCGAGCGCGAGCTCGGCCGCGGTGTCGCCGGCGTCGATCCGGCGGTGGACCTCGCGCATGTCGTTGTCGCCGGCGAGCGCGAGCAGGCCCGAGCGGGAGTTGAGGACCGTGTCGATCTCGTCCGTGGAGAGGTTGCGCGTACGGCGCAGGTGCAGCACCAGCGCCGGGTCCACGTCACCCGAGCGCGTGCCCATCACGAGGCCTTCGAGCGGCGTCAGACCCATCGAGGTGTCGACCGAGTGGCCCTTCTGCACTGCGCTCGCGGACGCCCCGTTGCCCAGGTGCAGGACGATCACGTCCACGTCCTCCGGCGCCTTGCCGAGCAGACGGGCGGCCTCCCGCGAGACGTACGCGTGCGAGGTGCCGTGGAACCCGTACCGGCGCACGCCCCAGGCGCGCGGCACGGCGTAGGTGAACGCGCGCGGCGGGAGCGTGGCGTGGAACGCGGTGTCGAATACGGCGACGTGGGGGAGGTCCGGCAGCGCGCGCATCGCGACCTCGATCCCGTCGGCGTTGACCGGGTTGTGCAGCGGCGCGAGCACGCTCAGGTCGCGGATCGAGGCCAGCACGGCCTCGTTGATCCGCACGGGCGCGGAGTAGCGCTCCCCGCCGTGGACGACGCGGTGGGCGACGACGCTGAGCTCGTCGAGCGGAGCGTTCTCCAGCACCTCGGTGAGCGCCGCGGCGTGGTCGGTCACCTGCTGCACGGTGCCGCTCGCCAGCGTCTCCGGCGGGTCCACGACCGACCACTTCAGCGACGAGGAGCCGCAGTTGACGGTGAGGACGCTCATCCCGCTGCCTGAATGGCCGTGATCGCCACCGTGTTGACTATGTCGTGCACCGTCGCGCCGCGCGAGAGGTCGTTGACCGGCTTGTTCAGGCCCTGCAACACCGGGCCGACGGCGATCGCGTTCGCGCTGCGCTGCACGGCTTTGTAGGTGTTGTTGCCCGTGTTGAGGTCGGGGAAGATGAACACCGTCGCGCGGCCCGCGACCTGCGAGCCGGGCAGCTTCGTCTTCGCCACGCCCGCGTCGACGGCGGCGTCGTACTGGATCGGGCCCTCGACGCTCAGCTCCGGCGCGCGCTCGCGCACCAGCTCGGTCGCGGTCCGAACGCGCTCGACCTCGGCGCCGGACCCCGAGTGCCCGGTGGAGTAGCTGAGCATCGCGATCCGCGGCTCGATGCCGAACTGCGCGGCGGTCGCGGCGGAGGAGATCGCGATGTCCGCGAGCTGCTCGGCGGTCGGGTTCGGGTTCACCGCGCAGTCGCCGTACACGAGCACCTGATCAGCCAGGCACATGAAGAACACGCTGGAGACGACACCCGCCCCGGGCGCCGACTTGATCACCTCGAACGCCGGGCGGATCGTCTCCGCGGTCGTATGGGTGGCCCCGCTCACCATCCCGTCGGCCATCCCGAGCGCGACCATCAGCGTCCCGAAGTAGGAGACGTCGGTGACGATGTCGCGTGCCGCGTCGAGCACCATGCCCTTGTGCCGGCGGCGCTCGGTGTACTCGGCCGCGAAGCGCTCGCGGATCTCTTCGTCGGTCGGGTCGAGCAGGTTCGCGCCCCACAGGTCCACGCCGAGCCGGGACGCGGCGCCGCGCACCTCGTCCTCGGGGCCGAGCAGCGTGAGCTCGACGACGCGCCGGCGCAGCAGCGTCTCCGCCGCGCGCAACACGCGCTCGTCCGTGCCCTCCGGCAGCACGATGTGCTTCCTCGCCGCCCGCGCGCGTTCGAGCAGCTCGTACTCGAACATCAGCGGCGTGACCGCTTCCGAGCGGGCGACGTCCACGCGCGAGAGCAGCTCGTCGCCGTCCACGTACTCCTCGAACACCGCGAGCGCCTTCGTGATCTTGCGCGGCGTGTCCACCGCGATCACCCCCTCGCGCGAGCCGGCCAGCGTCGCGGCCTCGTACGTGCCGTGCTCGGTCAGGATCACCGGCAGCATCGTCGGGAAGCCTTCGAGCGGCTTCAGGAACGTGTCCGACGGGCGCAGGCCGCCGGTGAGCACGATGCCCGCGGGGGAGGGGAGCTCCTTGGAGGCGTGCGCGAACAGGGAGGCGAGCAGCACGTCGGCGCGGTCACCGGGCGTGATCAGCACCGCTCCGTCCTCGATCCGCTCCATCAGGTTCGGCAGCGTCATCGCGGCCACCGTGAGGTGCAGCGCCTCGCGGCCGAGCAGCTCGGCGTCGCCGGCGATGATCTCTCCGTCGCACGCGGCCGCCACCTGGCCGACCGTCGGCGCCATCAGCAGGTCGATCTCCGGGAGCGCGAACACCGGCGTGGTGGCGTCGTTGCTCGCGATGTCGCCCACGAGGTCGAAGCGCACGCGGTTGGCGACCATGCCGACCACCTCGCACCCGGCGCCCTTGACCGCGGCGTGCGCCACGGCGAGCGCCTCCCGCACCTCACTCACGGTCCGGTCGTGCCCGCTCACCACGAGCAGCGTGGGGAGCCCGAGGTTGAGCGCGACGCGCGCGTTGAACTGCACCTCGCCTCCCGCCCCGACGCTCGTGTAGTCGGTGCCGACCACGAGCACGCCGTCGCACTGCGCGGCCAACGCGCGGTAGCGGGCGACGATCTCCTCCAGTGCCCGCTCCTCGTCGGCGCGGACCTCGTCGAACGTCACGCCGACGGACGCCTCGTACGGGAACGTCTCCGAGCGCAGCACGGCCACGAGCGGGTCGTGCTCAGGATCGGCGACGACGGGCCGGAACACGCCGAGGCGCGTGAGCCTCCGCGCGAGCAGTTGGCGCACGCCCAGCGCCACCGCGGACTTGCCGGTCGCGGGCTCGCAGCCGATCACATACACCCCTGGCGTCATGTCATTGACGATGGCATGTTCGCCTGCAACGCGCCGCCGTGCCGGGCGGCCCGCCGGTGTGACAGGAGCCAGGCCCGCACGGCGGCGGTCTGTGCCCGGTGCCTGGGGCGGCGCGGCGCCACGACGTAGAAGGCGGCGTCGCTGTCGAGCGTCGCGTCGAACGGGTCCACCAGCCGGCCCGCGGCCAGGTCGCGTTCGACGAAGTGCCGGCTGGTGAGGGCGATGCCCTGGCCGCTCAGCGCCGCGTCGATCGCCAGCGTGGTCTGGTTGAAGCGCACGCCTTTGCCGACCCCCGGGGTGGAGCCGCGCAGGACGCGCTCGATGAAGTGCGGCCATTGACCGTGGGAGTCGTGCAGCAGCGTGTGCTCGCCGAGGCTCTCGGCGGTCAGCGGAAGTTGCGCGTCCACCAGCAGGCTGGGACTGCAGACCGCGATCAACTCCTCCTCGAAGAGCAGGTCGACCGTCAGGTTCGGCGCCTCCGGGACGCGGCCGAAGCGCACGGCAAGGTCGACGTCGTCGCTGTGGAAGTGCGTGCGGCGATCGCTGGCGACGATGCCGAGATCCAGGTCAGGGTGTGCGGCCGTGAAGTCCGGCAGGCGCGGCAGGAGCCACTTCGCCGCGAACGAGGGCGTGACGCTGATCTGCACGCGCGCCGGCTCGGGGCGGACCGTGGCCGTGGCCTCCACGATCAACTCGAACGCGCGACGAATCGTGCTCGCGTACCGCCGGCCAGGCTCGGTCAGCACGAGCGAGCGGGGCCCACGATCGAAGAGCATCACGCCGAGGGTGTCCTCCAGTCCGCGGACGTGCTGCGCGACAGCGCCCTGGCTGACGCCGAGCTCTTCCGCGGCGAGCCTGAAGTTGAGGTGCCGCGAGGCGACCTCGAACGCCCGGATCGCGTTCAACGATGGCAGCTGGCTGGTCTTCATCCAGGAGATTTCCTACAGGCAGATCTTCGCGAATCTAGCTGGCGACCCATGGCTGCGGGTCATATCTTGATCGCATGGACACAGAAAAAGTAGCGATAGTCACGGCAGGCGGGAGCGGGATGGGCGCCGCCGCTGCGCGACGCCTGGCCGCTGACGGCTTCCACGTCGCGGTCCTGTCCTCGTCCGGCAAGGGTGAGGCGTTGGCCGACGAGCTCGGCGGCTTCGGCGTCACGGGCTCCAATCAGTCGACCGAGGACCTGGAGCGCCTGGTCGACGGCACGCTTGAACGCTGGGGGCGCATCGACGTGCTGGTCAACAGCGCCGGCCACGGACCGCGCGCGCCCGTCTTGGAGATCACCGACGAGCAGTGGCAGTCGGGCATGGAGACCTACTTCCTCAACGTCGTCCGTCCGGTCCGCCTCGTCGCGCCCATCATGCAGCGCCAGGGCGCCGGCTCGATCGTGAACATCTCCACGGCATGGGTGGCCGAGCCCAGCCACATGTTCCCGACCTCCGCGGTGTTCCGCGCCGGCCTGGCCGCCTACACGAAGATCTTCGCGAACACCTACGCGCCTGACGGCGTGCGCATCAACAACGTGCTGCCGGGCTGGATCGACAGCCTCCCAGCCACCGAGGAGCGCGCCGCCAACGTGCCGATGAAGCGCTACGGGACCAGCGAGGAGGTCGCTGCGGCGATCGCGTTCCTCGCCTCCCAGGAGTCCTCCTACATCACCGGACAGAGCCTGCGGGTCGACGGCGGCGTGGTCCGCGCGCTCTGAGACCCGCAGACGGCGCGTCGTAGCCTCTCGTCCATGACTGGGACGAGTTGGCCGGCGTTGCGTGTCGAGGACTGGACCGCGACGCGAGAGACACTGCATCGCTGGACGCAGATCGTCGGCAAGGTGCGCCTCGCCCAGGCGCCGATGCTCAACCACTGGTGGCAGGTCACCCTGTACGTCACGCCCCGCGGGCTGACGACATCGTCGATGCCCGTCGGCGACCGCACGTTCGAGATCGAGTTCGACTTCTGCGCGCACCAGCTCCGGATCACCGTCGAAGGCGGCGACCACCGCGAGATCGCGTTGGAGCCCAAGACCGTCGCGGCCTTCTACGCCGAGTTCACGGACGCGCTCGCGTCGTTGAACCTGGACGTGAAGATCTGGCCCGTCCCGGTCGAGATCGAGCACGCGATCCCGTTCGATCAGGACACCGAGCACGCCAGCTACGACCCCGCGGCGGCGCAGCTCTTCTGGCGCCAGCTCGTGCAGGTGGACCGCGTGTTGAGCGCGTTCCGCGCGCGCTTCTCCGGCAAGGTCAGCCCCGTGCACTTCTTCTGGGGTGCCATGGACATGGCCGTGACCCGCTTCTCCGGCCGCCCTGCGCCGCGCCATCCCGGCGGAGCGCCGAACTGCGGCGACTGGGTCATGGTCGAGGGCTACTCGCACGAGCTGACCAGCTGTGGCTTCTGGCCCGGCGGCGGTGAGGAGGGCGCGTTCTACGCCTACGCCTACCCGGAGCCCGACGGCTACGGAGCGGCGCCGGTCACGCCCGCGGACGCGTTCTACTCGAACGACTTCCGCCAGTTCCTGCTGCCGTACGAGGCGGTCCGCACCGCGCCCGACCCGGACGCGGCGGCGCTGGAGTTCCTGCAGACCACCTACGAGGCGGCGGCCGACCTGGGCGGCTGGGACCGCGCCACGCTCGAGTACCTGCCGGTCGAGGGCGCTCGCCCCTCGCGCTGACGCCGACGCTTCAGCGCCGGAGCGTGACGACGCGCGTGCTGGTCGCGCCGGCGCTGACCACGGACAGGATCGCGCGCGTCCGGCGGCCTTTGAGGCGCTTGCGCTCGCCGCGCACGATCGGGAGCGTGAGTCGTGTCGAGACGCCCGTGGTGAGGTCGATGCCGGCACGGCCGAGCACGCGGCCCTTGGCGCGCAGGGTCAGGGTGCCGCGGCAGCGGCCGGAGGTCCGCTTGCACTGCAGGGTCATGGGCGCCGCGGCCGCGCCGCGGTTGAGCCTGATCGCTGCGCCGGAGGCGAGGAACACGCCGGTCGTGCCGAGCGCCAGACCCGCCGGCGCCGGTTCCACGGGCTCCGGGGTGGCGGGTGCAGCATCGGTCACGGGCGTCGCCGGCACCGCGTCCGCGGCGACGAGTCCGGCGTTCGGCCGGCACTCGGCGCCGGGCGTCATCCGGTTGCCGATCGCGCCGACGACGAGCGTGAACGAATCCTTCACCCACCCGTCCCCGTCAGAGGAACGCAGCACGGCGGCGCCGAGATGCACCAGCTCCGGCGCGAGGAGCACCGAGCAGTGCGACGGGCTCGACATCCAGCCGGTCATCGCGGCGCGCGCCGTCGTCAGGTCCGGGTTGGTCACGGGGAAGCTCTGCGACGCCGAGTGCAGCGTCTCGCTCACCTTCCAGTCCGGGGTCCGCGGCGTCCCGGGGTAGCCGGCGGCCGCCGCGCGCTCATGGGTCGTCGCTCCGAACGGTGCCGGCGCCGGCGCGACGTGGTCGACGTACCCGCGAGCGGCCATGTCCACGAGGTGCCGCTGCCCGGCCAGCTCGAGCGCCGAGTGCGGCACGACCGGGGCGAGCCCGCGGGCCAGGCGCTCGTTGTTGACCAGGCACAACAGCCCGGCCCGCACCTGCGCGTCGTTCACGCCAGGGCTGTACGGCGCGTCAGCGTCCGAGCAGGGAGCAGCGTGCGCCGTTTCAGACGCAAGCGCGCAGGCGACGACCATCGCCGATAACGCAACCAAGACCCGCCTCACCGCCGGGCACCCTATTCACCCGTTGGCGGAAATGCCAGCCGGCCGGCCGCGAGCGTCAGCCGCCAGTGCGCGTGTGATACGGGCTGTTCGCCGGTGACTCCATCGAGCTGCGGGCCAACTTCACCTGCTTCTTCGCCTGCGCGTGGGCGCGGATCTCGGCCGGTGACAGGCCGCGGAACCGCTCGTCGACGAGCTGCTCGGCGTACTCGTGGTCCTCGAAGTCCACGAGTGACGGCCGGCCGATCGCGTAGACGGTGCGCCGGCCTCGCTCCTGGTAGACACCGCCCGGACCCGCCCCCGGCGTGAGCTCCTGCTCGTCCTTCATGTCGCGGACTTCGACGACCGTGCTGGTCGGCGACTTCGAGCTCGACTTGAGCTCGTCGCCCGTCCGCTGGGCTTTGCCGTCGCCGTCCGGGCGAACCCCCTCGGTGACGTTGCCCTCGATCGAGACGAGCTTGCCGGTGGTCGCGTCGTAGGACTCGACCATGACGATGTGGTTCGCGATCCCGTCCTTCGGTTTGACGCCTTTGTGGCGGATCAACGCGATGTCGCCGGGGCGGATGTCGGCCGCCGCCGACGGGCCGACCACCCACTTGCGCAGCGCCGAGCGGGAAGCGTGGTACTCCCTCACCGACCACCAGCGCCCATCGGCCCAGACCGACAGCGGCGCGCGCCCCGCGTTGACCTTCGCCGTGTACTGGAAGAAGTCGTTGACGTTGTCGGTGTGCGCGAACGCCATGCGCAGGTCCTTGTCCAGCGCCGCGCCGCGGAACATGTTGGCGGCGGCGAACATCCCGCACCAGTCGTCGACGACCTCCTTCTCCACCTCCTTGAAGGTCCCGTCCTCCTGCTTGACCATGACCTTGATCTTCTTGGTCTGCTGGCGGTCGTTGAACCCCGAGTCGGCGAACACATCGTCCATCTCGTTGCGCGCTCGCCTGGAGTCCTTGACCTCATCCACCGTGTTGGTCTGCACGGTGTCGGCCCGCCACGTCTCGCGCGCCTCCGCCACCGAGCGCGCCTGCAAGAGCGCGAGCGCCGCGTCCTGGCAGGCCTCGGCCGCTTGCTTGAGCTCGGGCGTCGGCGCCGCCGCGCGGAACGCGGACGCCTGCGCGCTGAACGCCTTCGCCTGGTCGAGCGACCCCAGCGCCGGATTGTCGGCGCGCCCGTGGCCGACCACCGACGACGCGTTCATCGCGGACACGACGTGATCACGCATCCGCTCGCCGAGCGCCTGCGCACCCCACCGGGCGGCGCCGATCTTCTCGTGCACGTCCGCGCCGGCCGCGCCGTACTCGGCGTCGCGGTCGGTCACCACGGTGCTCTCGAAGGTCAGAGCGCTCGCGTCGGCGGCATCACCGAGCACCCTGAGCACCTCCGCCAGCGAGCGCAACCACGCGGTCGCCGCAGCGAGATCCGTGCCTGCGGGCGCCGGCGCGAGCGCCTTCAGCAGCGGCGCACCCGCGCGATAGTGCCTCAGCGTGTCAGCGAGCTTCGGGAGCTCGGCCACCGGTTGGCGGGCGAGCAGCCTGGCAAGGGCGTGGTTGCTCACCGACAGCAACCCGGGAACCGGCGGCGCACTGCTCTCGTGCGGCCGCTGTCTTCGTGGCTTGCGGGCAATGTCGCGCTCTCGCATGCACTGCGCACCATCTCGCGTTCGCCGCCGACAAGCAACCTGCCGTGCGCAGACCGCGCAGGTCTGGCAGAGTCGGTCGTGCGATGGCCACGAAGGTGATCGTCCTTGGCGGTGGCGTCGCGGGCATGACCGCGGCGCATGAGCTGGCGAGCCGGCCGGGGTTCGAGGTCGTCGTCTTCGAGCTGCGTCCGGTGGCCGGCGGCAAGGCGCGCAGCATGGACGCGATCGCCGGCGTCGGTGGCCGTCGCGCGCTGCCCGGCGAGCACGGGTTCCGGTTCTTTCCCGGGTTCTACAAGCACGTGCCGGACACGATGAGCCGGATCCCGTACCGGTATCAGCTCCACGGCGTCCTCGACAACCTCGTGACGTCCACGCAGGTGCAGATCGCGCGCGAGGATGCGCGCAACGAGCTCGTGTCACCCGCCCGCCTGCCGGCCTCTGCGAGTGACTGGGAGGCGACGCTGAAGTTCGCGCTGGCGTTCGCCACGCAGCTCGAGATCCCCGTCGAGGACCAACTGCATTTCGTCCGGCTCCTGAGCGACCTGCTCTCGGCGTGTGAGGAGCGCCGATTCGGCCAGTACGAGCAGCTGAGCTGGTGGGACTTCTCCGATGCCGAGCACTGCTCGCCGGGCTTCCAGAAGTTCCTTGCCGACGGGCTCACGCGCTCACTCGTCGCGGCCCGGGCACGCGAGATGAGCGCGCGCACCGGCGGCTCCATCCTGCTGCAACTGCTGCAGGACCTCGCCAGCCCGGCGGGACAGGCCGACCGGGTGCTCAACGGCCCGACGAGCGACGTCTGGATCGACCCGTGGCTGAACGAGCTCCGCCGGCTCGGCGTCGACTACCGGGTCGGCTGCCGCGTGGACGCGATCTCGAGTCAAGGGTCGCGCGTGACCGGCGTGCGCGTGCAGCCGGTGGACGAGGCGTTCGCGCCCGTCGGCGCCGCCTTCGACGCCACGGCCGACCACTACATCGCGGCCGTGCCGGTCGAGGTGCTGCGCGAAGCGATCGCGATGGACCCGCTCAAACAGGCGAGCCCGGTGCTCGCCGGCCTCGACCGGCTGCAGGTGCGCTGGATGAACGGGATCATGTACTACCTGACGCGCGACGCCCCGCTCGTCCACGGGCACACGATCTTCATCGACTCGGCGTGGGCGCTGACGTCGATCTCGCAGCGGCAGTTCTGGCCACGGTTCAACCCGCACGACATGGGCGACGGCACCGTCGGCGGCATCCTCTCCGTCGACATCTCCGACTGGTTCGCTCCGGGCGAGTTCTCGGCCAGGGGCAAGCGCGCGCGCGACTGCACGCGCGAGGAGATCGCCGAAGAGGTCTGGGACCAGCTCAAGGCCGCGCTCAACAACGGCACGACCGTGCTCGACGACGCCATGCGAGCCGCGTGGTTCCTCGACCCCTCGATCGTCCATCCCAACCCGGGCGAGGCGATGAACCTCGAGCCGCTGCTCGTCAACACCGCCGGCTCGTGGGACCATCGGCCGACCGCGGCGCTGCCCGAAGTCGAGAACCTGTTCCTCGCCTCCGACTACGTCCAGACCTCCACCGACCTCGCGACGATGGAAGGCGCCAACGAGGCCGCACGGCGCGCCGTCAACGCGGTGCTCGACGCGTCCGGCTCAGACGCCGATCGCTGCCGCCTCTGGCCGCTCCAAGACCCAGGCGGCCTGCCGTTCCGGCTCGCGCGCGAGGCGGATCGCGTGATTTACAAACTCTGCGGTGCGCGCCACGGTCCACCGCGGGTCCTCGCCGTGGAGGCCGAGCAACTGTTGAGCGACCCGCTCTCCCGCCTCCGCGAC
The DNA here is from genome assembly GCA_027587225.1 of Solirubrobacter taibaiensis. Classification (GTDB taxonomy): domain Bacteria; phylum Actinomycetota; class Thermoleophilia; order Solirubrobacterales; family Solirubrobacteraceae; genus Solirubrobacter; species Solirubrobacter taibaiensis. The sequence continues at coordinate 33,308 of JAPDDQ010000015.1, forward strand.
GTCCTGCCCTGGCGGTGACGAGATTTCCATCCGGCGGTCACAATCCGGTTCACCCGTTCGATCTGTATGAGTACATGGACGCGCCCGACGATGTCCTGCTGTGCTCCGGCGACCTGGAGGATTTCGGTCGCTTCTACGACCGCTACGCGCGGACGCTGCTGGGCTTCTTCCAGCGCCGCACCGGCGATCCTGAGGTGGCCGCCGACCTGACGGCCGAGACGTTCGCGGCCGCACTCGTCGCGCGTTCTCGCTACCGGCCTCAGGCGGGGGCGGACGGGGCGGGCGCGTGGTTGTTCACGATCGCCCGCCACAAGCTGACCGACTATCTGCGCCGCGGGCACGCCGAGGACCGGATGCGCGCACGACTGGCGATGGAGCCGGTCCCGCTCGGCGCCGACGACATCGAGCTGATCCGCTGGCTCGGCGAGGAGGTCGCGACGCAGATGGTCGACGAGCTTGCGGAGGATCAGCGCGACGTGATCCGCGCCCACGTATTGGACGACCAGGACTATGGCGAGATCGCGCGCACCCGCCGGCTCAGCGAGGCGACCGTGCGCAAGCGCGTCAGCCGCGGGCTGAAGGTCCTTCGCGAGCGAGCGGGAGGCGAACGATGAGCGACGACTATCTCTCGCGACTGCGGGCCGAGTTGCTGCGCGCCGGTGCGGCGCAGGCGCCTCGCCGTCGCCGCCCGCTCCCCGCCATCCGGCTCGGGCCGGTGGTCGCCGTCGCGGCCGTCGCGCTGCTCGTGGCCGCCATCGTGCTGACCGTGCCGGGCGAACGCCGCGACGACCTTCCGTCGCAGGTCTCGGGCGGTTCGGTGCGGCTCACGTACCGCGTCCAGAGCGGTGATCCGACCGCAGCGGCGCAGATCATGCGCGCGCGGCTCAAGCACGCCGGTGTCGCCGCCGAGCTCACCGTCGGTGACCGCACGCTGGCCATTACCGCTCCGCGCGCCGTGAGCCAGGCCGTCAACACACTCACCGTGCCCGGCCGCTTCGCCATCTATGACTGGGAGCGCTCCGTCCTCGGCCCCGACGGCCGGCCGGCGCCGCGCGATCCAGCGGTCACCGGCGGCCCCGGCGCCGGCCAGTTGGCCGCGCTCACCGAGGAAGAGGCCCGCGCGCGTGCGGCTAAGCGTGCCGGCGCGCTCGCCGTCCACGCCGATCACGGCTGGTTCACGCTTGGCGGCGATGCCCCACTCACAAACGCGGACCTCTCGAGCGTGCGAGCCGGCGAGGACCCGATGGGCGGCAACCCGGTAGTCCAGCTCGATCTCACCTCAGCGGGGCAACAAGCGTTCACGACGCTCACCCGTGAGCTCGCCGAGCGCGGCGCCGACCACTCCGGCGGCGGCGACCCGCTTCAGACCTCCCAACACTTCGCGCTCGTGCTCGACGACCGCCTCCTCTCCACGCCGTTCATCAATTGGCGGGAAGTCCCGGAGGGGATCGACGGCTCAGAAGGCGTGTACATCCCGGATCTCCCGACTCCCGAACGGGCGCGGCTGACGGCTGCGCTCCTGAGCGCGGGGCCGCTCGCAGCCAGCCTGCAGCCCGTCTCCGGTTGAGCGGTCCTCGATATTGAGGCGACGCGGTCCTGAAGTTGGGTGCGCCAAAGCTCAGGGGTTTCCCTGGTGGTTCGGGGCGCGGAGCGCTGGGAGGGTCGGTGCCGCAGCCGACACCTCCCCAGGAGACACCAATGGATCACTCGTTTCGCCACGCGCCCGGAAGGCTCGTGGCGCTCATCGCCGGCGCGCTGCTGGCGTTGCCGGCCGCCGCGCCGGCGAACCCGTTCCCCGGTAACGGCGATTCCACCGTCGCCGACAACGGTGTGCACACGTACTGCTACACGAGCAGCGTCAATGACGTGTCGGTCGTCACGTACGCGATGGGCGTGCTCGACAACACGACGGACATGTCCGACCTGTTCGCGGGCTCGCCCTCGGAGTGCTGGTACATGGAGACCGACATCTGGTGGTGGGAGGACGACCAGCCGGCCGGCATCCGCGGCCTGCGCGACTGCTGGCTGGAGTCCCCGAACGGCGTCTGCACGTCGTCGGACATCCACCTCGACTACGGGGAGATCAATCTCGGCATCAACGACTGGGAGGACCGGCGCAAGACCGCGGTCCACGAGGTCGGCCACAGCATCGGGCTCGGTCACGACAGCGTCAGCGCGATGATCGTCGGCGAGATCCCCAGCACCTCGCTCGTCTGGCACCTCTACAGCGTGCACGACCGAGCCCACATCGATGCGACGTACTAGGAGCTCTCGACCCATGCGCATCGCCTTCCCCACGTCGGCCCTCGCGGCCGCGCTGCTCGTGCTCTCCGGATGCGGCATCCAGGGCGAGCCGCCCTCCGCGAAGCGGCTCGCCGCGCTCACCAGCCATGGCGTGCACGTCGACTACACCCCACTCGCGTCGCCCCGCGACGCGCTCGCCAAGGGCGACCTGGTCGCGCTCGGCACGCTCACCGACGTCGTGGACGTCGTCGCCGTGACGCACCCCGGCGCACGTGAGAACGAGCGCCAGGCCGGCGCCTACGCGACGTTCGTGCTCACCGTCGACGAGGTCATCTCCGGCGACCCGGCCAAGCTCCGCGATCGCCGCGTCTACGTGACCGTGAACAAGAGCCGGGCCACCGAGATCACCGCGCTGGCCCGCGCCAACTCGCATCCGCGTGTCGTCGCCGTGCTCGACGACATCAGCGACTGGAAGCCGTCGCCCGACGCGACCGTCACGCGATCGGCCGCGCTGCCCCTGGACGCCCCGCTGTACTTCGCCTACAGCGACGGGCTGTGGTTGCAGGACGATGACGACGCGGCGATGACCGGCGTGTACGCCGAGCCGCGAGACCTGCCCGCCGCCTGGAACGGCCCAAGGACCGTGGCGGAGGTCGCCGCGTCGCTCCGCGCGGCCAAGCGCTAGATCTGGCGGCTCGGGGGCTATTCCTGGTTGCCTTTGTCCCCGAGTCGCTGATGATCGGCGACCGTGCGCGCGATCGCGTCCGCCTCTTCTCGGGGCTTCAGCGCAACGGAGTCGTCCGGTGCGTCCGCGCAGGCTCGATTGGTCGCCTCGACCGCACGCTCCACCGCCTCGGCGAGCCTCTCGGCCTCGCCCGACTCGACCCCCTCGAGCACGATCTCATGCCCTTGGACGACCTCATTGAGCCCGAGATGCCCCACGTTCGGGTGCCCGGTGAACTCCACGGTCAGCCGCGCGCTCAGATCGCGCGACCAACGCGGACTCGGGGCACCTGACAACGGCAGGCGCAGACGCACCCCGACCTGTCCAACGGGCAACGGCTCGCCCCTGGCCGGCCCAACGATCGTGTGCTGCTCAGCCATGTTTCCATCCCCACGCCAACGCAGGTTCGGTCCTGCTTGAGGCGGACCGTACCAACAACGCGACGCCAGGCGGCTCAAAGGCCCGGATCGGGGTGACCGCAGCTCCGATTCGCGCAATGCAGCAGTGCCGACCGTCACGCCGCGTCGCACGCACCCGCGGCGTGTTGTAGGAGCATGACCCTCGCGCTCGGGCTTCTGCTCGCCGCCGCAGTGCCAATGGACTTCGCCGTCGATCACACCGGGCGAACGTTCGAAGTGGCGCAGACGACGTCCTCCATCCAGTGGCGGGTGGCGGCGCCTGGCGAGTCGTTCGGGCCGCGGCGAACGCTCCTGCGGACGCGCTCTGCAGATCGATCGGTGAGAGCGGCTGTGGCCGCGGACGGCGGCGGCGTGATCGCGTTTCAGAGCGGAGTTTCGCGCCGGCGGCGGGTGCGCGTCGCCGGTTTCGACTCCCGCGGACGGGTCAGCCGTCCGCGCGTCGTGGCCCGGGGGCGCCGGATGGACCTTGCAGCGCTCGCGGTGGGGCGGGGCGGCGCCGCGGTCGTCGTGTGGTTTCGGCATCGGGCGGACGGGCGCTGGAGACTCGAAGCTGCCGTGCGCGACCCAGGCGCCGCCGCGTTCGGCTCGCCGAGGGCCGTGTCGCGGCTGCAGCGCGTGCCGTGCTGCACCGCCGTTGCTGCCGCGATCGGGGATCGCGGCGACGTTGTCCTCACCTGGCGGTCGACGCTCCGACCGGCGGCGTGGACGGCGCTGCGCGCGGCGGGCGAGCAGTTTCGGCCGTCGCAGCGGCTGGCGCCCGAGTCGAGTGATGTCCCTCGGGCCGCGATCGGCGGCGACGGGACCGCGGCGGTGATCTACAGCTCCCAGCGTGTTCCACTGCGTCCGGGCGACGGGCTGCGCCTGCATCGGGCACGCAGCGGCGAGCCTTTCGGCGCCGCCGAGATCGTCAACCCCGGCGGCGGCGTCACGCTCGGGAGCGTGACCGTCACGCGCGCGGGCCGCACCACCGTGGCTTGGATCGAGCCGACCACCGCGCGGGTGCGTCTGTCCGAGGCCGAACCACGGATGCCGCTCGGCGCCGGCGTCGAGCTGGGAGTGGACGCCGCCTCGCGAGCGCCGGTGGTGGCGGCCGATGACGACGGGCGGACCGTGGTGGCCTGGACCGAGCGCGCGCCGTCTCGGCGGTCGCTCGACGAGCGCGTCGTGGCCGCCACGCGCGTCGCTTCAACCGCTGGCTTCGGCTCGCCCGTGGCGCTTGGCGCGCCCTGGCCGGTCGGTGCTCCCCGCGTCGTGCGGCTCATCCCCGGTGGTGGGGCAGTCGTGCTGTGGACCGGCACCGGCCGAAGTCGTTCCTCACACACCCTCACGCGGCTCCCGTAGCTGAGGGATACTCGCTCGCTCAGGACCTACGGGCGAGAGGAGGACCAGATGGCGGTGGATCGCGAGCTCGGAGCGGGTGCGTGGTCATACTTCGGCGACCCCCGCGCGATCTCCCACGACGGGCACACGTTCACGGGCTGGATCTCGACCAGCGGCAACGTGTGGGTCGCTCGCTATACGCGCGGAGGCAAGCTTTCCAAACGGCTGATCTTCCGAGGCCTCGGCCGCGACGATCACAACAACCCGTCGCTCGTGTTTCGCCGCGACGGCCACTTGATGGTGTTCTTCTCGCCGCACTCGGGGCACCACCTGCCGCCGCCCGGCATCCCGAGCGTGATGCGCTACATGGTCGCGCTGCATCGTCACTCGATCCAGGAGTTCGGGCGGGTCCGGACCGTGCCCACCAACGTCCCTGGGGGACTCGGCTACACCTATCCGAACCCGATTCAGCTCCGTGACAAGTTGTGGCTGTTCTGGCGCGGCGGCGGCTGGAATCCGACGTTCTCCTACACCGAGGACGGCCACAAATGGGTTCCGGCCCGCGAGCTGGTGCGCAGCGGCGGTGGGGCGCGACCGTACGCCAAGTACGTCGGGGACGGCGACCGGCGCATCCACGCCATCTTCAGCAACGGCAACGCGCACAGCACGCCCAGTGGTCTGCACTACCTCCGCTACGAGGCAGGCAAGCTCTACGCCGTGGGTGGGCGTCAGCTCGGAACCCTGGACGACGTGCCTCTGCACATCTCCGACCTCGATCACATCTACCGCTTCACGGCGCAGGGTGGCAGCGCGTGGCCGATGGATATCGCGCTCACCTCCGAGGGCCGGCCGCGGATCGTCTACACACGGCTGCGAGGCGGCCAGGACACCTTCTACTACGCGTACCACAACGGCACCGAGTGGATCAGCCGCAGAATCATCGAGGCGGGGCGCGGGCGCGAGCACTTCGGGTCCGGCGGGGCGTCGCTCGATCACGAGGACCCGCGCTTCGTCTACCTCTCTCGAACGATCGGCACGTGGAGCCAGGTCGAGCAGTGGTTCACGCCGGACGAGGGCCGGACCTGGACGACGCGACAACTCACCGCGCGACCGGACGGGTTCTGCGCGCGGCCGGTGACGCCGCGCGGCCTGCGCGGCGCCAACCGCGTCCTCTACTGGACCGGCGACGAGCGTACGACCGGCTGGACCAAGTTCGTCACGCGGATCCACGCGCTGGACTTCTGAGCGCAGCACGGGAGATGCCCAGAGCAATGAATGGTCCGTATGCGAACAAGGTTGCCTGTGAAGAGGCTCCGCTGCTCCGGTTCCGTCGATTTTGTGGTGACTTGCGAACGTCCGCGGCGCGCCGCGCGCAGGGCCCAGACGGCGCACCCTGCGCGCTGAACGCGTCGGTTGCGGGAGGAGCCGGCGGTTTGCAGACTCGGGACGTCGTTGTCGGGTCGTGGGGAGAGACGGATGCCACGGATGGGTGTGGTTGCGGTGCTGACCGCCGGTGCGCTGATGGGAGTCGTCGGGTCGGCGGCCGCGGCGCCGGCCCGGCCGGACCTAGTGGTCACCGCGCTGTCTGCGCCGCCCGAGCGTGCGCTGCCGCGGGAGCAGTTCGAGGCCGCCGACACGGTGGCGAACCATGGCCGGCCGCGCGCACGGCCGTCCGTGACGCGCTACTACGTGGCCGGTGCCGGCACGTGGCGCGCGGTGGGGCGGCGTGCGGTGCCGGCGTTGCGCGGCGGCGCGTCCACGCACGGTGCAGTCTCGCTGACGCTGCCGGCTTCGCTGCCCGACGGCGTGTTCCGGCTGATCGCGTGCGCGGATGCCGAGCGGGACGTCCGCGAGAGCCGTGAGCGCAACAACTGCACGGTGGCGGCCACGCGCGTCACGGTCGACACGACGAATCCGCCGGCACCGGTGATCGATGCGCAGCCGGATGAATTCAGCGGGCAGGCGGACGCGCGCTTTGCGTTCTCCAGCGCCGAGACGGGGACCGAGTTCCGGTGCCGCGTGGACGACGTCACGTTCGCCCCGTGCACGAGTCCGCACTCGCTCGCCGGGCTCAGCGAGGGTCGGCACCGTTTCGAGGTGAAGGCTCGCGACGCGGCAGGCAACGAGAGCGTGGTGACCGCCGTCGACTGGACCGTCGATCTGACCGCGCCGGCGCCGCCGGTGATCGACGACCGCCCGGACGAGACCACGATCTCCGATCGTGCCCACTTCGCGTTCTCCGCCCCTGAAGCGGACGTCCGCTTCACGTGCGCGCTGGACGAACAGCAACCGGCGCCGTGCGAGAGCCCGCGGGAGTACCGGGCGCTCGACGCGGGCGGTCATCGCTTCCGGGTGACCGCGCGCGACGCCGCGGGAAACGAGAGCGGGCCGTCCCAATTCGAATGGACCGTCGAGCGTGCCGAGGCGAGCCTCGGCGACGGCGCGTGGTCGTGGTTCGCGGACCCGCGCGCGGTGCACCATCAGGGGCGCACGTACATCGGCTGGGTCGCACGTGACGGAGACGTGAAGGTCTCGGCGTACGACCATGCGACCCGTTCGCGAACGACCGCTCTCATCGCGCCGGCGGTCGAGGTCGACGATCACGCCAATCCCGCGCTGCAGGTGCTCCCGGACGGCCGCCTGCGCGTGTACTACTCGCCGCACGCCGCCTCCCCGATGTCCTACCGCACGAGCGTGCGTGCGGCGGACGTGACCGCCTGGGAGCCCGTGCGGACGATTCCCGCGAACACCCCGGGCGGGTTCGGGTTCACGTATCCGAACCCGGTGCGTCTCGCGCGCGAGGCGACGACGTATCTGTTCTGGCGCGGAGGGAACTTCAACCCGACGTTCTCGACGCAGCCCGACGGTTCCGACACGTGGAGCGCGCCGCGCACGCTGGTCTCGGTGCCGACCGAGCGCCCGTACATGAAGGTCGACTCCAACGGCGAGGACACGATCCATTTCGGCTTCACCAACGCGCATCCCAACGAGGCCGGCGACGTCAACATCTACTACGCCGCCTACCGCGACGGACAGCTGTACCAAGCCGACGGAACGCGGATCGGTCCGCTCGGCACGCCGATCACCCCCGCGCAGTCCGACACCGTCTACGACACCGGCCGCAAGGCCTGGGTACACGACATCGCCCAGGACGCGCAGGGCCGACCGGTGATCGTCTTCGCGTCCTTCGCGGCCACCTCCGATCACCGGTACATGTACGCGCGCTGGACGGGCACGAAGTGGGACTCGCACGAGCTGACCGCCGCCGGAGGGTCGATCAGCGAGGACGGAAAGGAGCTGTTCTACAGCGGCGGCATCACGCTCGATCACGAAGACCCGAACACGGTGTACCTGTCACGGCCGATCAACGGCGTCCACGAGATCGAGACCTGGACCACAGCGGACGGCGGAGCGACATGGACGCGCCGCGCCGTCACCGAGCAGTCGACGGCCAAGAACGTCCGGCCGGTCTCGCCGCGCGGCCTGTTGCCGTTCTCGAGCGATCTCAGCGTCGCCTGGATGCGCGGCGCCTACCCGAGCTACATCGACTACCGGACTTCGATCACGACGCTCCTGCTGACCGGCGGCAACGCGCCGCCCGTCGCCGACGCGACGCTCACCCCACGAAGCGGACCGGCGCCGCAGGAGGTCGCCTTCGACGCACGCGCGTCCCTCGACGAGGACGGAACCATCGCGGCCTACCACTGGGACCTCGGCGACGGCACCACGGCGACGGGCGAGCAGATCCGCCACCGGTACGAACAGCCCGGCCGGTACTTCCCGGCCCTCACGGTGACCGACGACCAGGGCGCCGCGGACAAGTTCATCGTGGAAGTGACCGTCGACCCCGCCCGTGCTCCCGGCGCCACGACCGGGCCCGCAGCCGACGTCGACAGCGACTCGGCAGTGGTCAAGGGCACGCTCAACGCGTACAACCAGCGCACCACGTATCACTTCGAGTACGGCTTGACGACGAGTTACGGCAGCCGCACCGCCGAGGATGAGATCACCGATCCCGACGTCGCCGAACGGCGCGTGCAGGCGCCGCTCACCGGACTGGTCGCCGGCGCCACGTACCACTACCGGCTCGTGGCGAGCAATGCCACCGGCACAACCGCCGGGGAGGACCGGGTGCTCACCGCCGTCCCGGCGTCCGCGAGCGCCTACCGCGCCGCAGTCCTGCAGACCCCCGGACTCGTCGCCTACTGGCGTCTCGGGGAGCACGAGGGCAGCACGGCGATGGACGAGACCGGGGCATTCCCAGGTGGCTACAGCCCTGTGGGCGTCCGCCTCGGCGAAGCCGGAGCGCTGGCGGGCGACTCGGACGCCTCCGCCTGGTTCGATGGCGTCCGCGGCGAGATGACCGCCACCACCGCACCGCTGTCCAACTCGGGGACGCTCGAGGGCTGGTTCAACTGGCGCAGTGGCACCGCCGTCATGCGCGATAGCAACTCGGTATCGGGCGTCGGCTGGATCCTCGCGTACGAGGCGAGCGGCGGGCGTCTCGCCTACCGCCTCGGTGGCGCTTCGTACGCGACCGGCAGGAGCGTCGCCGAAGTGCGCGGCGCCTGGCACCATTTCGCCGCCACCAAGAACGGCAGCGCCGTCGCGTTCTATCTAGACGGTGAACGCGTTCACAGCGCGAACACCGGCGGCCCCGGCGCGCCGGCGCTGCCCTGGCACGTCATGCGCAACGGCAACTCTTCCACGGAGTACACACAGGGTCATGCCGACGAGATCGCCGTATACAACTCCGCGCTCTCGCCGTCGGACATCAGAAGTCACTACCACGCAGGGCAGGCGCAGGTCGGCTGAGTCGGCCAAAGGGTGATCTAACGCCAGGCGCACACCAGGGACGTCGGCGTAGTGCGCCGCCGACCGCTCCTCGCGCAAAGGAGTAATCACCTGGCGCGTAGTTCGATCAGCTTCGAAAAGAGCGCAAATCCACAAACTCGCTAATTTCGATGGTCGTCGAACCGGGGGGCTTTGGTCGTGGGGTGACCTAAGTGCAACGAGCTCGGGTATTCGGACCTCTTGTCACGGCTGACCGCATTTCGGTCAGCACGAGCTCGGGCGCGCGGCGTGCCGAGTACGCCGCGGGACTTGGGCCGTGTATCGAGACTGGACCGTGGCCTACCCGGGCCGAGCAGGTAGACGCGGAGTCGAGCCGGCCGGAAGGCTTTAGCCGGCGGGGGTGCCGTCAATGAGGGGCAGCAGCACCTGGTCGACCATGCGGGCGATCCCCTCGACGTCAAGAACGGCACCGAGCAGCTCCTCCTGCAGGATCAGCACCGCGACGGCGGCGGCGATCTCCAGCCTGTCCGGTGCCAGCAGGCGCTCAACGCGTTCCGCAGTGATTTCTCCGCGCGCTTGGGCGCGGTGCAGGCTGGAGACGATTCCGTCGCGCTGTCCGGCGATGTAGCGCTCGCGCAGGGTGTCGGCGATCTGCGGGTGGGAGGCGCTCGCAGCGGCCAGCACGGTCGAGAAGCGGCGCCTATCGGGCTGCAAGCACGCGGAAGTGTTGATCAGCGTGGCGATGAGGTCCTCGCGCAGCGTCCCGGCGGCCGTCGCCTCAGCCGGGGCAGCGGGGAGCATGAGGCTTTCCAGGGCGTCGGCGACCAGGTCCTCGCGCGAGGCCCAGCGGCGGTAGACGGTGGCCTTGGCCACTTCCGCGCGTGCGGCCACGGCGCTCATGGTGAGGTCCGCGTACCCGCTTTCGACGATCAGGTCCAGGACCGCTTCGATGATGCGCGCATTGCGCGTCTCGTCACGGGCCGGCCCAAAGGCGCCACTGGGACGCTGACGTCCAGCGGGGCGGGTCGTCCGGGTCATCCGCACGACGGTACCGCATCCGCTTTCCGGGACCTCAACTAAATACGTCCACGACTCGATACGCTACCGTCTCTAGTTGTGACGGGGGTTCATCTCCCCGCCGATATGGCGTGACCAGTCGATCTTCGGAGCAGCTATGACGAATGCAAACACCAAGCGCAAGTACCTGATCACCGGCGCCACCGGTATGCAGGGTGGCGCCGTCGCCCGCGCGCTGGCCAGCCGCGGGGAGCAGGTGACCGCCCTGGTCCGCAACCCCGACTCCGGCGCCTCGCGCGCTCTGACGAACAAGGGCATCGCGCTCGTCGTCGGCGACCTGGAGGACCCCTCCTCGCTGCGGGCGGCGGCCGAGGGTCACGACGCCGTGTTCTCGGTGCAACTCGCCTTGCCCGACGCCAAAGACGCCGAGCTCCGCCACGCGCGCAACCTGATCGCCGCAGCCCGCGAGGCTGGCGTCGCGCAGTTCGTGCAGACGACGGTCTCCTCGACGGGGTGGCGCGATCGTCCGGACGTCGCTCGCAAGCCACGGGACGACGACTGGTACTGGGACGCGAAGGAGGACGTCGAGGCCGCAGTACGAGCGGCCGGCTTTGCGTCCTACACGATCGTCAAACCCGCCTACTTCATCGAGAACTTCACCAGCCCGCACCACTACACGTTCCAGTGGCCCCACCTGGTGTCATCGGGCGAGCTCGTCACCGCATGCGACCCGAGCACGGAGCTCGCCCTGCTCCACGCCCCCGACCTCGGCAACCTCGTTGCCGACGTCCTGACCGCGGCGCCGGACCGGTTCGCCGGCGTCGAGATCGAGTTGGCGTCTGACCGACGGACCTTCACCGAGATCGCCGCCGCGCTGAGCGACACCCTCGGCCGCCCGGTCACCGCCCGCCAGGCGCGCCCGGACGACAACCTGCACCCGTTGCTGCTGCCCGGTCAGATCTGGTGGGCCGAGGTCGGATACTCGGCCCGACCCGAGGACGCAGAAAAGCACGGCCTCTCCATGCCGACCAAGCTCCCGGAGCTCCTGAACGACCACCGCGACGAGCTCGCCTGGATCGCCGGCACCGCCGACCCTGCGTAGGGGAAGCTGGCCGTCGCAGGCGAGCTGACCCCGACAAATCGAATACCGACCCGGCGGTCAGGAGGCGACCGGGATCGGCGGCCGCAGAGCTCTCGGCGTGTGCCGTGCGCGCCGACGATCCGCTTGTGTCTGCGTCCGGCGCTCCTGCCTCGGGCTGACCGCTGATCTCAGTGCCTCCGCCAGCCGTGCCGCAGCTCGATCTCGCTGACAGGTCGACGTGATCAGTGGGCCGCGAGGGCTCGTGTGACCGCGGCGTCAAACGGCGTCGGGGTGATCCCGAACACGCGCTCTAGCGCGTTGTCTTCGACCACGAGGTCGGCGTCCAATCCAGCCATGAGAGGCGTGAGTAGCTCCGTGTCCTGGTCGGTGAAGAGGGCCGCGACCGCGCCTTCGAGCTTGCTGTTGGAGAATGGCAGCGCGACGGTGGGGCGCGGGTTGCCCTGTAGTTCGCCGAGTCGTACGGTCAGCTCCTCGAACGTGAGCCGGTCGGGCCCGGCGATGTCGTAGGACCCGGGCGCTACGTCGTCGCAGGCCACGAGCGCGGCGATGACGTTGTCGATCGCGACCGGCTGACACAGCCGCTTGCGCCAGGTGGGGAGCGCGAGCACCGGCAGGCGCTCCACCAGTTGCGCGAGCGCGTCGAAGGATCCGCTCCCGGCGCCGATGATCATCGAGGCGCGCAGCGCGACGAATTCGCCGCCGAATGCGGACAGGATTCGCTCGACCTCGTGGCGCGACTCGAGGTGTTCGGACCGCCCATCGGCTCCCTCGACTCCGCCGAGATAGACGATCCGGCGCAGGTCGGCTCGCCGGGCGGCTTCGGCCATGTTCGCCGCCAGCTCTCGATCGCGCGAGGCGAAGTCGTTGCTGCCGCCCGCCTCCATCGAGTGCACCAGGTAGTACGCGCAGTCCACGCCGTCCATTGCGTTCGCGATGGCCTCGGTGTCCGTCAGGTCCGCTTCCACGACCTCGACGTCAGGTCCGCTTTCGATGCGGCTCGCGTCACGCACGACGCAGCGCAGCGGTCCGCGGCCGCGCAGCTCCTCGAGTAGTCGGCCGCCGACGAAGCCGGTTGCGCCAGTGAGCAAGATCAGGGGAGCGTCCACGTCCCCGCTACGGCGCTGCGCGGCCCGGCAGGTCACCGACAGAGCGGCCAGGCGCGTAGCCGAAGCTCACAACCGGCAAGTCCGCGGCGCTGAGTAGCGGCGTGCCGGTAGTCGCCGGCACGCACCACCCGGTCTCAGCGACCAGTGACCTGTGACAGATGCGCCGCCGCGATCCGGCAGTCCACGCCGAATAGCGCGTTTCGACGATTGCGCCCTTCTCGGCCGCTCTCGTCCCGGTGCTCCCCGCGAGTAACAGACGGCAGGCGGGCACCAGGGCTCTGTGCAGCCGTCGGTTGAGCCGGACGAGCAGCCTGCGAGGGATCAACCCGACTTGGTCGCGAACGCGTGATTGCGGTTCTGATTGGGCGTACCTCTGTTTCCCGCAGCGATCTTTGCTAGTGAGGTCATCGGTGTCGATGCCTCTGGATCCAGCTCAGGCTGGTGATGGCGGTCGTAGTCGCACCGGCGGTGCGTCTGGTGAACCATCGCAATTCAGGCAAACGGCGCTCGCGTCGCTAGCGCATTGTCGATCGGGGCGCTGCCGTACACGGCTAGCTCGAGGCCGCAACACCGTGCCAATCGCGCCTGGGATGCGTTGCCAAAGTGGCGAATTCGACGATTTCGCTGCGCTAGCGCGCTTCCGGGCCTTCCGCCGCCTCGCCCGCATGCGGTGGTTCGGGTTCGCTGCGGTGCAGTGCCATCGGCGCGTCCGATCAACACGTGAGAGTGCCCTTCCGATTTCCTCTGGCTCTTCAGAGGCGGAGCGTGTAGAGACCGCCGTTGCCATCGACGTAGACGACGCCGTTCGGCGCCGGAATAGGTTCGCTGTTCGGAAGGCCGAGGTCGAGGTCGCCCACGCGTCGGCATGGCCGAACTCGAAGCACAGTCCAACATGCTGCGAGGTGCATCGAGCGCGCGCGGGTTGCTGTGTACACATACACGCCGAAACTGTGGCCGGCCACCACCAGTTCGTCGTTTGCGCCGATCGCAAGTTCGTCGGGGCTTTCGCGCCGAGGCGGCAACCGCGGCGCCGGTGCAGAACCGCCGACAGTGCCGTCGTGGGCTATGCGATGGAGGGTCGGTCCCCTGATGCTCTCGCGTTCGATGGTGAACAGCCGTGTGCCGTCGGCAGCGATCGCCGCAGAGTCAACTGGCGCGAATCGGCGCTCGCGATGGCAGCCTCGAGCACCGGTCCGATTCGTGCAGCCCTGGCGTCCAGGCCGCTGGACCAGTGAGCCGTCGCGCCGGTCGCGGTCAAAGACGGAGATGCCGCCACCAGGAAAGTGCGTGGACGTCACGTAGACCGTGCGCCCGTCGGGCGCCACCTGCACGTCTGAGGTGCGCGTGAGCTGCCGAGCTCGGGTGCAGCCGGGTAGCCCGGGGGACACACAGCCAGCGGGGCCGGGTAGTTGCGTGAGGGCACCGGACGCGCGATTTCGCGCGAGCACCGCGACGCCCGATGTGCGCTCGCCATTGAACGTCAAGTAGACGGTGCCGTCATCAGGCGCTACGACCAAGTGCTCCGCGCCACGGATCGCTCGTGTCAGCGTGCATGAGGTTCCGGGCGCGAGCGCGCGAACAAGACACCCTCCCGCTTGGGGCATCTGCTGGAGCGCGCCGGTCGCTGGATCACGCGCGAAGCCAATGACGCTCGAGGCGTAGCTGACGTAAAGCGAACGCCCGTCGTGACTAATCGCCATGGAGCGCGCGTAGAGATCCGGACCGATCACATCCGGCACGCCGGCGAGGGAGTCGGGCCATTCCGACACGACGCCGCACTTCGGTGGCCGTCTACCGATCAGCGGGTGGACGAAGCACGCCACCGGTTCCGCGAAACGAATCCCACCGCGCGGACCGCGACTCCAGCCGATCACGCCCGACGCGTACTCCCCGGGCCCGCGCTGGCTCAGTGAATCGCTCATGACGTAGATGTGCCTGGCATCCGGTGAAACGACGCCGGCCTGCACGGTGATCACATCGACGCACGCCGGACGCGCTGCTGCACAGTGGGCGGGCCCAACCGCCGTGGGCGCCGCCACGACGTCATCTGCGGCGCCCACGATCACGAACGCGAGTACGGCGACGCCAACGCCGCAAGCACGGGCCCCGTGATGTACCAGCCGTCCTAGCGCCCCGTGTCCCGCAGTTCGTTCACTGCCCGTAACCCGCGTAGATCCCGCTGACGGAACCAGCGCCATTTTCGGCACTCTTTGAACACGCATCTTGGCTCCTCGCGGTGCGATACAGGGAGCGCCGTAGCGGCGGCCCGAAGCGCCTGCTCCGGCACGTCGCGAGCACCTCGACGCTACATCTTCTGGCGAAGCCGCGCCACGGAAGATCGCCGTTGACCGGCCATGCCGGCAACGGGGCCTACGAGCGGCACTACGAAGGTGCCTCGACTGGTGAAGATCATCTTTTGATCCGGGGGCTTGGCCACGACCACGCAGCGACCCGACTCGCGTCGCCGCGACAGCCGTCGACCGTCCGGCATCGACCAGCGTCGACTACAGACTCCGCAGTCGAGATCGTGCGGCTAGAGACGATGAGACGTGTCGACGAAGTAGCGTTTCTCGACGGACACGCGCATTTGAAATGAGGCGGCGCTGTCGTCCGGGTCAGTGCGCGACGTCGACCACGATCCGGGTCGGCGACGTGAGCCGGAAGACCCGAAAGCCGGTCCTGCGGTCCAGGCCGAGACCGAAGGTGACGAGTCCTTCGAAGTCGCCAGCATTCTTGATCTGACGCAGGTTCGGGCACCGCGGAGTGACCACGTCGGGCACAAGGTTCGTCCCGCCTTGGGTGTGGGCGCGGGCGTCGCGGACGTACACGCGAATTCGTTTCGCTCCCAGGAGCGACACCGGGTCTCCAGAGCCGTCCTCGAAGATGCGGCTCACGTACTTGACGGCGTAGCCCGGCTTCGCGGACCGGGCCCGGATGACGAAGCGGTCGAAGCCGGAATGGCAGGCGGCGGAGACCCCGTACACCTCGGCCTGCCCACCGCTGGCCGGGGACGTCTTCGCCGCGGTCGTGAAGGGTGGCAGCGCCGACGCGCTGGAGGGCCCGGCCAGCAACAGTGTTGCGACGACGAGACACGCGCGGGTCACTGCTCGGGGCGTCACCATACTGCCGGTATACCTGAGGGCTCAGGGTCCGTCAAATCGGTCGAGGTCTCCGTCGCGCTTGATCGCACTCATCTCAATACCGCTCTCGATGGAGCCAGTCATCGACAGACGCCGTGACGTCGGGGCACACGAAGAGATTTGGGAAAGCTCCAAGCTTGCGGACGCCGGCGTGTTCCCGAGGCGCGCAGCCGCGTGCGTCGGTCGTGGGCGTCTGGAGATTGCGACCCGGCTGATGCGGGACGCCAGTTCTCTCGCCAGGAGTGCTTGTTTTCGACGAAGGGATCCCTGCCGGTTCGCGGCCGGTGTCCGCGACGGTTGGCACCTTTCGCCCGGTTAGAAGAGTTCGACTTCCCAGCTTTCGAGGTCCGCCTGTCCCGGCGGCAGGGTCCCCGTGCAGTACTGATACAGCCAGGTCGCCGCCCGCCGCTCTGCGTGTTTCTCGTTGACCGGCTCCCCGTGCTCGTCGAGCTCGAGCACGTTGACGAAGATCGCGAAGCACGTCTCCATCTGCGATGGCGAGTCCTTCAGCTCAGACCAGTAGTCGATGCCCTCGAGCATCGGGTGTCCGACCGAGCCGCGGGCTACCCATCCGGCGAAGCGACGGATTGCACCAGACGCACCGCTGCTCAGATGCTGCGACATGCAACGAACCTACTGCCGAAGGCGCGACACGGAAAGGGATCCTTCTCGACGTAAGAGCACATTCGTCGCGGTCCGATCGCGAAGCGAACCCGGCGACCCGGTGTCATACGCGCGTTCAAAGCGGAGCGAGCGCTGCGCTGCGCGTGATCTTCGGGTCCTTCTTGCGCTTGCCGACCCTGAGCGTGGTCGTCGAGCCGACCGTCCCTGGCTTGGAGAGCGTGACGGCGATCTTCGCGCCGGGCTTGAGCTTGCGCTTGCGACCGAACAACGAGGCGAGGCTGCGCTCCCCGGCCTTCAGGCGCGTGTAGGTCTTGGTCCTGAACGGGCAACCCTTGGCCCTGGTGGCGCAGGTCACCGTCACCGTCTCGCCGCCGCTGAGATCCTGCAGCCGCAGTTTGGTGAGCACGGTGGTAGCGCCGATGAAGCCCCAACTGAACGTGACCCGGCCTTTCAGGGCAGGGAGGACGGCGTCCGCGCCGCTGCAGTCCTGGTCGATCTGGTCGGCGGGAGCGTCCGGCGCGCCCGGGCGGATCGCGGGGTTGTTGTCGTCACAGTCCAGCGGCGCCTCAACGCGGTCGCCGTCGACGTCCTTGCGCGCCGGACTCGGTGTGGTCACCGGCGTCGGCGTGGTCTGCGGGGGCGGGACCTGCGTGCGGATGTTGAAGTACCCGCTGGACACCTCGCGCAGGCCGAGGTCGGCCCGTCCGTCGCGGTTGATGTCACCCGCGAACGGCTGATAGTCGCCCCCGGCGGCCCACTGGAACGAGAACTGGGTGTTGAAGTCAGGCCCGTACCGGAATGAGACGGTGCCGTTGGGCATGAAGCGTAGGCCCAGGTCGGCCTGGCCGTCGCCATTGAAATCGCCGGCGAACGGCTGGTAGTTGCTTCCGGCGGGGCCGGCGAAGGTGTATTCGGTCGTGAAGCCGGGCGAGCGGCGGATCCAGACCGTGCCCGTGTCCGCTCCGCGTACGGCGAGGTCCGCCTTCCCGTCGCCCGTGAAGTCCGCGACGACCGGGAAGTATTGTCCGCCCGGCGTCCACGGCACGCTGGACTGCACGGCGAAGCTGGGGCCGGCGAGCCAGTACATCGTGCCCTGGCTGATGCTGCGAAGCCCGATGTCCGCCAGGCCGTCTCCGTCCATGTCGGCGGCGAAGGGCTGAAAGTCCGCTCCCGACGCCCACGAACGCGTCACCTCGCTGGCGAAAGTCGGCCCGAAACGGATGTAGAACACCCCGTTGTTGGTGTCGCGCACCCCGATGTCGAGGTCCTGATCCCCATTGAAGTCGGCGGCGAACGCGAGGTAGTTGGCGTTCGACGCCCACTTGTACGACGTCTGATCACCGAACGTTTGCGCGCTCACACTCGGCACGAACAGCGCCAGCGCGACCACGACGGCCGAAAGGACCCGGAGCATTGCGCGAACGTAGCGCGTCGCGCGCGGAGGGACTGCCCGCGGATACTCGGAACTGGGCGAAGGTCTGGGTCTCTGACGCTGGAACGCGACTGCGCATCGCGCAAGGAAGGCCACTTGGCACCGAACCGGTCCGATGAGCGCTGAGCCGGCTCCGCGCACGGTGAAATCTGGACGCTCTTGGACCAACCCGGGCACGTCTGACGCAATTCAGCTCGGACTGGATCAACGAAAGTAGCGTTTGTCGACGAAACCGCCTACTTGTTCGCTCGCTGCGTCGCCGTCAAAGTTCGAGCCGGCATTGAGGAGACAGCGCAATCACAGCCGCCCGCGCGCGTTCTGTTCCTTCGTGCTGGCTGACCGGGCCAGAGTAAGAGCATCGGACTCACGACCGACGAAGCCAGCGCCGGACCGGTCGCCTGCGCTCGCGCTTGTTGACCTGTCGACGCACCGCGTGGCCCCACGCCTTGGCGGTCGCCGTCGCGCTCTCGACGGCGAGACGAGGAGTGGCGAAGACCTCGTCGTGTTCGCCGACACAGACCCAGCCGGTCCTTGCGCAGGCGATTTCGACAAGTCCGGTCAAGCGCGCGACGTTCGTCGGCTCGGCGAGCTCGGGCCATGTGGCCACCTCGAAGCTAGCCCAGTCGTCGCCGATGCTGATCTGAACGCCCGGAATACCGAGGTTGATCTCTCGCCCTAGCTGAGCGATCTGCCCCGGTCTGAGCTCGGGATCCGCCGCGGCGACCGCCTCGACATCGATCGCATCTCGTTCCAGCCGCGGCTCGAGCTCGACGAGCTGTCGAGCAAGTTCTTGATTGCGAAGCTGCTTGGCACTGTCAACCTGCGGATGTTCAGCGGCAGCCACAAGCCGGCGGATCTCCAGGCCCGGGTCCACGCCGGCGGCGATCGGAGCGACGTACAGCATGTAGCCCACAGCGGGCACGCTAGCTAACCGGTCGAGTCCTTACCGAGAGCAAGCGAAGTGGTCCTTTCGACGGAAGAGGCCATGTCGACCGCGCTCACGTCAGGCGACGGCCGGTTTGGGCCGCTCAGGGCTGTCGACCGGACGCGCCGGTCCGGCGCGCGGATCTTCGGTCGGCGCCGCGGCGGTGGAGATGCCACGGCACGAACCCGTAAACCATGGGCGAGGTCCGAGGGCGCCGCCACAACCAGAGGCCTGCGGCGAGCGCCCACGCCCAGAACGCGATCGTGAACACCACGTCCGCTGGCCAGAATCCCAGCACGCCCCCAACCGCAACTGTCACCACCCAGGCCAAGGTCACGGATCGACGCACGCGAATCGCGACGACATCGGTTCCGCGATCGAGCTGTCTCAACAGATGATCACGCGGCGGTCGACCTGCTTGGCAACCGGGACGGCGCCGCCGAGACAACCGTCACCGGACGAGCGCCATAGACGCGTCGAGGAGCGACGTCGTTAGGCGCGCCGTTCGCAGCGTCTCTTCGTCGATCCGGCGCCCGATGCGGCAAGGCTATGAGATGTGGCGAACTCGGGGTGCCGGTGTCGGGAAGGGAGCGCGTGCCGACGCTTCCGCCATTTCGACGTAGACCGCATCGGATCAGCTCGTCTCGTCGTCGCTGAAGCGCTGGTCCCCCGAGCTTCAGCTGAGGCAGCCGCGCGCCGAGTACGCGCTCGCTAGGAACACGCTGAAACTGGCCAGCAGCAGGACGGCGCCTATTCGATGGCGACGGGCGACGAGCGCCGCGGCGGAACAAGCAGCGAGAACCGCGACTGCCCACCGGATCCACCTGCCCGGTGCGTCGCCGCACGCAGGTGATGGCTCAAGTCCCCAGCTGATCCCGACGACCAGCAACGCGAGCGCGATGAGCAGCGCAACGGCGTTCAGCGCCGGCTTGAGGTCGTCTCGCAAGTCACGAAGGTACGGTCGCTGGCGTCATCGGACAAGCCGCTGATGCTGCTGAGGCTTATCCGCGCTCAGGATCGAAAGTAGTCCTTCCCGAGGACCTCGCTTCTTTGAGCGGGACGACCCGCCATAGGCTTGACGGTATGTCAGACCGCGCGTGGTTGCCGAACCGCGACGATCTCGCTCCGTTTGATGCGAAGCTTCGCGCCGGTCTCGTCGGGCGACAGCTGCAAGCGGTCCGTTATGTCGGGCTGGACCACTCTCCTCCGACCGCTGACGGACGGCAGTTTCATTCGATTGATTTCGGCGTCGAGTTCGACTTTGAACATGGCGCCACGTGGTCGATCACTTGGGACCAAGAAGGCCGCAACGAAGGCCTGTTGGTCGCCCCGGGCCCGATGCCACTGACGCCCAGCTGCGATCTGGCGAGCTGGGACTTCACCCAGGTGTGGCGCGAACGCTTTCCCGGGCGTGCAAGTCATCGACACGGTGTGGACTCGGCACGCCTGGACCCTGGTATCCAGCAACCCTGGCGCCGACGCGCGCGTGGGCGAGACGGAGATGTCGGAGTACTGTCTGACCACGCTGGTGATTGGCGTTGAGCGTCACGCCCTAGTCGTCACGTTAGGCGGCGGATACGGGACCGAGTTTTCGCGGGCGCAGTTCGACCTCGTCAGCGTCTTCTTGTCCGTCCAGGACGCTCGCGCGGCCGGCGCACTCCTCCCGGGCGATGCCGAAGCGATCACAACGCGCTGAATCGAACCGGGCAGTCGCTGCGGACGCCCCTTTCGCCGATCACCGTCGCAGCTGCCGTGGCCTCCGGCGCCGTCGACGCGAACCGCGTCCGCGACGTACCCGAGAAGTAGCGCGTCTCGACGAATACGCCAAACCGTTGGCGTGCTTGCGGAGACCCGTTGGCGTGGCCACCAGCCTCATCGCGGTAGCCGCGGGGGACGCTACCGTCGGGGACCGATGAACTACGGAGGCGACGAGACGTTTGAGGCAGTAATCGCCGCCACTGTGCCCGGACAGACCGTCGACATCGAGCGCCACTCCGGTGGGAATTGGGCCGTAGTGACTCGACGAAACGGCGGTTCGCTGTGGATTGTCGTGTGCAAGCGCGAGAACGTCGAGTGGATCGTTGAGGACGCTCAAGAGATCAGCGCGTCAGAGCAAGCGCCGCGGTCCTCTTGGACGTCATTGCTTGACGATGAAGACCTGGATGGAGACAACGTGGGCGTCGAGGTCACGTGGGGTGCTGCGCCGCCTGATGTGGTGCGCGGATTGCTGTTTGTCGGCGGCGAGCAGTTCGCGGTCGATGTCGTCGATGGTCGCTACTGGCTTGTGCGGTGGGATGTCGCGGATCCGGCCGAGAGCGACGACTGGGGCGCGGACCACATCGACTTCACGGCCGCCTGACCGCCGCCGACGGGCAGCGCGCAGGCGGTTCCGTTCCCTTCTGAAGTAGCGCTTGTCGACGGTTCCGCCTATTTGGCGGGTGGGTCCGCCCGTTCAAGCGAAAGCGATAGCGGCTCGGCGTCGCGCCGCGATCACCGCGGCGCTGATTGGAATCGATACCGAGCAACGGTGGCGCAATGAACGTGGTGACGGGACGATGCGGTGGGTCCGTCGGCCAGCCGGCCACTCCGCGCTCGCACCTTACGAAAGTGACGCCGCTTGCCACCCGCCCCGGCGGAGAGGAGGATGCGCGGGGGACATCGCGCTGGCGATTGCACCACCACGATCAGGGGAGGACCCATGGAGAAGCGTCGTGACCAGCAGTCTGGCGGCGACTTCGCCGAGGGCGAGGAGACGCTGCCGCGAGACGAGCATGTCGGCTCGTTTGCTGAGGGCGAGGAGACGCTGCCGCCAGACGAGCACGTCGGCTCGTTCGCCGACACAGAGGACGAGGACGCCGACTGACCCAGCCCGTTCGCTACTCCGCATTCAGCGCCGCGCGGCGAGGGGCCGAACGCTGCGCACCCGCGCGGCCGCTTCGAGGCAGAAGCGAAGTGGTGTTCGTCGACGAATTCGCTGTTTCGCTGGTCGAACTGGCCGTCGGTCGCGCTCCTAGGCCGCGATTCGATCGACGCGAAAAGTCGAGGTCCATACGGTCGTTCTGCGGCCTTCGAAGCCGTGGCCGAGGCAAACGTGTTGGCCCGAAACGCCCCTCTGGATGCGAGGTCCGACTTTCTCAGCGGTCTCCGCCGAAGTCGTTGCTTGTCTTCACCCGGTCGGTGAGCGACGGGCTCGCCACTTATCCACGGCGATCAACGCAACAGCGACGAGAAGTCCTGCCAGGACCATCCACCATTTGCCGTCACGGATCCCCCGCCAGGTGCTGATGCCGATGGCCAGCAGGGCCAGACAGACCACGGCGGCCCGAGTCGCACGACGCTCCGTTTCCAGTGCTAAGAGCCCGAAGAGGGCCGAGAACACGAGCACCGTCAGCAGGTCGAGCACGAAGTCGAGCACACGTGCCGCGTACCCGCTCAACGCCCGAACGTCTCCCGAGCGAGAGGAGCGCTCTTCGACCAAGACGCGCTTTCGCGGCGCGCCAACGGGATGTCTCAAGACGCGTGCCTGCGTCCTTGCTCCGATCGAGTCGTATGCTCGCGCCGTGGCCGACGTCGAACAGCGTTTCACGTGCCGCGCCTGTGGCCAGCCAATGGGCTCGCCGGAAGATGCGGGCTGTCCGCAAGACGCGGTGCGGCTCGCTGACGGGGCGATCGTTGAGCGCGTGCGGTATGGCGACGAAGACGAGGACTGGGGCGCCGGCCGTGGCGCGAGCTGCCACGACTGCGACGTGGCGCCTGGCGCGCAGCATCATCTTGGATGCGACGTCGAGCGATGCAGCCGGTGCGGCGGGCAACGCATCTCCTGCGAATGCGAGCGCGCCGAATAGCGAACTCGTCGCGGAAGTCTGCTTCAAAGAGCTGGTCGCGATGTGCTCCTTTTCGACGAAAGCGCTCTCTCGGCAGCGCTGCTTGGGGCCCAAGCAGCGGCCGTGGATCATCGTGTTGGTTTGGCATGAACCGCCGCTGTGTCGGGCACCTCGATCCCGATGTACCCATCAGAGCCAATTCGCCGAGGTCGACGCTTTCCCCCGGAGTGAGGTCTCGGACTCGTTACGGAGTCCGGCGGGCGTCGACGTGGCGCGTTTCGACATAGGGATCCGTTCTCGACGAACGCGCGCCTTTCGCGCAAAGCAGCACTCGCATCCCGACTGCGGTCGACCGCTCTCGTCGCCCATCGCGGCCGCGAGCATTCCGTCAACGCACCGATGACTCAGGCCGCCTCGAACCCCATTCGCGGCGGCTGCGTATCGCATAGACCACGCGATCGGAACTCGCTAAGGAGGGTCTCGTGAAACGACTAGCGTTGTGCGCGCTTACGGCAGCGGCCGTCGCCGCCACCGGTGCGACCGCGGTTCAGGCGAAGACGACATTGAAGCTCAGGGCCGACGGCAAGGGCGCTCTGAAGTTCAACAAAGAGACGCTGCGCGCCAGGCCCGGAACGGTCACCATCCGGCTGACTAACCCCAGCACGTCCGGCAAGCCGCACGCCGTCGAAATCGAGGGCAAAGGCCAAGAAAAGCGGAGCAAGGTGATCGACTCGGGCGGCACGGCGACCGTCAGCATCAAGCTGGTGAAGGGCACCTACGAGTTCTACTGCCCAGTCGGCAATCACAAGGCCGCCGGGATGGAGGGCAAGCTCATCGTCAAGTGAGGCCACCGCAGATGCGGATCGCCGCCCAGGTCACCACACCCCGCGGCATCGAGTGACTTCGCGTCCTGAGTGCTCGCGAGCGAACCGCCGTCGCGCGGGATCGGCTGACAAGCTCGACACATCACAAAACGCGACGCCCGGAACGTCTACAGGGCGTACGGCTCCCGTATGCGCCCCCTCCGTGCGCCTGTGCTCTCCAACCGTCTGACCAGCGGCTACTGCAAGGCACGCCTCGAGCAGCGGAGCGACGTCGCCGGCCGGGGAAGCGTGACGGTTTCCCGGCTGAGCCGCGCCTCCTCACACGAGCGCCGCTTCTCACAAAGCGATAGCTTAGGCTGCGCCAGCGCGGACCGCTCCTCATCGTCCAGCGCCACTGCAGACAGGTAAGTACAGAAACTGTGCGCTGGGTCGTAGGTGTAACGAACCTTCGCTATTCGAATGTTTCGTTACACCTCAAGAGCGACGAGCGCTTTCCATGCGCCTGAGCGGCGGCCGCGGCGGCAAGCGCGCCATCTGCGGCGCTCTCGCTTTGCCTGCCACCGGCGGCGCCCGGCGTCGAGACTCACGGCGCGGTCCCTGCTCTCGACGCGCCCGACACTGGCCGCCACGGCAGAGTGCTCATCGCCGTCGCAAACATTCGTGCCTGCGGCGGATTTAGCGCTTCGGCGTGCGCCTGGCGCGGCGTGCCGGCTCCCGTCGAACGGGAACGGGTAGGTGCACGGGATGGAGTACATGCGCACCGGGAGCGGCCAGCCGCTGCTGCTCGTCCACGGACTCGGTGGCAGCCGCCACTCGTTCGATCCGATCACGAGTGCGCTGGCGGCGGAGCGTGAAGTCATCGCGCCGGACCTTCCCGGTTTCGGCAAGACGCCGCCGCTCTCGGGCAACGTGTCGATCGGGACGCTCGCCGATGCCCTTGAGGGCTTCATCGACGAGCAGGACCTCGATGGTGTCGACTGCGCCGGAACGTCGATGGGCGCACGACTCGCGCTGGAGCTGGCGCGACGAGGCCGCGTGGGTGCCACCGTCGCGCTCGACCCGGGTGGCTTCTGGAACGCCCGTGAGCGACGCGTCTTCGGCGCGTCGGTGCGGGCGTCGATCGCGGTCGTTCGCGCCTTGCAGCCAGTGATGCCAGTGCTCACCCGCAGTGCTGTGGGACGCAGCGTGCTCCTCGCCCAGTTTTCCGCACGCCCGTGGCGCCTTCCCGGCGATGTCGTGCTGCAAGAGATGCAGAGCTACGCCCAAGCGCGAGCCATCGACGACGCGCTCGATGCCCTTGTGCATGGGCCGCCGCAAGCCGGCATGCCCGCCGGAACGGCGCGAGGCCCGATCGCCATCGGCTGGGGGCGGCGCGACCTGGTGTGTCTCCCGCGCCAGGCACAACGAGCACTCCGACAGTTCCCAGACGCCCGCCTGCACTGGTTCGACCGCTGTGGACACTTCCCGCAGTGGGATCGCCCGCACGAGGCGACGCGGCTGATCCTCGAAACGACGGCCGCAGACCGACGCCGCTGACGACGCTTCACCGCCGCACACTCTGCCGGGGCCGGGGTACTGTCGCCTGTCGCGCAAAGCGCAGCGACAGGGGCGCTGGCGCGCCGCCGTGAAACGATCACGGCGGCGCGACGGCGTGCCTTACGGCGTAGTGGTGCTGAGCGTGAAGGTCAGCGTCTTCGCGTAGGTCCCGGTTCGCAGCGCGTCGCTGGAACCGATCGACTGCGTGAAGAGCACCTGCACCGGATCGTTGGAGACCGGGCCGGTCCAGGTGGTCAGGGTCAGCGGCGCGCCGCCGACTGTGCCTGCGCCGGTCGACGTGCTCGCCGGACTCGTGCCGACGGCCTTCAGCGCCGTCGGAAGGCTGAACGCGCCGTTGACCAGTCGTCCCGGAGCGGTGCTGCTCGGGTCGGTCACCGACAGCGTCGCGTCGCCCGCCGTCGAGACGACGTTGGCGCTGGTCGTCGCCGTGTAGTCCTTTGCGACGCCTGGCGTGAACCCGCTGCCGAAGCTCGCGGGTGCGCCGAGCGACAGGCTGAGCGTCGCCGGGACGGTCGCGCCCGCGCCCGAGGGCACATCGACGCCGTAGTCCGAGCAGCTCCCGTTGGCGTCATAGAAGCGGTCGTTGCCGGCCAGGCCCGGACCGGTGATGGACGGCTTGTTGCCGGCCGCCGGGCTCCCCGAGTAGCTCGTGTACCACCACTGCTTGAAGAACGCGTCGAGCTTGTTGTGGCAGCCCTTGGACTGGTTCGGAAGGTACTTGTGGTAGACCGCGATCACCTGCTCGGGCGTGATCGAGCCGTACTTGAAGTCGGTCTGGATCTCCTTGTTGACCTTGACCCACTGCTCGTTGCCCAGGATCGCCCGCAGCGCGATGTAGGACTGGCCCGGCCGGTTGTACGTGTTCGAGCTGCCGAACAGCTGGCCCGACGTCGGGTTGGTCGGCACGACGCTCCAGAACGTGCTGCTCGTCGTGTTGTACCGGGTGGTTCCGGCGAAGCGGGCCGCGATCGACGCCTCGAACGCGGTGTTGTAGGCGGCCGAGCCGACGGCGCCCGCCGTCTTGCCGGCGACGTCCGCCAGGAACAGGTACTGCGAGGCGTCCGCGTAGCCCTCCTTGAAGAACGTGTATCGCGGCTCCTGGTAGGAGACCGAGTCGCCCCACCACTGGTGCATGTTCTCGTGGCTGAAGATCTCCGCGGTGTTGCCGATGCTGCCGTTGACGAAGACGATCTTCGTCTGCATCTCCTCCTGGAAGGAGGCGTTTGGCAGGGCGATGACGATGCCGTTGGCGTTGAACGGGAACGGCCCGTTGTACTGCTCCTGGAAGTGGGTGATGTCCTCCTGCATGTCCATGATCGCCTTGTTGGTGGCCTTGCGGGCCGCCGCGATGCCGGTGGACTGGTACTCGTAGTAGATGACGTCGCCCGCCGTCGCCATGCGCTCGGACTCGTCGAAGTGACCGACGCTGTTCTCCACCAGGTAGGAGCCGATCGGCTCGGCCGAGTGCCAGTTGAACGTGCGTGAGCCGGTCGTCGGATAGTTCACGTCCGGCGCGTTGACGACCTTCGAGACCAGCCGGCCCGGGCCGATGAACACGCGGTTGACCCCCGGCGCGGCGGCCGGGTCGTAGTTGACCGTCGAGTGCACGTCGTAGGTCGGCTTGACCGACACGTGGTTGTTGAGCGGCATCCAGGCCATCGAGCCGGACGGCTCCGAGGTCACCATCGCGCCGTCACCGGCCGGCGTGTTGCTCTTGAACCAGCCCTCGTTGCCGAGGGAGGGATTCACGCGGATGCCGGGCTGCCCGACGTAGTTGACGACCACCTTGAAGTTCGCCCCGGCCGGGATCGGCTGTGCGGGCGTGATGACCAGCTTGGTCTCCCCGCACTGAACGCCCTGCTGGGCCGCGTTGTTGCCGGCCGGCGCGCACGCCGGCGGATTCGGGTTGGTGGCGCTCACCGGGTTCGTGTTGGAGGCGGCGTGCGCGAGCGGGTTGGGGTCGTCGGGACCGTTCGGGTTGCCGGGGAACGTCGGCTGACGGTGCACGAACGTGGCCGGGACGCCGTCGATCGTGATCGACTGGACGGTCATGTCCGAGCCCGGCACCGCGGCCGTGGCCGAGATGCTGCTCTTGCGATCGAAGTCCAGGCTGAACTCGCTCAGGCACTGCGTCGACTTCTGCGCCAGCTCGACGTGCGTGCCCGGCAGGAACTTGTTGGTGACGGCGTCGTAGTTGATGAAGACGTCGCTGTGGATGCTCTGGTAACCGCCGTTGCCCAGCTCGGGCCACACGCGGTCGCCCGCCTTGACCAGCGTGCGGGCGCCGGGCGAGCACTGGGCCTGCGCGGCGCGTGCCTTGCCCTGTGCCGCGAACTGCCGCTGCGCGACCTTGCCGCGCACCGGGTCCCCGCCCTGGATCTTGAGGTCCGCGGCGCTCGTGGCGCAGCCGAGCGCGCCCGTGTCGGCGCCGCCCTGCGGCGCGCATGCGGCCACGTAGTAGGTGCCCTTCTTCAGGCCGGGCACCTTGACGCCGACCAGGAAGGTCTTCGTGCTGTGCGCCGCGACATCGACGGACGCCTTGCCGATCAGCGCCCCGCCGGTCTTGCGCCGCATCACGCGCACGCTCACCTCGGCGCGGGCGGCGCGATCACTCTCGTTGGTGACGACGCCGGTCAGGTTGCCGGCTTTGGCACCCGCCGGCAGCGAACTGATCTGCGTCACGCCGACGCCCGCCGCATGTGCGGCGGGTGCGGCGGCGAGCACCGCAACCGCGAATAACGCGCCGGCTCCGGCGCGCTTGAAACGTTCCATATGGTTGACCCCCTCGTGGCTACGCGAGTTGACGGCGAGCGTCTCACGCCGGTTTCGGCGCGTCAATCGGGCCGCCGTTGAATGGGCTCAACGATGGGGGGAGTCGGTCGGGCTCTACCCCGCTCAATGCCCGCGGTTTCGCGCCATTCACGGCGCGACCGCACATTGGCGGTCGACCGCCAGATCGTGTCGGTCGAGTACATCCGCCCCGTCGGTCAACTCCATATCGAGCGACAACGACGCGGGATAGCGTCAACCAATGAACAGATTCCTCCCCATCTCGCTCCTCGCAACCACGGCGGTCATGGCCCTCGCCGCGCCCGTGGCGAACGCGGCCATCTACATCCGGGTCGACGGCATCAAGGGCGCAGTCTCTGACTCCCACACGGGCCAGATCCGCATCGCGTCCCGGCCGCTGGACGCCCCGAGCGCCGCCGCGGCCGGCGGCGGTGCCAGTGCCGGCAAGGTCCACTACTCCGACCTGAGCGTGATGATCAGCCTGGAGAAGTCCCCGTCGTTGCTCAACCTCGCCATCGCCGAGGGCCAGCACTTCGACGCCCTGGAACTCACCTTCCGCGCGCCCGCCACTCAGGCGCGCGGTGAGATGCAGCACTACTACACCGTGACGCTCGAGAACGTCCTCGTGTCGAGCTACCAGACGTCCGCCAAGGAGATCAGCTTCAGCATCAACTTCACGAACGCCACCTCCGACTCGCCCGCCGGAAACGGCACCGGCAAGACGATGGCCGCCGAGGTCCTGGCGTCCACGCTCGGCCACACCGCCGGGGCGAACCTCCTCCTCGCCGACGGTTCGGTGAGGTTCATCAACTAGCGGCGGAACTCCGGATCGCCGGGCAGCTCCACGAGGTCCACCCGGGCCTTGTGGAGCTTGCCGCGCGTAACCGCAGAGACGCGGCGCGGCATGGCTCTGACAATAGACTCGCGCTCGTGTCCGACGGGGACTGGAGGGATGGCGGGTTCAGGCAGCGCCGCCCCTCCGCGGAGACTCTCGCCTGGGCTGCGGCGTCGATGGGGCGGGGCAGTCGCATCGTCGGCCATCGCCGATTGACCGGTGGCGTCTGCTCCGCCGTGCACCGGCTGACTGTCGAGCGACGTGGAACGCGAACGTTCGTCGTGCTGCGGCAGTATCCGGCTGGGCTTGGCCTGCAGGCGGGCTTGGAGAAGGAGATCGCCAACCTCGGTGTGGTGGCGCGCAGCGGGCTCCCGGTTCCGCGCATCTTGGCTACTGATGTTGCTGGTGCTTCGACGGGAGGCGCGCCATCGTTGCTGATGACGCGGTTGCCCGGGCAGGTTCACCTCAATCCGGCGGAACCTCGGTCGTGGATGACGAAGATCGCGGAGATTGCTGTATCGCTGCATTCCCTCGATCTCCCCGCGAAGGTGTTCAGACCTTGGGCGGATTCTTGGATCGCTCCCCGAGATGGGTTTCAGGTGCCGGTCGACGCACAGAACCCGGCGGTGTGGAAGGCGGCGTTTGCTGCCATGGCGGCGCCGCCGCCAGACGACGCTGCCGTCTTTCTGCACGGCGATTTCCTGCCTGTCAACTTGCTGTGGTCGCGCGGGAGGATTACCGGGCTGACCGACTGGAACTCCATCCATCGCGGGGCGCGCGCGATTGACGTCGGGCACTGTCGGCGATACTTGGCGGCGCTCTACTCGCCCGAGTGGTCGGAGCAGCTTCGGTCACACTATGAGTCGATCGCGGGGGTGACTCTCGATCCGTGGTGGGACCTGTATGCCCTGCTGCACCATGACGACAGCGCGCCGAAGTGGATTCGTGGTCAGGTCGCTGGGCGCCGTCCCGTCGATGTGCCCGGCATGACTTCCCGGGTCGAGGTCGCCATCGAGACAGCGCTACGGCGCCTCGGATAGCTGCGGCTTCGCTGCTGGTCGCCATTTCCGGTTCTGGCACCACGAGTCCGTGTCACGCACAGGAGCGGTCGACCTCTGTCGGCGCATGGATCGCGTAGGTCAGTGATTCTTCAGCCGATGACCGAGTCGGTCCCTGTGTACAGCCGCGCCGGCGACCTGATTCACGACCTCGCCGGCTGGGAGAGTTCCGCGTCGACTGTGGCAGCAGCAGTCGTGGTCTACCTGATCAAGTCGCCACTCGCGAGTGGCATCAAGTTCGCGGAGACGCGCAAGGCCGTCGGCGACTTCTGCACCGTGCTGGATCTCGATCCGACGGCCAACCCGGCAGGCCCCATCGTGCCGAAGACGTCGCGCAGTGCTTCTCCGGCGGGCCTTCCGATCTGGCTTGCTGTCGATGAGACCGGAACGGCGCACACCAGCACGTGAGCTCCACTCCGGATATTCGGTACTTGGGCGTCGATCTCGCTTGGGGCGAAGGCTCTCAGACCAAGCCGGCCAATCGCAGTGGCGTGGTCGCGCTTGAGCCTGACGGGCGCATCACGGCCGCAGGCTGGACGGTCGGCCTCGACGAGACCGTGGAGTGGATCGAGGCGAATGCCGCCGCGCACACGCTGCTTTTCGTGGACGCACCGCTTCTCGTCGACAACCCTGATGGCCAACGGCTCGCGGAGAAGCAGGTCGGTCAGCGCTATGGCCGATGGTGGGTCTCGGCGAACTCCACGAATGTGAAGTCGCCGCGACAAGCGGGTGTGCGCCTCCGTCTGCGGCTGGAGGAGCGCGGATGGCGCTATGACGATGGAGTCGAAGGTCCACCTCAGCGCGGTCTATCGATGAGCGAGTGTTACCCGTACACCGCGATCGTGGGCGCGCACGAGCTGGGCTACGAAGACAAGCGGCCGGCGTACAAGCGAGCGAACAAGAAGGCGAGCGAGGCGTGGCCGATACGCACTGCGGCCTGCGATGAGCTGATCCGACGCGTCGGATCGCTTGCCACCGCCGAGGTAGCCATCGACCTCATGTCACACAGCACGACTGCTGACCTGCTGAAAGTCCCCTCACCAGCCATCACGAGCGAGTACAAACGCCGCGAGGACCTTCTCGACGCCGCCCTCTGCGCGTGGACCGCGGCCCTGTGGCATCGCTTCGGTGCAGGACGTTGTCAGGTCTTGGGAGTTCCCGAGGAATCAACCGCAAGGCGACCAATCGCATCCATCATCGCTCCTGCTCGCCCCGAGCAATGCCGCGACCAAAGCGGTGGGGGAAAATCCGTTAGTCCGTGACAGGATGCGCTTGTCGCATCTCGCGCAAAGCGGCAGCCGCGGTGCGCGCCAATCGCTCAGGTAGTCGGACTGCGCGGGAAGGTCCGGCGCTCCGCGGGCGCCTGCAGCCATGGTTGTGCGGAGTCTGCCCACACCTCGAGTGTCGGGTTCAGCCAGCTTTTGTCATTGAGGGTCCCGGCTTTGATCCACGCGAGCTCGTCGATGTCCGCGAGGACGGACATGATCGGCGACCCGCAATCGGCGCAGAAGTGCCGGTATGCGGGCGCGCCCCGGTCATCGCCCATCGTCTGGAAGACCTTCGGCGTGCCCTGGATGCGCAGCTGGTTGCGCGGGACAGCGACCACGAGCGAGAACGTCGTCCCAGTCTGCCGCTGGCAGTCCGCGCAGTGGCAGACCGCGGTCATGATCGGCTCAGCATCGGACGTGTAAGCGATTTGGCCACAGAGGCAGTGACCGTCGAGCTTGGCCATCGGGTCTCCTATCGGATGACACGGATTCGATGCCGTCGCTGCCCTGCTGGTTCGCGGCGGCCTCACAGGTCGCGCCGGACCACCTTCTCGCTCTTCCCCACTGCGGTCAAGGGCGGTGCCTCGCCACGGTTCGGTGATCCGGGCGGCTTGGTCCGTGCGCACGGAGGTGCATGTCTCTTCGGTCCGTCCCCATCCTGGCCGTCGCGTCACTGCTGGCCGGGGCATCCACCGCCAAGGCGTCGACGCTCCTCGGTTCGCCTGACTCTGCCGCCACCCCCGACGCCTGGGCGTGCGCGGCCTGCCCCGCCGAGGGCGCACCGCTCGGTTTCCGCCAGTTCGCGCTCCGCGACGCGACCGTCGAGACGCCTGAGGACGGGCTGGTCACGTCCGTGGGCGTCCACGCCAAGCGGATGGGCGGGAGCGAGGATCCGTACGTCGCCGTCCTACGGCCCGGTGACGACGGGGTGAGCACGACCGTCGTCGCCACGGCCGCGGTTCCCGTCAGCGCATCCGAAGGTGCGCACGTCCAGATCGACAACCTGCGCCTGCCGATCCGCCGCGGCGACGCGATCGCGTTCGTCTTCCGCCCCGGCGAGGTCGACCTCGGTATCCGCGACCGCCCGCGTCCCGACGGCGCGGTGCAGTCGTTTCAGACGCCGTGCGATCCATGCGGGATGGACGGCGGCACGGGGATCGAGCTGCTGCTCGACGCGTTCGTCGAGCCCGACGTCGATGGCGACGGCATGGGCGACGAGACCCAGGATCCCGACGGCGGCGGCCTCGGGATGGACTGGCAGGAGGACTGGTTCGAGGACTTCGAGGCCGGCGATGAGCTCGACGAGGACGACGCGGTCGGCACCCGCGCTCGACGCCTGCCGAAGGACTTGCGGCTCGTGAACGCGGACCGCCGGACGCTGCTCTTGACCGCACCGAAGCCCGGCCGCATCAGCGCCTCGATCACCGTGCCGGCGAACCGCCGCAGCGGCGCAGGACCGTTCACGACGATCCTGACCGGCGAGACGCGAGTCCGCCGTCCCGGCCGCGTGCGCCTCAAGCTCAAGCCGACACCCGCCGGCAAACGGCTGCTCTCCAAGCGCAAGCGCGTCCGCACCAAGACCGTCGTCGCCTACTTTCCGCGGGAGTCGTCGCTCACGCTGCTGATGCGCTCCGCGCGACTCTAGATTCACAGCGTGCGCCGCGACCCCAAGGCGTATCGTCGGCCGCCTCGGATCGCGCTGTGCGTCCACTCGCTCGTCGCGCGAAGCGAGGGCGGTCAGGCCGGCGTGACCACGACCTTGCCGAGGGCACGGCCTTCGCCCACGTGGGCGAGCGCCAGCGGTAGCTCCTCGAGCGCGAACGTCCGGTCGATGTGGATGCCGATGTCGCCGGCGACGCAGAGGTCGGCCAGCGGCCCGAAGCGGGTCGGGCCCTCTCGCACGGCGAGGACGCCGATGCGGCGTCGCGTCAGTCGGCCGGCGATCCAGCCGATGGTCAGCACGCGCAGCATGGTGCTGACGGACCCGCCGACACAGCGATAGCGGCCGCCGAGGGCGAGCGCCCTTCGGTAGGCGAACACCGACCGGTGCGCGACGAGATCGAGGATCAGGTCATATGGCTCGTCGGAGCGCGTGAAGTCCTCGCTCTGGTAGTCGATCACCGCATCGGCGCCGAGCAAGCGCATGAAGTCCAACTTGCTGGCGTTGTCGACTGCCGTCACGTGCGCGCCACAGCGCTTGGCGAGTGGGATCGCGAACGAGCCCGTGCCCCCGCCGCCGCCGTTGATCAAGACGCGAACGCCGTCCGCCGCACCGTCGGTGCCCTGCAGCGCGATCGCGCCCGCTTGAGGAATGGTCGACGCCTGCGCGAACGTCAGCTCCGGCGGCTTGTGCGCGAGCGCCTTCTCGGGGGCGACCGCAAACTCGGCGAAGCCGCCCTTGAGCGCGAGGTTGTCACCGTAGACCTCGTCACCGTGCCGGAACCGGGTCACACCTTCACCGACGCGCTCGACCCACCCAGCGATGTCCGAGCCGAGCGTGCGACGCGCCGGACCGCGCAATCCGCCGATGCGCGCGTACAGCGGTGACCCGCGCAGACACTCCCAGTCGCTGAGGTTGATCGAGGTGGCGGCCACTTTGACCAGCACCTGCCCGGCACCCGGCGCCGGCGTCGGGATCTCCTCGATCCGCAACACCCCGGGCGACCCGTAGCGGTCGTAGATCGCCGCCCTCATCTCAAACGTCCCGCGTTGACGGTCTGAAGGCTCACTCGCGCGTACCGCGCCGGAAGTGCCTCAGAGCACGCCAAGCAAGAACAGCAACACGATCGTGATGATCGCTGACACGACGAGCGATCCGAAGCAACCGAGGCGGTTCGAGAAGAAGAAGAACACGAACGCGACCTACCCCAGCCGCGACGCACGAGGAACATCGCTCCGCGCGAACAACAGGCGGCGCACACCCGGCCGGCGACAGCGCGCTGCTTCAGAAGCTGCTCCGCATCTCGCGAAGCAACTCCCGGCCCGAGAGCTCCGGGACGATGATCCGCCGGATTGTCCAGAGCGGATGCCTGGGGTCCAGGCGGTCGGCGAGTTGGAACGCCGCACGCGAGCCGGCACGCAACAGATACGGGATCGCCTTGCTGTCGTAGAGGCCGAAGGGGTACGCGAACAGGCGAATGCGATGGCCGACCAGCCGTTGCAGATCGCGTGTGGGTGCGGTGAGCTGTGTCTGCCAGTCCGCATCCGTGTACTCCGGGACCGCCTTGTGATCCCACGTGTGGGCGCCGATCGTCATCCCCGACCGATCAAGCGTGCGAACTTGCTCGCGCGTGAGCCACCCGGGCTTGCCGAGCACGACGGTCATGATGAAAAACGTCGCCTTGAACCGATGGCGACGCAAGATCGGGAACGCGTGCGTGTACTGCCCCGCGGACGCGTCATCGAACGTCAACAGCACCGGCTTGTCGGGCAGAGGACTTCCACGAAGCAGATGCTCGACGAGCTGGTCGCCGGTGATCGTCGTGTAGCCGCCCTGTTTGAGCGCCCGCATCTGCGCCGAGAACACCGACGGTCGCACGATGTAGGGACGCGCGGCCGCGTCGTCGGCGCGGGTCGGATTGCGGATCTGGTGATAACAGAGCACCGGTACGCGAGCGCGAGCCGCGACCGCCGCCAGGTCGGTGCGTGGTGCCGTCGTCGCCGACGCTGTCGGACGCGGAGGCTCCGGCCGCGGTTGCGGCGACCCGCCACAACCAGACAATCCAAGCGCCACTACCGCCGCCGCCCAGACCCATCGGCTGCGAACGAGGCGAGTCAAATCAGATCGTGCGCCGGCGAGATAGGAAAAGCATGACGCAAGCCATCCAAGTCCGGTTGCGGGCCGTGGCGCAACTGCTGCCCGCGCTTGAAGCGGTGCCGGCGCCGTACCCTGTGCCACGAGATGCTTCTGGTCCGTGCTCGTGACGCAGTCCCCCGGGAGACCCTCTGGAGCAGCACGACGTGCGCACAGAGCGCGCCGCGGACTCCATCGCTTCCACAACGGGCCGCTGTCGAGTGAGCGACGTCGGGGTCCTGCTCGTTGGTATCGCGATCGCGGTCGGCGTCGTGGGCGTCGTGGTGCCTGTGCTGCCGGGAGCGCTGCTTGTCTGGGCCGCGATCGCGGTTTGGGCGTTCGCGGTCGGCTCAGCGACCGCCTGGTCAGTGCTGGCGGTCGTGTCGGTGGTAATCGGTGGCGCCCAGGTCGTCAAGTTGCTCGTTCCCGGTCGGCAGCTCCGCGACGCCGGCGTTCCGCGACGCTCGATCGTGGTGGGTCTGGTGCTCGCCGCTGTCGGCTTCTTCGTCATCCCTGTGGTCGGGTTCTTCGTCGGTTTTCCGCTCGGCATCTACGTCGAGGAACGTCGGAGACTCGGGCCGCATGCCCCCGCATGGCTCTCGACTCGGAAGGCGCTTCGCGCACTCGGTCTCTCGATTCTCATTGAGCTGTCAGCCACCGTACTCGCCGCCGCCGTGTGGCTGGCGATCGTCTTGGTGTAGGTGCTCGCGCGCACCGCGATAGTGCGGTGTTGGCGGTGCCTCGGGCTTGTCTGGCGGTGAGTCGCCCGTGCGCTTCATCACGATCACGATGGCGCCTACGAGCGCAAGCGAACTCGGGCGCTCAGCGAGTGCGGGCCACACCCACCCACCGCGCTACGGAATCGTGACGGCCACTCGCGCAAAGCGTGAGCGCCACGTGTCGTCGCAGAGGCAACTGGATCGACAGCGATCTCCAATCGGGCGTGAAGATCGCGCACCGCCATAACCGCGCGCCTCGCCTTATTGCGTTCAAGGCGTGACCTGGAACAGGGCGAAGCCGTCCTTCACTCCGAGAACCGTCGCGAACACGATGAGGGTGTTAAAGAAGCCGAAGATGACCTCGGCTGGAGTGAGCCGCATCGTGCCCGCGTGATCGTAACCCTCGGGCTCGGGCAAGAGCAGCGCGTACGCGTAGACGATAAAGGCAGAAAGCAGGAGCGCCACCCACTCGGGCTCAAATACGTCCCACAGTCGGCCAAGGACACCCCACGTGATGCCGACGGCCGCGGTACACCCAAGTGCAGTGAAAGCCGCGCCAGCGGAGTAGAAGTCTTTGGCCTGCTGAGCGGCCAGTTCCAGTGAACGCTCTCGCTTCGGAACGTCTACCGGCGACACACCGCGGTTCTCAGGGTCGTCATCGTGCGTCATTCCGCAGGATTCGGCACGACTCGGCATCTGCCTACCGTCGGGACGCGCGACACGTTCACCTCCTTCAGAGGCCTGGCCGAGCCATGAATTGGTCTGGCAGGATCTCGCGATTCTTGGGTGGTACGACCGCCAGTCGCGCAATGCGAGAGTCGGGACAGGCCCGGCTACCAGGTGCTCGAGCCGGCCACGGCCTTCGGCGGCGATGGCAACTCGCGGACGACCGGCACCGAGTAGGCGTGCCCGGCGATGGTCTTGGTGGGGTGCGGGCAATGAGACATAGCTCTCAGCTTTCCGGACACCACAGCGGCCCGGTATGGGGGAGATCCCCCGACCCTCGTCGCGAGGTTCATGACGCGTTGCGGGCAATCCCATCCGACCGTGTTGTGTATTCGAAGGGCGTCGTGGTGGCGAGCTCGACGAAGCCAAGGCGCTTGAGGATCGGGCGGCTGGTCGGCAACGCGTCGACCTTGAGGTACCGAAAGCCGGATGGACGTCCGCTGGCGGTGACGCGTCGAGTGCGGTCTCCGCCAGGTCCACGACGAGCAAAACCTCGGTCTCGCGGCGTACGAACCCGGCCCTGATCGGCCGATCCGGCAGCTCAGGGGGCTGATCGTACGAGTAGTGCTTCCACTCTCAATCCTTCGCGATCCCAGCGAACGCGTCGATCTGGGCGGCGATGATCGGCGTCCTCCAGCACAGTCCACGTCACGCCGTTCCAGGTATCGGGGCCACTGATGCAGCGCACCACGCCGCGATCACGCTCGACCCATCCGCCGGGCAGGTCGGGCGTCGGACGTCTGCGGATCTGCTCGTCATACGCCGCCAACACGGCTCGTGGGTCCACCTGGGCACCAAAGCACACGCACAGATCACAATGGCGAGCACAGCGCTAACCCAGGCCTGCACGCGATCGCAATTCGCGCAAAGCAGGAGTCGGCCGCGCCCGTCCGACGACCGCTAGACCTCGTCCAACGCGAGGTCTCGAGGCTCAGCGAGAAGGGGTCCGGGAACCTCACCTGATCGTCAGCTGCGATCCGCCCGCGACTGAAGCGGCCCATTGCATTGCCGACGTCATCGCGCGGTCGTTAGCGTTAGCGACAGTGCGCACGCGCTAAACGCATAGGATACGCGGTTCGTGACGCGCCACTTGTACCTGATCGAGTCTGCACGCGACCCGTGGCTGTCCGTTCAGCAGCACAGCAAGGCGACTGCGCCCGTCGACGAAAACGTGGAGGCTGTCCGAGCGACGTCCTGGACCGCGGTAGCCCAGGCTGCAGTTTCCCCCGTCTCGAGTCTTGGAGAGTTCTCGTGATCCCCGCCAAACTGCAAGCGCTGCTCGGTACCTCACCAGTCGCAGGTCCAACACTTATCTTCGCCGACGCGATCGCCATCGTGCTTCGTGACAATAAAACGCCGTTCTTTCCGTTCTACACAGATCACGGGACCGAGCACGTCGCTCGCGTGATGCAAACGTGCGTTCAATTGGTTCCGGAGGCGGCGTGGGACGCCGACGGTCTCCTGCAGCCTGAAGACGCCGCGGTAATCGTGTGCGCGTGCTTGCTCCACGATCTCGCGATGCACCTACGCGAACCAGGATTTCTCCAACTTGTTTCAGCGCAATCCGCCCCCGCACCCTTGCGGTGGTTTAAAGATTCTCATGGCGGGCGGCCGGGCGATACCCCATGGCCGCAGCTTTGGGAGCGTTTCCGGCAGGAGGCGCGACACTTCGGGCGATCCCAACTGGAGCGAGTCCTTGGTCCCAACGTTGACGGCGTTCCCGGTGTCGCATTCGGGGAGATGGATCCGGACCGTTGGACGACGAGCGATCGTCTGCTGGTAGGGGAATTCCTCAGGAGGCACCACGCTCGCCTCGCTCACGAGATCGCCGTTTACGGGTTTCCAGGTGCAGAAGGAGAGATGGCACTTCCGCCACAACGACTCCGCCACGCGGCGGGAGTAGTAGCGCGATCGCACGGCGAGCATCTCCGCCATATGGCCCATTTCCTCGACTACGAGTATGGCGAGACGCTGAGACCGGCAGGGGCGGTGCTTCTCTACCTAATGGGTCTACTTCGCGTTGGCGATTATCTTCAGCTTGACGCTGACCGCGCGCCCTCGATCCTGCTGCGGCTCAAGAGCCCGGCTAGTGCTCTGACCCTTAGTGAGTGGAACAAGCACGGCGCGGTGTCAACGGTCTCTTGGCACGGCCGCGACCCTAAGGGAATACATATTGAGGTAGACACATCCCATGGACTTCACACACACGTCGCGCTACGCGAGCTCATAGCTGATCTCCAGCGCGAGGTATTTGACACTACGGCCCTCCTAGCCGCAGCATACCGGGGCGGAGCCTTTGCTCCGCTTGAGCTTTCGAGGCAACGGGTCCACACGAATATCGACAGTCAAGCCCTCCACGACTCCCTGAGCTTCTTCCCACGACGTACCGCGCTTCGCAGCGACGAGGACCTTTTCCGCCTCGTCATCGACGACCTCTACGGGAAACAGCCGGCCGTAGCCGTCCGAGAACTGCTCCAGAACGCTGTCGATGCTGTGCGAGAACGCCGACGTCGCGACATAACGCGCGGAGAAGCCATCGACAGTGACGGCGGAGTCGAGGTCGTCGTAGCCGTCGAGGCGACGCCGAACGGACACGTCTTACGAGTTACCGACAACGGGATCGGAATGACAGCAGAGACCGTTGCTGACTACTTTCTCATCGCTGGAGCGTCCTATGGGCCGACGTCGGCGGAACGTGAGGCCCTATCGGTAGACGACAGCATCCGGACGGCCAAAGCGGGCCGTTTCGGCGTCGGCGCTTTTGCGCCGTTCCTCCTCGGGCCTAGTTACAGGGTTCGCACTCGAAGCACGGACCATTGGCGAGGGATGACGTTCGAGCCGGACATCACAACAGA
This sequence comes from Solirubrobacter taibaiensis, assembly GCA_027587225.1. GTDB lineage: Bacteria > Actinomycetota > Thermoleophilia > Solirubrobacterales > Solirubrobacteraceae > Solirubrobacter > Solirubrobacter taibaiensis. The sequence goes on from JAPDDQ010000015.1 coordinate 72,404, forward strand.
GCTCGTTCAGCTTAATTGGAGCAACGATGTGCCCGCAGGCACCGAAGTCGCGGTTCCGCTTCGGCCAGAACGGCTCACCAAACCGCCGAGTGACCTCGTAGAGGTTGCGGCTACCTTCTACTGCCTCTCGACTCCGCGGGTGAAGTTCATTGAACGATTCGTGGACGGAACCGAGAGAACCTTGACGCAGCCACGACTCATACCATCGCCCGACCTTCCTTTGCCGGCGAATTGGCGTCGGTTTGCTCCAGATGGATTCGACTCGGTCTATTGGACACCACGTAGTCGCGGGCAATCCCTAGTCCACAACGGCTTCGCCGTCAGAAACCCCAGCGCCTCACCCGTCCTGCCGAAGTGGCGGGCGCCCGGTATGGGACGCTTGATAGCCGTCCCGGAGATGGCCGTATTCGACCCACGACATAGGCTACGCCTCAACCTTCACAGGTACGATCTCGTCTCCCCGCACCTCCCGTTTGAGGCAGACTTGGCGCGCGAAGTAGGCATTGACTTGATTGCCTTTTCGCTCAAGTCCGGGCCGCTTAGTCGTTACCCGCTAGCTGTAAATAAGGGGCTTCATCCTGTCCACACGGCGCGAGGATGGTTTCCCGGCACCGCGGGCCTCGTGTCGCGTCTTGTCGAGGGCCGGCTTCTCGTGGTCGCAAGGTCATCGTCTGCTGCTGACGTTGCCGATGTCGCAAGACACAATGGCTTTACCGGAGTTACTTACGCGAACTTCTGCCGGTATAGCGATTGGGTTGGCTCGTGGCTCGCAGACGTGGCGGCTGGTAAGCCTACTGTGGTGCGTCTCACTTCGGTTGAGCCTGACCGAGCGGCGATGAGAGACGAATTGATCCGCGAGATACAAGAAAGGCATCCCGGACTCGACGCGGAAGACTTGGCCCATTCGCTATCTGATCCGGGTTCAAACGAACCGGACCCGGATATGTCCTGGTCCTCGATCGAACGCACGGAGCACTGGCACTGTGCCCTGGCGTCCAACGACGACTTCGACGATACCGTGGTGCACGATTTGCTCGAGGTGGCCCAGGCCCTTGTGCAATCGCCTCACCGCGCGCCTGCGTATCGACCTGATGTGGACGCCGTTCGTCGCCGTCTTGGGCATAGGCCACCGAACCAAGTTGTGCTTTGGTCAGTGCCGGTAGCATCCGAGGTAGAAATTGAACCCTTGGCGTTGCCCTGGATAGAGTGGGTAGGGGGGGCACTTCCGTACGTCAGTGGTGGATTTCGCGAACAGATCAAGGCACTAACCGCGCGAGGATTGCCGGCGCAGGACTTCGGCAACCGCCTGTGGCATAGTGGCGGGACATTACAATACGATTAGTCGCGCCGGGCTCGTTCAGTTGCTGGGACACGTGCGGCCACGACGCGGCCCGATTCAGCGTTTGAGTGAGTTGCACCCACTTTCTCAACCAAGCGTCCACAACTCAACGACTCTGGATGCTTGGACCATGGTCAGTGTGTCCAACCGCGTGTCCGGCGCGCGGCATAGGAAGGATCGAGTGGACGGCAGCGCGGCTCTGCATGACGAGGAGCGATGCAGGGAACGGGCTACACCTTCGTTGTTCATAGGCACGTCAAACCCGCGCGTATAGCTTCGCTTGTCGAAGCGACTGGCTGCCGCGACCACAACCTCTGACAAGAGGCGGGCCTCCGGAGCCGAACTAGATAGCAACGCCGTCCAGTCGACCAACACGAGCGCTCTCGCGTGAATGCACGAGCGTCGGAAAGGTGCCGGCGAAGATTCTCCGACCCGCCGGCGCGTTCGCGCATCGCGGCTGTGTGGTCCCGGTTGGGTCTATGCCACCCGGGGTGTGCCCGAGAGCGCCGAAGGACCAGAGATGTCAGGGAAGCCCGCCCGAGGGCCAGGTTCCACGAGGGGCGCCGTGGCGATCAAGCGGGAGGGCTGACTTGATCTCTGGGAAGCCAAGGAGGCGAAAGGCCACGGCAACTCGACCGTGCCTGCCTCACAAACAGCAGCCACAGAGAGGGCGCCGCGCTGGCCAGCCCAGCTTCCTAGGCGGCACGCGGCGGTACCTCCCAGCGCACTCAAGATCCCCGCAGCCAAACCGCACCATCGACGCGAGTTCGAGGGCGAGCGCAGGGAGGTGCCGACGCGGGCCGACTCCCAACGGCACTCGCCTGTCAGATCACGCGCACGGAATCAGGACCCAAAGTCACCACGTCGCCGGGGTGCAGCTGCCGGCCGCGGCGGGTCTCGACCTCGCCGTTGACGCTCACCTGCTCGTCCGCGAGCCGCAGCTTCGCCTCGCCGCCCGTGTCGACCAGGCCCGCCGCCTTGAGCAGCTGGCCCAGCCGGATCATGCCGTCCTTCGCCGAAAACTCTTCCACGTGCACCATGATGACTCGTAGCCATGGAGCTCCGCCATCTTCGCTATTTCGTCGTCGTCGCCGAGGAGTTGCACTTCAGACGCGCGGCCGAGCGGCTGCACATGTCCCAGCCGCCGCTGAGCCAGCAGATCCGCGCGCTCGAGGAGGAAGTGGGGGCGACGTTGCTGTTGCGCAACCAGAGAAGAGTCGAGCTCACGGCCGCCGGCGTGGTGTTCCTGGAACGGGCGCGCGAGATCCTCGCCTCGGTCGAGGACGCGGCACGACAGGCGCGCCGCGTGCAGAGGGGGGAGGTGGGGCGGCTCGCGGTCGGCTTCGTCGGCTCGGCGATGTACTCGTTCGTGCCCGATCTCCTCAGACGCTTCGGTGAGCACGCGCCGGACGTGACGTTGCGCCTGCACGAGATGGGCACCACGGAGCAGCTGCGCCAGCTCGAGGACGGCCGGTTGGACGTCGGCTTCCTGCGGGCCGCGCGTTCGCGCCCGGAGCTGAAGATCGAGATCGTGGCCGAGGAGCCGGTGATCGTGGCGCTGCCCGACCTGCACCCGCTCGCGGCGAAGCCCCGCCTCACGCTCGCCGACCTTGAAGGGCAGCCGCTGATCCTGCTCACGACCGCCGTTGCGCCCGGGCTGCGGTCGGCACTGCAGCCGGCGATCGACCGCCTCGGCGGCGAGGACACGATCGTGCAGGAGGTCCAGGAGATGCAGACCGTGATCGGCCTGGTGGCCGCGGGTGTGGGCATCTCGCTCGTGGCCGAGTCGGTGCGCGAGCTCGTGCGCGTCGGCGTGACCTACCGGGCGATCGACGGCTGGGGGCCGAGCCTGCGCCTGGACATGGCCTGGCGGGCGGCGGACGAGTCGCCGCTGGTCACGACGTTCCTGGAGATGGCGCGCGCGGCGGCCCCCGCCGAAGGAGAGAGAGGTCGACGGGGGCCGGCGCTACGTTGACGTCGCACCACCAGCGGAGGAGGAGAGATATGTATCCGCTGATACTGCGAGGTGGGGAGCCACCAAGTCGTCGAGAAGGAATGTACGACTAACGGACTGAGAGGTCCAATATCGAATTTCGGGGCGATTGATAGGCGAAAGCTATCAGCTAGATTTCCCCGAATGGAAACGAGCTTGGTGGGGTCGTACCCCCAACCTGAGTGGTTGGTCGATCGCGAGAAGCTCCGGGGCCGGTTGCCCCCGCGGGTGCGCGCGAGCGACATCTGGAAGATCGACCCGGACCAGCTGGCCAACGCGCAGGACGCCGCGACGCTGGCCGCCATCCGCGACCAGGAACGGGCGGGGCTGGACATCGTCACCGACGGTGAGATCCGGCGCGAGAGCTACTCGAACTACTTCGTACTCGCGCTCGACGGGATCGACGTCGACCAGCCGGGCACCGCGCTCGACCGCAACGGCAACCCGATGCCCGTTCCACGCGTGGCCGGCCCGATCACCCGCCGCGGCGGCAGCATCCTCAAACGCGACGCCGAGTTCTTGCGTGGGGCCACCGACCGCAAGATCAAGGTGACGGTGCCTGGGCCGTTCACGATGGCCCAGCAGGCCCAGAACGACCACTACAAGACCGACGAGGAGGTCGCGTTCGCGTTCGCGGACGTGGTCCGGCAAGAGGTCACCGAGCTGTTCGAGGCCGGCGTGGACATCGTCCAGCTCGACGAGCCGTGGATGGAGTCGCGCGCAGATCAGGCCCGCGCGTTCGGGATCGAAACCCTGAATCGCGCGCTGGACGGCGTCACCGGCACGACCGTCCTACACATCTGCTTCGGCTACCCGCTGTTCGTCCCCGGCCACAAGCGCACGTATCGCTTCCTCGCAGAGCTGGCGGATGCGCCCGTGGACCAGATCTCGATCGAGACGGCGCAGGCCGAGCTGGATCTGGAGGTCCTGGAGCGGCTCGGCGACAAGACGATCGTGCTGGGCGTGATCGCGCTGGACTCCGACGAAGTCGAATCCGCCAACACCGTCAAGCAGCGGATCGAGCGCGCGCTGCCGTACACGAAGAACCTCGTCGCGGCGCCCGATTGCGGCATGAAGTATCTGAGTCGTGAAGCCGCGTTCGGCAAGCTGCAGTCGCTCGTGGAAGGTGCAAAGCTGGCTTCCGTATGAACACCCGCACCTGCGCGCAGATGATCGTCCACGAGCTGCTGATCGAGACGCAGCCCGGCTACCGCGAGCGTCGGCTCGAGGTCGAGGAAGAGACCCGGCGCCTGCTCGAGAGCGGGCGTGCGATCGAGGCCGTGGGCGAGCTCTTCACGATCGACGTGATCGTCAACGTGGTGCACCGCACCGACGAGGAGAACGTCTCCGACGAGCAGGTGCAGAGCCAGATCGACGTGCTCAACCGCGACTTCCGGGCGCTGAACGAGGACTTCGCGGACGTCCCCGATCCGTGGAAGTCGCTTGCGGGCGATTCGAAGATCGAGTTCACGCTCGGCGAGGTCCGGCGCACCGAGACCAAGAGCGAAGGCTTCGGTGCCGACGACTCCGTCAAGCACGAGGTCCCGCCCGTCGACCCGGACCACAAGCTCAACCTGTGGGTGTGCTCGCTCAGCGGCGGGCTGCTCGGCTACGCGCAGTTCCCGGGTGGGCCGAAGAACACCGACGGCGTCGTCGTGCTCAACCAGGCCTTCGGCACCATCGGCACGGCAACCGGGCCGTTCAACCGTGGCCGCACCGCCGTGCACGAGGTCGGGCACTTCCTGAACCTGCGCCACATCTGGGGCGACCGCAACGACTGCACCGGCAACGACTTCGTGGCCGACACGCCCAAGGCTCGCCAAGCCAACACCGGCAAGCCGACGTTCCCGCACATCACGTGCGACAACGGCCCGCACGGCGACATGTTCATGAACTACATGGACTACGTCGACGACGAGGCGATGTTCATGTTCACGCTCGGGCAGATCGCCCGCATGAACGCGGCGCTGGCCGGGCCGCGGAGCGCGCTGGTGACGGGATGACACTCTGGTTGCACGCGCGCGAGGAGGACCCGGACGACTCCGACGAGCTCGTCTTCCGGCCCGAGGGCTACCCGCTCCCGCTCGCGCGCGGCCGTGAGCAGATCGAGCTACGCGACGACGGCCGCGGCGGGTTCGTGGCCCGTGCGCCGGGCGCCGACGACCGGCCCGAGACCACTTCGGAGCTCGACGACTACTACGTCGCCGAGCTCCAGCCCGACCGACTCACTTTGAAGCGAGATCCGCGCCTTCCCTGAGGGCGCGGAGCTTGGCCCACACCACGTCGGGATCGACGGCGGCCTGGCCGACCCAGGTGCCGTAGCCGCAGTCGCTGCCGGCCATCACGTTCTCGTCGCCGACCAGGTCGGCGTAGCGGCGGATGCGCTGCGCGATCAGCTCCGGGTGCTCGATGAAGTTCGCCTTGGACTCGAGCACGCCCGGGATCAACACCTTCCCGTCGGGCAGCTTGATGTCCTCGAAGATCGCCCACTCGTGCGCGTGGCGCGGGTTGGCGGCCTCGAAGGCGATGCTGCTCGGCCGCGCCGTGAAGACGAGGTCGATGATGTCCTTGAAGGGCACGTCGCAGTGGTGCGGCCCCTCGTAGTTGCCCCAGCACACGTGCAGGCGCATGGCTTCCGGCGCGATGTTCTGCGTGGCGTGGTTGAGCGCCTCGATGTTGAGCCGCGCTTCGTCGCGGAACTCGTCGATCGACTTGTCCGCGAACTGGATGTGGCGGCCCATGCCGAGGTCGGGCGCGTCGATCTGCACCTGCAGGCCGGCGCTCGTGATCGCCTCGTACTCGACGCGCATGGCGTCGGCGATGGCGTACACGTACTCCTCGCGGGTCGCGTAGTAGTCGTTGCGGAAGAAGAGCGCGATCACGCCGGGGGAGGCGGCGTTCATGAAGCCGCGCTGCCCGTCCGGCAAAGCCGCCGTCATGTGGTCGATGTCGGCCTGCGCGGCCCCGGGGTCGCGGACCGTGATCGGCGCGTCGCACGCGGGCGTCTTGCGGCGGCTGCGCCCTGGATCGCCGAAGACCTTCTTCTGCAGCGTGGGGAACTCGACGAGGTCGGCGTAAGTCAAAGGCTGCGACGTCCCGCCGAATCCGTCCAACCGGTCGGCGATGTAGGTGACGTAGCTGGGCTTGCCCATCTCGCCGTCACTGACCACGTCCACGCCGCAGTCGAGCTGCTGCTGGACGACCTCCGCGACCGCCGTGCGAGTGCGCTGCTCGAGCGCGACGGGGTCCACGGGGACCCCTTCCTGCTTGGCGAACATCGTGCGGATCAGGTCTTCTGGACGGGGAAGGCTGCCCACGTGGGTGGTGAGGATCTGGCTCATAGGCGTGCGGCGACGTGCTCCACGGTGTTCTCGAGATGGACGCGGGTGGCGGCGGCGGCGCGCTCCGGGTCACGGGCGACGCAGGCCGCGAGGATCTTGCGGTGCTCGAGGTCCAGGCGGGCGGCCGGGAAGTCCTCCTGCGCGCGGTAGATGTGCAGGTAGGCGCTCGACGCGTCGCGCAGCGCGGCGATCATGCGCGCGAGCTGCGGGCGGCCGCAGTGCTCATACAGCTGCGTGTGGAAGCGCTGGTTGAGGGCGATGTAGTCCGCCGCCACCGGGCCTTCCCACATCTCCTCCAGCAGCGCCTCGAGCGGCGGCGCCCACTCGTCCTGAAAGCACACGGCGGTCTTCGCGGCAGCCAGCGACTCCAGCGCCGCGCGGATCTCGTAGTGCTCCCGCAGGTCGTCGACACTCGGGAGGAAGACGACCGCGCCGCGCTGCGGATGCAGGCGGACGAGGCCCTCCCGTTGCAGGGTCGCGAGCGCTTCCCGGACCGGTGTGGTGCTCACGCCGAGGGCGCGGGCGATCTCCACCTGGCGTAGCTTGTCTCCCGGCGCGCGACGCCCGGCGAGGATGTCCGCCTTCAGGTGCTCGGCGACCTGGCCGGCGACGGTGCGGGGTGCGGTCAGCGCCACTGGGCGGTAAGTTATCGAATGTGCAAATTCTCGGGTGAGGAGAACGAGGGATGAAGCAGCCGCTCAAGGGACCACACCACTTCACGGGCATCACGCGCGACGTCACGACGAACGTCGACTTCTGGTGCCGCGTCATGGGGTTGCGGTTCGTCAAGAACACGCTCAACTTCGAGACGACGTTCCGCTACCACACGTACTTCGGGGACGAGGAAGGCAACCCCGGCTCGGTGGTCACGTTCCTCGAGTTCAACGAGGCGCCGGCGGGCGTGCCTGGCGACGGGGACATCCACCGGCTGATCCTGCGCGTCGCGACCTATGACTCGCTCGAGTACTGGATGGACCGTCTGATCGCCAACCAGACGCACAGCGAGCTGCTGCGCCTGGACCCGACGTCGCCGCAGTCGCTCGTCTTCCACGACCCCGAGGGGCACGAGGTCGAGCTGATGGTGTCCGACACGACCGACAAGCCGCTGGTCGCCGACGCCGACGACATCCCGGCCGAGCACCGCATCCTCGGCATCGAGGGCGCGCGCTCGTACACGACACTCGAGGAGCAGCTCCCGTTCGCGGAGCACCTCGGCTTCCGCGCCGACGGCGCCCGGCTCGTGCTCGACGCCGACCGGTCCGGCCGCTGGTACTTCAGCCCGCCCACCGGCCGCCCGTCCGGTGACGGCCAGGTCGGCGTCTGGCACCACATCGCCTACGACGCCGGCGACGGCGCCGAGACCGAGGCCGCGCGCGACGAGGCCAACGAGGGCGTGCGCCCGTGGACGAAGATCTTCGACCACTACTTCTTCGACAGTTGCTACTCCATGTCTCCCGGAGGGCGGATGGAGATCTGCACGTCGGGGCCTGGATTTCAACTCGACGAGAAGCTCGAAGACCTCGGTGACCGACTCTGTCTCTCGCCTCGAGTGGAGCCGCTTCGCGCCAAGCTCGAATCCGAGCTGACGCTGATCGTCAACCCGCGCCCGCGTAACAAGGGCAAGGCCAAGGCCTCCTCGGCGGCCCCGCCTTCGTCCAACGGCGTCCCGGCGACCGAGCCGACATCGGTCGCCTAACCCTCAGCTTCGACAACGGCCCGGACCCGGCGGCCACGCCCCGGGTCCTGGACGTGCTCGCCGCACGTGGGCTCTCGTCGACCTTCTTCGTGGTCGGCGAGGCGTTGCGTGAACACCGCGCGCTGGCCGAGCGCGCCCACGCCGAGGGGCACTGGATCGGCAACCACACCCTCACGCACCCGCGCCCGCTGGGCGAGAGTGGGGTGGAGGTGTGCGAGATCGAGGCCGCCCAGGCGGAGTTGGGCGAGTTGGCCCATCCCGACCGCCTGTTCCGCCCGTCGGGAACGGGCGGCGAGCTGGAGCCCGGCCTGCTCAGCGCCGCGGCCGTCGAGTCCTTGGTGGCGGGCCGCTTCACCTGCGTGCTCTGGAACGCGGTCCCGGGGGATTGGACCGACCCGGGCTGGGTGGAGACCGCGCTGGCGCAGATCGCCGCGCAGGACTGGACCCTGCTCGTGCTCCACGACGTCGACGGCGCCTGCGCGGACCGCCTCGACGAGTTCCTCTCCCGCGTGAACGCGGACATCGTCCAGGGCTTCCCGCCCGCCTGCGTCCCGATCACTCGGGGCGCCGTGACGGGCTCGCTCGACGGCCTCCTCTGAGGACTCGTCAACCGCGCGTGACCAACTGAGCGGCTGTCCGCCCGTGTTGGTGTGGGCAACCGTAGGGCACGGCCTTCGGGGCTCCCGGATACTCGCCCGGCTCACCTTCCTCCCCAAGGAGCCTCATTGAACGTCCCCCTCGGCGGTCGCCTTCGACCGCTTGCCGCCGCGTGCGCGGTGGCGCTGCTCGCTGTCCTGGCGCTGGCGTCGTCCGCGCAAGCCTTCAAGCCCTACACGCACATCCAGTCCGGCCTGCGGGCGTGGGAGGACGTGACGGACGACGGCGAGGTCACGATCGAGGGCCGCGAGTACGCGGTCAAGCCGGAGGTGGTCGCGGCGCTGCGTGACAACCCGGCGTACTTCAACGCCGGCGTCGTCGGTCCCGACGGCTTCCCGGACCTCACCTACGGCCAGTCCGTGGTGCACCCCGAGCAGACCGGCAAGTGGCTCGCGCACATCCTCAAGGAGGCCTACGAGGCCCAGGACGACCCGTCCTACAGCACGGCCGAGCGCAGCCAGATCATCGCCTTCACGTACGGCTACCTGACGCACGCGGCCGGCGACATGTGGGCGCACACGCTGGTCAACGACGTCGCGGGCGGCGTGTTCCCGGCCGTGGGCGAGATCCTCACCGACGTCGACGACGCCGAGATCGCGATCCGCCACCTCATCGTCGAGGGCTACATCGGCGACGCCACGGCCGGCTACGACGGCAACAAGGCGCGCGGCCCCGTGCCCGGTGAGGTCAACGAGGACGGCAATCCGCAGGTGTCCGACGACGCCACGCCGCACGTCGCGTTCGCGGCGCCCAAGCGCTTCATCTACGAGACGTTCATCAACCCGGCCAACCCGCTGCCGGTCGGCGAGAGCCGCGGGCCGCTGATCGACTTCTTCCTCGACATGCAGGCCGAGCTCCAGGTCTCGGAGGCCCGCTACGCGTGGGACTCCGAGTTCGAGGACTGCCTGATCATCGACCCCGACTGCTACGAGCGCACCAAGACGCTGACGGTGCAGACGGTGCGCGGCCCGAAGACCACGCAGATCCAATACAACAACTGCGAAGCGGACGTCTTCTGCGTGCTCGATCCGGGTGATCTCGCCGCCGACCTGACGATCGACAACCTGGTCGAGACCTACCTCGAGCACTGGATCGAGGACATCGAGGACGGGCTGAAGAATTGGAGCGACCTCGGGCTCGCCTCCACCAAGGCGCTGTTCGACCCGCGCAGCCACCGCATCGCGCAGGACCACATCTGCCGCAACGAGCCGAACGACGAGAACTCGCTGCTGCGCTCCACCTGCGAGGACGGCGTCGGCCCGCTCGACGTGCTCGGCTACGAGTCCGAGGACTTCATCAACGACCACCTGATCTCGATGCTCGGCGCGCCGGACGTCGTGGGCGACCTCAACGAGCTCTTCGGCGTCATCTCGGACACGCTCGACGACGTCCTCGGCCCGGCGCTGAACCCGCTGCAGGCCCCGATCGCCGAGATCAAGGAGTTCGCGAAGAACAAGATCCAGGAGGCGATCGAGGAGGAGCTGCACATCGACATCGACCAGCTCAAGTCGTTCGTGAACTCGCCCACGCACTGGATCGGGATCCAGTCCGTCGCGCTCGAGCTGCCGATCCTCGGCACCCAGCAGCTCGACCTGTTCGAGCCGAGCACGCACCCCAAGCTCGACGCGCTGATGCATCTTCCGGCTGACCATCACGAGAACCAGGAGGTCAAGCTCCCGGGTGTCGGCACCGTGCCCAGCACCGGCCTCAAGGACAACGTGGCGTTCGACGCCGAGCAGTTCGCGGCCTACCGCAACGCGGTCCAGACGGCCAAGCTGGTGCTGCTCGACGGCAACGGCCTCAACGCGGCGCTCGGCGACATCCTCGCCGCCCGCGGGGACATCAAGGGCGGCGTGTCGACCTACCCGTCCAGCGGCAACCTGATGACCACGCAGTTGTCGGGCTCGCTGCCGTGGCTGCGGTCGATCGACTCCGATCACTCCTGGCGCTCGGACGGCCGTCCGCGCTTCTGCGCCACCGAGGACGCCGGCTGCCCGAGCGGCGGCGCGCAGCCGCGGCCGGAGGAGCACGACGCGGGCAACGACACGTTCCCGGTCTGGGAGTCCTGCCTGCTGCGTCCCACGTTCGCGACGCTCTACCGCGACTGGGAGAACGGCAACGCGCAGTTCCCCGCCCTCGGCGACGCGCCCAGCGCCGACCCGAGCGACCCGAACGCCCCGGTCGGCACGCTGCTGCTCGCCGGCACGACCTACACCAGCGGCGGCACGACGTACGTCGGCGGCAACCACCAGTTCACGGCCAAGGCGGTCGACGCCGTCTTCGCCGACAGCCGGATCGCCACGCAGTACCGCTACACCAAGGCGGGCAACATCCCCGGTGCCTGGAAGGACGTCGCGCCCAACGGGACGTTCGCGATCCCGGCGAACGCCGGTGACGGCACCTACCAGGTGCAGCTGCGCACGGCCGACCCGTGCCACACGTTCGACCCGGCCGACGAGCTGGAGTCGGGCGCGCCGGTGACCCGCACCGTCGTGCTCGACACCACGCCGCCGCAGATCACGATCACCAAGCCCGCGCCGGAGGGTGTGACGTTCGACTCCGACGACTTCAGCGCGATCGAGTACACGGTCACCGACGCGGCTTCGGGCGTCGACGCCACGACCGTCAAGGCGCTGTTCGACGGGGCTGCGGCCACGCATGGGCAGGTGCTGGACATGTTCCTGCTCGCCCCGGGCACGCACACGGTGAAGGTCGCCGCGGCCGACAACCTCGGCAACGCGACCGACACCACGCGCACGTTCGAGCTGCACGCGACGCTCGAGAGCCTGCTCAACAACATCGATCGCTCCTGCACCGAGGGCCTGATCGACAAGAAGGGCACCTGCAAGTCGCTCTCGAACCAGCTCTCGCACGCGCCGCTGCACGCGTTCGTCAATCACGTCCAGGCGCAGCGCGGCAAGTCGATCGACATCGCGACGGCCAACCGGCTGATCGCGTTCGCGCAGGACCTGGACGCGCGCAGCTAGATCCCCTGCCCGCGAACCTAAAGGGGCCAGGCCCCTTTAGGTTCGCGGCGGGTGTGACTACGGCTGCGTCGTCGACAACGTGAACGTCAGCGTCTTCGCGTAGCTGCCGGTGCGCAGCGGCTCGTTGGCGCCGATGTCCTGCTGGAAGGCGAGCGCGACGGCGTCGTTGCTCGCCGGCCCGGCGTAGGTGAGCAGCGGCGTGGCCGCTCCGACGGCGCCGCCGGTGGCGGCGACGCCGAGCGGGCTCGTCGCGCTCGCGCGCATCGGGCTCGCGAGGGTGAACGCGCCGTTGACGAGCTTGCCCGCCGACGCGGTGTTCGGGTCGGACACGCTCAGGAGCGCGTCACCCGCGGTGGAGACGACGGTGGCCTGCGACGCAGCCGCGTACGTCTTCGCCACGCCCGGCGTGAACGCGCCGAACGTCGCCGGCGCGCCCAGCGTGAGCGAGAGCGTGGCCGGGACGGTGCCGCCGACGTCGCCCAGGACGGGCGTCTCGGTCGGACCGTTCGGCACGTCGCCGCGCAGGTCGCCCGGGTGGCAGTGGTGCGGCGAGAAGAACGTCGAGCCGGTGACGCAGCGCCACATGCTCGGGTTCGTGTACGACGGTGCGAGCCGGACCTTGGTGGCCTGCTCGAACGCGTGACCGGCGGCGAGCAGCGCGGCCTCGCCGTCCTTCGTCCCCACGAACGTGACGCCGATCGGGTTGCGGCCGGCGCCCGCCGTGCCGTACCCGGCGGGGACGGTGAGCACGGGGTAGCCGGCGCGGTCGGCGATCCCGACGAGCGCGTCGCCGCTCGGGACCATGACCACGTCGGTGTCGCTGAGCAGGCCGTCGATCACGCCCGCCGCGGCGGCCTTGCCCGCGGCGAGGTCGCTCGCGTACGCGGAGAGGTCCGGCGCGGCCGCGGAGATCAGCTCGCCCTGCTGGTACTTGAGCCCTTCGACCGGGTTGGCCGCGTTGTAGTCGATCACCTTCTGCAGCGAGCTGCCGCGCCCCGCGAGGAACGTGTCGAGGTCACGTTTGAACTCGCGCGTGACCACGCTCGGGGTGCTGACCGAGCCGATCGTCTTGGTCACCGTCGTCGCGCCCAGGCCGGTCACGGCGGTCACCGCGGCCGGGTAGGGCGCCGTCGTGTTCCCGATGACGGCCACCTTCTTGCCGGCCAGCGCGTCGAGCGGGAGCGAGTAGGTCTTGCCGGTGAGCACGCCCAACGTGGCGGCCGCGTCCGCGACCGTCCGTGTGATCGGCCCGACCGCGTCCTGCGAGGACGCGACCGGCATCACGCCGCTCGTCGACACCGCGCCGACGCTCGGCTTCAGCGCGACCACACCCGCCACACCGGCGGGAGCGATCAGCTGCGCCGTGTCGGGCGAGGTCTCCAGCCCGATCGTCAGCGCGGCCAGCCCTGAAGCGGTCGCGGCGGCGCTGCCCGCGGACGATCCGGCGGGTGTCTTGTCCGTATCCGACGGCAGCAGCACCTGACCGCCCAAGGACGAGTAGCCCTCCGGCAGGTTGGCGTCGAACAGGCCGCCGAGCTCGGTGACGTTCGTCTTGCCGAGCACGATCGCGCCCGCCGCCTTGAGCTTGGTCACCAGCGCGGCGTCGGCGCCCGGCATCGAGTTCTGCAATGCGATCGACCCACCGGTGGTGGGGAGGCCGCGCACGTCGACGAAGTCGTCGACCAGCACCGGCAGGCCGTGGAGCGGCCCGCGCACGGTCCCGGCGGCGCGTTCGGCGTCAAGTGCCTTCGCGTCCGTCACCGCGGCCGCGTTCAACGACCGCACGGCCTGGATCGACGGGCCCTCGGCGTTCGCCAGCGCGATCCGCGCGAGGTACGCCTTCGTCAGGGTCTCACTCGTCAACGTGCCCGAGGCGAGCCGCTGCGACAACGCGGTGGCCGACTCCGTCTCCAGCGAGAACGGCAGCGCCGGCGCCTCACCGGCCAGCGCCATCGCCGCCGTGTAGTCCGGGTTGCAGGCGCCGCGCGACGCGTACGGCGGCGCCGGGATCGTCTTCGCACAGCGGTACATGCTCGGGTTCAGCTGCGAGACGGGCTTGCGCAGCTTCGTCCCCTGCTCGATCACGTACGCGGCGCCGATCAGGTTGCGCTCGGAGTACGCGTTGCCGTGCAGCGACACGAACAGCGTGCGCCGGTGCGTCGTGTTGTAACCCATCGGGATCGTCAGCTGCGGGAAGCCCGCGGCCGCGCCGTTGGGGACCGTGCCGAGGATCGCGATGAAATCGTCGCTGGTGTCCGCGGGCGTGTCGTTGGTCATCATCCGGTTGATCGCGCCCTGCAGGCCCGCCTTCCGGATCGGCAGGTTGGTGTTGAACAGGTTCGTGTACTCCGTGCCCGGGCCGTAGGGCACGTTGAAGGCGTTCATGTGGCTGGCGTTGCCGAACTTCAGCGCCTCATGCGAGTTGGCCGTGTTGTCGGCGATCTCCTCGGCCAGCGACTTGATCGGTGCGCTCGCGCCGAGGCGCTTGTAGTACATGTCGATCGCCATGTGCTGCTCGCCCTGGGTGGCGAGCGCGGGGAGGTCGGCGGGCGCGTCGATGACCGGGCGCTCGACGAGGATCGCGCCCGCGGCGGTGAGCGCCGCCTTGGCCTGGTTGACCTGCTCGGAGGTGCCGTTCCAGCCGATCCGCTTGCCGCGCACGAAGTTCAGGTCGAGCGCGCTGCTGTAGTTCGGGACGGTCGGCGGCTGCGGCGGGACGACGGTCGCCGGGTCGATGCCCGGGCCCCAATACTCGCGGTAGTAGGCGTCGTTGATCGGGTCGGTGCCCGCGATCGACTGCAGCGTCAGCGCCGCGTTGGCCACCGTGCGGTCCATCGGCCCGGCGGTGTCGGCCGAGAGCCGGATCGGCGCCACGCCGTAGCCGGGGATGAGACCCACCGTCGGCCGGAGCCCGACGAGGCTCTGCGCCTGCGAGGGCGAGATGATCGAGCCGCCCGTCTCCGTGCCCACGATCAGCATGGACAAAGCGGCGGTGCCCGCGGTGCCGGAGCCCGACGAGGAACCGCTCGGGTTCTGGTCGGCGTCCAACCCGTGGATCACCTGGCCGGTGAGGTTGCTGAATCCCGACGGCTGGTTGCCGAACGAGTTCGCGTACTCGGACAGGCCGAGCTTGCCGAGGATCACCACGCCGCTCGCGCGCAGCTTCTTGGCGATTCCGGAGTCGGTCTCCGGGAAGGAGTTGCGCAGCGAGAAGTTGCCCGCCGACGTGTACATGCCCTTCACGTCGATCAGGTCCTTGAGCAGGATCGGCAGCCCGTGCGCGGGTCCGCGCACCTGGCCGGCCTTGCGCTCCTTGTCCAGCAGCGCCGCGTCCTTGAGGGCGGCGGCGTTGAGCTGCGTCACCGCGTTCAGGCCCGGCCCGCGCTTGTTCAAAGCCGCGATCCGCGCGATGTACTGGCGCGTGAGCTCGACCGACGTCAGCGTGCCCTGCTCCATCATCCGGACCGCGGTCGGCCCGTCCAGCGTCTCCAGGTCCAGCGGTTCAGCGGCGCTCGCCGGCGCGGCCAACGCCGCCGTCAGCGCGCACGCGAGCACCACCAGCCGCCGAGCGGCAGGTTCCAGCCCCATCTCCGTCCCCCTCTCGAAGTTCTCACGCGACGCTAATGCGCCGTGAGGGGGCGCCGCATTGGACCGCCGGTCCTATTCGTTGGGGGACACGACGGGCGCTGCATCCGCGTCGCCGGCCTCGACCCGCTCGAGGCGGGAGCGCAGCCGCTCGCGCAGCTCCTCCGGCGGGAGGTCTGACTCCGGGCGGCGGTTGCGGGCGACCACCGCGCCGGTGGCGGCGACGCCCGCGGCGCCGGCCAGTCCAAGCAACTTCCAACGCGCCTTCATGCCGCGAACCCTACTCTCTGGCCCAGTGTCCGAGCTCGCATTCGAGGAAGCCGTCGCCACCACGCGGACCGGCGACATCTGGCTGTTCCGGGGACGGTCGCTGGCCGACCGCGCGATCCAGACGCTGACGAACTCGCCCGTGAACCACGTCGGGATGGCCGTCGCGCTGGACGACATGCCGCCGTTGCTGTGGCACGCGGAGCTCGGCAAGTCGCTGCCGGACGCGTGGACGGGGGAGCGCCAGCGCGGCGTCCAGCTGCACAAGCTCGCGGACGCCGTGCGCACGTGGGACTCCAAGTACAACCAGCGCGCGTGGGTGCGTCACCTCGAGGGCGGGGACCTCACGCGTGAGCACGAGGACCTGCTGATCCAGGTGATCGACAAGTACGACGGCAAGCCGTTCCCCACCACGCCGGGCCTGATGCGCTCGTGGGTGACGGGGCGCGTGCGCCGGCGCGAGGTGTCCCGCGAGACGATCTACTGCGCCGAGCTCGTCGCGGTCACGCTGCAGCACATGGGCCTGCTGCCCGACAAGCGCCCGATGAGCTGGTACGACCCGGGCAAGTTCTGGAGCGGCGACGACATCGTGCTGGAGGCGCCGTTCTCGCTCGGCGAGGAGATCGCGGTCCGGCCCGGATGACGCGCGTCGGGGTGGTCGGCGCGGGGCTGATGGGCACCATCCACGCGCGACTGCTCGCGTCGGAGGTCCCGGGGGCGCGGCTCGTGGCCGTCGCCGACCCGGATCGCGCCGCGGCCGAGCGTCTCGAGGCGCCCGCGACGTACGAGGACGGGTTCGAGCTGATCGCCGCGGACGACGTGGACGCCGTCGTCGTCGCCTCGCCCGTGTTCACGCACGAGCCGTTCGTGCTCGCGTGCATCGCGGCGGGCAAGCCGGTGCTGTGCGAGAAGCCGCTCACCGCGACCCCGGAGGCGGCGTGGCGGATCGTCGAGGCCGAGCGCGCCGGCGGGAGCCACCTCGTCAGCGTCGGTTTCATGCGCCGCTTCGACCCGGGCTACGTGGAGCTGAAGGCCCGGCTCGACGCCGGCGCGATCGGCCGTCCGCTGCTGGTGCACTGCGCCCACCGCAACCCGTTCGTCCACGCGTTCTTCGACAGCGCGATGATCATCACCGACAGCGCCGTCCACGAGGCCGACATCCTGCGCTGGCTGCTGGGCGAGGAGATCTCGTCCGTCGACGTGCGGTGCCCGCGCGCGTCCGCTCGCGCGCGCGAGGGACTGCAGGACCCGCAGCTCATCCTCCTGCAGATGGCGTCCGGTGTCCTGGCGGACGTCGAGGCGTTCGTCAGCGCGGGCTACGGCTACGACATCCGCTGCGAGATCGTGGGGGAGGACGGGACGCTCGCGCTGCCGGTGGACGTGAGCACCGGGTTCGAGCAACGCTTCGCCGCCGCCTACGGCCATGAGTTGCGGGCGTGGATCGCCGGTGAGGCCGTGGCCGGTGCCGCCGACGGGTTCGCCGCGGCGGCGGTGTGCGCGGCGGGCGTCGAGTCGCTCCGCAGTGGTGGCGAGGTGCCCGTGCGCATTGGGTGACGACCCCCATGGTCGGTGACCCGGCGCCTGCGACCCTAGGCGGGTGACCTTGTTCTGGCGTGTCGCGCTGATCAACGCCGCGGTGCTGGCCGTGGCGGTCGTCGCGCTCGTGTTCTCGCCCGCCACGGTGAGCGCGCACGTCCGGGTGACGGAGTTCGCGGTTCTGGTGGCGGGTGCGCTCGCGCTGCTGGCGGTGAACGTGCTGCTGCTGCGGCGGGTGTTCGCTCCCCTGCGCGAGCTGACGTCGTTGATGCGGCGCGTCGACCCGCTCAACCCGGGGCGCCGGATCGCCGTGCAGCGGTCGGTGGCCGAGGTGACCGCGCTGCAGGACGCCTTCAACGAGATGCTGGACCGCGTCGAGCAGGAGCGCCGCACGAGCGGGCGCCGCGCGCTGGACGCACAGGAGCGAGAGCGGCGCCGCCTCGCGCGCGAGCTGCACGACGAGCTCGGTCAGACGCTGACGGGGATCGTGCTGCTGCTGGATGGGCTCGTGCGCGAGGCACCGTCGCCGATGCAGGCGTCGGCGGAGCAGGTCCAGGACGCCGCGCGCGGCGCGGTGGAGAAGACGCGCGACCTCGCGCGCGGGCTGCGGCCGGTGGCGCTGGACGAGTTCGGGCTGCGGAGCGCGTTGACGACGCTGGCCGCGGGCGTGGCCGAGCGGACCGGGCTGCGCGTGCGCAACGAGCTGGCCGACGACCTGCCGGTGCTCGCGCCCGAGTCCGACCTCGCGATCTACCGGACGGCGCAGGAGTCGCTGACGAACGTGGTGCGCCACGCGGAGGCGACGGCCGTCGCGCTCTCGCTCGCCGCCGTGAACGGCAGCGTCGTGCTGTCGGTGGCCGACGACGGGCGCGGCGTCGCCGAGGGCGCGCTGCACGACTTCGGCGGTGTGGGCGGGATGCGCGAACGCGCGATGTTGATCGGCGGGCGCCTGGAGATCACGCGCGGCCCGCTGGGTGGAACCGAAGTGCGCCTGGAGGTGCCGGCGACATGAGCACGCCACTGACGACCCGGGTGATCATCGCCGATGACCACCCGCTGATCCGGACCGGGATCCGCAAGGTGCTGGACGCCGCGCCGGACCTGAAGGTCGTGGGGGAGGCCTCCGACGGGATCGAGGCGACGGACCTCGCGCTGCGCGAGGACGTGGACCTGGCGATCCTCGACGTCGCGATGCCGCTGCGCACCGGGCTGCAGGCCGCGCGGGAGCTGGCCAAGCGCCGTCCCGAGCTGCGAATCCTGATGCTCTCGATGCACGACACCGAGGACTACTGCTTTCAGGCGCTGAAGGCGGGCGCCTCGGGCTATGTCTTGAAGACGGTGGCCGACCGCGAGCTCGTCGACGCGTGCCGGGCCGCGATGCGTGGCGAACCGTTCCTCTCGCCGCCGGCCGTCCGCGCGGTCATGCGCGCGTACCTGGACGACCCGGACGAGGCGAGCACGCACCCGCTGACCGACCGCGAGCTGCAGGTCGTCAAGCTCGTCGCCGAGGCGCACACGAACGAGCAGATCGCGCGGCTGCTGGTGATCAGCCCGCGCACCGTGGAGCGCCACCGGGAGAACATCCTGGCCAAATTGGGCATGCGCGACCGCGTGGAACTGACCCGCTGGGCCATCCGCCACGGCCTCGTCGAGCCCTAGATCAAAACTCCTTTCCGGTCTGTAAGTTCACAGACCTAAAGCGATCCAGCGACCTGCCGACACATAACTCAGGTCGCAGCAAGCAGTTCGCTTCACAGCACTTCCCACGACAAAGGCACACCCGCCGTGAGGCGGGGTCGCAAAGCCACGGGTCTCCTGCCTCCACAGGAGCCGGCCGGGCTGCCGAACGGGTCGACGGGAGTGCCTGTCCCGTCGTGCCCGTCTCAGGGAGGTCCCTCGCATGCGTCGTATCCGTCAGCTCGTCGCCACGTCCGTCGTCGCCATTTCCGCCTTTGCCGCCGTCCCGGCCGTGTCCGAAGCCGCCACCTGCAAGGGCGCCGACACCGCCGGCGGCTCCAAGCACGGCGTCCGCGCCACGCTCTGCCTGCTCAACGCCGAGCGCCGCGCCGCCGGCCTCCGCCCGCTGCGCCTGGACCGCAAGCTCAACCGCGCCGCGAGCGGCCACGCCCGCGACATGGTCGCCAAGCAGTACTTCGATCACGACTCCAAGAGCGGCGCCGGCTTCGACGACCGCATCAAGCGCACCGGCTGGACCAAGTCGCGCCGCTCCTACACCATGGGCGAGAACATCGGCTGGGGCGGCGGCGAGCTGTCGACCCCGCGCGCCATGGTCCGCGGCTGGATGAACTCCTCCGGCCACAAGGCCAACATCCTCTCCCGCCAGTTCCGCTACATCGGCATCGGCATCGCCAACGGCGCCCCCACCGGCGGCTCCGGCGCGACCTACGCCACCGACTTCGGCGGCTGAGTTTTCTAAAGCGGGACTGTCCCCCTTTAGGATTGGGGGCGTGGCGCGTGGTGAAGCTATTCGTCGGCGCCAGGCCGGGGTCCTCGTCGTAGGTGCGGCGGAGCCTGAGATCCAGTCCTGGCTGAGGGCCGCGGGGCATCTGCCGCGGGCGGTTCGGCGCGTCTCGAAGGCGGGGGCGGCGCTGGAGGAGGAACCGGTCGACCTGGTGATCGTCGATCGCGACTCGTCCGGGCTGGACGCGCCCGAGGTATGCCACGTGCTGCGTGAGGACGAGCGGCTCGGGGACGCGTGGATCCTGGCCATCACCGTCGCCGCGAAGGGGCGGATGGCCGACTCGGTGCTCAACGCGGGCGCCGACGACTACCTGCACCGGCCGTTCACCCGCGCGGAGCTGATCGCGCGCACACGGGCCGGGCTGCGTGCCGCCCAGGAGCGCGCGAACGACCGCCTGCTGCGCACGCTGATGGAGAACGTGCCCGGCGCGATCTATCGCAGCGCCTGGCACGCGGAGAACCAGCTCGAGATGATCACCGACGAGATCGAGCGGATCTCCGGCTACCCGCCGAACAACTTCCTGTCCTCGAACAAGCGCACGATCCTCACGCTCGTGCACCCCGAGGACCTCGAGATGGTGGTGAACGCGATCGGGGGCTCCACGCCCGAGGAGCCGTTCGAGCTCGAGTACCGGATCGTGCGCGCCGACGGCGAGGTCCGCTGGGTGCTCGACCGCGGCCAGCTCGTCTCCGGCCCCGGCAACCGGTTGTGGCTCGACGGCGCGATGTTCGACATCACGGAGCGCAAGAGCGCCGAGGAGGCCTCGCTGCGCCACGAGGTGGAGGCAGCCCGCACGGCTGAGCTGCGCGCCTCGCGCTCCCGCATCATCGAGGCCGCCGACAAGGCCCGCCGCAAGATCGAACGCGACCTCCACGACGGCGCCCAGCAGCGCATGGTGGCCATGGTGCTCGACGTCCAGGTGGCCAAGCGGCGGTTCGCCAAGGACCCGACGGACATCGTCCCGTTCTTCGAGAAGCTCGGCAAGGACCTCCAGGAAGCGTCCGCCGAGCTGCGTGAGCTCGCCCGCGGCATCCATCCCGCGGTGCTCACCGAACGGGGACTGACCGCCGCCGTGGGCGCCGTCGCGACCCGCTGCGTCGTGCCCGTGGAGGTCGTCAACAGCGTCGAGGACCGGCTCCCGCCCGCCGTCGAGGCCACGGCCTACTTCACGGTCGCCGAGGCGCTGACCAACGTCGCCAAGTACGCGGAGGCCACGCACGCCGTGGTCACGCTGGACCGCTCGGCCGAAGGCCTGGTGGTCCAGGTCCGCGACGACGGGATCGGCGGCGCGTCGACCGACGGCGGCTCCGGCCTCTCGGGCCTGGCCGATCGCGTCGGTGCGCTGGATGGGACTTTGAGTGTGGATTCACCCGCGGGTCAGGGCACCCTGGTGCGTGCGGTGTTGCCGTTGAATGGAGTGAGTGGTGGCTGATCGGCGCGTGGTCTATTCGAGCTCGGGCGGGGACCAGCGCAAGGCGCCGCCGGCCGACGCGGTCCGCGCCCGGGCGGCGCAGGGCGGACGGGTGAAGGTGAAGCGTGAAGTCGCCGGCCGCCGCGGCAAAGGGGTGACGACGGTGTACGACCTCCCGCTGCGCGACCCAGAGCTCAAGGCGCTCGCGGGCAAGCTCAAGAAGCGCTGCGGCGTGGGCGGCTCCGTCAAGGACGGAGTGATCGAATTGCAGGGAGATCACCGCGACGTGGTGATCGAGGTCCTGCGCGCCGAGGGCTACGACGTGGTCGCCGCCGGCGGCTGATCGAAGTCCACGAGCAGCGCGGAATGGTCACTGAGCCCGTCGCGCCGCCAGGTGTGACAGTAAGTGGAGGCGACGGGTGTCAACCCGTCCACCAGCACATGGTCGAGGCGCCAACCACCACGGTCGCCGGAGAACGTCCAGCTCGCGTCGCGCGTGCCGTAGCCGTGTAACTCGCGCCACGCGTCCACCCAGCCGAGGTCACGGACCAGCGCGCGCTCGGCCAGGTCCCACCGCTCGCCGCGCTCGGGCCGCAACCGCCCGTTGGTGTCGTGCGCGAAGGTCAGCAGCGTGCCGTCCTCGAGTTCCCGCCGTGGGGTGTTCAGATCGCCACACAGCACGCGCGGCCGCTCCGAGGGTTCGCGCAGGTAGGCGGCGACCGCCTCGTGCGTCCGGATCTTGGCCAGCTCGGGCGACGGGGCGATGGGGGAGTGGACGTTGACGATCTCCACGCCGTCGACGACGCAGCACAGCACGCGCTCCGGCCACGGGACGTCGGGGGCGGCGAGCCGCTGAACCGGCGAGCGCGCGGCCGTCAATACGGCGAGACGGCGCTTGGTCGGCTTGGACGGGAGCCCGTCGAGTGCGGTCTCGAGCCCCGTGAAACCCGCGTCGGCGAGGGCCTGCGCCCACATCGGTCCGGTGCGGGCCGTAACTTCCTGCAGGCACACGACGTCGGCTTCAGCGCCCACGATCGCTGCCAGTTGCTCCGGCTGAGCGGTGACGCGACCCGCGACGTTCCACGTGATCAAACGCAATCGCGCCATTTTCACTTGCTAGTGGTGTCCGAGTGTTGACATGATGAACACGGCGCGCGCTGACCACGTGCGCTTATTCCGTCGGCCCGGCGGCGCGAGCAATCTGGGATAGATCGCGCCGCCGGCCGCGCTCACCGCGTGAGCACGAGCTTGCCGAACACGTCGCCGCCGGCCAGGGCGGCGAACGCGTCACGCGCGGAGTCCAAGGGGATCTCCGACTCGATCACCGGTCGCACGTCGCGCTCCACGCACAGGCGCACGAGCCGGTCGAGCTCGTCGCGCGTCCCCATGGTGGAGCCGACGACCGACAGCTGCAGGAAGAAGATCCGCGTCAGGCCCGCGGGCGGGGCGTCCCCGCTCGTCGCGCCGGAGATCACCAGCGTGCCGCCGGGCTTCAAGGACTTCAGAGAGTGATCCCAGGTCGCGGCACCGACCGTCTCGGCGACGACGTCGACGCGTTCGGGGAGCCGTGCGCCGGGCTCGAACGCCGCGTCCGCGCCGAGCTCCAGCGCGCGCGAGCGCTTCTCCTCCGAGCGGGAGGTCGCCCACACGCGCGCGCCCGCCGCGCGGGCGAGCGTGATCAGCGCGGTGGCCACGCCGCCGCCCGCGCCCTGCACGAGCACGGTCGCGCCGGGCTGCAGCCGCGCGCGCGTGAACAGCATTCGATAGGCGGTCAGCCACGCCGTCGGCAGGCAAGCGGCCTCCGCGAACGACAGCTCGGGCGGTTTCGGGACGAGGTTGCGCCGGGGCACGACCACCCGCTCGGCGAACGTGCCCATGTGGCGCTCGGACAGGATCGAGCGCTTCGGGTCCAGCGTCTCGTCACCGCGCCAGCCGTCACTCGTGACCACGGAGTGCACGACGACCTCGTTGCCATCTTCGTCCACGCCGGCCGCGTCGCAGCCCAGGATCATCGGCAGCGCGTCCTCGCGCAGCCCGACGCCTTTGAGCGACCACAGGTCGTGGTGGTTCAGCGACGCAGCACGCACCTCGACGGTCGCCCAGCCCGCGGGCGCCTCGGGTTCCGGTCGCTCGCCGACCTCGAGGCCGGAGAGCGGATCGTCGGCGGATAAAGACTTCGCGAAGACGGCCAGCACCCTCTTGAGCCTACGCGCCGGATTGCCGACATACGTCCGAGATGATCCGGAAGTTCGCCCTCCCCACTGTCCTGCTCGCGGCCGCCCTCTTCCCGGCCGCCGCCAGCGCCGCGCCCCGTATGGAGTTCGCCCTCCAGGACGATGCGGTCTTCGTCGACCAGCGCTGGATGGCGCGTGAGCAGGCGCTCGAGCACGCTCGCGACCTGGGTACGAAGCGCATCCGCGTGAACATCCTCTGGGCCCGCTCGCTCGTCAGCGGCGCCGATCACCGCACGCCGCCGGCCGCCGGCGCGCAGTACGACTTCTCCAAGGTCGATGCGCTGCAGGCCGCCGCCGCGGCGCATGGCATCAAGCTCCAGTTGACCCTTACGGGCCCTGCGCCCGCCTGGGCGACCAAGGACGGCAAGGTCGGCGGCAACCAGCCGGACCCCGTCAAGTTCGGCGCCTTCGTGCGGACCGTCGCCGCCCACTTCAAGGGCCGCGTGGACCGCTACTCGGTTTGGAACGAGCCGAACCTCAGCGCCTGGCTCGCACCGAGCAAGACCGCGCCGACGCAGTACCGCACGCTCTACAAGACCGCCTACACGGCGATCAAGACCGTCGACCCCAACTCGAAGGTGCTGTTCGGCGAGCTGGCCCCGAACCGTGACGGCCGCACGATCGCCCCGCTGAAGTTCCTGCGCGAAGCCGCTCCCAAGAACGCCAAGCTCAAGGCCGACGGCCTGGCCCAGCACGCCTACCAGTTCACCGTCGCGCCCACCAAGCCGAGCGGTGGCCCCGAGGACACGCCGATCAGCCAGATGCCGCGGCTGACGAAGGCGCTCGACCAGCTCGCCAAGACCAAGAGCCTGAGCACGCCCAAGGGCAAGGGCCTCGACGTCTACGTCACGGAGTTCGGCTACCTCACCGCCGGCAACCGCGCCGTCTCCCAGAGCGTCCGCGCCGCCTGGCTGCGCTCGGCCTACGACCTGGTCCGCAAGAACAAGCGCGTCAAGCAGATGCTCCAGTTCCAGCTCGTCGACGGCACGCCCGACCAGCTCTGGCACACGGCGATCATCGACAACCACGGCCGCCCGATGGGCGCCTACGGCGGCCTCGCGAAGGCCGCCGCCTCGATCGCGCGCTAGCCCTGCAGCGCCGCGGTAAGCGTGGCGCTATAGCATCGCGGCTTCTGCGTCGACGGGGGAGGAGAGCCTCGTGAAGACCAAGGCAGCGATGTTGCGGGAACCGGGAGCCGACTGGGAGATCGCCGAGCTCGAGCTCGACGAACCCAAGGCCAACGAGGTGCTGATCCGGTGGGTGGCGGCAGGGCTCTGCCACTCCGATGAGCACCTCCGCCACGGCGACATCGTCCCTCGCTTCCCGATCGTCGGCGGCCACGAAGGCGCCGGCGTGATCGAGAAGTGCGGGCCCGGGGTGAGTCGCGTGAAGGAGGGCGACCACGTCGTGACGTCGTTCCTCCCCGTGTGCGGCCACTGTCGCTGGTGCGCCACCGGGCACTCGAACATCTGTGACTACGGCGCGACGATCCTCGACGGCTGCCTGCCCGACGGCACGTTCCGCTTCCACGACAGCAGTGGCGACGTCGGCGCGATGTGCATGCTCGGCTCGTTCAGCCAGTACTCGGTGATCTCCGAGACGAGCTGCGTGTCCGTGGACAAGGACCTGCCGCTGGAGACCGTCGTGCTCGTCGGCTGCGGCGTGCCGACCGGCTGGTGCTCGTCGGTCTACGCCGCCGACATCGTGCCCGGCGAGACCGTGATCATCTACGGCATCGGCGGCATCGGCGCCAACGCGGTGCAAGGCGCCACGCACGCCGGCGCGGCGAACATCATCGCCGTCGACCCGCTCGCCAACAAGCGCGAAGCGGCCGAGGACTTCGGCGCCACGCACAGCGTGGCCAGTGCCGAGGAGGCGCATGAGCTCGCCCAGGAGCTGACCCGCGGGGTCGGCGCCGACAAGGCGATCATCACCGTCGACATCGTCAACGAAGAGGTCGTGGCCAACGCGGTCAACGCGATCCGCAAAGGCGGCACGGCGGTCATCACCGGCCTCGCCGACCCGAACAAGGTCACGGTCCAGCTCTCGGGCGCCGTCATGACCCTCTACGAAAAGACCGTCAAGGGCACGCTGTTCGGCTCGGGCAACCCGATGCACGACATCCGCAACCTGATCGGCATGTACCAGGCGGGCAAGCTCAAGCTGGATGAGCTGATCACCAACCGCTACGCGCTCGATGACATCGGGCAGGGCTTCCAGGACATGCTCGACGGCAAGAACATCCGAGGCGTTGTCATCCACGACAAGTAAGGCGCTGTTGGCGCGGGTCGACGAGCGCATCGTCGGCCTGCGCCGGGAGGCCGAAGTCCTGACCGCGTCGCTCGCGGCCGGGCTGCACGTCGTGTTGGAAGGGCCGCCGGGCACGGGCAAGTCGACGCTGCTGCGGGCGGTCGCGGACGCCGCCGGCTTCGGGATGGAGTTCGTCGAGGGCAACGCGGAGCTCACGCCCGCGCGGCTCGTCGGCCACCACGACCCCGCGCTCGTGCTGCAGACGGGCTACACGCCCGACATCTTCGTCGACGGGCCGCTCGCCACCGCGATGCGTGAAGGCCGGCTGCTGTACATCGAGGAGCTCAACCGGGTCCCGGAGGAGACGCTCAACGTGCTCGTCGGCGCGCTGGCCGAGGGCGAGATCCACGTGCCGCGGCTCGGCCGCATCCCCGCGGGTCCCGGCTTCCGGCTGATCGCGGCCATGAACCCGTTCGACGCGGTCGGGACCGCGCGGGTGAGCCAGGCGATCGCCGACCGCATGTGCCGGATCGCGATCTCCTACCAGGACGCGCCCGGGGAGCGGCGGATCGTCACGACCGTCACCGGCGTCGACGGCGCGCTGCCGGCGTCCGCGGTGGAGCTCACGCGGCTGACGCGCGAGCACGCCCAGGTGCGGATGGGGTCCTCGGTGCGCGGAGCGATCGACCTGGTGCGCCTGGGCGTCGGGCTCGCCCAGCTGCGCGGCGAGCCGCTGCCCGTCCCCGGCGACGCGTCGTTCGCCGACGCGGCGGTCGCGTCCCTCTCCGGCCGGCTGCGCGTGGAGGAGGGCTGCGAGCAGACACCGGAGGCGATCGTGCTCGAGCTGATCGGCCGGCTGAAGCCTCGAGCTGGGGAGGAGGTCGAACCCCCACCGCCGGGAAAAGCGCCGGGGCCGGCCCTCCGCCCGGAGCCGCCGGTCACGCCCTGAGCGGCGACGCGGCGCGTGAGGTGGTGCGCGACCGCGGGCGGCGCACGCTCCCCCGCCGGCAACTCGAACGCCGCCACGCGGAGCTCCAGCAGGTCTCGCCCCAGGTCGGGCAGCTCGACGAGACCGCCTTCCACGACCTCCTGCGCGCGGACGCCGACGCCGCCGTCGCCCTGCTCGCCGACCTCGCGGCCGCGACCGACCCTCAGCTGCGCGTGCACGCCCGCCGGCTCGCGGCGCGGCTGTTCGTCCGCGCCGGACGGCTCGGCGGGGCGAGCACGACCGGCTACCGGCGGCTCGCGCCGAGCCGGGCGTCAGGCGAGGGTGACCTCGACCTCGACCTGACCTTTGAGGTTGCGGGTGGCAGGCCGCGCCACGCCGACGATCTGGTCACGCGCCGCTGGGTCGCGCCCAAGCGCGCGATCTGCCTGCTCGTGGACCACAGCGGCTCGATGGAGGGGCACGCGGTGGGCCTCGCCGCGATGGCGGCCGCGGCGGTCGTGCTGAATCGCAGCGAGCGTGCCTCGACCAGCGTGATCGCATTCGCCAAGGACGCGCTGGTGCTGCAGGCGCTTGGGGAGACCCGCCCGCCCGCGGCGCTCGTCGACGACCTGCTCTCGCTGCGAGGCAAGGGCCGCACCGACCTCGCCCTGGCGCTGCGGACCGCCTCCGCCCAGCTCGCGCGCCGGCCCGCGGCAGAGCGGCACGCGATCCTGCTCTCCGACTGCCGCGCCACTACCGGCGCGGACCCGCTGGGCGCCCTCGGTGGGCTGGATCGCGTCGATGTCCTGGGCACCAGCGACGACCCGGAATCCGTTGCGGCGGGCCGTTTGCTCGCCTTACGCGCGCGAGGTTGTTACCGATCCGCGACGAATTACGTCCGATTGCAAGCTGGACTGCTTACGCTGCTTTCGTGAAGTAAGCGTGGAGGCATCTGGACGAATGGTGTCTTGACGCACCCGGAGGGTGCGGGATACCGTCGGCACCACTCGGGGTGTATCGCGCCTCAACGGGGAGAGGTGCGTCCTACGATGCTCCGCTCGGTCAACTACGGGTCCATTGCAGTTTTGCAGGAGGGAGAGTGGCAGAGATGCCCTCAGTCGGTCGGATATTGCGGGTTTCGATAGCGGGAGTCGTCGCAGCCGCATCCCTGGGCATTTCTGCCTCGAGCGCGTCGGCGGGCGACGTGTGGTTGTGGGCCTGTCACGGTCCGAACGGTCAGGCTCTCACGGCCGCGCAGATCACCAAGGAGACCAACGCGGACAAGCTGGGCGAGGGCTGCACTGCGCCTGACGCCCCGGGCGCCCGAGCGGGCTACACGCTCAAGCCGGCCGCCGGCACCACGTCTTCGCTCGTCCTCACGGTGCCCAGCGGGATGAGCGCGAAGGCCGTCCAGGTCAATCGCACCCTCCGCGGCTTCGCGGGCTCCACCGGCGCCAGCTACCGCGTCGCCGCGGACAACCAGACCCTTGAGACCGACGCCGCTCCCGGCACGGGTGTGCTCCCGGTCACCACGCCGGCGTCGAGCGTGACCCTCGACGTCAGCTGTAGCTCGACCTGCGCCTCGAACCCCGAGGTCGACGTCGTCAGCGTCGCGGTCCTGGTCTCGGACACGACGGCTCCGAGCGGTGGTGTCAGCTGGAACACGCCGGTCGACCGCACGATGGTCGTCACGCCCACCTTCACCGACTCGGGCGCCGGCCTCGACCGGGCCGAGCTCAACTACGGCGGCCGCGTCTCGCCGCCCGTCTACTTCAACAACACGGACAACTGCCGCGAGCTGTCGCCCGCCGACGGGACGAACGACCGTCCGATCGACGTCACGGCCTGCCGCAACGGCGAGGTCACTGGCCAGAACCTGCCGCTGAAGGCGCTCACGGCCCCCATCGTCGCCTGGGAGGACAAGGAGGAGCTCGACGAGCTCGGCCGCAAGACGGGCCGGTGGATCGAGGACACGCTGCGTCGTCTGCCCGAAGGCCTGTTCCCGTGGACGGTGACCGTCTACGACGTCGCCGGCAACTCGGCGCAGCTCAGCAACACCGTCGAGGTCTGGCATCCGCCGGCGCCGGTCGCGACCCGCACGCTGAACATCTCGACGGCTTCGGTCACCGAGCAGCCGGGCAGCAACAACAACAACCCGCCCGCGGGCGGTGGCGTCCAGGGCTCGCAGGCGAGCCAGTGCCGCTCGCCGCGCCTGTCGGTCGTCCTGAACTCGAAGCCGGTCCGTGTCTCCAAGAACGTCCCGGTCCTGAAGTACAAGAAGGCCTACAAGTTCACGGGCCGCCTGACCTGCGTGATCAACGGCAAGCGCCAGTCCGCGCCGAAGCGCACGAAGGTCTCGATCCTCAACAAGGTCGGCAAGAAGACCGTCCGCAAGCCCAACACGGCGATTCGGGCCAAGGGCGCGGTCAACCTCAAGCTGGCCTTCGTGAGTGACCGGACGGTGATCTTCCGCTACACCAATGCGGCTGGTCAGAAGTCCGAGGTCAAGATCAAGGTCCGCGTCACCAAGCAGAAGAAGTAAGGCGCCTGAGCGAGAGCCAGGGCGCGGGAGGAAGAGGGAAATGAAGCGAGTCATGGCGCTGGGCGCCGCGGTCTTGGCGCTTGGCGCCGGTGCGGCGGCGTTCGGCCAGAAAGCGACGGCCGGCGGGGCCGCCGCGGCCCAAGCGGACGGCGGCCTGGCCGTGTCGTCCGGAACGATCGACGCGCCGGCCAAGGCCGGCGCGTACGGCCCGGTGAAGGTCACCAACCGGTCCGCGACGGCACTGACCGTCACCGTTGCGCCGCGTCAATGGACCCAGGCGGCCAACGGCAAGGTCTCCCCGAACCGTCGCGGCGCCCTCGCCGGCGTCAGCGTGAGCGCTCCGAGCTTCACGCTCGCACCGGGTGAGGAGCGCGACCTCACGGTCAACGTCGCCTCGGTTCCGGCCGCGGGCTCGCTCTACGGCGCGCTCGAGGTCGTCGGCCTGCCGACGGACGTCGCCACCCGCAAGGGCGTCGTGCTCGGCTACCGCGTCGTCAGCGCGATCCGGCTCAACCCGGCAGCGCCGAAGGCCGGCGTCAGCGCGGGCGCGATCAAGCCGGGCAAGGGCACGGCGACGCTGCCGGTCAAGAACACGGGCAACACGCTCGACGCGGTCGCCATCCGGGCCGAGGTCAAGGATTCGCGCGGCACGCGCAACCTCAGCGCGACGATCAAGATCCTGCCGGGCAAGACGATCAACTTCCCGCTCGGGACCAAGCTCCAGAAGGGCAGCGCGACCGCCAAGATCACGCTCCGCCAGAAGAGCAAGACGGTGCTCACCTCGACCAAGAAGTTCACGGTCAAGTGATGCGCATCGATTCCCGTGAGCGCGTGTTGGTGCTGCCGACGGTCATGAAGCGGATTCTGGAAGGCACGAAATGAAGCTGCGTACGTTCATCGCCGCCGCGGCGGTCGGCGCCGTGGCCACGGCCGCGCCGGTCGCCCTGGCGCAGACGCCTGACCCGATCTCGGGCGGCACCACGATCGGCGCCACCGTGCCGAGCATGCTCGAGCTGATCATCACGCAGCCCAAGACCGGCTTGACGACCTTCACGAAGGCCAAGACCTACTCGTCGTCGTTCGATGTCGCGGTGACCACCACCGACAACGCGGCGCAGTTGTCGCTCGCCGACGGTGAGGTCGCCTCGGGCTCGAAGCTGGGCCGTCTCGCCGCCGGCAAGAAGTTGCTGCCGCTGCCGCTGGAGGCGCGTGTGGGCAAGTCGTCCTTCGCGGCCCTCAACGCCCCGGTGGAGCCGATGCTCACGAGCTGGAGCCAGCCGGTCGCACGCGCCAAGGCCACGGTGAACCTGCGCCAGGTGGTCAAGGCCAAGGCCGCGGGCAGCTACCGCAAGGTCTTCTTCGTCACGTTGTCCACGGACACCCCGTAGGCGCCAAGTCGCCCGCGCGAAACAGAGAGAATCAAGGAGATACCCGAAGTGAAGCTCGTTAGAAGTCGGCTGGCCGCCGGCGCCCTCGGCCTTGCCGTCGCGGGGACCGCGACCGGCAGCGTCATCGCCAGCGCGGACGACTCCACGCCGGTGGCGCGGGCCGCGCAGCAGGGCGGCGTGTCCATCACGCCCGCTTCCGTCGAGACCACCGCAAAGCGTGGCGGAGTCGGCTCGATCACGGTCAAGAACACGACCAAGGACACGATGCGGGTCACGATCAACGTGCGCCCGTGGATCCAGAACCGCTCCACCGGCACGGTCGTCCTGAACACGAGGGCCAGCCTGTCGCCGTACGTGCGGGCGTCGCCGCAGACGTTCACGCTGGCACCCGGCGAGCGCCGCGTCAGCTTCAACATGCGCCGGATGACCGCGTCGGGTTCGCTCTACGCCGGCTTCCAGGTGTTCGCGAAGCAGGCCAAGCCCACGAAGCGCAACGGGATCATCCCGCAGTGGGATCTACGCGGGAAGATGCGCCTGAACCCGTCGCGCAAGAACCCGAACCTGCGCGTCGGCGCCACCGACGTCGTCGGCCGGGGCAGCAACCGCTCACTGATTCTCGCGGTCCGCAACACCGGCAACACGCTGGACCCGGTGGGCGGCACGGTCTCGATCACGGGTCCGACGGCGCGCAACGCCACGATCCCGGCGGTCGGCATCGTCCCCGGCCAGGTCGTGTACCTCAAGGGCGGCTCGCTGCGCGGCATGAAGGCCGGCAACTACACCGCCACGTGGGCCGTCACCATGGGCGGTAAGCGCTTCAACGTGAAGCGCACGTTCAGGCTGTAGGTCAGGGTCATGGACGCGCCTCCACCACTGCACGAGCTCGAGACCGAGATCATGGAGGAGATGTGGGGGCGCGCCGAGGCCACTGTGCGTGACGTGCAGATGGCGCTCAACGCGCGCGGCGAGAAGACCCGCGCGTACACGACGCTGCTCACCGTTATGACGCGGCTCGACGGCAAGGGTCTGCTGACCCGGCGCCGCGCGGGCCGCTACGACGTGTACGTCGCCACGCTCTCGCGCGACGAATACCTCGCCGCGCGAGCCGAGGCGTCCGTCGAGGCGCTCGTGGAAGACTTCGGCGACCTGGCGCTCGCGCACTTCGCGCGTCACATCCAGGGGCTCGACCAGCAGCGGCTGGAGACCCTCCGCCGGCTGGCCGAAAGTGACGACTGAGTCCCGCGGTCTGCGGCGGGCCGAGTTCGCGGTCGCCGCGTTCGGGCTCACCGCGTTCCTGCTGGCGCTGCTGTTCGTCGTCGACGGCCTGCGGTACCACAACGCGCTGCTGCTGCACGCGCTGTCGGACATCCCGCACGGGCAGTTCCATCACGGGCGCGAGCTGCTGCTGATGGCGCTCATCCTCTTTGACGGCTTCGCGTTGCTGCACGGCGGCCGCTCGCTGTGGCGGGGCGTGGCCGCGCACCGGCGGCTCGCCGCGGAGCTGCCGGTCGTCGACACCCGCGAGATCGGGGGGCGCAGCGTCCGTGTGGTGCCCGGCGCGGAGCCCCGGGCCTTCTGCTCCGGGCTCGTCCGCCCGCGCGTGTACGTGTCCGCGGGCGCGCTCGCGACGTTGAGCGTGGCCGAGCTCGCCGCGGTCGTGGCGCACGAGGGCCATCACGCCGACCGGCGTGACCCGCTGCGCATCCTGATCGCGCGCGCGATCGGCGACGCCTACTCCCTGCCCGCGCTGCCGCGTCGCGAACAGGCCTTGGCCGAGTTGGCGGCAGACGATGCCGCGGTGCGGCGGGGCGGCAAGGCGCCGCTCGCGTCAGCGCTGCTGGCGTTCCCCGGCGGGATCGCGCCGGAGCGCGTGGATCGCCTCGCGGGTGCGCGCCCGGTGGGCGAGGTCTCTCCCGCGACGGTGTACATCACCGCTGCGGTGATCGCCGTGCTCGTGCTGGCGATCGGTGCCGAGTTGCTGATCCCCGGCCATCCGACCTTCTGCGTGCCGCTGGCGTCCGCGCCCGGCTGGATCGTGCTCGCGATCAGCGTCCGGGTCGCCGTCATGGCGCCCGCATGGGTGGGGTGGCGCCGGGCGGAGTTGTTCCTCCGCCCAGCGCCTGGCGCTACCGCGCGCTAGCCCTTCTTCTTCTTTTCGCAGTCCTTGGCGACCTTGACGCGCTTGGCGTTGCCCTTGAAGCGCGAGACGATCACGGTGTCGCTGCCGGGGCCGCACTTCACGGTCGCGCGCCCGCTGGCCGTGATCGCGTAGACGGTGTCATCGTCGGGGCCCGCGTCGACGATCGTGTTCTTGCCCGCGATGCGGATGTTGTCGGCGCCGTTGCCGCCGAAGATCGTCGAGATCTGGCCGTTGCCCTGGAGGAAGTCGTTGCCGTCGCCGCCGAGGATGCGGTTCTTGCCGCGACCGCCGTAGACGGTGTCGTCGCCGGCACCCGCGTCGACCAGGTCGCTCTGCCCGCCGGCGCTGCCGCTGTGCCGGGCGTCGCCCCACAGGATGTCGTTGCCGCCATGCCCGTAGAGGGTGTTCGAGCCGCCCTGGCCGTTGAGGCGGTCGTTGCGCTCGGTGCCGTTCTTGGTGCCGTTGCCCGACCAGGTGATGCCGCGCGTGGGATCGCGCTCGGCGGCGAGGTCGATCACGTTCTCGCAGTTGGACTGGGCGGCGAGCAGCTTGCGGTTCGTGCGGCCCATCGGCGCGGGCGTGTTGTAGACGGTGTCGTTGCCCTCACCGCAGTCGATGCTCTTGATCGCGCTCGGCGGGTCGGAGTTCAGGTGGATGATGTCGTCACCGGGGCCGGCGTCGATCCGGTCCGGACCGGTGTCGGACGAGATCGTGTCGTTGCCGTTGCCGCCGTTGATGTCGTCGCCGCCGCTGCCGCCGTCGAGCGTGTCGTTGCCGTCGCCGCCGTTGAGGATGTCGGGGGCCTCGTTGCCCTCGAGGTTGTCGTCGCCCGGGCCGCCGAGCAGCGTGTCGTGACCGAACCCGCCGAGGCCCTGGTCGTTGCCGTCCTCGCCGATCAGGCGATCGTCGCCCGAGCCGCCGTTCATATTGTCGTTGCCCGGACCTCCGAAGGTCTCGTCGGGGCCGGTGTCGCCGGTGAGTACGTCGTCGCCGGCGAGCCCGCGGAGCGTGTCCCGGCCGCCGAGGCCGTTGATCACGTCTGGGCCGGCCGTGCCGGTGAGCCGTTCTGCAGCGCCGGAGCCGACGATGTTCTTCGCGAACGCCGTGGCGGCGAAAACGAGCGTTCCAGCCAAGGTCAGGGCCAACAAGGTGCGGAATTTGGACACGGGTATTCCTTTGCCCGGAGTGTCCAGGCGGTTAACGGGGATAAGGCGCCAACTCGGTCGGCGCTGCCATCCTCTCAGAACATGAGAGCGTTGTTGAGCTGATCAACTGCTACGCGCTGAGCTCGCCGGCGAGGTCCTGCGTGAAGAGCGCCCGGACGTCGTCGGGCGCGCGTCCCTCGGAGAGCAGCACGACGAGCTTCGCGTAGGCGGCTTCGGTGGTCATGTCGAAGCCGCCGACCGCGCCGGCCTGCAGGAGCGGTTCGCTCGTCGCATAGGCGTTGAGGTCCACGCGGCCGTCGACGCACTGTGAGACGACGCCGACCACCACGCCGCGTGCCGCGCCTTCGGCCAGCACCTGCAGCAGCTCACTGTCTGAGGTCGGCACGGTGCCTGCACCGTAGGCCTCGAGAATCAGGCCGCGGGCCGGTTCGGCGAGCGCGGCCCGCAGCAGCGAGGCCGGCATGCCGGGATACAGGCGCAGCAGGTTCACCGGCGCGTCGAGCGTCAGCGGCAGGCCCACGGCACCTGGTTCCTGGTTGCGCAGCCGGGACGGGTCGATCTCGATCTGCACGCCGGCCATGCCGAGCGGCGACAGGTTCGGGGAGGTGAAGGCCTCGAAGCCGGACGCGCTGGCCTTCACGGCACGGGATCCGCGCAGGATCGAGGACCCGAACACGAGACACACCTCGCGGACGTCGTCGCGAGCGGCGACGAGCACGGCGGTGAGCAGGTTCTGGCGCCCGTCGCTGCGCAGCACGCCGAGCGGGATCTGGCTGCCGGTGACGACGACCGGCTTGCCCAGCCCCCGCAGCAGGAAGGCGAGCGCTGAGGCGGTGTAGGCCATCGTGTCGGTGCCGTGCAGCACCACGAAACCGTCGTAGTGCTGGCGGTGCTGCGCGAGGTCGCGCGCGATCCGCAGCCAGTCCGAGGGCCGGGCGTTGGCCGAGTCCAGCAGCGGTGCGTACTCGCAGATCGACAGCTCCGGGACCTCGGCGGTGTGGAGCTGGGGCTGGTCGCGGACCTGCGTGGTGAG
The DNA here is from genome assembly GCA_027587225.1 of Solirubrobacter taibaiensis. GTDB lineage: Bacteria > Actinomycetota > Thermoleophilia > Solirubrobacterales > Solirubrobacteraceae > Solirubrobacter > Solirubrobacter taibaiensis. The sequence continues at coordinate 107,379 of JAPDDQ010000015.1, forward strand.
GTGCCCGGGGACCGGCGCGTAGCCGTCGCTGAAGGGCTTCATCCCGATCGTCCCGCCCGCGTAGGCGACGTAGATGCGTTTGCGGTCGGTCATGCGAGTTCGTCGAAGTGTCGTTGAGCGGCGGGCGCCCATGATGAGTGACAGGTCTGGAACAGGGTGTGGGCGCGGCGGCGCGGCCAGTCGTCGGGCAGCAGATCGTCCGGGATGTCCGGGTCGATGAACGGAAAGCGGCGCCAGGCGTGCACGAGCGCGGTCTGGGCGGCGAACGCGGCGCCGTCATCCTCCGGCTCCAGCCCGGTGAAGTCCTCGATGAACTGATCGTAGTGCTCGCGCAGGTTGTCGAGGTCCCAGGCCTCGTCGATCACCCGTTCGGTATCGCCGAGCGCGCCCAGCTCGGCGCGGAACGTGAGCAGCTGCGCGGGTTCCTCGGCCCCCACCAGCCCTTCGCGGTCCACGTGCGGCGTGATCCACAGCCCGCCGCCGAGCGAACCGAATCCCGCCCACGCGAGCTGGGTGGTGAGCCGGTGACGGAGCTCCCGCCGCTGCTCGGGTACCCGCAGGACGAGCAGCAGCCAGTGTCCGTCCCAGCTCACCGGCCCGCCGAACCCGTAGATGCGGCGCGCGCCGACGCGCAGGAGGTCGGTCGACTTGGGGGTGAGCCGCATGCGCGAGCGCCGCCCGACGCGCTCGCTCGCCAGCCAGTCCTCGCGCGTGGAGCGCACGACGGCCTGGCGCGCGGCCGACGGCGTGTATCCGAGCAGCTGCAGGCCGGCGATCAACGCCTCCTGCCACGCCCCGTCAGGGCGCGGCAGCAGGAACTCGCCCAGCACGGTGAGCAGGGTCGAGCGGGCGGCGGGTGCGCCGACTGAGCGGCGTCGCAGGACGTCGTCCACGAATCGGCAAACATACTCGGCGTATGCAGCAGGCTCTCGTCGGCGGGACCGTGGCGGACGTGTACACGGGCACCTGGGTGACCGCGAACGTCGAGTTCGACGACGGCGTGATCACCTACGTCGGGCCACGCGAGCCCGCGTGCGCGGCGATCGACATCGCCGGGAAGGTGCTGGTGCCGGGGTACATCGAGCCCCACACGCACCCGTGGTGCCTGTATTCGCCGATGTCGCTGCTCGAGGTCGCCGTGCCGGACGGGACGACGACGCTCGTCTACGACAACCTGTTCTTCTTCCTGTCACACGGGGTGGACGGGCTGCGGACGATCGTCGACGCGATGCGGGCCGCGCCGGCGCACATCCGCTGGGTGGCGCGGATCAGCCCGCAGTCGGCGTACCCGGATGAGGCGGAGCGCTTCGCCATCGACGAGATCGCGCCGATGCTGTCGTGGCCTGAGGTGGTGGCGAGCGGCGAGATCACGAACTGGATGTCGGTCGCGCGTGGGGAGCCGCGGGTGGCGGCCGGGATCGCGGCCGCGAAGGCGGCGCGGCGGCGCGTGGAGGGCCACAACGCCGGCGCCTCCTACAACCGCCTCAACGAGCTGTCGCTGGCCGGGATCTCCGCCGACCACGAGGCGATCACGGCGTCCGAGGCACTGGACCGGTTGCGCCTCGGGATGTGGACGATGCTGCGCCAGTCCTCGCTGAGGCCGGATCTCCCGGAGCTGTTGGACGGGCTCCACGACGTGATCGGCAGCGCGCGGCGGCTGATGTTCACCACCGACGGCGCCACGCCGTCGTTCTATGCCGAGCGCGGCGTGATCGGCGGCGCCCTGCGGATCGCTTCCGAGCACGGCGTGGAGCCGATGCGCGCGCTGCAGATGGCGACGATCGACCCGGCGACGTTCCTCGGCCTCGACGAGGTGTTGGGCGGGATCGCGCCGGGGCGCGCGGCGACGTTCAACGTGCTGCCGGAGGTGGGGGAGTGGCGGCCGGAGACCGTGTACGTGCGCGGCGAGGTGGTCGCGCGGGAGGGACGGCTGGTCGCCGAGTTGCCCGCGGTGCCGTGGCCCGCGGGCCCGGTTCTGGTGGCGCCGGACGCTGGGCTGTTCACGCTTCTGACCGGGACGCAGCCGGTCGCCCGCTACGAGTCGGCCGTGATCAACCGGCGCGTCGACCGCGAGGTGGCGCCCGGCGACGTCCACGCCGTGCTCGTGGGCCGCGACGGCTCTTGGGCCGCGAAGGGCGTCGTAGAGCGCTTCCTGGACGTGGAGGGGTTCGCCACCACCGCGACGACCTCGCTCGAGCTGCTCGTCCTGGGGCGCGATCCGGCGGCGATGGCCCGCGCGGCGGCACGGGTGGCGGAGATGGGCGGCGGCTTCGCGTTCGACGGCGGCTGGTCTGCGCCGCTGGAGATCGACGGGCTCATCTCGTCCGGGACGTTCGACACAACAGTTGCGATCGATAGTAGTCTGTCTGACGTGATGAGGAGAGCCGGGTATCCGTTCCACGATCCCCTCTACAGCTTGCTGTTCGCGTCGGGCGACTTCCTGCCGGAGTTGCGCGTCACGCCGAGCGGCCTGCTGGAGGTGAAGTCGCGCACCATCCTCGCTGGTACGGTGCGGCCGTGAACAACTCCGGGACGCTCGTCGACCGGCGGTTGGAGGCCGGTCACGGCGACAAGGTCGCGATTCGCTGCTCGGGCGAGACGGTGACCTATGCGCAGCTGCACGACCGCATCTGCCAAGCCGGCAACGTTCTCGAAGGCCTGGGCGTGGGCCGCGAGGACCGTGTGCTGATGGTCCTCGACGACTCGCCGACGTTCGCGGCGCTGTTCCTCGGGGCGATGCGCGCCGGGGCGGTGCCCGCCCCGGTGTCGTTCTTGGACACCACTGACAACTTCGCTCACTACGCGCGTGACTCCTACGCGAAGGTGATCGTCGCCGAGGACGCGCTGCTCGAGCGGTTGCCGGCGGGTGCGATGGCCCGCTCACAGTTCGAGTCGAGGATGGCTGATTCACCCGGCGATCGGACACCCGCCGACACGCACCGTGATGACATGGCGTTTTGGCTGTTCAGTGGTGGATCCACCGGGTTTCCGAAGGGCGTGGTGCACCTGCACCACGACATCGAGTACACCTGCGAGACGTACGCGAAGGAAATTCTTCGCATACAGGAGGACGACGTCACGTTCTCCTCGACGAAGCTCTACCACGCCTACGGGCTGGGCAACAACCTCACCTTTCCGTACTGGGTGGGCGCCACCACGGTGCTTAGACCGGGCCGACCTGACCCGAAAGGGCTGCTCGAGACGGCGGCCGAGCAACGGCCGACACTGTTCTTCAGCGTGCCCACGTTGTACGGCGCGATGGTGAACCTCCCCGACGCGTTCGAGCACGATTTGAGCTCAGTGCGCCTGTGTGTGAGTGCCGCCGAGCCGCTCGCGCCGGAAGTGCTGCGGCGCTGGCAGAACTGCTTCGGGTTGGACATCGTGGACGGCATCGGCTCCACCGAGCTGCTGCACATCTACTGCTCCAACCGGCCGGGTGACGTGCGCCCGGGCACGAGTGGCAAGCCGGTCCCGGGGTACGAGCTCGTCCTGCTCGACGAGCTGCGCGCGCCGGTCGCCGAGGGCGAGGTGGGGAACCTGTGGGTGCGCGGCGATTCCGCGCTCTCGCACTACTGGCACCAGCACGAGAAGACCAAGGCGGCGATCCACGGCGATCTGTTCTTCACCGGCGACCGCTACCGGGTCAACGAGAACGGCGACTACGTCTACGAGGGCCGCGCCGACGACATGATCAAGATCGGCGGGCTCTGGGCCTCGCCGATCGAGATCGAGAACGTGCTGATGGAGCACCCGCGCGTGCTCGAAGCGGCCGCGGTGGGGGTAGAGGCCGACTACACGATGCGCGTGAAGGCGTTCGTGATCGCCCGCGGCGATCCCGGCGACGAAGGCCTCGTCGGCGAGCTGCAGGAGTGGTGCAAGACGCGCCTGCGCCGTTACGAGTATCCGCACTTCATCGAATTCGTCGACGACCTGCCCAAGACCCCGACCGGCAAGATCCAGCGCTACAAGCTCCGAGCATGATCTTCACGGCCCCCGAAGTGGAGGACTTCGCCGGCGTCGAGACGGCGCTCATCGACGCGTTCCGGCGCGCGCAGGAAGCCGCGCGGGCCGGCGAGCCGATCGTGTTCGTCGTGCGCAACGAGCATCTGCTGGGCCAGGACGGCGCGCCGGGGGCGATGCTGGCCAACGCGCTGCTCTCCGGCATGCGGACGCTGGCGGCCGAGAAGCACGCGGCGAACGCGATCGCGACCGGCGAGGACGCGTCGCCGGAGGATCTCCAACATTGGATCGCGCTGCTGTCCGAAGGCCGCGGCGTGGCCGGCGAGCTGATCCACGTGGGCGCCAAGCACGTGGGCAAGGTGCAGTCGTGAGGGCGGTCGTCACCGGCGCGGCGCGCGGGATCGGCAAAGCGGTCGCGGACCGGCTCGACGGCGACGGGTACGACGTGCTGCGCGTGGACCTCGCGGACGGGTTCATCGCCGATGTGACCTCTGCCGAGGACCGAGCACGGGTCGTCGAGGCCGCGGGCCCGGTCGACGTGCTCGTCAACAACGCGGGCATCACGCGTGACGCGCGGATCGTCAAGATGACCGAGGAGCAGTTCCTTGCCGTCATCCGGGTCAACCTCGGCGCGGCCTACGAGCTCACGCGCGCGCTCACGCTCAATGACGGCGCGTCGGTCGTGTCGCTCGCCTCGCGCGCCTACCTCGGGAACTTCGGCCAGTTCAACTACAGCGCCTCCAAGGGCGGGCTCGTCGGCATGACGCGCGCGCTGGCGCTCGAACTGGCCCCGCGCGGCGTGCGCGTGAACGCCATCGCGCCGAGCCTCACCGCCTCCGAGATGACGCGCGCGATGCCGGAGAACGTGCTGGACAAGATGATCGCGAGCATCCCGCTCGGCCGCCAGGCCGAGCCCGAGGAGATCGCGGAGACGATCGCCGCGCTGGCCTCACCGGCCACCGCGTACGTGACCGGGCAGGTGCTGGTGGCCTGCGGCGGCCGGAGCCTGGCTCCCTAAAGGGGCCAGGCCCCTTTAAGAAAGGAACCTGATGACTGGAATGCTGATCGCAGGCGAGCGCACCGAGGGTGCGGCGGGGGAGGGGATCGACGTCGTCGATCCCGCCACCGAGGAGCGGATCGAGTCCGTCCCCCGCGGTACCGCCGCGGACGTGGACGCGGCCGTGGAGGCCGCCGACAAGGCCTTCGGCGAGTGGCAGAAGACCGACGCCGAGGACCGCGCGAAGCTGCTGCGCGCCGCGATCGCGCTGATCGAGCGCGACCGCAAGGACCTGACGATGTCGCTCGTGCACGAGCAGGGCAAGCCGGTGACCGAGGCGGCGGGTGAGATCCACCACCTCGTCCACGGCCTGAACTTCTACGCCGACCTGGCGACGAAGGTGCGTGGCTCCTATCAGCCGCTGCCGTCGGCGCTGAGCAAGGCGTACGGCATGGTCATCCGGCGCCCGATGGGCGTTGTGGCGGCGATCGTGCCCAACAACTTCCCGCTCACGCTGCTGGGCACGAAGCTCGCGCCGGCGCTGATGGCGGGGAACACGATCGTGGTCAAGCCGGCCGCGACGACGCCGCTGACGACGCTGAAGATCGCCGACCTGTTCCAGGAGGCGGGATTCCCGCCCGGCGTGGTGAACGTCATCACGGGCAAGGGCTCGGAGGTGGGCGACGCGCTCGTCACCCACGACAAGGTCCGGCGCGTGGCCTTCACCGGCTCCACCGCCGTCGGCCGCCACATCATGGGCCTGGCCGCGCCGAAGCTGAAGCGGATGACGATGGAGCTGGGCGGCTCTGACCCGGTGATCGTTATGCCCGACGCGAACGTCAAGGCCGCCGCGCGCGGCATCGCCATCGGCCGCTTTTGGAACTGCGGGCAGATGTGCCTCGGCGGCAAGCGCATCTACGTCTTCGACGAGGTCTACGACGAGCTGCTCGAGCAGCTCACGCGCACCGTCGGCAAGTACGAGCCGGGCCTCGGCTGGGAGAAGGCGGAGAAGCCGGCCATCCGCGTCGGCCCGCTGCACACGTCCGACGGCCGCGACGAGCTCATGGAGCAGTTGCAGGACGCGCTGGACGGTGGCGGCGAACTCGTCCTCGGTGGTGACAAGCCTGACGGCGCCGGCTATTTCATGAACCCGACGATCGTCACCAATCCGGCTCTCGACTCACGTGTGGCGCGGGAGGAGACGTTCGGGCCGGTGCTGCCGATCTGGCGGGTGGGTGACCTGGACGAGGCGATCGGCCTCGCCAATGACAGTGAGTACGGGCTCGGGGCTTCGGTGTGGACCAACGACGTGCGGGTGATTCACCGTGTGGCCAACGAGGTGGACGCCGGCATGAAGTGGGTGAACCAGTTCCACTACGGCTATGACGAGTTGCCGTTCGGTGGCGTCAAGCAGTCCGGGTACGGCAAGGAACACGGCGTCGAGGGGCTCGACTACTACCTCGAGGACATCTCGGTCGTGGTGGGAGGGCTCGAGTAATGGCCGTGTCGTACGAAGCCGACGGGGCCGTCGGGTACATCACACTGGACAAGCCACCCGCGAACTCCTACGACAAGGCGTTCATGGAGGAGTTCAAGGTCGCGGTGGATTCCGCGGCGGCGGATTCCACCAAGGCGATCATCGTCCGGTCCGCTTCGAAGAAATTCTTTTCCGCCGGCGCGGACATCAAGGCGTTCGCGGCCAACAGCACCGCCGACAACATGGCGATGATCGAGCTCGGGCACGAGGTGCTCGCTTCGATCGCGCGCGTCCCGAAGGTGTTCATCGCGCAGGTGGAAGGTCACGCGCTCGGTGGCGGGCTCGAGATCTCACTCGCGTGCGACCTGCGCTTCGGCGCCCGCGGCACCTACAAATTGGGCTTGCCGGAGGTGACGCTGGGGCTGCTGCCAGGCAACGGCGGCACGCAGCGACTGCCGCGGATCATCGGCGTGCCCAAGGCCTTGGACCTGATGGTGACGGGCCGGCCGGTCTCACCGGGGGAGGCGCACGGACTGGGCATCCTCAACCGCCTGTTCCCGGCGGCGGAGACGGCGGACAAGACCCGCGCCTACGCCGAGGCCCTCGCGGGCGGCGCCACCGCGGCGATCGGCGAGATCAAGCTCACCACCTACGCCGGGATCGAAAAGCCCATCAGCGAGGCGCTGGCGCGCGAGCGTGACGGCATCCGACGTCTGTTCGACACCGAGGACGCCGCCGAGGGCTTCACCGCATTCAAGGAAAAGCGCAAGCCGGAGTTCAAAGGTGCCTGAGCGCGAGATCGAGTTCCTCATCATCGGCGGCGGCGACGCCGGGTTCTCCGCCGCGCGCACGCTGCGCGAGGAAGGCGCCGACGGTTCGGTGTTGGTCGTCTCACGCGATCCCGACCCGCCGTACGACCGCACCGCGGTGTCCAAGGGCTACCTCGGCGGTGAGAAGTCCAAGGCCGAGGTGCTGCTCGGCGGCGAGGACTGGTTCAAGGAGAACAACGTCGAGTTGCTCGTGCGCACCAGTGCGATGAAACTCGACACCGAAGCGCACACGGTGACGCTGTCCAACAAAGACGTCATCCGCTACGGCAAGCTGCTGCTCGCCACCGGGTCCAACGTGCGCCGGCTGCGCGTGGACGGCGGTGACCTGGAAGGCATTCACTACCTGCGCGCGCTGGGCAACGCGGATCACATCCGCGATGACGCGAAGGACAATGTGGTGCTGATCGGCGGCTCGTACATCGCCACCGAGGTCGCCGCGACGCTCACCTCCATGGGACGCAAGTGCAGCCTGGTGATGCTCGAGGACGTGACGCTCGAGCGCACCTTCGGCAAGACCGCGGGCGGGTTCTTCCAGAAGGCACTGACCGATCACGGCGTCGAGATCCACGCCGGCGAAGAGCTGGAGCGCTTCGAGGGTGAAGGCCGCGTCTCCGCCGTGGTCACCAAGTCCGGCAAGACGATCCCCGCGGACGCCGTGGTGGTGGGTGTCGGGGTGACGCCCGACGTGTCACTGGCCAAGAAGGCCGGACTCGACATCGGTGAGAAGGGCGGAGTGCTCACCGACGCCAAGCTGGCCACAAGCGCCGTCGACGTGTTCGCCGCCGGTGACATCGCCGAGTACGACTCCGTCGTGCACCAGAAGCGGCTGCGGATCGAGCACTGGGACGTCGCCGAGAACCAGGGCAAGACCGCCGCGCGTTCGATGATGGGCTCCGACGAGCCCCATGACGTCGTCCCCTACTTCTTCTCCGACCTCAGTGACTGGACGTGGATGGAGTACGTCGGTCCGGCGTACGACTGGACCGAGGAGATCGTCCGCGGTTCGGTCGAGGAGGGCAAGTTCACCGTCTGGTACCTCGACGGCGACCGCCTCGCCGGCGCGCTGGCGGTGGATCGCAGCGACGACCTCGAGCGGGCGCGTGAGCTCCTGAAGTCCCGCGAAGCCGTGGATCGAAAGGAGCTGGCTGGGTAAACCCCCACCCGTGGAGAACACGATCGTCGAGCTCACCCGCGGCAACCCTGGGTCGGTCAAGACCGTGTTGGCGTCAGTGATCTTGGCGCTGGCCGTCTACCAGTTGCTGCTGGCGGCGATCGGGTATCGCAAGCTGCCGGTCGGGAAGCCGGGGCCCGCCTTTTTCACCCACCGTGCGTCCGGTGACATGCTCGCCGTGCTGATCGTGGTCGTCGCGCTGATGTGCCTCGCCGTGTTCGGCTTCGAAGGTGACTATGCGCTGCACATCGGCGCCGCGAACGGGTCACTGGTTGTGCTCGGGGTGAAGATCGCCGTGGTGCGCTCGGGCAAGGGTGGGCAGCTGTTGCCCTACCTCGGCACGCTCTTGTTCCTGCTGCTGGCGGTCACCTGGTTCACCGTCGCGCCGGACTTCCTGGCGGGAGAGGACTGACCATGCAACTGCTGGGCTCGATCATCGCCGCGATCGCGATCATCGCCGTCACGATCGCGGTCGTCACCTCACAGCTCGGACCCTTCAAAGAAGACACGGAACGTCAGGAACAGATCCAGGAGCAACAGGAAGAGCAGCGCGAGGACGCCGAGGATCGCCGTGACGACGATGGTGACCGCTCTGGCTCTGGCGGGTGACACCTCCGCGGGGACGGTGGAGGTCGACGCCGACTGCAGCGTCCGGTACTACTGCTCGTGGTGGGTCACCTACACCGCGGCACCTGGTGAGCGCAACGGCCTCTCCGTCACGCATGCGGACGGCTACGTGGACCTACACCACGCGGGAGCGACGATCGCCGGCTGTACGCCCGTCGACCCGCAGACCGCCCGCTTCACGACCTCACCCGGCGAGTCCGTGTGGGTGACCGTCGCGCTCGGCGACGGCGACGACCTCGCGCGCGCCTCGGGAGCGATCGACGGCAGCACGGGCGGCGATGTGATCACCGGCAGCGGTCGGCTCGACGGCGGCCCGGGGCGCGACCACCTCAGCTCCGCCGCGGGCGCGGAGTTCATCGACGGCGACTCCGAGCCTGACCGGTTCGACGGCAGCGCGGAGTACGACGACATGATCAGCTTCGCCCGTGCTCGCGGCGTCCGTTTCGACCTGCGCGAGCAGCGCACCGCCGACGCGGACCGCGACTGGCGCCGCCGTCGCAGCCTCTCGGCGAAAGTGTCAGGATTCGCCGAGTGCACGGTCGCTGCGGTCGCGTTTCGCGAGTTCTTTCTGATGCCTCGGGCACTGCCGCCGCGTCAGGAAAGCATTGAGCAGCGATCACTGGAAACGCCGGACGCGTCAGGTCCGGGTCGCGATCCTCGCCGCGGTCCTCTGGCTCTTGGTGGCCGCAGCCGGGGTCGTCGCGATCTTCGTAAGCGGCGACACCTTGACGACGGCCCAAGCGGTGTCGGCTTGCGTCGCGATCGCCGGGCTGACGATCACGGTCCTGGCACTGGTCGTGCGAATCGTCCGCAAGATAGATCCCGAGCGCCTCGCGCGCGAGCTCGACGCCGCCGCGAAGAACCTGGCGACCAACGTCCGGGACCGATGGAGCCAGGAAGCCGCCACTCGCAGGATCACGAATCCGGCCACGATCCGCGTTTCGTGGGCGGCGACTGCCCTCCCCAGCAACCGCGCCAGGCCCGGTCGCGGCGCCAGGCCGCGTGAGATCCCGATGTCGTCGCCGCGCCCCGCCGTCATGAACCGGGGAGTCGTGGAGCAACTCCACGCGCTCTACGTGCACCCGGACGTCGACAAGGTGGTGATCACGGGCAAAGCCGGTGCGGGAAAGACCGGAGCCCTAATCCAGATCCTGCTTGAGGCGTTGGACTATCGCGAGAACAATCCCGGCGCCAACGGTCGATCGGACGTACCAGTGCCGGTGTTCCTCACGCTGAGCGACTGGGATCCGACGGAAAAGGGGCTCGTCGAGTGGGCGGACGCGGTGCTGAAGCGAGACTACGGATCAGCCACTACGTCGGCCGGGGATTCCATCTACGCGGAGTTGCTCCGCGATCGAGGTCGGATCTCGCTCTTTCTAGACGGCCTCGAGGAGATGCCGCCCGAACTCTGGGACAAAGCCGTCGAGCGGATCACGGTCGAAACCAGCCTACGTGTCGTGCTCACCGCCCGGCCAAAGGCGGCCCGCCGCGCCCGGATCGCCTTCGCGGCGCAGGTGAAGCTCGCGCCGGTCAAGGTTACGGACGCGAGGGACTACTTCCTCACGGCGTGCGACGAGAGGCTGCACCCGCAGCTGTGGAAACTGCTCGCGGAACACCTGAACAGCGGCAACCCGGTACCCGCCGAGGTGCTCCAGACGCCGCTGATGCTCTCGCTGGCGCTCAGCACCTACGACCGTGAAGGGCAGGATCCGACGGATCTCGCGGACCGGGCCCTCTTCCCGGATCGTAAGACGATGGAGCAGTTCCTGATCGATCAGATCATCCCGGTCGCCTACGGAGTGGAACCCTCTCACGGACGGCACGCCATCGACATAGAGACCGCGACGGCATACCTGCGCGAGCTTGCGACTCAGATGGATGACTCGCGCGACCTGAAATGGTGGACCATCCGGGATGCGCTGGCGTGGTTCCCGCCCGCGGTGATCGGCTTCCTGGGAGCGGCCGTGATCACGATTATCGCGATCGTTCTCGGCGGTGCCGCTGCGGGGCTGGCCGCAGGAATCCCGCTGATGATGGCGCTTCCGGCCATCGCTGGCTGGACGGCATCGTACGCGACGCGGCTCGAGTTCGATGTCAACGAGCCAGGTCCGCAGGTCGTGATCTCTCTGGGCACCGGGCTGTTCATCGGCATCTGTTTCGCGGTCGAAAGCCACCTCGAGATGCAGCGGTACTCGCTCGGCGTATTCGCGGCCATCGGAGTCACGGTCGGAGTGCTGGCGGGCGCTCTGACGGGACTCTTGGCAGTGCACGGTAATCCGCTGGTCGCACGCTTTCGCAAACCGATCGGGAAGGATGTCGTGTTCGCGGTGCCCGGTGGCGCGCTCGCCGGCCTGACCTACGGGATTCTTGAATCGTCGTGGCGCGGAGCGGCGGTGGGCCTGATCGCGATCGCGGGCTTCATGATGGGCATCGCTTCGGCCCGCCCGGATGAGCATCCCGAACAGGGAGCGACGCCGCTGAGCTCGTTCCGAGCCGATTCACGCGGCGCGGTCGTGCTCGGGATAACAATCGCTGTCACCCTCGTGACGATGTTCGCGGTCGTGCTCCTCGAGCGCCACTCAGTCCTAGAGACGCTGTTGATCTGCGCGTTTGCCGCCATCGCGGCGGGTGCGATCGTTGGCCCGGCGGGCTCGCAGGCGTGCGCGTTCACGCTCGTGACCGTTGCCCTCCGCGCCGCCACGCGGCTTCGCGGACAACCAGCGAAGCTGCCGTGGTTTCTGCTCTCAGCACGCGGCAGTTCGGCCGATGACGATCCCGAGAAACGCGATCGCTTGGCCGGATTCCTGGAGGATGCAAGGAGCCGCCAGATCGTGCGAAGCGCGGGAGCGATCTACCAGTTCCGACACGCACGCCTGCAAGACCGGCTCAGCGGACGCGCCGAGTTGCTCGACGAGGACGACCTATAGGACGCAGCCGCGCTCGACGACAAACCCTCGCCCGGGATGGGCCGGCCACGGCAGAGATCGCCCTAGAGCGGAAAGAAAGACCCACATGTGCAGGCCCTGTTGGGGAATCCAAGAAAGCCGACACCTGGACTCGAACCGTGGGTCCGCCTTCATTACTAGTCGATTAAGCCACGGACCATGTGCGAGGCCGTCGGCGGGTCTCAGCGACGAATTGAGCGTCGAAGGTGCTCCTCCCGAGATAGGTCCGAGAAGGCGCCATTGGCGGAACTTTGGCCATCCCGGACGGCTGACAATGGGATCTGCCGGCACTCGAGCCGGCCATCCGGTGATTCCGACAAGATGCTCGCGAACACTTCGCCGACCGCGCTGATCGACTTCGACCATGGCTCTGGCAGGTGCTCGGCCGTGAGGCTCGTTCGGACGAGGTACCGAGGCGACGCACACCCCCCGGCCGCCGTCCCAGGAGCGTTAGGGCCGCGAGAGCGTAGTCCCGCGATCCCGTCCTGTGCCTGGCCCTACGCGGTGAGGCCGCTGAGCTGCAGGGCGATCGGGTTCTGTCGACCGGCGAGCGCAGCGAGTAGTGCGCGCGCCGATCGCCCCGGTTCGTCTGGGCGTCGCAGGATGTCGCGGTCTCGGGCTCGCAGTTTGACCAGCAACTCGGCCATCGCATCATCAAGGTCATCGTTGGCACGGACGTGTGTTCCTCACGGTCAGCGAGCCACACGAGAACGTCGTCGACGACGGGGGCGGCGACGGGTTCACCGACGAAGCGAACGACGGGCAACGCGAAGCATGGACCGCGCAGTCGCGGCTCAACCCATGCCTTCCAGGTGGGCAGCCCTGAGATCCTCGAGTTGGTCATCAGCGACCGGTGCGGCACCGTAGCGAGCAGGAGGCGGCTTCGGGCTAACGAGTCGCACTGCTCCATTCGCGTGAAGGTACGAGCGTCAGAAAGGTCCGGCGACGGTTCCATGACCGTCCGGCGCGCTCCTGTATCGCGTTCGCGCGGCCAGGTTGGGTCTATGCCACCCGGGGCCGCGCCTGAGAGCGCCGAAGGACCAGAGATGTCAGGGAAGCCCGTCCGAGGGCCAGATTCCGGAGGGGCGCCTCGGCGGTCAAGCGGGAGGGCTGACTTGATCTCTGGGAAGCCAAGGAGACGAAAGGACACGGCAAGCCGACCGTGCTCCCTCACAACCAGCCTCAAAGAGAGGGCGCCGCGCTGGCCAGCCCAGCTTCCTAGGCGGCACGCGGCGGTACCTCCCGGCGCACTTAAGAGCCCCGCCGCGAACACAAAGCGAGATGCGAGTTCGAGGGCGAGCGCTGGGAGGTGCCGACGCGGGCCGACTCCCAACGCCGAGCCTTAGAGAAGCGGTGCGGCGCTAACCGAGCGCCCGGTACTTGAGCCGCTTGGACTGGTACTCCCGCGCCGCGGTCTCCACCCAGCGCTGGGACTCGCCGGCGATCTCCTTCTTCACGCGCGCGGGAACGCCCGCGGCCAGCACGCCCGGTGGGATCTCGACGCCCTCGCCGACCACCGCGCCCGCCGCCACGAGCGAGCCGGAGCCGACTCGGGCCCGCTGCAGGACGATCGCACCCATCCCGATCAGCGTGCCGTCGTCGATCTCACACCCTTCGAGCATCGCCATGTGGCCGATCGTGACGTTCTGGCCGACCACGGTCGGGAGGTCGACGGCGCAGTGGATGACGCAGTTGTCCTGGACGTTGGAGCCCTCGCCGATGACGATCGCGCTGTTGTCGCCGCGCAGGACGGCGCCGAACCAGATCGAGGCGCCGGCGGCCACGGTCACGTCGCCGATCAGCACGGCGGTCGGCGCCACGTAGGCGTCCTCCGCGATCTGCGGCGTCTTGCCGTCTAGCTCGATGATCGTCGCCATACCGCCTCCTTGTGCTCGGGCGTGCCGATGAGTGCGCTCTGCGCGAGCCCTTCGGCGACCATCCCGCTCTCCAGGTCCACGTTCGCCGCCAGCCACAACAGCCGCTTCGCCGCCGCGTAGGCCTGCGGGGAGCGCTCCAGCATGAGGGCTACCCGCTCGCGGGCGGCGGCCACGACGTCGTCGGCCAGCGCCGTGACCATCCCGTGCGCGAGCGCCGCCTCGGCGCTCACCTCCTCGCCGCCGAGGATCACGTCTCTCGCGCGCGCGAGGCCGATCAGCTTCACGAGCCGCGTCACGCCGCCGTGGGAGGGGATGATCCCGAGCCGGCCCTCGCGGTAGATGAAGCGCGCGCCCGGCGCCATCAGCCGCACGTCGCACACGAGCGCGAGCTGCGTGCCCGCTCCGGTCGCGACGCCGTTGATCGCGGCCACGGTGGGCTTCTCCAGCCGTTCGACAGCGCTGATCAGCTGCGTGAGCTTGTGCGACTCGTGGCGGAAGTCGCGCGGGTCCCAGTCGCGCTCGAACCGCGAGAGGTCGCCGCCGGCGCTGAAGGCCGTGCCCTCGCCGCTGAGGATCACGGCGCGCACGGCGGCATCCACCGCCGCCCGTTCGAACGCGGCGCGGAGCGCTTCGGTCATCGCGTCGTCGATGGCGTTGCGCTGGTCGGGCCGGTTGAGCGCGATCAGCAGCACGCCGTCGTCGCCGAGCGTCTGGGTCACAAGGTCCACAGGGCCCGATGGTACGGTCAGATGCCGTGAAGATCGTGGGACACCAGCATTTCCTGCGCCTCGCGGACCGCATCCAGTGGGACGACGAGGCCATCGACCTCACCGTCGACGCCGCCAACTGGCCCACCGTCGCCGACGCGCGGATCAAGGAACTGGTCTCGGGCTTCATCGTGGGCGAAGCGGGTGTGGCCGAGCATCTGCACGCCTTCTTCGACGGCGACGCCGCCGCGACGTTCGAAGCCCAGCGCGTCGACGAGGAGCGCCACGCGCGGTTCTTCGCCCGCTATGCACAGGCCGTCGGGCTCGACGACCCGCGCGCGCACGTGTCCGCCGAGTTCGTCGACATCTTCGAGCGCCGGCTCCCCGAGGCGGCCGCCGAGGCCGGGGTGGAGGCGGTCGGGCTCTACCACATGGTCCTGGAAGGCGTGGTCTTCACCGCCGGCCAGTACGCGCTGCTGGAGATCCTCGACAAGGACGAGTTGCCGGGACTGTACGAGGGGATGGAGCTCGTGCTGCGCGACGAGAAGTGGCACATCGGGTTCGGCACGCGCTGCCTCAACGACGCGCAGCTTTCCGAGGCTCAGATCGACGCCATCCTCGACGAGGGCGAGCGCGCCGCGGCGCTGTGGGCGCCCGAGCAGGCCGAGCGCGTCCTGCGCACGCTGCGCCGGCGGATGGCGGCCGTCCGTTGAAGCTGGAGACGAAGGACCTGCCCGGCGATGAACCGACGATCGTCTTCCTGCACGAGGGGCTCGGATCGGTCGAGTTGTGGCGGGACTTCCCGGACCGGGTCTACGCCGCGACCGGCCGGCGGGTGTTCCTCTACTCCCGGGCGGGCCATGGCTGGTCCGACGTGCCTGAAGCCGACCGCACGCCGCGCTTCATGCACGAGGAGGCGCTCGACGTCCTCCCGCAGCTGTTGCGAGAACACGCGATCGAGCGCCCGGTCCTGATCGGCCACAGCGACGGCGCATCGATCGCCCTGATCCACGCGTCCGAGCACCCCGTCGCGAAGCTCGTCCTGCTCGCCCCGCACGTCTTCGTCGAGGACATCTCGGTCGCCGCCATCACCGAGGCACGCGACGCGTTCCCGGCGTTGCGCGATCGCATGGCCCGCTACCACCGAGATGCGGAGCGCACGTTCCGGCTGTGGAACGACATCTGGCTCGCGCCCGAATTCCGCGATTGGAACATCGAGGACGTGCTGCCGCGCGTGACGGCGCCGACGCTCGTCATCCAGGGCGCGCATGACCAGTACGGGACGCTGGCACAGGTCGACGCCGTCGACCCGCAGCGGCGTGTCGTGCTCGATTGCCGCCACGCACCGCACCTCGAAGCGCCGGAGGAGACCTTGCAAGCGACCGTGGCGTTCCTGTGAGCGGCCTCGAGCACCACTTCGTCGTCCCGTTCGAGCGCAGCTTCGACGCGCACTACGGCTTGGAATACCTTGAGCCGGCGCGCGGGCGGATCACCGTCACGCCCAAGCTGCTCGGCGCCGACGGGACGGTTTCCAGTGGCGTGTACGCCGCGATCGCCGAGTCGCTGGCCTCGACCGGCACCGCCGTGGAGGTCGTGCCGAAGGGGCTCGTCCCGTTCGGGCTCAACAACTCGACGCAGGTCGTCGGGGAGGTCTCGGGCGGCATTCTGGAAGGTCTCGCGCGCTGCCGCGCGCAGGGTCCGAGCGAGTGGTTGTGGGACGTCGAGATCGGCCCGCCGGGTGGTCCACCGAGCGCGATTTGCACGGTCTCTATCGCGGTTCGAGAAAAACGCGTTTAGTCCCAGCGTCATCGGGTAGCGGATCGTCTCGTGCCCCATGCCGCGTGGTCCTTCGCTGCCGCGCGCGAAACCCCTATGCAGGCCCGCCGTGCAGTCACCGACTGGGCGCGGTCCTACGTGGAGGATCGCGCGGTTCTCAGCGATATTGCGTTGGCGATCACGGAGGCGGCGACCAACGTGGTCCTGCACGCCTATCGGGACCACGCGGAGCCCGGCAAGGTCACGATCGAGGCCGAGTACCTCAAAGATCATGTGTGCTTCTACGTTCGCGACGAGGGCAGCGGACTCGCGCCGCGGGTGGACTCGCCCGGCCTCGGCCTCGGGCTCGGGCTGATCGCCCAGGTCGCCGACTCCGCCGACGTCCGCGCGCCCGAGGACGGCGGCACCGAGGTGGTCATGCGCTTCAACCTCTCGCGCGCCGCCTAATGTAGTTGCGCATGAGATTGCTGCGCACCGGGGAGGCCGGCTCGGCCGCCCTCGAGTTGGCGATCTCGCACGCCCTGCTCACCCGCGTGTCCAAGGGCGAGTTGCCGTCGACGCTGCGGGTGTACCGCCCACGAGCGACGGTTGCCTTCGGCAAGCTCGACCGGCTCAGCCCCGGCTACGAGGCCGCGGTCGCCGCAGCGCGCGAGCACGGCTACGAGCCCGTCCTGCGGCTCCCCGGCGGCCACGCCGCGGCTTACAACGCGGACTCGATCGGAATCGACGTCGTGTGGGCGCTCGACGATCCCGCCACCGGCACCCACGACCGCTTTGCCACCGAGGGGGACAGGCTCGCGGGCGCCCTGCGGGATCTCGGCGTCGACGCGCGCGTCGGCGAGGTGCCGGGTGAATACTGCCCGGGCGCCTACAGCGTCAACGCCCGCGGGCGCGTGAAGCTCATCGGCACCGCCCAGCGGCTCGTGCGCGGTGCCGCGCTGCTCGGCGCGTCGGTGGTCGTCGGCGGCGGCGCGAGCATCCGGGCCGTCCTGCGCGACGTCTACGCCGCCCTCGAGTTCGAGTGGGACGAGTCCACCGCGGGCGCGCTCGACGAAGAGGTCCCAGGCCTCACCCTCGAAGCCGTCGAGGCGTCGATCATCGCGGCCTACGGCGACCTCGAGCCGGCGGACCTCGGCGAAGACACACTCGCCCTGGCCCACCAGCTCAAATCACAGCGCGAGCCTTAGGAGCGGGCGCTCGACGCGGCTTCCTGCGCGTGGTCCTGCGCGGTGCCCTTGAGCTCTTCCGCGTGCTGCTGACCGCTGTCCTTCACGGTCTCCTGCGCGCTCTGGGCGGCCTCCTGCGCGACCTGCTTGCCGCGCTCGAGGGCCTCTTGGCCGGTCTCCTTGGCGCGGTCGATCACGTCGTCGGAGATCTCGCCCAACTTCTCGTCCTCGACGCGGGTCGACGGGATGAGCATGCCGGCGAGGAAGCCGACCGCGATCGCGCCGACGGCGAGCCCGAGCGGGTTCTCCTGCGCGACGCTCTTCGCACGCTTGGCCTGGCCCTTGACCTGGTCGGAGTCCGGCGTCTTGTCGCCGACGGTCTGGCCTGCGCCGACGAGGCGCTCCTTGGCCGATGAGGCGACGCCCATGACGCTCTCCTTCTTGTCTTGGATGGAGTCCTTGGCGCGAGCCTTGACGTCCGTCTTGTAACCGAGTGCGTCGACGGTGTCGCCCATCTCAGCGCGCGTCTGTTCGATGTCTCGGCGGATCAGGTCAGGGTCTTCGCCCATTGGATGTCCTCTTTCACGGTCTCAACGGTTTGGGGTACGGGCGGCGTGGCCTTTTGAATCGCGTTCTTGCCCGCGAGTCCGAGTACGGCGGCCAGCGCCAGCCACAGCAGCGTCACGATCAGTGCCGCCAGCCAGAGCGGCAGGAAGCTGTCGAGGACGATGATCAGGAACGCGGTGAGCGCTCCGAGGCCGAGCAGCGCGACGACGGCGGCGCCGGCGAGCATGCCTGCGCCTTTGCCGGCGATCTTGCCCTTCTGCGTGACCTCGGCCTGCGCGAGCTTGATCTCCTGGCGCACGAGCGTCGAGGTCTGGCTGGCCAGATCCTTGACGAGTTCGCCGAGGCCCTTCTCGCGCGGGTCCGGCTCGATCGCGCGGGCTCCCCCGTTGGTGGGGTCGTGGGTCGCCATCGGGATCAGCGCGGGAATTCCTCGCGGCGGACCGGGATGTCCCCGGCCGCGGCGCCCGGGTCCGTGACGACCGTGCCCACGCCGGTTGTCGGCGGGACCGGCACGACGTCGTCGGCCGCGAGGCCGGTCCGGCTGGTCGGCGCGCCGTTGGTCAGGCCGGCGCTGGTCGGGGGCGAGTATCCGCGGTCGCGAACCTCCGAGGAGCGGCGCGTGCTCGACGCCTTCAGGAAGCGCGAAGCGGCGAAGCCGAGCGCCACGCCGCCGGCGATGACCGCCCACGGCTGCTTGCGCCCGAAGTCCTCGAGGTCGCGCAGGATCGTGTCCCCGTCGGAGCGCTGCAGGTAGTCACCGAGCGTGTCGGCGCGCTGCGCGGCCTGCTCGGCGAGCTTCGCCGGCTGGTCCTTGCCCTGCTCGCGCAACTGGTCGGCCACGCTGCGGATGTCGGAAGCAGTCGTGCTGACCTGCTCGCCGGCCTGCGTCGAGCGCTGGTCGACCTGGTCGCGGACCCGGCTCGCCGCCTGGCCCTTGGCTTCCTGCGCCTTTTCCTGCGCTTTTTCCTTCACTTGCTCCGTGTTGGAGCTCGGCCCATTGGCCGTAGTGGTTCCCCCAAGACTGCTCATGGCGGCAGGGCTTGCCGAGCGGCCCGGTGCCCACTCGGCAGGTGTGAGAGATGTGACCAGTCGTCAACGCGGGGTGCGTACGGCGCCCGTCACAGGCCTTACGGCGAACCGTCAGACGATTCACGCATGGGTAGCGACCGATCCATGATCCTGAGAATTGACCGACTCCAGGCCGAGCTTCCGGGCCCGTCTGATCCTGATCCCGCCGGTGCCGCTGCCGTCCAAGAGCTAATGGGTGGCAAATTCGGCGAGATGTCGACGCTGATGAACTACACGTTCCAGTCGTTCAACTATCGCGACCGCAAGAGCATCCGGCCGTTCTACGACCTGATCGCGAACATCGCGGCCGAGGAGTACGGGCACATCGAGCTCGTCGCGGCCACGATCAACACGATGCTCACGGGTGTGAAGCTCGACGACGCCAAGGACGAGCCGTACAAGCAGCACTACCTGTTCGGCGGCAAGGGTGCGCTCCCCGCTGACTCGCACGGCAAGCCGTGGGACGGCTCCTATGTTCACTCCTCGGGCGACCTGATCGAGGATCTGACACACAACTATTTCCTCGAGTCGGGCGCGCGCTCGGGCAAGCTGCGCGTCTACGAGATGGTCGACCATCCCGCGGCGCGCGCGCTGACGGGGTACCTGCTGTGCCGTGGCGGCGTCCACCAGGTCGCCTACGCCCGGGCGCTCGAGCATCTGACGGGCGCGAACATGTCGAAGCTGTTCCCGACGCCGCGGATCGAGACGAGCAAGATCCCCGAGTGCAAGCCGCACATCAAGACCGGCGAGCACCTGAAGCTCTACATGTTCTCCCCGAGCGACTACAAGGAAGTCGCCGCGGTGTTCAACGGCAAGCACCCGGAGACGGGCGAGGACCTTCAGGTCGTCGACCACGCCCCGGAGGGCTTCGAGCCGGTCGACCTGCCGGCCGAGACCGACGTCTTCGCCCCCGACTACGCGCCCGAAGAGATCGCGGAGATCGCGAAGAAGCTCAAGAAGGCCGCCGGAATCTAAAGCGGGACTGTCCCGCTTTAGGAATCGAAGCCGAGGCCGAGGCGGTCGAGCGTGCGGAGCCAGAGGCCGCGGCGGCCCTGGTTGCGGTCGGCCGCCGCGAGCCGGTTGCGCGTGAACTGCACGACGGCGTAGCGCAGCGGCTCCGGCGGGAACGGGACCGGCTTGGTGCGGACGTAGCGGGTGCGCGTAGCCTCGGTGTCCTTGCCGTCGAGCAGGTCCACCGCCGTGCGGCCACCGAAGCGGGTGGCCGCGACGCCGAGGCCGGTGTAGCCGGTGGCGTAGGCCAGGCGGCCGTTGTGGCTGGTGCCGAAGAAGACGCTGAAGCGGCTGCTGGTGTCGATCGCGCCGCCCCATTTGTGGCTGAAGCGCGTGCCCTCGAGCTGCGGGAACGTGTGGAAGAAGTGCTGGGCGAGCTTCGCGAACGTCGCGTCGTGCTCGTCGTGGCGCGCGTTGACAGGGCCCTTGAAGCGGTAGACCGCGTCCCAGCCGCCGAACAGGATGCGCCCGTCCGTGGTGGGGCGGTAGTAGTGGAACTGGTTGCCGCCGTCGCCGATGCCCTGCCGGTTCGCCCAACCGACCTTGCCCATGTCGAGCGGTTCGGTGACGAGCGCGTAGTCGTAGACCGGGACGATGTAGTGCTTGATCGCGTTGACGAGCGGCGGATAGGCACTCGTCGCCAGCAGGACCTTGTTGGCCGTGACCCGACCCTGGCTCGTGAGCACGATGAGGTCGTCGGTCACGTGGTCGACGGGGGAGTGCTCGTAGATGCGGACACCGGCCTTCAGCGCGGCGTCGCGAAGGCCCGCGGCGAGCTTGCCGGGGTCGAGGATGCCCGCGCCGGTGTGATCCCAGAGACCGCCGCGGAACGTGGGCGAGTGGACCTCGGCCTGCATCGCGGCCGCGTCGAGGATGGTGACCTCGTGCCCGAACTCCCGCAGCGCCTCGGTGTCCTCCAGCCAGGCGAGCTGGTGCTCGTCGGTCAGCGCGAGGAGCTCGCCGGTGACCTCGAAGTCACAGTCGATCCCGTACGTGGCGAGGTCCTGCTGGATGCCGTCGAAGTTCTCGAGCGCGAGCCGTTCCAGCGTCGGCAGCTCGTCGGCGAAGCGCGCGAGGCCGTTCTCGATCCCGTGCGTGAGGCTGGCCACCGCGAACCCGCCGTTGCGGCCGCTGGCGCCGAACCCGGCGGTCTCGGCCTCCAGCACGACGACGTCGCGGCCCTGCTCGGCGGCGTAGAGCGCCGCCCACAGGCCGGTGAAGCCGGCGCCGACGATGCACAGGTCGGCGCGCGTGTGCTCGGTCAATGCCGGGGTCGGCGCGCGCGGCTCTCGTAGCCAGAACGACCGCGGCTCGGCTTCGCGGTAGCTCGCGCGGTGCTCAGCGGTGGCCGGGGTGGACGGCCAGGGCATCAGCTGCGGAGCGCTCGGGCGAGCCGGAGCAGATCGAGCTCGCCGCGGTGGCGGCCCACGAGCTGGAGTCCGATCGGTAGATCGTCGGGCGTCACGCCCGCCGGCACGGACAGCGCGGGATGCGCGGTGACCGTGATCCGGCTGCACGAGCGGAACCACTCGATGTAGGAGCCCATCGGCGCCCCGGCGATCTCCGTCGGATACTCGATGTCGACGCTGAACGGCGCCACCTGGGTGGTGGGGCCGGCGAGGAAGTCGTAGCGGGTGAGGAACTCGCGCATGCGCGTGAACAGCTCGCCGCGCAGTGCGAGGGCCTTCGCGACCCGGGCCACTTCCAGGTGCTGGCCGAAGCGGACGTTCGCGCGGAGCGTGGGCTTGAGGTCGTCGACGATCGATTCGAAGGCGGCGGCGAAGTTCGCGCCGCGCAGCACCTCGAAGCACTCGTCCGCGCCGCTGAAGTCGGGCTCGGCGTCCTCGACGGTGCAGCCGAGCGCCTCGAGCTCCGCGCGCGCCTCCTCGAGCGCGGCTGTGACCTCGGGCTCCACCGGCAGGCCGCCGAGATCCCAGCTCCAGGCGATCCGCACGCTTGACGGGTCGAAGTCGTCGAGCGTGGGCGGGAGCGGCCACGGTTCCTGGATCGAGAGCGGATCGCGCGGGTCGGGGCCGGCGAGCGCGTGGAAGAGCAGCGCGATGTCGGGCGCGTTGCGGGCGATCGTGCCCAGGACGGGCAACGGGTTCCACGGGTCGCCGGGGCCGTGATCGGGAATCCGGCCGGGCGTGGGGCGCAGGCCCATCAAGCCGCAGAACGCGGCCGGGTTGCGCACGCTCGCGCCGAGGTCGGAGCCGTCGGCGAACGGGAGCATGCCGCTGGCCACGGCCGCCGCCGCGCCGCCGCTCGATCCGCCCGGCGTCTTGGTGAGGTCGTGCGGGTTGCGCGTGGCGCCGAAGACCGCGTTGAACGTCTGCGAGCCGGCGCCGAACTCCGGCGTGTTCGTCTTGCCGATGATCACGGCACCCGCGTGGCGCAGGCGCTCGACGAGCAGGGAATCGTGGGTCGGGATGTGCTCGGCGAACAGCGGCGACCCGTAGGTCGTGCGCATGCCGGCCGTGTCCTCGAGATCCTTGACCGCGATCGGCAGGCCCTGGAGCGGACCCGGCGGCGCTTCGTCGGCGGCCTTGAGCGCGAGTTCGGGCTCCAAGAGCGTGACGATCGCGTTCACGCGCGGGTTCATCTCCTCGATCCGTTCGAGGAAGCTGGCGAC
Source organism: Solirubrobacter taibaiensis (assembly GCA_027587225.1). GTDB lineage: Bacteria > Actinomycetota > Thermoleophilia > Solirubrobacterales > Solirubrobacteraceae > Solirubrobacter > Solirubrobacter taibaiensis. The sequence continues at coordinate 130,190 of JAPDDQ010000015.1, forward strand.
GACTTCCCGAGGCGTCACTTCGCGGTCGCGGATCGCGGCGGCGAGATCCGTCGCGGTGCGGAACCACATGGCGCCGACTCTACTAACGTCGCGCTCGATGCCCGCCTTCACCCACGAGCTTCGCGTCCGCTACGGCGAGTGCGATCCGCAGGGGATCGTGTTCAACGCGAACTACCTGGCCTACTTCGACCACACCGTCACCGAGCTCTGGCGCGCAAGCTCGATCGGCAGCTGGGAAGGCATGGTCGAGAAGGGCGTCGACGTCGTCGTGGGGGAGGCCAACATCCGCTTCCGCTCGGCGGCTCGCTTCGACGATCTGATCACGATCAGCGCCAGCATCGTGCACCTCGGGACCACGTCCCTGAAGCTCGAGCTGCTGATCCACCGGGGTGACGAGCTGCTCATCGAAGGTTGGCTCCGTCAAGTTTTCGTTGACGTAAAGTCCTTCGGCAAGACGCCGATTCCTGAGTGGGTCCGCGAGGCGCTCGCGCCCTACGTGGCGAGCGCTGACGGCGCCGGCGAGTAGGCCGGCGCGAAGCGCATCGAGGTGACCGTGGCGGCCTCCTCGCGGGTGAGGAACGCGACCGTCGCCCACCCTTCCTCGTGCAGGCCGCCCTCGGCGAGCAGCGCCTGCCAGTCAGCGATCTGGCGGTCCATCTCGGTCGCGCTGACGGTGCGGCCGCGGGCGCGTTGGCCGGCCTCCGCGGTGTCGCGGTCGGCGTGCATGAGGATGATGTGCGCCGGGCGGCCGCGCAGCCGGGCCAGCGTGAGGATCGTGCGGCGGGCGATCGACTTCGTGCCGCGGGAGTGGATCACCGCGGGCTTGCGGCCGGCGATGGCGGCCGCGATCCGCGCGTAGTGGCCGAGGTAGAGCAGCGGGCCGCGCCGCGTGCGGTCGTCGGTGTCCACGACGGTCGCGTCGTGGCGATCCACGGCGCGGCGCAGCAGCGTCGTCTTCCCCGCCCCGGGAACGCCCGCCACGACGATCACAGAGTCTGAGGGAAAGATGAGCTCCATGGCCCCCATTGTGGGGGCCATGGATAAGCGCATCCTTTAGCGCAGGCGGCGCACGATGAAGAACAGCACCGCCGCGGCCGCTGCCGCCACGGCGATCTTCCCGGGCGACCGCTTGACCCGCTCGAGCGCGCCGGCATGGGCCGGCTCGGGCGGCAACGGCGGCGGGCTCGAAGCCCACGACGCCTTGGGCGTCTCGTCCGCAACCGGCGTGTCGGCGGTGACCGGCGGCGGGGCCGGCGAGTCGGCGCCGTGGCTGATCGTGGGCGGCGTCAGCGTGGACGGCGCGTCGATCGGCGCCGCGAGCGCGGGCGGGTCGAGCTCCGGCGCTGCGGCGTGGGGCGTGAGCGCGTCGTCCGCGGGCGGCGGCGAGAACGGCGTGACCGGGTCGTCCGTGACGGGCACGTCGCTCGTCGGCGGCGAGAACGCCGTGGTCGGCGGCTCGTCGGGCACCGCGGCGTGCGGCGTCAGCGCCGGAGCGTCGAGGTCGTCCGTGAGCGGTGTGGACAAGTCGGCCGGCGGTGCGTCGGCGCTCGTCGCCGGCGAATCGCTCTCGAGTGGCGAGAACGGGGTGACCGGGTCGTCGGTGAGGAACGCGGCCGCGGGGTCAGCGGCCCCGGCCGGCGGCTCGTCGGCGTCGGTGGTGGCGAACGTGCCGGCGGGCGGGTCCTCGTCGCCGGTGGTGGCGAACGTCCCGGCGGTGGGGTCCTCGGCGCTCGTGGGCGGCGAGAACGGGGTGACCGGGTCGTCGGTGAGGAACGCGGCCGCGGGGTCGGCGGCCTCGGTCGGCGGCTCGTCGGTGCCGCCAGTGGGCGGCGCGAACGAGCTCGTAGGCGGTTCGTCGGTGTCGGTGGAGTCGAACGTCCCGGTCGGCGGCTCGTCGGCGGTCGGCGTGGGCGGCGCGAACGAGCTCGTGGGCGGTTCGTCGGCGCTCGGCGTCGGGGGCGCGACGGCGCCGAACGGGGCGGTCTCGTAGTCCGTGGCGCGATCGGAGGACGCGGGCGGTTCCTCCGGGATGTGCGCGGACTCGATCTCGGCCGGGGAGGGCGGCGCGGCGGGCGGCGGCGCGTCGTTGGACGGCTCGGCCTCGGTGCGCCACGGGGGTGTCAGCGGCGGGGCCTCGGCGTCTGGGGTCGGCGTGGTGTCGAACGTGCGCTCGGCAGGCGGCGGCGACGAGAATGTCGCGGGCTGCTCGTAGGCACTCGGCGGAGAGGCGGCCGTGTCGCTCGAGGTCGGGCTGTCGCCGGACTCGCCGCCGCGGGCCTGCCAGGACGGGCTGTCGTCGCCGCCGCCCCAGCCGGTCGGGGCGGGCGGGGTTTCGCTGCCCCGGTCGATCTCGGAGTAGCCGAGGCCGTAGTGGGCGTAGAGGCGGCGCTCCTCGGACTGGTCGATGCGCGGTTCGGCGCCGATGCCGGGCGCGCTGCGGATCTTCTCCGCGTCGTGGGCGACGCGGATCGACCAGGAATCGACGTCGGCGTTCGCCAAGGGCACGAAGCGCGCCTCGGAGTCGGTGACGTCGACCAGGACCCATTCGGGCCGGCCGGTCTCACGGTCGAGGTAGATCTCACGAACACCGCCGAGCCGCTGCCCGCCCGAATCAAGGACGTCGCGGCCGGGCCAATCGCTGTAGTCGCCGAACTGGGACTGGGTGGGCAGCTGAGCCATACGGAAAGTTTGCCCGTCAAAGGCGCCGGACATGCCTCCGGTAGGGTCGCGCGGGTCATGACCGACCCAAGAACGTTGCTGGAGCGCCACCGACCGCGTCTGGTCTATGACGCGCAGGAGCCGTACTTCGCGGACTCGGCGGCGGTCTGGACCGACTCCAAGACGAACGTCCTCCGGCGCGCGGACGGGACCGTGGTGGCCAAGCCACCGAAGCTGAGCCTCGACTTCCTCGGCACGTATCAGGCCGAGAAGGGCGACGTGATCGGCGACACGACGCGCCACTACGCGTCCAGCGCCGCGGCGCTGCACGCGCAGCCGCGCTACGCGAACCGCATGTACGGCCATGCGCGAAGGGACCGCAACGGTGATCTGTGGCTCCAGTATTGGTTCTTCTACTACTACAACGACTTCCAACTCGTCGCCAGCCTGCTCTCCGGCGGCAAGCACGAGGGCGACTGGGAGCTCGCGCAGTTCCGGCTCGACGCCAAAGAACGTCCGGTCGTCGCCGTCTACACGCAGCACAAAGAGGCCGAACGCCGCCCGTGGACGAAGGTCGCCAAGCACGGTGAGCGCCCCCTCGTGTACGTCGCGCGCGGCTCGCACGCCAACTACTTCGGAGCAGGCTCGCACTGGACCGGCCACTGGTTCGACCGCGCCGACGGCAAGGGCCCCAAGATCGACCCCACGCTCGAGGTCGTCAGCGCGGACGCCCCGAAGTGGCTGTTCTGGCCGGGGCACTGGGGCGACACGAAGGCCAAGGGGCCGCTCGACTCCAACAGCCCGACCAGCCCCGGCGTGCGCCGCCACTGGAAGGACCCGCTCGAGCTGATCGAGAAAGCCACGCCGACCAAGAAGGCGCCCGCCCCGCCGCCGCCCAAGACGACCGTGGTCCACACGGCCGACACGCACGTCGTCACGTTCGAGGCTCCACCCGAGGCGACGGCGATCGTCGTCGCCACCCGCCCGCGCGGCTCCGACGTCCCGGCCACGACGACCGCCTTCGCCATCGACAAGGCGACGGGCGAGGTCGAAGTCCCCGCCCAGAGCGAAGACGACGAGGTCTGGACAAGTGTTGTCGTCCCAGGGCAGGCGCCTTCACAATCTGCCTAGCCATCACCGAATAGACTGTGCAGATGTTCGAGGAAGCGCAGCTGTACTCGCCCGTCACGCAGTCCGAGGACGGCAAGGTGACGGTCCACTTGGGTGTCGATCACCCCGGCATCCAGGACGCTGAGTACCGGGCGCGCCGCAACGCGATCGCCGCCTCGGCGCTGGCGTGGACGCCCGGCGCCGAACCGCTCCCGATCGCCTACACGGACGCCGAGAACGAGGTCTGGCGGCTCGTGTGCACCGAGCTCGCCGCCAAGCACGAGCGCTATGCCGTCAAGGAGTTCCTGGCCGCGAAGGACGCCGTCGGCCTGCCGACCGACCGGGTGCCGCAGCTCGCCGAGGTGACCGACCGCCTGACACCGCTCACCGGCTTCGTCTACCACCCGGCTCCGGGGCTCGTCGACCTGCGCACGTTCTACGGCTCACTCGCGCGCGGCATCTTCCTCAGCACGCAGTACGTGCGTCACCCCTCCCAGCCGCTGTACACGCCCGAGCCGGACATCATCCACGAGGTCATCGGCCACGGGAACATGCTCGGCTCGCCCCGCTTCGCCGCGCTCAAGCGCGCCGCGGGTGAGGCCACCGAACGCGTCCAGACCGACGCTGCGCTGCAGATGATCGCCGACGTCTTCTGGTTCACGCTGGAGTTCGGCGTGCTGTACGAGGACGGCGAGCTGCGCGCGTACGGCGCCGGCATCCTCTCCTCCTACGGCGAGATCGAGGAGTTCCGCGAGATGGAGATCCGCGCGCTCGACATCACGGCGATGGCAACGGTCGAGTACGACATCACGAGCTATCAGCCCGTGCTGTTCGGCGCCGCGTCGTTCGGCGAGCTGGAGGACGTCGTCGGTGGTTTCTTCACCACCGTCGACGACGACACCCCGGCCCGCCACGGTCTCGAACCCACGGCGGTCTAGCCGGTATTGCGCATGCCGGCCGCGATCCCCGTGATCGTGGCCAGCAACGGCGCGCGTGCCTCTTCGCGCCCCGCGCGCAGGCGCCGCAACAGCTCCACCTGCAGGTGCGACAAGGGGTCGATCCACGGATTGCGGTGCTCGAGCCGCGCCTGCAGCGCCGGCGTCTGGTCCAGCAGGCGCTGCTGATCGGTGATCATCAGCACGCGCTCGACGACGCTCTCGTGCTCGGCCTTCAGGTCGTCCCAGAAGCGCGACGCGATGTCATCGTCCACGAGCGTCATGTAGCGCTCGGCGACACCCAGGTCGGTCTTGAACAGGGCCATCTCCAGCGTCCCGATCAGCCCGGTGAAGAACGGCCAGTCCCGCCACATCTCGCGCTGCATGTCGAGGTCGCCGGTGCTGAGCGACTCGCCCGCCCCGTACCAGGACGGCAGCAGCAGGCGGTTCTGCATCCACGCGAACACCCACGGGATCGCGCGCAACGCCTCGACGGCGCTCGTCCCTCTGCGCGACGGCGGCCGCGAGCCGATGTTCAGCTGCGAGAGCTCGGCGATCGGCGCGATCTCGTTGAAGAAGCGGATGAACTCCGGATCGTCATACACGAGCGCGCGGTAGCGCTGGCGCGAGACCAGCGAGAGCCGTTGCATCTCCTCGCGCCATTCGGGCTTGATCGGCGGATTCGGCAGCGCGCTGGCCAGCAGGACGGCCGACACCGTCTGCTCCAGCGATCGCTGCGCGAGCTCCGCGTCCGCGTAGCGCGCCGCGATCGTCTCGCCCTGCTCGGTGATCCGGATCCGCCCTTCGACCGTCCCCTCCGGCTGGGCGCGGATCCCTCGGTACGTGCGGCCACCGCCGCGCGACGGCGAACCGCCGCGGCCGTGGAAGAGCTCGAGCTGCAGGTCGATCTCCTTGGCCTGCGCCGCCAGCTGCTCCTGCGCCTCGTAGAGCGCCCAGGTGGAGGCCACGTAGCCGGTGTCCTTGCCCGAGTCCGAGTAGCCGACCATCACGGTCTGGCGGTTGGCCTGCGTGCGCAGGTGCGTGAGATAGGGCTCGATCGCGTAGAGCTCGCCCATGGTCGCCGGCGCCTCTTCGAGCGCCTGACGGGTCTCGAACAGCGGCACCATCCGCAGTGACGTCGCCCGCGCGCGTTGCGCGAGCCAGTGCGCGGCGAGCACGTCCGACGGCTTCTCGGTCATCGAGATCACGAACGCCGGGACCGTCTGCGGCCCGTACGCCTCGGCACTCAAAGCGACCGTGTCCAGCGTGCGCAACAGCTCGCCCGCCTCACCGCCCGGGTCGTGCTCGATCCCGCGCCGGCCGGAGGCCAGCGCCTCGGTCAGCAGCGCGATCCGGCGCGACTCGTTGTCAGCGTCGGCGAAGCCGGGCAGGACCGCGCCGGTCGCGGCGCGCACCACGTCCGCGCCCTGGCGGATGTCGACGCCGGCGAGATGGAAGCCGAACACGTCGACCTGCCACAGCAGCCGCCGGATCGCGCCGGTGGCGACGTGGCGGGAGTTGACGTGGCCGAGCACCAGCTCGAGGTCGCGGCGCAGCGCCTGCGCGTCCGCGTACCCGGGCTCGCGACCGCGCGGGGTGAGCGTGTTGCCGAGCCGGTGGTAGACGAAGCCGAGCTTCGTGCGCAGCGGCTCCCACTCGCGATGCGGGCGGCGGAGCACAGCCGCGCTCGGCAGCTCCTCGGCGTCCTGGGCGAGCGAGTCCTCGAGCTCCTGGGACACCGGTACGCGCAGCGAGGAGTGGCTGAACTCCTGTGCGAGCTTGTCCACGCGCACCCGCAGCAGCCGCAGCGCGGTGCTCCGGTGCAGCGTGAGCGCGCTCGCGAGCGTGTCGGCCCCGACCTCGGGGTGGCCGTCCATGTCGCCGCCCGTCCAGGAGCCGTAGCTCAGGACCGGCTGCACGAGCCGGACGCCCAGCTCGTGCTCGATCTCGTCCAGCACGGACGGGATGGCGTCGAAGAGCACGGCTTCGAAGAAGAAGAGGTTGCGGCGGACCTCGTCCTCGACCTTGGGCCGGATCCGGCGCAGCTCGTCCGTCTGCCACCAGATCGTCAGCTCCTCGCGGAGCTCGCTCAACAGCTGGCGGCGCCGGCTGTGGCCGGTGCGTGGATCGTCGAGCTTGTCCAGCAGCAGCGCGACGTCCCACTGATGGTCGAGCACGGAGCGCCGCGTGGCCTCGGTCGGGTGCGCGGTGAGCACGTGCTCGATCTGCAGCTGGGCCATCAGCGGGCTGATGTCGATCTGCCGGTCGCGCAGGATCTGCGCCGTCTCGGCGAGCGACTCGCGTTGAACCTCGCCGGTGCGGTCGTACTGGCGCCGGCGCCGGGCGCGCTCGCGCTCCTCGGCGATGTTCGCGAGCTGCAGCTCGAGTGAGCAGGCGCGGATGATCGGTTCCACGGATTCGTCCGGGACGCCGCGCAGGTAGGCGACGAGCCGGTCGGCCGCGCCCTCGTCACCCGCGCGCACGGCGGCGGCGGTCTTGAACAGCCACTGCAGGCGCGACGCGAACACGCGTCCGGCCTGCTCTTCGAGCACGCTGTTGAGGGCGTTCGAGAGGAGCGCCGTGTCCTGGGCAAGGCCATCCGTCGCCTGCGTGGGCGCAGGGCTGGGCACATCGAGCCGCGTCATGTGCTCAGGAAGGCTACGAGACCATGCCCGCGGCGACGGTGTCGAGAGTCGACTCGTCGACGAGGATGAAGGCGCCGGTGGCGTGACAGCGGGCGTACGAGTCAGCCGCGATCTCACCGCCAAGGCGAATCTTGACGTGAGCGATGTCGTTCAGGCGCAGTTCGTCGGCACTCGGCCACTCGAGCGACTCGAAGTCGATCCGGCCGTCGACGCTGTCGAGCTTGGCCGGGACCGACCGCGTGCCGTGCTTGAGATGGAAGCGGTCGCCGGGACGGGCCGGACGGTCGCCGAGCCAGCAGACGGTCGCCGTGAGCTCACGCACCGGCACCGGCGCGTCGTCGGCGGCGGCGATCAGCTCGCCGCGCGCGAGGTCGACCTCGTCTTCCAGACGCACCGACACACTCAGCGGTGCGTCGATGACGTCGGCGGGACCGTCGGCGTCGCGCACCTCGGCGATGCGGGAACGTGCCCCTGATGGCAGCACGATCACCTCGTCACCGGCCTTCAGCGCACCGGCGGCAAGCCGGCCGGCGGCCCAGCGGGTCCCGCCCTCGCCCCGCAGCACGAGCTGGATCGGCAACCGCGCGCCGTGGACGGCCGGCGGCTCCACCGGCACGGTCTCCAGGCGCTCGAGCAGCGGCAGACCCTCGTACCAGGGCATGTTCGCCGACGGCTCGACGACGTTGTCGCCCTTGAGCGCGCTGATCGGGATGAAGTCGGTCTCGCGCAGGCCGATCGCGGCGCCGAGCTCGATCACGTCGCGCACGATCTCGTCGAAGCGCCCCTCGTCGTAGTCGACGAGGTCCATCTTGTTGACGGCGACGATCACGTGCTCGACCTCGAGCAGCGCGGCGATCGCGGCGTGCCGGCGGCTCTGCTCGGTCAGCCCGGCGCGGGCGTCGACCAGCAGCAGCGCCAAGTCGGCGGTGGATGCGCCCGTGACCATGTTGCGCGTGTACTGCGCGTGGCCGGGGCAGTCGGCGAGGATGAACCGCCGCCGCGGCGTCGCGAACGAGCGGTAGGCGACGTCGATCGTGATGCCCTGCTCGCGCTCGGCCCGCAGGCCGTCGGTGAGCAGCGCGAGGTCCAGCCCGTCGACCGAGCGCTCCTCCACGTGGGCGAGCTGATCGGCGAGGACGGCCTTGGAGTCGTACAGAAGCCGGCCGATGAGCGTCGACTTGCCGTCGTCGACGCTGCCGGCCGTGGCCAGCCGCAACAGATCCATGGCTAGAAGTACCCCTCGCGCTTGCGATCTTCCATCGCGGCCTCGGTGGCGCGATCGTCAGCGCGCGTCTCGCCGCGCTCGGTGATGTTCGTGGCCGCGATCTCCACCACCACGTCGGGCAGCGTGTTCGCCGTCGAGCGGACGGCGCCCGTGCAGCTCATGTCGCCCACCGTGCGGTAGCGGACCGAGGTCGTGAACGGCGCCTCGCCGTCCATCAGCGTGATGAACGGGCTGGTCGCGTAGAGCATCCCGTCGCGCTCGAAGACCTCGCGCTCGTGCGCCATGTAGATCGACGGCAGCTCGAGCTCCTCGGAGGCGATGTACTGCCACACGTCGAGCTCGGTCCAGTTGGAGATCGGGAACGCGCGGATGTTCTCGCCGGGGCGGACGCGCGCGTTGTACAGGTCCCACAGCTCCGGGCGCTGGCGGCGCGGGTCCCACTGGCCGAAGTCGTCGCGGATGGACAGCACGCGCTCCTTGGCGCGGGAGCGCTCCTCGTCGCGGCGGGCGCCGCCGAAGCAGGCGTCGAGCCGGTGCTCGGCGATCGCATCCAGCAGCGTCACCGTCTGCAGGCGGTTGCGGGAGGCGCGCGGGCCGGTCTCCTCGCGCACGCGGCCCTTGTCGATCGACTCCTGCACGGAGCCGACGAGGAGCGTCAGGTCCAGTTCCGCCACCAATCGGTCGCGGAACTCGATGACCTCGGGGAAGTTGTGACCCGTGTCCACGTGCAGCAGCGGGAACGGGATCTTGCCCGGCGCGAACGCCTTCTGCGCGAGCCGGACGAGCACGATCGAGTCCTTGCCGCCGCTGAACAGCAGCGCGGGGCGCTCACGCTCGGCCGCGACCTCGCGGATGACGTGGATGGCCTCGGCCTCGAGGGCTCGCAGGTGCGACAGCGCGGGGGTGGAGATGGCGGTCATACGTGCAACCCACATTCCGTCTTGGAGAGTCCGGCCCAGCGGCCCTCACGGCCGGATCCTGGGTTGGTGCAAGGCGCACAGCCGATCGACGCGAAGCCCTGGTCGTGCAGCGGGTGGTATGGGAGGTCGCGTTCGAAGATGCGATTCCACAGGTCCTTCTCGGTCCACTCGACGAGCGGGTTGTACTTCCAGATACCCCGGTTGTCGTCGAACTCAACGGTCTGCGCATTTGCACGCGTCGGCGACTGCTCGCGCCGGATGCCCGTGATCCACGCGTCCGCGCCGGCGATCGCCCGCTCGAGCGCGGCCACCTTGCGCTCGCCGCAGCAGTGTTCCGGCCCGGTCCAGGCGCCGCGCGCGTCCTCGATCTGCACGTCGATCCCGAAGCGCTCCTCGAACGCCCGCCAGGTGGCGAGCGTCTCGGGGAACAGGACGCCGGTGTCGATCGTGACGATGCGGGCGTCGGGCGCGAGCTTGACGAGCTCGTCGATGAGGACCGACTCCTCCTTCTGGAAGGAGCAGAGCATCACCAGGCGGTCGCCGTGGCGCTCCACGGCCTCAGCCAGCACCTCGGCGACGGAGCTCATGGGCGAACCAACCGGGCAGCCGCTGGCGCGGCGCCATCGGGGGTCGCTTCAAGAATCGCTTCGCGGATTCTCATGCGACCGGTTCTTCGACCGGGGTGAGCTCCTGCGTCCACCACTCGGGTTCGGTCCGGCCCGCGAAGTCGCGGAACGTCTCGCCCTCGGCGTGGTGCGTCTCGTAGAGGGTGAAGATCCGCAGCAGCGTGTCGTTGAGCTCCCAGTTCGGGACCTTCTTGACCACGACCGTGCCGAACTGCGGGTTCTCGCCCAGCCGGCCACCGATGCGGATGTCCATCGCCTCGATGAACTCGCCCTCGAACTTCTTGAGCACGCCCTCGATGCCGACGTCGGCGATCTGGTGCTGCGCGCAGCTCGACGAGCAGCCCGCGAAGTGCAGGCGGAAGTCCTCGCCGTGGCCGTTCGGGCGCACGTGCTCGTCCAGGAACTTGGAGATCTCGACCGCGCGGCTCTTGGTGTGCACCTTGGCCAGGCCGCAGAACTCCTTGCCCGTGCAGGTCTGCAGGCCGCGCTGGAAGAGCGTCGGCGTGGGGGTGAGGTCCTGGACCAGCGGCTCTTGGAGGAGCGCGTCCACGTTCTCAGCGGGAATCCACGGCAGCAGGACGTTCTGCTGGTGCGTGAGCCGCAGCGCGTCGTCCTCGTTGGCGCCGTGCTTGCGGGCGAGGTCGGCGAGACCTTGCAGCTGGCTGGCGCGCAGCCGGCCGACCGGGACGACCATGCCGACCGTGCGGTAGGCGTCGTCGGCCTGGGGGAGGACGCCGATGTGGTCCTCGCCGGACAGGCCCGGGGCCTTCTGCACACCGCGGCGCAGCGGACGCCCGACGCGCGTCTCGAGCTCCTCGCGCAGGGCTTCAGGGCCGACGCGGTCGACGAGGAACTTCAGGCGCGCCTTGCCGCGCGCCTTCCGGTTCTCCTCGGCGTCGCGGAAGATGCCGGTCATCGCGGCGATGACCTCCGGGGTCTCCTCGGGCGTGAGGAAGACGTCCATCCAGCGCGCGAAGCGCGGCTGGGTGGAGAGGCCGCCGCCGACGCGCAGGTTGAAGCCGCGCGTGCCGTCCTCGGCGATGACGCCGGAGAGCGCGATGTCGTTGATCAGGCCGCGGGCGCAGTCCTCGGAGCAGCCCGTGACGGAGACCTTGTACTTGCGCGGCAGGTTCGAGTAGAGCTTGTTGTCGAGGAAGTAGTCGTGGATCGCCTCGGAGGTGGCGTAGCCGTCGACGACCTCATCGTGCGCGAGGCCGGCCAGCGTGCAGCCGACGACGTTGCGGGTGATGTCACCGCAGGCGCCGGAGGTCGTCATGCCGCAGCGGTCGAGGCGGTCGAAGATCTCGATGATGTTCTCGAGCCGGATCCAGTGGATCTGGAAGCACTGGCGCGTCGTGCAGTCGATGACGCCGCGGCCGAACTCCTCGGCGATGCCGGCCATCGTCTCCACCTGGGCCAGCGTCAGCTTCCCCTGGATGACCTTGACGCGCATCATGAAATGCCCGTCGCCGGTGTTGTGCGCGTACAGCCCGTACCACTTGAGCAGTCCGACGTGATCGGGACTCAGGGTCTCCCACCCCTCGCGCGCGGCGCGGAGCAGTTCGGGAAGGACGTCTAGGCCGTCGGTTTCGGCCTTAATGCGTTCGATCTTGCTCATGGGGTCCCTCGAAGGTACCCGCCGAACGATCGAATCACAAGGTTCTGGATCAGGATTCAGTTAATAACAAATCCGACCGTCTTTGTGGAGTTTACACATGGCGCGGCGTAGCGCGAGTTTGTGACGTTCCGCATCTGTAGGGTCGCGCCATGGGCGAACGCCTTCGCAAGCGGACCGGGTCGCTGCTGATCGACATCGAGGCGGAAGCGTTGGTCGCGGAGGCGGTCCGGCTGCGCGACGAGCTCGCCCACAGCTTCGCCGGGCAGCCCGGCGAGCAAGCGGTCGAGCTCTCCGACGAGCTCGACAAGCTCCGCGACAACGAGGGGAAGGCCCACAGCCTCGATCGCCGCTTCGAGCTCCTGCGCGTGAAGGAGGAGTACGAGCTGCGTCTGGCGCGTGGCTGGAGCGAGCCCCGCCTGCGCCTCGAGCTCTCGCGTCATCTCGCCGCGCCCGAGACGCGACTGCCGCCAGAGATGCGAGAGCGCGCGGCCGTCGTGCTGGCCGCGCAGGAGCCCGACAACCCGGCTCTGCCGCAGGCTCAGGATCTCGTGCTCGCCGCGATCAGGGAGCGCTACGCACAGCAACGTGAGAAGGCCGACGCCTCGCTGTACCAGGTCAACTTCCTGATCTGGCTGACGATCATCCTCATCGCGCTGCTGTTCGCGACGGTGATCACCGTCGGCTTCGTCTCGAGCAGGGAGGCGGCCGGAAACCTCATCCTGGCGGGGGTTGCCGGTGCGCTCGGCGGCACGCTCAGCGGGGTCCTGCGGCTGCGGAGCGCCAACCGGGCTGATCTGCGCGCCCAGCGCATCGGCACCGCGATATTGCTCCAGCCGCTGGTGGGCGCCGCGGCGGGCATCGCGGTCTACTTCCTCTGGACGGCCGGCCTCTTCACGATCGCCAACCTCGACTCGACCAAAGTTGGCCCGATCGCGGCCATCGGCTTCGTCGCGGGCTTCTCCGAGCCGTTCCTGCTGAGCATCGTCTCCCGGATCGCCGGCCCCCAGCCACCCTGAGTCGGGTCCTCCCCGCGGAGGACCGCACCGCTTCTCTCGGATGAGCGCGAAGTCGGCCGTCCGGCGGAGGCAAGATCGTCAGGCGGGCCGACGACGCGGTGCCCTGTTTCCCGGAGCCTTGAGGCACACCTCCCCAGTGACCCTCTCGAATGGAGCTTCTCCGACATGGCCTTTAGTGGACAGACCATCGACAACCCCGTGAGCGGCGAGCGCATCACGTTCATCCAGACCGCGGCCGACACCGGCGGCGCGCTGCTCGAGTTCGAGCTCGAGCTGTCGGCCGACGGGCGCGTGCCCGGCGCGCACGTGCACCCCGAGCAGGAGGAGCGCTTTCACGTGCTCGAAGGGACGATGACGTTCCGGCTCGGGATGCGGAAGATCACGGCGGCGGCGGGCGAGACCGTCGTGGTGCCCGTGGGCCGCGTGCACAAGTTCACCAACGGCGGCGAGGACGTCGCCCGGGCGCGGGTCGAGGTCGTGCCGGCGCTCGACATGGAAGACCTCCTGACCACGACCACCGAGCTCGCGCTGGAGGGCCGGGTGTGGCGGTCCGGGATGCCGAAGCCGCTGCACCTGGCGCTGTTCGTCAGCCGCTTCCGGCGCGAGGTGCGGGCGCCGTTCCCACCGGCCTGGATGGTCCGCGCGTTGATGTCGCCGCTCGCGGCGGTGGCCCGCGCGCGCGGTCACCACGAGCGGTACGCGCTCGCCGCCTGATTTGATCCCGGGGGTGGCGTTGATCGCGTCGACCCGCGAGCGCCCCTTCGGCAGCGACGAGCTGTTCGGCTTCGCCGTGGACCCGGACGGCCGTCTGCGGGCGGTCGATCCGGTCTTCGCGCGGCTCAGCGGGTTCGGGCCGGGTGATCCCGTGGACGCGATGCGCCACCCCGACGTACCGCTCGCCGTGCTGCGGTCGCCGTTCGGGGCAGAGCCCGGAGCGGCGTATCTGCGGCTCGTCGCCGATGACGGGTCCTGGTTCAGGGCGCTGGTCATCGCGGCGCCCGTGCCTGAGGGCTGGGTGGCGACGGGCTGCAAGCCCGGCCTGCCCGAGCCCGAGGCCGGTCGTGAGGTCCGCGCCGCCGAACAGGCCGGCGAGGACGTGCCAGCGCGGCTCGCGGCGTACGCGACGGAGATGCGGGCGGCGGTCGTCGCCGAGGTGGCCGCCCGCGATCCCCGGGCGAACGAGCTCCTCGGCGCGCAGGGACGACGGCTCGCAGGCTACGCCGGGCTCTCGGAGGGGCTGCGGCGCAAGTCGGCGTTCGTCGTGGAGCTCGCGGAATCGATCCGGCTGTTCTCGCTGAACGCGATCCTCGCCGCGCACCGGGTGCGTGACGCGGCCGCGATCGGCGCTGTCGCGGGGCTGATGAAGACGCGCTCGGACGCGGCCGGCCCGGACATCCTCGCGCTGGCGGGTGAGATCGAGGCGGCCGCCGCGGTGCTCGAGACCGCGACCTTCCGGGTCGCGGTGGGCCGGATTCAGGCCGAGGCGGTGCCGACCGCACCGTGGGTCGCGGAGGCGCTTGCGGTCACGCTGGAGGACGTGGCCGACACGACGGTCGCGCTCGACACCGCGCTCGACGCGCTGGCCGCGCGCTCGTACGCCGTCGAGGAGCACCTCAAGACCCTGCGCTTCCTGGAGCTGCAGGGCCGGATCGAGGCGGCGCGGTCCAGCGACACCGAGCACGTGCGCGGGCTGTTCGAGGAGATCGGCGTCCAGGTGCGCAAGGCGGGCGAGGAGTTGATGGCGTTCTCCGCGCTCTCGACGCGGCGCGACCGGGACGGCGCCGAGGTCGCGCGCCAGGCGCGCCAGCAGGCCTCGGCGCTCCGGATCTGATCACCCGGGGGCCAAAACTCGCATTGCCTCGTCAAATCTCTCGTGAGTGCCGATGCGCCAGGTGAGATGACGACCGCAGAGCGCCCATTCAGCATCGACGAGCTGTTCGTGTCCATTACGGACCGCAAGGGACACATCCGCATGACCAACCACGTGTTCGTGCGGGTCAGCGGCTACGACCGCGACGAGCTGATCGGCCGTGCGCACAACGTCATCCGCCACCCGGACATGCCGCGTTCGGTGTTCCGCACGTTCTGGCAGTTCCTCGAGGAGGGCCGGCCGGTCGCGGCGTACGTCAAGAACCTCGCGAAGGACGGCGCGCACTACTGGGTGATGGCGATCGCGATCCCGGTGCCTGACGGCTATTTGTCCGTGCGTCTGAAGCCGACGTCCCCGCTGTTCGCGCTCGCCCAAGAGATCTACGCCGACGTGCTGGCGGTCGAGCAGGCCGCCGAGGGCGGCGACGTGCGTGAGCGCAAGGCCTCGATCGAGGCCGGCGCCGAGCGGCTGACGACACGGCTGGCCGCGAACGGGCACGAGTCCTACGAATCCTTCATGCGCGCGGCGTTCTCCGCCGAGGTCGCCGCACGTGACGCCGCGCTGGTCGGCAGCACACGCGCCCTGGACCTGACGAGCGCCGAGCCCGGCCTGCGGGCCGTGGGGGAGGCCTCGATCGGCACCGTCGAGATGCTGCACGGGATCGGGAAGCAGCTCGCCGGGCACGGGACCTTGTCCGAGTCGCTGAAGAAGAAATCGGGCTTCGTCGAGGAGCTCGCCGAGTCGATCCGGCTCTTCTCCTTGAACGCGATCCTCGCCGCGGGCCGGATCGGCGACGGCCGCGCGCTCGGCGCGGTGGCGTCGCTGCTGCGCACACGCTCGGATGTCGCGGCGCCCGAGATCGTCACGTTGGGCACCGAGCTCGAGGAGGCGGTGGGACTGCTCAGCGAGACGTCGTTCCGTGCCGCCACCGGCCAGATCCAGACCGAGATGATGGCCGCGTTCGTGGGCGAGCTGCTCGACGCGAGCATGTCCACCGCCGAGGCCGCGCCCCAGCTGCGCCTGCTCGCCGAAGCGGTCGCGGAAGCCAGTGAGGCGATCTGCACGTCGATGGCATCCGTGGACACCGTGCTCGACCGGCTGGCCGAGGTCTCGCAGTCCGTGGAGCGTCACTTGGCGGTCATCCGCGCCTTGGAGGTGAACGGTCGGATCGAGGCCGCTCGCGCGACCGACACCGAGCAGGTGCGCGTGCTGTTCGAGGAGATCGGCAAGCAGGTCGAGGCCGCCGGTGTGGAGCTGCAGGACTTCTCGGCGCTGAGCGCGCGCGGCGATCGCGATGACGGGCGCGCCGCGCGCGAGTCGCGGGTCCACGTCGCGGCCGTGCGTGAAGCCGTGGCCGCGCTGGCCTAATCGAACAGCGCGTCCGGGGTGACGGACAGGCGCCGTGCCGTGACGATCGGGGCGCCGCGCGGGTTCAGCGGGTCGTCCGGGAGGCGGGTGACGTCGCAGCACGCCAGCACTTCCTCCGTGAGGAAGCGCGAGGCCTTGCCGTAGCCGTGCGCGTCGTCGATGCCGCGCGGGCGGTGGTGGTAGCGGACGGGCACGTACATCGAGAGGGTGCGGCGCGCGCGGGTCATCGCGACGTACAGCAGGCGGCGCTCCTCGTCGATCTGCTCGCTCGTGCCGGCGGCCATGCAGGCCGGGAAGTTGCCGTCGTAGACCGCGAGCACGTGCACGTGGTCCCACTCGAGGCCCTTGGCGCTGTGGATGGTGGACAGCGTGAGGTAGTCGTCGTCCAGGTGCGGAGGCTGGGCGAGGTCGGCGCTCGACTGTGGCGGGTCCAGGACCAGCTCGGCCACGAAGTGGCGCGGGTCCGTGGCCTGGTGGGCGGCGGCGACGAGTTGATCGAGGTCCTGGACCCGGATCGCGCCGTCGGGGTAGCGGGCGCGCACGAGCGGCGCGAGCACGTCACGGAGGCCCTCGGCACGCAGGCCGGGACGGTGCTGGTCGCGCGCGACGCCGAGCGCGGCGATCACCGCGTCGGCACTGGCGCGCGCCGCGCTCGGGACGACCTCGCGCGCCTCGGCCCACCGCGTCAGCCGGTCCGGCACCGCCACGAGCCGGCCCTCGGCGGCCTCCTCCCGTGCGCTGGCGGCGAGGCCCCGCGAGGCGCTCGCGCCGAC
>JAPDDQ010000163.1 GCA_027587225.1 Solirubrobacter taibaiensis
AATACTGGAGGCGAGGGAGTCTAATATCCCTAGTGACCGTGATTTATCTATCCATGCAGAAAGCTACATTAGCCATTTCAATGTCCATAGAAACACCGCCTACAAAGTCTTAAAGGATGCTTGCAAAAACTTGTTTGAGCGTCGCTTTAGTTACCAAAAATTAACGGCTAAAGGCAATCTTGAGAATGTTATGAGCCGATGGGTACAGCGTGTGTCCTATGTTGAAAATGAAGCCCTTGTCCGTATCAGGTTTTCAGATGATGTTGTGCCACTGATCACCAACCTAGAGAAGCATTTCACCAGTTATGAACTGGAGCAGGTAAGTAGCCTAACGAGTGCCTATGCCATACGTTTATATGAACTACTAATTGCATGGCGTAGCACTGGGAAAGTATCAATGCTTGAAACTAAGGAATTGAGGTCAAGACTTGGTGTATTGGACACAGAGCATCAACGGATGGAATCGTTTAAAAGACGAGTATTAGAGCCTGCTATTCAACAAATTAACGACCATACCGACATTAAGGCAGAATACGAGCAACATAAGCGAGGACGTTCAATCATTGGGTTTTCATTCAGCTTTAAACAGAAATCCAAGCCTAAAACAATCAACCATGAACGAGATCCAAGCACGGTTGATATGTTCTGCAACTTGTCAGACAGTCAGATAAATACTTATAGCTCAGTATTGTCTAAAGTCCACAGTATCAGCGACCTAGCAGGGAATAAGGACTATCAAGCATTTGCAATATGGATTGCCAATATTTTACGTGACCCGTCCAGTGTGCGAGAAGAAACGGCAAAACGCATATTCAAGGCATTGCGAACAGAAACAGATTTTAAAGGTTAAATGGGAGTATTACTAATGACTGATTTATCAAAACTAAGTGAAACCGAGCTATTAGCTATCTGGAATAAAGATAATTTTGGACTGAAAGGTCAACTATACAAACTAGAACAAGAGTACATCGAAGCCAAAGAAATATTGGATAACTGGCAGAATAAAGACC
>JAPDDQ010000164.1 GCA_027587225.1 Solirubrobacter taibaiensis
CAAGCCCATTTGTCGCCTCCGAAATACTATGAAAACGATCCACATGATCGCCGATATCAATCGTCAAAACAGTCTCTCCCGCTTCCTGTCTTCGCTTTTTCTCCCCTAGCACAAACCGAGAAATTTGCGGCCAATTTTCAAAATGACTATGTATATCGTTTGTATGATAAAGGTGGATGATTGTTTCTTTATTTGTATTCAGAGAAAAAACCTCCTCTCAGTTCCTTACTGCCATTTACGCTATGCGCACACAATAATCCTGTAAATACTTTTCGTCTTTTCTTGCTATTTTACATTGTACTCGCATTGTGAGAAAAAGCAAAAGATTGTCCTTTTTATATGAGAAACTTTTGCTAATGCAGGAAATAATTCCAGATAGTGGAGGGAGGGGTGGATTTGTCAAAAAGTTTAATAGAGAATTCAGTGGGTGGTTGTTCAAGTGGATTTGTCAGTATCTTTGTCTTAAACCTAGTCGTTCTCTGTTCTTATAAAATATTTGGGGTATGTGAGGATTTTCTTTTGTCTTATCTTGTCGACAAATCGATATTCCTTGTCGAAACGTTGATATATTGAAATAATCGCTGATATATTTCGAGTTATGGTCGATATATTTGAAAAATCGCTGATATATTTAACTGAACACCCACCCGGGTATCCTCTCCCAAGCCAAGACAAATCCGCAAAACAAAAAAGCGCCCTGCACAGCAGGACGCTTTCTTCATACATATATTATCCAGTTCCAGCGGCTAGAATGTTCGGTGGCTTCACTTCTTCCTATGAGGCAAAAAGCCCCTCTACGTCAGAAGCTCCATCCCCCTCACATTCTGAACGAGCCGCTTCCACTTTAAATATGTCCAGCTTCGCCTCCTAGACCCTCATGTCTAAGAACCTTCCGCACGAGAAGATAAAAAGCATCTTCTGTGCGAAAGAAGCTTAGCCAACGGGTCTGAACAGTCGGATCCGCATTTCTATTTAACCGACAGTACCTTCCATCTCAAACTTGATTAGAC
>JAPDDQ010000165.1 GCA_027587225.1 Solirubrobacter taibaiensis
CCTCAATGATATGGTTTGAGAGTCTCTACCGGGTTACCGTAAACAACCTGACTATGAAGGCAGTGTGTCTTATATTTATAAAGAGCGGAGACTATCTTTCTTTATAAAGCCAGACCCCTGCCTTTTCTTTGTTATGAGACTAGAGGCGGAGGACTGGCTTTTTTTATTATATTAGTAATGCTTTTCGCCAAATTGGTGAAAATATTTATATACGAGAACTAACGTTGGGGTGATTATTTTGAAGAAGCAACACGATACAATTATCGTTTTAGATTTTGGAAGTCAATACAATCAGTTAATAGCACGTCGAATTCGTGAGTTCGGTGTATACAGTGAACTTCATCCACATACAATTACTGCAGAAGAAATTAAAGCAATGAATCCAAAAGGGATTATTTTCTCTGGTGGACCAAATAGTGTATACGGTGAAGGTGCATTACATTGTGATGAAAAAATCTTTGAACTAGGTTTACCAATCTTCGGTATTTGTTACGGTATGCAGCTTATGACGCAACACTTCGGTGGTAAAGTAGAGCGTGCAAATCACCGTGAGTACGGAAAAGCTGTTCTTAAAGTAGAGAACGAATCAAAATTATATGCGAACCTTCCAGAAGAGCAAGTTGTATGGATGAGCCATGGCGACTTAGTAACTGGTTTACCTGAAGGATTCGTAGTAGATGCAACAAGTGAGTCTTGCCCAATTGCTGGTATGAGCAATGAAGCGAAAAACTTATACGGTGTACAATTCCACCCAGAAGTACGTCACTCTGAGCACGGTAACGATTTAATTAAAAACTTCGTATTCGGCGTATGTGGTTGTTCTGAAGGATGGAACATGGAGAACTTTATTGAAGTAGAATTAGAAAAGATTCGTGAAACTGTTGGAGACAAAAAAGTACTATGCGCACTTAGTGGCGGTGTAGACTCTTCTGTTGTAGCAGTATTAATTCATAAAGCAATTGGTGATCAATTAACATGTATTTTCGTTGACCACGGTTTACTTC
>JAPDDQ010000166.1 GCA_027587225.1 Solirubrobacter taibaiensis
ATTTTGGTGGGAACATCAAGACCTTTGGGTTATAGAAAAAGAAGCAAAATAATAACCCACGCTCTGCTTATATACAAGTAGAGTGTGGGTTATTATTTTTTACTATATAAGAACTCTTCAATCCATAGCTTATTTAATCTAATCCCATGTTTAAAATCTATTTTAGGTTCCCAATTCAATTCTTGTTTTACCTTATCAATATTTAAAATGATTTTTTGAACGTTCTCTTGTTTTTGTTTGTAACAGATAAAATCCACTTTTCTTTCTGTTATTTTCTCTAATTCCACTATAATTCGTTTTAAAGAAAGACCTTTGCCACTCCCTATATTGTATACGCAAGATTTCAATTGATTTAATTGTGCTAATTGTATAGTAATTTCAACTAAATCATCGATATAAATATAATCTCTAATAATCTCCTCTGGATTCCCATATATATGAATCCTTTCATTACTGAGATGCTGGTACAAAAAACAATTTATCGCCCCAACTTTTTTTAAGGGGTTTTGGTATTTTCCATACGGATTAGAATATCTACATACAACATAATCTATTCCATATTTTCTCTTATAAAAGTACAAATAATTCTCCAGCGAAACTTTTGTTATTCCATACGGGGAAAGTGGTCTTAATGGATGTTTCTCATCAATAGGCAAATATTCAGGTTCACCATAAACTGTGCCTCCCGAAGAAGCCAATATAATTTTTTTAATACGAAAATCTTTAACACTTTCCATGAAATTAAGAAAAAATAGACTGCTATTAATATCACCGAAAACATCTTCAATTGAAGTTGCTACGTTAGACGTCGCAGCTAAATAAATAATAATATCTATATTCACTAAAGCCTTATATATATCCTCAACATTTTCTAAATCACCTTTAATAAATTCAACTTCACTTATAATATTTTGAGGAAAATTATTTATATGCCTGGAAAATACTTTTACATTTTGCCCCTGTTTCAATAAACCCAATGCGAGGTTGATACCAATGAAACTATT
>JAPDDQ010000167.1 GCA_027587225.1 Solirubrobacter taibaiensis
CGTTATTCGTTTGCAACAAATTTTATTTTTAAAAGAAATGGGATTTTCATTAAAAGAAACTGCGAATATGTTAGTAAAAGGTGAGCTGGATTTAAAAAATTCGCTTGAAAAACAACTTCGGTTTGTACAGGAAGAACAAAAGAAATTTAATCGAATGGAGAGTGTTTTACAAGCAGTTGTTTATTCGGTAGATGTGGAGGGAGAACTCGATTGGAAAGTTATGTTTGAACTGATTCAGCTTTCGAAGCAGTCTCCTCGTATACGTGAAATATTTCAAAATGAAGTATTTTCAAAGGAAGAACAAAAATTGCTTCATAATTTACCAAACATGAGTAAGGAAGATCCGAATGTTTTAGAATGGGTAGATTTATTAAATCAATTACGCACTTTTATGAAAGACGGTAAAGAAGCTACTAGTGATGAGGTACAAGGGGCAATGAAGAGATTAATGCAGAAGTGTTTAGAAATGGCCAATGGTGATGAAGCGTTTTTAGATAAGTTATGGGAAGTTAGAAAATCGAAGGAAGATTCACAGAAAATGAGCATGTATCCAATTGAAGAAGAACTTTTAGTGTATATGGATGAGGCTTTTCGTATTTATGATGAAAGGGAGAAGGATAAATGAGCATACTCGCAGAATATCGTTGGTATTTTTTAATTGGGGCAGAAATTGTATTTTGGTTATCAGCTATCGGTTTCTTTTTACTTCGCTACGGATTCCGTTTGAAAAAGGCGAGTTTTATTATGGGAATTGTACTCCTCGTAAATGAAGTGTTTATTTTAACTTTAGGAGTAGTGGACTATTATCAAACAGGAAAGTTCTCTAACTTTCAAATTATTACTGTAATTATTTTATTGTATGCAGTTTTCTACGGGAAAAAGGATTTGAAGAAGCTTGATATATTTGCACAAAAATCAGTTGCGAAATGGCGTAATGAACCGGCGCCTATTATTGAAGAACAGGTAGCATTAACAGGCATGGCCTATGCAAAGCAGGAAATAA
>JAPDDQ010000168.1 GCA_027587225.1 Solirubrobacter taibaiensis
AAAAGAATATTAATAACTGCTGGCCCAACACGTGAAAAGGTTGATCCAGTTCGTTTTATGACAAATTTTTCTTCTGGAAAAATGGGGTATGCGATTGCGGAAGTGGCAGCGAATTTAGGCGCTGATGTTATACTCGTTTCAGGACCGACAGCATTAAATCCACCGTTACATGTAACGACAGTGCAAGTGGAATCTGCACAAGATATGTTAGAAGCGGTTCTTCAACATTATCAAAACGTAGACGTTGTCATTAAAACAGCAGCAGTTGCAGATTATCGTCCGAAATATGTGCATGAGAATAAAATGAAAAAGCAAAATGGTGATGCTGTCATTGAACTTGAAAGAACGGTGGATATTTTAAAAAAGTTAGGTCAGAAAAAGGATAAACAGTTACTTATCGGTTTTGCTGCTGAAACGACAAATGTAGAGGAATATGCAACGAAAAAACT
>JAPDDQ010000169.1 GCA_027587225.1 Solirubrobacter taibaiensis
AAAAACTACGTGAGAAAAATGCAGATATGATTGTCGCGAATGATGTAAAAGCGCAAGGAGCTGGATTTGGCACGGATACGAATATTGTAACAATGTATAGAAAAGATGGAAAAGTTATTGAGTTGCCACTTTTAATGAAAAAAGAGGTAGCTCGTGAAATATTGAAGCAAATTGAAATGATGTTAGAAGATGATCGTTTATGAAATTTGCAAGTGTAATTGTTGATGTACCTGCCCGTCAGACAGATCGACCATTTGATTATATTATTCCTAAAAAATGGGAAGATATTGTACAGACAGGAATGCGTGTAGTAGTTCCGTTTGGGCCAAGAAAATTGCAAGGTTTTATTATTGGGATTAAAGATTCGGTGGATGTAGAAAGTAAGAAGTTAAAGACAATCCATGAAATATTAGATGTAACACCGGTTTTAAATGATGAATTATTAAAGCTTGGATATTGGCTTACAAGTGAAACGTTATGCTACATGATTTCAGCTTTTCAAGTGATGCTTCCAACTGCGATAAA
>JAPDDQ010000170.1 GCA_027587225.1 Solirubrobacter taibaiensis
AAGGTACCTTCTAGTACCCTTTTCTCTTTTGACTGTAAACCAAAATCTGAAGTGTAAAATAAAACATGTGCTAGAAAACGACCAATATGCTGGGATAAAAGCGGATATTCTTCTCCGTCTATTAATCCTTTTCTTGTAATTGTTAGTCTTGATAAGTCTTCTATTACCGTTATCGCTAACTCTTCATCATGACTGTACACTACTGGAACATAATCCGGTACATACTGCGCAAAAATTTGTAATGCCTTGCTTTCAATCGTTGCTCTTTTTATAGACAATGGCCAGCTTTCACCAACTACTTTCGCATAAGGCAGTGCTTGTTTTATTATAATTAATTTCTCTCCATCATCTAATTTGAACACGTAATTTAAGTTTCCGTCTCCAATTTCATGACAAACGACATTTGCCTTCGCTTCAAAATAGCCATGATCTTTCGCATATTGTACAGCTGTTATTTCTGTTAATGAATAATATCCCATCGTCTTCTCCCCCTTTTTAAATTCAGAGGTTTTTCTAACATAGAAAAACCTCTTTCCACTAAGAAAGAGGTTTGAAGTTTATCTTCTCCCCTCTTATCTGCCAGAAAGTTTTACTTTCTGCTGGAATTAGCACCGTGCCTTTTGGCGTAATAAACGCCCCATTTCACAATGGTATTACGGTCGGTTGCTGGGCTTCATCGGGCCAAATCCCTCCACCTGCTCTTGATAAGAGTTGTATATTTTTTTGAATTTTTAACTTTATGTTGAAGACTATACCAAGAATAAAAATCACTTGTCAACATTTTATTTGTATAATTCTGGACGGCGATCCGCAAAAACTGGAATTCCTTTACGTACTTCTTTAATTTTCTCGAATACAAGCTCTCCAAATAAAATTGATTCCTCTTCATTCGCCTCTACTACAACTTCACCCCAAGGATCTACAATTAAAGAATGACCTGCAAACACATTATTCGGATCCTTTCCTGCTCTATTACACGCAAC
>JAPDDQ010000171.1 GCA_027587225.1 Solirubrobacter taibaiensis
TTGCCTGTCAAAATTTCTTATCCATCATTAAGAAGAAGGGAAACAGAAAAGCAAAGTAAGAAGACACGTAAAGAAAGGGTGTCAGGAAGCAATCCTTTTTATTTTCAGGGAGAAGAAATGTTTTCTGGGCAACATATTTTACTCGTCGATGACGTGTATACGACAGGGATTACAGTTAGGCAAATCGGAAGTTTGTTATATGAAAGAGGGGCAAGGGAAGTATCTAGTTTGACACTTTGTAGAAGTTAATACGGCAGTGTCGAAAGGGATAATAAAAAGGCGATAAGTCTTCTTTGACTTCATATGTTGTCATTCGTTATAGTCAAAATATGGGGCGAATGCCCTGATTTTTAGAGTGAAGGGAATGGAATGAACATGCAAGGAAGAGTGAAATGGTTCAATGCAGAAAAGGGATTTGGGTTTATTGAGCGTGAAGATGGTGACGATGTATTTGTCCATTTTTCTGCTATTCAACAAGATGGGTTTAAGTCATTAGAAGAAGGGCAACAAGTAGAGTTTGACATTGTAGATGGAGCACGTGGACCACAAGCAGCTAATGTTGTGAAACTGTAGGGGATATTGTTTTTGGAAGAGAAAGCTGCGTTTGTGGCAACGTTATATATATGTAGTAGAACCTCTTGTTTTTCGCAAGGGGTTTTTGTTATAGGGTAAGTTGTCAAAAAGTTGTTTCTTTTCTGTAACGAATTGTCCACAGAAATATTCGTTATTCACAATGTTAATAGGATAAAATAAAGATAGAAACGATGCATCTTTTCATTTCAACAAAAAACGATAAAAAAATCGCAATTCCACTAATTTTTTTAAAAAAGTTAGAAGGAGTTTTTAAGCCAATGTCGAAACTATAGTACATAGGCTTGAAAGGAGGAATTCATCTATGAAATTCAACATTCGTGGTGAAAATATTGAAGTAACTCCAGCATTAAAGGAATATGTAGAGAAAAAACTAAGTAAGTTAGAGCGTT
>JAPDDQ010000172.1 GCA_027587225.1 Solirubrobacter taibaiensis
GTACATCAATTTCCAACGTCTTCTCTTCTTCAGAGTAGATTTTAAGAGCTAACTTTTTCAAGTTTAAGATGATCGTCGTAACGTCTTCTACTACGCCCTCAACTGTTGAAAATTCATGTAATACGCCATCGATTTGGATAGCAGTAACAGCGGCACCAGGGAGTGAGGATAAAAGAATACGACGTAAGGAGTTACCCAAAGTAGTACCATATCCACGCTCAAGCGGTTCAATTACGAATTTACCATATTTAGCATCTTCGTTAAGTTCAACCGTTTCGATTTTCGGCTTTTCGATTTCAATCATTAACTAAACCCTCCTTCAAAACGTCGAAACCCCGGTTAAACAAAGGTATAACCCCTGTCTAACCGAAAGTCCCCCTTAGGCAGTTCCCGATTGCGCACAACAAGCGATGTTTCTGTACGAAATTTCTCGATAATGCATCATATCCATTATAGACAAAAGGGAAAATTCTATACAGAAAAATTACACACGACGACGTTTTGGTGGACGACATCCATTATGAGGAACTGGAGTAACATCTCTAATTGCTGTTACTTCTAGACCTGCAGCTTGAAGAGCACGAATTGCAGCTTCACGACCAGCACCAGGACCTTTAACAGTAACCTCTAAAGTTTTTAAACCGTGTTCCATTGCAGCTTTAGCAGCAGTTTCAGCAGCCATTTGCGCAGCGAATGGAGTAGATTTACGAGATCCACGGAAACCAAGTGCACCAGCACTAGACCAAGAAAGTGCGTTACCGTGAGTATCTGTAAGTGTTACGATTGTGTTGTTGAAAGTAGAACGAATATGAGCTACACCAGCTTCAATATTCTTTTTCACACGTTTTTTACGAGTGTTTGTTTTACGTGCCATTGTTAGTTCAACCTCCTTTACTTATTATTTCTTTTTATTTGCTACTGTACGACGTGGACCTTTACGTGTACGAGCATTGTTTTTAGAATTTTGACCACGAACTGGT
>JAPDDQ010000173.1 GCA_027587225.1 Solirubrobacter taibaiensis
ATGCTTCTTACGTCAGCATACGTCATACGCTCTGTCGTTTTAATCACACTTTGGAAAATCTCGTGTTTAACAACATCACCTAAGTTGTTGATTTCCATTTCACAAGATAATGTCAGACGGTCTACTTTCGGATTTAATGAACAAATACCGTTAGATAGACGGTGTGGAATCATCGGAATTACACGGTCAACAAGATACACACTTGTCGCTCTTTCCGCTGCTTCTACATCAATTGGAGAACCTTCTTGAACGTAATGACTTACATCCGCAATGTGAACGCCTAGCTTGTAGTTACCGTTCTCAAGCTTCGTTACTGTAACAGCATCATCTAAATCTTTTGCGTCTGCACCGTCAATCGTTACGATCATTTGGTCACGTAGATCACGGCGATCTTTTAAATCTTCTTCTGAAATCGTTTCTGGTACACTGTTTGCATGTTCCATCACTTCTTCAGGGAACGCTAAAGGCAAGTGATGTTTATGAATGACAGATAAAATATCTACTCCTGGATCATTTTTATGACCTAGAATTTGAATAACTTCACCTTCTGCACTTAAACGATTCTCTGGATAGCTCGTAATTTTCACAACTACTTTATGACCTTCTACAGCACCCATAGATGCACTTTTCAATACGAAAATGTCACTTGTCCAGCGCTTATTGTCAGGTATAACGAACCCAAAGTTTTTCGATTCTGTATATGTACCAACTAACTCTTTCGTTCCGCGTTCTAAAATGCGTACAATTGAACCTTCTTGACGCGAACCACTCGATTGGGAACTAAGGCGTGCTAATACTGTATCGCCATGAAGCGCACCGTTTAATTCTGTAGGCGGTATGAAAAGGTCATCGTCTCCCGTTTTCTTCTCATCTGGTACAACGAATGCAAAACCACGTGCATGTCCAATTAACTTACCGCGTATTAAATTCATCTTTTCAGGAAGACCGTAACGGTTGCTACGAGTACGAATAAC
>JAPDDQ010000016.1 GCA_027587225.1 Solirubrobacter taibaiensis
CCGACTTCAGCGCGCGCTCGGCGGCCGGCGTGCGGCGCGCGCCCGAGGGCGCGCCGTCGGCGACCTGCCCGGCGGCGAAGATCGCGATCGCCGCGTGGTCCGGGGCGAGCACGACGGCCGCGGCCGCGTCGGCGAAGTCGCCGCGGGTGCGGGCGTGCTCGGCGAACGCCGTCTTCGCGCCAGGCGGGAGCGGCGGCAGCTCGATGCTCACCAACAATTCGCGCGGGGTCAGCGCCGGCGAGCCGGCGACGGTGCGCAGCGTCGTGACGTAGCGGGCGTCCAGCGCGGTGAGCGCGCACACGAGCTCCGCCCGGGGGTCGGCGTGCGCGACCGAGCCGCCGACCGTCCCGCGCGAACGCGTCGCGGGGTGACCGACGAAGCGCAGCGCCTGGCGCAGCAGCGGCCAGTGCTCGGCCACGACGGAGCGTTCGAGCGCGGCCTGGCGCACGGTCGCGTCGATCCGGAGCACGCCGTCGGTGCGCCGGATCAGGCCCGGGATGCCGTTGATGTCCACGAGCCGCGCGGGCCGGACTTCCCGCCGGTTGAGCAGCGGCACGAGGCTCTGCCCGCCCGCGAGCACCTGCGCGTCGTCGGTGAGCGCCTCGACCGCCGCCTCCCACGAGTCCACGGCGACGTACTCGAACGGCGCCGGCTTCACCCACGCCTCCGCGTCGCCAGCCACGCCAGCCCGGCCGCGGCGAGACTCGCGGCGACGAGCCGACCGCGGCCCGACGACGCGGGCGCGGCCACCTCGTCGACGACCTCGCCTTGAAGGACGTGGACGTCGAGCTCCTGGCCGACCCGGCGCACCGTGTGGCTCTCACCGGCGCGGCGATAGACGGCGCTGCCGGTGTCGTCGTCGATTTCCTCGAGCACGGTGAGGACGCCGTCGGCGTCGCGGCTGCGAGGGCGCGCGAGCAGCTCGTCCCAGGTCATCGCAGCGCCTGCCAGATCTTCTCGGCGGTGTACGGCGCGTCGACGTGATGGCCGATGACGTGAGCCAGCGCGTTGGCGACCGCGGCGGGCGCGCCACTCGCGCCGCTCTCCCCGACGCCCTTCGCGCCGAGCGGGTTCAGTGGCGACGGGGATTCCACGAACGCGGTGGTGAAGTCCGGGATCTCGGCCGCGGTGACGGGCTCGAGGCCGGCGACCGCGCCGCCGATCACCTGTCCGTTCGCGAGCAGCGGGTTGAGGATCGTGCCCGCGTCGGTCACGGCGACGAGCCGTCGCACGTCCACCGCGCCCGTCGCCGGGTCGACGTCGACGACCGCCACGTAGGCGGCGGACGTGAACCCCTGATCGGAGGCGAAGCGGGCGACGCCCGGCCCGCCGGCGAGCAGGTCGTCCGCCGCGGCGGCCACGGCGGAGCCGCCCATCGCCGTCGAGCGGCTCGAGAAGGAGCCGACGCCGTCCGCCAGCTCGTCCGTGTCCCCGGTGAGCACCGTGATCTGGTCCACGTCGAGCCCGAGCTTGGCGGCCGCGATCTGCGCGAACAGCGTCTCGTGGCCGGACCCGGCGGGAATCGAGCCGACGCGCACGACGCCGTCGCGCGTGACTTCGGCGCACTCGTACAGGCCACCGGACCGCTCGATGGCGAGCGCCACGCCCACCCCGGTGTGCGGCCCCTTCTCGACCTCGCCCAGCAGCTCGAGCGCGCGGTCCAGGCAGCGTTCGAAGTCGCCCGCGTCGTACGTCCAGCCGAGCGCCGTCCGGTGCGGGAACGTGCGCACGAGGTTGCGCCGGCGCAGCTCGACCGGGTCGAGCTCGAGCTGCCGGGCGGCAGCGTCGATCGCGGTCTCGATCAGCTCGGTCGCCTCCGGGCGTCCGGCGCCGCGGTACGGCGCGGTCGGGACCTTGTTCGTGCGCGCTCCGGTGACGATCACCTCGACGGCCGGGATGTCGTACGCGCCGGAGAGCAGCATCGCCGTGGTGTGCGCCGGGATCGCGGTGCTCGGCAGCAGGTACGCGCCCAGGTCGGCCAACACGCGGCCGCGCAGCGCCAGGATGCGCCCGTCCGCGTCCAGCGCGAGCTCCACCCAGCCGCGGATCCCGCGGCCCTGCGGTGACGACTCCGACTGCTCGCGGCGATCCTCCGTCCAGCGCACGGGCCGCCCCAGCTCGGAGGCCGCGAACGCCACCACCGGCGTCTCCACCGGCAACGTGCCCCGCGAGCCGAACCCGCCGCCGACGTCCGGGACGATCACGCGCAACGACGCCTCGTCCCGTCGCAGCATCTGCGCGAGCTGCGCGCGCGGCCGGTGGGCACTCAGCGACGACGTCCACAGCGTCAGCCGATCGCCATCCGGCACGGCGAGCGCGCCGCCGCCCTCCAACAAGACGTTCGTCAGCCGCGGGATCACGCGCTCGGTGCGCACGACGTGCGCCGCCCGCGCGAACGCGCCCGCCACGTCGCCCTCGCGCTGCTCCCAGCGCGCCATCGGATCGCCAGCCCGCGGATCGAGCACCGCGGGCAGCGGCTCGTACTCGACCTCCACCCGTTCCGCCAGGTCCTCGGCCAGCGCGCGGGACTCAGCCACCACGGCCGCGACCGGCTGCCCGACATACCGCACCTCACCGTCGGCGAGCAGCGGGTGCGGGATCGGCGACACGTCCAACCCGGGCGGCGGCACGATCTGCCCGGGCGACACGCGCCCCGCAAGATCCTTCGCCGTAAAGATAAAGGGGCCAGGCCCCTTTATGTGGACGCGGGCGTGGGCGTGGGGGGAGCGGACGAACGCCATGTGCAGGGCGTTCGGCATCGGGACGTCGTCGAGGAACCGGCCCTGGCCCGCGAGCAGGCGCGCGTCCTCGCGGCGGCGGACCGGTTGGCCGAGGGTGCTGGCGACTCCCACGCCCGGCGAGGCTAGAACACGGAGTACGCCCGTGCGACCTGGGTGAAGCGCGGCGTCTCGAACAGCAGCGCGAGCAGCGCGTCCTGGAGCTGCTCGCCGGCCCGGCGGGCGTCCATGAACGTCGCGGAGCGCTTCGCGTCCTCCCGGCGCAGCCCCTTGAGCTCCGCCCGGCACGCGTCGTTCCCGATGATCCCGAGGAAGTGGTCGTAGGCGCCGAGTGCGCGGGCGCCCGAGTCCGCCGCCCCTGCCACCAGAAACGCGTAGGCCAGCCGGTCCGTCGCCGGCGCGCTGAACTGCTCGAACAGGAACCGGCCCATGTCGGCCCGCCCGAGCGACTCGCACAGCAGCAGCGGGAGCAGGCCGGACGCGAACAGCACCTTGCGCGAGTTGCGCAGCTTCGCGTTGCGCAGGCCCCAGCCACTGCCGCCGCGCTCGCGCTCCTTGCCCGCGAAGTCCACGCAGATGGTGCGCCAGTAGCGGACGACGTCGTTGAGGAAGAACCGCGGGACGGTGCGGTCGCCCACCCACTCGTTGACGTAGCCGCCGATCAGCGCTTCCCGTACCCGGTCGTAGACCGCCTGGCCCGTGAGCGGCTGGGACTCGAGCAGGAGCAGGATGCGGCGGGTGAGGTTGCGGTTGTCGTCGCGGTCCAGCCCGATCCGCTCGATCAGGTTGCGGGTGCTCGCGGCCTTCCCGAACACGCCTTCCACGCCCGGCTCCACCGCGAGCGCCTTCGCGATCTCCGCCGTGCGCGTGATGCCGACCGTCTCGTCCTCGACGAGCAGGAGCCAGTCATCGTCGGAGCCGTCCACGACCTCGTGGCGCCCCCACGAGCCCATCAGGCACAGCGAGCTCCCCTCAGGGAGCCGGATTCCGCTCACCGCCGCGCGGCGGTTGACCAGTTCCGCCTCCGTCCGCGCCCGGGCCGCGGTGAGGTTGGGAAACTGCGCGCCCGTCTGGCGGGCGAGTTGGCCCAGCGCCTCGCCCGCGGCGAGGTTCACACGGCTTCGAGAATCCAGGGCACGTCGACGCAGCGCTCCAGCACTTCGCCGAACAGGGCCTCGTGCGCGGCGGTCAGCGCCACGTGCTCGCACGCGGATGTGACGGAGCTGACGTGCACGTGGGTGAGCCGGAGCCGGAACGCGTCCAGCAGCTCGTGACCGAGCGCCATCGTCGGATCCAGCGACCACACGTGCGCGACGTCCAGGCAGAACCCGGCTTCCGGCAGCAGCTCGAACAGCGCTTCCAGCTCGGACACGGTGGTGCCGGCGGACTTGCGCGCGTCCATGTTCTCCAGCACGGCCCGGCGCCCGAGCGCGCGGTAGGCCTCAGGCTCGGCGAGCGTGTCCGGGTGCAGGACGATCGTGTCCACGACCGGCGGCAGGTCCGCGAGCGCCGCGGCCAGCGCCCGATCTCCGCCCTCCAGGCCCTTGGTGGGCGCGTGGACGCTCACGAACCGGAACGGCAGCCACGGGTCCTCGTCCAGAAACGCCGTGAGGCCCGGCAGCTCGTGCGCGCTGAGCGCCGCGAGCTCCACGGCCGCGCCCGACAGGTCCCGCGCCGCCTCGACAAGCGCCGGCCAGTCGCCCCGCTGCTCCGCCAGAGCGCCGGTCGACAGCCCCGCACGCAGGTGGTTGGCCACCAACCCTCGGGCAGAGGGCATGGCGTAGGGCGCGACCAGGGACGTCATTCAGCACACCCTACGGGCCGCCGCGGACGAACTTTTGGACACGTCACCGCTACCGTTTCCCTCACGATGTATGAGCTGGACCGCCCCGTCAGCTGCTCGATCGGCCGAGCGATGGAGATTCTCGGTGAGCGCTGGACCTTCCTGATCCTGCGCGAGTCGTTCTACGGCGTGCGCCGCTTCTCCGACATGCAGCGCAACCTCGGGATCGCGCGCAACATCCTCTCCACCCGTCTGCAGACGCTGGTGGCCAACGGCATCCTCGAACGCCGGCTCTACCAGGAGGAGCCGCCCCGCCACGAGTACCGCCTCACCGAGGCCGGCCGGGACCTGTATCCCGCGATCGTGACGCTGATGCGCTGGGGCGACCGTCACCTCTCGAACGAGACCCCGCCGGTCGTGCTGCGCCACAACTCCTGCGGGCACGAGGCGGATCCGCTGCTCGTGTGCTCGCACTGCCACGAGGAACTGGACCCGCACGAGGTCACGCCGGTGCGCAACGTGGACGTCGCCACCGCCTGATGTGACGAACCGGCCCGCTCGGACGTAGTCGGGTCGAGATGAAGCTCGCCATCGCCATCACCGCCGTGCTCGCGGTCACCTCGGCCCAGCCGGCCGCGGCGGACAACCAGGAGTGGATCCCCGTCCCGTCCCTGACGGGGCTGACCGTGGACGAGGCCGCCGCGAAGCTGCGCGCCGCCGGCCTGCGGCCCGAAGGCGGCACGCGGCTACAGGCGCGCGGGACGTCCTTCGCCCCCGGCCCCACCGGCCCGGTGACGAGCCAGTCGATCAAGGCCGGAACCCGGGTGGAGCCGGGCGCGCGGGTGATCGTCGGCACGACCGGACGGCAGATCGACTTCGAGGGCTGGAACCGGGTGGGCTTCGAGCACGGAAGGATCGTGCTCGGCGACCTCAGCCGCGCGTGCGTGCGCTACGACCACGCGACGATCGGCGCGCCGCGCAACGGCGCCCGCACGATCACGCTCTGGGGCGAGCGCGTGAAGGGCTGCCAGGCCGCGCGCCGACTGGAGCTCCAGCCGCCTTCCGGGTGGACGATCGACACGAACGCCGTGCCGACGGTCGCGCCGGGCCGCATGGACCCAACGCTGACCGGCGACACCCGACGCGCACCCAGGCTGGGCGCGATCCTGATGCCGAATCGGCGCAGCGTGCTCGTGCGGTTCAGCCGCGACGCCTGTCACGGCGTGGCCGCGGCTTCGGCGACGATGCGCGGCCGGGCGATCACGACCCGCGTCACGCTCGGCACGCGCCCGGATCACAAGCGCGTCTGCATCGCGCGACGGGACGTCGACAGCGTGCTGATCGCGCTCCCGCGGCCCGCGCCGCTCGGCGTGACCTTCCGCTAGAAGACGGCCCGCGCCAGCTCCTCGGCCACGCGCGGGTCGGCCGAGAGCACCTGCACGACGTGGCACGCCTTCAAGCCCGCCACGACCCGGCCACCCTCACCGGGCGCCGCACGGACGACGTCGCGGCCGTTGATCTCGCCCTCGTTGGTCACGGTCGTGTCCGCGGCCTGCGCGAGGTACGCGTCCAGGGTCTCGCCGTCCTGGTCCTGCACGGGCACGGCGATCAGATACGCCACCGTCTTCGTGCCCGCCCGCCGGGCGACCCGCACGTCGTCGCCCGAGTTGTCCGTCGCCGGCTGCGGCGTGTAGCTCCAGCCCGCGGGCGGCTCGCCGTAGAGCCCCGGCGGGTCAGCACAGCGTTCCCCGTTGGCCAGCTGACCGCCGGCGAGTGCCACGAGGGCGAGCGCGGCAACACCGGCGATCAGCATCCACGGTCGCATCAGGCTGGGGTGACCGGCTCTTCCTTCTCCGCCTTCGCGGCGCCGTTGGTACGGGAACGCTGGAGCGCACCCTGCGCCATGTCCAGGGCGGGGCCGGCCTGCCCGATGACCTGGGCGATGATCTCCGTGATGCCTTGCGCGCCGTTGAGCACGGTGAGGTTGTCGATGTGCTTGAAGGACTCGGACGCGGCGCGGACGATCTCCGGCAGCTGCTCGGCGAGCTGCTGGCCGATGACGGCGTCCGCTTCCTTCTCGAGCGCTTCGGCACGCTTGGCGATCGCTTCCGCCTCGGCCAGGCCGCGGGCACGGATCGAGGCGCCTTCGGCCTCGCCCTTGGCCTTGGTCGCTTCACCGTCGGCGATGCCGCGAGCGGTCGTGATGCGCGCTTCGGAGGTACCGATCTGCTCGATCTGCTTCGCCTTGGCCGCCGCCGCGAGCTCGACCTCGCGGGCCTGCGCCTCGGCGATCGAGATGCGGGCGACACGCTCGGCCTCGGCCTGGACCTGCTTCTCGTAGGCGGCGGCGTCCGCCGGCTTGCGGATCGTCGTGTCCAGGCGCTTCTCCTCGCGCTCGGCCTCGAGCTCGGCGACCGCGGTCTCCTGCACGACGACCTGCTTGCGCGCCTCGGCGTCGGCGAGCGGCCCGGCCTGCGCGGACTGCGCCGACTGCGAGTCGATCTCCGCCTGGTAGGCGGCGCGCTTGATCTCGGAATCCCTGCGAGCGGCCGCCTTCAGCGCCTCGGCTTCCTGCTCGCGCTCGGTCGCCTCACGGTCGGCGGCGGCGGCCGCGATCCGCGCCCGCATCTTCACCTCGGCCGCGCGCGGCTCACCGAGCGCCCGGATGTAGCCGGTCGGATCGATGATCTCCTGGATCTGCAGCGAGTCGATCACGAGCCCGAGCTTCTGCATCTCGTCCGCCGACGCATCCCGCGTGGACTGCGCCAGCTCGTTGCGATTGGCGATCAGGTCCTCGACCGACATCGAGCCGATGATCGAACGCAGGTGCCCGTGGAAGACCTCGCGGACGAGGTCGTGCATCTGGCCCGACTGGGCCTCCAGGAAGCGGACGCCGGCGTTGGTGATGGAGGCCTCGTCGTCGCCGACCTTGAAGATCGCGACGCCGCGCACGCCGACCGGGATCTTCTGTGAGTCCACGCCCTCGACCTCGAGCAGCGCCTTGTCGGCCTGCATCCCGAGGTACTGGGCCTTCTGCATCACGGGCACGACGAACGAGCCGCCGCCGGTGACGATCTTGAAGATCCGGTCGCCGACGGCACGGCCCTTGACGCCGAAGCCGGTGACGATCAGCGCCTCGTCGGCCGCTGGGACCTTCCACAGCACTTTGAACGCGATCGCCAAAATGAGCGGTATGGCAACCACTACGGCGATGATCGCGATGATCATGGGAGACACGTTCAGGACTCCTGGTTGAGAGGGGTGACGAGCACGAGCCGGGGTGGCACGTAATCGACGACGACGATCTCCGTATAGGGGGCGATCGTCCCATTGTCTGCGTCGCGCGCGAGGAAGGCTTCGACGCCCCCGCGGATGGAGACCATGACCTCGCCCGTACGACCCGGGGCGATCCCTCCGGTGGAGGTGACCCGGCCGTGAGCCCCCAGTGGCGACTGTTTCATCGGCAATGCAGCGCTAGCGTAAGGGTTCGCAACCGGTACATGACGCGGAGGAGCCCATGAGCGTGCAGGAGACCCCCACGGAGCTGTGGGGCGGCGAGACCACCAAGGCCGTCGCGAACTTCCCTGTTTCAGGAGAACGCGTCCCGCTGCCGGTCGTGCGCTGGCTCGGCCGCATCAAGGGCAACGCCGCGCGCGTGAACGCGGAGCTGGGGCTGCTGGATCAGGAGCTCGCGGACAAGATCGCGGCCGCCGGCGACGAGATCGCGTCCGGCAAGCACGACGCGCAGTTCCCGATCGACGTCTTCCAGACCGGCTCGGGCACCTCGTCGAACATGAACGCCAACGAGGTCATCGCGTCGCTCTCGGGCGCCCACCGCAACGACCACGTGAACATGGGGCAGAGCTCCAACGACGTGTTCCCGTCGGCCGTGCACCTCGCGGCATTGGACGAGGCCACGAACACGCTGCTGCCGGCGCTCGAGCAGCTGGAGAACAGCTTCGCCGCGAAGGCCGAGGCGTTCAAGGACCTGGTGAAGTCCGGCCGCACCCACCTCATGGACGCCGTCCCGGTCACGCTGGGCCAGGAGTTCGCGGGCTACGCGGCGCAGATCCGCCTCGGCCGGCGCCGCGTGGAGAACGCGCTGCCACAGGTGGCGCAGATCCCGCTCGGCGGCACCGCCACGGGCACGGGCCTGAACACGCACCGCGACTTCGCCGCCAAGGTGCGCGAGAAGCTGAGCGCCGAGACCGGGCTCACGATCTCCGCCCCCGAGGACCCCTTCGAGGCCCAGGGCAACCGCGACGCGCTCGTGGAGCTGAGCGGCGCGCTGAAGGTGATCGCGGTCTCCCTGACCAAGATCGCCGGCGACCTCGCGCTGATGGGCTCCGGCCCGCGCGTCGGCATCGGTGAGATCTACCTGCCCGAGCTCCAGAAGGGCTCCTCGATCATGCCGGGCAAGGTCAACCCGGTCATTCCCGAGGTCGTGCTGCAGGTGTCGGCGCAGGTCATCGGCAACGACACGGCGATCACGGTCGGCGGCCTCCAGGGCCAGTTCGAGCTCAACGTCCGGATCCCGCTGATCGCCCGCAACCTGCTGCAGTCGATCCACCTGCTCTCGACGACGGCCACGATCTTCGCGGAGAAGTGCGTCGACGGGATCGAGCCGAACCTGCCGGGGCTCGAGCGGTCGGCCGAGAACACGCTCGCCGTCGCCACGGCGCTGAACCCGTTCATCGGCTACGACAAGGCCGCGGACATCGTCAAGGACGCCGCGGACAACGGCGGCACGCTGCGCGAAGTCGCCCGCAAGCACGGCGTGGACGACGAGACGCTGGACAAGGCGCTGGATCTGCGCAAGATCGCCGCCGGGTCGTCCGCTGACTGACCTCGCGTCCATCGACGCGTTCCTCGACGCGGCGCCGCGCAGCGCGGCCCGCGTCGAGGAGGTGGGACCGTTCACGCTGTTCGTCTCGCGCGCGCCGTGGCCGTACTACGCGCGGCCGCGGGTGGGCGGTGCGCCGCACGCCTTCACGCGTGAGGACGTCTCCGCCGTGCACGCGCGCCAGGAGGAGCTGGGCGTGCCACAGATGTTCGAATGGGTGCACGAGACGGCGCCGACGCTGCGCGCCGCGATCGACGCCGACGTGATCGCGGTGCCGCTGCTGGTGCTGGATCGCGCGCACTGGCGCCCGGCGCAGGCGCCGGCCGGCGTGAGCCTGCGGGTGCTCGCCCACGACGACCTGGCGCTCGTCGCCGCGCTCGGCGTGGAGCACGTGGGCTTCGGCGCGCCGGGCACCGCGCCCGGGCCGCAGGCCGTCGTGGAGCGGGACGTGTACGAGGTGGACGCGGCGCGGCTCGAATACGTGCGCGAGCGGCTGCGGCGCGGGACGAGCGTCACGGCCGTGGCCGAGAACGGGCACGGGCCGGTGGCCGTCGGGACACTGCGGCCGGTCGGGACCGTGGCGGAGATCGTCGGCGTCGCGACGCTGCCCGCCGTGCGCCGCCAAGGGCTCGGCGGCGCGGTCACGGCCTTGCTGGTGGAGCACGCGCTGTCGCTGGGCGCCGAGACGGTGTTCCTGAGCGCGGCGAGCGACGACGTCGCGCGGGTGTACGAGCGCCTCGGCTTCCGTCGCACCGGCACCGCATGCTTCGTCCAATGAACGCGATCGAGCGCTACTACGACGCCGTGCCCCGCTCCGCCGCCCGCGCGGAGGAGATCGGCCCGTTCACGCTGTTCGTGAGCACCGGCGCGTGGCCCTACTACGCGCGGCCGCGCCTCGGGCTCGAGCACACGTTCACCGCCGACGAGATCGAGACCGTGCGGGTGCGCCAGCGCGAGCTCGGCATCCCCGA
Organism: Solirubrobacter taibaiensis; assembly: GCA_027587225.1. Classification (GTDB taxonomy): domain Bacteria; phylum Actinomycetota; class Thermoleophilia; order Solirubrobacterales; family Solirubrobacteraceae; genus Solirubrobacter; species Solirubrobacter taibaiensis. The sequence goes on from JAPDDQ010000016.1 coordinate 10,336, forward strand.
GGCCTTCGAATGGGTGCACGAGGTGACGCCCTCGCTGCTCGGCGTGATGCCCCTGCCGGTGATGGAGGCGCCGCTGATGGTCCTCGCGGGCGCGGTGCCCGCGTCCTCGGACGCGACCGTGCGGATGATCGAGGCCGACGACCCGGCGCTGGCCGCCGGGGTCGCCGCGCAGGACCGGGGGTTCGGCGGGACCGGCGAGGGCCTCGCGGACCGCGTCTCCTTCCTGCGCGAGCGGATGGCGAGCGGTGTGACCCGTACGGCGATCGCGACGCTCGGCGGCGACGTCGTGGCGATGGGCCAGCACCAGCCCGTCGGCGACGTGACCGAGATCATCGGCGTCGCCACCGTCCCCGAGGCGCGCCGGCGCGGGATCGCGGGCGCGCTCACCGCGGCGTTGGTGGCCGACGCCGCCGTCGGCACCGTCTTCCTCTCCGCGGGTGAAGACGCCGCGCGGGTCTACGCCCGGCTGGGCTTCGAGCGCCGCGCCACGGCCTGCATCGTGGGTTAGGGGGACAGACGGCGGGCGTGCCAGGCGCCGTCGGCGCCGCGGGTGAACGCCTCGCGGTCGTGGAGACGGTTCGGGCGGCCCTCCCAGAACTCGATCGTTCCAGGGCGGAGCAGGAAGCCGCCCCAGTGTGGCGGGCGCGGGACGATCTCCGGGTAGGAGGTGTCCATCTCGCGCAGGCGGGTCTCCAGCCATTCGCGGTCCGGGATCGCCTCGCTCTGGCGTGAGGCCCAGGCGCCGAGCTGGGAGCCGCGGGAGCGGGTCGCGAAGTAGGCGTCGGACTCCTCGCCGCTCAGCAGCTCGACCGGGCCCTCGAGCCGCACCTGGCGCTGCAGGGGCTTCCACAGGATCGCCAGCGCGGCGCGCGGGTTCTCGGTCAGCTCACGCGCCTTGCGGGACTCGTAGTTGGTGAAGAACTCGACGCCGCGGTCGTCGATGCCTTTGAGCAGGACGAAGCGGACGGAGGGGATTCCGTCCGCGCTCGCGGTCGCCAAGGCCATCGCCTCGGGCTCGACGACGCCCGCGGCCACCGCGTGCTCGTACCACTCGCTGAATCGGGCGAGCGGCTCGGTCACATTGCCATCGCGATGTACTTGACCTCGAGGTACTCGTTGATGCCCTCGGGGCCGCCTTCGCGGCCGAAGCCACTCGCCTTGACGCCGCCGAACGGAGCGCTCGCGTTCGACACGAGCCCCTGGTTGAGGCCGACCATGCCGGTCTGGAGCCGCTCACAGACGCGGAACGCGCGTTTGATGTCCTGGGTGTAGACGTAGGCCACGAGGCCGTACTCCGTGTCGTTGGCGGCCGCGATGGCCGCGTCTTCGCTGTCGAAGCCGATTACGGGCGCGACGGGCCCGAAGATCTCTTCCTTCAAGAGCCGCGAGTCCGGATCGACGTCGGAGAGCACGGTCGGGTCGAAGAAGTAGCCGGCGCCGTCCCGCGCGCCGCCGCCCACGAGGGCTTTGGCGCCGCGGTCGGTCGCGTCGCTCACGAGCTCGGCGACCTTGTCGCGCTGGGTGGCATCGATCAGCGGGCCGACCTTGACGTCGTCCTCCACGCCGCGCCCGACCTTCATCGCGCCCAGCTTCCCCGCGAGCTTCTCCGCGAACTCGGCGGCGACTGATTCCGCCACGTGGAAACGGTTCGCGGCCGTGCAGGCCTCGCCGATGTTCCGCATCTTGGCGATCACGGCGCCCTCGACGGCGGCGTCGAGGTCCGCGTCCTCGAACACGAGGAACGGGGCGTTGCCGCCGAGCTCCATCGACGTGCGCAGCAGTCCGGCCGCGGCCTGCTCGACCAGCTTGATGCCGACCGGGGTGGAGCCCGTGAAGGTGAGCTTGCGCAGGCGCGGGTCTTCGATGATCGGCTTGGAGACCTCGCTCGAAGAAGACGACGTCAGCACGTTCAGGACGCCATCCGGCAGCCCGGCCTCCTGGAAGATCTTCGCCAGCGCGAGCATGCTCAGCGGCGTCTGCTGCGCGGGCTTGATCACGATCGTGCAGCCGGCGGCAATGGCCGGGCCGATCTTGCGGGTGCCCATCGCGGCCGGGAAGTTCCACGGCGTGATCGCGTAACACGGCCCGACGGGCTGCTTCATCGTGATCAGCCGCCCGACGCCGTTCGGCGCCGTGGCGAACCGGCCCTCGATCCGCACGGCCTCCTCGGAGAACCAGCGCAGGAACTCCGCCGCGTACGTGATCTCGGCCTTGGACTCGGCCAGCGGCTTGCCCATCTCCAGCGTCATGACCATCGCCAGGTCGTCGGCGTTGGCCACCATCGCCTCGAACGCGCGCCGCAGGATCTCCCCGCGTTCACGTGGGGGGTGTGTCGCCCACTCGTCCTGGACGGCGCAGCAGGCGTCAAGCGCGGCCTTCGCATCCTCCGGCGTCGCGTCGGCGACCTCCGCGAGCGTCTCGCCCGTCGACGGATCCTCCACGCCGAGCGTCTCCCCGCCGGACGCATCGCGCCACTCGCCCCCGATGAACAGCTGCGTCGGCACCGCGTCGACCGCGGTCTTCTCCTGGGTTGCGCTCATGCCGCCACCGTCTCCGTTCCGAGTTCCTCCGAGATGGACACGTCGAGCGAGTAGTCGATGGGGACCACGATCAGGCTCGGCAGTTCCAGCGACAGCGCGTGCCGCAGGCGTGAGCCGAAGTCCTCGACCGACTCGCAGCGCCAGGCCGGCATCCCGAAGGCGTCCGCCAGCTTGACGAAATCTGGGTTGGTGAAGTCTGTCCCGAAGTGACGGCCGAACTTCTTGTCCTGCTTCCAAACGATCGAGCCGTATTGGTGGTTCTCCCAAATGACGTTCACGATCGGGGTCTTCAGCCGCATCGCCGTCTCGAGCTCCTGCACGTTCATCAGGAAGCCGCCGTCACCGTTGACGGTCACCACCTTGCGGCCCGGGTGCACCAGCTTGGCCGCGATCGCCGTCGGCAGCGCGATCCCCATCCCGGCCAGGCCGTTGGCGATCAGCACCGTGTTGGGCTCGTGCGCCGGGAACATGCGCGCGATCCACAGCTTGTGCAGGCCGACGTCGGAGATCAGCATGTCGTGGCGGCCGAGCGCCTGGCGGATCTCCCACAGCGCGCGCGGCGGCTGCATCGGGAACGCGTCGTCGTCCTTGGCCGCCTCGAAGCGCCCGAGCACGATGTCGTCCAGGCGCGAGATGCGCGTGGTCCGCGGCTCGTGCCGCAGCTCCTCCGTCAGGCGGCTGAGGATGTGGTAGAGGTCGCCGACGAGGTCGATCTCGGTGATGAAGTACTCGTCGACCTCGGACGGGGCGCTGTCGACGCAGATGATCGTCTTGTCGCGCTTCGGGTTCCAGTTGGCCGGCGAATGCTCGACGAGGTCGTAGCCGACCGTGATCACCACGTCCGCGTCCTCGAACCCGGCGAGCGCGTAGTCGCGGGACTGCAGCCCGACGGTGCCGCGGGCGTTGGGGTCCTGGTAGTCCAGCGCGCCCTTGCCCATGAACGTCTCGGCCACGCCGATCCCGCTGGCGCGGGCGAGCTCACGGAGCGCGGGAGCCGCGCCGGACCGGGACACGCCGTTGCCGGCGAGGATGATCGGGTTCGTCGCGTTGCGGATGAGCTCCGCGGCGGCGAGCGTGTCGTGCGCGCTCGGCTCCAGCCGGCGGTCGTGGCCGCCGCTGGGCAGCGGCTGCGCGTCCACGTCGGCGCCCATCACGTCCTCGGGCAGCTCGATGTGCGTCGGGCCCGGCTTGGCCTCCTGCGCCACCTTGAACGCCTTGCGGACCACCTCGGGGATGACCGCGGGCGCGTTCAGGCGCGTGTTCCACTTCGTCACCGGCTTGAACATCGAGACGATGTCGATGTGCTGGTGGGACTCCTTGTGCATGCGCTGCAGGTCCGCCTGGCCGGTGAGGGCGACGAGTGGCGAACGGTCCAGGAACGCGTCGGCGACGGCCGTGATGAGGTTCGTCGCGCCCGGTCCGAGCGTTCCGAGACAGACTCCCGCGCGCTGCGTGAGCCGGCCGTACATGTCCGCCATGTAGGCCCCGCCCTGTTCGTGTCGAACAGGCACGAAGGAGATCGAGGAGTCGTGCAAGGACTCGTTCAGATCCAACGTCTCCTCGCCAGGAATGCCGAAGACGTATTTGACGCCCTCCGCCTCCAAGCACTCCACGAACAGGTCCGATGCCTTGCGCGAACTCACTCTGGCGCAACTCCTTTCCCGGCGACGTGTCGGGCTAACTTAGATGGCCACGTCTGATCCTATGCCCCGAATCCTTCTCGCCACGCTGGCGCTGCTGCTGGTACTCGCTGCTCCTGCTGCTGCCCAGTCCTCCAAGTCCACATTCACGATCAAGGGCGCGGGCTTCGGCCACGGCGTCGGCATGAGCCAGTACGGCGCTCTGGGTTACGCCCAGCAGGGCTGGAACGCCGCCCGGATCCTCGGCCACTACTACACGGGAACGGCGCTCGGCACGACCGACCCCGCCAAGAAAGTCCGCGTCCAGTTGGTGCCGGCGACGTCCTCGGCGCGCATCACCGGCGTGCGCCAGGCGGGGTCGCGGAAGATGGACCCGGCGAAGACCTACGTGGTGCGTCGCCGCGCGTTGACCGAGGTGGATGTGCTGCACGCCGGCAAGCGCGTCGCGACGTTCAAGGCGCCGCTGCAGGTCGCGGGCACCGGCGACGCGACGACGCTCGGCGGGTACGGCACCTACCGCGGCGTGATGGAGTTCAAGCCCGGCACCTTCAACGGGCTCACGGTGACGAACATCGTCGGGCTCGACGCCTACCTTCAGGGCGTCGTGCCCGCGGAGTCGCCCGCCTCGTGGCCGGCCGAGGCGTTGCGCGCGCAGGCCATCGCCGCCCGCACGTACGCCATCACCACGGCCAAGAGCGCCGACTTCGACCACTACGCGGACACGCGTTCGCAGGTCTACAAGGGCATCGGGATCGAGCAGCCCTCGACCAACGCGGCCGTCGCCGACACGCGCGGGCAGATCGTCACCTACCAGGGGCAGCCCGTCGTCACCTACTTCTTCTCGACGAGCGGCGGCAAGACCGAGTCGGTCGAGAACACGTCTTTGGGGCGTGAGCCGCGGCCGTGGCTCGTGTCCGTCGAGGACGAGTTCGACAACGTCTCGCCGCGCCACCGCTGGACGTCGAAGCCGACGATGGCGAGCGCGTCGAAGAAGCTCGGCGGCCTGGTCAAAGGCTCCTTCAAGGGCATCAAGGTGACCAAGCGCGGCGTTTCCCCGCGGATCGTCACCGCGGAGGTCGTCGGTTCGCGCGGCCGGACCGTCACCGACGGCGCCACGCTGCGCGCGCGGCTCGGTTTGTATGACACCTGGGCGTCCTTCACGTCGATCAGCGGCGAGGCCGACGAGCCCACCGACGGCGACGCGAGCGGCGGCGCCACCGCTCCGCCCGGCTTCAGCGCGTTGGTGCGGCCGATCGGCGCGCTCCGCGGCACCGTGATCAGCGAGTCGCGCAAGGTGAAGATCCAGGCGAAGCGCTCGGGTCGCTGGATCGAGGTCGGCGCGACGCGGGTGCGCGGCGGGAAGTACCGCTGGGCGACCTCGGTCGCCGGGACCTACCGCGCCGTCGTGGACGGCGCGAGCGGCCCCGCGGTCCGGTTGCGCTAAACGGCTCGTCGTTGTCTTAGCCCGTGTAGACGCGGACGACGGTCTCGGCGACGCAGACCGGCTTCTCGCCGCCCTCGCGTTCGAAGGTCACTTCGAAGACGCACTGGGCCCCGCCGGGGACGTCGGTGATCTCCTTGAGCTTCGGGCTCGCCCGGACCTTGCTCGGGACCGGGACGGGCGCCGGGAAGCGCACCTTGTTGAGGCCGTAGTTGAGGGCGAAGGCGAAGCCCTCGAGGCTGAAGACCTGGTTGTTGAGCGCGGGGCCGAGGCTGAGCGTGAGGTAGCCGTGGGCGATCGTGCCGCCGAACGGCGTCTCTTTCGCGCGGTCTACGTCGACGTGGATCCACTGGTGGTCGCCGGTCACGTCGGCGAACGTGTCGACGTCCTTCTGCGTCACCTCGTGCCAGTCGGATGTGCCGAGCGTCTCGCCCTCGGCGGCCTTGAGCTCATCGAGTCCGGTGATCGTCCGCATGGCGAGGCACCATACTTCGCGCCGTGTCCGCTCCGCTCCTCTTGTGCGATACCCCCGGCCTGCTCTACCGGGGCTTCTTCGCCCTGCCCGACTCGATCAAGGGGGCGGAAGGCCGTCCCGTCAATGCGCTCGTCGGGTCGGTGAACATGACCCTGTGGTGCATCGAGAAGTACCAGCCGCGCGCGGTGGTGATGTGCTTCGGGCAAGAGTCCGCGACCTACCGGGTCGAGGCCTACCCGACCTACCACGCCGCGCGGCCCGAGATGCCCGACGACCTGGCGTGGCAGTGGGAGCGCGCCGGCGCGCTGTACGAAGCGCTGGGCTGGACCGTCCTGGGGCATGACGACCTGGAGGCGGACGACCTGATGGGCTCGTTCGCGGCGCTTGAAGCCGAGAGCGGCGGCAAGGCGATGATCCTCACCGCGGACCGCGACATGTTCCAGTGCGCCACCGAGGACGTCACGATCCTGCTCCAGAAGGCGCGTCAGCAGGGTCCGGACGAGGTCGGCCCCGAGCAGGTCAAGGAGATCTACGGGATCGAGCCTTCGCAGGTGCCGGACTTCATCGCGCTGCGCGGGGACCCGTCGGACGGGCTGCCGGGCGCGAAGGGCATCGGCGCCAAGACCGCCGCCGACATCCTGCAGCGCAAGGGCGACCTCGAGCACGCGATCCTCGGCGCGATCCGCGAGAAGCCGTCCGTGCGCAAGTCGCTGATCGAGCAGGCGGCCGAGCTGCGCATGTTCCGCGACATCGCGACGCTCCGCGCCGTGGCGCTGGAGCGACCCGAGGATCGCCCGACGGACTACGCCGGCGGATCGAAGGCGGCCGAGGAGCTGGGCATGGGCCGGCTCTCAAAGCGCCTGGCCGAGGCCGCGGGCTAGTACGCGGTTGCCCGGGCTTTCTCGGGCTCGATCAGGTAGACGACCATCTCCGGGTCGCGCGGGTACGGCTTGCCTTCGTACTTCTGCGACATCCGGTCGACGATCGCCCAGGCGGGGTCGCCCTCGAGCCGCTGGTCCACGCGGCCACGGATGACCGCGCTCGTCAGCGGGCGATCGGCCTGCGTGATCGAGAGCGCGACCCGCCCGTCGCGGTCCAGGTTGCGCGCCTTCAGGGCGGTCGGCTCCGTGAAGATCGCGATCTGATCGCCCTCGAGGTCGACCCAGAGCGGAACGGAGTGCGGCGCACCGTCCTTGAGGAGCGTGGCGAGGTGACCGATGTTGGGACCGCTCAGGAGCGCGCGGGCGAGATCGTCGAGCATGGGGTCACAGTCCCCGCCTCAGCGTCTGCGCACGCCCGGCCTTGGGAACCCAGCGCACGCTGATGGCGTCGCGTGCGCCGCGGCGGACTGGCCTGAGCGTGAGCGACCGCCGCTGCGCACGCGTGAACGTGGCGCTGCCGCGCGCGAGCGTCCGGCCGCGGCGGTCGAGCACCCGGACCTCGAGCCGACCGGGGTCGGGCGCGACGACGCGCAGCGTGACGCGACGCCCGGCCCGGGCCTTGCGTACGGCCGTGCGGGCCTGATCCGCCCAGGTCGCGACCGACGCCGAACGCGTGGCCGGCACGACGACCGGCGGGTCCGGCGCGGGGAATGGAGCCGGCAGGGGCGACGCGCTCGGGGTGGGAACCACGGTCGCGTCGGGCGTGGGCTCGGCGGTGGCCGTCGGCGCAGGCGTGGGGTCGGGCGACGGGCTCGGCGTCGCGCTGGCCACGGCGGTCGCCGAGGCCACGGGCGTCGTCGTGGGCGACGTACTCGCGGTCGGCGTGGGCGACGCGGTCGGAGTCGACGTCGCGGTCGCGGTCGGCGTGGGGGTGGGCGACGCGGTCGGTGAGGGACTCGGGCTGGCGGTCGGACTCGGCGACGCGGTCGGTGACGGCGACGAGGCCGGCGTCGCGGTCGGTGACGGACTCGGGCTCGGGGACGGCGACGGCGTCGCGGTCGGTGACGGCGTCGCGGTCGGTGACGGACTCGGGCTCGGGGACGGCGTGGGCGACGCGGTCGGGGTCGGCGTCGCGGTCGGCGTCGGCGTGGGCGACGCGGTCGGCGTTGCGGTCGGCGTCGGCGTCGCGGTTGGGGTCGGCGTCGCGGTCGCGGTCGGCGTGGGCGTCGCGGTCGGCGTCGGCGTCGGGCCGGTGATGGTCCAGGTGTGCGTGGCGGGCGTCGGGTCGGCGTCGCCGTCCGGGCCGGTGGAGGCGAACTCGATCGTGTGGGTGCCGGCCGGCATCGGGGTGCAGCACCAGATCGAGCCGCCGCAGGCCTGCCAGGCGCCGCCGTCGAGTCGGCAGGCGACCGTTCCGGTGGCGCCGACGACGAACCGGACGTTGTTGCCGCCGACGAGCGGGCCGGAGATGATCTCCGTCTCCTCCGGGGTGTTCTCGATCTGGGTCCAGTAGACGGAGCCGTGCTGCGTGTTGCCGGCGGCGTCGGTGACACGGACGCTCGCGGAGTGGGAGCCGGGCGCGAGGCCGGTCGGCGTCCAGCCGGTCGCGCACGGCTGCCAGGAGCGCGAATCCACACGGCACTCGAGCCCGGCGGCCGGATCGTCGGTCTTGATGTCGATGACCGCGCGGTCGTGCTTCGTGCGGTCCGGCGTGCGGCGCTTCACGGTCAGCGACGGCGCCTGGAGGTCCACGGCCCAGCGGAGCACGACCGGCGTCGGGTCGGCGGTCCCGGACGCGTTGACCGCTCGGATCACGGCCGTGTGCTCACCGGGACGCAGCCGACTGATGTACCAGTACGGGCCGCACGGCTCCCAGTCGCCCGCATCGAGCCGGCACTCGAAGCGCGTGGCAGTGCTCGAGCCGCTCACGCCGAGCAGCAGCTGGGCGAGCGGGGACACGGCCGCCGGGGCGTCGCGGACGACGGTGTCCGGAGCGGAGAGATCGGTCGTCCAGCGCCACGGCTCGGCCTCACCGACCTTGCCGCCGGCATCGATCGCGCGAGCCTCGAACGTATGCGCGCCGTCGCCGACGGTCACAGCGCTCGGGCACGGGCCCCAGGCGCCACCGTCCAATCGGCACTCGCGCCGCGCCGTGGCGTCGTCCACGAGCAGCGTGAACCCGGGCCGGGCATCGCCGCTGCGCTCGCTCGGGCCCGCGGTGATCGTGACCCGCGGCGCGGCGTCGGCGGTCCAGTCCCAGACGGCGGGCGTGGCGTCGCTGCGTCCCCAGCGGTGCGCGCGCACCTCGAGCCGATGGGTGCCGTCGGCGAGCCCGTCGAACCGCGTGTCGGCGCGGCACGGCTCCCAGGACCCGGCGTCCAGGCGGCACTCGAATCCGTCGGTTTCCGCCTCCGCGAAGCGGAACACGGCCTCGCGCGACCCGGTCGCGGCCGGAGGCCCGCTGAACACCCGCGTGTCGACCGCCGGGGCACCGACGACCCAGGTGAAGGAAGCCGGGGTCGGGTCGCGGTTGCCGGCTTCGTCGATCGCGATCACCTGCAGCACGTGCGTTCCGTCCGCGAGCCCTTCGATCCGCGTGATGCCCTCGTCGTCGGCGTCGCAGAAGGAGAGCTGGACCCCGTCGAGGATGCAGATGGCCCGCGCCCCCCAGGTGTCGTCGCGCCACGCGTGCCCGTCCTCGCGGCCAAGATCACGCGTCTCGATCCTGAACCGCGCGAACGGGTGGCTCGTCTGCATGCCGTCGACGAGCATCGGGCTGGTGACGCGGGTGTCCGGCACGGTCACGTCCACGCCGAGGGAGACCGCACGCGGCTCGCTCACACGCCCGCGGTTCGTGGCGCGCACCTCGACGGAGTGGGAGCCCTCGGCGAGCCCGGTGAGCCGCAACGGGCTCGTGCACGGCGCCCACGCGCCCTCGTCGAGCGAGCACTCGAACGTCGACCCCTCGCGATCCGCGCTGAAGGTCACGTCGATGTCCCGCGTGGGCAGCCACTGCCGCAGCGGCGGGACCGTCACGACCGGCGTGTAGAGGTCGGTCGTCCAGTTCGAGGTCGCCGCTGGGCTGCGCTCGCCGGCGGCGTTGAACACCCGTACCGAGAACGTGTGCGGCCCGTCGCTCAACCCACTGGCCCGATACCCCGGGGCGCAGGGTGTGAACGGCGCCCCGTCGAGCGAGCACTCCGAGCCCACCACGCCCTCGGACTGGTACCAGTCCCAGCTGAAGGCGCCGCTGCTGTCGCGCGGGCCCGGGCCGCCCCACAACTCGGGCTCACTCGGCGGGACGACCGCCGCGGCACGGGCCTTCGCGCCGCGTTCGACGACCTGCCAACCCACGACCGTGCCCTCCCACGGGCTGCTCTGGACACCCGGAGCGCGGCCGGCGACCCGAACCGCGTGCTCCCCCGGCGCGAGCCCGTCGAGCTGCAGCGGGCTGGAGCACGGCTGCTCGGCGCCACCGTCGACGCTGCACACGAACGAGCCCGCCGGCCCCGAGGCCACCCAGGCGATCCGCGCCGAGCGCGCGGTGGTGAGCGCCGCCGGCGCGGCCACGATCGTCGCCTGCGGCACGGTCGGGGGCGCCGGCCCGGGGCCATAGGAGAAGTAGCCGCTGCCGATGGTGCCGTCCGCGCCGACGCCGCGGACGCGGAGCGGGTGCTGCTCACCCGGCTGGACGTCGTACAGATCCACGAGCATGGGGCAGCGCCACCACGTCGTCCCGTTGCGCGTGCACTCGGCCACGGAGCCGGCGCGCGGCGTGATGCGATATCTGGCGCTGCCGACGGTCGCCCCCGTGCTCCCGTAGCCCTCGGCGTACGGGTCCAGGCCCCACTCGAACTTGTCGGCGCTGCCGACATTGCCCGCGGCATCGGTCGCGCGCACCTCGATCATCCGCGTGACCCAGGTGATCGGCTGCCCTGACGAGCACGGCTTCCACTCGTCCGGGGACGTGCTGTCGCCGCGGTGGCACTCGTACGTCACGCCGGGCTCATCGGCCGAGAACTCGAACACCGGGCTCGCGGTCGAGCGCGGCGCCGGCCCGCGGACGACCCGCGTCGTCGGCGCGCGCCGGTCGAGCGTGAACGACCAGCGGACGGGGTCGGCCTCGAGCCGGCCCGACTGGTCGCGCGCGCGGACCTCGAACACGTGCGGGCCCTCGGCCAGGCCGGGCTTCGCGTATCCGCCCGTGAGGCTCGGCTCCTTCCAGTAGTCCGCGGAGCAACGCTCCCACGTCCCGCCGTCCAGGCGGCATTCGAACAGCGCGGCCTCGTCGGCCTCGAAGCCGATGCTCGTCCAGTGCTCCTTCGGGACCGGGGGCTGCGTGATCCGCGTGGTCGGTGGCGCCGCTTCCGTGCGCCAGCGCGCCTCCGCGCCCGGCCCGAGCTCGACCCAACCCTCCGGACCGGCCGAACGGACGGCCAGCACGTGCACGCGATCGGTGAGCCCGGACAGCGACGGCGACGTCGCGCACGGCTCCCAGCCACCCTCGTCGAGCCGGCACTCAAAGCTCGCGTCCGCGCGCGTCGAGCGCAGCCGCGCCTGCGCGGCGCGCGTATCGAGCACTCCGGCGGGCGCCGTCTCGAACGCCGCCGTGCCGGGATCGGGCCCGGCACCCACACGGCGCCCGACCGGCGGCGTGCCCGCCCCGGTGGGCCGCCAGGTGACCAGCGTCCCACCGGCGCCGGTGGACAGGGCGGGAACCCCGGACACCGCCGTGGGATCGTCGAGCGGTACCTCGGGCGCGCTCGCGGCCGGGTCGGCGAACGGCAGCCGCCGCGCGAGCATCTGCAGCACGGACAGCGGATGCTCGATCACGTTGCCCGCACGGCGCGCGGTGATCCACGCGCCGCCGACGCGGTCCGCGATGACCCTGGGCCCGTGGTCGGTGTCGCGGATCGCATCGCGGCGCGAGACGTCGAACGCGGGCGCCAAGGGCTGCCCGGCGAGGTCCAGCCGCCGCGCGACGACGGCACCCGGGGCGAACGTCTCGTCGAGCTGGTCCCAGACCACGAGGTACTCCGTGCCCGAGAACGCGACATCCGGCCAGCGCCCGCGCGCGGCCCCGACCTCGACCGCGGCACCGACGGGCGTCGCCGACGCGTCGAGCCGCAGCGCCTGGATCGTCAGGGCAGAGTTGAAGACGAGCAGCGCGCCGCCGGCCGGGTCGGGCGCGAGCGCCGTGCGGGCGACCGTCTCGCTGCTGCCCGTGGCGGAGACGACGCGCTTGACCGGGTCCAGCGTCCCGTCGGGGCTGACGCGGCGCGCGACGACGCTGCGCGGCGAGGCCTGCCAGTCGACGCTGGTCGCCAGCAGCCCGCCGTCGGCGGTGCGCACCACGTCGGCTCCGTGGACGCGCCCGCTGAACAGCGTCACCGGAGTGCCTGTCACCGTCCCGTCCGCGGCCACCCGGCGCAGCTTGGTCTGCGCCGTCCACGCGTAGGCGTCGTACTCGACCGAGACGAGGTCGGCGCCTCCGCCCGGGTGCGCGACCAGGTACAGCTCGGTCGCCGAGATCCGCTCGGCGCTCCCGATCGAGATGGTTCGCACCGGACCTGACGGTGCACCTGAGTCGTCGAGTGGCCGCAGCTGCACGCCGCCTTCCTGGCCCCACGCGGTGAGGTACCCGCTGCCGAGACCGACGGAGACGACGGGCCCGTAGACCGGCCCGTCGCCCAGCGTGTGCGTCGCCGTCGCGCGCATCGGCTCCTGGGCGCCCGCAGGCGCGGCGAGCAGTGCCGCCGCCAACGCGGCAAGGAGCGCTAGAAGGACGGAGCGGGGGGCCGGCAACGCGAGTTCAGAGGGCGATGATCACCCACATGAGTGATCGGTGAACCCGAAGTATTCACGGACGCGGTTCTGCACGCGCCAGTAGGTCGTAGGCGGTGTCGCCGACCCAGTGCGCGGCCCCCAGCCCGAGCTCGAGATCCACGCACTCGCGCAGGCGCGCGGCGGCGCGTTCCGCACCTGGGCGCCCCGTGGCGGGGAGCAGCGCGAGCAGTTCGTCGGCCTCCCAGCGCACGATCACGTCCGCGTCACGCAGGCAGGCGGAGAGCAGCGGCGCCACCGCATCCGCGGAGCCCATCGGCACGCTGATCCGCACCAGCGCGAAGTCGCGCCCGTAGCGCACGCCCTCGGCGATGAGACGGTCCAGCATGAGACGGCCCACGTCGGGCCCGGGCAGCACGAAGCGCCGGTTCACGCCGCGACACTAACGAGTCTCCGATGGGCTCGGGGTGAAATGTTCGACGTATTCAGCCGACGGGCCAAAAGCCCTCATGAAAGGCGGAGCCGGCGACCGGGTCGGCCATCGTCACCGACACCATCGCGAGCGTCGCCGGCGCGTCCGACGTGTTGCGCGCGCTGCGGACCGTCGCCGCCGGAATCAGCACCGCGTCCCGCGGGCCGAGCTTCACCACGTCGTCGCCGAGCTTGAGCGTGATCTCGCCGTCGACGACGAAGTAGAGCTCCTCGATGTCCGTGTGGCTGTGGCCGAGGGACTCGTCGTAGCCGGGCGGGACGTTCGTCGTGCCGGGCTCGAGCACGCGCAGGTTGAACGCGATCTCGCCCGCGCCCATCGGCTTCGCGTACCCCAGGAACGCACCGGGGGCGTCCCCGGTGTAGTCGGGCGCGTCGGCGCCCCGCAAGAGGGTGTAGTCGCTCACCCGGTGTGTTTTACCGTGAGGACGTCGCCGTCCTTCATCAGGTAGTCGCGGCCTTCCAACCGCAGCGTGCCCTTGTCGCGGCCGCCGGAGTAGCCGCCCGCCTCGACGAGCGCCTCCCAGCCGATGACCTCCGCGCGCACGAACCCCTTCTGGATGTCCGAGTGGATCTCGCCCGCCGCGTGCCAGGCGGTGAGCCCTTCGCGCAGATGCCACGTCTGGGCGGGCTTGCCCTCACCCGCGGTGAAGAACGCGATCAGCCGCAGCAGGCCGAACGCGCCGTTGACGACGCGGTGCAGGCCGGAGTCGCCGATGCCGAGCTCCTCGCGCATCGCGTCCGCTTCCTCGTCGTCCCCCATGTCGGCCAGGTCGGCCTCGATGCGGGAGGAGATCGCCACCGCGCCGGCGCCGGTCGCGGCGGCGTGATCGGCGACGACCGAGGGCACGGCGTCCTCGCCCTCGTTGACGTTGGCCACGAACAGCACGGGCTTGCCGGTCAGCGGGTACAGGTTGCGGGCCGCGTCGGGCGCCGCGGCCGGCACCGGGACGGTGCGCGCGGGCTTGCCGGCCTGCAGGGCCTCGATCACCTGACGCAGCCACTGCTCCTCCGCGACCGCGACCTTGTCGCCCGAGCGGGCGTCGCGGATCACACGCGAGTGCCGGCGTTCGGCGGAATCCAGATCGGCGAGCAGCAGCTCGGTCTCGATCGTCTCGATGTCCGCCGCCGGGTCCACCTTCCCCACCGGGTGGATGACGTTCTCGTCGGTGTGGCAGCGCACCACGTGCAGGAGCGCGTCGCACTCGCGGATGTTGGCCAGGAACTTGTTGCCGAGTCCTTCGCCCTTGGACGCGCCGGCCACCAGGCCGGCGATGTCGTGGAACTCGATCGTGTCCCAGACGATGTTGGAGGCGCCGACGGTGGCAGCGACCTGCTCCATCCGCGGGTCCTTGACCGGGACGGTCGCCACGTTGGGCTCGATCGTCGTGAACGGGTAGTTCGCCGCTTCGGCGCCCGCCTGGCTCAAGGCGTTGAACAGCGAGGACTTGCCCGCGTTGGGCATCCCCACGAGGCCGACCTTCATCATCGTCCGAGGCTCCCGATGGCGGTGCCGAGCGCCGCGCCCGCGACGATGTCCGACGGGTAATGGACGCCGAGGTACAGGCGGCTGAAGGCCATCGCGGCGGCCGCGACCTGCAGCGGCGCGCCGGGGATCAGCGCGCCGTACGCACGGGCGGCGGCGAAGGACGACGTCGAATGCGACGACGGGAAGGAGAGACCGGTGGGTGTGGCCATCAGATGCGGCAAATCCTCGACGGCGGGGCGCTTGCGCCCGATCGCCATCTTGATCGAGGTGGACGTGAGATAAGCGGCGCCGACCGTGGCGGTCGCGCGCAGCCAGTGACGCCGCCGGGGAGGGTCGACGAGCGCGCCGGCGAGTCCGACGCCGATCCAGACGGCCCCGTGCTCACCGAGCTTGGAGTAGTGGCGCACGATCCCGACGGCGTCGGGTCCGTGCGCCATCGACCGCGCGCGCCGGTAGAGCGCGAGATCGACGGCGTTGAACTTGACGCGCCAGGCCGGCGCGTCAGAAACCGATTCGGTGCTCGTCTGACTCAACGCGGAGATAGACGACCTGACCGACATCGATCAGGACGGCGCCATCGGCGGCTTCGATCTCGACCCAGCGCTCCTTGCCCTCCTTGAGGGTGGTGCGCAGGCTGATCAGGACGTCCTCGGGCAACCGCAGGGACAGCACCTGGCCGCCCTGAAAGCCGAGGGCGGTGCGACGTACGGCATTGGGACTCAATGTGCCTCCACTAGCTCGGTCAGGACGCCGCCGGCGGTCTTGGGGTGCAGAAACGCGACCTGCGTACCCCGGATGCCGGTCCGCGGCGTCTCGTCGATCAGCCGCAACCCGGCCTTGCGCGCCGCTTCCAGAGCGACGCTCACATCCGCGACCCGGTAGGCCACGTGATGCAGGCCAGGACCTCGCGCGGCGAGGAACTTCCCCACCGGCGTGTCGTCCGAGAGCGGCCGGAGCAGCTCCACGTGGCTCTCGCCGACGTCCAGCAGCACAGCCTCGACGCCCTGCTCCACGATCGTCTCGCGGTGCACGAGCGGCATGCCGTACGCCTGGGTATGGAGCTCGATCGCGGACTCGAGGTCGGCGACCGCTACCCCGATGTGGTCGATGCGGCCGAACACAGCGTGCGAGTGTACCCTCGCAGTCCGTGCGGATCGCCCTAGTGGCCAATCGCGCCTCCGGGGGCCGAACCGATCCTGCGCCGTTCGCCGCAGCCCTGAAGGCCGAGATCTTCGGCATCGACGCCCTCGACGGGGTGCGCGACTTCGCCCCTGAGCGGATCGCGGTCGCGGGCGGAGACGGGTCGATCGGCTGCGTCGCGGCCTTGGCCGGGGAACTCGACGTGCCGCTCGCCGTGATCCCGAGCGGGACCGCGAACGACTTCGCGCGCGCGAACGCCATCCCGCTGGACATCGAGGCGGCGCTGAAGCTCGCCCGCGAGGGCACGGAGCTGCGGCCGCTCGAGCTCGGCCGGTTGTCGAGCGGCCGTCCGTTCGTGAACGTGGCGTCCGCCGGTCTCTCGAGCGTCGCGGGGCGCCGCGCGCAGCCGCTGAAGTCGCGCTTCGGCCCGCTGGCCTACGGGATGGGCGCCGCCCGCGCCGCCGCGACCGGCAAGCCGCTCCTCGTCCGCGTGCTCGTGGACCAGCAGGAGGTCTACAGCGCCGAGGCGTGGCAGATCATGGTGGCCTGCACGGGCGCGTTCGGCGGCGGCAGCGGAATCGGCGCCACCGACGCCACCGACGGCGACCTCGACGTCGTGATCGTCCCCGCCGGCACGCGGCTCGGCCTCGCCCGCCGCGCCTGGGGCCTGCGGACGAAGACGATCGAGCGCCAGCGCAGCGTCTCCCACTTCGAGGGCAAGGTCGTCGAGGTCGAGCTCCCCGCGGGCTCCGAGCTCAACTGCGACGGCGAGTTCGTCGACGGCGGCCTGGACTACGTGACCGCCACCGCGAACGCCTTCCGGCTGGTCGTCCCCGGCTAGTACGGGTGCGGCTTGGCCGCGGCCACGCGCAGGCCGGTGTGGCCGGTGCGCAGCGGGATCGGCACGCCGTCCATGACGCGCTCGATGTCGGCGCGCTCGAGCACCTCGTGGCGCAGGAGCTGTTGGGCGAACTGGTCGAGTTGCGCGCGGTGATCCGTGAGCAGCTTCTCCGCGCGGCGCATGGCCTCGTCCGCGAGGTGCTGCTGCTCGGCGTCGCGCAGCTCACGCGTGCGGTCGGACACCGCGCCGCCCTCCTCGACGAGCTGGAGCGCGCTGACCGACGTGCCCATCGCCCACTCGTGGATCATCGACCGTGAGATGCGTGCCACCTGCTTGAGGTCGTCGGAGGCGCCGGTGGTGACGCTGCCGAACACCATCTCCTCGGCGGCGCGCCCACCGAGCAGGACCGTCATCCGGTCCAGCAGCTCCGCGCGCGTCTTGAGGTAGCGGTCTTCCTCCGGAAAGTGCAGCGTGTAGCCGAGCGCGTTGCCGCGCGGGACGATCGAGATCTTGTGCGTGCGGTCCACGCCGGGCAGCAGCTCGGCGCACAGCGCGTGGCCGGCCTCGTGGAACGCAATCACGCGCCGCTCGTGCTCGGTGAGCCGGCGACTGGACTGCATCCCGGCGACGACCCGCTCGAGCGCGCCGTCGAAGTCCTCCTGCACCAGTTCGGAACGCCGGTCACGGCCGGCGCGGATGGCCGCCTCGTTGGCGATGTTCGCCAGGTCGGCGCCGGTCAGGCCCGCGGTCTGGCGCGCGATCGACTCGAAGTCGATGGCGCCGACCGGCTTGTTGCGCGTGTGGACCTTCAAGATCGCCTCGCGGCCGGCGACGTCGGGCGCGGACACGAGGATCTGACGGTCGAAGCGGCCGGGGCGCAGCAGCGCCGGGTCGAGCTTGTCCAGCAGGTTGGATGCGGCGATCACGATCACGTCGCCGTTGCCGCCGAAGCCGTCCATCTCCACCAGGAGCTGGTTGAGCGTCTGCTCGCGCTCGGAGTTGTTGTCCGAGCCGCGCACCGCGCCGACGGCGTCGATCTCGTCGATGAAGACGATCGCGGGCGCGTGCTGGCGGGCCTCGTCGAACAGGCGCCGGATGCGCTTGGCACCGAGGCCGGCGTACATCTCGACGAAGCTCGACGCCGACTGCGCGAAGAACTGCGCACCGGATTCGTTGGCCACGGCCTTCGCCAGCAGCGTCTTGCCCGTACCGGGGGGTCCGTGCAGCAGAATCCCCTTCGGCACCTTCGCGCCCAGCTTCTGGAACCGCTTGGGGTCCTTCAGGAAGTCGACGACCTCCTGGAGCTCCGCCTTCGCCTCATCGGCCCCGGCCACCTCACCCCACGCGATCGAGCCCTTCGAGTCCGGCTTGATCTCGATCGGCTTGGTCCGCGGCAGCATCCGCATCATCCGCCACAGGAAGTAGACGATGAGGCCCGCGAAGACCACGGGAAACCAGGTCAGGATGATGTTCTTCGTCGAGTCCCACATGCGACCACGCAGTGTGGACCCGACCCGGCGATTCGACTAGGGGGTCTGGACCCTAGTTCTAGTCCGCCTTTTCCTCGACGCGCAGGATCTCCGCCAGCGCGGCGCGGCCCACCTCGAGCTGGCGCTCGTCCGGCTCACGCGTGCCGATCGCGCGCTGCAACTCGTAGCCGGGCTTCTTCAGCGCCTTGGAGACGGGCGAGTCGATGTGGCGCTCGCTCCAGGCGAAGACCTCCACCGCAGCGGCGGTGGCCGCGAGCGAGACGATCCCGCCGGCGAGCGGCGTCGGCTTCTCCATCGCGCGCTTGAGCAGCAGCGCGCCCACGACGTTGGCGGCGATCATCGGCGCCATCAGGTGCGAGCCGCAGCGCTCGTGCTCCTTGGTGGCGTCCCGCGCGTCCTCGTCGTCGGCCTCATAGGCGGCGATCGCCTTGTGCTCGACGCCGTGGTAGGCGGCGAGCTCGCCGCCGCGCAGGGCGAAGATCGCGGGCGTGAGGCCCACCAGCGCCGAGGCGAGCTCGCCGGGCGTGCCCTTCACGCGGCGCTTGATCGCCGTGCCGGTGAGCGAGGCCGCGGCGGCGACGCCGATCACGGACGGGTTCTCGAACGCCAGCTTGGCCTGCGGCAGGCCCTTCTTGACGAGCGGGATGACCGCGAAGGACTCCGCCAGGCGCACCAGGCCGCGCAGGCCGGGGACGCCGTCGAACCCGGTCACGCGCGGCTTGTGGCCGGACGCGACCTTCACGGAGCCGTCATCGGCGCGGATCGCGACCGCCCAGTGCGAAGGGCCGTGCACGAGCAGCCCGTTGCGCAGGGCCATGCCGCCGAGGCGGAGCTTGTCTTCAGGAACCGGCAAGGAGCCTCCCGGGGAGGTCGTGGAAGAAGGCGGCGGCGAAGCCGAGGTCGCGCACGTCGATGCGCTCATCGTGCGAATGCATCAGCGGCCACGTCTCATAGACCGTCTGGTGGCGCTGCGGGAAGAAGCCGTAGGCGACGCAGTCCGGGAACGCGGCCCGGAACCAGCGGCTGTCGGTGAAGGCCGGGAGGACCGTCGGGACGGCCTCGGAGCCCGCGTCCTGCTCGCCGACCCAGTCGCGGATGACGTCCATCAGCTTGGAGTCGACCGGGGAGCGATTGCCGACGATGGCCTCGGTGAACTCGAGCTCGAAGTCACCCTCGCCCAGGACCTCTTTGACCCGCAGCAGCGCGGTGTCCTCGCCCATGCCCGGCGGGACGCGGCAGTCCACGCGGACCTGGGCGCGGGCGGGGATGACGTTGATCTTCTCGCCCGCGGAGACGATCGTGGGCGCGAACGTGACGCTCATCGCGGCGTCGGCGAGGGCCGCGAGCGGCGGCGAGACCTTGCGGATCTCCTCCAACGCGCCCTCCGGGTCCTCGGCCGATCCGCCGAGCGCTTCCAGCAGCGCGTGGGTGGCCTCGGTCAGGTCGAACCCGGGGCGGCCGGCGCCGAGCTTGGTGATCAGCGGGGCGAGCTCGAGCAGGGCGTTCTTGGCCAGGCCGGGCACGGAGGCGTGGGCGGCGGTGCCGGACGTGCGCAGGTTGAAGCGGAAGGTGCCCTTCTCGGCCACGCACACGCCGTAGAGGCGGCGGTCGCCGTACGGCATCACGGCGCCCGCGCCCTCGTTGAGCAGGTAGTCGACCTTGGAGAGGTCGGGGCGGTTCTCGGTGATCCACTTGGCGCCGAGCACGCCGCCGGTCTCCTCGTCGGGCACGGCGATGACCTTCAGCGTGCCGCCGAACTTCGCGCCGGAGCGGGCCAGACGCGCGGCCGCGACGGACTCCGCGGCCGTCTGGTTCTTCATGTCGATCGTGCCGCGGCCGTACAGGTAGCCGTCACGGATCTCGGCGCCCCACGGGTCGGCACTCCAGTCCTGCGGGTCGGCGAGCACGGTGTCGACGTGGCTGAGGTAGCCGAGCGACGGCCCATCGCCCCCTCGCAGCGTCGCCACCAGGCAGGGACGCTCCGGCTCGGCACCGGCCAGCTCGACCGTCAGCCCCGCGTCCTCCAGATAGCCCGCGAGCCACTCCAGGCACTCCCGCTCGTTGCCGGGCGGATTGACCGTCTTGAAGCGGATCAGGCTGGACAGGACCTCGGCGGTCTCGTCCTGCAACTCCTCAGCGAGCCCCATCTAAAAGAGCGTAGTGGCGAGGCCCGCGATCGCGCCCGCGACCAGCACGGCAAGGGGCGGGATACGCGCGAGGAGGGCGATCGCCGCGCCCGCGAGCACGAACCACTGCCACGTGGTGTCGAGGGAGCCGAGGAGCGGGACCGCGGCGCCGAGGATCGCTCCCGCCGCGGCCGGGCCGGCGCCGTCGAGGAACGCGCGGGCGTTCGGGCTCGTCCGCAGCCGGTCGAAGTGGCGGGCACCGAGGAGGATGAACACGAAGCTGGGCGCGAACGCGACCGCGGTGGCGACGAGCGCGGGGCCCAGCCCACCGGCCGCATAACCGACCAGTGCGACGGTGTGGGTGACCGGGCCGGGCGTGATCTGGCCGTAGGCGACGGCGTTCGCGAACGCCTGCTCGCTCATCCAGCCGTGCGCCTCGACGGCGTCGCCGTACATCAGCGGGATGATCACGTAGCCGCCGCCGTAGGACAGGGCGCCGACCTTGGCCGCGAGCCAGATCAGCGCGGGCCACATGACGCTGAGGACCTTCTGGCGCGTCAGCTCGAACAGGCCGGCGAGCAGGAGGATCGCCACGACGTACGGGCCGGCGAGCGCGGCGCCGAGCGCCCCGGCGATCACGTACACGAGGCCGCGGCGCGGGTCGATGAGCTTCAGGCCGGCCTGGACGACCACGGCCACGACCGCGGCCGCCGCTCCCGCCCCGAACGCGTCGACGGCGGCCGGCGGCTCGTCCTGGAGCGCGACCGCCGCGATCACCAGGCACACGAGCAGGCCGGGCAGGATGAAGGCGAGGCCGCCGACGATCGCACCGGCACGGCCGGCGACCCGCTGGGCGCAGTAGATCGACATCTGGGTCGAGGCTGGGCCGGGCAGCAGGTTGCACGCGGCGAACGCGTCCTCGAACTCGCGCTGGTCGATCCATTCGCGCTTCTCGACGGTGAGATCACGCAGGAGGGCGACGTGGGCGGGCGGCCCGCCGAAGCCGAGCGCACCGATCCGGCCCCACTCGCGGGCCACCGTGCTCAGGGGGACGGGGGCCACGAGCCCCATACTTATCGCATGGGGAGTCTCTTCGACCTGCCCGAGGAGCAGCCGGCAACAAGTGCAGCGCCGGCCGCCGACCAGCCGCTCGCCGCGCGGATGCGGCCGCGGACGCTCGAGCAGTTCGTGGGCCAGACGCACCTGCTGAGCAACTCCAGCGCGCTGCGGACGGCGATCCAGTCCGGCGAGCCGCACTCGATGATCCTGTACGGGCCGCCGGGCACCGGCAAGACGACGCTGGCGCGGATGCTGGCCGAGTACGCCGACGCGGCGTTCGAGGAGCTGTCCGCCGTGGAGGCGGGCCGGCAGCAGGTGCGCGAGGTGATGGCGCGGGCCCGCGAGCGGCGTCGGAGCGGCCGCCACACGATCTTCTTCCTCGACGAGATCCACCGCTTCAACAAGGCCCAGCAGGACGCCCTGCTGCCGGCGGTCGAGGAGGGTCTGGTGGTGTTGGTCGGCGCCACCACCGAGAACCCGTACTTCGAGGTCAACTCGGCGCTGATCTCGCGCGCGCAGGTCTATGAGCTGCACGAGCTGACGGCGGAGGACATCGCCGGGCTGCTCCGGCGGGCGCTGGAGGAGGTCGGCGCTTCGGTCTCCGACGAGGTGATCGAGTTCATGTCCTCGCGCTCCGCGGGCGACGCGCGCTCGTCTTTGAACGCGCTGGAGCTGGCGTTGGACACGGCCGCGCGCACGGGCGAGCCGGTGACCATGGCTGACGCCGAGGACGCGATGCAGCGCAAGGCCCTGCGCTACGACAAGGCCGGCGATCAGCACTACGACTACATCTCCGCCTTCATCAAGTCGGTCCGCGGGTCCGACCCGGACGCGGCGCTGTACTACTTGGCGGCGATGGTCGAGGGTGGCGAGGACCCGCGCTACATCGCGCGCCGGATCATCGTGCTGGCATCCGAGGACGTGGGCAACGCCGACCCGGCGGCCCTGGGCGTCGCCGTGGCGGCGGCGCACGCCGTGGAGCACGTCGGCCTGCCCGAGTGCACGTTTGCCTTGTCCCAGGCCACGATCTACCTCGCGATGGCGCCGAAGTCCAACGTGGCCGGTGTCGCGTTCGGTCGCGCCCGGGCGGAGATCTCTGAGCACGGCGCGAAGATCCCGCCGAGCGCCCTGCGCACCGCCGCCTACCCGGCGGCGAAGAAGCTCGGCCGCGGGATCGGCTACGACTACCCGCACGATCACCCCGGCGCGGTCAACGACCAAGAGCACCTGCCCGAGGGCCGTGAGCACCTGCGGTTCTTCGAACCCGGCGACAACGAGCCCGAGCTGCGCGAGCGACTGAAGAAGATCCGGGATGCCCGCGGTCGCGATTGACCTCGACGCCGCCCGCCAGGCGCACCCGCTGTGGGCGGTGCTGCCGGTCGCCGCGCGGGCGCGCTACCTGCGCCGCGCGGCGGTGGCGCTGCTCGACGAGCTGGACGAGCTCGCGCCGCGACTGGCCGACGAGACGGGCTGGCCGGTCTCGCAGCTGCTGGTGACGGAGCTGCTGCCGGCGGTGCGCGGGCTCTCCGCTCTGGCGGACGACGGACCGCGCGCGCTGGCGGACACGCGCCTGACCCCGCGCGCGCTGCTGCTCGCGGGCCGCTCCACGCGGGTCATGCAGTCGCCGGTGGGCCTGGTGGGTGTGCGTGGGCCTTCGGCTTCGCCCTTCGCGGAGCCGCTGCTGGAGACCGCGGCCGCGCTCTTGGCCGGCAACGCCGTCGTCCTGGCGGCCGTGGTGCCGCGCCTGCGGGCGATCTTCCTGCGCGCGGGCATCCCGGGCGAGCTGCTGATGGATGCGCCGGAGGACACCGACCTCGACACGCTGTGCCGGCGCGTGATCGACCTACCCCGTCCGGGTCGGCGCGGGATGCTGCTCGTGCTTGCCGGTGCGCCGCGTGAACGCGTGGTCGAGGCCGCCGTGTGGGCGGGCTTCGGCCGTCACCCGGCCGCGGCGGGCCGGCTCGTGATGGTCCGCGACGCGGTGCCTGGGCTCGTAACCGCGCTCGAAGAAGCCGCGGCGGCGCTGCGGGTCGGCGACCCGCGCGACCCGGACACGGACATCGCCGCACCACCCGCTCCGGTGGCGGCCGGCGGCGACGCGGGCGCGAGCGACCCAGCTTCACCGGCCCGCCCCACTGTGCTCGTCGTCGGCGCCGACGACCCGGGGTTCCTCTCGCCCCCCGACGAGCCGACCCTCGTGGTCGTCGAGACGCCGGACAGCGAGGCGGCGATCGAGCTCGCCGTGCGCGAGGCCCGCGACGCGCCTGTCTCGATCTGGGCGCGTGATCTGCCGAAAGGCGAGCGGATCTCGCGGCGGTTGCCGTCGCCGACGACCTGGGTCGGGCAACACGGGATCGCCACCACGGCCGTGCCGACCCGGATCGCCCGCCACGTCGTGCCGCGGCAGTTGGAGTGGCGGGCAGCTTGGGCCCCCGGCACCCCCAAGCTACCCGCCGATCAGGACCAGCTTGCGGCGCAGCGAACCCTGACCGAGGTTCGCCATGGTCGAGAGGCGCGCCGCTGGCCCGCGATGAGGGCGGGCGCGCGCGCCCTCGTTCGCGCGGCACGGAGAGAGCCGTAGGGCCGGTGCCCCTCCGCAACCGGCCCTACCACCCAGCACACACCCCCTCACGGACCCTAGGTCCCTTGCGCGCATTGTCGTTCGGCGTCGCAACCGCCCGCAACGACGATCTGTCGAAGTCGATCCGGCGGGAATCAGGCGAATGTCTAAAACGTCGACTCCCTTTCGACATTCCTCGCAGGCGCCTGGGCCTTTCTTGGACGTTCTGATGGTGGCTGTGGCACACGCTTGCCCCTAGGCTCGCTGACATGTCGAGCAGCCCCGACGTCGTCGTGGTGGGCGCGGGTGTGGTGGGAGCGGCGTGCGCGTACCACTTGGCCCTCGCCGGCGTCCGCGTGCGCCTCGTGGACCGGGCCTACCCCGCCTCGGGAAGCTCCGGCGCCTGCGAGGGCAACGTGCTCGCGTGGGACAAGGAGCTCGAACGCGAACTGCCGCTCGCGCTGCGCAGCGCGGACCTGTGGGCGCACCTCGCCGAGACGCTCCCGGACGACTTCGAGTACGACCGCAAGGGCAGCGTCGTCGTCGCCGAGACCGAGGCGGAGCTGATCGCCTCGGCCGAGCGCGCCCGCGTGCTCGCCGGCCTCGGCGTCCACGGCGACGTGCTCGACGCCGCGGCGCTGCGCCGCGAGGAGCCGTACGCCGCGCACGATCTGCCCGGCGGTGTCCTGTACCCCGGCGACGCGCAGCTCGAGCCGCGCCTCGCCACCGCCGCGCTCGTCCGTGCCGCCGTCGCGGCCGGGGCCGAGCTCTCGCTGGACACGCCGATCACCGCGATCGTGCGCGAGCCGTCGGGCCGCGCCATCGGCGTCCGGACGGCCACGGAGCTGATCACGGCCGACGCCGTGGTCGTGGCCGCCGGCGTGTGGACCAAGGACCTGCTCGAGCCCTGCGGCCTGCACGTGCCCGTCACGCCCCGCAAGGGCCAGATCGTCGTGCTCGAACGCTCGCCCGTCGTGTTCCGTCGCAAGTTGTCCGAGGCGGGCTACGTCGCCGCGGTCGAGGGCGGCGACGACGCCGCCCTGGCGATCGCCATGGTCGTCGAGTCCACCCAGTCCGGAACCGCGTTGCTCGGGTCTTCCCGCCAGCACGTCGGCTTCGACCGCGAAGTCGACATCTCCGTCGCCGGCGCGATCGCCGCCCGCGCCGCCCGTTTCTTCCCGATCCTCACCGACGCGCGCGCACTGCGCGTCTACGCCGGGCTGCGCCCGTTGACCCCCGACCACATCCCGATCATCGGCCCGTTCGCCGAGGCGCCGAACCTCTGCGTCGCGACCGGCCACGAGGGCGCCGGCATCGGCCTCGCGCCCGCCACGGGCGAGCTGGTGGCCGACTGGTACACGGGGAGCCCCACGCAGGTCCCGCTGTCCTGGTTCTCGCCGGACCGCTTCGCCCCGGTCGAGCTGGGAGCCGCGTCGTGATCGAGCTCACCGTCGACGGCACGCCGCTGGAAGCACCGGCGGGCCAGAGCCTGGGCGCCGTCCTGCTGCAGGCCGGCCGGACCGCGCTGCGCAACTCGCCCTCGGGCACGCCGCGCGGGCTGTTCTGCGGGATCGGCGTCTGTCAGGAGTGCCGCGTCATCGTCGACGGCGTCGTCGCCCGCGCCTGCGTCACGCCCGTCTCGGCGGGGATGCAGGTCTCCACCGGTCACACGTAAGGGCCGCGGTACTCGGCGAGCCGCCGGGAAAGTGCAGGGTCGCCACCCTGTCGCGAAGCGGGCAGGCAACCGGAAGGCTCTGCGCTGCCGTTTCCGAGCCGGAAGGAAGTCCAGTGCTTCGACCTGTGCTGGTGGCCCTCGTCTTCACCGCCGCGGTGCCCGCGTCCGCGGGTGCTGCCCCGATCCTCACGACCGATCGCGCGTGCTACGCCCCGGAGGAGCTGATCAGCTTCGCCGGCCAAGGGTTCACCCCCGACGCGAAGATCGTCTTCATCTTCGGCGCCAATGGACGCTTCGGACAGGCCGAGACGACCGCCTTTCCCACCGGCGCGTTCACCTACGCCCTGCGCGCCCCGCAGCTGAGCGAGTTCAACGCCGACTCGCCCACGCTCGACCTCTTCGTCACGGCGAACGACCAGGCGAAGATCGGGCCGGACGGCGCCATCGTCGGGCCGCCCGAGGAGAGCTTTGCCGCCGCCCAGTTCCGCGTCAGCGAATGGAGCATCGACGTCGCGAAGTGGAACCGCAGCGACGCGAGCGCGAAGCGCGGCCAGAGCGTCAAGCTCGTGACCCGCGGCTGGACGATCCTCGGCCCGACCCTCTATGCGCACTACGTCCGCGGCGGCAAGGCGGTGCACAGCCAGAAGATCGGCGCGCTCACCGGCGACTGCGGCGACCTGACCAAGAAGTTCAAAGCCTTCCCGTTCGCGGCCAAGGCGGGCAAATACGCCGTCCGCTTCTCTGCCTCCGCGCGCTGGAACAAGCAGGACCCGTGGCTCGGCTATCGCGCGGTTCGCTTCGCGGGCTGATCCGCAACCCGGAGGCGACCGGTTCGTTGAACCGGTCATGAAGCGCAGAGTGGTGCTCTTGGTCGTGTCGCTGCTGGCCGGCGGCGCGGCCGCCGCGCACGCGGACACGTCGCAGCCGGGCTCGTACGCCGGCCCGCTGGGGCTCGCGGCCGGCCCGGTCCTGATGGGCGACCGGCTCGCGTGGTCGGCGGCGTCCACCGTGTACGTGGATCTGGACTACCGGACCACGTCCCGGCTGTACGCGGCACCCGTCGCGGGCGGTTCGGCGCGGGAGCTCGCGACGCTGGCGGAGGAGGTCTACAACCCGAGCTACCCCTCCGTCGAGGGCGACTCGGTGATGGCGCTGGCCGGCTCCCCCGGCCACGTTGCGTGGATGACGTTGGCCACCAGCACCGCGGTGTCCAAGTACGGCGGCGACCTGCAGGACCCGTGGAGGATCTCGGCGCTGGGGACCACCGCGACCTGTCGCGCGACCTTCGGGGCGGGGCTCGCCCTCGACGGTGACCAACTGGCCGTGAGCGGCTGCGGCGGCGTGTCGGTGCGTGATCTCAGCCGCCCCCAGGCGCCACCGCAGGTGCTCGCAGCCACGGGCGGGCCGGTGAAGCTGGCTGGGACCTGGGCGGCGTGGCAGACGGACACGGGCTACGAGCTGCTGAACCGCTCGACCGGGGCCCGCACCACGTTCGGGATCGAGGGGTTGCCCGGCGAGCGGCGGGTGTTCGACCTCAGCCCCGAAGGCGTCCTGGCCGTCGCGCTGTCCGTCGAGGGCGGAGGCCCGACGCAGCTGGCCTGGACATCCCCAGCCGAGCCGACGTGGCACGTGTTCGCCACGCCGCGACTGCTGTGGGACACCGACCTCCGGGTCCGCGGCGGCCGGATCGCACACCTGACCTACGACTCGCGGACGGACGGCGAGCAACTGTGGCTGATGGATCTCGCGGGCGGGCGGACGTTCCTGACCGAGCGCGACGACATCAACGAGCCCGGGCAGACCGGCTTCGACTTCGACGGCACGCGCGTGACGTGGGCGACGACGACCTGCGACACGCTCACGGTCGCCGCGCGCCCGGTCGCCGGGGGGCCGTTCACGCTGCCGGCACGGACGCACTGCCCGGTGGTCGTCGACCCCCACCGGCTGCGGCTCGGCCGCGGCAACGCCATCGTCCGCCTGCGCTGTCCCGCTCCCTCGCCGCGGCGGGACTCGGACCGGTGTGCCGGCCGCGTCGTGCTGCGCGCGGGCGGAAAGCGCCTCGGCGCGGGCACGTTCAAGATCGAGGCGAACGCGTGGGGTCACGCCCGCGTGAAGCTCACAGCGCGCACGAAGGCGAAGCGGGTCGAGGTCGTAGTGCGCAGCGTCACCCGCGGGCACGCGTCCCGCACGACCGTCAGTCGGCGGCGGTCCTGATCAGGACGTCGAGCGGGATCGGCCGCATCGGGGCCCGGCCGCTGAAGCGCGCGGGCTCCTCGGGCAACCGCGCCGCGACGAGGCGCTCGCACGTGCGGCCCTGACACGGCCCCTGCCCGCAGCGGGTCACGACCTTCAATGCGGACATCGTGGTGGCGCCGCCGGCGACGGCGGCGTCCACCGCGCCCTTGGTCACGTCCTCGCAGCGGCACAGGATCGTGTCCGGCCGGGCGAGCGTGAGCAGGCCGGGGCGCGGGTCGAAGAGCTCGCCGAGGATGCCGGCGAAGCCCGCGAGCTTCGCCCGCCGCGCGCGCAGGCGGGGCAAGTCGGGGTGGGGAGCGACGTCGCCACGTGTGGCCGCGCCGTTGCCGGGCCGCGCTTGGCCGTTCGCCGGCGCGCCGTTGCCGTTGGCGCCCTTGCGGGCGTGCGCGGCGGCCATCCAGCCCGCGAGCTCGCCCTCGACGACGGCGAGGTCGGCGCCGCCGACGCCGCTCGCCTCACCGGCGACGTAGACGCCCCGGACGGACGTGGCCATGTCGTCGTCGTGGGCGACGGCGTCGCCGCGCAGCTCGCACCCGAGCGCGCGGGCCAGGTCCACGGACGGCAGGAACCCGTAGGCGGTGCAGACGGCGTCGACCGCGAAGGTCCGCTCGCCGCCCGTCGGCGCCCAGTCCGGGCCGCAGCGCGCGATCGTCGCGGACTCGACGCGGCCGTTCCCCTCGGCGCGCACGAGCACGTGGCCCCACTCGATCCGGCGCACCTTCCCGCGATAGCGCACGTACTCGCGCAGGCGGTCGGGGTGCGCGGACATGCGCGGGCCGACGCGCGCCCAGTCACGGCGGCGCGTGGCTTCGGCGACGGCGACGACCTCGGCCCCGCTCGCCGCCAGCTGCGCCGCGACGGGCAGCAGGAACGGGCCGGCGCCCGCGAGCAGCACCCGGCGCCCCGGCACGACGCCTTGGCCCTTGGCCAGCGCCTGGGCGCCGCCGGCGGTCATCACGCCCGGCAACGTCCAGCCCGGGAACGCGATCGGCCGGTCGTAGGCGCCCGTGGCCAGCACGGTCGCGGCGGCGCGGACCCGCTCCACCGGACCGGTCAGCAGCAGCTCACCTGGCGCGGGCGAAGCCCAAACGGTCGCGCCCGACAGCACGTGGACGGAGGAGGCGACGAGCGCGGCGCACAGCTCCCGCGCCGCGCGGGGCAGGGACGGCGGCGCGTCGGCTCCGACCTCGTCGAAGCGCCGGCGCCAGATCTGCCCGCCCGGGGCGGCGTACTCATCGATCAGCGCCACGCTTGCACCGGCTCGAGCGGCGGCCAGCGCGGCGCTCATGCCGGCCGGACCGCCGCCGACCACGGCGACGTCGACCTGCAACTCCTCCATCATCGCCGTCGAGCGTACGGACGCTCCAAGCGCCCATATACCGGCAGTTGTCGAACGTTGACCTGCCCCGCTTACACGATCTGCCGGAACCTCGGCGCGCGTGATTGACCCGCCCTGGCCACCCGAGTAGGACTCTCATCGGGAACCTACGGAGGGTGTACTAATGATCTCAACGATGCGGCGAGTGGGCCTCGCCGCGGCGGTGGTCGCCGCCGGCCTCATCGGGGCACCGACGGCATCGGCGCAGACCGCGCCGGTGATCGAGGGCGGCAAGACGTCGCCCGTGTTCGGCTACGCGGACGCGATCCGCGAGCGTGTCTTCATCGAATCGCCGTATGACTCCGACAAGAACGGGGTCAAGGACATCATCGCGATCGACATCAAGCGTCCCAAGGCCACGAACGCGGGCCTGAAAGCGCCGGTGATCATGGACCCGAGCCCGTACTACTCGACGCTCGGGCGCGGCAACGAGTCGCAGCTCAAGCGCGACTACGACGGCGACGGCCTGCTCGACCTGTGGCCGCTGTTCTACGACAACTACTTCGTCCCGCGCGGCTACGCCGTGATCCTCATGGACATGATCGGGACCAACAACTCGACCGGTTGCCCGAACGTCCACGACGAGTCCGACAACCTGAGCGCGAAGGTCGTCATCGACTGGCTCAACGGGCGCGTCCCGGGCAAGTACGCGGACGGCAGCGCCGCGACCGCGTCCTGGCACAACGGCAAGTCGGGCCTGATCGGCAAGTCCTACGACGGCACGCTGGCCAACGCGGTCGCCGCCAGCGGGGTCGAAGGGCTGACGACGATCGTCCCGATCTCCGCCATCGCGTCCTACTACGACTACACGCGCACCAACGGCGTCATCCAGCGCGGCAACAACTACCTGGCCAGCCTCGCGCTCGCGGTCACCAACCCGGACCGGCGCAACTACTGCGCGCCGATCCGCGCCGAGCTGGACGCCAATGACGGTGACGAGACCGGCGACTACAGCGACTTCTGGGCCGTCCGCGACTACCTGAAGGACCTCGACAAGGTCAAGGCGAGCGTCTTCATCACGCACGGCGTCAACGACGAGAACGTCCGCGCGGACCACTTCTCCAAATGGTGGTACGGGCTGAAGGAGCGGGGCGTCCCGCGCAAGCTGTGGATCATGCGCCAAGGCCACGTCGACCCGTTCGACGGGCGCCGCGAGGTGTGGGTGAACACCATCCACCGCTGGTTCGACTACTGGCTCTTCGGCGTCCAGAACGGGATCATGAGCGAGCCCGCTGTCGACATCGAGACGAGCCGCGACGTGTGGGAGACGCACGCCGACTACCCGGTGCCGGGCACCAACATGGTCGACGTCTACCTGCGCAACGACGGAGCGGTGCAGGGCTCGCTCGCCGGCTCCTCCGGCGGCGCGGCCGCGTCCACGACGTTCCGCGACAACAACCTGAGCGAGAACAACTACCTCAGCCTGACCAGCAACGCGACCCAGGCCGGGCAGAAGCGGATGTTCCTCTCACCGCCGCTGAAGAAGCCGCTACGCCTCTCCGGCACGGCGATCGTGGAGCTGCAGGCGTCGCTGAGCAAGACGCAGTCGAACCTGACGGCGTTCGTCGTCGACTACGGGCCCAGCACCCAGACGACCCGGTCCGGCGACGGCGTCTCCACGCCCAATCCGGCCACCCGCACGTGCTGGGGCGAATCGGTCCCGGATGACACGGGCTGCTTCAACGAGACGATCAAGCCCCAGACCACCGTCACCCAGTGGCGCGTGACCAAGGGCATGATGGACTCCTCGAACCGCACCTCTCTGCGGGTCGCCGAGCCGGTCACGATCGGCAACTCGTACAAGTTCAGCTGGCCGATGCTCCCGGACGACTTCACGTTCGCCGCCGGGCACCGCGTCGGCATCGTCATCGGCGGCAACTTCAGCGGCTACGGGTCCACCAACGGCATGACCCAGACCGACATCACCATCGACACCCTGTTGTCGAAGATCAAGTTGCCGATCACCGGCGGCTACAGCGCCGCCGTCGCCGCCGGCCTGTTCGGCGAGGCCGTCGAGGCGCCCGTCGGTGGCACGGTCCCGGCGACCCTGTCGCTGTCGCTCGGCGCCCCGGCGACCTTCGGGGCGTTCACGCCGGGCACCACCAAGGAGTACGCGGCGGGCACGACCGCCAACGTCATCTCGAGCGCCGGCGACGCGGCCCTGACCGTGAGCGAGCCCGGCCACCTGACCAACGGCGCGTTCAGCCTCGCCGAGCCGCTGCGGGTGGAGTTCAGCAAGGCAGCTTGGATCGGCCCGGTGTCCAACGACACCGTCGACATCGCGTTCAAGCAGCTGGTGAAGAGCACCGATCCGCTCCGGACCGGCAGCTACAGCAAGACGCTGACCTTCACGCTCTCCACCACCAACCCGTAGGACCCGTCTCCGATGACAGGGCGCCGGCCTTTCGGGGCCGGCGCCCTGGACGGGTACCGTTGACGGGCATGAGCGCCGACCGCCGCGACACGATCCTCGTCGTCATCGCGATCGTCGGCGCCGTTTTGTGCTTCTGGATCCCGATGCCCTGGGGCGCGATCCCCGCGGCGATCACGCTCGTGATCGCCGCGGTGAAACTGATCCCGCCGTTCCTCCGCGCACGCCGCGAAGCGCGCGGCGGCGACCGTCAGTCCGGCTTGTAGAGCAGGCAGGCGGCGCGCGCGCCGTCGGTGTCGTAGAGCGGCGGGTCGATGCCCGGCTCGAACGTCACGCGCACCCCGTGCGCCTCGGCGTTCATGTCCTTCACGCCCGTCCACATCGGCTCGTCGGGTTCCTCGCCGCGGATCTTCTCCAGCAACGCGAGCAGCTGGCCGGGGTCCTTGCCCGAGCCGGCCGGCAGGAACGCGTCGTGCTCTGAGTCGTCGAGCTTTTCGAGATCGCCGACCAGCGGCTGCTCGGTGGCGTACATCTCCTCGCCGCCCTCGACCCAGCGCTGCTCGAGCATCGTCCGCAGGTCCCGGCTCTCCCAGCCGCAGATGTCGAACGCGTTCGGGCAGCGCGGATGGAACGAGCAGCCGAGCGGTGGCCGCGCCGCGTCGGGGATCTCGCCGCGGGGCAGGTCGCGCGGGAGCGCCTTGTCCGGGTCCGGCTCCGGGATCGCGCGGATCAGCGCCTGCGTGTACGGATGCTTCGGGTCGTTGAAGATCTCGTCGACGGACCCGATCTCGACGATCCGGCCGAGGTACATGATCGCCACGCGGTCGCAGAAGAACTTGGCCGAGGCCAGGTCGTGCGTGACGTACACGTACGTCAGCCCGATGCGGTGCTTGAGGTCGATCATCAGGTCGAGGATCTTCGCCCGCACGCTCATGTCGAGCATCGAGACGGGCTCGTCGGCCACGACCAGGTCCGGGCCGGTGATGATCGCCCGCGCGATCGCGGCCCGCTGCTTCTGCCCGCCCGAGAGCCCGCTCGGGAAGCTCTCCGCGAAGCGCTCGGTGGGCGAGAGACCCACCAGCTCGAGCGTCTCGCGGACCTTCGCCTGGGTCTCCCCGGCGCCACTGGTGAGGCCGTGGATCGTCAGCGGGTGCGCGAGCGCCTTCTCCAGCGTCATGCCGGGGTTCAGCGACGCGTGCGGGTCCTGGAAGACCATCTGCAGGTGCCGGCGCTTGGGCCGCAGCTCGCGCTCCCTGAGCCCGACGAGCTCCTCGCCGCGCAGCTTCACGCTGCCGCCGGTGGGCCGCACGAGGCCGAGCAGGGCCCGGCCGAGCGTCGTCTTGCCCGAGCCGGACTCGCCGACGAGGCCGAGGACCTCGCCTTCCTGCAGGTCGAACGACACGCCGTCGACGGCCTTCACGGACTGGCCGCCTCGCCCGGTCAGGCGCGACTTGAACGACGTGTTCAGCGCGAAGTGGACCTGGAGGTCACGGACCTCGATCAGGTTCTTCGTCGCCACCGGAGCGCTCATGCTTCCTCCGAGGCGGCCAGCGCCTCACGCTCGAGCGGAGTCTCCAGCCCCGCGGGGATCCGGTCCTTGGCGTGCAGCCAGCACTCGGACCGCCGGCCCGCGCCGGTGGCCTCGGTCGGCGGCCACTGCTGCGCGCAGACGGTCATCGCGTCCGGGCAGCGCGGGTGGAAGCGACACGCGGGCGGCGGTGTCACGAGATCGGGCGGGGCGCCCGGGATCGAGTGCAGCTCCGTCGTCGACAGCGAGATCGTCGAGCGCAGCAGCTCACGCGAGTACGGGTGCGAAGGCTTGGTCGTGACGTCGTACGCCGGACCCTGCTCGACCACGCGCCCCGCGTACATCACGGCCACGCGGTCGCACGCCTCGGCCACGATCCCCAGGTTGTGGGTGATCATCAGCAACGCGGTGTCGAAGTTGCGGCGCAGGTCGGCGAGGATGCGCAGGATCTGCGCCTCGACGAGCACGTCGAGCGCCGTCGTCGGCTCGTCGGCCACCACGACGGCGGGCCGCAGCACGAGCGCCAACGCGATCATGATCCGCTGACGCATGCCGCCCGAGAACTCGTGCGGGTACTGCTTGTAGCGCGTCGGCGGGATGCCCATGCCGCGCAGCGCCTCCATCGAGCGGTTGCGGGCCTCCTTGCGCCCGATCTTCGGCTCGTGGGTCTTGAGGGTCTCCTCGAAGTGATCGGAGATCTTCATCAGCGGATTGAGCCGGGTCATCGGCTCCTGGAAGATCATCGCGAGCTCCGGGCCGCGCATGGCCCGCAGGTCCCGCGGCTTGAGATCAAGGATGTTGCGACCCTTGAACGACACCTCGCCGGCGTGGCCGGCGCCTTCCGGGAGCAGGCCGAGCACGCCGCGTCCCAGGGTGGACTTGCCGCAGCCCGACTCACCGACGAGACCGACGGTCTCACCCGGCAACAGGTCCAGCGACACGCCGTCCACGGCGCGCACGGCGCCGCGCTCGGCGCCGTACCAGATGCGCAGGTCGCGCAGGGAGAGCACCGGCTCGCTCATGCGCCCGCCTCCCGCTCGACCGTGGGGGCGGACGCGGGGCCGACCGCCGAGGAGCCGATCTCACGACGCTGCATGTCCGGCCGGTTGATGCGGCGGCGGCGCAGGGTCGGGTTGAGCACGTCGTTCAAGCCTTCTCCAACCAACGTCAAGGCGGTCACGGCGAGCACGATGCCGAGACCGGGGAACAGCGCCGTCCACCAGATGCCGGCGCCGGCGTCCGAGATCGCCCGCTGGAGGTCGTACCCCCACTCCGCCGCCTCGCTCGGCTGGATGCCGAGGCCGAGGAAGCCGAGGCCCGCAAGCGTCAGGATCGCGTCGGCGGCGTTGAGCGTGGCGATGACCGGCACGCTCTGGATCACGTTGCCGAACAGGTACTTGCCGATGATCGTCCGCGGCTTGGCGCCCATCGCGCGCGCCGCCTCGATGTAGGTGGCTTCTCGCGCGCTCAGTGTTGAAGCGCGGACGACTCTGAAGTACTGCGGCACGTACACGACGGTGATCGCGATCGCGGTGACGACGATGCCGCTGTCGATCGTGTTCGTCAGCAGGAAGGCCGCGACGATCGCCAGCAGCAGGTACGGGAACGCGAACAGCGCGTCCATGATCAGGACCAGGATGCGGTCCAGCCAACCGCCGACGTAGCCCGAGACGAGCCCGAGCGGGACGCCGATGGCGAGCGAGAAGACGACCGCGAGCAGCACGACCTCGAGCGCGGTGCGCGCGCCGTAGATCGTGCGCGACATGACGTCGAAGCCCTGGACCGTAGTGCCCCAAGGGTTGACGTCGCTCGGCTCGCCCTGCGTCGGGAAGCGCGCGCCGTCGGCCTGGTAGGTATCGAAGCTGTAAGGGGCGACGAGCGGCGCGAAGATCGCGGCGAACACGATCGCCACGAACATCAGCGTGCCCGTGACGAGCATGAAGCGCTGGACGCCGTGCGACTGCTTGTACGGCTGGGCGATCTTGCTGAGGATGCCGCGGCGCTTGGGCGGGGCCGTGATCGGCGGCTTGTCCGGAGACCCGGTGACTGTGGTCGTGGCCGTCATCTCAGTACCTGACGCGGGGGTCGATGAGCGCGTTGACGATGTCGATGATGAGGCTGAACACGACGACGACCAACGCGAAGAACGTGATCAGGCCCTGCACACCGATGTAGTCGCGGTTCGTGATGTACATCAGCAATCGACTGCCGAGCCCTGGCCAGCTGAACGTCTGCTCGGTGAGCACTGCACCGCCGAGCAGGAGGGCCACCTGCAGGCCCATCACCGTGACCACGGGCACGAGCGCGTTGCGGAAGGCGTGCTTTGAGACCACGCGCCGCTCCGGGATTCCGCGGGCACGAGCGGCCTCGACGTAGTCGCCGCCGAGCGCCTGCCCGACGTTGACGCGCACGAGGCGGATGAAGACGCCCATGACCAGCAGGCCGAGCGTCACCGCCGGGAGCACAAGGTGCATGCAGACGTCCCACACCCCCTCCCAGTCGCCCTCGATCGCCAGATCGACGATGAGGATGTGCGTGTGCGTCTCCGCGGTGGCCTGCACGATCGGCGACGCCATCTTCGACGCCGGGAACCAGTCCAGGTTCTGCGCGAACAGCAACTGCGCCAGCAGGCCGACGAAGAACGGCGGCGCGGCGTAGCCGAGGATCGCGAAGATGCGGATGAAGGCGTCCGGGATCGTCTCCCGGTAGCGGCCCGCGATCAGGCCGAGTGGCAGCCCGAACACGAGCGCCACGATCAGCGCGGCGACGGTCAACGTGAGCGTCGCACCGCCGTTCTCGACGATCAGCGAGGGGATCGTCTGCCCGTCCGTGATCGTCGTCCCGAACTGAAAGCGGACGGCGTCCCACAGGTACTCGAAGTACTGCACGATCAACGGTCGGTCGAACCCGAGCGCCGCCTGGCGCTCGGCAATCTCTTCGGGCGGCAGCTTGCCGCCCAGGGTCGCCGTGATCGGATCGCCCGGGGCCACCCGCATCATCAGGAACACCACGGTCAGAAGCACCCAGACCATGGGCACCATCAGAGCGATTCGGATGAGGATGTAACCCCGGAGCGATCCGGCCCGGCTCATGCGACTAGCTGTCCTTCTTGGTCACGAGCCAGAAACGGAACAGGAAGGCCGCGTCGAACGTCTTCTCGACGCCCTCGACACCTTCGCGCACCGCTGCGACCTGCTTGCCCTCCCAGAACGGGACGACCGGGACGTCCTCGGCCTGGATGTCCTGGATCTTGCCGAACGCCTCTTCGCGCACGGCGGAGTCGTCGGTGGCGATCTGCTCGTCCAGGAGGTCGTTGACCTCCTTGTTCTCGTAGCCGTTGGCGAAGAAGCCACCGTCACGCATGAACGGGGTCAGGTAGTTGTCGGCGTCCGGGAAGTCCGGGAACCAACCGAGACCGTAGAAGTAGTACGTCCCCTTCGTGAACGCCTCCTCCTTGTACTGGTCCCACTCCGTCGAGTCGAGGTTGACCTTGAACAGGTTCGTGGCCTCGAGCTGACGCTTGATCTCGTTCCACATGTCGGCTTCCGCGGAGCCGTAGCGGCTCGGCGTGTACCAGGCGTCGAGCTCGACCGGCGTCTTGACGCCGGCCTCGTCGAGGATCGCCTTGGCCTTGGCGGCGTCGGCCGCGCCGTACGCCTCCTCGAAGGACTTCTTCGAGCCCGGGAACGCCGCCGGGACGGTCGAGTACAGCGGCGTGACCGTGCCCTTGTACACCGTCTCCGCGATCGCGTCGCGGTCGATGCTCTGGGCGACGGCCTGACGGACCGCCTTGTCCTTCACGGGCTCCTTGGTGACGTTGAAGACCGCGTAACGGATCTCCGTGCCGGCACCGTCGACGACCTTGACACCCTGATCCGCCTTGTTGCGCAGATCCTCGAGGTCGGTCGGGGACAGCGTGCGATAGGCCACGTCGACCTCGCCGCCCTCGATCGCCAGCTTCAGCGCCGACGGCTGGTCGAAGTACTGGACGATGAAGTTCGGCGTCTGCGCCTTGTTCGGGCCCGTGTACTCCGGGTTGGCCGAGAACACGGCCTGCTGGTTCGGGGTGTACTTGTCCAGCTTGTACGGACCCGAGCCGACGATCTTGGCCTCCGGCTGGATCTTGTCCGCCGGATAGACCTCGTCGGGCACGATCGCGCCGACGTTGTGGGTGAGGATGAACGGGAAGGTCGAGTCGACCTTGTTCAGCTTCATGGTGACCGTGGTCGGGTCAGTGACCTCGACCGAGTCGAGCGAGCCGAGCAGCGTGTAGGGGCCGGTCGGGTCCTCGATCTTGAGCATGCGGTCCAGCGAGAACTTGACGTCCTCGGCCGTCAGCGGATCGCCGCTGGAAAACTTCAGGTCGGCCTTGAGCTTGCAGGTGTACGTCTTGGGATCGCTGAATTCACAGCTCTCCGCGGCGTCGGGCGCAGGCTTGTTCTGCCCCGCCGGCACCGACAGCAGCGTCTGGTAGACGTTGCCGATCACCTGCTGGCAACCCAGGTCGTAACACGCTGCCGGGTCCAGGGCCGCCACCTTGTCGGTGGTGCCGAGGATCACCGTGTCGGCGTTACCCGCCGATGCCTCGGGCGTCGAGCCCGAGGAAGTGGTGCTTCCGCCGTTGTCATCCGAACTGTCACCGCACGCTGCGGCACCAACCGCAAGCAGAGCCGTGCAGCCGAATACGGCCAAACGATATGCGCTCATGTGTTCCGCCCCCCTCCAGTGGGCACGGGTTCGCTCCTCCGTCCGTTCCTCAACTTAGAGGACGGGCGGCCAGCGGCTCGTCGTGCAAACGTCGAAACCGCGATGCGGCAGCGTAAACCAACGTCGCAACCGGCACTAGTCCGTGTTGGTTCGTCTCAACGCCGGGTGTGTGCCCACCAAGCGTGCAAGCTTGAGCCCGGAGTGCAGCGCAAGACGGTCGGCACCGCTCTTGAGCGAGCTGTCCGTGATGGCCTCGATCCGCTGCAGCCGGTAGTACAGCGAGGCCCGGTGCAGGAACAACGCTTCCGCCGTGAGTTTGGTGTCACAGCCGTTGTCCAGGTAGGCCTCGAGCGTCTGCACGAGTGACTCCTTGCTCTGCAAGGCGAACAGCTTCGGCAGCCCGGGATGGATCAGCTCGCGCGCGTGGGAGGTCTCGGCAGCGCGGGCGAGCAGGCGATAAGCGCCCAGACCTTCCCAACCAGCTGGTGTGCCATGTTCGGGCAACGCGCCCGCGACCCTTAATGAGAGCCGGGCGTGTTCATGCGCACGGTAGGCGTCGCGAAGGTGCTCATGCTGACCCGAGTAGCCGAGTGCGATCCGCACCGGCGTGTCCGCAAAGGCCTGGTCGAGTGCGTCCTGCGCGCGCGCGGCGATCTCGTCGAGCGTGCCGTGCCGGCCGTCGAGCGCGACGAGCATCACGCCGTGGTCGCCGTGCACGACGCTGAGCGACTGGCGCCGCGGCAGCGCGCGGCGGAACTGGTCCAGCGCCAGGCCGAGCCGGGCACGCTCGGACGCGGGCAGCTCCGTGTCCGCGTCCCGCCACGGCCGCATCGCGAGGACGGCGATGCCCGTGCCGGTCAGCAACAGCTCCTGCGTCGCGAGCTCATGGGCCGCGTGCTCGCGTTCGGTGGCGTCGGTGCCGAGCAGCCCTTCGAGCAGCTTGAGCTCGTGCTCGCGCTGCGGGCGCTCGAGCTCGTCGCGGCGGTACATCGCGGTGCCGATCTCCGCCGCGGTGCGTTCGGCCGCGTCGCAGTCGGACGCCGTGAGCGACTGGTCGGCGTCGATCAGCCACAGGTAGCCGAACAGGGCACCCTGGCAGCGGATCGGTACGCAGACGCGTGATTCGAGCCCGATGTCCGGGCGCGGAGCCGTGCGGACGGGGTGGGTGGCGTTCGCGATGCCCTGCGAGAAGTGCAGGTCGCGGATCACGCGCGGCGTCTCACGGGTGAGGATCGCGGTGCGGCGCACCTCGTCCTCGCTCCCCAGCGTGGGGCTGTACGCGAGCAGGCGAAGGCTCGCGTCATCGACGAGCACCGAGCGGTCGAGTTGCGCGCTCAGCTGCTCGACGAGGGCTTGAACCTCGTCATCGCGCGCGGGCATACCTTGCGGAGCGTACCGTGGGCGCGATGCCCCGTTCGGCCAGAGATGAGCGCATCGAGGACCTTGGCCGGGCGCTGCGGCGGTTGCGGGACCTCCCGCAGGCCGTGCTGGTGACCGACGAGGGCGTCTGGCCGATGACCGGCAACGCCGGCGGCTGGGCCTACTGGGTCGTGGAGGAGCGGCTCGAGCCGGTGGGCGCCGCGCGGTTGGAGGAGGCCGCGCTGTGGCGGGCGCGCGGTGCGCTGCGGCGGGTGGGCTGGACGCCTGACGCCGAGACGGTCGTCGGGGAAGGGCCATTGAAGGGCTGGCGCGCCGCGGACGTGCGGCGCGTGTGCGGCGCGGCCGAGCGGGCGATTGAGCGGCTGGAGTGGGCGTTCGGCGACCGGTCAGGCGTGCGGCCGCAGGGCGTGCTCGTCGCGGAGCCGGTTCCGGAGCTGCGCTACCCGTCCCAGGTCCCGCTTCCGCGCGTGCGCTGCGCCCGGCTGCGGACGGAGCTCGCCATCGCCGATCGGCTCTTCGACCTGTCCGGGCCGCGGACGGCAGACCGCTGGCTGCGCTCGTGCGTGGCGCGCACGTGGCCCGCGCCCGCGATCCTGCGCGAGCTCGTCCGCCTGCGCGACGACGAGACCCTGCGCGTGTGGGCGCTCGACCACGGCGTCGGGGACGGGATCGGCGCCGCGCTGCGGGCCGACGGCGCCGACCCGGCCGCGGTGCTCGAGACGGTCGTGGACCGGCTCTGGAAGTACGACGACTGGCGTGAGGAGGTGCTCACGATCCTGCTGGCCGACCCGGAGGCCACCTACCACGTGCCGGCACGCGACGACTGGGTGCTCTCCGACGCCGGCGCGATGCTCGAGACGGCCGGCCCGCGCTGGCTCGCCGCGACCCGACCGCACATGGCGGCCTGGCTCGCGGACAAGCACGCCTCCTTCGATCACCGGCTCACGCGGCTGCCGGCGCCGCTCGCGCTCCGCATGCGCGAGCTCTGGGTGCGGCTGCCGTCCGAGTCGTGGTCTCCGCGCCAGCTGCGCCGGTATCTCGACCTCGTCGAGCGCTCGGACTCCGCCACTCGTCGGCGCCTGCGACAAGGCTGGATCGTCGACGTGCTCTCCAGCCGGCTGGGTGACGGCGCCTTCGCCCTGTTGGCGGCGGCGAAGCGGGTCACGCCGGGCACCGAGGACGCCGTCGCCGCATTGCTCGCCGCCCTGCGCCCGGGCGCCGGGGACGTGCAGCGAGCGATCGCGGCGTGGCAGCGCGAGCGGGTGTCCGAGGGGGACGAGCGGCTGGCGTCGGCGACCGGGCTCGACGCGGCGCTGATCGCCCGCTGGCGCCACCACCGGCGGCTGCTCGGCGAGCCCGAGGCGCTCCCGCGGCGCGCCGCGCAGCTCGGCGACCTGCCCGCGAAGCTGGCCGCGGAGGCCGACGCGATCCGCGCCCGGCTCGCGCGCGGCGTCATCCCGGCCGGCGACGCCGCGGGCGGCGATCGACCCCTGGACGGCGACGCCATCGTCGACCTCGACCGGCGCCTTGCGCGGCTCGAGGACCCCGCGGCGGTCGCCGAGCGGATCGAGGCCACGCGCCGCCGGGTCACGCGCAGCCTGGAGCGGGCGGCCACCGACGCCCGGCTGCGGTCGCTGCGCGTCGTGCTCGAGGCGCAGGCTCGCGTCCGGCTGCCCGGCCTGCACGACGGGCTCCCGCTCGTCCTGCTCGCCGACCTCGCGGCGATGCACGGACTCAGCCGGGCGGAGCAGCGCCTGCTGGAGCGGCTGCTCGACGCCGTGTTCGCGGGCGACGACCTCGACCGCTGGCCGGAGAACGCGGCGTGGCTCGCGCGGCGGCTGCCGTTCGACGCTGTCACCTGGCGTGCCGGGTTCGACGCCACGGTCGAC
Source organism: Solirubrobacter taibaiensis (assembly GCA_027587225.1). Taxonomy (GTDB): domain Bacteria; phylum Actinomycetota; class Thermoleophilia; order Solirubrobacterales; family Solirubrobacteraceae; genus Solirubrobacter; species Solirubrobacter taibaiensis. Next base: position 51,475 of record JAPDDQ010000016.1, read on the forward strand.
GGAGTGCGCTACTGCACCGAGGCCGAGCCGCTGCGGGCGCTGCACATGGGGAGCTGGTTCGGCACGTGCCTCCGGCTCGACGGCGGCATCAACCAGTTCGCGGCGCTCAACAACACGATCGAGGCCAACCGCCACGTCGTCTACGGCTACGGGCCGCGCGGCGACGTCGTGGCGCGACGGCTGCTCGCGGTCACCGACGACGGGACCCTCCTGAAGTACACGACGTACGCGTTCTCTGACCGCGAGGCGCATTCGCGGGCGATGGACGCGTTGTGTGCGGAGCTCGCGGAGCGCTGCGGCCTGCGGCTCGGGGTGCAGGGACAGCCGCGCTCGCTCACCGGGTCGCCGTTCTACGACGACGGCGTCGACCGCTGGGGCCCGCCGCCGGAGCCGGGACCGTCGACATCGGTCCGCGGGGCCGAGCTGCAGACGTGGCCGGTCGCCGACGCCGTCGCCGCGCTCCACCGGCGCCCGCAGCGCCCGACGCCGATCCTGATCCGCGTGTTGCGTTGGCGCGGCGCCGACCCGGCCGCGTTGCTGGCCGTGGCCGAGGCGTTCAACGCGCCGACGCTGCGCTGGCCGGCGTTCACCACCGAGCAGCTGATCGAGCGCCTGCACCGGCGTGAGGCGGTGCTGGAGCTCGTCGACCGCGACGAGGGCACCGAGGCCGTGCTGGCCGCCCTCGCGGAGCGCCCGCGCGACGACGTGCTCGGCCTGGCCGCGGCCGCGCTGACGGGCGCGCCGATCCGCCGTATCCGGCCCCGCGCGGTGCCGGAGCGCTTGCTGCTCCGGGCCGTCGGCGGGACCGAAGCGCCGCTGCCCGCGCTCCCCGCGTCCGTCAAGCTCGACGTGAAGGCCATCCGGCGCTTCGACGCCGCCATCCGTGCCGAGGACTGGCCGACGCTGGCAGCGCTCCCCGAGTTCCCCGACGACCCGCGCTTCGAGCGCCTGCTGCTCGAAGCCTGCGCGGTGCGGCCCATCCGCCCCGAAATCGAGCGGATCGCCGCGCGGCTGCGGCCCGGCCGCGGCGACTCGCTCGGGTCGTTCGCCGCGTTCCTCCTTACTTAAAGGGGCCAGGCCCCTTTAAGTTCAGAGGGCGAAGCCGGCCGGGAACGGGTCCTCGGCGTCGAGCAGGTACTGGCCCATGCCGGTGATCCAGGCGCGACCGGTGATCTCCGGGATGATCGCGGGCTTGCCGGCGACGGTCGTCTCTTCGACGACGCGGCCGGTGAAGCGCGTGCCGATCACGGACTGGTTGACGAACGGGGCGCCCGTGGCCAGCTCCCCGCGCGCGTGCAGCTGGGCGAGCCGGGCGCTCGTGCCCGTCCCGCACGGCGAGCGGTCCAGCCAGCCGGGATGGATCGAGGTGGCGGCGACGGCGTCGGCGCCGTCGCGGCCCGGCTCGTGGAAGACGACGTGGCGGCAGCCGCCGATGCGCGGGTCCTCCGGATGCACCGGGCGGGCCTGCTCGTTGATCGCGGCCATCGTCGCCAGGCCGGCCTCGATCAGCTCCTGCGAGCGCGCCGGGTCCACGACCAGGCCGGCGTCCTTCGCCGGCGTGAGCGCGTAGAAGTTCCCGCCGTAGGCCATGTCGTAGGTGACGTCGCCCAGCCCGGGGACGGTGACGGTGCGGTCGGTCTCGTGCAGGAAGCTCGGGACGTTGCGGATCGTGACCGCCTTCGCTCGTCCGTTCTCGACCTGGACGCGCGCTTCCACGAGGCCGGCGGGCACGTCGAGCCGGATCACCGTCTCCGGCTCGGTGACGGCGACCATGCCCGTCTCCACCAGCACGGTCGCGACGCCGATCGTCCCGTGCCCGCACATCGGCAGCAGGCCCGAGACCTCGATGTAGATCACGCCCCAGTCGGCGTCCGGGCGGGCCGGGGGCTGCAGGATCGCTCCCGACATCGCGCCGTGGCCCCGCGGCTCACGCATCAGCAGTTGGCGCAACTCGTCCAGGTGCTCCTCGAAGTGGAGCTTGCGCTCCAGCATCGTCGCGCCCGGGATGGGGCCGATGCCGCCCGTGATCACGCGCGTCGGCATCCCCTCCGTGTGGGAGTCGACGGCGGCGAAGTAGCGGGCGGCGCGCACCGGACTAGACCGCGGCCGGCTCGCGCAGGATGGCGAGGGCGGCATCGAGCGCCGCGACCTCTTCGGGCTTGAGTGGCAGGCGCGGCGCGCGCGTCGGACCGCCGTTGAACCCGACGGCGTCCTGGGCGGCCTTGAAATACTGGACGAGCTTGGAGGTCATGTCGAAGCGGGCGACGGGGAGCAGGCGGCGGTACACCTCGCGCGCCGTGGCCAGGTCATTGTTGCGGACGGCGTCATAGAGCTCGACGCACTCGCGCGGCGCCAGCACGCCGACACCCGTGATCCAGGCGCCCGCGCCGGCCGCGAAGCCCTCCAGCGCCCAGTCGTCGCCGCCCACGATCACATCGAGGTCGCCGTCGAGGTGCAGCAGCGCGGGGATGCGGCGCGTGTCGCCCGAGCACTCCTTGACGGCGACGACGCCGTCGACCTCGTCATAGATGCGCGCGACGAGCGCGGCCGGAAGGTCGACGCCGCTCGCCTCGGGGTTGTTGTAGGCCATCACCGGCAGCCCACAGGTGGCGAGCTCGGCGTAGAAGGCGACGACCTCGTCGGCGTCGGCGCGGTACCCGAGCGGCGGCAGCGACATCACGTACTGCGCGCCCGCGTCCTTGCCGTCGTCGGCGTACTCGAGCGACTGCCGGGCGGAGCCGCTCGACACGCCGACCGTGACCGGGACGCGGCCGTCGGCGGCCTCCACGACACTCCGCACCACCAGGGCGCGCTCCTCGCGGGTGAGGGAGCCGGCCTCGCCCATCGTGCCCGTCGCGACGAAGCCGTGGACCCCGGCCTCGATCAGCTGCTCGATGTTCTCCTTCAGCGCCGCGACATCCACCTGGTCGTCGGCGGTGAACGGCGTGGTGACGGCGGGGATGATGCCTTCGAATCGGGCCATGGGTTACGAGAGCTCCATGTAGGCGCGGACGCGGTTGATGTGCTGCAGGGAGTAGAAGGCCGCGGCGTCGGCGTCGCCGGCCACGATGGCCTCGTAGATCATGCGGTGCTCGGCGACGTGGATGCGGGTGCGGCCCGCGGCGTCGATCGAGTCGTCGCGCAGCCGCTGCCACAGCGGCTGGTCCATCAAGGTGGCCACGTGGTCGGCGAACGCCAGCAGCACCGGGTTGCCGGTCATGGCCGCGAGCTGCCGGTGGAACAGGCGGTCGGAGGCGTTCCAGGTGGCGATGTCCACCGGCTCGACCTCCATCGCGGCGAGCAGCTTCTCGGCCGCCTGGTCGCGTTGCGCGCGAGCAGCGGCCAGGCGCGCGACACACGGCTCGAGCTGCGCGCGGGCCTCGAGCACGGCCGACGGGGACGCGTCGTGCGGCGCCTCTTCCGACGCGGGCGGGCGGGCCGAGACGAACGTCCCCGCGCCTTTGCGCGTCTCCACGACGCCTTGGAGTTGGAGGGCGGCCAGCGCCTCACGAACGGACGCGCGGCTGACCTCGAGCGTCCGCGCCAGCTCACGCTCGGACGGCAGCCGCTCCCCGGGCGCGAACAGGCCGGAGCGGATGTCGGCGGCGAGGCGCTCGGCGATCTGCTCGTAGCGCTGCAGCGCGCGGAAGGATGTGGTCTGTTCTGCGGACACGCTCGAACCGGACTGGTCCGTTTACTGTACCAGATGACACAACATCGGCAACCAGGGCATACCAGTGGCGATGCATCGATACATCGCGCGCCGGCTGGGGGCGCTCGTGGGAACCATCCTGCTCGCCACCGCGATCGCGAACGTCCTGTTCGCGACCTCGATCGACCAGGCGCCGTTCGGGTCCGCGGTGCGCGACGTCCCCGGCTACCTCGCCGACACCTACCTGCGCGGCGAGTTCGGGACCACCGGGGGCGGTGGCTGCGGCGCGCAGACCGAGGGCGTCTTCCTGTTGTGCTCGACCTACGGCCGGGGCCCGGTCGGAGACATGCTGCGCGAACGCGGCATGGTCGACCTGCAGCTGCTCATCGGCGGCCTGTTGCTCGGCACGCTGCTGGGCCTCTGGGCCGGTCGGTACACCTCGTCGAACCCGGGCACGCGGCGCACCCGCCTGATCCACGGCGCGACCGCCGTCCTGATGTCGTGCCCGCCCTACTTCCTCGCCTTCGTGGTGCTCTGGTACTTCGCCTGGAACAGCGGTGAGTTCGCGCTGCCGTTCGTGTCCGGGCAGGGCGACTACGTGCCGTTCGGCGAAGACCCGTTGGGGTTCCTGAAGGCGATCTGGGCCCCGTGGCTCCTGGTCGCGCTGCCGCCGGCGGCGTTCGTCGCGCGCATGACCGAGGCCTCGATGCGCGACGTGCTGGACGCGGACTACATCCGTACGGCGCGCGCGAAGGGCCTCGCCGAGAAGCGCGTGTTGAACCTCCACGCGCTCCCCGCGGCCGCACCGCCGATCGCCGCCCTCACCGGCGTCAACGTCTCGACCATGCTGATCAACGCCGCCGCGATCGAGTACGGCTTCAGCCTGCCCGGGATGTTCACGACCATCCGGGGCGCGATCAACGTGTCGGATGTCGCCGTGCTCCAGGCGATCGTGCTCGAGGGCGTGATCCTCGTCGTGATCGCGAACTTCGTCGCCGACGCGGTCATCGCCCGGCTCGACCCCCGCGTCTGGGCCTGATCAGACGGGCAGCCGACGCAGGACCTGCGCGGTTCCGAGCAGCGCGGCGCCCCGCAGCGGGTCCCACTTGAACCCGTACTGGCGCCGGAGCCCGCTCGGCAGCAGCCCCACCGTGATCTGGTTCACGAGCTCGCGCAGCGCAACGTACTTCACGGGCACCGGCGGCTTCAAGACGATGTCGATCGCCAGCTCGCGCGCGGCGTCCGTGACCACCAGGTCGCCGCTGGCGTACATGTCCGCCATGTAGCGCTCGAACCCGTCGATGTCCGCGGGCATCTCATCGCTCTCGAGCCCGAAGGCCCGCCCCACCTCGCGGTAGTCGAGCCACAGCGCGTTGAGCTCCTCGCGCGTCAGCGAACGCACCGCGCGGGGGAAGACGGTCATCGCCGACTCGGCCAGCGCGGCCAGGATCCACAGCAGCAGTTCGGGATCGTCGCCGCGGTACGGCGTGCCGGCCGGGAATGGGCCCGCATCCTCCGGCAACACGCCGCGCACCCGCGCGTGCGCCCGCCGCACCGGCGCGGTCATGCGATCGGCCTCCCGCTTGGTGCCGAACGCCACCGCGTCCATCACGCGGCCCGTGCGCCGCAGCCGGCCGTAGGGATCGTCCAACGCGCCGGTGTGGGCGAAGAAGCCGGCGAAGGCGACCGGGTGCGCGGCCATCACCAGCAGCGCGCGCGGACCGGACAGCGCAGTGAGCCGATGGCTCACCACCTCCCGTAGGAGCGAGTGATGATCGAAGTAACGCTGCATACGAGTTAGTACGGTGGATACCCCTATGCCAGCTCAGGCCTACGCCGGTAAAGAGTGTGTTTGCCAGTACCGCCGCGGGATCTGTGACCAGACCTGCGTACGGGACATGCTCGAGACGCCGTTCTATATCGCGTGCCTCAAGCTGACCGGACGTCGCTGCGTCGTGGTCGGCGGCGGCTCCATCGGACTCGAGAAGGTCGAGGGCCTGCTGGCCTGCGACGGGCGCGTGGTGCTGATCGCGCCGGACGCCGAGCCGGCGCTGCAGAAGCTCGCCGAAGAGGGCTCGATCGAGTGGATCCGCAAGCGCTACGAGCGCGGCGACCTCGAGAACACCTTCATGGCGATCGCGGCGACGAACGACACCGACGTCAACATCGCGGTCTACAACGACGCGGAGGAGCGGGCGATGCTCGTCAACGTCGTCGACGTGCCGCCGCTGTGCAACTTCATCCTGCCCGCGATCGTGCGGGTCGGCCCGCTGGCCATCGCCATCTCCACCGCCGGCGCCTCTCCCGCGCTCGCCAAGCGCATGAAGACGCAGATCGCGGAGACCTACGGCGAGGAGTACGCGCGGCTGGCCGTGATGCTCAACGACGTCCGCGGCTGGGCCAAGGGCACGCTGCCGACCTATCAGGACCGCAAGGCGTTCTTCGAGGGCATCGTCAACGGCGCCCCCGACCCGATCGCGCTCTTGCGCAGCGGCGACGAAGCGGCCGTGCTGGAGATCATCGCCACGGCCCAGCGCGCGCACGAACCGACCACCGCGTAGGCTTCAGAACCATTCGCGCTGCCATTCTCACCGTCTCCACGCGGGTCTCCCGCCGCGAGGCTGAAGATCTCTCCGGGCCCCTGCTGGCCGCCGCCGCCGAGGCCGCGGGCTGCGAGGTCGTGGGCATGGAGGTCGTCCCGGACGACTTCGCGCTGATCGAGGACCGCCTGCACCACTTCGTCGCCGCCGGCTGCGACCTGATCTTCACCACCGGCGGCACCGGGCTCACGCCCAACGACGTCACGCCCGAGGCCACGCGCTCGGTCATCCAGCGCGAGGCGCCGGGCTTCGCCGAGCAGATGCGCGCCGAAGGGCTCAAGCACACGCCGCACGGCCTGCTCACGCGCGGCGTGTCCGGGATCGCCGGCCGCTCGCTGATCGTGAACTTCCCGGGTTCCCCGAAGTCGATCGACCAGCTCTTCCCGGTGCTGGCGCCGACCCTCAAGCACGTGGTGCGCACCCTGCGCGGGGACTCGTCGCACCATGAGAGCGATCGAGCTGACTGACCTCGGGCGCGCCTACGGTGAGCGCGTCGCGCTCACCGGGGTGACCCTGGAGGTCGAGGAGGGCGAGACGCTCGCGGTGTTCGGCGCCAACGGCGCCGGCAAGACGACGCTGCTGCGCATCCTGGCCGCGCTCCTGCGCCCGCACCACGGCGACGCGAAGGTCTTCGGGCACGCGCTCCCACGTGAAGGGTGGGCGGTGCGCGGGAAGATCGGCTTCCTCGGCCACGACCCGCTGCTCTACCGCGACCTGACCGCGCGCGAGAACCTCCAGTTCCACGCCCGGTTGCACCAGGTGCCGTTCGCGCGCATCGACGAGCTGCTCGAAGCGGTGGGCATGCACGCGCGGGCCGACGACCCCGTCCACACGTACTCGCGCGGGATGCTGCAGCGCACGGCGGTGGCCCGCGCGGTGCTGCACGCGCCACAGCTCCTCCTGCTGGACGAGCCGCTCGCCGGCCTCGATCCGGGCGCGGCGGCGCTGGTGGAGCCGTTGATCTCCGGCGGCACGCGCGTCGTGATCTCGCACGACCCGACCTTCCGGGCCGACCTCACGCTCGGGCTGCGCGGCGGGAAGGTCGCGTTCTGCGAGCGGGGCGTCAGCGTCGACGACGTGCGGGCGCTGTATGCGTAACGCCGTCAGCGCGCTCATCCGCAAGGACCTGCTGCTGCAGCGGCGCACGCCCGAAGCCGTCCCGGCGATGGTGCTGTTCTCGATCGGCACGTTCGTGCTCTTCCACTTCGCCCTTGACGAGCGCGAGGTGAGCGGGAACCTCGCGAGTGGGATCCTGTGGGTCACGCTGCTGTTCGCGGCCGTGCTGGGCATCAACCGCCTGTTCGTCTCCGAGCGCGAGGAAGGCGGCTTCGACGGCTTCCTGCTCGCGCCGGTGGACCGCACCTCGATGCTGGTGGCCAAGACGACGGTGCTGTTCCTGTTCCTGTGCGCGGTCGAGGTGTTCGTGCTGGCGGCGTTCGCGATCCTGCTGCTCGGACCGTCGCTGCGACTCGAGCTCGTGGTCGTGCTGCTGCTGGCCAACGGGGGCATCGCGGTGATCGGCACGCTCGTCGCCGCGCTCGCGATCCAGACCCGCGCGCGCGACCTGCTCGTCCCGCTGCTGGCGCTCCCGCTGAGCGTCCCGCTGGTGATCGCGGCGGCGCGCGCGAGCGCGCCACTGCTCACCGAGGGCGGCGCCGGGGCGCTCGAAGGGCGCTGGCTGGCCGTCCTCGGCCTCTATGATCTGGTGTTCGGGCTGCTTGCCTACGCGATCTTCGACTTCCTGCTGGAGGAATGAACGCTGTGTTCGGCCGGGGGCTGAAGTCCCTCTCGCTCATTACCGTCGTCCTGCTCGTCGGGGCGTTCGCCCTGGTGGCCTTCTACGCGCCCAATGACGCGGATCAGGGGTTCATCCAGAAGATCTTCTACCTGCACGTGCCGCTGGCGATCGTGGCGCTGTTCGGCTTCGTGGCCGGCGGCGTGTACGGGATCAAGTACCTGCGCGGCGGCGACCGGCTGGACGACCTGCGCTCCTACGTCGCCATCCACCTGTCGCTGATTCTCGCGGTCGGCGCGCTCGTCACCGGCTCGATCTGGGCCCGCGGCTCCTGGGGCGTGTGGTGGACGTGGGCCGAGCCCACGCTCGTGAGCTTCCTGATCGTCTTCCTGCTCTACGCGTGCTATCAGCCGCTGCGGTTCTCGATCGAGGACCCGGAGCGCCAGGCGCGCTACGCCGCCGTGTTCGCGATCGTCGCGGGCGCGTTCGTGCCGCTGAACTTCATGGCCGTGCGAATGGCCGAGTCGCTCGTGCACCCGCGCGTGCTGTCCACCACCGGTGGCTCGATGCCGGGCTCGATGCGGACCACGTTCCTCATCTCGCTGATCGCCATGGCGTTCCTGTTCGTGACGCTGTGGAAGTACGAGCTGGCCTCCAAGAGCACGACGTTCCGCCTGCGCGCCCTCAAGCGCCGCCTCGCTGACGACGAGGATTCCTGGACCCCGAACCCGCGCCGGTCGGCGGCGCCCACACTCTGATGCCTGCTCTCCCTCTGGACGAAGCGGGCAAGTATGTTGCCGCCGCTTACCTCGTCTTCCTCGCACTTGTGCTGATCTATGTCGCGATCATGGCGGGACGTTTGGCGCGCATCGAGAAGGACCTGGGCGAGGTCGTCGACGCCCTCGAGCGGCGCGAAGCCGCCGCGGAGGACCGGGAGACGGTCGCGCGGTGAGTGAGCTGCTGGCGCTCGGCGCCTCGCACAAGACGGCCGGACTGGCCGTCCGCGAGCGGTTGGCGCTGCTCGACGGCCAGGTCGAGCCGTTCCTGCGCGAGCTGGTGGCGTTGGAGGGCGTGACCGAGGCGGTCGCGCTGTCCACGTGCAACCGCACGGAGCTCTACGTCGTCGGCGAAGCGCCCGAGCAGGCCATGCAGGTGCTGGATGCCCGCACCGGTGAGCCGCTGGGTGCGGCGCTGTACTCGGCCCGCAACTGCGACGCGGCGCGGCACCTGTACCGCGTGGTGAGCGGCCTGGACTCGATGGTCGTCGGCGAGGCCGAGATCCAGGGTCAGGTCAAGCGCGCGTACGAGCGCGCGTTGGCCGCGCGCACCACCGGACCGCTGACGAACCAGCTGTTCCGGGCGGCGCTGGCCACCGGCAAGCGCGTGCGCACGGAGACCGCGGTGTCCGAGGGGCACGCCTCCGTGGCGACGGTCGCCGTGGACGCTGCGCGGGCGCTGATCGGGGAGCTGAGCGAGCGCCGCGTCGTGATCGTCGGCGCCGGCGAGAACGCCGAGCAGGTCGCGCGGGCCTTCCACACGCACGGCGTCTCGACGATGTTCGTCGCCAACCGCCATCGGGACCGCGCGATCGCGCTGGCCGCGCGCTTCGGCGGCGCCTCCGGCGGGTTCGACGCGCTGCCGGACGAGCTCGAGCGCGCCGACGTGGTCGTGAGCTCCACCGCTTCGCCGCACGCGATCATCGGGCCGGAGGAGCTCGCGGCCGTGCGTGACGGCCGGCCGTTGCTGGTGATCGACCTGGCCGTGCCGCGCGACGTCGATCCCGCCTGCGCGCACGTCGACGGTGTGACCCTGCTGGACATGGACGCGCTGCAGCGCGCCGTGCGCGGGAACCTGAGTGTGCGTCAGGCCGAGGCCGTGCGCGCAGAGGCGATCGTCGAGGACGAGATCCAGACGTTCGCGGGCTGGCTCGGGCGCCTGGAGGTCCTGCCGACGCTGACGGCGCTGCGCTCTCGTGGCGACACCGTCGTGGAGGAGCTGCTGGCGGCGAACAAGGGCCGCTGGGAATCGTTGAGCGAGCGCGACGAGGCCCGCGTGGAGGCGCTCGCGCGCGCGGTGGTCAAGCGCCTGCTGCACGAGCCGACCGAGCGGGTGCGTGAGCTCGACGCCGAGCACCGCCACGCCCGTCTGCAACTCCTGCGCGAGCTGTTCGGTCTCGAAGAGGACGTGGCGTCGGAGGCCGGAGCGGCCGCCGAGGTCCGCCGGCTGGCCGGGTGACGAAGCTGCGCCTAGGGACGCGGGGCAGCGCGTTGGCGCTGGCCCAGGCTCGGTCTGTCGCGTCGTTGATCGACGGCGAAGTCGAGCTGGTGACCATTACCACCGCCGGTGACGTGGACCGCGCGCGCGGCGACAAGTCGCGCTGGGTCGGCGCCCTCGAGGCCGCGCTGCTGGCGGGCGATATCGACGTGGCCGTGCACTCGGCCAAGGACGTGCCGGCCGAGCTGGCGCCGGACACCGAGATCGTCGCGACGCCGCGACGGGCCGATCCCTTCGACGTGGTCGTCGGTGACCTGCGCGAGGGTGCGCGGGTAGGCACGAGCGCGTTGCGCCGCCGCTCGCAGCTGCTGGCCTGGCGGCCTGACCTCGACGTCGTCGAGATCCGCGGGAACGTGGACACGCGGCTGGCCAAGCGCGAAGCGGGCGAGGTCGACGCCCTGGTGCTGGCGGCGGCCGGGCTCGAGCGCCTGGGCCGCAGCGTCGGGTCCAAGCTCGTCGACGGGGTCTTCGTCCCGGCCGCGGGCCAAGGCGTGATCGCTGTCCAGGGGCACGCGGGCGTGAAGCTGCCCAGCGTCGACCATCCCGCCACGCACGCCGCCCTGGATGCGGAGCGGTACGTCGTGCGCGAGCTGGAAGCGTCCTGCCACACGCCGATCGGCGTGCTCTCGCTCGAGGGGCGGATGCGCGCGTTCGTGGGCATGCCGGACGGGTCGGAGTGGATCATGGAAGAGGCTGATTCGGCGGAGGAGCTGACCCGGCGCCTGCTCGCCGCGGGAGCGGCCGAGCTGCTGCGAGCGGTGTCGGCGTGACCGTCTTCCTGGTGGGTGCCGGCCCGGGCGATCCGGGCCTGATGACGGTGCGCTCGCGCGAGTTGATCGCGGAGGCCGACGTGATCCTGTACGACCGGCTGATTCCGCCGGGGGCGCTGGATGGGGCCCGCTCGGACGCGGAGCTGGTGTACGTGGGCAAGATCGGCGGCGGGCCACAGATGCCGCAGGAGGAGATCGACCGCCTGCTGATCCAGTACGGCACGGGTCCGCGCACCGTGGTCCGCCTCAAGGGCGGCGACCCGTTCGTATTCGGGCGCGGCGGCGAGGAGGCCCAGGTGCTGCGCGCCGCGGGCATCCCGTTCGAGATCGTGCCGGGCATCACGGCCGGCATCTCGGCGCCGGCCTACGCGGGGATTCCGGTCACGCACCGCGAGCACGCCAGCGGCGTCGCGTTCGTCACCGGGCACGAGGACGGGACCTTGGACTGGGAGGCGCTGGCACGCTTCCCGGGGACGCTGGTGTTCTACATGGGCGTGAAGGCGCTGCCGCGGATCGCTTCGCGGCTGGTCGCGGGCGGACGGTCGTCCGACGAGCCCGTCGCGGTCATCGAGCGCGGGACGCTGCCGGGACAGAAGACCGTCGTGTCCTCGTTGTCGCGCGTGGTCGAGGACGCCGCGGGGATTCGGGCGCCGGCGATCACGCTGGTCGGGCCGGTGGCCGGGCTGCGAGAGGAGATCGCGTGGCTCGAGCAGCGGCCGCTGTTCGGCCGCACCGTCGCCGTCACGCGGGCGCGGGCGCAGGCGTCGGCGTTGGCCGAGCGGCTGCGCGGACTCGGCGCGGCGACGGTCGAGGCGCCGGCCATCCGCACGCAGCCGCTCGAGCTCACGCTCCCGCCGCTCCGCGACTACGACCTGCTGTGCGTCACCTCGCCCGCGGGCGCCGACTACCTCTTCACGCACCTGCGCGACGCCCGGGAGCTCGCGGGCGTGACCGTGGCGGCGATCGGGCCGGGGACGGCGCGGGCGCTGCGGGCGCACGGTGTCGATCCCGACGTGGTGCCCGAGCGGGCCGTCGCCGAGGGGCTGATCGAGGCGCTCGCGGAGTTCGAGTTCTCGCGCGTGCTCGTCGCGCGGGCGCGCGAGGGGCGGGACGTGCTGCCGGACGCGCTGCGGGCGCGAGGCGTGCACGTGGAGGTCGCCGCGCTGTACGAGACGGTGGCCCAGCCGCTGTCGGACGAGGCGCGCGAGGCCGCCGCCGCCGCGGACTACCTGCTGTTCACGTCCGGCTCGTCCGTGCGGTTCTTCGCCGAGGCCGGCGGTTCGCTCTCCGGCCCGAAGCTCGTCTCGATCGGGCCCGCGACGTCGGACGTCCTGCGCGAGCTCGGCGCCGCGCCGGACCTCGAAGCCGACCCGCACACGCCCGACGGGTTGATCGCGGCGCTGCTCGCGGATCGATAAAGGGCCAGGCCCTTTATGTTCGTCACGTTCCTCTCCGACTACGGGCCCGGCGACGAGTACGTCGGCGTGGTCGAGGGCGTGATCGCGTCGATCGCTCCGGAAGTGCGCGTGATTCACCTCGGGCACGGCGTGCCGGCGCAGGACGTGCGGACGGGCTCGCGGCGCCTCGCGCGGGCGCTGCCGTTCGCCCCCGCGGGCGTGCACCTGGCCGTAGTCGATCCGGGCGTCGGCGGTGCGCGGCGGGCCGTGGCGGTGCGATGTGGCGCGCGCTGGCTCGTCGGGCCGGACAACGGGCTGCTGGTCCCGGCGGCGGAGTCGCTGGGGATCGACGAAGTGATCGAGGTGAGCGCTTCGCGGTGGCGGCTCGAGCCCGTCTCGGCCACGTTCCACGGGCGCGATCTCTTCGGGCCGGTCGCCGCACATCTGGCGCTCGGCGAGATCCCGGACGGGCCGCGCAGCAATGGGGACGAGCTCGTACGGCTGCCCGCGTTGCCCGCGGGTAAGGTCCACGTCGTGGAAGTCGACGGATTCGGCAACCTGATCACCGACGCGGCGCTGCCGTCGTCCGCCGTGCGCATCGCCGGACACGAGGTGGCCGTCGGCCGCACGTTCGGCGACGTCCCGCCCGGCGGGCTGGTGATCTACGAGGACTCCGCGGGTGACGTGGCGGTGGCGGTCAACGGCGGCGATGCCGCCGCCCTGCTCGGCGTGCGCGCCGGAGATGAACTGGAGCTGTCATGACGCTGGGTGAGCCCCGCGAGCATCACGAGACGATCGGGTCGACCAACGCGCGGGCACGCAAGTTGGCCGACAAGGGCGCGTCGCACGGGACGCTCGTCACGGCCGACGAGCAGACCAAGGGCCGCGGACGCCAGGGACGCACCTGGGTCACGCCGCCCCGCGTGGCGATCGCGGCGTCTTTGGTCCTGCGGGAGTTCGACGACCTGCTGCCGCTGCGGGCCGGGCTGGCGGTGGCCGACGTGGCGGGGCCTGACGCGCTGGTGAAGTGGCCCAACGACGTCTGGCTGGACGGGCGCAAGGTGGCCGGCATCCTCGCCGAGAGCAAGGCCTCGGAGTGGGCGGTGCTCGGGATCGGCGTGAACGTCGCCGTCGACGTGGCCGCGCTGCCCGAGGAGGCGGCGGAGGTCGCCGGAACCCTGGGCAAGTCGCCCGCTGACGTCGAGCCGACGCTCGTCGCGCTGCTGACCGCGCTGGAGAAGCGGCTCGGTCAGGATCGCGTGTCGGTGCTCGCCTCCCTGCGGGAGCGCGACGCGCTGCTCGGCCGGCGCGTGCGCTGGCAGGACGGCGAAGGCCTCGGCGCCGGGATCGACGAGTCCGGCGCGCTCCGGGTGGACGTGAACGGGCGCGAGATCACGCTCACCGCGGGCGAGGTCACGCTCAGCGCGCGTCCATGACCGACAACCCGGCCGGGGAATCGGTCGGGTGCACGGTGATGTGGTGGAACCCCGCGCGCTCCAGCAGCGCGCGGAACTCGGCCTCGGTGCGCTCGCGCGCGCCGAGCAGGAGCAGCATGTGCAGGTCCATGCGGATCGCCGCGGGCTTGTCCCGCGCGTGGCGCGGCAGGATGGCGTCGACGATCAGCACGCGGCCGGCCTCGCGCATGGCGCGTCTGACGGTGGCGAGGATGCGCAGCGCGTCCTCGTCGTCCCAGTCGTGCAAGACGCGGCTCAGCAGGTAGGCGTCGGCGCCCGGTGGGACGGCCTCGAAGAAGTCGCCGGCCACGACCTTCGGGACGTGCGGGCGGGCGGCTTCGATGGCGGCGGGGCGATCGAACAGCGTTGCGTCGAGGTGCGGGGCTTGTCGCAGGATCGCGTTGAGGAGGACGCCGCGGCCGCCGCCCACGTCGACGAGGGTCTTGAGCAGAGTGAAGTCGTAGGCGGCGACGACCGCTTGGGCCTCCTGCTCGGCGCGGCCCGCCATGCTCGCTTCGAACGCCGCCTCGTGACTCGGGTACTGGTCGAGGTGGGTGAAGAAGGGCGCGTCATAGATGCGCTCGAACGCCGTCCCGCCGTGTTTGACGGCGTCGAGCAGGCCCTCGGCGCCGTGGAAGTACAGCTCGCCGCGGACGAGCGCGGGGCCTTTCAGCGCGGGCAGGTGCGCGCCGAGCGCGGTCAGTGCGAACGTGCCTTCGTCCTCGCTGACGACGTCTTCGAGTGCCAGGCCGCGGAGGACGCGCGTCAGGGCGTCGGCGTCGACGTGTAGCTCGTCCGCGAGGGCAGCGGCCGTCTTCGGCTCGGTCAGCGCCTCGGCGACGCCGAGCTTCGCGGCCACGTACAGCAGCTGCGTCGTGACGAAGCCGTCCATGAGGCGGAGCAGCTGCCAGGCGTCATCGGGCACGCGAACGCAGGCGTGGGAGGAAGCGGCGCGACTTGCTGCTGTGGCGGGCGGTGAACTCGTCCCACTCGGCCTGGCGGCGCGGCCCGAGGTGCGAGCGGATCTCGTCGTCGTCGCGGCGATACGGACGGGCGGCCGGCGCGAGGACCTCGTCGTGGAGGCTGTGGCCGGTGCCGTTCGGGGCCTTGGCCCAGATGCTGAACGTGACGGCGAGCAGCTCGAGCGGGTCCTCGGCGTCGTGCAGCGCGTTGGTCAGCGCGAACGTCATCGCCTCGTCGAAGCGCTTCGTGCCCGTCGCCTCGCGGAGCCGCTCGATCGCGTCGAAGTAGCCCTCGAGCGTCTGCGGGGAGACCAGCTCGTGCGCGACGATCGTCAGCAGCTCCTCGGACCGCAGCGGTGGGACCTCGTGGTTCGGGGCGAGCGCGCGGGCCGCGACCCGGCCCCAGGCGTCGAAGCGGTGCGTCGAACCGGGGCGCCGCGCGGACGCGTACCACGCGCAGTACGCCGGGAGCTCGAGGTGGTTCGGCAGGCCGCGCAGCGCCAGCGCGAGCGGATCGCCCTTGTCGGGCGCCTCGATCGACTCCTCCATCAGCAGCGCCGAGGCCCGCTTGACGTCCAGCTCCGGCGGGCGGCGCTCCGCGTCGTGGAACACCCGCAGCAGCTCGGCGTGCTCCTCCTTGGTCTGCGGGCCGTCATCGCCCCACAGCGCGCGCACGTCCCCCACGGCGTGCGGATCCAGCATCAGCAGCGTCTTCGCGGACTGCCCGCGCCGGTCCGGGTACCGGTCCACCACCGCCCACAGGTAGACGGACATCACGGCGAGGCTCGGGTGCGCCGTCGCCGTGCGCTTGAGCGCGACCAGCGCCTGGTCGTTCTTGCACAGCTCCCGCAGCAGCGGGCGACGAGTCAGGTCGTTCGCGACCGTCTCCGCGAGCTGCTCGGCGATCGAGCCGATCAGCGGGTCGAGCAGCGCCTGGCGCCCGATCTCGGTCAGTGCGCCCTGGACCGTGTCCAGCTCGAAGCCCTCGGCGATCACCGCCGCCGCGCGTTCGTCGATTCGCCGGTCCGCGCCGAGCAGCCCGAGCTCGACGCCCGTCGCGAGCAGCGTGCCGCTCTCGGGCGTGCCGCTCAGCTCCTCGACCAGTTCGATCCACGGCTCGATCACGCCGGCCGACGGCTTCGTGGGCGCGTGCACGCCGACGAACGGCACATCCTCAGGGAGCTCAGCGGCGAGCGGGATCACCCGCGCGAGCGCCGCGTCGGCCAGCACCCGCGAGTCCTCGCCCGCCGGCATCCGCCGCGCGAGCAGGTGCAGGTTCAGCCATGCATCGATGGACTTCTTGTCCGCGTCCCGCCATTCCGTGGTGCTGGTCACGCGCGCTTCTCCCGCTTGAGGGACTCCTCGAGCTCCGCGAGGGACATCCCGATCTCCTGCTCTTCCAACACTTCCTCTGCGACCTCGGGCTCGGGCTCCGGTTCGGGCGCCGCGCCCAACGACTGCGCGAACGCGTCGAGCGAGATCCCCAGCTCGTACGTCATCTCGGCCGCCGGTTCAGGCTCGGGTGCCACCGGCTCAGGCAACACCGGCAAGGTCTCGTCGGGCTGCACGCTCTCCGTCTTGAGGTCGGACAACAGGCTCGACCAGGCATCCATGTCCGGCAGCGGCTCCTCACCGGGCTCCTCGGGCGGCTCCACGTCGAACGGCACGGACACCACGACATCGTCGGGGATCACGGCGCCCGGCGCGGGCTCGAAGACCGGCTCCTCCTCCACCGCCTCCTTCGGGATGAGCTCGAACGGCACCTCGATGATCTCGTCGTCACGGATCAGGTACGGGTCGTCAGTCGCCGCTACCGGTTCGGGCTCGGGTTCGGGCTCGGGCTCCTCGACGACGTCGGCCTCGAGGATCAGCTCGGGTTCGGGTTCGACGACGTCCGGCAACAGGATCTGCTCCGCCTCGCGGACGACCAAAGAGACGCTTGCGGCGCCGGTTGGGAGCGCGGCGGCAGCGCGGGCGGCCTCGCGGACATGCCCCGCGGTGGCGAGCTCGGTGATGAGCTGCAGGGCGAGCGGGAGTTGGTGGGGGGCGATGAGCTCCGTCGCGCCGCCGTGGACGGCGAGGGCGAGGCCGTCCGGCTCTTCCAAGCGGGCGACCGCGGTGCGGAGCTCGCCGCTTGCGGCCAACTGCACGGCCACGCGGGCGTAGAGGCTCGGGATGAGGTCGCAGGGCTGGGTGGTGTCGATCGCGCCCGGCTCGTCGGCGACACGGACTCGCGCGTCCTCGTCACCGGCGGTCGAGAAGGTCAGCGCCGCGCCGTCCGGGAGCGCGTAGGCGAGCCAGGCGATCCAGGCCAGTCGGAGGTCCTCATCCGGCTCGGAGAAGACGACCGGGCCGGCCAATGCGGCGTCCAGCAGCCGGGTCGCGACGCCGGGCGGGGCGTCCGCGAGGAAGCCGAGGTCGATCGGGCGGGTCTGGACCTCGTCGAAGTCGCCGTCGTCCTGCTGCCAGCCCGACAACTCGATCGGAAAGACGCCGTCGAGGCCGGCGACGACGTGCGTGAAGTCGCCGACGCGGCGGGCGGCGACCATCCCGAGCCCATCGACCGCGCTGGCGCGCAGACCATCGCCGCGCGGAAGCGCCTCGAGCAGCATGCCCGAGTCCAGGTCGGGGCTGGATGCGAGCACCTGGTCGGAGTCGAAGTACGCCTGCGGGTGGGCACTCGCCACACAGCAAACGCTACCCGGACAGGCACGTAAGCTTGCCGGTAGATGCTGTGGGCCTTCCTTCCGATCGCGGTGTTGGTGACGGTTACGCCCGGTGCGGCCACCGCGATGGTCATCCGGAGCGCGCTGCGTGGCGGGGTCAGGGCGGGGATCCACACGATCGCGGGCAACTCGGTCGGCGTGGTCGCCTGGGCGCTGCTGTCGATCGCGGGAATCTCCGCGCTGGTGGCGGCGTCGGAGGTCGCGTTCGCCACGCTCAAGGTCGTCGGCGCGGTCGTGCTCGTCTATCTCGGCGTGCAGTCGCTGCGGCGCGCGGGCGCGCGCGAGGAACCGCTCACGCGGACCCAGAGGCCGTTCCGCGACGGGGTCGTGACCTCGCTCGCGAACCCCAAGCTCGCCGTGTTCTTCGTCGCGCTCTTCCCGCAGTTCGTCGGTAAGAGTGGGAACGTGCTGGCGACCACGTTGCTGATGGCGGCGCTGATCGTCGCGTTCGACTGGGTCTGGTACGGCGTGCTGGCGATCCTGGCCAGCCGCGCCAAGGCCGGCTTCATGCACAGCCGCGGGGGCCGCTGGATGGAGCGGGCCACCGGCGCGGTGCTGATCGGCCTGGGCCTACGCGTCGCGCTGAGCGGCGACGCTCGCCTGTAGCCGCCGCATCCCGGCGATCCAGCGGTCGTAGTCGGCGCCCTTGCGCCGGAAGAACTCGAGCACCTCGGGGTGCGGGAGGATGAGGAACGTCTCCGTCGCCAAGCCGGCGACGACGACCTCGGCGACGTCCGCCGGCTCCAGCACGGTGCCCGCGGCCTTGACGACGTTGCCCGCCCCGCCGGAGCCGTGCAGGAGGTCGGTATTGACGCCCATCGGGCACAGGCAGCTCACGCCGACGCCGCGGGCGCCGTAGGTGACCGACAACCACTCCGCGAACGCGACGGCGGCGTGCTTGGTCACCGCGTACGGCGCGGAGCCGATCTGCGTGACGAGTCCCGCCGCGGAGGCGGTCGTGAGGAAGTAGCCCGTGCCGCGCTCGAGCCAGCCCGGCAGGAGCCGCTCCGCCGCGTACACGTGCCCGCGCAGGTTGACGCCGAGCGCGAGCTCCCACTCGGCGGTCGCGCCCAGCCCGTCGCCGACGGCGACGCCCGCGTTCGCGCAGAAGAGGTCGACCGTCCCGAACGCGCTCTCGGCGGCCCCGATCAACGCGTCGGCGTGCGCGGGATCGGCCACGTCGCACGCGAAGGCCAGCGCACCTTCGCCGATCTCCGCCGCGACCGCCTCGGCCCCGGCCTGATCGAGGTCCGCGACGACGACGCCCCGGGCGCCTTCAGCCGCGAACCGCAGTGCCAACGCTCGGCCGATCCCAGCCGCGCCGCCCGTGACGACCGCGACCTTCTCGGCCAACTGCATCTAGGCCGCGTCCTCGAGTTCGCCGGCCGCCGGCTTCTTCTTGGCCCGTGGCTTGCGCTTGGGCGCGGCCGCTGCGGCCGCGGCGATCTTCGCCGACGGCTTCGCCTTTGCGGCCGGCTTGCGCTTCGCTGCTGCGGGCTTCTTCTTCGCAGCCGCCTTGGCCTTCGGCTTGGGCTTCGCGGCCGGAGCGTCGAAGAGCGCGCCCTGCTCGGCGGCGGGCGGCTTCTTCGCCGCGCGGGGCTTGCGCTTGGGCGCGACGACCTCTGGCGACTCGGCGGGAGCCTTCGGAGCTCGCTTCGCCGGAGGCTTCGCGGCGGGCTTGCGCGCCGGGGCCTTAGCCGTCTCGGCCGCGGGCTTGGTTCGAGCACGCGGAGCGCGCTTCGGCGCGGTGTCCGCGGCCGGCGGAGCCGCCGCAGCGCCTTCGACCGTTGCGGCCGCGGGCTTGCGCGCCCGCGACGGACGCGCCGGCGTGGCGACCGCATCCGCTTCCGCGGCAGGCTTGCGCGACCGCGACGAGCGCGCGGGAGCGGCCGGCTTGTCCGACGGAGGCGCCGGAGTGGTGGCCTCAGCGCCGCCGACGGTCGCGGCGGCGGGCTTGCGCGACCGAGAAGGACGCTTCGGCGCAGCGGGCTGCTCAGCCGCGGCTTCGACCGGCTGCGTCTCGCTGACCGCGGCGGCGGGCTTGCGCGACCGCGGCGCGCGCTTCGGCGCGGCGGCCGCCTCCGCGGCGGCTTCAGCGGCAAGGCGGCGGGCACGCGCCTTTGCCGATCGGCTCGGCGCCTCGACTTCCACGACCTCGATCGCCTCGGCCGGGGACTTGGCGCGAGGCTTGCGCTTCGGTGCCGGCTGCTCGGCCGCGACCTCGACGACTTCGACCGCGTCGGCGGGCGTCTGGGCACGGGGCTTGCGGGCACGACGCCGCGACGCCGGCGCCTCGTCCTCGGACCCGCCGGTGACTTCGACGACTTCGACCGCGTCAGCGGGCGTCTGACCACGCGAACGGCGGGACCGGCGACGCGACGTCGGAGCTTCGCCATCGGACGCAGCCGCGACCTCGACCTCGGGCGCAGCCGCCGGCTTGCGCCGGGACCGCGACGAGCGCTGGGGTGCCGCCGACTCCTCGCCCGCGACCTCGACCGGCTCAGCGGTGGACTCGTCCGGCACCTGAGCGCCGCCTCGGCCACGCCGAGCACGAGGCTTGCGCTTGGGCGCCTCGGGATCGACATCGACGCGACGACGCGAACGCGAACGCCCGCGCGCCGGAGCGGCGGTCTCGTCGCCCGCGGCGCCTTCGACCTCGATCAGCTCGCCGGTCTCCAGCGCGGTGTTGACGCCCTCGGGCGCGACGCCCTCGCCGGCGCCCTTGCGGCGACGACGGCGCTTGGTCTTGCCGCGGGCCTTCGGGAAGTTGCGCAGCAGCTCACGCGCCAAGGCGGCGGGCTTGCGGGACATCCGGGTCCGCGCGCCGTTGATGACCTCGCCGGCCTCAGCGGTGTGCGGGATCGCGGCCGCGAGCAACGCGGCCGAAAGACGACGGTCCTGCTGACGCGACTGAGCCACGAGCCGCCGGGCATTGCGCGCGTGCGCGCCGCCGGACGAGTTGACCAGCAGCCCCAAGAGCCGCTTCGTCTCGGGCCAGCGCTGGACGGCGTATTCCTCGTGGACCTCGCGCGTCATGTTCGCGCAGCGCCAGATCCAGTTGTTGGCCTGGTCGCGCCGCCCGATCTTCTTCTCGGCCAGCGCCTGCAGGACGACCTTCACGCCTTCGCGCTTGTCGTCGCGCGGCCAGCTCTCGACGAAGTCCAGAGCCCGGTCGAAGGCCTCGGCGTCCCGCCCGGAAGCGATCTCCTGCAGCGCGCGCAAGCGCAGCTGCGGATTCTTGTTGCGATCGACGGCCGTGATCAGGAACGTGCGCTTGAGCTCGCCGCCCTGGTCGAAGTGCAGCATCGCCCGCGCCCGGCGCCAACCGGTCGGAGCCACACGCGCGCCGGCCAGAGCCGCCCACTGGACCTGCTCGCCGTAGTCCAGATGCTCGACGGCGATCCGCCACAGCTCGCGCTCGAAGACCTCGATCCGCCGG
The DNA here is from genome assembly GCA_027587225.1 of Solirubrobacter taibaiensis. Lineage (GTDB taxonomy): Bacteria > Actinomycetota > Thermoleophilia > Solirubrobacterales > Solirubrobacteraceae > Solirubrobacter > Solirubrobacter taibaiensis. Next base: position 72,484 of record JAPDDQ010000016.1, read on the forward strand.
TTCTCCTCGGCCGTGACCGGGAGCACGCGGCGCTCGACGCGCAGACGGCGGCCACGGCCGCGCCGCACCGGACCCACGACGATCGCGCCGCCGCGGTAGACGTCGCGGTCGAGCAGCGAATGCAGCGTGACGACCGGATCGTCGTGCTTGGTCGCCGGATGGACGAAGTCGACGACGATGCCGGCTTCCTTGCCCTGGTGACGACGGGTGACGCGGCCGACGCGCTGCTGGTAGATGCGCTTGGAGGCCGTCGGCGCGAGGTGCATGCAGACCGTCGCGCGCGGCGAGTTCCAGCCCTCGGCCAGCAGCTGGGCGTTGACGAGGACGTCGATGTCGCCCTTCTCGTACGCGGCCAGGATCTGCGCCAGCTCGCGCTTGGGCGTCTCGCCCGAGACGGCCTGCGCGTTCATCCCGAGGTCCCGGAAGGCGGAAGCGACGTTGTACGCGTGCCGCACACCGGCGGCGTAGACCACGCCGGGCACGCCGTTGAAGCGCGTCTTGTAGAGATCGGCGATCGCCAGGTTGAACGGCAGCTGATCGAGCAGCTCGGCCAGCATCTCCTGGTCGAACTCGGTGTCCACCTCGCCGCGGCGCAACGGCACCTTGGCGATCGTGCGGACGCCCGGCCCCGGCGGGATGCGGACGCAGCGCAACGGCGAGATCACGCCTCGCCGTGCCGCCTGAGCCAGGTCGAAGCGCGACGTCTGCGTCGGGAACAGGTCCGTGACGTGGCGGGCGATCAGCGCGCCCGTCGCCGTCATGCCGACGAAGACCGGCCCGGTCCAGGCGCGGATCGCGGCGGAGGTCTTCTCGCCCAGCGCGGTGTGCGCCTCGTCGCAGATGACGATCGAGTAGGCGTCGGAGATGTTGCCCGCGTTGCGGACGAACCACTGGTAGGTCTCGACCGTGACCGGCCCGTTGGCCGTGTCGTCGTGGCCCAGCAGGGCGGGAGCGATGCGCTTCGCGTACCCACGGTCGCGCAGCTCGCCGTGGAACTGGTCCACGAGGTTGCGGCGATGGGTGAGGATCAGGATGCCGCCGGTGCGCGAGGCCTCGACGAAGCCGACGGCGGCGACGGTCTTGCCCGCGCCGGTCGCGTGCTCGAACCAGAACCGCTTGCCGGCGTTCGGGTCCTCGGGGGCGTCCTTGACGTCCTCGTCCTCTTGGCCGGCCGCCTCGTCCCAGTCCTGCGTGTCCTCTTCGGGCTCGTCCTCTTCCTCGTCCTCGTCGTCCTCATCGAGGTCCTCGTCGTCCACTGCGACGACGACGGGCTCCTCGACGGGCGCGAGCACGGGCACGGCGGCGGGCGCCGCGGGGGCGGCGGCGTCGCCGGTCTTCAGGCGATCGGCGAGCAGCGCGGTGAGCGTGCCGGAGAGCGCGTCCACCTGGTGAGCCGACAGCACGGTGCCGTCGACGAGGTGCGGTTCAGCCTCTGAGAGCACGCGCTCGAGCCCGAGCAGCAGCGACCACTGCCGGCGCCAGTGCGGCGACGGCACCTTCGCGCCCGTCTCGACCTCGAGCAGGGCGGCTTCGAGCGCGCGGCGACGCGGCGTGCCGGAAGCCAACGCCTGCGCGGCGTCTTCTCCCTCAGTGAGGAAAGGCTCACGAGCGAACGCCGAAGCGCGTTCGATCTCTTCGGTTGAAGGAAGCGTGACCGGGTCGGCCACCGGGGTGGTCTCAGCCATGGACGGCTCTGCAGGTGACGGTGAGAAGCGGACGCCGCGCGACACGGCGGACACTCCAGGCAAGACCCGCTTACGGAAGCTCCAGGCGCCTTTCGGCATTCCCCTCGTGTGCTCCCTGCGAGTCAGGGACCATTGAAGCAGACTCGTAGCGGAACCCGGTTGATCTGCCACCCTCTTTTCGGAATGCGCAGGTGGCTCATCCTTCTCGGCTCTGTGGCCTTGATCGCCGTTGTGGTCATCGGCCTGACCAGCGTGTCAGGCGGCGACAACTCCACCGATCCCCCCGACAGCCTGGCCGACGCGCGCAAGGAACTCGCCGGCGCGCCCGCCCCGCTGGCCGCGCTGCACGAGCAGTCGAACACCCTGATCGACGGCGGACTTCCGGCCTTCGAGGAGCGGATCGCCGCACTGAAGGGGCATCCCATCGTGGTCAACAAGTGGGCGTCGTGGTGCGCACCGTGCCGCGTCGAGTTCCCGGTCTTCGAGTCGATCGCCAGCAAGCGCGGCAAGGAGATCGCGTTCCTCGGCATCAACAGCAAGGACGAGGACGACGCCGCGAACGGCTTCCTGTCCGAGCAGTGGCTGCCGTTCCCGTCCTACAAGGACCCCGACGACAAGATCGGCGTGAAGCTGAAGGCCGGCAAGTACGCCCCGATCACGATCTTCTTCGATAAGAACGGGAAGTCGGTCAAGGTCCACTACGGGACCTACAAGAGCGACAAGCAGCTCAACGACGACATCGATCGCTACCTCGGTGCCGCAGGTACGAGTTGACCCGCTCAGCGGGCTGAAGACGATCATCGCCGGCGCCCGCGCGGACCGGCCCAACAGCGGCTTCAACGCCTCGCCCGAGCCGCCCGTCGATCCCGCCACGGACCCGTTCCTGCCCGGGCACGAGGATCAGACGCCGCCGACGCTGTACACCGACGGCGACCCCTGGCGCGTGCGCGTCTTCGACAACCTGTACCCCGCGCTCGTCCCGGCGTCTGAGACGCCCGAGCGCGACGCCAACCCGGACCTCTTCACCGCCCAGCCCGCCGCCGGCGCGCACGAGGTGATCGTCAACGCCCCCGAGCCCGTCTCGACGCTGAGCGAGCTGTCCCTCGAACAGCTCGCGCTGGCGGTGCAGACCTGGCGGGAACGGATGCGCGTGCACTCCGGGGCCGCCTGCCGGCACCTGATCGTCAATGAGGGCCGCACCGCCGGCGCCTCGATCCCGCACACCCACGCCCAGCTCTACGCGATGGACTTCGTGCCCGCGGCGGTCGCCCGCGAGCGCGAGCGGTTCGGCGCCTACGCGGTCCGCACGATGGGCGGGAACCTCCTCGCCGACCTCGTGCAGGACGAGGTGCGCCGCCGCGAGCGGATCGTCGCGATCGACAAGGAGGCGGTCCTGATGACGCCGTATGCCTCCCGCTCGCCGTTCCATCTGCTGCTCGCTCCGCGCCGCGCACAGGCGCGGTTCGAGGACGACACGGTCGGCGCCGCGCTCCTGCACGACGCGCTGCGCCGGCTGAAGGCGCGGCTGGGCGCGAGTCCGCCGCTGAACCTGTGGGTGCGAACGGAGCCGAGCGGCGCCGAGCACTACGGTTGGCGGATCGAGATCCAGCCGCGGCTCGGCCAGCCCGCCGGGCTCGAGCTCGGCACGGGCGTGCACGTCTGCATCCATCCGCCCGAGCAGGCCGCGGCGGAGCTGCGCGACCTGTGATCCCGTCCGTGGCCCCACGTGCCGTCCGGGTGGTCGCCGGCGCCGACTGGCAAGGACGCAGCCGGGGTGCCAGGGTGGGTCCCTTGCCCCCGGCGAGGACACTGCCAGGCGGTGATCGGCGGCCGCCCGGTGGTGCGTGGGGTCGCGGACGGGGTCACGGGTGAGAGCGCTCGTCCAGCGGGTGAGCCGCGCATCGGTCACCGTCGACGGGACGGTCACGGGCGCGATCGGGCCGGGCCTGCTCGTCCTGCTCGGCGTGACGCACACGGACACCGAGGCGGACTGCGACCGCCTGGCCGACAAGGTGAAAGCCCTCCGCATCTTCGAGGACGCCGACGGGAAGATGAACGAGGCGCTCGGGGAGCGCGAGGTCCTGTGCGTGTCCCAGTTCACGCTCTACGGCGACACGCGCAAGGGCAACCGGCCCGCGTTCGTCGACGCCGCCCGGCCCGAGAGCGCCGAGCCGTTGTACGAGCGCTTCTGCGAGCGGGTCGGCGCGCAGCGCGGCGTCTTCGGCGCGCACATGGACGTCGAGCTGGTCAACGACGGCCCCGTCACGTTGATGTTGCAGATTCCTAGCTAGGGTTGCGGGCATGCCGATCTGCCGCTTTGCCGCGGAACCGCCGCAGGGCGGGCTGCCCGCGGAGGACGACCTGAAGGCCGAGTTCCTCGCCGCCTGCCTGCGGGTGGAGACCGACTCGGACGACCCTGAGCTCGGCACCGCCGGCGACATCCACTGGTTCCCGGACCGCACCTGGTCCGGCCGCACCTATGTCCCCGCCACGGCGCGCACGTCCACGGGGCTCGAGCTCTTCGGCTACGTGTCGTTCTCGCCCGGGGACGAGCCGAGCGAGCTGTACGCGTTCGCCGATTACACGCCGGACGTCGCCGACGACCACCCCGAGTGGAAGATGGACATCTCGCAGGAGGTCATCGGGGCCTGGCGAGGCGAGAACGGCGACGTCGCCGCGATGACGCTCGTCTGGGGCGTGCCCTTCGAGCGCCGCGGACGCCTCGTCACCGCACTGCTGGGCGAGGTCGCCGTCGACGAGTCCTTGATCGAGGGCGACCGCTTCACGCTGCTCGCTCCCGACGACTTCGGCGGGGAGTACCTGGACATCGTCCTGCAGGACGGCGCCGGGAACGAGCTGCTGCGCGAATCGCTCTACGAGGACGACGAAGACGAGTAGCCGTTGCCGCCGTTGCGGTCGACGAAGACGCGGTCGATCAGGCCGTACTCCGTCGCCTGCTCGGCGGTGAAGTAGCGGTCACGTTCGAGGTCGGAGGAGATCTGCTCCTTCGACTGGCCCGTGTGGTGGGCGTAGATCTCCTCCAGCCGGTCGCGCAGCGCCAGCGTCTCCTTCGCGTGGATGCCGATGTCCGTGGCCTGGCCCTGGAAGCCGCCGGTCGGCTGATGGATGAGGATGCGACTGTTCGGGAGCGCTGAGCGCTTGCCGGCCGTGCCGCCGGCGAGGATGAGCGAACCCATCGACATGGCGATGCCGCAGCAGATCGTCGCCACATCCGGCTGGATGAACCGCATCGTGTCGTAGATCGCGAGCCCGGCGTAGACGACGCCGCCGGGCGAGTTGACGTACATCTGGATGTCCTTGTCGGGGTCCTCGGCCTCGAGGTGGAGCAGCTGGGCGACGACCAGGTTCGCGATGTCGTCGTCGATCGCGGAGCCCACGAAGACGACGCGCTCCCGCAGGAGCCGGGAGTAGATGTCGAACGAGCGCTCCCCGCGGGAGTCCTGCTGAACGACCATTGGAACGAGCGGCATTGACGTGCAACCTCCGAGTTGCGTGTTTCGACCCATGGTAGCCTGTCTCGCAACCGATGAGTTGCAGGAGCCGCCGATGCCCGTCGTGAACCGTGAAGTCGTCTTGCCGTGCGATCGCGAGCGCGCGTGGGAGCTGATCACCGAGCCGTCCGAGCTCGAGGGCTGGCTGGCCGACGAGGTCGACTTCGAGCCCGAGGAGGACGCGCCGCTGCGCGTCGTCGACGGCGGCGAGACGCGCGAGGGCTTCGTCGAGGAAGTAACCGAGGGTGAGCGGATCGTGTTCCGCTGGGGCGACTCGCGCGTGGCCTGGGAGCTCGCCGACGCCCCGGGCGGCACGCGCTTCATCGTCACCGAGCATCGCTTCGCCCGTGACACGGTCACCTGGGGTCCGAAGCTGATGGCGCTTTCGAGCGCGTCCGCCCTGTGCCTGGCGTAGACGACGTCTTCGCGGCACTGAGCGACCCGACGCGGCGGGAGGTCCTGCGCTCGGTCGCGACGCGGCCGGAGCTCACGGCGTCCCGTTTGGCGGGCGAGTTGCCGATCACCCGCCAGGCCGTCGCGAAGCACCTCGCGGCGCTGCAGAAGGCCGGGCTCGTGGAGCCGCGCCGCGAGGGCCGCGAGACGCGCTACACGCTCACTCCCGCGCCGCTGATGGACGCGATGGACTGGATGGCCGAGGTCGGCGCCGAGTGGGACACGCGGCTGGCACGTCTGATGGAGCGCGCTCGCGGGTAGGCGAGCGGCGATGCCCGCCGCTCTCGTCACCGGTGCCGCCAGCGGCATCGGCAAAGCTACGGCCGAGCGCCTGCGCGCCGACGGCTTCGACGTGCTCGGGTTCGACCTCGAGGACGGCGACCTCTCCACCCGCGAGGGCAACCGCGCGGCGGTCGACGCGGCGCTGGAGCGGTTCGGCCGGCTCGACGTCGTGGTGGCCAACGCCGGCATCCAGCACGTCTCGCCCGTCGCCGAGTTCCCGGAGGACAAGTGGGACGCGATCCTCGCGATCCTGTTGACGAGCCCGTTCCTGCTCGCCAAGTACGCCTGGGACGCGCTGCAGGAGTCCTCCGGGCGCTTCATCGCGGTCGCTTCGGCCCACGCGTTGGTCGCCTCGCCCAACAAGGCGGCTTACGTCGCCGCCAAGCACGGCGTGCTGGGCTTGGTGAAGACCTTGGCGCTGGAGGGCCTGCAGGCCACCGCCGTCTGCCCGGGCTACGTCAGGACGCCGCTGGTGGAGGCGCAGATCCCCGACCAGGCGAAAGCGCACGGGATGAGCGAAGATGACGTCCTGGAGGAGGTCATCCTGGCCCCACACGCCGTCAAGCGCCTGATCGAACCCGACGAGGTCGCGAACGTCATCGCCTTCCTGGCCGGCCCCGGCGGCGCGGCCTTCTCCGGCGTACCCGTGACCATGGACCTCGGCTGGAGCGCCCGATAGACCTTCCCGACCGCATCACCGAACTGTTGGAGCACGCCGTCCACGCCTCCGACCCCGAGGTGGCGCTCCACAACCTGTCCGCGCTGCGCCGCGAGCTGGACGCGTTCGAACGCGTCCAGGCCTGGAAAGCGCTGGACGGCGGCTCGTCATACGGCTCGGTCGCCCGCGCCCTCGGCATTTCGAGGCAGGCCGCGCACCGCCGCTACCGCGAGCTCGCCGCCGCGACCGAGCCCCCGCCCGGCGCAACGGCGGCACCGAAGCTGCGCGTGGCCCCCGAGGCCCGCGCCGCGGTGCAGCTGGCCGGCGAGGAGGCGCACGCGCTCGGCGCCGCCCGCCTGGGCTCGGAGCACCTCCTGCTGGGCATCCTGCGCGGCGGCGACGGCGTGGCCGCGGCCGCTCTGCGCGCGAGCGGTGTGTCTTTGGAGGCCGCGCGGCTCGCCGCCGCTCCGACGCTCGCCGACGACCCGCCCCCCAACGGCGGGATCACGGCCTACGCCCGGCGCGTCTTCGGCGAGGCGCTCCGACAGGCCGCCGCCGACCCCGGCCACGTGATCGGGGTGGCCGACCTGCTCCGCGCAGCGCTCCGCGACTCGACGGGCGGCGCGTGTCGCACGTTGGACGCGCTGGGTGTGCCCGTGGACGACGTGCTGGGTCGGATCGCGTAAACGCCACGCGAGGTACGAGTTTGTCCGGCTCAGGCTGACAAAGTCGCACCTCGCGAGGCGGGAGCCGCGTTTGTCAGCCGGCGACGTTCCGAGCCGAAGGCACGCGCTCGAGCACCTCGGGGTCCGTCAGCGGGAAGTGGCACGCGGCGAGATTTCCGCCGTCCTTCGCCTCCAGCGGCGGGTCCTCGTTCCGGCACACCTCCTGCGCCTTCCAGCAGCGTGTGTGGAAGCGGCAGCCCGGCGGCGGGTTGGTCGGTGAGGGGACGTCGCCGACCAACACCTGGCGCTTCTTCGCCGCGGCCAGGCGCGGGTCCGCGACCGGCACGGCCGACATCAACGCGCCCGTATACGGCATGCGGGGGTGCGAGTAGAGCTGGTCCGAGGTGGCCAGTTCGACGATCCGGCCCAGGTACATCACGGCGACGCGGTCGCACATGTGGCGCACGACGGACAGGTCGTGCGCGATGAAGATCAGCGTCAGCCCGAGGTCCCGCTGCAGGTCGCGCAGCAGGTTCAGGACCTGTGCCTGGATCGACACGTCCAGAGCGGAGACCGGCTCGTCGGCGACGATCACCTTCGGGTTCAAGGCCAGCGCCCGCGCGACGCCGATGCGTTGCCGCTGGCCGCCGGAGAACTCGTGCGGGTAGCGGTTGTAGTGCTCGGGGTTCAGACCGACGAGGTCCATCAGGTCCTGGACGGCCTGCTTGCGCTCGCGCGCGTCCTTCTTCATGCCGTGGATGACGAACGGGTCGCTGATGATCGAGCCGACGGTCTTGCGCGGATTCAGCGAGGAGTACGGGTCCTGGAAGATCATCTGCATCTCACGACGCAGGGCCTTGAGCTCTTCGCCCTTGACGCCGGCGATCTCCCGGCCCTCGAACTTGATCGAGCCTGCGGTGGGCTCCATCAGCCGCAGGAGCAGGCGCGCGGTGGTGGACTTGCCGCAGCCGGACTCGCCGACCAACCCCAGGGTCTCGCCCTCCAGCACGTCGAACGAGATGCCGTCGACGGCCTTGACCGCCCCGACCTGCTTCCGGAAGAACCCGGCGTAGATCGGGAAGTGCTTGAAGAGGCCGTCGACCTCCATGATCTTGTCGCCGGCGCTCATACGGCCTTCTCTTCTTCCATCACGTCGGAGCGGGCCTCGTCGGGTTTCACGCCGGAGCGCAGCTCGCCCCACAACTTGCGTCGCACGCCGGAGTCGAGCAGGCACGCGACCTCGTGCGTCGGGGTGCCGGGCACGGGCTGGAGTTTCGGGTCGGTCTTCTTGTGCGCCTCGCGCACGTACGGGCAACGCGGGTGGAACGAGCAGCCGCCCGGCAGGGTGATCAGCGACGGCGGCCGGCCGGGGATCGGCACGAGCTCTTCGTCGCGCGGCGCGTCGAGCCGCGGGATCGAGGACAGCAGCCCCCACGTATAGGGATGCTCGGGCCCGGCGAAGATCGTGTCGGTGTTGGCCTTCTCGACGATCCGGCCGGCGTACATGACCGCGATCTCGTCGGCCATCTCCGCCACCACGCCCAGGTCGTGGGTGATGACGACCACCGCGGTGTCGAACTCGCTCTGCAGCCGCTCGATCAGCTCGAGGATCTGCGCCTGCACCGTCACGTCCAGCGCCGTCGTCGGCTCGTCCGCGATCAGCAGCTTGGGGTCGTTGGCCAGCGCCATGGCGATCATCGCGCGCTGACGCATACCGCCGGAGAACTCGTGCGGGTAGCTGTCGGCGCGTTTGCGCGGTTCCGGGATGCCCACGAGCGAGAGCATCTCCACGGCGCGGTCCCAGGCCGCCGCCTTGGACACGTCCTTGTGCGAGCGGACGCCCTCGGCGATCTGCGCGCCCACCTTGTAGAAGGGGTGCAGGGAGGACAGCGGGTCCTGGAAGATCATCGCGATCTCGTTGCCGCGAATCCGGCGCAGATCGTCGTCGGAGGCGCCGAGCAGGTCCTTGCCGTCGAAGCGCACGGTGCCGCTGATGCGCGCGTTGCGCGAGCGGGTCAGCCCCAACACGGTCAAGGAGGACACGGACTTGCCGGATCCGGACTCACCCACGATCCCGAGCGTCTGCCCGCGATCGACGGTGTAGGAGATCCCGTCGACGGCCTTGACCAGGCCGTCCTCGGTCTCGAAGTGCACTTGGAGGTTCTCGACCTCGAGCAGCGGGGCGCCCATCTAGTACCTCACTCTTGGGTCGATGAAGGCGTACAGGACGTCGACGATCAGCGACATCATCACGATGAAGAACGCGCCGAACAGCACCGTGCCCTGGATCACCGGCAGGTCGGACAGGTTGATGGCGTTGAACGCGTAGCGCCCGATGCCGGGGATGTTGAACACCGTCTCGGTGAGGATGGCGCCGCCGAGCAGGATGCCGATGTCCAGGCCCAGCAGCGTCACGATCGGCGTGATCGCAGCGCGCACGCCGTGGCGGAAGATCACGCGGCGCTCACTGAGCCCCTTCGCCCGCGCCGTGCGGATGTAGTCCTCCTGCAGCGTCTCGATCAGGTTGCCTCTCAGGAACCGGGCGTAGATCGCCGCGAACGCCGCCGCGAGCACGCACCACGGCATGATCATCGCCTCCGCCTTCCCCCAGGCGGTCGTGGCCTCACCGTACGCCGAGTTGCCGGGCAATATCGGGAACTTGCCGATGTTGTCGTCGAACAGGAAGATCGCGACGAGGCCGAGGAAGTAGACCGGGGCGGAGATGAACAGCAGCGCGATGCCCATCGCGAGGCGGTCCATCCACGTGCCGGGCTTGACGGCGGAGAGCACGCCGATCGGGATGCCGATCGACAGCCACAGGAGCACGGCGCCGGTCGTCAGGAAGATCGTCACGGGGAGCCGTTCGAGGATCTCGGGCAGCACGTCCGTGTTGTTCTGGAAGCTGAACCCGAAGTTGATCCCGTTGCCGCCGACGAACGGCAGGATGTCCATGATGTAGTTGAAGAACTGCTCAGGCTTGGACTTGTCCAGGCCGAGTTGCACGCGGATGATCTCCACCAGCTCCGGCGACGGCGAGCGGCCGGCGCGCGCGACCGCCGGGTCCCCCGACGGCAGCACGCTGAAGATGACGAACGTGATGCAGGAGATCACGAACATCAGGAACCCGGCCCAGAGCAACCGGCGGGCGATATAGGCAGCCATGGTCAGCTCACCTGTTCTTCGAGCCCTTGGGGTTCAGCGCGTCCTGCATGCCGTCGCCCACGAGGTTGAACGCGAGCACGGTCAGCAGCAGCGCCATGCCCGGGAAGAACATGAACCACCAGGCGGAGTCGACCTTGCCGGTCGCGTCGGCCAGCATCTGGCCCCACGACGGCTGGTCACGCACGCCCACGCCGAGGAACGACAGCGAGGCCTCCAGCAGGATGTTCGCCGGGATGAACAGCGACGCGTAGACGATGATCGGCGCGACGAGGTTCGGGAGGATCTCGCGGAAGATGATCCGCATGTTGCCCGCGCCGAGCGACCTGGACGCCTCCACGAACTCCTTCTCGCGCAGCGACAGCACCTGGCCGCGGATGATGCGCGCGACGTAGGGCCAGTTCGCGAGCACGATGATGAAGATCACGATCGTGAGCCCGGGCTGGAGGGCGCCACCGAGGCAGCCTTCCTTGGTCGAGCACGCCGACGCGAGGCCGAGACCCAGCAGCAGCACCGGGAACGCGAGCAGGATGTCGATGACGCGCGCGATCGTGGTGTCCACCCAGCCGCGGAAGAAACCGGCGATCATGCCCATCGTCACACCGATGAGCACCGACAGGCCGGTGCCGATGAACGCCACCATCAGCGACAGGCGGGCGCCGTCGAGGACGCGCGACATGATGTCGCGCCCGATGTCGTCGACGCCGAACGGATGCGCGGACGTCGGGCCGAGCGGCAGGCCGAAGTCGTCCAGCGCGTCGGTCGATCGCTCACCTGGATCCGGAATGCCCAGGATTCCCCGGATCAGCGGCGCGAAGATCGCGACGAAGATCAGCAGGACGATGAATGTCAGCGCCCCAAGCGCAACCTTGTCCTTGCGGAATCGGCGCCAGAACAACTGCAGCGGCGACCGCGCCGCCACGGGCGCTTTTCCGGCGACGATCTCGTCGACGCCGTGGTCATCGGCGTGCAGCAGATCGCTGGCGCCTGTTCCAGTACTCAAATCGTTAGCCCCCTCGGGGTGGTCTCGCTCCCTAAGTTCCCCGAACCGACGGACAACCTACACCTTGCAACGTTGGATGCCCGTTCGCGGCGCGTAAGTACCCTTCCCGCGCAACGCCCTCGTAGCTCAATGGATAGAGCACGCGCCTCCTAAGCGCGGGATGCAGGTTCGATTCCTGCCGGGGGCACTAACTTCCGGGGTCACTTACCGGTCTGGACGGTCCGGGTACACCTCGTCGATCGTCGCGAGCGCCTCGTAGGGCGCGTCGTCGGAGGCGAGCCGGATCTTCTCCGCGCCGCCGGCGAGCCGGTCGAGCACCGTGACGACGCCGACGACGTCGAAGCCTTCCGCACGCACCGCTTCGATCGCCTGGACGGTGGAGCCGCCGGAGGTGACGACGTCCTCGACGATCAGGCACCGCTCGCCCGGCTCCAGCGGCGGGCCCTCGACCTTGCGCTGCAGCCCGTGCGCCTTGGTCTCCTTGCGCACGAAGAACGCCTTCACGTCGGCGCCGCCGGCGAGCGCGGCGCACGCGGGGGCGTCGGCGCCCATGGTGAGGCCACCCACGGCCGTCGCCTCCCATTGACGGGCGTAGTGCGCGACGAGCTCACCAAGTGCCGCGAATCCGGCGGGCTGCAGGATCGCGCGCTTGGCGTCGACGTAGTACTGCGCGGTGGCGCCCGAGGTCAGGGTGACCTCGCCGATCACGAGCGCGTGCCGACGCAGTTCCTCGATCAAAGTGTCTTTTGCTGACATCGGCAAGGACACTATTGGCCGCCGCGGCCGTAGACTGGCCTCGTGGAGCACCGCTTCGGCGCACGGCCCGGGTTTCCGCTGGGCATCGAGGAGGAGCTTCTGCTCGTCGACGCGCAGACGTTCCGGCCCGCGAACGTCGCGAGCGACCTCGTCAACCAGCTCGATCCGCCCTCCGGCGTGATCATGAACGACCTCTACGAGGCGCTCATCGAGTGCTCCACCCCGGTCGTGGCCAGCGCCGCCGAGGGCTACGAGACGCTCGCGGCGCTGCGCCGGCTCATCCACGGCACCGGTGCCGGGTTCATCGGCGGCGGCCTGCACCCGCACGTCGCGTTCGGCGACCTCGTGCACGTGGAGGCCGACCGCTACCAGGCGATCCGCGACGAGATGCGCGGGCTCGTCTCGCGCACGCCCACGGCCGCGCTGCATGTGCATGTCGGCATGCCCGACCCGGAGACCGCGATCGACGTGTGCAACCGCATGCGCGCGCACCTCCCGCTCTTCCAGGCGCTCGCCGCCCAATCGCCGTTCTGGTTCGGCCACGACTCCGGCCTGGCCAGCGCCCGCTCGACGATCTTCCGCGGCTTCCCGCGCTCCACCATCCCGCCCACGTTCGCCGGTTGGGAGCACTACGCGGACGTCGTGCGCTGGTGCACGGAGACGGCGGAGGTGCCGGACTACACGTACCTGTGGTGGGACATCCGGCCGAGCCCGAAGCTGGGCACGATCGAGGTCCGCGCGATGGACGCGCAGAGCCGGCTGGAGTCCGTGGCCGGGCTCGCGGCGCTCATCCACGCGCTCGCGGTCGCCTGCGCGGACGGCCAGGAAGAGGCCGCGCCGCCCACCGAAGGGCTCATGGAGTCCTCATTCCGCGCCGCGCGCGACGGCGTGGACGCGACGATCTGGTGGCGCGGGGCGATCCGGCCGATCCGCGAGGTGGGTGCCGACGCGCTCGCGCTCGCCCGGCCCTACGCCCGCGAGCTCGACGGCGAGGACGCGCTCGAGGAGGTCGAGCGCATCCTGCGCGAGGGCGGTGGAGCGAGCCGCATGCGCGCGGCCCACGCCTCGGGCGGGATGGGCGAGATGCTCGCGCACCTCGCCCGGGAGAGCTACTCCTCGACCCAGACCACGTTGCCCATCCGCAGCCAGTCGTAGATCTCCCGCGCGTTCGCGATCGGCACGCGCAGGCAGCCGTGGCTGGCGTTGTAGGGCGGGACGGACGCGTAGCCGTGGATGGCGTAGCCACGGATGAAGTAGGTCGAGTGGACCATGCCCTTGGCGTTGGTGCCCGGCGTCTTCATGTAGACGCGGAACTTGCCGCGGATGGTCGGCGTCGACGGAGCGCCCGTGGACGTGTGGTAGATCGCCTGGACCTTCCCGCCGTCGATCAGCGCGAACACCTGCTTGCTGATGCGAGCCTCGACGTGGCGGCCGTCACCGGGATGACGGACCTTGAAGGCGCCCTTGCCGGCGAGGAGCCCGCTGAACACCTCGGATGTCGCCGTGAACGTGCGCGACATTCCCGTGAGCTTGCGGAACGCCATCACCGCGTTCGCGGTGCCGCTGTCGTAGACGCCGGTGCGTGGCACCCGGTACTTCAGCGCGGCGAGCTTGCCCTGCAGGATGCGGACAGCCGCGCCGCGTGAACCGCTCGCCGCGTACGGCGAGACCGCGTCCAGCCGCGCCGCCTTGGCCACCGAGGTAGCGAGGCCGGGCGTGGCGCGGTGCGAGGCGCGCAGCGTGAGCCGGCCCGCCTTGCCGGACTTGACCTTCAGCGTCGCCACGCCGGCCGCGCCGCCGTTGACGGGCTTGAAGGTGAGCGTCTTCACGCGGATCTTCTTCGAGCCGCGGTACACCCGCAGCACGGCCGTCTCGTTCGCGACGAACGGCTTCATCACGACGCGCGCGGTGAACGAGCGCCCGGTGAGGGCCGCGCCGCTGAGCGTGTCCTGGGCGGAGATCGAGAGGGTCGCCTTCGCGGGCGCGGGAGCCGGGGGCGGCGTGGGCGTCGGTGCGGGCGGCGGGGTCTGAGCGGAGGCGGAGGCGGTGGTCACACCGAGCGCGACGATCGTCGCGAACCCGATGCGCTTCATGCGGCCACCGATCGGCGGGAGGAGAACGCCTGGGCGGCGCCGGACACCACGCCCACGCTGCCGACGACGACCGCGGCGAACACGGCGGGGTCCAGTTCCTTTGTCACCCCGAAGGTGATCGCGTTGTTGAGCGCGTGCAAGGCCATGCACGGAACTATGGACTGTGTTCGCCAATAAAGGAGGCACAACCCCACTCCGAACACGCCGAGCGCGATCAGCGAGATGGCCGGAGCGGGCGCGTGACCGATCGCGAACACCACGCCGGTGATGCCCATCCCCCACCACGGGCCGAGCCGTTTGGCGAGCGCGCCGAACATGAAGCCGCGGAAGAACAGCTCCTCCACGACCGGCGCGACCAGGCAGATCGTGACCGCGTACGCGGCGAGCACGACGAACGAGTCCTCGGCCTTGACGTCCTGGACGAGCGCCTGCTCGTCGGGCGTGCCGAAGATCCCGGCGAGCAGCGCCGTGATGAACCAGAAGCCGACGTAGACGAGCGCGGCCCAACCGACCGCCTCGCCGACTTTGCGCACGGGGGTGAGCCCGAAGTCCGCGCGCGTCGTGCGCCCGAGCGCGAGCTTGATCGTGATGTACGCCGCGAAGACGAACACGAGGTTCTGGAAGCCCGTCAGCGCGAGCGTGACGCCCACGGGGAGGTCGTCGGACTCGAAGTCCGGGTCGGCGGCGTCGAGCAGCGCGATCGCCGTGCCGCCGATCAGCAGGACGATGAACAGCGCGGCGGCCAGTGCCAGGAACGGCGCCCACACCGGGATCTCAGGATCCGGGAGCGGGGGCGGGGGCTCGTCAGCGGGCGGTGTCGTCCCCTCGGGTGCGAGCCAGCCGCGGTACTCGTTGTTCTCGTCGCTCAAGTTCCGGCCAAGGGTATGAGTTCGGCGAGCGAACGGACCGCGCCGGCCGGCCGTTCGCCCTCGCGCGCGATCAGCACGGGCCGGATTCCCGCCGCGCGAGCGCCTTCCACGTCGGCCGCGGGCGTGTCGCCGACGTGCCAGGTCTGCTCCGGCGCGGTGCCCGTGAGCTGCAGCGCCGCGCGGAAGATGGCGCCGTCCGGCTTGGCCGACCCGACCTCGGCGGAGGCGAGCGCGCCGTCGATGAGCGGCGTGAGGCCGGTCTCGGCCAGGCGCTCGTGCAGCGACCAGTCCCAGTTGGAGACCACGACGAGCCGGATCCCGCGCTCGCGCAGCGCGAGCAGCGTCGGGGCGCTGTCGGGGTAGGCGAAGAAGCGGAGCGCGGCGAGCAGCGCGTCCAGCGCGACCTCGTCCGGCACGTCCAGCCCGAGCGCTCGCGCGCTGCGCACCCGGAGGTCGTGCAGCGACTCCGCGTCGCGCCCTTCATGCAGGTGCGCCCGGTAGTACGTGATCTCTGCCCGGATGGCCCGCTCGGCCTCCTCGAGCGAGACCGGATAGCCGCGCCGCTGCAACGCGGATTGCAGGTGCGGGGCCGGATTTTCGAACCCGATCAAGGTGCCGAGGGCGTCGAGGAGAATGGCCTTGACCATGTTCGCGGTCGATACTGCCACCTGGATCAGCGCGGCCGTCCCGCTCGTCATCGCGATCGTGATCGCCACCGTCTTCGACCGCGTCTTCCGCGGCAAGGTCGCCCGTGAGGTCGCCGACAAGGCGGGCATCACGCGCGAAGCCGCCACACGGCTGCGCTTCATCCGGCGCCTCGTCTACGCCGTGATCATCCTGATCGGGCTCTTCATCGGGCTCTCCCAGTTCGACGGGATCACCAACATCGCGCGCGCCCTGCTGGCGTCCGGCGCGATCGCCGCGGCGGTCATCGGCTTCGCCGCCCGCCAGGTGCTCGCGAACTTCGTGGCCGGGATCATGCTCGCCGTCACGCAGCCGATCCGGGTCGGCGACTGGGTGACCTTCGAGGGCAACTATGGCGTCGTCGAGGACGTGCGCCTGAACTACACGATCCTCAAGACCGCCACGCACCAGCGGATCGTGATCCCGAACGAGAAGCTCGCCGGCGGCGTGCTCAAGAACGACACGCTGGTGGTGGACGTCGTCAGCCTCGACGTGTCGGTGTGGGTGCCGCCGGAGACCGACGTCGAGGCGGCGATCACCGCGCTCGAGGACGAGACGCAGCAAGAGGTCACGATCGCCGAGGCCGTCCCGTGGGGGACGCGGCTGAGCGTCGGCTCCGACCCGGTCGCACCCCCGGATCGAGCCACGGGCGAGGCATCGCTGCGCCGCCAATGTCTCGCGCGTTTACGAAAAGAAGGTCTGCTTCGGGCTGGATCGAACTAGACTCGGGGTTTCGCCCGTGAGTCATTCCGCGCGTATACGACGTCGCCGCCGGACAGGCGGCAAGGCAGGCCGATGGATCATTCTCGGCTTTGTGCTGCTGATCCTGTGCGGGGTCAGCGTCGCCGCGGCCGCAGCCGGATGGGTCATCCGCACGGCCAACGACGGGCCGACGCTGTCGACCTACTCGCCGCGCGACCCAGGTGGCTTGACCAAGGTGCTGGCGTCCGACGGGACGCGCCTCGGCTTCATCCAGAACGACGACCTGATCGAGACCAAGGCGGCCTCGGACTTCCCTGAGGTGCTCAACCAGGCGACCGTCGCCATCGAGGACGAGCGCTTCTACAAGCACACCGGCGTCGACTACGAGGGCATCATCCGCGCCGCGTACACGAACGCGACGTCCGACAACACGCAGGGCGGCTCGACGCTGACGATGCAGCTCGTGCGCAACCTGTACACGCAGGACGTCACGCGTTCCGGCGTCGAGGGCTACAAGCGCAAGATCCGTGAGGCGCGCCTCGCCCAGGAGCTCGAGGAGGAGCACTCCAAGGAGTGGGTGCTCGGCAAGTACCTCAACACCGTCCCGTACGGCACCTACGGCGGCCAGACGGCGGTCGGCGCCGGCGCCGCCGCCCGCCTGTACTTCGACAAGAACGTCAAGGACCTGACGCTGCGTGAGGCCGCGATGATCGCCGGCATGCCGCAGGCGCCTTCGCAGTACTCGCCGGTGGACAACCGCGAGGGCACGACGCGCCGCCGCAACGAGGTCCTCGGCAAGATGGCCGAGCTCGGCTACATCACGCCCGCCAAGGCCCGGTCCGAGATGAAGAAGGGCCTCGGGCTCAACATGGACAAGTACTTCTCGCGGGCTCGCGAGCGCTACGTCCTGGACTACGTAAAGTCCGAGCTGATCCAGGAGTACGGCCTGGACGCCACGCGCCGCGGCGGCTTCACGGTCACGACCACGATCAACCTCAAGTACCAGCAGTACGCGCGCGCCGCGATGAGCCAGCTGGCCGGCATCGGCCCGTCCTCGGCGATCGTGACGATCGACCCGAAGAACGGCGACATCGTGACGATGGCCTCGACGCAGACCTACGGGCGCTCGAAGGGCAAGTCGACGTACAACCTGGCCACGCAGGGCAAGCGTCAGCCGGGCTCGTCGTTCAAGACGATGGCGCTGCTCACCGCGCTGCGCGAGGGCGTGAACCCGAGCTCGACGAGCTACACGTCCAAGTCGCCGATGAAGATCACCAAGCCGCCGTGCGGCTCGCCCGCCTACCCGTGGGAGCTCAAGACCTACGGCGGCAAGGGCGCCGGCACGATGGACCTGCGCCGCGCGACGCTCGCCTCCGACAACTCGGTGTACGCGCAGCTCGTGTCCGACCTCGGCCCCGACAAGGTCAAGGAGACGGCGCGGATGATGGGCATCAAGTCCAAGCTCCTCGGCGTCTGCGCCGAGTCGCTGGGCGGCCTCACCGACGGCGTCTCGCCACTCGAGATGGCCAACGCCTACGCCACGATCGTCAACGGCGGCTACCGCAACCGCCCGCGCATCATCAAGAAGATCACGCGCAACGGCGAGAAGATCAAGCTTCCGGCGCGCTTCCGCGTCAAGCGCACCAAGGCGTTCGAGGACGGCGTGACCGACCAGGCCGTGCAGATCCTCGCCGCCAACGCGGCGGGCGGCACCGGCACCAAGTCGCTCATCCCGGGCTGCGGCGCCCAGGGCGGCAAGACCGGCACGACCGACAAGAACATCGACGCCTGGTTCGTGGGCTTCACGCCGAAGTTCGCCACCTCCGTGTGGGTCGGCTTCCCCGGCTCGGCCAAGATCTCCATGAACGGCATGTACTTCGGCTCCAACATCGACGGCGGTACGTATCCGGCGCAGATCTGGGGCGACTACATGAAGAAGGTCGTCGCCAAGGGCTGCGGGAAGTGGCTCACACCCAAGGAGCCGTTCCAGAGCCAGGCGTTCCAGGGCCGCTACGCGCGTGAGGGCGCCGAGGACGAGGACACGGGCGAAGGCGAGGACGGCACGACCACGCCGGGTACCGCGCCGACGGCGCCGCCCGCGGACGACGAGCCCGCCGACCCCAAGCCCCGCGACGGCAACAACGGGCCCGACAACGACGCCGCCTTCGATCCTGGGGCCTACGAGTCGCCACCGCAGGGTGACCCGGGCAACGGCGGTACGCAAGCGCCTCCCGGCGATGGCTGACAGCCGCCCGCCTGACTGGTACAACTTGCGCGGTCAGGGCCGGATCTAACAGGAGTGCTGTCAGATGGCGACGGGTGTCGTGAAGTGGTTCAGCGACGAAAAGGGCTTCGGCTTCATCACGCCTGATGACGGAGGGAAGGACGCGTTCGTCCATTTCTCGGCCATCTCCGGCGACGGGTTCCGCACCCTCGCCGAAGGCGCGAAGGTCGAATACCAGCTGGGCGAAGGCGCGAAGGGACCACAAGCCACCGACGTCAGGGTCATCTAGGACCTTGTCGAAGGAGGAAAAGGTCGAGTTCGAAGGGGAGGTCGTAGAGGCCCTCCCGAACGCGATGTTCCGCGTTCAACTCGACAACGGTCACGAGGTGCTCGGCCACGTGGCGGGCAAGATGCGGCGGTTCCGCATCCGCATCCTCCCTGGTGACCGCGTACGCGTCGAGGTTTCGCCGTACGACCTCCATCGCGCGCGGATCGTCTACCGGCATCGCTGAGCTGGACCTCATAGCGGGGATCCGGCGCGCGTTGGTCGTGCGCTCGGAGCGCGTCGTCCGCTGGATCGGCGACGACTGCGCGGTCGTGCGGGCGGGAGGAGCCTGCGCGGTGTCGACCGACGTGATGGTCGACGGGACCCACTTCCGGCTCGGCCAGGCGAGCCCGGAAGACGTGGGCTGGCGCGCACTTGCCGGTGCGCTGTCCGACATCGCCGCGATGGGCGGCGAGGCGGGCGAGGCCTACCTGTCCGTCGTGCTGCCGCCGTCAATGGGCGATGACGACGTGCTCGCGCTGCACCGCGGCGCCGAGGCGCTGGCGGCCGAGTGCGGCGTCACGATCGCCGGCGGGGACCTCGCGCGCGGTCCGGCGCTGACCGTCGCGGTCACCGTGATGAGCTGGGCGGACGCGCCTGCGGACTTCGTCGGCCGTGACGGCGCCCGGCCAGGCGACCGCGTCGGCGTCACCGGCACGCTGGGCGGTTCCGCGGCGGGCCTGGCGATCCTCGACGGCGCGGACGGCCCGCGCGCCCTCGTGGAGCGCTACCTGCGGCCCCGTCCGCGCCTGGCGGAAGGGCTGGCGCTCGCGGGCGCGGCGACGGCGATGATGGATCTCTCCGACGGCATCGCGTCGGACGCACGGCGCCTGGCCGAGGCCAGCGGCGTGAAGCTCGTGCTCGACGCGAGCCGGCTTCCGCTGGCGGAGGGCGTCGAGTCGGTGGAGCTCGCCGCGACCGGCGGCGAGGACTACGAACTGCTCGTGTGTGGACCGGCGTCGCTGCCGGGCCTTTCGTGGGTGGGAGAAGTGGTCGCGGGTGAAGGCGTGGAGTGGATCGGAGCCCCGCCCGGCGCTGCGGCCTGGCGGGGCTTCGAACACTAATTGCGCCAGTGCGCCACTACTACGCCTCCCCCTCGTTACCGAGGAGGCGCTTGAGGATCGCCGCCGCGACAGCTTCGCTGTCGACCGCGTAGGTCCCGCACTGGATGCGCTCTCGTATTTGCTGCACGTTGGTCACCGCACCATCCTTGGAGGGAGCGATAGGGGCCGATCGGTTGAACCGTCGATCCCCATCACGAGTCGAACCCGTCATTCGGACTCGTGACCCGTATCGGGTATCCAGCACCGTCATGTGAGCCTCATCGTCCTGGCTCGGACAATGGTCGATGGGGTCCTCGCCCCAGCTCACGCCGCGGCGCCCCTCGGCTCGGAGCGCACGAGCCGCGCAAACACGACGATTCTCTCCGCGGCGGAGTACAGCGGATGGCACGCCGACAGGATCAGCCGATCGTAGGACACGCGTTGGGTCACCCAGACGTCGGTCGGTTTGACGATGCGCGTTCGCTCCACGCGGTACGTGAAGCGCCCGTACGGCATCGTCACGACGATGTCGTCGCCGCGCCGGACCTTGTCGATCTTGCGAAACGGCGCGCCATAGGTGGTGCGATGTCCGGCGATCCCGACCGTCCCGCGCTGGCCGGGCAGCGGCGTCGCGGGGTAGTGGCCGGGGCCGCGGCGCAGATCGTCGGCGTTCGTGCCCTCGATCACGACGCTGGAGAGCCCGATGCGGTCGATCCGCAGCCGCCCGACGGCATCGCCGTCGTCGGTGCGCCGGTCCAGCGAGCGGGCGGCGAACGCCAGCTTGCGCTTCGGGTCCGGGAGCTTGACGATCGCGCGCCGCTCCACCGGCGGCAGCGGCACCTGCTCGAGCTGGTCGAGCTCGCCGGACAGCTCGTTCTGCTGGAAGTGCGCGTAGAGCGAGGACACCGGTTCCTCCCACACGAGCGTCGCGACCGCGTCCGTCAACAGGAGCGTGCCCGAGACGATCAGCGCGGTCGAGAGCCCGCGCAGCGCGGCGCGCCCTCGCGAGCGGCGGGCAGCGGGTGCGCTCATCGCCGCAGCGCCGACTCCGTGCCGCCGAGCGAGCCCGGGCCCGCGTAGGACAGCGGGCCGCGGGTGGCGAACTGCTTGTCGCCACCGCCATCAGCGGGCCCGAGCCGGCGCCGCGCGAGCAGCACGCGCACGACGGCGGCCAGCGCCGCGAGCAGCCCGGCGAACAGCAGCATCGTGCCGACGCCCGACCCGGTCATGGCCGCGATCGCCATCGCCCACGCGACGTTCAGCGGGCCGAGTTCGAGCGCGAGGCTGAGGTGCACGACCGCGAGGACGGGGACGAGCAGGCCGAGCAAGAGCGCGACCACCGCCTTCCACCCGCGCCAGCCGGTCGCGGCGAACAGCCACAGGTGCGCGGCGGGGACCAGCAGACCCGCAGCGTAGGGGTTGCGCACCCACGCGAGCGCCACCAGCCCGCACAGCCACATCGCGGTCGCGACGGCGAGACCATCCACCCCCGGCGCACCGCGCCCGCGGCGACCCTCCGGGATCGCTTCGGCGCTGGGCCGCGAACCGATCGCGCGAGCCAGCGCACGCGCGCCGAACCACGCCAGGCCGGCCACGACGACCGCGCTGACGACCGCGACGATCCCGCTCGTCCCGGCCGGCCAGCGGCGCGGGTCGAGGAGCCCGGCGGGCGCGTCGACCAGGCCCGTGGCAGCGAGCGCGCGCAGCCACAGCCACGCAACCGGCAGGGGTACGGCCGCGACGACCAGCCAGCCGATCCAGGGCGCGATCGGCACCCGGCGCCGGCGCGCGCGGAAGAACGCGTCGAGCGCGGCCAGCATCACGGGCAGCAGGAGCGCGCCCACGAGCAGCCGGACGCTCCAGTCGGCCATCACGTTGCGGAGCGTGACGATCCCGTCCGGCGCGTTCTCGAAGGCGGGCGTGTCGCGCCGGCCCACAGTGTCCAAGGCCCCGACCGCCAGCACCGCCGAGCGTCCGAACGCGCGGATGCGCTTGCGATAGACGGTCGCGTCCGCGGTTGGCCCGAGCTCTCCGGACGCGGAGATCAGCACCGCGGGCAGCCCTTCGGCACCGACGGCCCCCTGCTCGGACAGTGTCACCGGCAGCGCCCGGCGCACCCACTGGGCGGCGGCGCGCGGCCCACCGGGCTCGGCGCGCGTCTCCCGCCGCACGGCGGCCTGCACGGTGCGCTCGAGGCCGAGCGCGGCGGAGCTCGGCGTGCCCGTCCACGACACCACCCACGGCTTGTCGAGCTGGTTGCTCGCCATGTCGCCGAGCACGATCACGCCGTCGACCGGACCCCCGGCCTCCTTGCGCGCCCACTCGCGCGTGCCCTCGAAGCCGGTGCGGGCGCCCGTCGTGGAGACGAGCACGAGTGTCTTGTCGAGGTCGCGTGACTTGAAGACGCGGCCGAGCTCGAGCAGCACGGCCGTGGCCGACAGCTCCGCCTTGCCGGGCGAATCACGGTTCGCGAGCACCACGATCCGGCGCCCGGACGCAGCGGGCTTCGTGGCGATCACCGTCTCGAGGCCGTTCTCCGTCGTGGTCCGTTCGATCGTGTAGGTCGGCTGCCGCTCCTCTGACCAGGGTGCCGCCAGTTCGGCGGCCACGAAGTCCGCGAGCGCGGCGTCGCCGGCCGAGCCGGGCGTGCGGTCCCGGAAGTCGGCCGCGAGCCCTTGCAGCGAGCCGGGATCCTCGTCGCGCTGCGTGCCGAATGCGCGATCGCCGCTGAATGAATCGGCGGGCAACAGGGAGCGCCCCGGGGTCGGCCGGTCCTGCAGCGCGAAGGCAGCGAGGAACAGCGCGAGCAGCGCAGGGAGAAACGCGGTCCGGTAGACGCGGCCGTCTAACACCGGAACCACGTTAATGCCTTACCTAAGTCCCGAACTATGCTCCGGTGCTGAGTGCATGACTGATCGAGCCCCCAGGATCTTGCTCGTCGACGACGAGCAGCCCATTCAGACGCTGCTTTCGTTCCCGTTGCAGCGCGATGGCTACGAGGTCGTACAGGCCGCCGACGGCCCGGAAGCCCTCGAGCGCTTCGACGAGCAGATCTTCGATCTGGTCGTGCTGGACGTGATGTTGCCGCGGATGGACGGCCTCGAGGTCTGCCGGCGCCTGCGCGCCAAGGGCGAGACCGTGCCGATCATCATGCTCACGGCCAAGTCCGAGGAGATCGACAAGGTCCTCGGCCTGGAGCTCGGCGCGGACGACTACATCACCAAGCCGTTCTCGATGCGCGAGTTCCGCTCGCGTGTGAAGGCGGCGCTGCGGCGCTCGGGGATGGCGCGCCAGGACACCGACGACGAGCGGCCGATCGAGGTCCGAGGCCTCAAGATCGACCCGGGCAAGCGCACGGTCTCGCGCCACGGGGAAACGGTCTCGACCACCTACGTCGAGTTCGAGATCCTCGCCGCGCTGGCGCGGTCACCCGGTCGCGTGTTCACGCGCGACATGCTGCTCGCGCGGGTGTGGGGCGATTCCGCCTACCGCGACCCGCGCACGATCGACGTGCACATCCGCCATCTCCGAGAGAAGATCGAAGTGGATCCGAAGGAGCCGGAGTACCTGTTCACGGTGCGCGGCGTCGGATACCGCTTCCGCGACGAAGAGGGCTAGTTGCCCGGCCTACGGTCGCTGCGCAACCGGCTGGCCCTGATCTTCGCGCTCATCATCGTCGGCGCGATCGGGACGATCTACCTCTCGGTCACCCCGCGGCTGGAAGCGTCGCTGACGTCGCAGCGACTCAATGACGTGGTCACGGCCACCCGCCAGTCCACGCCCAGCGTCGGCGAGGCCATGTGGCCGCCGCGGCCGCTCCCCCGGCTCGACGACGGCCGCGCGCCGGATGAGGCGAAGATCCAGAGCAACCGCGCCGGCAAGGTCCGCACCACCGCCGAGCGCATCAGCACCGAGATCCTCGTCATGGCCGAGGGCGAGGACGGCATGTTCGGCTACACGGATTCCACGCCGGACGGCGGCGTGACCGCCTCCGACGTCGCTGACGTGGCGCGCGAGGCGCTGGAGACGCAGCGCCTGGCGAGCGCGATCATCACGACGCCGAACGGTCAGCAGGCCGTCGCCGCGCAGCCCATCCGCGACGATCGAGCCACCCGCCGCGACGAGTCGCAGTGGGTCGCCGTCTTCGCGGACTCACTCGACGACGTGCAGGACAACGTCTCCCTGATCCGCCGGCAGGTCCTGCTCTCGGGCGGAATCGCGCTCGTGATCGCGATCCTGGCCGGCTACCTGGTCGCGCGGGCGCTGGCGGCGCGCGTCAAGCGGCTCGAGCGTGCGGCGCGCAAGGTCGCGAGCGGCGACTTCTCGCAGCCGATCAAGGCCGACTCCGACGACGAGCTCGGCCAGCTCGCGCGCACGTTCAACGACATGCAGGACCAGCTCGCGCGCCTGGACCGCGCGCGCAAGCAGTTCATCGCGTCCGCCTCGCACGAGCTGCGCACGCCGATCTTCTCCCTGGGCGGGTTCCTGGAGCTGCTGGCCGACGAGGACCTCGACGAGGAGACGCGGCGCGCGTTCCTGGAGCAGATCCGCGGCCAGGTGGACCGCATGCGCAACCTGGCGGTCGAGCTGCTCGATCTGTCCCGGCTGGAGGCGGGCGCGCTGGAGCTGCGGATCGAGCCGACGGACGTCGGCCAGCTCGCGCGCGAGGTCGCGGCGGAGTTCACGCCCGCCGCCGCGCGGCACGAGTCCGACGTCGAGCTGGACCTGCGTCCGGAGCCGATCGAGCTCGACTGCGACCCGGAGCGCGTCGCGCAGGTGCTGCGGATCCTGCTCGACAACGCACTCCGGCACACACCGCCCGGCACGGACGTTCGCGTTTCAGCCGCGCGGGCGAATGGGCACGTTCGACTCGAGGTCGCCGACCGCGGCCCCGGGATCAACCGCCAGAACATGCCGCACATCTTCGAGCCCTTCTTCACCTCCAACGAGCAGGCGCAGGGCGCCGGACTCGGTCTCGCGATCGCGCGGGAGCTCGCGGAGCGCATGCAGGGGCGGCTCACCGTGCGTTCCGGTCCCGGCAAGACGACGTTCGCGCTGGTCCTGCCGGCATGAGGCGCCTGCTCGCGGTGGCGAGCGCCGGCGTCGCCTTTGCCGCGTGCGGCGGTTCCTCGCCTGACCCCACCGCGACCTCGACGCCCACCTCGCGGGCCGAAGTGGTCACGAGCCAGGCCGAGGGCGGCTTCGACGCCCGCCAGATCTACGAGCAGGAGGCGCCGGGCGTCGTCACGATCGTCTCGCTGTTCGGTTCCGAGGCCGGCGAAGGATCGGGCTTTGTCGTGAGCGACGAGGGCGAGATCGTCACCAACGCGCACGTGGTCTCGACGGGTGAGGCGGGCGAGCCGCTGCGCAAGGCGAGCGAGGTGTACGTGGAGTTCGCCGACGGCAACCGCGTCGAGGCGCGCGTGATCGGTCAAGACCCGAACGCGGACATCGCGCTGCTGCGGGTGGATCCGAAGGGCCTGGAACTCAATCCGCTGCCGCTGGGGTCGTCGGAGAAGGTGCGCGTCGGTGAGCCGGTGGCCGCGATCGGCTCTCCGTTCGGGCAGGCGCAGTCGTTGTCGGTGGGGATCGTCTCGGCGGTCGACCGTGCCGTCGCTTCCTTGACCGAGTTCGCGATCGCGGGCGCGATCCAGACCGACGCCGCCATCAATCCGGGCAATTCGGGCGGGCCGCTGGTCGGCTCCGACGGGCGTGTGATCGGCGTCAACCAGCAGATCCAGTCGCGCTCCGGCGGCGGCGAAGGGGTCGGGTTCGCCGTGCCGATCGACACCGTCAAGCGCTCGATCGACCAGTTGCGTGAGGACGGCACCGCCGCGTACGCCTACCTCGGCGTGAGCTCGGTGCCGCTGTATCCGCAACTCGTGGACAAGTTCGGCCTGAAGGTCGAGCAAGGCGCCTGGGTGCAGGCACTGAACCCGGGCAGCCCGGCCGCCGCGGCCGGCGTGCGGGGCGGGCGCGGGCGTGAGGCCTTCCAGGGCGCGGTGTTCGCGAGCGGCGGTGACGTGATCACGAAGGTCGGGGACGCACCGATCGAGTCCGCCGACGATCTTTCGCGCTCCCTCGCTCGCTACAAGCCGGGTGAGACGGTCCCGGTCGAGATCAATCGTGGCGGTGAGCGTCAGAGCGTTGACGTCAAGCTCGGTGAACGACCGGCCGGCTCGGTCGGCGGCTGAGTCCCGCCAGATATCGTCAACCGCGATGAGCGAGCAGCCGCCACTGATCCTGGTCTCCAACCGTGGCCCGGTCACCTACCAGGAGGACGGCTCGGTCAAGCGTGGCACGGGTGGCCTCGTGACCGCCCTGACGGGCCTCGCTTCCCACCGCGACGCGATCTGGATCGCGTCCGCGATGACCGACGAGGACGTCGAGGTCGCGCGCGAGCACGACGGCAAGCCCTTTGAGGTGGAGGCGCCGGAGGGCGGATCGTTCCGGATCCGCTTCGTCGAGAGCGACGCCGAGGCCTACGACCGCTTCTACAACATCATCGCCAACCCGATGCTCTGGTTCATCCAGCACTACCTCTGGGACCTGAGCAACGCGCCGGACATCCGCCGGCACGAGGTGGAAGCCTTCGACCAGGGCTACCAGACGGTCAACCGGGACCTCGCCGATGCCGTGATCGACGAGATCGAGGGCCAGGAAGAGCCCGTCGTGATGGTCCACGACTACCACCTGTACACGCTGCCCGCGATGATCCGCGAGGCGCGCCCGGACGTCTTCCTGCACCACTTCGTCCACATCCCGTGGACCCAGCCGGACGCCTGGCGGGTGCTCCCGAACGCGATCCGCGAGCAGATCTACAACGGCGTCCTGGCGAACGACATCGTCGGGTTCCACACCAAGTCCTACCAGCGCAACTTCCTGCAGTGCTGCCGGGATCTGATGGACCTCGAGGTGAACTTCGAGGACGGCATCGTCGTGTGCGACGGGCGCGAGGTGTGGGTGCGGTCCTACCCGCTGCCGATCGACTACGAGGCCACGCGCGGCGTCGCCCGGCGGCCGCGGGTGCGCGAGTTCGAGGAGCGCGTGTTGGCGCGACGGCGCGAGTACGCGATCCTGCGCGTGGACCGGGCCGACCTCTCGAAGAACGTCCTGCGCGGGTTCACCGCCTTCGACATCTTCCTCGAGCAGCACCCGGAGTTCGCCGAGCGGATCACGTTCACGGCCCAGCTCATGCCTTCGCGGACCGACGTCCCCGAGTACGCGGAGTACCTGGAGAAGATCGAAGCCCTCGTCGCGGTCGTCAACCACCGCCACGGCACGCCCGACTGGATGCCGATCGACCTCAAGCTGCGCGACGACCTGGACGAGGCCGTCGCCTCCTACAAGCACTACGACGTGATGATGGTCAACGCGATGTTCGACGGCATGAACCTCGTCGCCAAGGAAGGGCCCTTGGTCAACGAGCGCCACGGCGTGTCGATCCTGAGCGAGAACACGGGCGCCCACGAGGAGCTCGGCGAGTTCGCCCTCTCCGTGAACCCATTCGACGTCCAAGAGCTCGCCGACGCGCTGTACTCGGCGCTGATGATGTCCCCCGAGGCGCGCGAACGCCGCGCGAACGGGCTGAAGGAGATCGTCACCTCGCGTGATCCGGGCGACTGGATCGACGAGCAGATCGCCGACATCCGCGCGAAGCACTCGCACACCCCGAGCTAACCCTCGAAGCCGAACTCACCCCGCGGCTGCGGCGCCGGAGCGCTTCGTCTGGGAGCGACGCGAACCGGCGGCACCGTAGGCGCGGGCGTCGCCGCCGCGGTCGGCGCCGCGGGGGTTGTCCGCCTCCCCCGCGCCGTCTCGGCGCGTTTCTCCCGGCCGCTCTGCTTCCCGCCGCGGCGAACCCGGCGGGGCGCGCGCGGCTTCACGCGCTGCTCCTTCTCGCTCTCCTCACTCTTCTTGGGCGGCGTCGGCGTCGGAGCCGACAGCGTCGGAATCGGCTCCTGCGCGAGCAACGGACGCGGCTCGTCGCCGGGCAACACAGGCGGTGTCGTGGCCGAGAACGCCCACAGGACGCCGAACACGATCGCCGCCGTTCCCGCCGCCGCCAAGGCCAGATTGCCCCAACGGATGCGCCGGATCAGGTTCCGTCCCATGCATCTCGTAGGGTTCCGGCGAGGAACCTTCGCCCCACGTTGCTACCATCCGCGGCCGAATATGGCGAGCGGACAGCACATCTACGACCTCACGCTTCTGTTGGACCCGGCCGTCGAGGCCGAGCGTCGCGAGCAGATCGTGGCCGACGTCGCAGACCTCATCGACCGCACCGGCGAGTTCATCGGGCGGCACGACTGGGGCAGCCGTCAGACCGCCTACGAGGTGCGCAAGAAGACTGAGGCTGACTACCACCTGATCCAGTTCAGGGGGCAGAACGAGCTGCTACAGCAGCTCGACCACAACCTCAAGATCACGGACGGCGTCCTGCGCCACCGGATCATCAAGCTGCGGCCGGGCACGCCCGACCCGCCGGACCTCCGCCCGTCGGCTCAGCCGGCGGTCGAAGCAGCCGCCGAAGCTGAGCCCGCCGAGGCTTAGCCAGAGCTTGAGGGGCCGCCGAGAGGCGGCCCTTGTTGTTTAAACGGCGCCGGCGCGCCCGGGCGCGGGCCAGAGCGCTTGTTCGGCCGGGTGATGTACAAGCGTCACCCCCGAGGTGACGGTTGTACATCACCCCCTTCAGACGAGCGCCAACGCGCCACCCGGGCGCGCGAGTGGTGAGTTTGTCGGCCTGAGCCCGACAAACTCGCACCTCGCGTGGCAAGGACCGTCCCTCGGCGTGAAAAGACGTGAACGCCGAGGCGTTCACGCAGTGCGGGGCACCCGCCTCACCCGCCCAGAGCACACCCGCGCCCGACGGGTCAAGAAACCCGTGACCACCGCCCAACTCACCCCGCGACCGCGGGCACGGGTTTCTTGACGCGGCGCCCGCGGGTGTGCTCGCCGTTAAACGACGCGGGCCGCCCCAAAGGACGGCCCGCGCTGAGCTCTATTTCGCCAGGCCTAGAACGGGATGTCGTCGTCCGCCGGAGCGGAGCTGCGGCCGCCGCCGACCGGCTGCGCGGACTGGAAGTCCGACACGTCGGCGGGGACGTCGGAGTGCGGGGTGAAGCCGTTGCCGGCACCCGCGCCTGCGCCGCCGCCGTTGTAACCGCCGCCGCCGGCGCCTTCTTCACGGCCGCCGAGGAACTGGACGGCGTCGGCGACGATCTCGATCGCCTCGCGCTTGTTGCCGCTCTGATCCTGCCACTCGCGCCACTCGAGGCGACCGTCGATGCAGACCGGGCGACCCTTCGCGAGGAAGCGCGAGCAGTTCTCGCCCTGGGCGCCCCAGACGGTGACGCTGAAGTAGTTGGGCTTGTCGACCCACTCGCCGTTTTCCTTGCGGCGGGAGTTGGACGCGATCCGCAGGCTGCACACCGACATGCCGGACGGCAGCGAACGGAGCTCCGGGTCGCGCGTGAGGTTCCCGGTGAGAACCACGCGATTGATGTTGGTTGCCGCCATGAGGGCTGGCGCTCCTTTCGGACTTTCGTAGTCTTAGAGGGCGAGTCTACGTCCGGTATCGGAGGGACCGGCCTTAACAGCCGCTTTCTCCGCACAATTGATGCAGTCTCGTTACACGTCGTGGCGGACGGAAAGCAAATGGGTCGGTTCGCTACCCTGTTCGGTCCAGCGCCTGCATGGCGTACTGGCCTCGCGTGCGCGAGGCGCGCATTCCGCGAGACAGCTCTTAGAGAGGTTTTTCAACAGTGGCGAAGCAGCGCAGCCGGCCGACGCGCCGGAGGGATCGTAAAACCGGCGGGGGCGGCGGACGCCGCAAGTCCTGCCAGTACTGCCGCGACAAGGTCGAGTTCGTCGACTACAAGGACATCAACGCGCTCAAGAAGTTCGTGAGCGACCGCGGCAAGATCCGTTCGCGCCGCATCACCGGCGCGTGCCGCCGGCACCAGAACCAGGTCGCCCGCGCCGTCAAGCGCGCCCGCGAGCTGGCGCTCCTGCCGTACGTCGGCGAGGGCAGCGGTCCGGACGAGGGCGAGCGCGGCGGCCGTGGTGGCCGTGGCGGGCGCGACCGGTAGGTAGCGGGCACCATGCCTCAGGCCATCCTTCTGCAGGACCACGAGACGCTCGGCGAGCGGGGCGCCGTCATCGACGTCTCCAAGGGCTACCTGCGCAACTACCTGATCCCGCGCAAGCTGGCGCAGCCGGCGACCAAGGGCGCCATCGCCGCGGCCGAGAAGCGCAAGGAGTCGGTCGAGAAGGCCGCCGCCACGGCGCTGGCCTCCGCGCAGGAGACCTCGGCGCTGCTCAGCCGCACGGTCCTGACGATCCCGCACCAGGCGGGCGACGACGGCCGTCTGTTCGGCTCGGTCACGACGCAGGACATCGTCGACGCGATCCAGGAAGCGCGCGGCATCGCGATCGACCGCCGCAACGTCCACCTCGAGGAGCCGATCCGCACCGTCGGGACGCGCATGATCGAGGTCGAGATCGAGGACGGCGTCACCGCGACGATCAAGACCATGGTGGTCGAGCAGAAGTAGCTCGGGTCCACCCGAAGTCCTTTGAAGCGCCGGCCTTGTCCGGCGCTTCGTCGTTAACGCCGCTATCACCGGGAAGAACGTACGTTCGCGTCCGAGGCCGCGGCTAGGCTCGATGGCTCGCATGAGCGCGCCCACGCACAACGGCTTCAACGGCGGCAACGGCGGCGGCCAGGCCCCCATCGCCCCGCCCCAGAACCTGGAGGCGGAGCAGTCCGTCCTCGGCGCGGTGCTGCTGTCGGACACGACGCTGCCGGGCCTCATCATCGACGAGCGGCTCACGCCGCGTGACTTCTACCGCTCCAGCCACGGCCGCATCTACCAGGCCATGCTGGACCTGAACACGATGGGCGAGCCGATCGACGCGCTCACCATCGTCGAGCACCTCAAGCAGGCCGGTGACCTGGAGTCCGTGGGCGGCGCGGCCGCGATCGAGGTGCTGACGGGCTCGGTCCCGGCCATCGGCAACGTCCGCCAGTACGCGCGGATCGTGCGCGAGAACGCGATGCTGCGGCGGCTCCTGCACGCGTCGTACGAGATCCAGGAGCGCGTGCACGGGCACGAGGCGCTGCCGCGCGAGCTCGTGGACCAGGCGGAGCGACTCATCCTCGAGGTGGCCCACGAGGACGCCCGCAAGGACTTCAAGGACATCGAGTCCGTGCTGGACGAGGAGCTCGACAAGCTCCAGAAGCTCTCGCTCGAGGGCACGCCGGTCACGGGCACGCCGTCCGGCTTCGAGGACCTGGACGCGATCACCGGCGGCTTCCAGCCCGGCAACCTCATCATCCTCGCCGCCCGTCCGTCGATGGGCAAGTCGGCGCTGATGGCCAACTTCTGCGAGAACGCGGCGCTCACGTCCAACAAGGCCGTGGCGCTGTTCTCGCTCGAGATGTCCGAGGGCGAGCTCGCGCAGCGCTTCATCGCGTCGCAGGCGTCGATCAAGGGCGACGATCTGCGCAAGGGCCGCGTGCCGCAGGCCCGCTGGGCGAAGATCCTCGGCGCCTCCGCCCGCCTCTCGGAATCCAAGCTCTTCATCGACGACTCCTCGGAGCTGTCGGTGCTCGACGTGCGCGCCAAGGCCCGCCGGCTGCTGCAACAGAATCCGGACGGCCTCGGCCTGATCGTCATCGACTACCTGCAGCTCATGTCCGCGGGCGGCGGCGGGCCGGATAGCCGCGTGGAGCAGATCGGCATCATCTCGCGAGGCCTGAAGACGCTCGCGCGTGAGCTCGAGGTGCCCGTGATCGCGCTCTCCCAGCTCAACCGCGGTGTCGAGCAGCGCAAACCGCCGACCCCGATGCTGTCCGACCTGCGTGAGTCCGGCGCCATCGAGCAGGACGCCGACCTGGTGATGTTCATCTACCGCGAGGACTACTACGACAAGGAGTCCGAGCGCGAGGGCATCGCCGACCTGATCATCGCCAAGCACCGCAACGGCGGCCTGGGCACGGTCGAGCTCACGTTCCAGCGCGACTTCCCGCGCTTCATGTCCTACGCCGGGGACGATCGGTACTGATGGACTGCCCCCACTGCGACGGGTCGGGCTTCGTGTTCGACGAGGAAAAGCGCAAGTCGTACCCCTGCAAGTGCCGTCCGGCGCGCCTGGCCCGCAAGCGCGCGGCCGCCGTCGCGGGGCGGATCCCGAAGACGTACCGCGGCGTGTCCTTCGACCGCGAGCCGTTGCCGTCGATCGAGCGGTCGCATCCGCACGTGGTGCGCGAGGTGCGCCGCTACTGCGGCTCGATCGCCGAGCAGCTCGACCAGGGCCGCGGGCTGTGGTTCACGGGCCCGCCCGGCACCGGCAAGACGACGCTGGCGATGCTCATCTCCCGCCACGCGATGGAGGCCGACCGCACGTGCGCGATCTACTCGCTGCCGCGCCTGCTGGCGATGCTGCGCGAGACGTTCCGCGACGACTCCCCGCACAGCCTGAGCCAGCTCGTGGACATGCTGTGCTCGGTCGACCTGCTGCACATCGACGACGTCGGCGCCGAGCAGACCACGCCGTGGGTGCTCGAACAGCTCTACACGGTCGTCAACACGCGCTACGAGGACCAGCGCGCCATCGTCGTCACCACGAACCTGATCGGCACGGGCGAGTCGGGCGGCGACGACGAGTTGCGCGCCCAGATCGGCGACCGCACGGTGTCGCGCCTGTACGAGATGTGCGGCGACCCGTTCCCGATGTTCGGCTCGGACCGACGCCTGGAAAAGCAGTTCAACCTTCCCGAACCGGTGCAAGCCTCCTCCACTCCGAATCCCTTCTACGACGGGGACATGGACGAGGATCGGCCTCGCTACGGGTGGGCGCCGTAGACTGATCCCACGACATGGCCGGCATCGTGATCGTGGGCGCCCAGTGGGGCGATGAAGGTAAGGGCAAGGTCGTTGACCTGCTCGCCGAGAAGGCGGACATGGTTATCCGCTTCCAGGGCGGCAACAACGCCGGCCACACCATCGTGCGCGGGGACGTGCACTGGAAGTTCCATCTGATCCCTTCGGGGATCCTGTATCCGGGCAAGCTCTGTGCCATCGGCAACGGCGTCGTGATCGACCCGAAGGTGCTGACGGACGAGCTCGACGGACTACGGGCAAAGGGCGTAGACCTCTCCGGGCTGCGGATCAGCGCCAACGCGCACCTGATCATGCCGTACCACATGTATCTGGATCACGCGGGCGAGACGAAGCTCGGCAAGCTCCAGATCGGCACCACCCGGCGTGGCATCGGGCCCGCGTACTCCGACAAGGCCGCCCGCCTCGGCATCCGCGTCCAGGACCTCCTCGACGAGAAGATCCTCAAGAAGAAGATCGTCGCCGCGATGGAGCCCAAGCGCCTGCAGCTGCGTCCGTACGCGAAGGCGCCCGAGCTCGACCTGCAGTCGATGACCGAGGACTACCTCACCTACGGCCACCGGATCGCCCAGTTCGTCGCCGACACGGCCAAGCTCACCTGGGACGTGCTGGACACGGGCAAGAACGTCCTGTTCGAGGGCGCGCAGGGCACGCTGCTGGACATCGACCACGGCACGTATCCCTTCGTGACGTCGTCGAATCCGGTCTCGGCCTCGGCCTGCACCGGCACCGGCGTCGGCCCGAAGGACATCGACGAGATCTGGGGCATCGCCAAGGCCTACGCCACGCGCGTCGGCTCCGGCCCGTTCCCGACCGAGCTCGACAACGAGCTCGGCGTCACGCTCCGCGAGGCCGGCGGCGAGTACGGCACCACCACCGGGCGCGCCCGCCGCGTCGGCTGGATCGATCTGGTCGCCCTGCGCTACGCCGCGCGGATCAACTCGCTCACGCACCTGGCGATCACGAAGCTCGACGTCCTCACCGGCCTCGGCGCGCTGAACGTCTGCACGCGCTACCGCGGCAGCGAAGAGGCGACGTTCGACACCTATCCGTACCACCAGACCGTGATGCACCACGCGTCCGGCGAGTACGAGCAGCTGCCGGGCTGGGACGAGGACATCACCGGCTGCCGCACCGAGGAAGAGCTGCCGCAGAACGCGCGCGACTACCTGCGCTACATCTCCGAGGTCGTCCGCGTGCCGATCGCGCTGATCGGCGTCGGCCCGGGCCGCGACCAGGTGATCTGGACCGACGCGGGCCGCGCCTCGCTCGCCGCGCGTGAGCGCAGCGAGCAAGCCGTCATCGCTTAAGGCTCTCCTGCAGGCCGGCGAGCACCCGGACCACCCGTAGCCCCGCTTCTCCGTCGGAGCGGGGCTTGGTGCCCGTCCGGATCGAGTCGACGAAGTGCTCGCACTCGATCCGCAGCGGCTCCTTGTTGGCGATCCGCGGCGAGCGGATGTCGCCCGAGCGCGTGATGTACTCGCCGTAGGACTCGGCCTTCTCGTCGAAGCCCTTGTCGTAGACGGTGACCTTGCGCTCGAGCTCCATGTCGTCGAACGTCGCCATCCGCTTGGACCCGACGACGGTGAACGCGCGCGTCTTGTGCGGGTCCAGCCAGCTCAGGTGCAGGTGCGCCGCGACGCCGGACGGGAAGCGCATGAACGCGAACACGACGTCCTCGACGCCCTCGCGCATGTAGGCCTCGCCGCGCGCCTCCACGCGCGAGGGGTCCTCGTTCGCGAGGTGCAGGATCACCGACACGTCGTGCGCGCCGAGCGACCACAGCGCGTTCTCGTCGGTGCGCAGCTGGCCGAGGTTGAGCCGCTGGGAGTAGATGTAGTGGATGTCGCCGAGCTCGCCGGAGTCGGCGATCTCCTTGAGCTTCTCCACGCCGGGGTGATAGACGAGCAGATGGCCGACCATCAGCAGCCGGTCGGCCTGCTTCGCGGCGGCGACGGCCCGTTCGGCGTCCTCGACCGTGTACGCGAGCGGCTTTTCGACGTAGCAGTGCTTGCCGGCGCGGAGAACGCGCTCGGCGAGCGGTCCGTGCGTGGGCACCGGCGTGGCGAGCACGACCGCGTCCAGCTCGGGATCGTTGAGCAGGTCGTCGAGGTCCGGGGTGAAGCGCGCGCTCGGGAACGACCCCTTCCAGCGCTCGCGATTGGCCTCGGACTCGTCACAACACCAGGCGAGCTTGGCCCCCGGGATCGCCGCGAAGTTACGCGCCAGGTTGGGGCCCCAGTAGCCAAGCCCTACGACGCCGACGTTAATGGGCTGCATATAGGTGGGTAATGCGTAGACATGGGTTTGATCCGAGGCCTTGTCCACGCCTCGCAGCATGTGGCCTGGTACGTGGACTATCAGTGCGGCGGCAGGCCGCGTCAGAGCGCACGCTGAATCGCCTCTCTTAGCGCGGCGTGTGCTCGCAGGGTGACCGGTCCCGGCGCCGCGGCGAGCTGCAGGTCGTCGATCTTCGCCACCGGCTGCACCTCGCGCACCGAAGAGGCCAGGAACGCCTCTTCCGCGCCCTGCAACGTGTCCAGCGTCGTCGGCTCCTCTACGGCGCCGGCGTGCTCGATCAACAGCGTGCGGGTGATCGACTCGAAGATCCGGTCCTCCAGCGGCGGCGTGCGCAGCACGCCCTCGCGGACCCAGAAGAAGCTGGATGTCGCGCCTTCCAGCACGCGCCCGTGCGGGGTGACGAGCAGGGCATCGTCGTAGCCCTGCTCCTGCGCGAGCCGGAGCGCGAGCATGTTGGCGGCGTAGGAGAGCGTCTTCAGGCCGTCGGTGACGCGGTTCGGGGCGAAGCGGACGGTGGCGAGGCGCGCGATCGCCGGACGGTGCGGGAGCGGTTCGATCAGGATGAGTCGTCGGCCACCGCGGGTGGCGTAGAAGCGCAGCACACCGTCGACCGGCCCGGCCGCGTCCAGCATGGCCTCGATCTCGCGTTTCAACGTCTCGTGGTCCACGGTGAGGCGCAGGCCCGCGCACGTGCGCGCGAAGCGCTCCAGGTGCGCGGCGAGCGCGCACGGTCGTCCTCCGTAGAGGCGCAGCGCATCGAAGCCGCCGTCTCCACGCAGCAGCCCCTCGTCGGTGACGGGAATCCGCGCCTGGTCGGCGGGCCCGATGGCGCCGTCGACGCTGGCGAGCATCCGACTAGGGTACGTCGCGGCGTCTGGTGAGGGTCGTGGCCGCCGCGGCGGCGATGGTGGCGTAGGCCAGCAGGGTCAGCCCACCCGCCCAGGCCGGCGGCACGTCCTCGGTGGAACTGACGGTCAGCGCGGCCGCCGCGCCGCCCGGGCCCCACCGCGCCACGGGGTCGCTGAGGCCGGCGAAGAGCGGCTCGAGGAAGAGCAGGACGGCGAGGATCGCGATCACCGGTGGCGCGGCGGACCGCGCCGCAAGCCCCAGCGCGCCGCCGATCGCGCCCATGAGTGCGCAGTAGACGACGGTGCCGAGCGCGCGCGTGAGGAGATCGCCGACGCTCGGGAGCTCCGCCCCGCCGAAGCCGAGCAGGACGTACGTGAGGATCGCGGCCATGACGGTGCCGCCCAGGCCGAGGCACGCGCCGGCGACGGCGTAGGCGAGGAGGCGATCGCGCACCGCCGTGGTGCGATCGTGTCGCGCGATCAGCGCGAGGCCGAGCCCGCCGCGCGCGACCTCCCCACCCGCGGTCGCCGCGGCGTACACGATCACCACGAGGCCGGAGATCGCGCCGGAGGACAGTGCGCTGCGCGCGTCGGTGAGCGTCGTGGTCTCCAGGTCCTTGAGGCCGAGGTAGGAGATGGCCAGGAAGCCGCTGAAGGCGAGCGCCAGCGCAAGGGCGCGGCGGAAACCCGGCACCGTGCGCAGCGCGTCGAACTCGATCCTCACGACGCTTCCGTCAAACCGACGTAGAGCGCCTCGAGCGCGCCCTGCGTGCTCATCTCGTGCAGGATCACCCCGCGGACGGCGCGCCCGACGGCGTCGGCGTCCGCGCCGGTGACGATCACCGCGCCCGCTTCCTGTGTCGTCTCGAACCCCCGCAGCGCCGTCAGCAGCTTGTCGGGCTCGGGTGAGCGCAGGCGGATGCGTTGCGCCAGCAGCGTCTGCAGGTCGCCCTCCGCCACGCGCTTGCCCTGGTTGACCACGACGACCCGGTCGCACGTGGCCGCGACGTCCTCCAGCACGTGGCTGGAGAGCAACACCGTGCCGCCGTTGCCCGCGTGGCGCTGGAGGCGCTCTCTGAGCGCTCTCAGCGCATGTGGGTCCAGGCCGCTGGCCGGTTCGTCGAGCAGAAGCACGTCCGGCTCGGCGATGAGTGCCGCGGCGAGGCTCAGGCGCCGGCGCGTGCCGTGCGAGCAGGCGCCGACGGTTTTGGTGGCGGCGTGCTCGAGGTTGGCAGCGACGAGCGCCTTATCGATGTCGGCTGTTGGCTTGCCCGCCCGGGCCGCGGCCAGGGACAGCTCGTTCCACACGCTGCGGGCCGGGTGGAACCCGTCGCGGTCCAGGACGCCCCCGACGCTGCCGGTCGCGCGCGCTGCGCCGCTCGTCGGGCGTGAGAGCCCGAACAGCACGCGAAGCGTCGTCGTCTTCCCCGCCCCGTTCGGGCCCAGAAATCCACACACGCTGCCCTGTGGCACCGTGAACGACAGACCGTCGACCGCGGTCGTCCGCCCGTACCGCTTGATCAGGTCCTCGACGACGAGCGCATCCACTGAAGTCAGTTCGGGGAGTAGTCCTGCCCGAGATCCGGCGTCTGCGGCACGGACTTCGGCACCAGGATGTGCTCGGCGCCGGCCAGCTCCTCTGCCGTCGCGGCCGAGAGCCCCACCGGCCACGGGTGTGGTTCGACGCCGATCACCGAGCGCACGGTCTCGTCCTCGCCGCGGATCGCGATCCCCTCCGCCGCCAGCACGTCCGCCACTTCTCGGGCGACGGCCAGCGCCTCCCATTCCGTCACCCGCTCGAGCAGGACCGTCAGTCGATACGAGCGCGGAAGCGAAGCCGGCTCCGCTTCGGCGTTCGGGCCAAGGTGCACATGGGGAAACCCACCGGTCATGGACTCGAAGCTACCGGGTGCCCGTCGGTTCCTGCTCGTCGTTCTCATCGTTGTCGCTCTGCCCGCCTCGGCGCGCGCATCAGACCAGGTAAAGATGGTCGAGAGCCTCACCAGCGGCGAGACGGTATCCGACGGCGTCCGGTACGTCTCCTGGACGCACGGCACGGACGTGCGCGTGCTCGACGACCGATCCGGGTCCGTCGCATCGTTCCCGTTGCCTGCCGGCTGCGGCGCGCCGGGAGCGCTGAGCGGCGGCTTCGCCGCGTCGATCTGCGACGGCGCCGGCATCCAGTTGCTGGATGTCACCACGGGAACCTGGACTGCGGTCCCGGTCGCGCCGGAAACGACCGCGCTGTTGACCAAGGGCGTCGGCCGCGTCACCGGTATCGGAAGCCACTGGCTGTCGATCACGGTCGAGACCAACCGCAGCTTCCCGCCGGAGCACGCCGCCTGGGTCAAGCGCACGACCGGCGAGCTCATGGCTCAGGACCCAGGCGACCGCCACGAGTACCCGGACCTCGACGCCCCCGACCTGTGGTCACCGCTCTGCGCTCCACT
Source organism: Solirubrobacter taibaiensis (assembly GCA_027587225.1). Classification (GTDB taxonomy): domain Bacteria; phylum Actinomycetota; class Thermoleophilia; order Solirubrobacterales; family Solirubrobacteraceae; genus Solirubrobacter; species Solirubrobacter taibaiensis. The sequence goes on from JAPDDQ010000016.1 coordinate 111,101, forward strand.
GACGCGCACCCGCAACCCGGACGGCGGCGCGCCCCGCCTCGTCGCCCCGAAGCTGATCGGGCGCCGCGCGCTCGACATGTCCGGTCGCTACCCGGTCCTGCGCACCTGCGGCACCACCAAGACCCACGTGATCACCCGCTCGACCACCGCGGCCGACTACACCTTCTGGTTCAGCGACAACCGCGTCTCCTGGCACGAGTTCTCCGGCTCCCGCGTCCTCGGCCGCCGCGGCGAAGGGTGCGTGTACGGCTGCATCCGCACCTACAACGCCCTCACGCGCAAGTACCGCACCTGGCGCAAGACCCCGGGCGCCGTGAACCTCGTCCACACGCGCCGCAGCATCTTCTTCGAAGACGAGGAGGACATCGTCGACGAGGAGTCCTACCGCTACCGCATTCGCCTCTGAACCGCGATGAGCGGCAACGCGCCAGCAATTGAAATCGGGCTCAAGGTTCTCGTGCGACCTGCCGATAGATGAGTTAGACCGCCCGCCGAGGCGGTTTTCGTGTTCTTGGACAGGATCTTGGAGCCACCGATGCCGGCGGCGGTTCTCGCGCGAGCATCCCGGCAATGCGCTCGACGTCGGACCGCTGCCGGCCGATTGATTCCTACAAGACTTGCCGCTCGCGAGACGCCAGTATGGGCGCTTCCCGAGCAGAGGAGAGAGCCCATGGGCAAGGTGGTCCTGTACAGCACGGTGTCGGTGGACGGCTTCATCGCGGACTCCGGCGACCAGCCCGGCCCGCTGTTCGACTGGCTGACCAGCGGTGACGTCCCGCTCGACGAATCCGGGCAGTTGACAGTGGCGCAGGCGTCCTACGACATCACCCGGGCCTACTGGGACGAGATCGGAGTGACGATCGTCGGCCGCCACGTCTTCGACCTGACGGACGGCTGGGGAGGCACGCCACCGGCCGGGATCGACCACGTGGTCGTCGTGTCGCACCGGCCCGCGCCCGAGGACTGGAACGCCGAGGCGCCGTTCCACTTCGTCGACGGCATCGAGGCGGCCATCGCCAAGGCACAGGAGCTCGCGGGCGACCGCACGGTCGAAGTCGCTGCCGGCGACGTCGGCGGGCAGGTGCTGGCCGCAGGGCTCGTCGACGAGGTCGCCATGGACGTCGCGCCCGTGGTGCTCGGGTCCGGCAAGCGCTATTTCGGGTCGGTCAACGCACAGCACCTGCTGGAAGACCCCGACGTGGTGATCCAAGGCAACCGGGTGCTCCACCTGCGCTATCGCGTGCGCCGATGACCGATCCGACCGGATGCGGGTCTAGAAGTACGGCGCGAGCCGGGCGGGGGCGATCGGGAGCTCCGGGCCGGTGAAGCGGACGACGGTGTAGCCCGCGTCGCGCAGGACACGGTCGCGGGCCGGGTCGTTGCGCTTGTCCCGTGGACGCCTGTGGTTGCCGTCGACCTCGACGGCCAGCCTGCGTTCCGGCCAGCGGAAGTCGATCTCGTAGCCGAGGTGCTCCATGTTCACGAGCGGGACGGGGAACCCACGAACCAACTCGAGGAACTGGTCCTCGAGGTCGCTCCTCGTGCCGGCGCTGCCGGCGAGGTAGAGGTCGATGGCTCGGGCGAGCACGCCCGCCCCCGGGTGTCCCTTCGCGCGTGCTCGGGCCCGCAGCGTTGCTTGTAGGTCGAAGCGGTGCTTGTACGCGGCCCGGTTGATGACGTACGCGACCTGGTACTCGGTGTGCGAGGCGCTCAGGTCGAGGAGCATCCGTGCGACGGTGGTCGTCGGGATGCCTTTGAACACGGTGACGTCTCTCGGGTCGAGCCCGAGCGCGTGGTGGATCGTGATCCCCTCGACCGCACGGTGACGTCTTGGCACGATCACGTGTGGTTCTCCGACCGGCCAGCGCGAGCAGTCGAACAGCACCACCGAGGAGAGGTGAGCGAGCGCCGCGCCCTCGCCGCAGGCGAGCACGGCGGCCCTCCACTGCGCCTCGTCCGACAGTTCGCCGCGCCCGTATGAGTACACGCCGGGGTAGCGGCGCGTCAGCGCCCCTCGCGCGACCCGCTTGCTGATCGCGCTCGGCGTCAAGCGCAGCTCGTCCCTCGTCACCAGATCCAGGCGGGGTGATGTACGAACGAGTCCTGTCGCGACCTGTTTGTACATAGCCCGGATCTTCGAGCGACCTGCTGGCACGGAACAAGACGCGCCCGTGCCAAAACGGCCCGCTCTCTGTGCCGAAACTCCGCGGCGGCGGACCGGCCGACCGCTTAAACGCCGAAACCGCGCCGTGGCGCGGTTTCGAGAGTGCCCCCGGAAGGAATCGAACCTTCAACCTTCGGATTAAGAGTCCGCTGCTCTGCCAATTGAGCTACAAGGGCGCGGCCGCCCATGATAGCGGCGCGAAGTGGGTTAGCCGGCGGGTGTGGCTGTGGGTGTCGCGCTGCCGCTGCCGCCGGGCGTGGCGGACGGGGCGATGTCCTGGATCTGCTGGAGGGCGGCCTGGGACTTGGCCTGGTCGAGCGACTCCTTGAGCTCCTTCTTGTCGTCCTTGTCCTCGGTGAGCTCGATGGCCTTGGTGGCGGCGAGGTCGCCCTTGCGGGTCTGGCCCGCTTGGTAGGCGAGGAGGGAAAGGTTCGTGAAGGTGTTCGCGGCAGGCTCGATCTCGGTGATCATCTCCTGGGCGGTGACGGCCTTGTCGGGCTGCTCGATGGCGATGAAGGCCTGCGTCATGGAGCGGGCGAGGCGCTCGTCGGGCTGGGGCGGGTCCAGGGCGACGTACTTGTCCCAGGCGGTGCCGGCGGCGGTGAGCTGGCGGCGGCCTTCGGCCGTGTAGTCGTTGGCGGCGTTGTCGAAGTTGTCTCCGACCTGCGCGAGGCGGACGCGGGCCTGGGCCAGGGCGGCCCACGCGGCGGCGTCCGAGGCGTTGGCCTTGGTCTTGGCGTCGGCGGTCTGGACCTGGGTGGTCAGACGCTGGACGGCGTCGGTGTCGCCGGTGGAGTTGCCACCATCTCGCAGAAGGTCACCGATGCTGCCGGAGAGCCCGCTGGAGCCGATGCCGAAGCCTACGAAGCCCACGAACATGAGCAGCGCAAGGCCTCCATAGACAAATTTGATTGTGCGGCGGCGGCCGCCGCTTCTCAGGTCAAAGAGCATGGCGTGGTGCGGATTAGTCCCGATCGATGGTGACGTGCTCTTGCTCAGAGTCCTCTAAATCTTCGAGGTCTTCTGGGGCAGCGCGCCCTGCGCGCCGGTCGAGCAACCAGGAGAACAGAATAGAGGCCTCGAACAAAACGTACATAGGGGCCATCATCATTCCCATCGTTATGGGGTCCTGGCCGGGCAGCAGCATGGCGGCCACGGCGATGGCGAGGATGGCGTAGCGACGGTTGTGCGCGAGCTGACTCGTGCTGACGATTCCGACTCGCGTAACGGCCACGATCGCAACTGGGATCTGGAAAAGCAGCCCCATCGCGATCAGGAGCATCAGCACGAACTTGTAGTACGGCTGCGCCTGGATCAGGACGTCGAAGGCGTCGGTGTTGAAGTTCTGGAGGAACTCGATCGCCCGCGGGACGACCGTGAAGTAGCCGAAGACGACTCCCCCAATGAATAGGAACGGCACTGCCAACATGGCGGGGAGCGCCACCTGTTTCTCGCGCGGCGAGAACGCCGGCAGGACGAACGCATAGACCTGGAAGAGGATCAGCGGGAGCGAGATCAGCAGGCCTGCGTAGGCGCTGACCTTCAACGTCTGCATGAACGGCTCGGAGACGCCCAACGTCACGGGCTTGCGGGCCTCGATCGCCGGAGCGAGCTTGGCGACGCGCTCGTTCTCCTCGGCGGCGTCGATCAGCGACGACTTGGCACCGGTGTCGTCCTCGCGCGCGGCCAGGGAGCGGAACACGGCCGCGTTGCTGAGCAGGACCTTGGCGATCTCCTGGTCGTAGCCCGCGCTCTTCTGGATCGGGTCGCGGTTGCCGGCGTCGACGGTGGAGACGAGTGGCTTGTTGAGCACGTCGAGCACGGTCTGGTTGAAGACCATGCACACCACCGTCGCGGCGATGAACGCCGCGAGGCAGATCACGATGCGGACCCGAAGCTCCGTCAGGTGTTCGACGAGGCTCAGGCGGTCCTCGTGCGAGACGCTTCGGATGGCGCTGGCCATACGGGTGCTAGAGCGAGTGGCCGCTAACGCGGCGTGTGCTCACGCGCGGCGGCAGGCTCGTCAGCGAGCGGAGCCTTCTCACCCTCGGGGCGACCAAGCGCGGACTCCACCTTTTGGCGGCCGTCACGGTAGTCGTCGTCGTCATCGTCGCGGTCGCTCTTGTCGCTTCCGGTGATCGACTCTTTGAACTCACGCATGCCGGTGCCGAGCTGACGCCCGAGGCCGGGGAGGCGCTTCGGCCCAAAGATGAGGAGCACGATCACAAAGACGATCGCGATCTCCAGGGGTCCGATGTTTGGCATCGACTTCTCTCCGCAGGGGTTCTGGTTGGACTGGCGTCCCTTGTGCCAAGGCTAGCGGCATCTCGCGTCGCAGAAAGGTCAAGTTCGTGAAAACGAGGCCGACTACCGGGTGGCAAGTCGTCAACCAACCCCTTCGGAACGACCTCCTCCAGATCATGAGCCAGCCCACAAACTCCAACGGCCAGTACGTCCGACGCGTTACGTTGCCCTCGGGGCGGCAGATCGAGGTCGTCTACTTTGAGCCGCTCGCCGCGGAAGCCGCCGGCCAGGCCGCGCTGCCCGCGACCTCGCCGGTCGTCGACCTCAGCATCTGCCCCGAGTGCGACAAGGACCTCGTCTACCCGACCGATTGGGAGGAGGCCTCGCCGACGCACTGGGAGGTCGAGCTCCGCTGCCCGAACTGCGAGTGGAGCGAGGTCGGCACGTACGACCAGGCCACCGTCGATCGCTTCGACGAGCACCTGGACCTCGGCACCGACGCCCTCGTCAAGGACCTCCGCCGCCTCGTGCAGGCGAACATGGAGGCCGAGGCTGACCGCTTCGCCGCCGCCCTCGAGGCCGGCGCCATCCTCCCCGAGGACTTCTAGGAGTACCGGTCCACGACGCCGTCGGCAACAAGCTCCAAAGCGGCTTGTTGCGACGGCTCGGGCAAGGCCGGTAGATCGGCCTTCGCCTCCGCGACCATCGCCAGCGCTTCGCCGCGGGCCGCATCCAGCGCGCCCGTGGCCGCGATCGCGTCGCACACACCCTCGGCCTGCTCCGGTGTCCGCACCGCACGCAGGTCCAGCTGCGCCAGCTCCGGGTCCCGCTCACGGGCGAGGATCAGCGGGAGCGTGACCGTGCCGTCGAGCAGGTCCGTGCCGCGATGCTTGCCGGTCCGCTCCGCGGGCCCGCTCACGTCCAGCACGTCGTCCAGCAGCTGGAACGCGAGCCCGATCCGCTCGCCGAACTCGCCCAGCAGGGCGACGTTCCCGCCGCCGGCCAGCGCGCCCAGCTCACACGCCGCGCGGAACAGCCGCGCGGTCTTCAAGTCGCAGCGGCGCAGGTAGCGCGCACGCGTCGTCTGCAGCTTCCACGCGTCCTCGCGCTGGAGCAGCTCACCTTGCACGAGGGCCGAGGAAGCGTCGGAGAGCACGCGCACCGCGGCCGCCGACCCACCGCCGGCGAGCTCCGCGAACGCGCGCGAGAACAACAGGTCCCCCGTGGCCGTGGCGATCGAGCGCCCGGCCGAGGCGACCACCGTCGGACGTCCGCGGCGCAGGACGGCGGCGTCGAGCACGTCGTCGTGCACGAGCGTCGCGGAGTGCACGAGCTCCACCGCGACCGCCGCACGCAGCGCGGCATCGTGCCCGGCGGCCGCCGGCCCCGCGGCGACGAAGACGAGCAACGGCCGCAGGCGCTTGCCGCCCGCGGCGATCGTGGCCGTGGCGTGCTCACCGAGTGTCGCGCCGTGCGAGCCGGCGACCGCAGTGAGCCGATCCTCCAGGGCATCCATCAGCCCCGGGACGTGCGCGCCCCCAGCCTCGACGACCGCGGCGACCGCCTCCGCGCTCGCCACTATCGGACGGTCCCGTGGTGCAGCGCGATGATTCCGCCGGCGGTGAGGATCCAGCCGACGTCCTTGCAGCCCGCGGCGACGAGCTGACCGGCGAGCGGCTCCGGCCCCGGGAAGCGCTTCACGGAAGCGGGCAGGTACGTGTAGGCGTCATCGAAGCGACCCATCAACGGCACGATGCGATCGAACCAGATGGAGAAGAAGGTCGACAATGGGGGCTTCTGCGGAGTCGTGATCTCCAGGATGACGACCCGTCCGCCCGGCTTGACCACGCGCACCATCTCCCGCAGCCCTTGCGGGAGATCACCGAAGTTCCGGGCGCCGAAGCCGACAGTGGCCGCGTCGAACGTGTCGTCGGCGTACGGGAGCGCCGTCGCGTCCGCCTGCTCCCAGGTGAGGCCCGGCGCCTTCTTGCGGGCGCGGTCGAGCATGCCCTCCGAGAAGTCCGAGCCGACGACGTCGCCGCCGCGGGAAGCGATCTCGATCGCGAGGTCGCCCGTGCCCGCGGCCACGTCCAGCGCCCGCGTGCCCGGTCCGACGCGCGCGAGGTCGACCGCGCGCGAACGCCAGCGGTGGTGGAGGCCCGCGGTCATGACCGTGTTCATGACGTCGTAGACCCCGGCGATGCGATCGAACATCGCCCGCACGGAGTCCGCGGGGAGGGTGCCGGTACCGGCGGCCATGCGCCGCGGAGACCTAGCCCTCTTTACCGGAGTCGTTCTGAGTCCGGCCCTCGTCTTCGCCCTTGAGCGACGCGAGGAATTCCACCATCGCCGTCTTCTTGTCCTCGGGGAGGCTCGCGAAGGACGGCATCGGAGCAGTCGGGTTGTCCAGCGTGCGCCGGATCGCGCCCTTGTCCAGGACAGCGCCGATCTCGGTCAGGTGCGGACCGAGGTCACCGCCGTTCTCGCCGATCTTGTGGCAGGCGAGGCAGCCCGACTGGGCGACGACGACCTTGCCCTGCTCGTACTCGGGCGCGACTTCCATCTCGATCAGGTTCGGTGAACCGGCCGCCGCGCCGAGGTAGGTGAGGTAGCCCATCGAGAAGATCACGAGGATGCCGGCGAGCGTCGCGATCGGCCGGCGCTCAGGACGCCGCTCGGGCCCGCGGTCGATGAACGGCAGCAGGAACAGCATGATCATGCAGATCGTCGGGACGCCGATGGTCGCGAACGGCACCAGCTCCGGCGGCTTGATCACGCGCAGCAGCTCGAAGAGGAAGAAGAAGTACCACTCCGGACGCGGCACGTACGTGGTCGTCGTCGGGTCGGCCTTCGGGCCCAGCTCGGCGCCGAGCACGATCGACATGGCGATGATGACCACCATGACGACGACCATCATCACGGCGTCCTTGGCGACCGCGTAGGGGAAGAACGGCTTCCCCTTCTGCTTCAGGAGCGCGTACTCCCGGAGGTACTCCTCCTTCTCGCGCTGATTCATCTAGACCTGCTCCTCACGAAGCTTCTCGTCGACCTCGGCCCGCATCCAGGGCGGCGCGGTGGTTCCGAGCCTCGTCACCAGGTACAGGTGGGCGCCGATCAAGGCGGCGATGATCCCTGGGACGAGCATCATGTGGATCGCGTAGAACCTCGACAAGGTCGTGGCGCCGAAGTCGCCACCACCTCGCAGGAAGTCCGAGAGGTACGGACCCACCAGCGGACCGGTGCCGTTGATGTTCGCGGCCACGATGGTCGCCCAGTAGGAGCGCTGGTCGAACGGCAACAGGTAGCCCGTCAGCGACATCACGAACGTCAGGATCACGAGCACGACGCCGATGATCCACTGCAACTCGCGCGGGTACTTGTATGCGCCGAAGAAGAACGTTCTTGCCATGTGCAAGAAGATCAGGATCACCATCACCGACGAGCCCCACTTGTGCATACCGCGCACGAACTCGCCGAGGAAGACGTCGTTGGAGATGTGCCGCGCCGACTCGTAGGCCTGCGTGGCCGAGGGCGTGTAGTACATCGCCAGGAACACGCCGGTGATCGCCTGCGAGACGAACGCGAACATCGTCGCCGAGCCGAGCGTGTAGAACCAGTTGGTGCCCTTCGGCACCTTCCGGAACATGATCCAGCGCAGGCCGCCGGACAGTGACGCGCGCTCGTCGACCCAGCCCGAGACCGTGATGCCGGCCTCGCGGGCCTGCTCGAGCGGCTTGGGCTTGGGCGGAGCGCCCGGACGATCGGGCTTCGTCTGGAAGCGCTTCGGGACCGGAGGCTTGGGAAGAGTCGGCAGCTTCATGGGTTCTTCGGCGTCGAGAAACGCCCGGGGTAGATGTACTGACCGATGCCGTCGAGCGGCTGGCCCGGGTCACGGAAGCTCGGGAAGCGCTTGAACTCCGAGTTGACCGAGTATCGCGGGCCGATCTCGACCTGACCGTTACGCATGCGGGTGTAGAAGCGATCAAGCGGGCGCACCGGCGGACCGCCGACGACACCGCCGTCGAAGCCGTAGACGCCGCCGTGGCACGGGCAGATGAAGCGCTCGGCGGCGGACGTCCAGCGCACCGGGCAGCCCAGGTGCATGCAGCGGCTGGAGAGCGCGATGACGGGCGCGTCGGTCTCCGGCGGGGCGGGCATGCCCTCGCGCGCATCGAACTCCGGGTTGAAGCGGCGGACGTAGACCGTGGCCTTGCCGACCTCGCCGATCCCTTGCGTGAGCGTGACGACGCGCGGCAGGTAGTCGTCGTCCGGGAAGTCCTCGGGCTTTCCGACCGGCGTCCAGATCACCGGGGCGCGCTCGAAGATGGCCGAGCCGGCAGCGAAGCCGAGCACGGGCAGAAGCACCGCGGCGGTGGCGATACCACCAGCTGCGTGCGTGGTCAGGGTCATGAACCGGCGCCGCGTAACCGTCTCGCCTTCGAAGGCGCCGGGAATGTTGCGGTCAGCCGTGTACTTCGACTTCGGCTCTTTGCGACTCTCAGGCAAGGGGCTGGAACGATATCGCTCGGCGGGTCAAGGACGGTTCTCCGCGAAGTTCAGGCGCCGCGCCACTGACGTTTCGTGGCCTCGTGGTCAGGTGACGGACCGGTCGCGACGGCGCGCGCTCCGGCCTCCCAGACGGCCTCCGCACGCGCGTGATCGCCCTCCGCGTGCGCCTGCGCGCACAGCGCGATCACGTCGGCCAACTCGGCCACCGCTTCCAGATCACCGATGGCCGCGAGCCGCTCGAGGCCGAGCGCGTAGAGACGGTCACCGGCCAACAACGCCAGATCCGGGTCCTCCGGCTGGACGACGCGGCCCTCGGCGTAGTGCTGCAGGTAGCCCTCGCGGATCGCTTCCACCAGCAGGGGATACTCGTCCCCCTTGCTCGCGACGGCGTCGCCGTGCGGCTGTGGCGATTCGGGATCAGCGACCGTGCCGGCGAGGATCCCGCCCTCGGAGCGCAGCTCCTGGGCGAGCCGTTGCAGCGCAGTCACGCCGGAATCCTCCGGACGCGCGAGTGCGAGCCCTCCGGGCGAGTACTCGCTGCGACGCGAGCCGTTAGGCGAGTGTCGCCTCTCATGACACCTCCGCGAACGCCGCGGCCGCGGCCTCCACCGTGCGCGCGAGGTGCTCGGCGGTGTGGGCGGTGGACGGGAACCAGGCTTCGAACTGCGAAGCGGGTGGATAGACGCCGCGGGCGAGCAGCGCGCGACACCAGGCGCCGTAGGTGTCGAGGTCGCAGGCCGCGGCGCTCTCGTAGTCCGTCGGGGGCTCGGCAGCGAAGAAGACGGTCACGAGCCCCGTGGTGGAGGTCACGGACACCGGGCGGTCGCCCGCCGCCTCGCGCAGCCCGTCCGCGAGCGCGCGTGTGGTGTCGCTGAGGGACATGTAGGCCTGCTCGTCCAGCAGCGCGAGCGTCTTCGCACCGGCGGCGACCGCGAGTGGGTTCCCGCTCAGCGTGCCGGCCTGGTAGACGTCGCCGACGGGCGCGATCTGCTCCATCAGCGCGACGGACCCGCCGAACGCGGCCGCCGGGAGGCCGCCGCCGATGATCTTGCCCATCACGGTCAGGTCCGGCAGCACGCCGGTGAGCTCCTGCGCGCCGCCGGGGGCGACGCGGAAGCCGGTGATGACCTCGTCGAAGACGAGCAGCGCGTCGTAGCCCGTGCACAGGTCCCGCAGCAGCTCCAGGAACCCGGGCGCGGGCGGGATGAGGCCCATGTTGGCCGGATAGGGCTCCACCAGGACGGCCGCGAACTCGTGCTCGGCGAACGCCGCGCGAACGGCCTCCGCGTCGTTCCAGGGCACGACGATCGTCGCTGCGGCGGCGCCCTCGGGCACGCCGGGCGAGGCGGGGATGCCCTGCGTCGCCAGCCCGGACCCGGCCGAGGCGAGCAACCCGTCCACGTGGCCGTGGTACGCACCGGCGAACTTCAGCAGCTTCTCGCGGCCCGTCGCGGCGCGTGCGAGGCGGATCGCGCTCATCGACGCCTCGGTGCCCGACGACGTCATCCGCAGCATGTCCACGGACGGCATCCGCGCGCAGACCGCCTCGGCCAGCTCGACCTCACCCGCGGTGGGCGCGCCGTAGGACGTGCCGCGGGCCGCGGCGTCGGTGACCGCCTCGAGGATGTCGGGGTGCGCGTGGCCGTGGATGAGCGGGCCCCAGGAGCAGACGTAGTCGACGTAGACGTTCCCGTCGACGTCCGTGAGCTCCGCGCCGGACGCGCGCTCGATGAAGATCGGGTCGCGCCCGATCGCGCGCATCGCCCGCACGGGCGAATTCACCCCGCCCGGCAGGACGTGCAGCGCCCGCCGGTAGAGCTCGGCCGAGCGCGTGTCGGACAACGACGAGGCGCTCAACCTAAGCCCCGTGCTCCGCTTCCCAGCGCTTGAAGTCGTCCGTGAAATACATCATCCGGACCTTCTTGAACTCGGTGCTCGAGTACAGCGTCGCGCGCTCGGTGATGCCGGTGTCCTCGGCGATCGCGTCCAGCACCGCGTCGCACTCTTCCTTCGAGCGGCCGTGCGCCATGGTGAAGACGGAGTAGGGCCAGTCGGCGTAGGTCGGGCGCTGGTAGCAGTGCGAGACGCCGCGGAACGCGGCCATCCGCCGGCCCGTGTCGAGGATGTCCTCGGACGGCACCGCCCACACGCCCATGCCGTTGGCGCTGAACCCGGCGCGGCGGTGGTAGAGGATCGCGGCGACGCGACGCAGCCCGCCGCGCTCTCGCAGCGACTCCAGGCGCGCCAGCACGTGCGCCACCGGCAGGCCGAGCTTCTCGGCGGCGGGCACATAGGCGTCCGACCGCACGGCCATCGGGCCCTGCGTGGCCTTGATGACCTCGATGTCGAGCGGGTTGAGCTCGATCGGGTCCAGCTCCATCGGCTCGACCGCCTCGCCGGCGGTCTTGAGCGCGTCGGTGCCGGCCTCCATCTCGAGATCCATCCGGATCTTGAACAGCTTCATCGTCGGCAGCTGGCGGATCGACTCCGCGCCCGTCTTGGCCGCCATAACGTCGAGCGTCCCATCGAGCCCCAGTTTGCTGTCGGGCTCGACCGCCAATGTGAACCAGAGGTTGAAGTCGTGGTTGCGCAGGTAGTTGTGCGTGACGCCCGGGTGCGAGTTGATGAACTGCGCCGCGCGGTGCGGGTTGGCGGCATCGACCTTGGCCGCCACGAGCATCGACGAGTAGCCGAGCGCGCGGGTGTCGAAGATCGGCGTGATCTCGCGGATGATCCGCTTGTCGAGCAGGTACTGGACCCGCTCCATCACCTCGTCCTCGGGGATGCCGGCCTTCTCCGCCACGCCCGCGAACGGGTCCGGGCGCAGCTCGAACGAACCCTGCATGAGGTTCAGGAGCTTCTTGTCGGTCTCGTCCAGGGGCACGGCCGAGCCGTCCTTGCGGGAGCGGACCTTGGACCGAGCTACTGGTTGAGCCACCGAGCGACGTCCTTTGCGTGGTAGGTGATCACGATGTCGGCGCCGGCCCGGCGGATGCCGGTCAGCGCCTCGAGCACAGCCGCGCGTTCGTCGAGTAGACCCTGCGCGGCCGCGGCCTTGACCATGGCGTACTCGCCACTCACGTTGTACGCGGCCACCGGCATGTTCGTCTCATCCTTGACCCGCCGGATGATGTCCAGGTACGGCAGAGCGGGCTTGACCATGATGATGTCCGCGCCCTCCTCCACGTCCAGCTTGGCTTCGCGCACGGCTTCGAGCGCGTTGGCCGGATCCATCTGGTAGCCCTTGCGGTCGCCGGACTGGGGCGTGGAATCCGCGGCGACGCGGAACGGGCCGTAGAAGGCGGAGGCGAACTTGGCGCTGTAGGCGATGATCGGCGTCTCGGACAGGCCATGCGCGTCGAGCGCGGCCCGGAGCGCGCCGACGCGCCCGTCCATCATGTCGCTCGGCGCGACGGCGTCGGCGCCGGCCTCGGCCTGGGCCACCGCCGTGCGGGCCAGCAGGTCGAGCGTGAGGTCGTTGTCCACGACCCCGTCGTCGCGCAGCACGCCGCAGTGACCGTGCGACGTGTACTCGCACAGACAGAGGTCGGTGATGACCAAAAGGTCCGGATGTGCGGACTTGATCGCCCTGGTGGCGAGCTGGATGACGCCCTCCGCGTCCCACGCGCCGGAGCCCTCGGGGTCCTTGGACGCGGGCAGCCCGAACAACAGCACGGCCGGGATGCCGAGCCCGTGCGCGATCCCGGCCTCCTCGACGGCGCCGTCGATGCTCAGGTGATCGATCCCGGGCAGCTCGGGAATCGGCGTGCGCTTGGGCCCGTCGGCGACGACGAACATCGGATAGACGAGTTGGGAGACGCGCAGCTCGGTCTCACGCACGAGGTCGCGCAGCACGCTCGTCTGGCGCAGGCGGCGCAGGCGGGTGGCGGGGAAGGCCATCGGATAGTGAGGTTATCCCGGCGCTGTGGCCGAGGCCGCAACCGCACCCGTGCTGTCGCCGAGCTCGGTGCCGCACGCCGGGCACTCCTCGGCGTCCAGTTCGATCAGCGCTCCACATTCCGGACAGCGCTGTTTCGGCGGTGCCGCGACGGCCGTGGGCAGGTCCCAGCGCTGGAAGCGGACATGGCGATGGAAGTAGACGACGGTCTCGCGCACGATCGCCGCGAGCGGGAGCGCGATGAAGGCCCCGATGAAGCCGGCTATCTCCCCACCCAGGAGCAAGCCGAAGATGACGAGCAGCGGGTTGAGCTGCAGCGCGGACCCGAACACGTTGGGCGCCACGACGTGGCCCTCCACCTGCTGGAGCGCGGTGAAGGCGATGATCAGCCACACGGCGTCGAGCGGGTTGTCGCTGAGCGCGGCGATCAATACGGGTGGGAACCCGCCGATCGCGGGGCCGATGTACGGGATCAACTCCGCGATCCCGAACCAGACGCCGAACGCGATCGCGTACTGCTTGCCCTCGGGGAAGATCCCGAACGAGCCAAGTACGTACAGCATCAGGCCCGCGCTGGTGCCCATGATCAGGCAGAACAGGAACTGGCCGCGCACCCAGCCGAACAGCGCGCCCTGCACGCGGGTCGGGAAGTCGTCCTCGGGTGAGCCGTCCCCCGCCGGCACGACGGCGCGCGCGATCCCGCCGATCCGGTCGCCGTAGATGAGCATGTAGACCGCCAGGACGATGATCAGGATCAGCGCGATGCTCGCCTCCACGAGCCGCTGCAGGGCGTCGCTCGTGAACCCGACGACCTCGCCCGCGCCGCCGGTGAGCCGCTCGCCGATCGTCTGCAGCGCCGACTCGCCCTCCTGCTTGATCTCGACCTCGATGCCGCGCCGGTCCAGCCAGTCCTGCAGGTCGGCGAGCGCTTGGTTGGCGTCGTCGACGTAGCCCGGGATCTCGCGCTGGAGCGAGGAGGCCTGGTTGGAGACCGGGTCCGCGAGCAGGAAGCCGACCCCGACGGCGAACCCGACGACCGAGACCATCACGATCGCGACCGCCGCGCCGCGCGGGATGCGCGCGCGCTGGACCAGCGTCACGAGCGGGTTCAGGAACAGCGCGATCAGGCCCGCGATCGTGAACAGCAGCAGGACGTGGCCGGCCTTGGAGAGCACCAGGTAGGCGCCCGCGATGGCCACGGGGAGCAGTACCAGCTGAACCCACCGCGGCACCAGAACCGGCTCCACGCGGGCCGGCGGGACCGGCGGCGGCGCCTCGAGCGGAGGCGGCGGGTCCTCCTGCGACATGCCCCGACGATAGCTTCTGGGCATCTCCCGCATCCTCTTTATCGGCGACGTCGTCGGCCGGGCCGGCCGGCGCGTCCTGCGCGAACTGCTTCCGGGCCTCCGCGAGGAGCTCGCCCCCGACTTCGTGATCGTCAACGGCGAGAACGCCGCGCACGGCATCGGCATCACTCCCAAGGAGGCCGACGAGATCCTGCGCGTCGGCGCCGACGCGATCACGCTCGGCAACCACACCTACCGCCACCGCGAGATCTGGCCCTATCTCGAGGAGGAGCGGCGGATCGTGCGGCCGTACAACTTCCTGCCGACCCAGCCGGGCCGCGGGACGACGATCGTCGAGGCCGGCGGCGTCAGCCTCGGCGTCGTGAACCTGTCCGGCATGGTCCACCTGCAGGCGGCCGCGCCGCCGCTCGTGGCCATCGACGCCGCGCTGAAGGAGGTCTCACGCGCCGACCTGGTCCTCGTCGACATGCACGCGGAGGTCACGAGCGAGAAGGTGGCGCTGGGCTGGTACCTGGACGGCAAGGTGACCGCGGTGGTCGGGACGCACACGCACGTGCCCACGGCCGACTTCCGGGTCCTCCCGGGCGGGACGGCCTACATCACCGACGTCGGGATGACCGGCGCGCGCGGCGGCGTGATCGGGATGAAGAAGGAGCAGTCGATCGCGGTCATGCGCACGCACATGCCGATGCGCTACGAGCCGAGCGAGGTCGATCCGTGGCTGATGGGCGTGCTGATCGAGACCGACGGTCGCCGGGCGACCGCGATTACCCAGGTTCTACGCCAAAGTGGGCCAGCGCCATCGGCGTGATGTCGCGCAGCGCCCACTGCTCGCGCGCCGACTTCTCCGGGCCGGTGCCGGTCCAGATCAGCGCCGCGTTGGAGTCGTTGGCGTGCAGCGAGCCGTGTGACCCGCCGCCGACGTGGTGGGCGCCGCCCCAGTCCAGGAACTCGTAGCCCGGGCGGGCGGAGGCCAGCACCTCGCCCGAGGTCGGGCAGCGCAAAGCGCTCCAGACGCGGCTGAGCGCGTCCGGGTAGGTGGCCGAGCGGATCTGGTCGTCCTCGATCTTGATGCCGAGCAGGTCCAGGTCGCCTTCGACGCTCCAGCGCGCGCCGCGGGCGTCGACGAGGTCACCCCGCGGGGCGAAGCGGACTTCCTTGACGCCGCGGGAGCGCTCGCCGCGGACGATCGCCTCGCCGTCCGGGTGGTCGCCCATCCGCATCACGAGGTCCACGCCTTCCAGCGCGAGCATCGTGCGTTCGATCCGGGGGATGAGCTTGCGGCGGTTCGCGCGGTCGAGCACGTAGACCTGCGCGGCGCGGGAGTTCGGGCAGACCGCGATCTCGTCGTCCTCGCGCGAGCGCTGCGCGGCCCGCAGGCCGAAGCCGTCGAAGGCGCGGAAGAGGTCGATCTCGCCCTCCACCTTGGACTGCGAGTGATCGGAGCAGACGATGAACGCGTGGTCCTCGAGGAAGGCGTCGAACCCGCCGCCGGCCTCCATCACGCGGGCGATCTGCTTGTCCGCGGCGGCGATCGAGTCGACCTGCGCGAATGGCCCGTACTTGTGCGAGTGCGTGTCGTTGTCGGGCAGCGACAGCAGCAGGAAGTCGAACAGGTCCTGCTGGACCATGAACTCCGAGACGCAGCCCGAGTGCTGATCGCGTACGCCGGGCAGGCCCAACTGCGACCGGCAGGACGTCTTGCGGGACGCGAACATGTCGGCGTAGAAGAGCTCCTTCGGCCCCCACGTCGGCAGACCGAACGCGGTGTGGGCGAGCCGCGAGAGCGCGGTGCTCACCGATGGCTCGTGCCGGTGGCGGCCGCGGTACATCAGGTACGTCGTGCCCGCGGTGCGAATCTCTTTGTCGTCGAGCGACTCGAACACCGTCTTCACGTCCCGCGAGAGGTGCTCGAGGTTCATGTTGTAGATCGTGTCGGTGAGCGACTGGCGGATGCCGAAGGCGCGCGAGGCGCCGAAGCTCGTCCCGTACTCGACGTAACGCTCCTCGCCCCGGTGCCACCAGTTCATGGCCGGGATCTCGTGCTCCGCCGGCCCGGTGCCGGTGGCGATCGAGGCCGCGCACACCGGGGTGACCGACGGGAAGGCGGCCACGCACTCGTCCGTGTACTGCCCCTCCTGGATGAGCCGCTCCAGCGTCGGCGCACGGCCCGTCGCGATCGCCCGCTCGAGCATCGCGGGCTTCATCGCGTCGATCACCGCGAGGACGAGCTTCTTGGCCATCTAGCGCAGGATCCGCAGGCCCGCGTACTTCTCGCCCTGGCGGCGCTGTCCCCCGCGGAGCAGCCAGGCAAGGCCGACGACCACGATGATCGCGAGCGGCGGGAACAGCACCGACGCTCCACAGGCGACCAGCGCGGCGCCTTCGGCGTAGATCGGCAACGCGCCCTGGGCGTCCTGGTCGAGCCGCGCGCGGACCCGTCCGAACAGCGAACGAGCGGCCAGGAAGCCGAGCGACGCGGCGGCGACACCGATGGGGATGCCGGGCCACCACGTGCTGCTGTGATCGGCGATCGAGCCCGCCGCGAGCAGCGCGCCGAGCACCAGAGAGACCGCCAGCAGGGCGTATACGACGGGGTCGTCGCGACTCGTGTCAGCCCCGCGCCGGCGGTCGACGAAGCCGAAGACGGCCACCAAGACGACGATCACGAGCAGGAATGCGGTCCCCTCCAGGAAAGAGAAGTCCGTGCCCTCGAAGTCGATTCCGAGGTTGGCGGCGGCGAGCGCTCCGGCCAGCAGTACTGGGAGGAACGGGCGGATCCCGATCGCCGCGGCGATGCCGAGACCCTGCAAGAGGTCGAGGAGATAGTCCATGGGCGCGCTAGCGTTCGGTAGCGGTCGATGACGATAGACGAGACACCAGGCAACCGACCCCCGTCCAGCGCGCACGAGATCGAGCGCTACGGCGGTCTGTTCGCGAAGCGCACGCGCGGGATGACGTCCTCCGCGATGCGCGACATGATGGCCGTGACCGCCCGGCCCGAAGTGATCTCGCTGGCCACGGGCCTGCCGGACACGACCACGTTCCCGGCCGAGGACTTCGCGTGGCTGATGGCGCGCGTGGCCGTAGAATCCAGCGCCGCCGCGCTCCAGTACGGGCCGACGGACGGGCTCGACGACGTCCGCCGCTGCATCGTCCAGGTGATGGCGGCCGAGGGCACCGAGGTGGAGATCGACGACCTGATGGTCACCACCGGCGGCCAGCAGGTGATCGACCTCGTCTGCCGCGCGTTCCTGGATCCGGGCGACGTCGTGGTGGCCGAGGCGCCGACCTATCCCGGCGCGGTGCCGTGCTTCAACTCCTTCCAGGCACAGGTCGAGCAGGTCGCCATGGACGGCGACGGCATGCGCCTCGACGTGCTCGAGGAGACGCTGGCGCGGCTGCGGCGCGAGGGTCGCACGCCCAAGTTCATCTACACGATCCCGAACTTCCAGAACCCGGGCGGCGTGACGATGTCGCTGGAGCGCCGGCGCGCGCTCGTGAAGCTCGCCGCCGAGCAGGAGCTCGTGATCCTCGAGGACAACCCGTACGGCCTGCTGCGCTACGAGGGCGACCCGTTGCCGACGCTGTACTCGCTCGACGGCGGCCGCTACGTGATCTACCTCGGCACGTTCTCGAAGATCCTCTCAGCCGGGCTGCGGCTGGGCTGGGCGGCCGCACCGAAGCCGATCCTGGAGCGCCTGAACCTCGGCAAGCAGGCCGCGGACCTGTGCTCCTCGCCGCTGAACCAGTACTTCGTGGCGTCCTACTTCCAGCACCGCGACTGGCGGGCGTACATCACGCAGCTGCGATCGATCTACCGCCGCCGGCGCGACGTGATGTTCGCGGCGATGGAGGAGTTCTTCCCGGCCGAGGCGACGTGGACGAAGCCGCAGGGCGGCCTGTTCCTGTGGGTCCAGCTGCCCGATTACCTGGACACGACCGACCTGCTGGCGCGCGCGCTGCGGGAGAACGTGGCGTTCGTGCCCGGCCGCGCCGCCTACCTGGACGGGCGCGGCGGATCGGAGATGCGGCTGAACTTCAGCGGCGTCAACGAGGATGAGATCCGTGAGGGCATCCGGCGGATCGGCAAGGTCATCGCCGAGCAGGTCGCGCTGTACGGCACTCTGACCGGCCACCAGCCCGCGCCCAAGCGTGGCGGCGGGGATGTCGTCGAGTTCCGACGGCGAGAGGCCTCGTGAACGTCGCCGTCTTGAAGGGCGGCTCCTCGCTCGAGCGGACCGTCTCGCTGCGCTCCGGCGCCCGCGTGGAGGACGCGCTGGCGCGGCTCGGCCACGAGGTGCTGGCCATCGATGTGGGGCCCGATCTGGTCGAGCGCCTGCAGCGTGAGCGCCCGGACGTCGCGTTCGTCGCGCTGCACGGCCGC
Source organism: Solirubrobacter taibaiensis (assembly GCA_027587225.1). Taxonomy (GTDB): domain Bacteria; phylum Actinomycetota; class Thermoleophilia; order Solirubrobacterales; family Solirubrobacteraceae; genus Solirubrobacter; species Solirubrobacter taibaiensis. Next base: position 129,610 of record JAPDDQ010000016.1, read on the forward strand.
GGCGGCGAGGACGGCACCGTCCAGGAGCTGCTCGAGCTCGTCGGCATCCCGTACACCGCCTCGCGACCGGGCGCGTGCATCCGCTGCATGGACAAGGTCGTCGCCAAGCACCTGCTGCGCGACGCCGGCATCCCGACGCCCGACTTCTACGCGTTCTCGCAGGCCGCGTTCCGCGAGCTGGGTGCGGCGAAGGCCCTGCCGGTGATCGAGGAGCGGCTGGACTTCCCGATCGTGGTCAAGCCCGCCGGGCAGGGCTCGGCGCTCGGGATCAAGTTCGCGCGCACGGCCGCGGACGTCCCCAACGCGCTCGTGTCGGCGTTCTCCTACGACTCCAAGGTGATCCTGGAGCGCTACGTGCCGGGACGCGACCTCGCGGTGTCGGTGATCGAGTCCGTCGACGGGCCGGAGGCGCTGCCGGTGGTGGAAGCGATCCCGGTCGCGGAGGACTTCTACGACTTCGAAGCGCGCTACGAGATCGGCCGCACCCGCTTCGTGTGCCCGGCGGACCTGCCGGCCGAGGTGACAGCGCGTGCGCAGGAGCTCGCGCTCGCGACCTGGAAGGTGCTCGGCTGTTCCGGCTTCGCTCGCGTGGACCTGATGGCCGACGGCGACGAGCTCACGGTCCTGGAGGCCAACGCCATCCCGGGCCTGACCGACACGTCGCTCCTGCCGCTCGCGGCCGAGGCGGCCGGCATCGGGTTCGACGACTTCGTCGCCCGCGTGCTGGACCTGGCCGTCCAGCGCGCACCCGCGTAGACCGTTGTAGGTACACGGTCCCACCGGGAGGTGGATGGCACCGCCGCCGGGCCGGAATACGGTCGCTCGACCCATGCTGCGACTGCTCCCGCTCCTCCTCATCGCCTTCCTCGTGGCCGCCACGCCGGCCTCCGCCGCCGCGCCCCGGTGCGCCAAGAACACCGTCGCGATCGGCCCGAAGAAGCAGCCGCGGGCGTGCCTGCCCAAGACCTTGCCGGCGGCGAACCCGACCGTGCTGAAGCCGCTCATCGAGGGCAAGCCGAACCGCCGCCTGGAGCGGCTCGCTCGCCGGCTGTTCGGGGCACGGGCGGCCCAGGCAGACTCCGGGCTCCCGCCCGGCATCGAGCTGGTCCAGAACGGCAACGTGATGGAGCTGCGCAACAAGGCGGGCGACAGCCTGAGCATGGGCTTGGAGAAGGACAACTCCACGCCGAAGTGCCCGTTGGCCAACGGCGACGTGCCGGCCAAGCTCGACGAGACCATGACGTTCGGGGCGGGCACGACTGAGCACGGCAAGCGCACGTGGGCGGTCGTCACGATGCGCAACGAGGCGACGTGGACGGGTCACGTGGGCGTGGGTGCGAAGGCCGAGACGTTCGACGTCGCGTTCCGCGGCGAGGTGTCGATCAAGTCCGGCGTCGAGATCGCGTCCACGGGCAAGGTGCTCAAGCGCAACCCCACCCGCACGTATCGCAGCGCGCTGACCAAGAAGGGCGTGCCGGTGAAGTTCGACCTGATCTCGCTGGCGAAGGAAATGACCTTCCGCGGGCCGAAGGGCGACCGCGGCGACGCCAAGGACCTCGAGGCCCTGACCGCGCTCGTCACGACCTCGATGTTCGGCCTGTCGGACATCCGGTCCGCGCTCGAGAAGGGCGACAAGCGCTGGTACGACGAGCGGGCGTGCGCGCAGCTCGACTTCAACTCGACGCCCGAGAAGGTCGTCAAGGGCGGGCGTGGAGACTGGAACGCGTGGGTGAACGCCGAGGACGGGACACGCGCCGCCGACGCGCGCTGGACGCTGACCAGCGGTTGTGGCGCGCTCAGCGCCGCCACCCTCAGCGGCGCCACGGTCCAGATCGGCGTGTCCGATGCCGCCGGCGCCTGGGAGCCGTCGTCCGCCGGGGCGTGCGTGGCCGGCGAGATCACGTCCACCGCCGGGCGCCCACGGTCGCTCCAGCACTCGATCCCACCACGCGAGGCCACGCGCTACCGCTACGACATCCGGGTCGACTTCAAGAAGGACATGGGCGAGGGCATCGCCCAGACGAACGCGACCGGCCTCGGCCGTGTGACCGCCGGGCCCGGCGAGGGCTACGTCGACGGCGAGGGCGATTTCTTCGGCACGGAGTGGGACTCCGGCATCGGGAACCCGTGCGGACACGACATGCTGCGCACGCGGGCGTTCAGCTCACCGGTGGTCGTCGGCGCCAAGATCGAGGACGACAAGGTGACGATCGCGTTCACCGCGGTCGAGCGCCTGTTCGACGCCTCGTGGATCCTGAAGCTCCCGCTGACCGGCGGCCAGGAGTTCTACACATCGTTCCAGCCGTTCTGCGGCGATCCGCAGGGGGCCTTCCGTACGTCGACGATCACGGTCGTCGGGACGCCCGTGGCCTAGGTATCGCCTCCGGCGAAGTCTTCCGGCGTCACGCGGTCGAGGAACTCCTTGAACTTGTCGACGACCTCTTCGGTGTCCTCGACCTCGTGCTCGAACTCGATCGCGGACTCCGCGATGACGTCCTCGGCGGCGAAGATCGGCGCGCCAGAGCGGACGGCGAGCGCCAGCGCGTCGCTGGGGCGGGAGTCGATCTCCACTTCGCGTCCGTTCACTGACAGCGTGATCGACGCGTAGAACGTGTTCTCGCGCAACTCGGTCACCGAGACGCGCGTGCACGCGACCTCGAGCTCACCGAGCATGTCGAACAGCAGATCGTGCGTCATGGGACGTGGCGTCGACGCTCCCTGAAGCTTCATCAGGATCGCGGCCGCCTCTGGGTGCCCGATCCAGATCGGGAGGAATTTGTTCGTGTCGACGGCTTTCAGGAGCACGATCGGTTGCTTGCCGACCATGTCGAAGCTCACGCCGTAGATCACCATCTCCTGCACCGTGGTGAGTCTACCCCGCTCGGTTAGCGGCCGACGAACACGTATTCCGTTGCGATGCGCCGTTCTGCGGTCCGGTGGGTGCCGAACGCGTAGCGATGCGCGATCTCGTGGCGCTCGACCGAGCGCCGGTGGCGCTTGAGCAGGGCTTCGAGGTCCTCAGCGGTCAGCGCGGCGTTGGAGCCGTAAGAGACGACGAGGGCCTCGGCGGTCCCGAAATGGCCGAACAGGCGGTCGAGAGCGGCGCTGGCCGTGCGCTTGGAGCCGAACGGCGTCGGCCGCTTGACCAGCTTGCGGGTCCGCGTCTCCCACATGATCTCCTGCCCGCGCCAGTACGTGGCCAGGCCCTCGAGGAAGTGGTAGCGCTTGACGTAACACGTGTCGTCGCGCGGCGGCGCGTAGGGCGGGTCCAGGTAGGCGATCGCCGCCGGCTCGTCGAGGTCGAACACGTCGCCGCAGCGGGCCCGGGCCGCGCCGGGGATGACCGCGGCGTTGCAGCGCTCGACGGCCTCGCGGAACAGCTCCTCCAGGCTCATCCGCAGTTGCCGGCGCCCGTCGTCGTAGCGCGGCGTCGTGACCGTGAACACGCCGCGCGGCTGCTTCTGGGCGGCGGCGAGGCACAGCGCGCTGAGCGCGAGCGCCCGCTTCGCGCCGTGCAGCTCGTCCACATGCGACCAGGCGGCGTCGAGGAACGCGTGGTCGGTGCGCGGGAAGTAGAGCCCGTCGAACGTGCTCGCGATGAAGTCCCGCCCGTCCCGGCTGGGCGAGCAGATCCGTGCCACGTCCTCGGGGGTGAGCTGCTCGCCCTCGTTCGCCACGAGCGCCTCGGCCAGCGTCGACGTGAACGTGAGGTGGTCGTTGGCCAGCACCGCCCGGCCACTCGCCTTGAGCGTGTAGGCCACGACGCCGCTGCCGCTGAACGCGTCGATCGCGGGCCCGGGCGGGAGCGTGGCGAACACCTCCGCCAGCCGCGGCGCGAGCCGGTACTTGGAGCCCATGAACCGGATCCGCGGGTAGTCGCGCACGAGTAAGAGCTTCCTTAGCCGTGGGCCCTAGCGTTCCTGCCTTGCGCATCCGGCGGATCTTCGGTGGTGCCCGTACGCGCATCCTCGCCGCGTTCGTCGTCCTGATGGCGTTTTCGACCGTGGTGTCGGTGATCGCGATCTACGAGGTGCTGGTCGTCCGCGCCGACGACCGGCTCGACGCGTCGCTGCGCCAAGAGGTGGAGGAGTTCCGCCAGCTCGCCTCGGGCCGGGACCCGGACGACGGGCGCGCGTTCGGCGACGAGCTGGAGAAGATCTTCGACCTCTACCAGGATCGCAACGTGCCCGGAGCGGGCGAGACGATCGTGATGTTCGCCGACGGCCGCTACTACGACGAGCTCTCGGGCGGCGTCGGCGGGCGGCTGGCGCTAGGCGGCGAGACGGACCGCTGGGCCAAGCTGCGCGAGCCCGAGAGCGGCGAGGTGGAGACGCCGACCGAGACCATCCGCTACCTCGCGGTGCCGGTCCGGACCACGGGCTCGACGCCCGCCGGCGTGTTCGTGGTCGCCGCCTCGCTGAGCGCCGAGCGCGACGACGTGTGGGAGGCCGTCCAGCTCGCCACGCTCGTGCTGATCACCGTGCTGCTGATCGCCTCCGCGCTGGCCTGGGTGGTCGCCGGTCGCCTGCTGGCGCCGCTGCGCGCGCTCGACGACACCGCCCGCTCGATCACCGAGACCGACCTCACGCGGCGGATCCCGGTGTCCGGTGCGGACGAGATCGCCGAGCTCTCGCGCACGTTCAACGCGATGGTCGACCGGCTCGAAGGCGCGTTCGCGAGCCAGCGGGCCTTCGTGAGCGACGCGTCGCACGAGCTGCGCACGCCGATCACGATCGTCCGCGGCCACCTCGAGCTGCTCGGCGACGACCCGCAGGAGCGGCGCGAGACGGTGGCGTTGGTCACGGACGAGCTGGACCGCATGAGCCGCTTCGTCGACGACCTGCTGCTCCTCGCCAAGGCCGAACGCAGCGACTTCCTGCGCGTGGACGAAGTCGAGCTGGGTGCCCTCACCGACGAGCTGCTGGACAAGGCCGCGGCTCTCGGCAAGCGTTCCTGGGCGCTCGAGGCGCGCGGCGAGGCCGTGCTGCACGCCGACCGCCAGCGCCTCACCCAGGCGGTGATGGGCCTCGCGCAGAACGCCGTCCAGCACACCAAGGACGGCGACGCGATCTGGATCGGCACCGGCGTGGACGCCGGCGAGGCCTCGCTGTGGGTGCGCGACAGCGGGCCGGGCGTCGCGCGCGAGGACCAGGACCGCATCTTCGACCGCTTCGCACGTGCCGCCGGCAGCCGCCGCCGCTCCGAGGGCGCCGGGCTCGGGCTCGCGATCGTCCGCGCCATCGCCGAAGCCCACGGCGGCCGCGCCACCCTGGCGAGCCAGCCTGGGGCCGGCTCCACCTTCACCGTCGTCGTTCCCGTCTCTGGACCGGAGGTCTCCCGTTGAGTCGCATCCTGATCGCGGAGGACGAGCCGCGCCTGTCGTCGTTCCTCGTGAAGGGCCTGAAGGCCGCGGGGTACACGACCACCGTGTGCGAGGACGGGGTGCGCGCCGCCGACCTCGCCCGCACATCGGAGTTCGACCTGATGATCCTCGACATCGGCTTGCCCGGGCAGGACGGCTTCGCGGTCCTGCGGGCGCTGCAAGCGCGGCAGGAGCGGCTGCCGGTGCTCGTGCTCACCGCGCGCGACGAAGTGGAGGACATGGTCACGGGCCTGGACCTCGGCGCCGACGACTACGTCACGAAGCCGTTCGTGTTCGACGAGCTGCTGGCTCGCGTGCGGGCGCGGCTGCGCCAGGCGGGCGGCGAGCAGCCGTCGATGGTGCTGGCGGCGGGCGGGATCACGCTCGACGTCCGCACGCGGCGGGCGGCCGCGGACGACAACGAGGCCGAGCTCACCGCCAAGGAGTTCTCGCTGCTGGAGACGTTCCTGCGCCACCCGGGCCAGGTGCTGAGCCGGGAGCAGCTGCTCTCGCACGTCTGGGGCTACGACTTCGACCCGGGGTCGAACGTCGTCGACGTCTACGTCGGTTACCTGCGCCGCAAGCTCGGCTCGCAGCGCTTCGAGACCGTGCGCGGCATGGGCTACCGGCTCCGAATCTAAAGAGGGACTGTCCCTCTTTAGGTTCAGTCGTAGTCGATGCGCAGGAGGGCGAGCGTGCCCGGCGCGAGCTCGACCTCGTAGTCGGTGCCGTCCGCGCGCAGCGTGACCTCCCACTTGTCGTTGTCCTGGTCCACGCGGACGTCGACGAGCTCACCCGGAACGACGGCCCGCGCGGCGTCGATCGCCGCCCGGGCGCCGGGCTGGGTGTGGTCGACGAGGACGTCGTCCTCGCTGCGCAGGAGGGCGAAGATCGAGACGAGGAGCGCGGCCGCGAGCAGCGCCATGACGGGATACCTAGTCATCGTCATCGCCGGCGTCATCGTCGATCTCGGGCCCGTCGTCGTCATCGTCATCGTCGTCATCCGTGACCGGGGGCGCCGCTGTGGCCGCGGGCGGCGGCGGCGCGACGGTGGGCGCGGGGGTCGCCGTCCGGCGCGGCTGCGGACGCGGGGTCGCGGTCCGCTGCGGGCGGGGCGTGGC
>JAPDDQ010000174.1 GCA_027587225.1 Solirubrobacter taibaiensis
TTTCATATCAATTTGAAAGAAAGAATGGATCGCATTATCACTTTTCGGTACACCTTTGAAAATTTGTAATATCCCTTCCTCTGAAACACCAAAATACCCGCTCGTTTTCAATAACGGAGAAATATCATCAACTTTCTTTTGCAATACAATTTGTACATCATCACGATCAACGAGCTGCCATTCTTTATACTGCTGTAAAAACTTTTCTAAATCCGTCACTTTTTCTGTAAGTATTTCTTCGCTTACTTCGCCATCAACATACATACGCTCTAATAAAATTGTAACCTCAGGTTCTTTTTTCGTTACTTCTGGTACTGGCCCTTCCGCCTTCACATTCGTTCCATAAACGAAACAAAACATCATAACGAAAGCTTGCATCGCAATCAGTATCCATTTCATTTCCGTTCACCTCTTTTAGGCAAGATCATACTTTCATTAGTAGTTTTTCCGGAAATGGGGGTTTTATCCATATTACATTTCTTTCGAAAAATAAAAAATGCAGATAAGGGTTTACCTCATCTGCATGTATCATTTACTTTTATATAAAATGAAAGACGC
>JAPDDQ010000175.1 GCA_027587225.1 Solirubrobacter taibaiensis
GCAGGCGTCTTGATGCGTTTACGGCGAGAGACCAGGCGACCACATTCGCGTGTTTAGCACTTAAGCATATCTCTCGTCTTACGTAAATTAGCTCATCGCTTTGCTAATATAACATTAATAAAGTATAAGTGCAACATGTTTATAAAAATATTTTATTTCCTCTTTCATCCAAATTATTTTATGTAAATTATAAATTGATAATTGCAATATATATGTTACAATTAATGTGACAGCGAAATCATAATAAGCAGGGGATGAATATTATGAAAAAAATAAAGGATGAACGCCTCATTCTTCAAATGTTAAAAAACATACGTATTGTCTTTCTTTTTCAATACATTGGCGTAGTTGGAATTTTAGGCTATATCGGTTTCACTGAAGGCATTGATCAAATTACGAAATCTCC
>JAPDDQ010000176.1 GCA_027587225.1 Solirubrobacter taibaiensis
GTACTCTTTCTTCTTTTGATTGTTGCATGCTCGTACCTTCTTCCAATGTAAAATTGCTTATGTCTTCTATTTATTCCTTAACACAGAATTTATTTCATTTATGTCTGTGTGATTTTCTAAAAATTGTTTTTCTTTCTTTCTCAATTCCTTCATCCAACCATTAATCACTACTTCTGCTTTATCCCCTAAAGCATCTTGCATAGCTTGAAAAACAGGTGAATGTTGCTTATCAGCATACAATTGAATTTCTTTTTGAAGGCGATTTCCACCTAATACGTATGTGATAAATGGCTTCCAATGTGATAACTGAAAATGATCACATGTTTTTTGAAGGAGCGCAGACTCAATCGTTACTATGCTTTTCATTATGTCATCCGTCGTTTCATGCGCTTTTTGGTATAACATAATTTTGTGTTCATTTATCTCTTTAATTCCTTCAGCAAGTGCACGAATTAAAACAATATCACGATTCATAGACAATAAATAATAATATAGTCCACTATAGTAATCGCCTGCAAGTACTGTTAATTGACGACATTTATGGAATTCAATCTCTTCCTCGCCTGCTTTATTTGATACCCTTTCATGCGTATCAAGCGCAATTTGTACAAGCATAATTGTTACTACGTAATGCTCAATTTGTTCTATATGTAAGTTTGCACTCTTTAAAGCACCATATAACAATGCTATCTTTTCTTCATCAATAAATGGTTCTTCAATATAGTTTATAAAATAAGGATGGCGTAATTTCTCCATCAATTTTTCTTTTATACCCGCATACCCTCCGTAGATGTCACACACAAAAAATCACCCTTGTTTTCTAATTCATAAAACTTATTATAACACATACACTCTATTTTCTATAACCAAAACTTGGCTACACCTACCATTCATGTAAGCAATCTTTCTAATCTCACTCTGTCTAGTTAAAACTATATCATTTATTTACTAAAAAAAA
>JAPDDQ010000177.1 GCA_027587225.1 Solirubrobacter taibaiensis
GGGACGACGCGGTCTTTTTCACCCCAAATGAGTAGGATAGGTGTTTCGATTTTTTGTAATTCAGTTGAAGATAAGTCACCTTCACGGTCTCGTATCATGCGAGTTAAAGCGGGAAATATACGGTTGTCATAAAAAGGAGCGGAGTAACCTTTTTTCATTTCATCGTCAATTAATGAGTGATCATGAACGACATTCATTAAGTTATGAACAATGCCGCGCCGTATAATCCAGTTCTTTACGTATAAATGAAAGAACGGTAAATAAGAAGAGTATAGTAAAGGTAAGGTTGCGCGCGCTAAATAGCTCGAGCTACATAGTAAAATCGTCT
>JAPDDQ010000178.1 GCA_027587225.1 Solirubrobacter taibaiensis
GGACGTATACGGTTTACATAGAGAGAAATTTGCCCACCCATAGAATGCCCAACTAATACAATGTTTGAGAGAGATAAATGTTCAATTAAATCAATAATAATCGTTGCTAAATTGTGATAAGAATACTTAAACAGATGAGACTTATCACTTTTTCCGAACGGTGGTAAATCAAGAGCAATGACTGTTCCTTCCTTCGCTAGTAAAGGAATGAGACGGCGGTAACTGAATGAGGAAGATAAAAAGCCGTGAACGAGTACGAAAGTAGGGCGTTCTGTTTTATTATCATGTTCATACAATTCGTAATGAACAGTAGTGCCGCGAGTGGAAAAAGTGAAATAAGGACAAGTATATTTATGATTCATTTTTTGTCACTCCATTGATTTTTGTTCATATCATCTCCAAGGAAGAAGAAAATATGTTAACAAAAAAAGGCAAGATGACGATGTCATCTTGCCTTTCGTTTATTCAGTATTACCCGCGCACAATATTAGGCGGTGTTTTTCCTTGTAATCCTGCAACTAAATTTTCAGCGGCGGTCATGGCCATTTGCTGACGAGTTTTTAATGTTGCAGATCCGATGTGCGGTAAAGTCACAACATTTTGTAA
>JAPDDQ010000179.1 GCA_027587225.1 Solirubrobacter taibaiensis
AACACCAGTTGATATTGATGAAAATGATTTTGATGCATTAGTTTTATTTGCAAAAGAGAATAATGTTGAGTTAACTTTCGTTGGACCAGAAATTCCGCTTATGAATGGAATTGTTGATTGTTTTAAAGAAGAGGGACTTCGCGTATTTGGTCCGAATAAAGCGGCTGCTGTTATTGAAGGTAGTAAAGCTTTTACAAAAGAGCTTATGAAAAAGTATGATATTCCAACTGCGGCGTACGAAACCTTTACAGATTATGAAGAAGCAGTACAGTACATTCAAAAAGTTGGTGCACCAATCGTTATTAAAGCTGACGGCCTAGCTGCGGGTAAAGGGGTAACGGTAGCAATGACGCTTGAAGAGGCATTACAAGCTGTGAAAGAAATGCTACAAGATGTGAAATTCGGCGCGGCAAGTAAGAAGGTCGTTATTGAAGAGTTTTTAGATGGACAAGAATTTTCATTAATGGCATTCGTGAATGGAACAACTGTACATCCAATGATAATCGCCCAAGATCATAAAAGAGCTTTTGATGGTGATAAAGGTCCAAATACGGGCGGAATGGGTGCATATTCTCCAGTACCACAAATTCCAGAATCAGCAGTTCAAGAAGCGATTCAAACCGTATTGCATCCAACTGCTAAGGCGATGATTGAAGAAAACCGTTCGTTTACAGGTATTTTATACGCAGGTCTTATTTTAACAAATGATGGTCCGAAGGTAATTGAATTTAATGCACGCTTCGGTGATCCTGAAACAGAAGTTGTATTACCTCGCTTAGAAAATGATTTAGTTGACGTATGTAACGCTGTATTAGATGAAAGTGAACTAACGTTACAATGGTCAGAAGAAGCTGTAATCGGTGTTGTACTTGCTTCTAAAGGATATCCAGAAGCATATAAAAAAGGTGATATTATTAGTGGACTAGATGCACTGCAAGAT
>JAPDDQ010000180.1 GCA_027587225.1 Solirubrobacter taibaiensis
GATAATGAGATGATATTTGATTTGCTTTTCAGCTAATAAGAAACGAATCCAATGTGAGCGGAAATCATCTGCATGACTATACAACGTAATGCCTTGAACAGGCGTATTTTCAACCGATGACATATCACAAAACTAATTATATAAACGTTTTAGCATACTAAAAAAATCATACAAAAGCATCTTTGAATTCTTTTGTTTAATCTAAAATAAAAAACCTCGGAAAAATCCGAGGTTTTTGTCCAATTCGTAAAACGATTAACGTTTAGAGAATTGAGGACGTTTACGAGCTTTACGTAAACCAAGTTTCTTACGTTCAACTTCACGAGCATCACGAGTAACGAAACCAGCTTGACGAAGAGCAGGTTTTAAAGTTTCGTCAGCAGCGATCAATGCACGAGTAATACCGTGACGGATAGCGCCAGCTTGGCCACCAATACCACCACCTTTAACAGTGATGTAAAGGTCATATTTTTCAGTTACTTCTAAAAGCTCTAAAGGCTGACGCACAACCATACGAGCAGTTTCACGACCGAAATATTGCTCTAAAGTACGATTGTTGATTACGAGTTTACCTGTACCAGCTGATAAGAAAACACGTGCAGTTGCGGTCTTACGGCGACCTGTACCATAGTTTGTAGCCATGTGCTGTATCCCTTAGATGTCCAAAACTTGTGGCTGTTGAGCTGTGTGAGGATGCTCAGCACCAGCATACACTTTCATTTTCTTGATCATAGCATAACCAAGAGGACCTTTTGGCAACATACCTTTTACAGCGCGTTGGAAAATTTCTTCTGGTTTGTGAGCAACTAACTTTTCGAAGTTAGTTTCACGGATACCACCAGGGAAACCAGTGTGGCGATAATATTTTTTATCTAGAGACTTGTTACCAGTTACTTGAACTTGTTCAGCATTGATAACAACGATGTAATCACCAGT
>JAPDDQ010000181.1 GCA_027587225.1 Solirubrobacter taibaiensis
CGATCAAACTCTTTTCGAGGAATCATTACTGAATGGTCACACCCCTCGCACTTAATGCGGATATCCATTCCCATACGAATAATTTTCCAACGATTCTCGCCACATGGATGGGCTTTCTTCATTTCCACAACATCATACAAGTTATATTCCTTTTGCTCCATTCTCCAAACTCCTCTCCATACTAAATTGCTTTTCCACTAACTAATTCTTCACGATTATATAAAACCATACGTGGATATGGAATTTCAATTCCATGTAAATCAAGACGATTTTTAATCTCTTTACGAAGTGCCCTTGCAATAACTGCATGTTGCATCGGTTCTACTTCAGCAATAACACGTAATATAACTTCTGATGCAGCTAATGTTTGCACACCTAATAATTGAGGCGTTGTTACCATTT
>JAPDDQ010000182.1 GCA_027587225.1 Solirubrobacter taibaiensis
TAATTCTACTAATAACTCTTCAATAACTTGCTCTGCTTTCGCAATATCAGCCTCATATGAAATAGATACATCAACAAACGCTACACTATTACTAACTGAGTAGTTAGTAACTTGAATAATACTTCCATTTGGTAAAGTATGAATTTCACCTGTCCAACTCTTTACTTTCGTTGTACGAAGTCCAATTTCTAAAACGACTCCTTCAAATTGACCGATTTTAACATAATCGCCAACCGAAAACTGATCTTCTAATAAAATAAATAAACCTGTAATAACATCTTTCACTAAACTTTGAGCACCAAATCCGACTGCTAAACCAATTACCCCAGCACCCGCTAATAAACCTGATGCATTAATATCAAATACACCTAAAATCGCAATTAGCATAATGAACATAACAACGTACGCTACAATATTTTCAAGTAATTTCGCTACTGTAACTGTACGACGTTCTGAAATTTGAATTGGAGAACGACTCCCCATACGAAACGCATTTCGTACAACCGCCCTTGCAATTCGCACA
>JAPDDQ010000183.1 GCA_027587225.1 Solirubrobacter taibaiensis
ATTATTGATCGCTCAAATGCAATTCAACTCAGAACTCGAGAAACAAATTAAACTACGTACAGAAGATTTAGTAGAACAGAAAAATGAACTCTATCATAATCAACAAATGTTTAAATCTTTATACGAGCATCATCCAGATCCAATTTTCACATTAGATTTGTACGGTAATTTTCTCAAAGTAAATAACGCTGGTACTACTTTACTCGGTTATCAAACGAATGAATTATTAAACCAGCCTTACTATTCACTCATATACGAAGAAGATTTAGAAGAAATGATTAACGCCTTTCATCGCGTGAAAAAGGGATATTCTATTTCTTTAGAAATACGGGCTTACCATAAAAACAGGGATATTTACTACTTGCACGTTACCGCCGTACCGATCTTTTTAAAGGAGAAAATTTCTGGGGTTTATTTAATGATTAAAGATATTACGGAAAGCAAACAACAACAAGAACAAATCAACTTCCTAGCATACCATGATACTTTAACAGAGCTTGCAAATCGTCGTGCATTTCATCAACATTTAGAACAGGCAATTGCACGAGCAAAAATATCGAAAAAGCCTTTTGCTGTTATGTTTCTCGACCTAGACCGTTTTAAAGTTATTAATGATACCCTCGGTCATCGAGTAGGAGACCTATTGCTCATCGCAGTAGCAAAAAGGCTCGAAAGAATAGCAACATCAAATATGAAACTCGCGCGGCTAGCTGGGGATGAGTTCACAATCCTTATCGAGAATTACAAAAAAAAGCCAGATGTCCAAAAAATAGCTGATAGGATTGTAGCGGCCATGAATGAGCCATTTGAAATCGAAAATCAACATTTACAAATCTCACCGAGCATCGGAATTGCAATATATGCTGAAGCAGGTGAAGATGCGCTATCCATTTTGCAGCATGCTGATATGGCCATGTACGAAGCAAAGAATAAAG
>JAPDDQ010000184.1 GCA_027587225.1 Solirubrobacter taibaiensis
GTGGATAAATGTTTTTTCACGTTTTTTATATCCACAAACTTTTTTCCCACTTTTACACAGTATATCGTGTTGTGGACAAGTTTATTCCACAAGGTATTGATTTTGTGGATAACTTTCTTAAATTCATTGCTATAGCCACTTTTTTTTGATATTATAGTTGTGTTTTCACTTTGAATAAGTTTTCCACATCTTTATCTTATCCACAATTTGTGTATAACATGTGGACAGTTTTAATCACATGTGGGTAAATAGTTGTCCACATTTGCTTTTTTTGTCGAAAACCCTATCTCATATACAAACGACGTTTTTAGGTTTTAAAATACGTTTCGTATAAATATACATTTTATATTTATTAGGTTGTACATTTGTTGCGCAACCTTATTCTTTTACCAACTTAGTAAAGGAGGGACACCTTTGGAAAATATCTCTGATTTATGGAATAGTGCCTTAAAAGAATTAGAAAAAAAGGTAAGCAAGCCTAGTTATGAGACATGGTTAAAATCCACAACGGCTCATAACTTGAAGAAAGACGTATTAACGATTACAGCTCCGAATGAATTTGCTCGTGACTGGCTAGAATCTCATTACTCCGAACTAATTTCAGAAACACTATACGATTTAACAGGGGCAAAATTAGCAATTCGCTTTATTATTCCCCAAAGTCAAGCTGAAGAGGACATTGATCTGCCTCCAGTTAAGCCGAATCCAGCACAAGATGATTCAGCTCATTTACCACAGAGCATGTTAAATCCAAAATATACATTCGATACATTTGTTATTGGCTCTGGTAACCGTTTTGCCCATGCAGCTTCATTAGCTGTAGCTGAGGCGCCAGCTAAAGCGTATAATCCACTCTTTATTTACGGGGGAGTTGGACTTGGAAAGACACATTTAATGCACGCAATTGGTCATTATGTAATTGAACATAATCC
>JAPDDQ010000185.1 GCA_027587225.1 Solirubrobacter taibaiensis
ATTTCATTTTCCGCCCATAAAGCAGCATTCGAACGAGGAGGGATAATTACATTTGCTTGCCGTTTCAAAATCGCATCATAACAATTCACTGTGTCATAAGCACCATCAGCCGTGACAGATGCAATGGGTTCATCAATTTGATCTAAAAGAGGTTGGAGCATTTCAGCATCACCATATTGGCAGGTCGTGACTTCAACCGCTTGTATTTCTCCACTGTTTGCATCTGTCGCAAGATGTAATTTCAGCCATTGTCGATGTTGGTTTACGCCATGTTTTTTACGCACCCATTCCCCATCACCTGTAACTTTGATCCCTGTGCTATCAACTAAAATATGCAAGTCTTCCTGTGGATTTTTTGCTGATTTATGTAGAAGTGGCTGGAGCTTATCTGCTCGCCGACTCAATGTTGAGAAGTCTGGAATATTCCAGTCGAGGTGAGCCATTTGAAAAAGGCTTTGAATGAAACCTTGTGTTTGGCGTAAAGCCAGTTGGAACAGGTTTCGTATCGTCAGGGCAAATTGAATTGCTATATCAGTGTAGGTAGGTTGACGTCCTTTTTTTCCAGTAGGTGTTGCAGACCATTGCATTTGGGGATCAAACCAAATGGTGAAAGCACCCCGTTGACGTAAAGCCTGATTGTACTCAGACCAGTTCGTTGTTTTGTATCGGCTTTTTGATTCTGTATTCATCTAACATGTATGGGGATGAAATTTATTTATGCAACAAAGCTACTTTTTAGACAAAGTATCAGAACTTTAGCGTTAATCCCGTAGCATATAACCAACCCTTTTCACTTTCAGAAGCAGATTGCCATGGTGTTTGCTCTGCACCTTTATGATAAGCATATGCTACATCTACAAAAGGCATAAGTTTTTTATTGATCTCATAACGCACTTGTACGCCCGTTTGTAGTTTAGATAACCCTGATTTC
>JAPDDQ010000186.1 GCA_027587225.1 Solirubrobacter taibaiensis
TCATGAACTCTTGGAAGTCAACGTTGTTATCAGCGTGAGAACCACCGTTGATGATGTTCATCATTGGAGTTGGTAATTGTTTTGCATTGAATCCACCAAGGTAACGGTATAATGGAAGACCTACGAAGTCAGCTGCTGCGTGAGCTACTGCCATAGATACACCAAGGATAGCGTTAGCGCCTAGTTTACCTTTGTTTGGAGTGCCATCTAATTCGATCATAGCACGGTCGATACCAGCTTGGTCAGTTACATCGAAACCTTCGATTTCTGGAGCGATAATTTCGTTAACGTTGTTTACTGCGTTAATAACACCTTTACCAAGGTAACGAGATTTGTCACCGTCACGTAATTCTACTGCTTCGTGCTCACCAGTAGATGCACCACTTGGTACGATAGCGCGTCCGAAAGCGCCGCTTTCTGTATAAACTTCTACTTCTACAGTTGGGTTACCACGAGAGTCAAGGACTTCGCGAGCATAAACATCAATAATTGTTGGCATAATAAATTCTCTCCTTTTTATATAAGCAAATTATTTAATAATTGTTTTACCTGTCATTTCTTTCGGTTGCTCAACACCAAGAAGTGTAAGCATTGTTGGAGCGATATCTCCTAAAATACCACCTTCACGAAGCTCTACATCATTTTTTGTAACGATGAAAGGAACCGGGTTAGTTGTATGAGCTGTCATAGGACCGCCATCAGCAGTTAACTCCTGACCAGCATTACCATGGTCAGCAGTAATAAGTGCTACACCATCTTTTGCAAGAATCGCTTCTACAACTTTTCCTAAACATTCGTCAGTTGCTTCTACTGCTTTAATTGTTGGTTCCATCATCCCAGAATGGCCACCCATATCACAGTTCGCAAAGTTAAGAATGATAACATCATGCTTATCATTTTCGATTTCATTTACTAAAGCGTCCGTTAC